>NZ_JBICUC010000002.1:189527-1332906 GCF_043197975.1 Kribbella sp. NPDC048928 | reverse complement strand
CGCCCCCCTCCCCACAGGCGCGCGCCGCCCCCCGCCCGCACCCCCCCGGGGCGCCGCGCGCGCGCCCCCCACCCCCCCCCACGCGGCGGGGGGCGCGGCGGCCCCCCCCCCCCCCCCCCCCCACGCCCAAATGCTTTACCCTTGGGTAGCACATGGGTGGGGACCTGGGGGTGGGGATGAGGCGCTGGCTTGCGCTCTGTGTCGGGGTGGGTCTGGTCGCGGCGGGCTGCGGAGGGAAACCGGAGCATCCGCCGAGCCCGGTCGCGTCCACGTCCGGAAGTGCCGTTCCGGCGCCGGCGTCGTCGGTCCCGACGTCCGCACCGCTGAACGTCGCGGCGTACCAGGCCGAGCTGACCCGGATCGATCAGGTGCTGGCCGGCCCCGCGCGGACGCTGACCCGGGTGCGTACGGCGGAGGGCCTGGGCGAGGGGATGCGTACGCTGGCACGGTCGCTGAACACGGTCGCGGTCCGGTTGGCTGCGCTGACCGTGACGCCGCAGTTGACCGGCGTACACACACTGTTGCAGGAGCGGATCGGGGTCGCGGCGAGCCGGTTGACGAGTACGGCGGACGCCACCGAGGACGATGCGCGGTGCGGCGGGGCGGCGTACACCTCGCAGAAGGTGCAGCGGCAGTTGCGCGCCGACCTGGGTACTGCGTTCGACCAGCTGGAGCGGTTGAAGCTGAAGTTCGGCGCCACGTTGCCCGACCCCGGGCCGGCCCCCAAGAGCGAGCGGCCGCCGAGCGGCGAGGTCCTGATCCGGCGCGGTCCGGAAGGCACCGGCCGACTGAGGATCACCAACGGCACCGCGGCGGACGTCGCGATCTCACTCGTCGGCGACGGCAGCCCGCCCGGCAGCCCCCAGGTGATGCTCTACCTCCAGGCGACCAAGACCACAACCGTGAACCGCATCGGCGGCGCCTACCGCCTGTACTTCAAAAGCGGCGCCGACTGGGATCCCAAGCGCCACCAGTTCCGCTCCACCTGCACGTTCAAGAAGTTCGACCAGACCTTCACCCGCAACCAGGGCTGGCAGATCAACCTTCAACCCCGCCCCAACGGCAACGCCCCCACCACCGAAGTGGAGGCGTACTAGAGGTCGTCGGGGAAGAGCCGGAACGCGTGATGCGGGGTCGGGATACACGTTGACGCGCTTCACCGACATAAGCCGACCCTGGTACACGTGTGTCACTAGAGGCCGAGGGTTCCCAGGAGGGCTCCTAGGAGGGCTCCTAGGCCGGTGGGCTGGTTGGGGTTGTCCGGGGGGTCAGGGTTGGTCGGGGTGGTCGGGGGTGGGGTGGAGGTGGGGGGCTTTGTGGGTTTGGTTGTGGGCTGGGTTGTCGGGTCCTGGGTGGTGGGATCCTGGGTGGTCGGCGGCGCGGGCGGACGGGTTGTCTGCGGCGGCGGCGCGGTCGGTGGGCGGCGGGTGACCGGTGCGGTCGTGCGGCCGGTGGTTGTCTCGGCAAGCTCCGGCGTCGGCAGTCCCGGGGGTTGCGTCGTGGGACACGGCGTGGTCGTGGTGCCGGACGGGAGCTGCACCTCACCGGGATTCGTTGCGGTCGGCAACGACGTCGGTACGGAGGTGGGCGGCGGCACCACCGGGGTCGCGGCCGGGGTCGAGGTGGTCTCGTGCGGGACCACGATCTCCTGGTTCGGCTGACCGGGCTGCGGCGCGGCGACCGGGCTGGCCGGCTCCGGGCCGCCGCCGGGGAGCGGCAGGAAGGACGCGCCGATCCGCGGACCGCCGAGCAGGGCGATCAGCACGAGCAGCAGGTATCCGAGCAGCACGATGCCCACGCCGGCGGCAACCTGACGGCGACGCCGCGGGTTCTGCCAGGGCGAGCGACGGGAAGCCGAAGCGGGCATGGCATTCACAAGGCCCGCAGAGTATCGGCTGACCAGGCGTTTCAAACAGTCCTTGGAAGAAAATCCACCCAAAAGTGAAACCAATGGCAAATTCAATGCCACCTACGCGACGGTAGGAATGCGATGCGTTAGCTGACGCTTCAGATCAGGGCCTGTAAACCGATCACCGACAGCAGGCGGAGCTTCTCGGCGGCCTCGGTGCCCGGGGCCGCCGTGTAGACGACGATCCGCAGATCGCTGCCCGGTACGGCGAGCACGTCGCAGTCGATGTCGAACGTGCCGACCTCGGGATGCCGGATCGTCTTGCGTTCCGACTGGTGGAATCCGACGACCGGGTCGTCCCAGAGCCGTGCGAACTCCTCGACCGTACGGAGCTCGTCGATCAAGGCCCGCAACTCCGGGTCGTGTGGATACCGGGCCAGCGACGCCCGCAGATCGGTCACCATCGCGATCCGGAAGCTTTCCTGCTGCTCCGGGGTCTGCACGACCCGATCCCCAGGCTCGAGGAAATTCCGGTAGATGATGTTGCGGTGCCGCCCCTGCCATTGCGACGGGTCACCGATCAGTGCTGCGAACAACGGGTTCCAGCTGATCATCGTCCAGGCCGCGTCGCACACCGACAGCGGTGCGCCGTCCAACTGATCGACGATCCGCTGCACCCCAGGCGGGATGTACGTCGACATGCGGCCCGGCGTCGGCTGCACCGCTCCGGCCAGTACGAACAGATGGTTGCGCTCGGCATCGGACAGCCGGAGCGCCCGGGCCAGCGCGGTCAGCACCTGCGCGGACGGCGAATCCGACCGGCCTTGCTCCAGCCGTACGACGTAGTCCACGGACAGACCGGCGAGCAGCGCCAGCTCCTCGCGCCGCAGCCCCGGCGCGCGCCGGCTCCCGCCGCTGGGCAGACCGACCTCGGCAGGAGTCACCCGGTCGCGCCAGGCGCGCAGCGTCCTCCCGAGTTCACCCATGGAACCAGTATTCCGCGCGCCGGGCCTTTCAGCCTGGTACTGCCATTCCCTAGGACGATGTGGGTACTACCTCGACGACACCCGCGGCGGGAAGGTGAAGCCATGACCACAACACTCATCACCGGGGCGAATCGGGGCCTCGGCTTCGAAACCGCCCGCCGGCTCATCGAGGCCGGACACACCGTCTACATCGGCGCCCGCGACCCGCAGCGGGGCAAGCAGGCTGCGGCCGACCTGGGCGCGCACTACCTGCCGCTGGACGTGACCAGCGACGAGTCCGTCGACGCTGCCGCCGAGCAGCTGGACACTCTCGACGTACTGATCAACAACGCCGGCATCCCCGGACCGCGCAAAGACGCCCGGGACTTCACCGCCGAGGACTTCCACCAGGTGTTCGACCTGAACGTGTACGGGCCGGTGCGGATGATCCGCCGGTTCCTGCCGCTCCTCGAGCGCAGCGCCAACCCGGTGATCGTCAACGTCTCCAGCGGTCTCGGTTCGATCGCGGCCGCCGTGAACCCCGACGCCGTCGCCACGGTGCCGGTCTGGGTGCCCACTCCGGCGTACGGTGCCTCGAAGGCAGCGCTCAACATGCTGACTGTGCAGTACGCGCGGCAGTTGCCGAACCTGCGGATCAACGTGGTCGACCCGGGCTACACCGCGACCGACTTCAACGGGCGCAGCGGCTACCAGACCATCGAGGAGGGCGCGGACATCATCGTCCGGCTCGCCACGATCGCCACGGACGGGCCGACCGCGGAGTACCTGTCGCTGCACGGCACCGTACCGTGGTGATCGTCAGCACTCGATGACGTTGACGGCGAGGCCGCCGCGGGACGTCTCCTTGTACTTGATCTTCATGTCCGCGCCGGTCTCGCGCATCGTCTTGATCACCTTGTCGAGCGTGACCACGTGTACGCCGTCGCCGTGCATCGCCATCCGGGCCGCGTTGATCGCCTTCACCGACGCCATCGCGTTCCGCTCGATGCACGGGATCTGCACCAGGCCACCGACCGGATCGCAGGTGAGGCCCAGGTTGTGCTCCATCGCGATCTCGGCAGCGTTCTCGACCTGCTGCGGCGTACCACCGAGGACCTCGCACAGCCCGGCAGCGGCCATCGAGCAGGCCGAGCCGACCTCGCCCTGGCAGCCGACCTCCGCGCCGGAGATCGACGCGTTCTCCTTGTAGAGCACGCCGATCGCACCGGCCGTGAGCAGGAACCGTACGGCGCCCGCCTCGGTCGACCCCGGCACGAACCGCCGGTAGTAATGCAGTACGGCAGGAATGATGCCGGCCGCACCGTTCGTCGGGGCGGTGACGATCCGCCCGCCGGACGCGTTCTGCTCGTTCACCGCGAGCGCGAACAGGTTCACCCAGTCCATCACCTTGAGCGGATCGACCGACCACGGGTCCTGGCTGAGCTTCTTGTGCAGCGCGTGCGCGCGGCGCGGCACCTTCAGGCCGCCGGGCAGGATGCCCTCGGTCTCGCAGCCCTCGCGGACGCAGTCCTGCATCACCTGCCAGATCCGCAGCAGGCCGTCGCGGATCTCGTCCTCGGTCCGCCAGGCCAGCTCGTTCGCGAGCATCACCTCGCTGATCGACAGCTGCGACTCGCGGCACCGGTCGAGCAGCTCCGCGCCGGTCCTGAACGGATACTTCAACGGCGTCGTGTCCGGCACGATCCGGTCGCCCGCGGCCGCGTTCTCGTCGACCACGAACCCGCCGCCGACCGAGTAGTACGTACGCTCCCGCAGCGCCGCGCCGGTCGCGTCCCGGGCGACGAAGATCATCCCGTTCGGGTGGTACGGGAGCGCCTTGCGCCGATGCATCACCAGGTCGGTGTTCTCGTCGAACGCGATCTCGTGGGTGCCGGCCAGCGCGATCTTCCCGCGTTCGCGGATCGTCTCGACGCGGGCGTCGACCGAGTGCGTGACCACGGTCTCCGGGTCGGCGCCCTCGAGACCGAGCAGCACCGCCTTGTTGCTGCCGTGCCCGTGCCCGGTCGCGCCGAGCGAGCCGAAGAGTTGCGACTGGACGGTCGTCGTCGCGGCCAGCAGGCCGTCGTCGGCGAGGCCGAGTGCGAAGGTGCGGGCGGCACGCATCGGTCCCACGGTGTGGGAGCTCGACGGGCCGATCCCGATACTGAACAGGTCGAAGACGCTGATCGCCATCGTGTGGAGGTTCCTTCCGGTCGCCGTTGACCGTTTGGTGTCCTCCCCGCTCTGTCAGACGGATGTCTTCCAGAGGTGCCTCGCCCGCGCGGTGAAGGTGCCTGAGAGATTCTTGGGGAGAGTTGCTCCTACGGCGCCCGGGTCCTGGGTGTCGCTCCCTGGCCCGGGTCTCTCCCGCACGGGTTCATGCGGCTGGTGCATAACTGACGTTGTGGACGGTACGGCGGTGGCGCGACCGCCGTCAATCCGGCCTCTCGAGTCCGACCCTAGCAAGTCCCCCAAGCCTCGACCGGGGTTGCGCGGGGCTCGTCCCTGATGCCCGCAGCAAGCGATTGCCGAAGGATCGAGGGCATGATTTTTCCCCGAAGCGTCCTCAGCGGCGCTCTGCTGCTCGGCGTCGCGGCCGCCGGGCTGACGACGCTCCCCGCAACGGCCGCGCCGCCCCGGGTGCACTGGACCGACTGCCAACCCGAGGGCGAGGACGATCCCGCCGTCGTCCGCGGCTCGCAGTGCGCGACCCTCCAACTGCCGGTCGACTGGCGGAACCCGGGCGGGCCGACGTTCGGCCTGGCGATCGCCCGCCGGACGGCCAAAGTCCCAGGCGAACGCGTCGGTACGTTGGTGTTCGGCCCGGGCGGTCCCGGCGACTCCGGGGTCGACCGGATCAAGACCGGGATGGACCGGTTCAGCGCCGACGTACAGGACCGTTTCGACGTCGTCAGCTTCGACCCGCGCGGCATCGCCCGCAGCAACCCGGTCACGTGCTCGGCCGACCTGCTGAGCAAGCAGCCGTCCCCGATCATCACCAGCGCGGCCGGTTTCCGTACGACGATCGACTACAACCGCCGGCTCGCCGCGGACTGCCGCAAGAACACCGGTCCGCTGTACGACCACATCGACACCTGGCAGACGGTGCGCGACGTCGACGCGATCCGCCGCGCGCTCGGTGAATCCACGATCTCGTTCCACGGCAGCTCGTACGGGACGCTGCTCGGGGCGCAGTACGCCGAGACGTACCCGAAGCGGGTCCGCGCGATGGTGGTGGAGAGCGTGCTCGACCACAGCTCACCGACGACGAAGTCGTTCCTCGACGTGCAGGCTGCGGCGGCGCAGGACTCGTTCGACGAGTTCGTGAAGTGGTGCGACGCGTCGACAGACTGTGCATTGCACGGGCAGGACATTCATGCGCTGTGGGCAGGCCTGCTGGCGCGGTCGAGTGATCCGTTCAAGCTGAGCTTCCAGGTGTTCAGGCTGCTCTACGACCCGGAGTGGTCCGCGCTTGCCGAGACGCTGAAGGACCTGAAAACCCCGTCGGCTGCCGCGGCGCCGACCGGGCTCGCCCAGAACCCGTTGGCGGTGTTCTGTCAGGACTGGAACCTTCCGGTCAAGGACTACCGCGAGTACGCCGCGCACCTGCAGCGGCTGGCGCGCAACAACCAGGACATGCGCTACCCGGGTCAACTGATGGCGGTGTCGATCTGTCTCGGTGCACCGAAGGCGAACAACCCGCAGCACGTGCTGGACGTCCACGGACTCAAGACGCCGGTGCTGCTCGCCAACGCGATCCACGACCCGGCTACGCCGTACCGGATGGCGCAGAGCGTGCAGCGTCAGCTCGGACGGTCCGGAGTGCTGCTCACGTACGAAGGCTGGGGACACGGCAGCTACAACAAGAGCCCCTGCATGCAGGCAGCCGTCGACGACTACCTGATCAAGAAGGTCGTGCCGAAGCGCGGCACCAGCTGTGCCGCCGTACCACCGGCAGGCTGATCGGTCAGACCGGTACGCCGGTGATGTCGAGGACGCGGTCGAGGTGGTCCCCACGGATCAGGCGTCCGGCCATCAGCCGGAGCTCGGCGCAGGCTGTCTCCAGAGCCTGCGCCTGGCTCCGGCAGTTGTCGACGTACCAGAACGGGTCGTCCGGTTGCGGATCGTCGGCGTCGTCGATGTCGGCGTACCAGTGCAGGTCGCCACAGTTCATGATTCGTACCCGTAGGTTCATGACTACTCCCCGTACCCGGGGATCCCGGGTCCCCCCTGGCCCCAGTCCAGGCCGCCTTCGGCCGGCGCGTGGCCTCGCGGCCCCCCACTGCCACGCGCCCGCCGAGTGCAGCCCTCCCCCGTCCTCTACATCGGTGGGCAGCGGCGAGTGTTACTGATCGTGACCGGTAATTTTGATTACTTCGGCAGGTGCGAGCGGGTCCACTGCTCCAGGCCGTCGGTGGTGATCGGCAGGTCCTCGGTGAGGATCTCCAGCCGGTCGGAGTGGACCACCACGTTGTCCTCGATCCGGATGCCGATCCCGCGCAGCTCCGGCGGTACGGTCTCGTCGTTCGGGTGGAAGTACAGACCCGGCTCGACCGCGAGCGCCATCCCGGCCTCGATGGTGCCGGCGAAGTACGCCTCCGGACGCGACGCGTCACAGTCGTGGACGTCGAGGCCGATGTAGTGGCCGGTGCCGCAGACGATGTACCGGCGGTGCTGCTGCCCGTCCGGGCCGAGCAGCTCGTCGAGGGATGCCTCGAGCAGGCCCCAGTCCCGCAGGCCCTCGGCCAGGACGCGCATGGCTTCGTACTGGAACGCGCGGTACGGCGCTCCGACCTTGACCGCTTCGAGCGACGCGACCTGCGCCTTGTGGACCAGGTCATGCACCTGCCGCTGCGCCGCGGTGAACTCACCGGTCGCCGGGAAGGTCCGGGTCACGTCGGCGGTGTAGAGCGTGCGGGTCTCGACGCCAGCATCCAGCAGGATCACGTCGCCCTCGTTCACCGGGCCGTCGTTGCGGACCCAGTGCAGCACCGGCGCGTGCTTGCCGGCAGCAACGATCGAGGCATACCCGACGCCGTTGCCCGCGGTCCGCGCGCGCCGGTCGAAGGTGCCCTGCAGCCAGCGCTCGCCGCCGCCCCGGATCGCCTCGGGCAGCTCACTGGCCACATCGCCGAACGCCTGCACGCTGGCCGCGACCGCCTCGCGCAGTTGGTCGAGCTCCCAGTCGTCCTTGATCCGCCGCAGCTCGGCGATCGACTGGCGCAGCGCGTTGCCGTCGGTCGCCGACGTCCGGACCAAGGCGTCCAGCATCGGCTCGACGCCGGGGACGGACAGCACGAACGGCACCGCGCCACGCAGCGCGGCCGGCAGTTCGTCGATCGGGCGGCAGGCGATCTGCAGCGCGTCCGACCAGTCCTTCAGGCCCGGTACCGGGCCGATCCACAGCTCGCCCTCGCTGGCGTTCGCGAAGAAGTCCGCCTCGTCCGGGCCGGCGGTCTCGCGCAGGTACAGCGTCGCGTCACCGTCGCCGGAGACGACGAGCACCGAGCCCTCGGCCTGGCAGCCGGTCAGCCAGACGAAGTCGCTGTCCGCGCGGAAGTCGTAGTCGGTGTCGTTCGACCGGACCGGGGCGCGACCGGCGCCGAGCGCGATCCGGCGGCCCGGCAGCGCCGCGGCCAGCTTCCGCCGATGCTCGGCGGCCGCTTCGGCGAGCCCGTCCGGCACCGACACCGACCGGTCCACCGGCCCCCAGCCGCTGGCGATGAACTCGCGGAAACCCTTGGCGTCGATCGGACGGTAGGACTTCGGTGTCTGGTCGGTCCGGGCGTCGTCGGTCATGACCTGCACTCCCCTTTGCTGCTGACGTTTCTGCTCATCAATTCAGGTGGTCGCGGGTTGACGCAAGCCCTTATCGCGGAACGCCGCGAGCAGGCCTTGCTCGGAGTCGAGCAGGTACTGGTGCAGGTCCGCGGCGGCCTGCTCGTACTTGCGGGCCTCGAGCAGCTCGTACAGGCCGCGGTTCCGCCCGATGTACGGCTCGTGCAGCTCGCGCGGCGTCGCGATCACGTGGAACAGGAGCCGCAACTCCGCCAGCAGCCGGCCGGTCATCGCGTCCATCCGCGCGCTGTCGGCGAGTCCGATCAGGTGCTCGTGGAAGCGCATGTTCGCCGTACCGACGGCCGGCCAACGGTCCGCGCGGGCACCGGCCTCGGCGGCCTCGACATCGTCGTGCAACGGTTCGATCCGGTGCGCAGGCAGCTCGGGGTCGCGTTCGGCCAGCCCGCGGACGACATCCACCTCGAGGACGCGACGAAGCCGGTACAGGTCGATCACGTCCCGCTCGTCGAGCTCCGGGACGAAGACGCCGCGATGGAGTTTGTAGACCAGCAGGCCCTCGTGGGTCAGCAGCCGGAACGCCTCGCGCAGGGTGTTCCGGCTGACCTCCAGGACCTCGGTGAGCTCGACCTCGGACAGTTGCGCGCCGGGCGGCAGCGCGCCCTCGGTGATACTGCGGCGGAGGATGTCCGCGGCGCGTTCCGCCGAGCTGCTCCGGTCCAGTCGGGCGACGTCGGCCGCGACGGTCCGCAGCCATGCCTGCCGGCCGCTCTCAGTCATCCCTGCATCATCCCAGGTGCCGCCGAAAAGTGGAACAAGACTCTTGCAGGATTGTTGAACAATCCCTAGGCTCGGTGTCGGGAGGTGGCGGATGGATCTCAACGCGGACATGGGTGAAGGCTTCGGCTCCTGGTCGATGGGTGACGACGCGGCGCTGCTCGACGTCGTCACGAGCGCGAACGTCGCCTGCGGGTTCCACGCCGGCGACCCGTCGATCATGCGCCGGGTGACGGCCGGCGCGGTCGAGAGCGGCGTCGCCATCGGTGCCCACGTCGGGTACGCCGACAAGGCCGGCTTCGGGCGGCGGTACGTCGACATCGAGCCGGCCGCGCTGCGCGACGAGGTCGTGTACCAGCTCGGCGCGCTGGACGCGTTCGCGCGGATCGCCGGCGATCGGGTCCGGTACGTGAAGCCGCACGGCGCGCTCTACAACACGATCGGCCACGACGTGGAGCAGGCCGGCGCTGTCGTCGCGGCCGTCGCGGAGTACGACAAGACGCTCCCGGTCCTCGGCTTGCCCGGGTCCGAGTGGCTCCGGCTCGCGTCCGAGGCGGGGCTGACCGTGGTGCACGAGGCGTTCGCGGACCGCGCGTACACGTCGGCCGGCACGTTGGTTTCCCGGCGCACGTCCGGTTCCGTGTTGCACGACGCGGACGAGATCGCTTCCCGCAGTACGGCGATGGCAACGGGCGAGGCGATCCGCGACATCGACGGCGGCACGCTCGTGCTGGATGCGGCCTCGATCTGCGTACACGGTGACACTCCGGGGGCTGTCGAGATCGCGCGCCGGGTGCGCGGCGCCTTGGAGGGAGCGGGCGTCACGCTGCGCCCGTTCACCGGCTGATGCGCGTACTGCCCGCCGGGGACCGGGCGTTGCTCGTGGAGCTCGACGGCCTGGACGACGTGCTCGGGTACTACGCCGCCCTGTCGGCCGATCCGCCTTTGGGTGTTGTGGATATCGTCCCGGCCGCCCGCACGATCCTCGTCACCACAAGCGGCGACCTCGCCTCCTTGTCACGAGCCTTGCAGGACCTGACCCCTTCTCAGGACCGCCGGGCGACCGGCGATCTCGTCGAGCTCCCGGTCGTGTACGACGGGGAGGACCTCGCCGACGTCGCCGGCCTCCTCGGCTGCACGGCAGCCGAGGTGATCGCCCGCCACACCGCCGACGAATGGACCGTGGCCTTCTCCGGATTCGCGCCCGGTTTCGGCTACCTGACGTCCACCGGCGACTGGGACATCCCACGCCGCTCCTCACCGCGGACGAAGGTCCCGGCCGGCGCCGTCGCACTGGCCGGCGAGTTCAGTGGCGTGTATCCGCGCGAGTCGCCGGGCGGTTGGCAGCTGATCGGCCGTACGTCGGTGCGGATCTTCGACTCGTCCCGTGAGCCCGCCGCACTGTTCCATCCCGGGCGCCGGGTCCGGTTCGTCGACGCGGGTCGTGGATGAGCAGCCTGACCGTTCTCGCAACGGGGCCGTTGGCAACAATCCAGGATCGCGGACGCACCGGGCAGGCGGCCCTCGGCGTCCCCGCGTCGGGCGCCTGCGACCGGGCGTCGTACGAGCTCGCGAACCGGCTGGTCGGGAACGAGGGCGGCGCGGCCGCTCTGGAGGTGACGTACGGCGGCCTGGCCCTTCACGCGGACGGCGACCTCCTCGTCGCAATCACGGGCGCGCCCTGCATCGGCGTACCGCTGAACGCTCCCACCTTGGTACGGGCCGGTGAGGTCCTGCGCCTCGGGCCGCCGACGAGCGGTCTGCGCACCTACGTCGCAGTCCGCGGCGGGATCGACGTCGCGCCGGTCCTCAACTCCCGCTCGACCGACCTGCTCTCCGGGTTGGGTCCGCCGCCGCTGAGTCCCGCGCAGACGCTGCCGATCGGCTCGCTCGTACGTCCGATGCCGGGCGTGGATCTGGCCCCGGTCGCCCATCCCACCGCCGGTCGGGTCGTGATCCAGGTAACCCCAGGCCCACGACGAGACTGGTTCACCGCTGCGGCGTGGACGTCGCTCCTTTCGCAGACGTACCACGTCAGCAGCAACAGCAACCGCGTCGGCGTACGGCTGGACGGAACACCACTCGAACGCGCCCGGACCGGCGAACTCGCCAGTGAAGGCATGGCCCGTGGCGCGATCCAGATCCCACCCTCCGGTACGCCGGTGATCTTCCTCGCCGACCATCCCGTGACCGGCGGCTACCCGGTCATCGCGTACGTCACCGACGCGGACCTGGACGCCTGCGCTCAAGCCCGCCCCGGCCAACCCGTGCGACTCGTCAGCTGACCATCGCGTCGGCGAACGTCTGCTGCGCGTGCCGCATCAGGTCGGCTTCCGCCGGATCCGCGAAAAGCGCCGGCAGCGTGCTCGGGTCCACGTCCTGCACGTGCGTCTGCAGCCACCAGATGTTGCCCACCGGATCCTGCACGCGACCGCCCCGATCGCCGGTGATGCCGGAGTACATCAACTCGGTGACGACGCTCGCGCCGGCGTCGAGTGCTCGCTGGTACGTCCGCTCGACATCGTCGACGTACACACTGAGGAAGCTGGGCGTATCAGGCCAGTCCGCGGCTGCGTCAAACGTCATCAGAACCGACTCACCGACCGTGATCTCGGCATGCCCCACGGTCCCGTCCTCGTTCAAGAACCGCCCGCTCGCCCGCACCTCGAACGTCCGCTCCACAAACTCCAGAAACCTGTCCGCCCCCTTCGCCACGATGTATGGCGTAACGCTTCCCTTGCCGCCCGGAATCCGTGTCGTTGTCATGCCACCACCCTCCCAACAGCAGCGGACAGTCTCTGTCCTCTATTGCTTGGCTGCCTGGAAGCGGCGGCGGTACTCGGTCGGCGTCGTGCCGAGCTGCCGAGCGAACGCGCGGCGCAGAGTCTCGTCGCTGCCGAGCCCGCTGAGCCGCGCGGCCGTGGTGATGCTGTGGCCGTCGAGCAGGAGTTGCTGCGCCCGATCCAGCCGCACGCGTTCGACCCAGCGCCCTGGAGTCGTACTGAACTCGCTCTGGAACAACCGGGTCAGATGCCGCGTACTGACGGCCGCCGCGGCAGCCAGGGTCGACAGACTGTGGTCAGCGGCCGGGTCGGCAACCACCGACTCAGCGATCGCCCGCAACTGATCGGTCCGCGCCGGAGGAGTCGCCATCGCGGTGGAGAACTGCGACTGCCCACCAGGCCGCTGCATGAAGACGACAAGTTCCCGCGCCACCGCCCGTGCGAGATCGCTGCCGTGATCCCCCTCGACCATGGCGAGCGTGAGATCGATGCCGGCGCTGATCCCGGCAGAGGTCACGTACCGCCCGTCGGCGACATGCAATGCGTCCGGCTCAACACGCACCTTTGGGTACTGCCGCGCCAGCGCCCCGGCATGCCGCCAGTGCGTCGCCGCCCTCCGTCCGTCGAGCATCCCCAGCTGAGCCAGCACGAACGCCCCACTGCATACCGACGCCACCCGCACGGCCGCCTCGGCCAGCGCCGCCGTCACCTCCAGCACCTCATCCGGCACGCCACCAACAAGGTGATCCGCCCCTGGCACCACCACGGTCCCGACCGCGCCAACCTCTGCGGCTGGAACCACCCCCGCCAACTCGACCCCCGAGCCGGCCCGCACCACTCCACGCTCCTTCCCCACAAGCACCACCTCGTACAGCTCCGCTTGGGTCTGGTGCGCGAGGTTCGCCTGGTGGAGCACCTCGAGGGGACCGGTGACATCGAGCAGCGTCACACCGTCGTACACGACAAACGCCACGCGGTGTGTCCGAATCTGAGGTTCATCTGGCGATAAGGACATGGCACCACCGTACCTCCGAGCGCGAATCTGGAACCCCTTCGAGAGAGGAAGCGCCCGATGACCGAAGAGATCGCCGGGGTCCGGATCCCCGACAGCAAGCTCGCGCAGGAAGCGACCGAGCTCGTCCGCGACACCGCAGCCCCGCTGCTGTTCGACCACTCACGCCGCGTCTTCCTGTTCGGATCGCTCCGCGGCCAGGAGCTCGCGTACGACCCTGAACTGCTGTATGTCGGCGCGATGTTCCACGACCTCGGTCTGACCGAGCGCTACCGGCGTACCGACCAACGCTTCGAGATCGACGGCGCCGACGAGGCCCGCCGCTTCCTGGACGACCACGGCATCACCGGCGAGCCGGCCGACCGCGTCTGGACAGCGATCGCACTGCACACCACCCCGGAGATCCCGCTGCACCTGGCGCCCGAGATCGCGCTCGTCACGCGCGGTGTCGAGCTCGACGTCCTCGGGATCGGGTACGACTCGATCACGCCTGCACAGCGCACCGCGGTCGTCGCCGCCCACCCGCGCCCGGACTTCAAGGCGCGCATCCTCGACGCCTTCACGGCGGGCCTGCGGGATCGCCCTGCGACCACCTTCGGCAATGTGAAGGCGGACGTCCTCGAACACTTCGTCCCCGGCTTCCACCACACCGACTTCGTCGACGTCATCAAGAACTCGCCGTGGATCGAATAGGCGTTCCTTGTCGGACTCGGACAGACGAGTCAGGATGTGCGGTATGACTTCTGGAACCCCGGGCATCGACAGCACTGTTCCCCCGAGCGGCACCGGATGCGTCGAGTGCCTGGAAGCCGACGGCTGGTGGTTCCACCTCCGTCGCTGCGCCCAGTGCGGTCACGTCGGTTGCTGCGACTCGTCCCCCGCGCAGCACGCCTCGGCCCACGCGGCCGAGACCGACCACCAGATCGTCCGCAGCTTCGAGCCCGGCGAGGACTGGTTCTGGCACTACGGCGAGGCCCAGTACTACGAAGGCCCCGACCTCGCCCCACCCACCGCCCGCCCCGAGACCCAACCCGTCCCCGGCGGCAAAGTCCCCACCAACTGGCAATCCCAACTCCACCGCTGACCCGCCTCCGGCACCGCCCTGCCTCTGCCCACCCCCGCCCCACCCTGCTGCTGGCCGGCCGGCCGCGGGTCCAGTGGACAGGAACCAGGGGGCCTGCACAGGAAATAACCTGTCCCCGGCCACCGCTTCCTGTGCCCACCCACCATTTCCTGTTCACGCGCCTGGTAGGACCTGCGGTTGTCAGAGGACGAAGCCGGTGGGGAAGGGGTCGTCGGGGTCCAGGAGGTAGTTGGCGGTGCCGGTGATCCAGGCTCGGCCGGTGACGGTGGGAACGACCGCGGGGTACGGGCCGACGGTGGTTTCCTCCAGGAGGCGTCCGGTGAAGCGGGTACCGATAAAGGACTCGTTGACGAAGTCGGAGTCGAGGGCGAGCTCGCCGCGGGCGTGGAGCTGCGCCATCCGCGCGGACGTACCAGTGCCGCACGGTGAGCGGTCGAACCAGCCCGGATGAATCGCCATCGCGTTGCGGGAGTCTGCGCCGTCCAGCCCCGGTGCCGTGAACTGGACGTGCTTGCACCCGCTGATCCCGGGGTCGAGCGGATGCACCGGGCGGTCGGCGGCGTTGATCGCGTCCATGATGTCCAGGCCGGCCTTCAGGATGCGGTCCTTCTCGGCCCGGTCGAACGGGATCCCGAGCTGCTCGAGCGGCAGGATCGCGTAGTAGTTCCCGCCGTACGCCAGGTCGTAGGTCACCTTGCCGAGCCCCGGCACGTCGACCGAGGCGTCCAGCGCGTGCGAGTACGAGGGGACGTTGCGAAGCGTCACGTGTTCCGCGCGACCGTTGCTCACGGCAACGTCGACGACGACGAGCCCGGCGGGCGTGTCGAGCCGGACCTTGGTGACGGGTTCGGTCACCTCGACCATGCCGGACTCGACGAGGACGGTCGCGACGCCGATCGTCCCGTGGCCGCACATCGGCAGGCACCCCGACACCTCGATGTAGAGCACGCCCCAGTCAGCGTCGGATCGCGTCGGCGGCTGCAGGATCGCGCCGCTCATGGCGGCGTGACCGCGCGGCTCGTTCATCAGGAACAACCGCAGGTCGTCGAGGTGCTCCATGAAGTACTCACGGCGCTCCGCCATCGTCGCGCCGGGCACCACGCCGACCCCGCCGGTGACGACCCGGGTCGGCATCCCCTCGGTGTGCGAGTCGATGGCGGTGATCGTCCGTACCGACCTCATGCCTGCCTCATTTCAGCGACTCCACGGCCTTCTTCATGTCCTGCTCCAGTTGCGCGAGGTGCTCGGGAACGAGCGGCCCGCGCGGCGGCCGGCACGGTCCGCCGAACCGCCCGACGTAATCCATGCCGTACTTGATCGCCTGCACGAACTCGGTCCGCGAATCCCACCGGAACGCGGCGACCAGCGGCTCGTACAACGCCCGGGCCTCCTCCAGCTTGCCCTGCGTCGCAAGCTCGAACAACTGCACCGATTCCTTGGGGAACACGTTCGGGAAGCCGGCGAACCAGCCGGTCGCGCCCATCAGCAGCGCCTCCAGGGTCAGGTCGTCCGCGCCCGCGATCACGGCCAGGTCGGGCGCCAACTCGCGGATCTCCAGGACCCGCCGGACGTCACCGGAGAACTCCTTCACCGCAACGACATTCTCGATCTGCGCGATCTCGGCGAGCAGGTCCGGCGTCAGGTCGACCTTGGTGTCGAGGGGGTTGTTGTAGACCATCACCGGAAGGCCGGCCTTCGCCACCTCGGTGAAGTGCGCGATCACCTCACCGCGATTCGCCCGGTACATCGTCGGCGGCAGGCACAGTACGCCGGTGGCGCCGTCCTCGGCCGCCTTCTCCGCCCACGCCCGCGCCTGGTGCGATCCGACCCCGTGCACGCCGACGATCACGATGCCGTCGTCGCCAACAGCCTCGATCGCGGTCCTCGCGACGGCGCGGCGCTCGTCGTCGGACAGCGACGAGTACTCACCGAGGGAACCGTTCGGTCCGACACCGCGGCAGCCGTTGTCGACCAGCCAGCGGCAGTGCTCGGCGTACTTGTCCAGGTCCGGCCGCAGTCCCGCCGGCGCCGCCGCGTCCTCGGCATACGGGAGCGCGGTCGCAACGATCACGCCCTCCAGCTTCTCGCTCATTCTTCCTCCATAGGTGCCGGCCCGACTGCCGGCCTGACTGCCGACTTGGTGCCTGCTGGTTGCGCGGCCTCGGCCGCCGCCAGATCCCGCAGCCTCACTGGTACGGCGATCGGTCGTTTCATACTTGGTACCGGTACGTCGCCGGGGCCGGCGAGCAGGGCGGCGACTGTGCGCGAACACACTCGGCCCTGGCACATCCCGAGCCCTGCGCGACTGCTGAGCTTCATTGCCCGGCCGTCTGCCAGCCCGCGCGCCTCGGCGGCACCTTCGAGCTCACCACGCGTCACTTCTTCACACCGGCAGACGAGAGTCTCCGCGGTACTCCAACTCTGCCACCCGTCCCGCACCGGATAAGCCGCCGCCAAAGCAACCGCAAACCGCCGCCCCTTGTCCACCACCCCGCGAACCTCACGATCCCAGCCGGCCTCCGGAGTACCTGCCGAGCGCGTGGCAGTTCGCGTGTGGTCGGCGGCGGTCCGGGTGTGGTGGGCTGCGGTTGGCGTGTCGTGGGCGGCGGTTCGGATGTGGGCGGCGGCGGCAGTGCCGGCGAGGGTGCCTTCAGCGGTAGAGAGCGCGGCGCCACCGATGCCGGTGAGTTCGCCGGCGGCGAAGACGCCCGGAGTGCTGGTTTGCTGGTCGGCATCGACCGACACGGCCGGGCCGCCGTCGGGGCCGGTGGTGAGGTTGCAGCGGGCGGCGACGGCGAGCTCGAGGTTGGCGGTGAAGCCGAATCCGACGCAGAGCGCGTCAACCTCGACACGGCGTTCACTGCCGGGGATCGGATGCCAGTTCTCGTCCAGGCGGGCAAGGGTGGCCGCCTCGACGCGGGCGGCGCCATGGGCGGCGATCACGGTCCAGCCGTGCCGAAGCGGCACGCGGTGTCGAGCGAGCAGGGCGCCGTACCCGACCGCTTCCTTAAGCTTGCTTGGAGCAACCATCGGATCGGTGGACCACCCCTTGCGGACCGTCTTCAGGGAGTTTGCCTCGAGGAGCGCGACGACGTGCGCACCGACTCCGATCAGCGATTCGGCGACCGGCAGCAGGAACGGTCCGGTGCCGGCGACGAGAACCCGATGGCCGACCGCGATGCGCTGTCCTTTGGCGAGGGCTTGCGCTGCGCCGGCGGTGTAGACGCCTGGGAGATCCCAACCTGGGAACGGAACAACGCGATCGTATGCACCGGTCGCGAGGACGATCGCCTTCGCGTCGATCGGGAACGGCTGCCGTCCGCTCGAGTCGGCCGGTCCGGTCTGGGCCCAGAGCCGTTGGTCTTCGAGGGCCCAGATCGAGGTGTCGGGCAGGTAGGTGATCCCTTGGTGGGCGACAAGCCGATCCCGTTGTGCGGCGAACGACTTCCACTCGTGTTGCAGACGGTCCGGGCGGTGCGCGGCGAACTCGGTGGCGAGTTGCCTGTTGTACTGCCCGCCGAGCGCGCGGCCGTTGTCCACAAGCAGCACGTCCGCCCCACCGTCCGCCGCGGCAAGCGCAGCCGCAATCCCCGCCGGCCCTGCACCCACCACAACAACCTCCGCCATCCGAGCAGCGGACGACTGACCACCATGCGCTCCCGTGCTCGGGGCAGTGGGTGAGGTGTGAGTGGTGGGCAGAGTGGCGCCTGGTTGGGTTGTCAGGTGATCGCCGGGGGTGATGGTGCGTTGGCAGGCTCGTACGTCGGGGAGGCTGTTGACGGTGATCAGGCAGTCGTGGCAGGCGCCGATGCCACAGAAGATTCCTCGTGGGCGGCCATGGACGCGAGTCGTGCGCCAGGTGTCGCGACCGTTCGCGAGCAGCACGGCGGCGACCGTCTGACCGGCGTACGCCGTGACGGGCTGCCCATCGATGGTGACGTCGAGCGCCGGCGGCGTGCCGGGCTCGGCGGGGTCGCCGGAGCGCGGGCGGAGGCAGGAGGTCATGCGGCGATCACCGCCCGACGGTCGACGCGGAACGGTGTCGGGTCGAGCTGTGGTGTCAGCCCGAGGAACTGCTCCGTGATCAGCCGCCCGGTCGCCGGCGCCAGACCGATGCCCGCGCCCTCGTGCCCGGTCGCGTGCCACAGCCCGAGCAGCCGTGGATCCGGCCCGATCACCGGCAGATGATCCGGTGCGTACGGACGGAAGCCACCGTACGCACGCAGCACCGGCACGTCGCCCAGGAACGGGAACAGCCCGACGGCCTTCCGGGCGAGCTCCCGCAGCACCTGCACCCGAACGGTGTCGTCGAACCCGATCCGCTCCCGGCTCGAACCGATCAGCACCGTCCCGGCCCGCGTCGATTCGACGACCGTCGACGTCTGCAGCTCCGCATCGCCACTGCCGACGGCTCCGACATAGTCCGCGTCGTACACCTTGTGACGTACACACTCCGGCAACGGCGCCGTGACCAGGATCATCCCGCGCCGCGGCAGCACCTCGATCCGCGCACCGGCCGCCGCGCTGAACGCTCCCGACCACGGACCGCACGCGTTCAGCACGGCGCCGCAGGCGATGTCGCCGTCCGACGTGTCCACGCCGACGACGCGCCCACCTGACTGCCGCACTCCGAGCGCGGTGACCCCCGATCGCACCTCACCGCCGCGCTCCCGAACCGCCGCCAACAGGGCAGTGGCAGCCAGCACCGGCTGCACCTGCGCGTCCTCCGGATAATGCACACCGATCGTCACGCGCGGAGTAAGCAGTGGCTCGAGCTCGAAGACCTCTGCCGGCGTGATCACCCGCGCGTCCACGCCGGCCTCTCGTTGTTTCACGGCGAACGCGGTCAGCGGCTCCGGATCTCCGGTCGCCACCACGACACCACCCTTGGCCTCCCACTCCACGTCGGCGACCCGCTCAGGCAGTCTGCCTCGCACCGCGTCCCACTCCGAGCGCGATGCGATCGCCAGGTCGAGCTCCGGCCCCGGCTCCTTGTCGGACACGAGCACGTTGCCCTCGCCCGCCGCCGTCGTCCCCGCCGCAGGACCGTCGCGGTCGATCACCAGCACCTGCACCCCGGCGGCCGTCAGCGCCTCCGCGCACGCGGCCCCGACCATGCCCGCGCCGACCACCACCACATCAGGCGTCGCGGACCGGTGCATGGCGGACCGGTGCATGGCGGCCTCCTCGGGCAGGACGTTCGCTAAAATGAACGATACCGAGGTTACGCGGGCTCCCGACGACCGGTCAATGCACTCAACCGGACCTGTCGGAGACCTTTTCCGGAACTATCCAGGCAGATGCGGCCCGCCAGCCGCCGCCGGGTACACATCCGGCGGGTACTCGAGCAGCAGCACCGACCGCACCGGCCCGTCCAGCGCCTCGTACGAATGCACCCCGGCCGCCCGGAACGCCAGGTAGTCGCCCGGCCGCAGTTCCTCGTTCTGCCCATGGGCATTGATTCGCAGGCATCCGGACAGGACGATGTGGTGCTCGGTCCCCGGGTGCCCGTCGGAGTGCTGGACCGCGTCCGGCCGGATCTCCTGGTTGTAGATCTCGAACAGCCCGCCGGGGTGCTCGAGCCGCCGGAGCATCCGCAGGTCGATCGCGTCACCGGACAGTACGTCGACGTCAGCGGACCGGACCAGCACCACGTCGGAGGCCTGAGACTCGGCGAGCAGCGCCGACACCGGGACACCGAGAGCGTTCGACAAACTGAACACTGTTTCAATCGTCGGGTTGCCCGCGCCGGACTCCAGCTGGGACAGCGTGCCCTTCGCGATCCCGGACCGCCGGGCCAGCTCGGACAGCGAGATCCCCTGCTCGTCGCGCCGCGCGCGCAGGTTGGTCCCGAGCAGTTTCCCCGCACCCATCGCAGTCACAGCCCGGAGCATGCCACATTCAGGGAATGATGCGTCGCTGTCGCAGGTCGGCGAAGATCCGGTAGAACATCTGCTCGGTGTCGACGTAGGTGTGGAAACCGGCTCGGCGCGACTTCGACGCGTCGGCGAAGAAGTCGTAGTCCCAGCCGAAAACGAAGTCCGCGAACGGCCACGACGACACCTCGGCGAACGAGGTGGGCGCGAGGTCGTGCGTCGCCTGAAGCTGCTTCCACACCGGCTCCTTGTCGGCCATCGCGTCCTGCAACGACAGCTGCAACGGCGGCGCGGCCTCCAGCCCGAACCAGTTCGCCAACCGGGGCCACAGCTCGCTCCACCGGAACAGGTCGCCGTTCGTGATGTTGAACGCCTGGTTCGCCGCCGCCGGCGCGGTCGCCGCCCAGACCGTTGCCTCGGCCAACAATCCGGCATCGGTCAGTTCCAGCAACGAGTGGTACGCGCCAGGCTTGCCTGGGAACCGCAGGGGTACGCCGAGTTCCTTCGACAGCGAGGCGTACACAGCGATCGCGACCGCGAGGTTCATCGGGTTCCCCAGGGCCGCGCCGCCAACCACAGACGGGCGCAGCGCCGACCACGTCCACGACTTCCCCTGCTGGCGTTCCTCCAGGAACCGCTGCTGATCGACGTTGAACTCCGGCGGCAGGTGCGGCGGGTCGTCCTCGCGCGCCGGCGTCTTGAACGGCCCGAGATGCGCGCCGTACACCTTGTAGCCCTGCATCAGGCTGACATGCCGCAGCCCGCGCGCGATCGGCTCGATCGCCTCGACGACGTTGACCAGCATCGCGAGGTTCGGGGCGACCAGTTCGGCCCACGTCGGCCGGTCCTGGTACGCCACGTAGAAGACATGCGTCACGTCGCTCAGCCCGGACAACTGCTTGCGGGTGTCGTCCGGATCGAGCAGATCGACGGCGACGTGCCGGACCCGGCCGGGGATGTCGGTGCCGCCGCGGCGCGACAGCCCGATGACTCGCCAGTCCGGCAGACCCGCCAGATGCTCGACCAGATTCGTCCCGATCACTCCGCGGGCGCCGACGACCAAAGCCACGTTCTCCATGTCCACAGCCTTGCTGACCTGCGCGAATAAAACCAAGGCATAGTTTTCACCCAAGCCATAAACTCAATTCATGGCAACGCTCCGACAGCTCGAGTACTTCGTGACCGTGGTCGGCGAAGGCTCCTTCACGAAGGCCGCCGAGCTCCTGCACGTCACGCAGCCCGCGCTGTCCCATCAGATCCGTACGCTCGAACGCTCCGCCGGCGGCCCGCTGCTCGAACGCCTCCCGCGCAGCGTGCGCCTCACCCCGACCGGACGCGCCATGCTCCCGCACGCCCGCGCGACCCTGGCCGATGCGGAGCGAGCCCATTGCGCCGCACGGCAGGCCGCCGGTCTCGAAGTCGGCGAGCTGCAGATCGCGACGCTCTACTCCATCACCTTGGGCGTTCTCCCGGCCGCACTGCGCGAGTGGCGCCAGACCCGTCCGAACGTCGGCATCCGCCTGTTCGAGCACCGCCACACCGACGAACTGGTGGACGCGATGAACGCGGGCCAGGCCGATCTCGCGGTCGGCCCGCAGCCCGCGAACTGGTCCGGCGTCGCCCGCCTCCTCGGCACCGAGGAGCTCGTCGTAGTGGTCGCCGCCGACGATCCCGCCGCGACCGGGGACACCGTGAAGCTGCACGACCTGGCCGACCGTTCCTGGGTCCACTACGCTCCCGGCCACGGTCTCGCCGACGTCCTCGACAGCGCGTGCGCACAGGCCGGATTCGAACCACACATCGCCGTACGGACCGAACAGACCGCCGCAGCCCCCGCGCTCGCCGCGGCCGGCCTGGGCCCCGCTCTCGTCCCGGACAACATCCTCCCGAATGACTTCGACGGGCACGTACTCCGGCCGGAACCCGCCGTACGTCGCATACTCACGGCGTACACGCGGAGCACCCCTGACCCGCTGGCCGCCGCGTTCATCGACGTACTGTTTCGGTCCGCCGGGCTGCGGGCACGCGATGGGGATGGCTGAAGAAGAGTCGGACGGCACAGTCCTGCTGGCCGGTACGGCGAACCTGGCGATCGCGATCGCCAAGATCGTCGCTGGCCTGCTGTCCGGATCGACGGCGCTGCTCGCGGAGGCGGCGCATTCGGTGGCGGACACGCTCAACCAGGCGTTCCTCCTGACCGCACTGCACCGCAGCCGCAAACCTGCCGATGCACGACATCCGTTCGGCTACGGGATGGAGCGGTACTTCTGGTCGCTGCTCGCCGCGGTCGGCATCCTCGTCCTCGGCGCCGGCTTCTCGATCACCGAAGGTCTGCGCTCGATCCTCGACCCCCAACCGATCGCGGCGCTGACGGTGATCTACCCGGTCCTCGGGATTTCGTTCCTGTTCGAGGGAACGTCCTGGCTACGCGCGGTGCTGCAGCTCCGGCGGGAGGCCCGAGACGCCGGCGTACCCGTTCTGACGCAGCTGCGGAACGCCGAGCCCGCCGTGAAGACCGTGGCCTTCGAGGACTCCGCGGCCTTGATCGGCCTCCTGATCGCGGCCGCGGGCGTCACGCTCGCGGTCGTCACCGGCGAGCACATCTGGGACGGTGTCGCGTCCATCGCCATCGGCGCGCTGTTGATCGTCGTCGCATTCACGCTCGGTCGCGACAACAAGGCGATGCTGATCGGGCGCGCCCTGCCGGACGGAACGCAGCGCGAGATCCGCGCGATCATCACCGCGGAGCCCGGCATCGTGGAAGTCCTTGACCTGCTCAGTCTGCGGCTCGCGCCGGACCAGGTGCTGGTCGTCGCGACCGTTGACCTCATCGACTCCGGTACGACCGGCGCCGCGATCGAGCAACTCGCCGAGAAGATCGACGTCGAGGTACGCCGCCGGCACCCGGACATTCGGCACCTGTACCTCGACCCCACGCCCGGGGACCCAGATCAGCGCTTGTCGTGACCCCAGTTGGCCACGATGACGGCGGCCGGGGGCAGTACTGCAGCGACCGCGCTCATGGCAACGGCTGCGGGGATCGAGAACAGCCGTACGACGAACCAGGCCAGGATGATCAGCGTGACGCAGCTGCCCATCAACAGGACGTACAGCTTGCGGTTGTCGTACTGCCGGGCCATGTCACACCGCCAGCGGGAGCTTCCCCAGCGCGTTCACCAGCGGGGACAGCTCAGGTAGCTCGGCGGCCTTCTCCAGTGCGGACGCCAGTACGGCGCCGTGTGTCGGCTGAGCCTGCTCGAGCAGGTCGCGGCCGGCCTCGGTGACCTCCGTGTAGATACCCCGGCGGTCCGTCGGGCACAGGTACCGCTGGAGCAGCTTGCGGTCCTCCAGCCGGTTCACCAGACGTGTAGTGGCCGACTGACTGAGCACCACGGCGTTCGACAGCTGGTTCATCCGCAGGTGGTAGTCGTCCTGGCGCGCCAGCACGTCCAGCACGCTGTACTCGCTCACCGAGAGGCCGTGCTCCTTCTGCAGGGCACGCTCCAGCTCGTCCTCGATGCGGGCATGCAGCGCCGCCAGGGTACGCCACCCCTGCGCCCGCGCCTCGGCGGCGTCATCCGGTAGTCCCACGAGACCTCCACTTGAACATCACGCTTGCATGCGCAATCATAGCGCTTGTGCAATAGCCCGCGTGTGCAACTATCGCGCACGCCGGTAACAATCGCCAGATTACATTCAAGGAGAGTTCGCGTCATGCCCGCAGCCTTGCTGGCTCTGGCTATCGGAGCGTTCGGGATCGGGACCACCGAGTTCGTCATCATGGGCCTGCTGCCCGAGGTCGCGACGGACTTCGGGGTCAGCATCCCGTCCGCCGGCCTGCTCATCTCCGGCTATGCGCTGGGCGTCGTGGTTGGCGCCCCGCTGCTCACCGCGATCGGATCGAAGGTCTCCCGCAAGACCGTGCTGATCGCGCTGATGGGCGTCTTCATCGCCGGCAACCTGGTCTCCGCACTCGCTCCGACGTACGGCGTGCTGATGACCGGACGGATCGTCGCGGCACTGTCGCACGGCGCGTTCTTCGGCGTCGGGTCGGTCGTGGCGGCCTCGCTGGTTCCCAAAGCGAAGCAAGCGAGTGCGATCGCACTGATGTTCACCGGGCTGACGATCGCGAACGTACTCGGCGTACCGGGCGGGACCGCGCTCGGC
This sequence comes from Kribbella sp. NPDC048928, assembly GCF_043197975.1. Lineage (NCBI taxonomy): Bacteria > Bacillati > Actinomycetota > Actinomycetes > Propionibacteriales > Kribbellaceae > Kribbella > Kribbella sp. NPDC048928. The sequence continues at coordinate 1,308,597 of NZ_JBICUC010000002.1, read as the reverse complement.
CAGCACTTCGGATGGCGGTCGACGTTCTGGGCGGTGACTGCGCTCGGTGTGGTCGGGCTGCTCGGCATTGTGGTGCTTGTGCCACGGCAGAGTTCTACCGAAGGTCCTGGTCTGCGCAGCGAGCTGGCGGTGTTCAAGAGCCTGCAGGTGTGGCTGGCGCTTGCCATGACCGCACTGGGGTTCGCTGGGGTGTTCGCGTCGTTCACGTACATCGCCCCGATGATGACCGAGGTAGCCGGCTTCTCAGCCGGCGCGGTGACCTGGCTGCTCGTACTGTTCGGCGGTGGGCTCGTAGTCGGCAACCTGCTGGGCGGTAAGGCAGCAGACCGCTCACTGATGCCGAGTCTGTACCTGATCCTGACGCTGCTGGCCGCCGTACTGGTCGTCTTTGTCTTCACGGCGCACGCAAAGGTGCCATCGGCGGTGACGATCGCGCTGTTCGGCGCTGCCGGCTTCGCCACGGTCGCACCACTGCAGAAACGCGTCATGGACAAGGCACAGGGTGCTCCCGCGCTGGCGTCCGCCGCCAACATCGCCGCGTTCAACCTCGGCAACGCCGTCGGCGCATACCTCGGCGGACTGACCATCGAGCGCGGCCTCGGCTACACCGCGCCCAACTGGGTCGGTGCCGCACTGGCTGTCGCCGGTCTGCTCGTCGCACTGACCTCGGGCTTGCTGGACCGCCACCAGACAGCAGCGTCGAGGTACACGGACGCCCTCCCCGTCGCCTAGGACGGTGGGATCAGGAGACACGCCCTACGCGTAGAACTGCGCCACCGCGTCGAAGGACTTCTTCGGCAGCCAGCGGTACGGCGACGCCGGGTTGGCGTTGTCGTACCGGAGGACCTTGCACAGACTGAACGCCGCCATGTCCTCGTCGTGCGGGCGGTCCCACGGCCGGTGCGGTGCGTCCGGTGAGATGAAGGTGTACGGCGATGCTCCCAGGAAGCCCTGCTCGCTGAACACGTGCAGCATGTCGGTCAGGTGGTCCGCCTGCTCCTGCTCGTTGCGGACGTACTGCGGCGGGATCACCGGGACGTCGCCGCTGTAGTCGACGACGTCCCACCCCATCCCGCCCAGCTCCGCCGCGCCGGTGAACGTACAGCAGCCGAATTCCAGGATCAGGATCGGCTTGTTCCAGCGGCGGAACGGCGCGAGCTCCTGCGCGTGGTCGGCATGCCGGTCGTGGTACGAGTAGTAGTCCAGCCCGACGATGTCGAAGATCGACCAGTCCACCTGCTCGAGATCCGACGCCGCGCCGTACGTGACCCGGCCCTTGAAGTTGCTCCGGGCAACCTTCACCGTCTTGGCGGTGAACGCGCGGAACCTGCGCTGCAACTCGGCCAGGTCGAAGTCGCCCTCGGTCAGGTACTCGACCCGCTCGTAGAAGTCCGCACCCGGCACGATCCCGGGCGTGAACAGCATGAACTCGCAGCCGACGACCAGGATCACCTCGTGGTCGTACCGGCGCCGCAACCGCTCCGCCTCGAGCGCGACGCGACGCAGCTTCTCGAGCTCCGCCGCCTGCGGCTCGTCGAACGATCTCGGCTGGATCGAGACCGCGAGCCCCTCCTCCAGCGCGGCGGTCGCGGTGTCGATCAGGCGGCGTACGTCGCTGCCGTAGATGCTGACCCAGGTCGCGTGCAGGCGGTGCCGGATCGCGTGGATCTCGCCGCGCATGATGGCGGTACGCCAGCGCGCCCGGCTGTCCTCGTCACCTCCGCCCGTGTCGTAGGCGACGCCCTTGAGCGTGAGAGTGCTCCGCTTCGCGCCGGCCGGTGTGGCTTCGGCCGTCGTGATGCTCGTCGTCGCTCCTGCGGCCGTGATCGCTCCGAGGGTGAGGAACTGCGCGCGGTTGAGGTTCATGCCGCCGAGTCTTCGCCGGTACGCCGGCCACGTCGTCGTACCGAGGTCGCGGACTGCTCGACTTTGGTCGTGAAACGGTGTTCTCGGATGTGACACACTGTTTCAGTGCGCGAAGCGGATCGTCGGACGCTGCTCGGATCGGTGTGGCTGCGGGACGAGCCGGAGCCGACCAGGAACCGGCTGAGCAGGGAGGACATCGTCGCGGCCGCGATCCGGGTGCTCGACCGCGACGGCCTGGACACGTTCTCGATGCGGGCGATGGCGACCGAGCTGGGCACCGCGGCGACGTCGGCGCTGTACTGGCGGATCGCGACCAAGAACGACCTGCTCGAGCTCGTCGTCGACACGATCCTGGGCGACGCACTGGCAGATGCATCAGACAGCGACCCGTTGGTGGGCGATGCGCCGGTGCGCACGGATGGTCGCGCGGGTGGCGACTGGCGCGCGCAGGTGACGGCGGTCGCGCAGGCGGCGTATCGGGCGATGTGGAAGCACCCGTGGGCGGCGCAGCTACTCCCGACGCACGCCGGTCTCGGGCCGAACTACCAGGCGCTGACCGATCGGCTGCAGACGATTCTCAACGACGCCGCCTTCAAGGGCACGCACCTGGACTCGGCGGTGTCCGCGATCTTCCACTATCTGGTCGGCTCGGCGGTGACCGACTCCGCGTGGCTCTCGGTGGTCCGGCGCAGCGGGATGAACGAGCGACGCTGGGCGTCGAAGTCCGCGCAACTGATGGGCGTCGACGCCACGCACCTGGCGGCGTACCTCAACCGCGAGAGCACCGCCGGACCGGAGGCACGCTTCGCCTCCGGTCTCCGCGTCATCCTCGTAGGCCTCCGCCCCCGCCAGATCTCCTGAACCGTTAGGGCGTGTCTCCCGATCCCGCGGCGTGGGAATGGGTGAAACGCCCTAGAGGTCCGCGAAGGCAGACGCCGGGTTCTCGAACGCATCCGCGACGAAGCGGAGGAAAGCTGCCGCGGTGCCGCCGTCGCAGACCCGATGGTCGAAGACGAGCGACAGTTGGGTGAGCTTCCGGACCGCGATCTCGCCGTCCACCACCCACGGCCGGTCGATGATCCGGCCGACACCGAGGATCGCGACCTGTGGGTGGTTGATGATCGCCGCACTGCCGTCGACACCGAAGCTGCCGTAGTTGTTCAGCGTGAACGTGCCCGACGTCAGCTCCTGCTGGGTCAGCTTGCCGTCCCGCGCCGACGCCGTCAGCCGGCGAATCTCCGCGTCCAGGCCGCGAGCGGTCAGCGTGTGCGCATTACCGACCGCCGGTACGACGAGGCCGCGGTCGGTCTGCGCAGCAAGTCCGAGGTTCACGCCGTCGTACTGGACGAGTTCCTCGCGCTCGGTGTCGACGTACCCGTTGAGCTCCGGGTACTTCAACAGGCCGGCGACCGTGAAGCGAGCCATCAACGCGAGTAGACCCGGTCCCTGGTCCGTGGCCGAACGCAGCGATTCGCGGAGCTCCATGAGCGGGGTCGCGTCGACATCGACCCAGGTCGTCGCCTCGGGGATCTCCGCACGGCTCCGGGTCAGCGTGGCCACGACCGCCTTCCGGAACCCACTCATCGGCGTACGCCGCAACTCGTGTAGACCCGTCCGCGAGGCGACCGGCTCGGCCTTCGGCTCGAAGCGGTTCGCAATCACCTGCTCGACATCGCGCCGAACGATCAGCCCGCCCTCGCCCGATCCGTCGATCGTCTTCAGATCCACGCCCGCATCCCGCGCCAACCGCCGCACCAGCGGCGAAACAACCAACGGAACCGCGCTTTCCGGAACCTTTGTTGCAGCAGCCGCCCCATTTGTTCCGGAAAGACGGCTCGCCCCAAGAGCGCCGCTCGCTTGAGTAGCACCGCTCGCCCTAGTAGCACTGCTCGCTTCTGTAGCACTGCTCGCTTCTGTAGCACTGCTCGCTTCTGTAGCACTGCTCGCTTCAGTAGCACCGCTCGCCCCAGTAGCACCGCTCGCTTCAGTAGCACCGCTCGCTCCGGTAGCACCGCTCGCTTCAGTAGCACCGCTAGCGTCCGAGACGTTGCGCGGACGGCGGCGGCGTCCTGCGCCGGCGGTGTCGGTCGTCCCGTAGCCGACGAGCACGTTGCCCGACCCCGCCTGCTCCTCCTCGCGATAGGCCGCCGCAGCGGGGTCGCCGACCGTGATCAGCGGCTTGCCGACCGGGACCGTGGTGCCGGGCTCGCCGTGCAGTTCCTCGATCACGCCCGCGTACGGCGACGGGAGCTCGACGATCGACTTCGCCGTCTCGACCTCCGCGATCGGGGTGTCGACGGCAACCACGTCACCGACCTTCACCAGCCACCGCACGATCTCCGCCTCGGTCAGCCCTTCACCGAGGTCCGGGAGCAGAAACGTGTTGCTGTGCTTGGTGATGAGCTCGCTGCGCTCGCTCATGAGTCCTCCCACTGCAGGTCGTCGACCGCGTCCAGGATCCGGTCCACGCTCGGCAGCTGGTACTTCTCCAGCTTCGGCGGCGGGAACGGAATGTCGAACGCGGTCACCCGCCGGACCGGCGCGGCCAGCGAGTGGAAGCACTTTTCGGTGACCCGGGCAACGATCTCCGACGACACGCTGGCGAACCCGCTCGCCTCGGCCACCACGACCGCACGTCCGGTACGCCGAACCGCAGCGCACACCGTCTCGTCGTCGAACGGCACCACCGACCGCAGATCAACAACCGTCAGCTGTCGCCCCTCGGTCGCGGCAACCTCGGCGGCCTCGAGCGCGACCGGCACCGCGGGACCGTACGCGATCAGCGTCGCGTCCGCGCCTTCCCGCCGTACGACAGCCGTACCGATCCCCGGCTGCGACTCGGTGAGATCGACCTCTTCCTTGGCCCAGTAGAGCTTCTTCGGCTCCATGAACACGACCGGATCCGGAAATTCGATTGCCTTGCGCAACAGTGCGTACGCGTCCGCGACCGTCGCCGGCGTCACCACGGTCAGGCCGGGCGTGTGCGCGTAGTAGCTCTCCGACGAGTCGCTGTGGTGCTCGACGCCGCCGATGCCGCCGCCGTACGGGATCCGGATCACCATCGGCAGCTGGACTCGTCCACGGGTCCGGTTGCGCATCTTGGCGACGTGCGAGACGACCTGCTCGAACGCCGGGTACCCGAACGCGTCGAACTGCATCTCGACCACGGGACGCATCCCGTTCATCGCCATCCCGACCGCCATGCCGACGATGCCCGCCTCGGCCAACGGCGTGTCGTAGCAGCGCTTGTCGCCGAATTCGGCGGTCAGTCCATCGGTGATCCGGAAGACGCCGCCGAGCGCGCCGACGTCCTCGCCGAACATCACCACGGACTCGTCGGCCGCCATCGCGTCGCGGAGCGCCTGGTTCAGCGCCTGCGCCATCGAGATCTTCGTGTGCGTCATGACTCCCGCCCCAGCTCGTCACGGAGGAACGCAGCCTGCTCGCGCAGTTGCTGCGTCTCCTCGGCGTACAGATAGGCGAACAGGTCGGCCGGGTCCACCTCAGGCTCCGGCATCAGGCCGTCCCGCAACTGCGTGGCGATCTGTACGGCGCCGGCCTCGGCGCGCTGCTTCACGTCGTCGTTCAGCCGGCCCAGCCCTCCGAGGTACGTCGCAAGGCGGTCGATCGGGTCGCGGTCGAGCCAGGGCGTGACCTCGGCGTCCTCGCGGTACCGGGTCGCGTCGTCAGCGTTGGTGTGCGCCTGGACGCGGTACGTGTGCGCCTCGATCAGCTGGGGCCCTTCGCCGGCGCGGGCCTTCTCAACGGCTCGTCCGAGTACGGCGAGAAGGCCGGCGAGGTCGTTGCCGTCGGTACGCTCGCCCGGTATGCCGTACCCAATGCCCTTGTGGGCAAGGGATGGCGCGGCACTCTGCCTGGCCAGCGGCACCGAGATCGCATATTCGTTGTTCTGCACGAAGAACACGACCGGCGCCTGGAACACCGCAGCGAAGTTGAGCGCCTCGTGGAAGTCGCCCTCGCTGGTGCCGCCGTCGCCGACGAGCGCCATCACGACCGTGTCCTCACCCTTGAGCCGGGCCGCGTGCGCGACGCCGACCGCGTGCGGGAGTTGCGTCGCGAGCGGGGTGGACTGCGGCGCGACCTTGTGCTTGTACGGGTCGTAGCCGGAGTGCCAGTCGCCGCGGAGCAGCGTCAGCGTCTCGATCGGGTCGACGCCGCGGCTGACGATCGCGGCCGAGTCGCGGTACGTCGGGAACAGCCAGTCGCCCTCGCGCAGCACCATCGTGGCCGCGATCTGGCACGCCTCCTGCCCGAACGACGACGGGTAGACCGCGAGCCGTCCCTGGCGAACCAGCGTGCTCGCCTGCTCGTTGAAGCGGCGGGCCCTGATCAACTGTGTGTAACCGTCGACGAGGGCCTGGTCGGCAGGCAGCTCGTACGACGGGTTTTCGTGCGGTACACCGAACTGATCGATCAGACAGACGGGTTCCGCGGAGGGGAGCAACTGCTGCTCCGAGACGGTGGTCATGAACCCTCCAGCGCAGGAGACGGACGGTAGCCACATCGTCGTACCTTCTGGCCAAGTTGTTCTATAGCTGGAACAATTGAGAGACGTTTGGCTGGCGCTCAGGGCTGGGAGGTCGTACGAATGTCCGACGAGATGATCGTCCACCGGGCCGGTCCTGGACAGATTGTCGTGGCCCCGGCGCTCGACGAGGTCGATCGGCTGATCATCGAGGCGCTCGGGCGCGACGGACGACTCTCGATCCGGGCGCTCGCCGACGAGGTGCACATCTCCCGCGCGAACGCGTACGCCCGCGTCGAACGCCTCACGAGCACCGGCGTGATCACCGGCTTCACGGTCACCGTCGACCCGCTCAAACTCGGTCTGGGTACGTCGGCGTACGTCACCCTGAGTCTGCGGCAGAGCTCGTGGCGGTCACTCCGCAAACAGCTCCAGGCGATCCCCGAGATCAAGCACATGGCGCTGGTCGGCGGCGACTTCGACGCGATCCTGCTCGTCCGCGTGGCCGACAACGAAGGCCTCCGCCGGCTCGTCCTCGAGAAGCTCCAGGCGATCCCCGAGGTACTCGCCACCCGGACGGCACTGATCTTCGAGGACGTCGGGACCCTTTAACAGCCGCAGGACCTGCGCAGGACGAGCTCGGTCGGGACGGTCAGGGCCTCTGTCGAGTCCTCGCCTTCGATCAGCCGGCTGACGGCCTCGCGGGCCAGCTCCTCGACCGGTTGGCGTACGACGGTCATGGGCGGCCAGGTGTACTCCGTCTCGCGCGTGCCGTCGAAGGCGACCAGCGCGACGTCCTCGGGCACTCGCGCACCCGCCTCGTGCAGTGCTCTCAGGACACCGATCGCCTGCAGGTCGGAGCTGGCGAAGATCGCCGTCGGCTCGTTGTGCAGCAAGGTCTGCCCGGCCCGATACCCGCCCCCGCGGGAAAACGTGGTCCGGGCGATCGGGCCTTCCGGGAGACCGGCCGCGGCGAGCGCGTCGCGCCAGCCGAGCTCGCGCTCGGGATGCCCCGCGCCGCCGATCACCAGGCCGATCCGGCGATGGCCGTGCGAGATCAGGTGCTCGACGCCGCGCCGGGCACCCTCGCGGTACGCCGGTCGCACCGAACTGGTCGCCGGCAGCACCCGGTTGATCGCGATCACCGGCACCTCGACGTCGTCCAGCGCCGGGTCGGCGGTCGGCGCGACCAGCAGCAGGCCACTCACCTGGCGGGCGACGAGTTCGGTGATCTTCGCGTTCTCGGTCTCCGGGTCGCCGTCGGCGCTGGTCTGCAGCACGACGTACCCGCGCGCCGCGGCCTCGCGGTCGATCGCCTTCGCGAGCTCCGCGAACAGCGGGTTGCCGCCGTCCGGAGTGATCAGCCCGAACGTCCGCGTGGTGCCCATCCGGAGCGCGCGGGCGGTCGCGTTCGGCCGGTAGCCGAGCACGCGGATCGCTTCCAGCACCCGGTCGCGGGTCTCCGGCGCGACCTTCCGCGGGCCCTCGTTCACCACATAGCTGACCACGGCGGTACTGACCCCGGCGTAGTCCGCCACGTCGTTACGGGTGACCGGATCCTTCGGCATGCAGAGATGGTACGACGGTTGACCGGGCTGGAAAGCGATTGCTAGCGTAATCGATCTACACGAGTAGAAAGAGGAGCCCGCCGTGGCCAGACGCTATGCAGTCGCTGGAACCGGATCGCGTGCGCAGTCGTACATCCGCGCGATCTTCCAGGCACATCCCGAGGAGGCCGAGCTCGTCGCACTGCTGGACCCGAACCAGGGCCGGCTCGCGTTCCACCAGCGGTTCGTCGCCGGGCTCGGCGGCAGTGAGCTGCCGCAGTACGGCGCCGATGACCTGGAGCGGATGGTCAAGGAGCAGTCCGTCGACCGGGTGGTGGTGACCAGCCCCGACTACACGCACGCGTCGGTGGTGTCGCGGCTGCTGCGCGCCGGTGCCGACGTGATCGTCGAGAAGCCGCTGACCATCAACGCCGAGGGCACCCGGCAGATCGTCGACGCGATGAACGAGTCCGGCAAGTCCGTGGTGGTCACGTTCAACTACCGCTACTCGCCGCGGAACAGCGCGCTGCGCCAGGTCATCCAGGACGGCGAGATCGGGCAGGTCACGAGCGTCGAGTTCCAGTGGGTGCTCGACACCCGGCACGGCGCGGACTACTTCCGGCGCTGGCACCGCGAGAAGAAGAACTCGGGCGGTCTGCTGATCCACAAGGCGTCCCACCACTTCGACCTGGTGAACTGGTGGATCGCGTCGCAGCCGACCCGCGTGTTCGCCTCCGGCGGGCTGGCGTTCTACGGCTCCGACAACGCAGCGGCCCGCGGGCTCGGCGAGCGTCCGGCGCGTGGCACGATCGATGGTTCGGCCAACGACCCGTGGCTGCTCGACCTGCGGACCGACGACACGAACCGGCAGCTGTACTACGAGAGCGAGCAGTACGACGGGTACCTCCGCGACCAGGACGTGTTCGCGCCGGGCATCACGATCGAGGACAACATGTCCGTGATCGCGGAGTACGCGAACGGCGCGCGGCTGAGCTACTCGCTGAACGCGCACTCGCCGTGGGAGGGGTACCGCGTCTCGGTGAATGGCACACTGGGCCGCGTCGAACTGGAAGTGATCGAGCGGGCTGCGGTCGTCGACGACCAGATCGACCCGAGCTACCCGTCGGACCGCGTGATCGCCGGCGACGTCCGTACGAACGGTGAGCGGCTCGTCCTGCAGAAGCACTGGGCCACCGCGGTCGAGGTCGAGATCCCGCGCGGCGAGGGCGGCCACGGCGGCGGCGACAAACTGCTGTACGACGACCTGTTCGTTGGTCCCGGCAACGACCCGCTCGGTCGCGCCGCCGACGTCCACGACGGCGTCCGCGCGGTCGCGGTCGGCATCGCAGCGAACGAGTCACTCGCAACCGGTCAGCCGATCGTCGTCGCCGACCTCAACCTCGGCGGCTGGAAGGTCTAGGGCGTGCCTCCCAATCCCGCGCCGTAGCGAGGAGGTGCTCGGCGAGGTAGCTCGGCGCGCGGGGGCGAGGTGCCGTGCCGAGTGCCCCGCAGTAGGCGGGGGATTGGGAGACACGCCCTAGCTCAACGTCTGGAGGCCAGGGCGGTAGGTACCGAAGGTCCACTCATAGCCTTCGGGGTCGGCGACGCGGCAGCGGTAGTTGCCCCACTCCGACAGCTCCGGCCTCCAGACAACCTCCGCCCCTGCGGCGGAAGCCCTCGCATAGATGGCGTCGACCTCCGCCGGGGTCTCGAAAGCGAAGTACAGGCCGTGCCCGACGGTTTCCCCGTTGCGCCCCGGGCGGTCGTACCCGTCGTTGTCCGTGAACAACGTGAAGGACGTGTCGCCGTACCGGACCTCGGCATGCATGACGCCGCCGTTGCCGTCCGGGACCTCCATCGTGGTTTCGAAACCGAAGGCCTTCTCCAGCCAGCGGAGTGCGGCTGTGGCGTCGCGGTAACCGAGGTACGCATGCAGGGTTGCTGTCATGAGTCCAGCATGGGCGGCGTAGCGGACGGGTGATGACCGCTATTACCGAGCCGCTTGTCTGGCGTTGCGTTGCCGGCGGAACCAGACCAGGAGCGCGATGCACGGTACGACGAGCCCGCCGATGCCCAGTACCAGGAAGTCCCACTCGGCACCGATGCGGTCCACCAGCCAGGCGAAGTTCTGCCCGAAGAAGCCGGTGACGAAGGTCAGGGGGAGGAAGATCGTCGCGAGGATCGTGAGCTGTTCGATCGTCGCGTTCTGCCGGACGCTGACCTTGGTCTGCTCGACGCCGATCACCGCCATGTTCGCCTCGAGCACGGTGGCGAGCAGGTCACGTTGTGCCGCGACCTCCTCGTTCACCAGGACCAGGTGGTCGTGGACGTCGCGGAAGTACGGGAGGAGCGCGGTGTCGCGGGCGTCGCGTTCGAGCGTCGCGAGGACGGCGAGCAGCGGGTGGACGGCGCGGTAGAAGTCGGTCACCTCGCGGCGCAGGAAGTAGATCCGCTCCGTCGGCGCCACCGAGCCGGCGAACACGGTCCGCTCGACCTCCTCGATGTCGCGCTCGAGCTCGGCGACGACCGGTCCGTACCCGTCGACGACCTGGTCGAGGATCGCCCAGAGGACCGAACTGGTGCCGCACTCGAGGAGTTCGGAGCGCTGCTCGAGACGGATCCGGGCGCCGTGCAGGTCGCTCGCCACGCCTTGCCGGACGGTGATCACGAACGATGGGCCGACGAACACGCTGACCTCGCCGAAGTCGACCTCCTCACGTTCCTCGTCGTACCGGGCGGTGCGCAGGATGACCAGGCGGATGTCGCCCTCGTACGGCTCGACCTTGGGGCGGAGGTGGAACGTTTGCGCATCCTCGACGGCCAGCTCGTGCAGGCCGAAGTTCTCCCGGACCTCGGTGAGCTCCTCGAGCGTGGGTTCGAACATCCCCAGCCAGACGAACCCGCCGGCCCGGCAGCTCGCGGCGGCTTCGGCGACCGACATCGCGTCGACGTGCTGGCGGCGCCCGTCCCGGTAGTAAGCGCAGTCGATGATCATGGTGGCCTCCCGTCCTGATGGTCGTCGCTCGAACCGGTGCGGCAACAGGGTCCGGTGGCCGAAGCCGCGGTGAAAGTTCCGGTTCGGTTCCTGTCCAGGGCCTGAGAAATGCTGGTTCAGTTCCTGGTCCGGGCCGCGGTCGTCGACAAGGATGAAGGCATGGGACTACCAGTCGTGCTGATGCCAGGACCGATGCATGAAGCCGTCGCCGCCGGGTTGGACGGTCACTGTGAGCTGATCCGGCTCTGGGAGGAGAGCGATCCGGGCGCCGTGCTCGCGGCCCGCCGCGACGAGATCGTCGCCGTCGCCACCGGCGGCACGGCGATCGACGGCCCGTGGCTCGACCAGTTCCCCGCCGTCCGGCTGGTCGCCAGCTTCGGCGTCGGGTACGACCGCATCGACGCGGCGGCCGCGGCCGAGCGCGGCGTACTGGTCACGAACACGCCCGGCGTGCTGGACGACGAGGTCGCCGACACCGCGCTCGGCCTGCTGCTGATGACGATCCGCGAGCTCGGTCAGGCCGAGCGGTTCCTCCGCGACGGCAAGTGGACCGACGGGTCGTATCCGTTGACCCGCGCAACCATGCACGGCCGCCGGATGGGCATCCTCGGCCTCGGCCGGATCGGCCAGGCGATCGCGGATCGCGTGCAGCCGTTCGGGATCTCCGCTGCCTACCACAACCGCAGCCCGAAGGACGTCGCCTATCAGTACTATCCGTCACTGCTCGAGCTGGCCGCCGCCGTCGACATCCTGATGATCGTGATCCCCGGCGGCGACAGCACCCGTCACCTCGTGGACGCCGAGGTGCTCAAGGCGCTCGGCCCCGACGGCATCCTGATCAACGTCGCCCGCGGCACCGTCGTCGACGAACAGGCCCTCGTTGACGCCCTGCGCACCAACACGATCCAGGCAGCCGGCCTCGACGTCTTCGAACACGAACCGAAGGTCCACCCCGACCTCCTCACCCTCCCCAACACCGTCCTCTTGCCCCACGTGGGCTCCGCCACCCAACCCACCCGAGCCGCCATGGCCAACCTCGTCGTTCAGAACGTCACCCACTATCTGGAGTCCGGCGCCCCGCTGACCCCCGTCCCCGAATCCACCCGCCTCGGCCAGTAGCAGCCAGTCAGGAGCCGGTCCGGTCAGGACAGTTTCGCCGGGTGCCCGTAGCGGGTGACGTAGGTCTGCTGGCTCGGGGTCAAGGCGATGTGTTCGACCTCGGTTCGGTAGAAGACGTCGTTGTCCATCCACCAGCGCCAGACGAACTCGGAGAACGAGTCGGCGACCACGACGTACTCCCGGTCCTCCTCGCGGTACCCCGCAGCCTCCTCGGGCTCGAGGGAGAAGCCGGCCGGAAAGCCGGAGCCGACGACGGCCGAGCTGCCGTCGTCACCGAGGTACAGCAGCCAGTGATAGGTCCATTGCGAGTCGGAGATGAGGTGCAGCAGACGACCACCGTCCACAGCAACTGTCGAGTCGCCGAGGTCGAAGTACGAGTCGGTGGCGCTTCGCAGCCGATCACGCAGCCCGTCGGCGAGGAACTGCGTGAAGTCGTCGGGCAGGGACGTTCCAGCTCCGAGTAGGTCGGCAACGGTCTTCGCCGAGAGATCGCCGGAAGCAGCCTCGGCGGCACGCGCCAGGTAGTCCTCGGGGTGGCGCGTTGCCTGCCGTAGCCAGTCGAGGCTCGCAATGTCTGCGGGCACCGGCGGGAGTCCGTCGGACGGGTACTCGACATAGGTGGCAGGGATCCGCTCCGAGGTCGTGCCAGGGACCTGGATGGTGACCCACGCACGCCGCAACTGCGACAGAAAGGACATGCGCAAACAGTCCCACACGCCACCCCCGCACCCGCCCGGCGGCTGGGGGTCAGCGGGTGAGGGTTCTCGGGTTGGTCAGGGAGGAGAGTTTGGCGGGGTTGCGGACGGCGTAGAAGCCGGCGATCTTGCCGTTCTCGACGTGCAGGACGGTGACGCTGTCGACCTCTTCGGTGAAGCGGAGGAGGAAGGCGGGCCGGCCGTTGATCTGGGTCAGCTCGAGCGAGCCTTCGGCGAGGTGTTCGACGGCGATGGCGAGCAGGCGGGCCACCTTGTCGGCACCGACGACGGGGCGTGGGAGGGCCTGGACCACGCCGCCACCGTCGCCGAGGAACACGACGTCCGGCGCGAGGATGTCCACGAGCCCTTGGATGTCGCCGGTGTTCACGGCCCGCTGGAATGCCTCCAGGGCATCCCGGGTCTCGTCCACGGAAACCGGGCCGCGCGGGCGCCGGGCCGCGACGTGCGAGCGCGCCCGATGCGCGATCTGGCGTACCGCGTCCGGCTTCTTGTCGACCGCCGCGGCGATCTCGTCGTACTCGAGGCCGAAGACCTCACGGAGCACGAACACGGCGCGTTCGGTGGGTCTGAGGGTTTCGAGGACGAGCAGCATCGCCATCGAGACGCTGTCCGCGAGTTCGACGTCGTCGGCGACGTCGGGTGCGGTGAGCAGCGGTTCGGGCAGCCACGGGCCGACGTACGACTCCTTGCGGCGTCCCAGGGTGCGGAGCCGCTGCAGGGCCTGCCGGCTGGCGATCCGTACCAGGTAGGCGCGGGGGTCCTGGATCGTGTCCAGGTCGACCGTGACCCAGCGCAGCCAGGTCTCCTGCAGTACGTCCTCGGCGTCGGCCGCGGAGCCCAGGAGTTCGTACGCGACCGTGAACAACAGGTTGCGATGGGCAACGAAAGCCTCGGTGGCTCGGTCGGTACCGGTCATGGGCTGCTCCTTGTCCGCACAGGTGTCCCCCATCAGATGCCGGTCGTCCGGTTCCTGTGACAACCCGGTCAGTATGGCGCTCGTCACGTCCCGGGGTCGTCACGTCGACCGGACCAGGGGCATCTCGTGTTCGTCCAGTAGATCCCACAAGTAAGGACGAAGACGATGGAGCCCCGTATCGATCTGATGCAGAACGCGTTCGGCACCAAGCTGGCCAAGCGTCTGTACGCCGTTCACGCGCTGCTGCAAGAGGCCTCCCTGCCGACCGCTACGCAGAACCTGGTGATGCTGCGCGCCAGCCAGATCAATGGCTGTGGGAACTGCATCGACATCCATTCCAAGGAGGCGGCGGCCGAGGGCGAGACCGCGACCCGGCTGAACCTGGTCGCGGGCTGGCGGCACTCGACGGTCTTCACCGAGGAGGAGCAGGCCGCACTGGCGCTCACCGAGGAGGCGACCCGGCTGGCCGACGCCTCCGAGGGTGTCTCCGACGAGACCTGGGCGCGCGCCTCGAAGTACTACACCGAGGACCAGCTGATCGCCCTGGTCACACTGATCGCGATGATCAACGCCACCAACCGCATGGCAGTAACCCTCAACCAGCTAGGCGGCTCCTACCAACCCGGCCTAATGCAAACCATCGCCACCACCTGACCCACCTGACCCACCTCCTCGGCGCCGCTCGGCCCGCCCCGCCGACCCCCGCCGACCCCTGCCGACCCCTGCCGACCCCTGCCGACCCCGCCGAGGTTATCCACCGCTGTTGAGCGTCCTCCCCTCGCACACCAACAGAGAACCCCCAACGCGACGGGATATCCACCCGTCTAACCACCGGCGGCACAGCACGGGGCGGCACGGGGGGCGGGCACGGCACGGCGCGGGCACGGCACGGGGCGGGCACGGCACGGGGCGGGCACGGCACGGCGCGGGCACGGCACGGCGCGGGCACGGCGCAGGGCCGGGCGGCGCGGGGCGGGGCGGGTGGTTAGTTTGGGGTGGGGGTCGGGGTGGGGAGGTCCCAGATGCGTTGGGTTTGCCAGGCGTATTCCCAGGCTTGGATGTCTGGGGGGTCGATGCCGAGGCCGGTGAGGATTGCGCAGACCTGCTCGCGGTGGTGGTTGGCGTGGTTGATCGCCTGCGCGATGAAGATGCCGACCCTGGTACCGCGGGTGTTGTCGTCGACGATGATCACCCGCTCGACGTCGATGGGCTGGGCGAGGAGCACCTCCCACAGCTCGCCGGCCTCGGCGTTCCAGCGCTCGAGCGTGTCCAGGTCGGTCGCGGGCTCGCTGTCGACGTACGCGAGTGGCCGGTCGACGATGCGGCGCAGATAGCTGCCGTCGCAGCGGACGATGTGATCCAGGGTCGCGAGAATGCCGCCGTACGTACCGACGCCGGTGATCTCCAGCTGCTCGGCGGACAGGGCCTGGTCACGGCAGAACCTGGTCAGGCTGCCGGTTGCCCAGTTGTTGTGCCGGATGGGGTCGAGGAGCACGTCGTTGAGTCCCATACCGATCAAAGGTAGCGGCGGACGCCTCCCCGGGGACACCGGATTTCCCCGGGGAAGCACAGGGTCAGCCCGCGATGTTGACCATCCAGTTGATGCCGAACCGGTCGGTCACCATGCCGAACTCGTCGCCCCACATCTGCTTCTCGAGCGGGACGGTGACCTTGCCGCCGTCGGAGAGCTTCTCGTAGTACCCGCGGAGCTCGTCGCCGTCGCCGCTGAGGCTGATCGCGATGTTCTCACCCGGGTTGTACGGCATGCCCTGCGGCGTGTCGGCCGCCATCAGCGTGAACCCGCTCGGCGTCTCGAGCTGGCTGTGCATCAACAGGTCGTCGTCCCCCGGGCCGTGGCCCGAGCCGAACTCCTTGAAGGTGTTCGCCGACAGCTCGCCGCCGAAGACGTCTTTGTAGAAGTCCATCGCCGCGCGTGCTTCGTTCTTGAACTGGATGTACGGATTGAGCCGGGATGCCATCGAAGTGTCCTTCCCCCAACCTGGCCGAGCCCTCTGGTCCGGCGCCCATGTCCCGCACAGTAGACCCGGCCGCCGACAGTCCGCGACACCTCGAAACCGCCCGACTGGTTAAGGTCTGCGGATGATCTTGCGACATATCACCATCGATGCGGCGAACCCGTATGAGCTCGGGCAGTTCTGGAGTACGGTGACCGGCTGGCCGGTGAGCGACCAGGACGAGCCGGGGGACGACGAGGTGCTCGTGGAGGCGCCTGCACCGGCGCCCGGGCTGCTGTTCATCCGCGTACCCGAGGGTAAGAGTGTGAAGAACCGGGTGCATCTCGACTGGGGCCCGACCGAGCGGACGCGGGACGCGGAGGTCGAGCGGATCCTGGCGCTCGGCGGGACGGTGCACGAGGACCACCGGGTTCCGGACGGCCGCGGCTGGGTGACGATGCGGGACCCCGAGGGCAACGAGTTCTGCGTCGAGCGCAGCGACGCCGAACGTGCCGGCTGAGCCGATCGATCGATGCTTTGCGTAATCGAAGATGCACGTTTTGTCAGTGTGATTGCGGTCTGACCGGAAAGCTACCGGTTCCTTGGCCCGTCGGGGATGCTGGAGGGGTGAAATGGTGGCGCAGGAGGAAGCAGCGGGCTGCCGGGGACGGGGAACCGCGGCGGCGTGAGCTGCGGCGCGACGAAGTCAAGGACCTTCGTGCGCGGCTGACGAGTGACGGACACACGCTGAAGCACTGAACGCTGAAGCATTGAGCGCTCAGCACTGGGCGCTCAGCACTGGGGTGGACTGCCATGGCGCAAATGCAGCAGATTCGCGGGGCACCGCGTCATGTGAGTGTGCAAAGACGACAGATGATGGGGGGCGCGGGCTTGTTGCCGCAGATCGTGGAGGGGCCGCCGAAGGTATCCCGGGCGCGGGCGTTCCTCGAGTCGCTGACCGCGGTGGTGGTGACGCTGATGGTGCTGGCGGCGCTCGGCGGCGTGCTGGTCGCCCTCGAGCCGCGCGCGAAGAGCACCGACACCCTGGTCGGCGGCGGCGCCTACAGCGTGCCGACGAAGGGCCCGGGGGCGTACGGATCGGGCACGCTCGGTCCGTGGCAGGCGCTGTCCCACCGGATCTCCACCGAGGACCAGGTCCGGGACGTACTGGCGTTCGACGGCGTCTTCCTCTTCGGCGACAGCATCGCGGTCCAGGACAGCCCCACCCTGGAGCGGCTGCTGGCCGACCGCAGCGGTGACCTGATCGCGTTCCACGACTGGTCCGGGCAGCCGGCGACGGCGGCCGTCGATGCCCTCGAACAGTGGTCGCACCACTACGGTCTGCCGAACAGGATCGTGATGGCGGTCGGTACCAACGACATCTTCGATCCGCCCGCGTTCACGGCCCAGGTCGAGCGCGCGCTCCGGATCGCGGGGCCGAACCGGACCGTGTACTGGGTGAACGTGTACGCGAGCCGTATCAAGGTGGCCGCCCCGCTCCGGCAGGCCGACCTCGCGAACAGCGCCTGGATCAACCAGCAACTCGAGGCGGCTGTGGCCCAGCACCCGAATCTGCGGATCATCGACTGGTCCGGGTTCCTCGAGTCGCAGCCGAACCGCCCGGCGCAGTACCTGCGGGACGGTGTCCACACCACCCCGCTCGGCGCCGCCGCCCGCAACGAGCTGATCGCCGACGCCATCGAGCACTGACCCGGATCCGCCGCCGAGCAGGGGTTCCGGGCGCTGAGATGTGCCCTTCCGGGCAAGTGAACCGAAGTCTCAGATCCGAAAGCAACCTTTTGGGTCGCTCGCGACATCTATTAGGCAGAGGAGCCGCTCCGCTCCTCCGGGGGGAACCGATGGCGACACCATCGATGGAGGTACGCCGGCACCAGGCTTGATGCCGTCGGCAACCTTCCGTCGGCTCGCCGAACGTTCCGGACGATCGAATCACACCTGACTCCGACACCGCAGCGGTCTGTTCGTATTCAGGTATAGGCCAGAACCGGCATGCCGGACGAGGGGGACACGATGCCCGCGAGACATCAGCGCACCACCAGGACGACTCTGCGGCTCGCGATCGCAGTGATCGCGAGTGCCGCCGTACTCGCCGTGGTGCTGGTCGTCCCCTGGGGTGCCTCCGAGCCGGAGGCCGCGCCGGACCCGACCGTGAGCCAGACTCCCGAGCCGCCGACCCCGGCACCGACCAAGGCGCGGGTGGACACCTACACCTGCCCGGCGTACAGCGGGATCGACCGTACGAACCCGCTCGCCAACCTGTACAAGGACACGTTCACCTGGGGCACCACGCCGCCGACCAAGGTCGGTGACGGCAAGGGCAACATCAACTGGCGGCTGAACCCGGACAAGAACCCGAGCTGGTACATGTGGCTGCACTCGCTGCGTTGGCTCGGCCAAGGAATCACCGTCGGCGGCCTCGGCAACAAGGCCGCGCTGCAGCGGGTCAGCAACATCGCGCGCGACTGGGTCAACGACAACCCGTACTCGTGGAAGTCCGACGTCGGCGCGTGGGAGTCCACGATGCACCGCACCAACGTCCTGATCTGCCTCCGGCAGGCGGTGCTGTCGGGGCTGCACGTGGGCAAGCTGCCGCTCACGTACGCCTGGCTCGACCAAGCGTTGCTCGACCACGCGATGTTCCTCCGGAAGAACTACAGCGGCGACTGGAACCACGGCACCGACGAGAGCATCGCGCTGTTCGGGGTCGGCTGTACGCTGATGCGCCCCGACCTGAAGAAGCTCGCCACCGACCGGTTGACCAGTGCGATCAAGACGTCGATCGACACGCAGGGCTCGACGAACGAGCAGTCCACCGGGTACGCGCAGTTCAACTACGCGCTCTGGGGCCGCGCCATCGACGTACTGCGCAAGTGCGGAGCGGATCCCGGCACGACCATCACCGCACGCCGGCGGGAGCTCGCGAAGTGGCTCGCACTGGCCACCAACTCGCTCGGGAACCTGCCGCAGCTCGGTGACTCCGAGGTGATCAAGACGCATCCTGTGCAGGGCACGGTGCTCGAGTACGCCGGCACACTCGGCGCGCAGGGGATCCGGCCGACGCAGCGGATCGGGATCTTCGACGCCGGGTACATCTTCGGGCGTACCGGGTGGGGCGAGACGCGGCCGTTCACGCAGGAGTCGACGTACAGCATCCGGTACGGGCCGTCGATCAAGCTGCACGGGCACAACGACCACACCTCGATCACCTACACCTCGCGGGGGCGCGACATCCTGATCGTAGGCGGGCATGCCGGCTACCAGGCCGACGACTGGCGGTTCTGGGCGAAAAGCCAGTTCGCGCACAACGAGATGACGGTGAAGGCCGCGACCGGGCACCCGGAGACCAAGCTGGTGCGGTCCGCGATCAAGCCGACCTCGGAGTTCTACGAGCTGCACGACTCCCCCGGCGCCGGCGTCGACCGGACCCGCGACGTCCTGGTGCTGAAGGATCCCGATCTGATGGTGGTGCTCGACCGCGGTACGTCGGAGTCCGACCAGGAGTACTCCACGCTGTGGCACCTGCCCGAGGACCAAAAGGTAGTTGTCAATGGCAACGACCGCGCGGTGGCCGCGAAGCCCGGCGAGAACGTGAAGACGACGCTGCTGCAGGTCCCGTTCCAGCAGGACACCACGCCGATCGAGGTGACCACCGGACAGCAGGATCCGATCCAGGGCTGGCACTACAAGACGATCGACGACAAGCAGCCGGCGTCCGTTGTGAAGTTCAACCGGTCCGGCGAGAACGCGAAGATCCTGTCAGTGATCGCGCCCACCCGTTCGAACGCGACCGTCTCCTACAAGACCTCGTGGCAGGGCTCGCGGATGATCCTGACCCTCACCGTCGACGGCAAGACCACGGTCGTCGGCGTCTCCACGGACGGCACGATGCAGCGGATCAAGTAGCTGGGCGGACCGCCACGCAGGCAGAACCCGGTCAAAGGGCCCCGAATCGGCCCGAAAACCGGGGTTCTGCCTGCGTGGCGGTACCAGGTCAGCGCGCGCCGACCGGTTTCCAGTCCGAGGGCGGGTCTTCGCCGACCCGCCCGTCGACGGCTTCGCGGATCAGGTCGGCGTGGCCGGTGTGCCGGCCGTACTCCTCGATCAGGTCGCAGACCAGGCGGCGCAGGCTGGGGTGCCGGCCGTCCGGCCAGGCGATGTCGGCCGGCTGATCGAGCCCGCCGTCGGCGATCGCCGCGGTCAGCGTCGCGCGGGAGCGGTCAACAGCGCCGTCCCACAGCGCGTACAGCTCGGCCGGCGTGTTCTCGGCCGCGGAGTGGAACTCCCAGTCGTTGTCGTCCCGCCAGCCGTTCTCCAGCCACGGCCCGCTCATCGGCTTGCCGCGGAACTTCACGTCGAACATGTAGTCCTCGTTCGCCGCGAGATGCTTGAGCAGCCCTCCGAGCGTGATCGACGAGGCCCCGATCCGGGTGTTCAGCCCGTCCGCGTCCAGTTCGTCCACCTTGAAGCGAAACGTCGTCCGCAACCTGTCCAGCGCCCCCAGCAACTGCTCAACCTCGCTACCCGCCAACGGCGGCTCCCACCACGGCGACACCCACGCAGTCTCAGTCATGCCGCCACCGTAGATCCAATTCCGGACACTCCCCTTCCGGAACTCAGCGACGAAGGGCAGGAACCGCCTGGAGGAGCTGCTGGGTGTACGGGTCGCTGGGGCTACCGACGACCTGGTCGGTCGGCCCGAACTCGACCATCCGGCCCTGCTTCATCACCGCAACCGAGCCCGCCAGGTAGCGAACGACGGCCAGGTTGTGCGAGATGAACAAGATCGCGACACCGGTTTCGGCCTGGATCTCCTTCAAGAGGTTCAGGACCGCTCCCTGGACCGAGACGTCCAGCGCCGACGTGATCTCGTCCGCAATCAGCAGCTCCGGCTCCGCGGCCAGCGCCCGCGCGATCGCGACCCGCTGCCGCTGACCACCGGACAGCTGCCGCGGCAGTACGTCGGCGACCTCCGGATCGAGCCGGACCAGCTCCAGGAGCCGCTCGACCTCCGCCCGCCGACCGCTCCGCCGGTGGTCCCCGAGCCCTTCGGCGATCGCCCCACCGACCCGCAGCCGCGGGTTCAACGACGCGTACGGATCCTGGAACACGTACTGGATCGCGGGCCGTGCGGTACCTCGCCGCGCGTTCCATCGTACGGCAACCGGCGCACCGTTCCACTCGATGGTGCCTGCGCTCACCGGCGCTAAACTGACGACGGCCTTGCCGAGCGTCGACTTGCCGGAGCCGGACTCCCCGACCAGCCCGACGATCGCGTGCGGCTCGACGCGGAGCGAGACGTCCTGGACGGCAGCGTTCCGATGGCCGCCGTGACCGTAGACGACGGTCAGATTGCGGATGTCGAGCATCAGGCACCCCTCCGGACCGGGATCGTGGCACCGACGGCGATCGGATGGAAGCAGGCCACTCGCCCGCCGTGACCGGCCGCCTCGAGCTCAGGCTCGTCCTCCCGGCATCCGCTGCCGGCCCGGTCACAGCGAGGTGCAAACGCACATCCCGCCGGCCGCGCCGCGGGGTGTGGCGGCCGTCCTGGAATGGTGGCCAACGGCACCGAACGGTCGGTCGTCATGTCCGGGATGCTCGTCACCAGTGCGCGGGTGTAGGGATGCGTCGCGCTGCTGAGCTGTTCGACGGGTAGTTCCTCGACGATCCGCCCGGCGTACATCACGAGCACGCGGTTCGCGATCTCGGAGACGACCGCGATGTCGTGGCTGATCAGCATCACCGCCGCTCCGGTCTCCTCGGCGACGCGACGCAGCAGCGCGAGCACCTCCTGCTGCACGGTGACGTCCAGCGCGGTGGTGGGCTCGTCGGCGATGATCAGCACCGGATCGGCCATCAGGCCCATCGCGATCGCCGCCCGCTGCCGCATCCCGCCGGAGAACTCCAACGGGTACTGCCCGGCACGCACCTCGGGCTGCGTGATGCGGACCGCGCGGAGCCGATCGACGGCCCGCTCGAGCGCGGCACGCCTGCTCATCCCCTGGTGCACCTCGGAGATCTCGGACAGCTGCCGGCCGACCTTCACGGTCGGGTTCAGCGCCGACATCGGGTCCTGGAACACCATCGCCACCGACGTCCCGAGGAGCCGCTCGCGAGCCGACCGATCGAGGGTGCCGAGCTCGACGCCGGCCAGCCGGTGCGTGTCGCAGGTGACCAGGTTCGGGTAGCCGACGAGGTGGCCGACCGCGGTGGCGGTGAGGCTCTTGCCCGATCCGGACTCGCCGACCACGCCGACGATCTCACCGGCCCGGAGCGTCAGATCGAGGTCGAGCACCGGGGAGAACGGGACCGGATCGCCGGGCACCGTGACGCGCAGACCACGCACGTTCAGCACCTGGGCCTCCGGTACGTCCACCTCGGTCGTCGAGGTCGCTTCGGTCGCGGTCGGCACCGTGTAGTGCGCGCGCCGGTCGCCGAGCAACTGGGTCAGCAGCTCACCGGCGAGCACAAAGGCAAGGCCGGCCAGGACGATCGCGAGCGTGGGAGCCAGCGCCGCGGCGGGGTTGGTATAGATGAAGGGCAGGCCGTCGGCCAGCATCCGTCCCCAGTCGTACGACGGGGGCTGCACTCCGAAGCCGAGGTACGACAGGGCGGAGATGCTGAGCAATGCGGCGCCGACCTGGCTGGTGGCGTTGACGATCAGAGGCTCGGCGATGTTCGGCAGGATGTGGCGGCGCAGGATCACCCGGCGCGGCGTGCCCAGCAGGCGGGCCGCCGACACGTAGTCCGCATTCGCGATCCCGCTGGCGGTCGTGTGGGTCAGTCGCGCGAAAGACGGTACGAACGCGACCGCCATCGACAGCACGGCACCACGGGCGCCGACGCCGAAGATCATCGCCAGGAAGAGTGCGAGCAGCAGTCCCGGGAACGCGACCATCAGGTTGAGGGCGGCAACGACCAGGCGACCGGCGCGGCGGCCGAGCACGACCGGCACGGATCCGACGATCGCGCCGCAGACCACGCCGATCGTGACCGTGATCAGCGCGAGCCAGAGCGACAGCCGGGTCGCGACGACCGTCCTGGCGAGGACGTCGCGTCCGAGTGCGTCGGTCCCGAACGGATGCGCGGCCGAGGCGCCGGCCTGCAGGGCGGCGACGTCGAAGGCCTCCGCGCGGTCGTGCAGGAAGAGCGGGCCGAGGATCGCGGTCAGTACGAGCACCGCGAGCAGCACGAAGGTGACGTAGGCCAGCGGGTTGCGGATCCGGGCCGGGATCCGGATGCGTGCCATCAGCTCTCCCGAATCGTCGAGCGCGGATCGACGACCGCGATGGCGATGTCGACCACGAGATTGATCAGCAGGACCCCGGCGCCGAAGAACAGCGCGACCGCCTGGACCACCGGAAAGTCCTTCACCAGCACGGAGTGCACCAACTCGGCGCCGATACCCGGCCACGCGAAGACCGTCTCGACGAGCACCGTCCCGGCGAGCAGCGACGCGAGGATCATTCCGCTGACCGTCAGCGTCGGGGTCAGGACGTTCGGCAGCGCGTGACGCAGGTAGAGCAGGCGCGGTGGGAGCCGCTTCGCCCGAGCGGTCATCATGTACTCCTCACGAAGCACCCGCTGGGTCTCCGCCCGGACGATCCGGGACAGGTAGGCGATCGGGCCGGCCACCAGTGCGATCACCGGCAGCACGTACGACGCCGGACCGGCCATCCCCGCGACCGGCAGCGCCTGCAGCGACACCGAGAACACGAACACCAGAGCGACGGCGAGCAGGTAGTCCGGGATCGACAGCGCGAGTCCCGTCGTACCGCCGAAGCCCAGGTGCAGCCGGCGGCCGCGGCCGTCCCGGGTCCGGATGCCGACGAGCATCCCGATCGGGATCGCCACCAGCACACAGACCACGAACGACACGACGCCGAGCCGGACCGTCGCCGGGACCAGCTGGGCCATCACGTCACGCACGGGGGTCTGGGTGTCGAGCGAGGTCCCCAGATCGAAGTGGATCAGGTGGCCGAGATAGTCGACGTACTGCTGCCAGAGCGGATCGTTCAGCCCGAGCTGCTCGCGGGTCGCGTTCACGACGGCCGGCGACGCCTGCAGGCCGAGCGCCGACCGCACCGGATCGCCCGGCAGTGCGTGCACCATGGCGAAGGAGGCGGTCACCACGATGATCATCGAGACCACGAACCGGGTCAGGCGGCGGGCCGCGAAGTCCAGCCAGGGGTGCGTACGTGCCACAGCCACTGCCACTGTCACTGCCTCCTTTCGTCCCACGCGGTCAGCCGAGGACGCGCAGGGACGTGGGTTCGAGCACGCGGGCCTCGACGTTGAACTCCGCTCCGTTGCCCCAGAAGGTGTACGGCTCCACCGACAGCGGCGTGATGTCGGAGTCCTTGATCAGCGCGCTCTCGGCGGCGTTCCAGTCCGGGCAGCCGTCCACGCCCGGTTTGGCCTGGGCCGCCTTGATCGCGGACTCGTACGCAGCGTTGTGCATCGTGGCGTAGTTGACGCCGGCTGCCGGAGCAGGCCCCGAGAAGAACGGGGTCAACGTCGCCGGGTTGCTCACACCGAGGCCGATCAGGGTTGCGGTCCACTTGCCCTTGCCGCCGAAGACGACGTCGGACTTCTGGTCGAAGGACTGGCCGTTCAGCTCGACCTGTACGCCGAGTTTGGTCCACGCACTGCGGATGTACTCCGCGGTCGCCGAGTTCTCGCTGTCCTCGTTGTCGTAGACGAACGACAGCTTGAGCGGCTTGCCGTCCTTGGCCCGGACGCCGCCGGCGCCGGCCGTCCAGCCGGCCGCGTCGAGCGCCTTGGCGGCGGCTTCCGCGTCGAAGGCCGGCTTGTTCGGCCCGAGGGTGTCGCCCGCACAGATCTTCGGGTCGGTGAGCAGTCCGTTGGCGGGACCACCGAGTCCACCGGTCGACACCTTGGCCGTCTCACCGAGATCGAGTGCCCCGATCAACGCCCGGCGGACCGCGACGTCAGCGGTCGGCTCACCCGGTGCCTGGTTGAAGGTCAGCTCGAGGCCGATGATCGAACCGCCGTCGGAGAACAGCTTGGCGTTCTTCAGGCGAGTGGTGTCGGGGCCGGCCAGGTACGCGGCGTTCACCTGCTTGCTGAGCAACAGGTTCGCGATCGTTGCCGTGCTCTTCACGACCTTGAAGACGACCTTCTTCGGTGTTCCCGGCGCGGCCGTCGATGCGCCCTTGGGCCCCCAGGTGTAGCCGTCACGCACAGAGAACTCGTAGGAACTGCCCGGCACCACCTTGTCGAGCACGAACGGGCCGGAGCCGGAACTCTTGTCCTTCAAGACGTTGCGCCCCTTCAGCCCGGCTCCGCAGACGAGCGGCAGTTCCGCGAGGTTCTGCAGGAAGAACGGCGCACCGCTGGTCAGCTTGACCTCCACGACGCCGCGCGCCTGGTCCGCGGTCGCGACCGCGCCGGCCGGGACCGCGACACCGTTCATGCCCGAGCCCTTGTCCGGATCCGCGACGTAGTTGATGTTGTTGGCAACGACCGCCGCGTCCATCGGGGACCCGTCGGCGCAGGTCACGCCCTTCGCGATCGTGAGGCTGTACGCCGACGTACCGTGGGCCGTCCACGCGCTGACGACGCTCGGGGCGATGTCACCGGAGTCGAGCAGCTTGACCGGGGTGTCGTAGGCGAACACGCTCATCAGCAGGTTCACGCCGTTCACCGACCGTTGCGGGTCGAGCGAGCCGGGATCGCTGTCGATCGCGATCGTCAGCGTGCCGTTGGCGGCGTACTTCTTGGTGGCTGCCTGGCCCTGGCCGCCGGAGCATCCGGCCAGGCTGATCGCGGCACCGAGCGCGAGGACGGGAAGCAGGCGTGGCATGCGGTGTCTGAGCATGGCGTGTTCCGCTTTCTGTGCGTCCATCCGGCGTCCGGCTGACGGCGATCTGGAACCACTTTCGGAGTCTCCCAACCCGGCTGGGCATCGTCTTGTTGCTGCCGACAAACGGCTCCGCGGCGGATGGTGCACGCCACCAACCGCGGCAACGCCGCACTCCCTATCGTCGGGACGGGGGGATCCGTGCCCGGGACCAGTCTCCGACGGAGGACAGGTGAAGATGGGATTCGACGCGCTGGCAGCCGACTACCAGGCGTTGCAGCACGAGCTCGCTCCGACGCGGGCACACCTGACCGGTGAGTACCGGTATGCCGAGCGATTCGAGGCGGGCAGCGCCGACGCCGACCTCGCGGCCGCACGCCGTCTGCGTGCGCTGTGCGATCGCGCCGAGGACGAGGCGGCCGCAGGGCCCGCGCGCAGGCTCGACCTGGCCTTGCTGCGCTGGGACTCCACGGCGCGCGCCCGGGTTCTCGAATCCGGCTTCGGCGACATCGACGTGAATCCGGTCTTCGGGCCGGCGGCCGCGCTCCCGACCACCGTTGCGCAACTGCCGATCCCAGGGCCGGAGGTTGCCGCCGCGTTCGTACCGAAATACGAGGCGATCGCTCGGTACTTCACCGACCGTGCTCGCCGGCACCTGGACGCGGCCGGCCGCGGACTCGCAGCGCCCGCGTCGGCGATCCATGCCACCGCGAGGACCGTGGAGGACTGGCTCGCGCTGCCCCTCGACGACGATCCGCTGCTCAACCTGGGATCGACACCGCCCGACGTACACCGCGGCAACCTCCTGGACGAGCTGCGCACGGTCATCCGCGACAGCGTCCGGTCGGCCCTCTCGACGTACGCAGGGTCGTTGCGGGAGACCGTCGGGAAAGTTGCCCGGGGCGACGAGGAGTGTGGACTCGGTGGCCTGCCCAACGGCCTCGAGCTGTACCAGACCCTTGCCGACGAGGCGACCGCGACCGAGCTGCCGGTCGGGCGGATCCATGACCTCGGCCTCGAACAGGTCGCGAAGCTGCGCGCGGAGTACGCCGAACTCGGCGCCGAGGTCTTCGGCACGCGGAACGTCGCCGAGGTGCTGGCGATCCTGCGCGACGACCCGAAGCTGCACTTCACCTCGGCCACCGAGATCGTCACCGCCGCCGAAGCAGCGCTGGAGCGGTCGCTCGAGCGGGTCGGCGACTGGTTCGGAGTCCTGCCGTCGGCCGGCTGCGTCGTCGCCCCCGCCCACTCAGGATCGCTCGCGTACTACTTCCGCCCTGCCAAGGACGGCAGCCGCGGCGGTACGTTCTTCGTCAACGTCTCCGACCCGGCCGCCTGGGCACGCTACGAGATCGAGGCGCTCGCCTTCCACGAAGCCGTACCGGGCCACCACCTGCAGATCGCCCGTGCGGCCGAGCTCACCGACGTCCAGGAGTTCCGCCGTACGTCGTACGTCCCCGCGTACTGCGAAGGCTGGGGCCTGTACGCCGAGCGGCTCGCCGACGAGATGGGGCTGTACTCGACGCCGCTGGACCGCTTCGGGATGTTGTCGTTCGACTCGTTGCGCGCTTGCCGCCTGGTCGTCGACACGGGCCTCCACGCACTCGGTTGGAGCAAGCAGCGCGCGATCGACTACATGCTCGCGAACTCACCCATGAGCGCGGGCCACGTGACCGCCGAAGTCACCCGCTATGTGTCGACACCGGGGCAGGCGCTCGCCTACATGACCGGACGGCTCGAGCTGATGCGATTGCGGGACGAGACGAAGCAACGGCTGGGCGACCGCTTCCGGCTCAGCGCCTTCCACGACGTCGTATTGGAGGCGGGGCAGGTTCCGTTGGGGCCGCTGGCCGACTACGTCGCGGCGCGGCTCACCTGACCTAGGACGTCCGGGCTGCGCAGGTGCCAGTCGCTCTCGCGCTGGATGCGCTCCCCGATCGCCAGTACCCGCCCGTCCGCGCCACGACCACCGACAAGTTGTACGCCGACGGGAAGACCGCTCGGCGCGGGCGCAGTCGGGAGGGCGAGTACTGGCGTACCGGTCAGTGACCAACTGCCGGTGAGACGGTTGATGCGCCGACTCAGCTGAGTCAGGTCGTCAGCGGCCGCTACCGGCGCAACGAACGGAGTGGCCGGTACGGCGATCACATCGACATCTTGGAGTGCGTTGTCCACAGCGGTCCGCCAGCGGGCCGCGACTGCAGCGGCCTTCTCGATCTCGTCCGTGGTGACCGCCCGGCCGGCCTCGATCCGTCCTCGGATGCCGTCGGAGACCCGCGGATCATCCCAGTACGGCTGCAGACCGCGGACCGCTTCGGAGTTCTGCAGCGCGGCCATTGCGGCATGCACTGCGTCGACATCCCCAAGATCGGTCAACACCACGATCCGCGCGCCACACCTGGTCAGCAACTCCAGGAACGCGTCGAAGCCGTGGGCAACAGCAGGCTCGAGATCGTCCAGGAAGTACGTGGACGGTACACCGACCGCCAGGCCTGCGAGGTCGCCCGCAGCCGGCCGAAGGGGACCGCCGACCAGCACCTCGAGTACCGTGCCGAGATCCTCGACCGACTGCGCGATCGGGCCGACCACGTCCATGCTCGGGCTGAGCGGTGTGACGCCGAGCGTCGGCACCAGTCCATGACTCGGGCGCAGTGCACTCACCCCGCAGAACGCCGCCGGGTTGCGCAACGATCCGCCGGTGTCGGTCCCGAGCGCGGCCCGGACCAGACCGGCCGCCACCGCGACCGCTGATCCACCACTTGAACCACCCGGGATTCGTTGGAGATCCCATGGATTGCGGCACGCGCCCCAGACCGGATTCTGGGTGGTGGCACCGAAACTGAGCTCCTCCAGGTTGGCCGTACCAACGATCGTGGCACCGGCGGCACGCAACCGCCGGACGACTTCGGCATCACGAACCGCCGGCCGCGGCAGCGGCGGACCCAGACCGTCGGTCTTCGCAACGCCTTGGATGTCGGTGTTGTCCTTGATCGCAAACGTCCAGCCGGACAGGCGTCCAGACGTCACCGAAGGAGCCGGGAGCAACTCGATCAGCGCATGCAGGATCGGGTTCAGCACCTCGACGCTCATCAGGCCTGCCCGAACGCACCGTCGGCCGCGAGCGCAGCCAGCTCCTCGTCGGTGTAACCGAGCAGCCCGCGAAGGATCTCGTCATGATGCTCGCCGAGCTCCGGTGCCCGGACGGTCTCCGGCGCCGGCCACCACCCGCGTCCCGCCGTACGCACATGCCGGACCTCGCCCCAGACCGGGTGCGGATGCGAGACGACCAGCTCGCGCGCGTCGACCTGCTCCTCCTCGAAGGCGCCCGGTAGGTCGTTGATCGGTCCGCACGGTACGCCGGCCGCACTGAGCCGCTCGGTCCATCGCGCGCTGGTGTCGTGCCGCAACGCGTCGTCCAGGCAGGCGTCCAGCGCGGCCTGGTTGTCACGACGCGCTTCGAGAGTGGCGAACCGGGGGTCCGTGGCCAGCTCCGGGATCCCGAGGACCTCGACGAGCTTGACGAAGAACTTCGGTTTGACGCACGCCAGCATCAGCCAGCCGTCCGCCGTCGGGTACGCACCGAACGGCGTCACGGAGGGATGCGAGGACCGGCGGAGGCGCTTCGTCTCGTGGCCCGCGGTCAGATACCAGGTGCCTGGGTACGACAGCATCGACATCGCGGTGTCGAACAGGCTGACGTCGCAGTCCCCGCCGACGCCGTCCCGCCGTGCCACGTGGACGCCGGCCAGCAGCGACATCGCCGCGACCACGCCACCGCAGTAGTCGACCAGCGAGAGCCCGCTCTTGGTAGGCGGACCGTCCGGGTCACCGGTCAGCGCCATCCAGCCGGCGAGTCCCTGGACCACGTAGTCGTACGCGGGTTCGCCACGCCGCGGGCCGGTCATGCCGTACCCGGACAGCGAGCAGACGACCAGCCGTGGGTTCACGGTCTTCAGGTCCTCGTACCGCAACCCGAGCTTCTCCGGGACGTCGCCGCGCAGGTTGTACACCAGCGCATCCGCGTCCTCGAGCAGCCGGTGCAGTACGACGGCTCCCGCCGCGGTCGACAGGTCCAGCGAGATGCTCTTCTTGTTGCGGTTGAAGGACTGGAAGAACAGGCTGTCGTCCTCGGCCGCGAACGGCGGCACCTGACGGCCGATGTCGCCTGCGGTCCGGGCGTCCTCGACCTTGATCACCTCCGCCCCGAGCTCGGCAAGATGCAGGGTGCCGAACGGGCCGGCTCCGTACTGCTCGATGGACACGACTCTGAGGTCGCTGAGGCCGATCATCGTGGGCTCCGGTTTCCGATCGTGGCCAGGACGGCAGTCATCTCGTTGCGGGTCACCATCACCGCCTCGTCGACGCCCATCCCGGGGCGGGCAAGCAGGACGTCGGCGGCGGTCCCCATCGCCACCTGGGTGGCGACCCGGGCGGACAGGTCGGTCTCGGTGCACGATCCGCCGCAGTACGCCGCGACCCCGGCGGCGCGGCAGGCGAGGATCGACTCGACGATCGCGTCGATCCCGCCGACGTCGGGCAGTTTGATCTGTACGACGTCGGCGGCGCCCGCGGCGATGAAGGCGTGCACGTCGTCGAGCGTGTTGCACCATTCGTCGGCGACCAGCTGGACGCGGGAGCCGGCGCGGGCCAGCAGTTCACGGAGCTCGGCCATCGCGTCGATCTGCGCGGCGCGAGACCCGGCGCTGACCGGTTGCTCGATCCGGAGCCGGTACGGCGCGGCGACGGCCTCGAGCTCGCACAGGTAGTCCGCACAACGGGCGAGGGTGCCGAAGACCTGGTTCAGCGTGCCGTACAGGTCGAAGTGCAGCACCGGCGCGTAGTCGCTGCCCGTGTTCTGCCGGATCCGGTTGCGTACCCAGGTGACGTACTCCAGAAGTACTGCGCCGTCGGCGCCGACCAGGTCCGGAGCGTTGATCAGGCCGTGCGGCAGGCTGTCCACCCGGCGCAGGACCATCCGGTCGACCGCGCCGCGGCGGTCCTCCCCGGACTGCGCCAGGATCGGCACCGGCGCGATCTCTACGCCGGTCGACCACTCGGCGGCGATCACCTCGGCCATCGTGATCCGGCGCGCGTACGCCGCCGCGGCGAGCAGTGCCTGCGTGACGCCGTACTCGACCGATTTCGGGAGGCCGAGGCCGCCGAGCCGCGCACAGCCCGCCCGGAAGTCCTCGGCGCGATGACCTTCGAGCACACGGCGGAGTTCGCCCTGCCAGCGGTCCAGCGCGTCCGCAGCGCGGAGCAGCGGTTCGCGGCCGGACCCGCCTGCGTACTGGACGGAGACACCCGCGCCGAGGACAGTGTGGCCGTCTTCGAGGCCGAGAAGGATCAGGAGCGATTCGCTCGGCTGACGGATCTCCCCGTACCCGCGAGTGATCGCTGTGCCGCGGTAGAAGTAACCGTCGCGCGATGCACCGGCCAGGATCGCGGCCTGGTCGTCGTTGGTGAAGGTGCCGGCCGCAGGGGCGCCGGACACGGACTGGATCCTCATGTCAGCCCACGTACCTGGTCAGCCAGTCGACGACCCGGCGGTTGTAGTCCGCGCGGAACCGCGGCGGGCTGTTGAACAGCAACCCGTGCGCGGCACCCGGGTAGAGCACGATCTGCGTCGGTACGTTGCGCTCGCGAAGGGCCGTGTGCCACTGCCTGGCCTGATCCACCGGACACCGCACGTCGTCGGCGCCGTGCAGCAGGAGCGTCGGCGTCGTCACATCCTCGATCCGCGAGATCGGCGACATCTCCGCGTAGTTCCCAGGGTCCTTCCAGTGCGCGCCACCCCACTCGGTCGTCGACAGGCCACGCCGGTTGTCCGTCGTACCGGAGGCACTCCGCAAGTCGCTGATCACGCCGCCGCCGACGGCTGCGGCGAAGCGGTTCGTGCGGCTGGTCAGATACAGCGTCATGTAGCCGCCGTAGCTGTAGCCGGTCACCGCGACCCGGTTCGTGTCGACCAACTGCTCCGCGACCAGTTGCTCGATCGGTTCGAGGAAGTCCTGCGCGTCAGCTGTACCCCACGCGCCGAACAGTGTCCTCGAGAACTCCTCGCCGTACCCGTCGCTGCCCCGTGAGTTCAGGAGCAGTACGGTCCAGCCCCGCGCGACCAGCTCGTGGTGATACAGGTGCACATCCTCCGCAGCGCCGTTCCACGCGTTGTGTGGTCCGCCGTGGATGTCGAGCAGCAGCGGCGTCGGCCCCTGTACGTCGGGATCACGCAGGACCCAGCCCTCGACAGCGGTGCCGTCCGAGATCGTGAACGTCCGCGCCGTACGGGCGGCAGGCTGCACTGGTGCCGTCGAGGCGGCCCAGTCGGTCAGACGAGTGACTTCCCCGGTCACCAGGTCGACGGCAGCCACTTCACCGCAGGTGCCGGGATCGTTGATCACGAACGTTGCCAGCTGACCGGCGACGGTCACGGCGGCCACGTTGATCCCGGTCTCGCTCAGGACCGCAGTGATTGTGTCGTCGGCCTCGGACAGCTTGTACAGCTGGACGTAGCCGCCCACCCGCAGACAGAACAGCACGTCCCCACCGGTCACGCACGGGATCGTCCCCGGGTAGCCCGGAGCACCGTACATGACGTTGCGATCGAGGGCGTCGGTGAGATTGACGCTGGGGCCGCCGGACGGATCGAGCCGCAGCAGACCGGTGAACCGGATCAGTCCGGCTTCGTTGCCGCAGGCATAGATGTGGTCTCCGGACGAGGACCAGCACAGCGGCCCGGTCGTCCCGTGCTCGAACCCCACGCGCCGCGGATCCGCCGGATCGTCCGGGTCGATCACGTAGGCCGCCGACTCCCGGTGCAGGTCCGCATCGTCCGCGACGCCGGCCGAGTAGGCGATGCGGCGCCCGTCGGGCGACCACGCCGGTCCGATGACGTTCCAGTCACCGCTGGTGAGCTGCCGGCAATCGCCCGACGCGACATCGAGGACATGCAGGTGGCGACGGTGGCTGACCAGGGTGCCGTCGCCATCGGCGTAGTAGTCGAGCCGCTCGCTCACGACGGGAGCGCCCCACGCCCAGTGCACACCGTCGGTGGCCTCGGGACGCGCGACGAACAGCAGCCGATCGCCGGCCGGGCTGAACGACGGAGCGCCGGCACCGAACTCGCGCTCGGTGAGCTGTCGCTCTGTGCCGCTCCCGACGTCGACGGTC
Organism: Kribbella sp. NPDC048928; assembly: GCF_043197975.1. Lineage (NCBI taxonomy): Bacteria > Bacillati > Actinomycetota > Actinomycetes > Propionibacteriales > Kribbellaceae > Kribbella > Kribbella sp. NPDC048928. Next base: position 1,275,983 of record NZ_JBICUC010000002.1, on the reverse strand, counting down.
CAGATCTGCGCGTGGCCGCCAGCACTGCGGAGGAAGGCCACAGTGGTCCCGTCAGGTGACCACTGGGGCGCCCAGTCGGCGTCGCCGCTGGTCAGTCGGCGATGACCGGCCCCGTCGGTGTTCACGATCCAGAGTTGCCGGACGGTGCGGTCCGCCGCGAGATCGTTGCCACGGACAACGTAGGCCACCCGCGTCCCGTCCGGGCCGATCACCGGCTGTTCGGGGACGCGGACCGCGGCCAGATCGTCGATGCTGAGGTAGCGGGTCACCGGGCAGTTCCTCCGATCTGCGGATCCTCGATGTGGTCCGTAGCTCAGATCGTGGCACCGGCCGGCCCCGGGACGCTGGTGCGAAAGCAAGATTCGCCGCCGCGCCCGCTGGCGTCCCGGACAAGTGCCCTCCTCCGACGCAGCGCACCAGGCGGGTCAGAGCAGCAGCCGGAACTGCAGCATCAGCGACAGCCGTACGTCGTTGTCGTCCAGGTCCAGCCCGGACACCTCGGACACCCGCTTCAGGCGGTACCGGAACGTGTTCGGGTGCACGTGGACCGAGCCGGCGGCGTTGATGTTGTCGCCGAAGTGGTCCAGCCAGGCCTTCAGGGTCGGGACCAGGTCACCGTGGTGCCGTTCGTCGTGGTCGATCAGCCGGGCCAGCGGCGCCGTCGGCTTCATCTGCCGGGCCGCGACGATGTCGGCGATCTCGGTCAGCAGGACCTCGAACGCATGCTCGACGGTCGAATACACGCGCTGCTCGCTGCGCGGACTCCGGGCGACGCGCAGCGCCCGATCGGCCTCGTCGCGGGTCTTGGCCAGGTCGACGGCCCGCTCGACCACCCCGCCGACGCCGATCACCGCCGTACTGCGCCGGCCGATCCTGGTCAGGAAGTCGGTGGCCAGGCGCCAGACCCGCTCGGCTGCCGCGTCGTCGGCCTCGGCGACCGGGACGATGCCGTAGACGACGTCACCGAGCAGGGCGGCCGAGGCTCCCGGCTGCGAGGAGCTGAGGTGTACGTCGAGGGCGTCGCCCAGCCGCAGCAGCTCGGCCGTCATCGCCGCGTGGGTCTGAGGCTCGGTCGCGATCGACTCCGGCAGCCCCAGGGCCATCACGACGGCCGGGCGGCGAGGCAGGCCGAGACGCGCGGCGGCCTCGTCCGCGGCCGGACCGCCGGCGAGGAGCTGGCCGGTCAGGTCGGCGCGGAGGCGGCGCTCGACGTTCGCGTTCGCGCGGTGACTGAGCATGTGCACGGCGACTGCCTGCTGGAGTTCGCGGAAGCTCTGCATCCGTTCGTCGGAGAGCGGCTCGGGCACGGCGGCCCAGACGGAGCCGAGGATCTCGTCGCCGGCCCGGATGCCGAGCACGACACGGGGCATCGTGAATCCTCCGTACCCGCTGACCGGGGGCTCGACGAAAAGCGGCTCGTCGGTCCGGTAGAGGTCGCGGAAGATCCCGCGCTCGAGCAGGTCCTGGGTGGCCCACGGGGTCACCTGCCGGTTCAGGATGGCGCCGATCCGGGAGGGATCCGCTTCCTCCTGACGGATCGAGAACGCGAGCACCCTGGACTCCCGGTCCTCGACCGTGACCGGTGCGTCGAGGATCTCGGCGAGCGCGTTCGCCAGCGCGAACAGATCGCCGGACGGTACGCCGCCGAGCAGAGACGCGGACTGTCCCTGACCGGAGCGGCCGCTGAGTAACGGCGTCAGCGTCGCGGCCAGCTGCATCCAGGACAGCTCGGCCGGACACAGCAGCACCCGGACGCCCAGGTCCCGCGCGGCTGTGGCGAGGTCACCGGTCCAGGCTCGCGCCCGGATCACGACCGACCCGCCGTCGACCCGCCGCGCGACCGTCTCGAGGAACTCGTGGACCCGCTCGGCGCCGACCCCGACACCCAGCACGAGTGCGCGGTGCGGCCAGGCCGCCAGGTCCTCGCTGTCGAACAGCGCCAGCCCGTCCACTTCGACGGCCAGGTCCTGACCGTCGAACGCCGGGCACAGCACAGACTCGCCGATGTCCTCGGCGACCCTTGCCAGGGTCACGGCCACCGACGCTCCGCCCGTCTCGCTCGACGTTGCCACAGCTCGATGCTAGGAGGCGAGACGGCGATTGGCGGGGATCCACTCGGAGCTGACCGTGACCGCGTCGAGCCGACCGGCGTCAGGCACCACCCCGAGACCGGGGCCGGTCGGGACCGCGACGTGGCCGTCCTCGATCACCACCGGCTCGGTCAGGTCCTCGGTGTAGAAGCGACTGGACGCGGAGACGTCGCCCGGCAGCGTCATCCCGGGCAGCGCGGCGAGCGCGGCGTTCGCCGAACGTCCGAGGCCCGTCTCCACCATCCCACCGCACCAGACCGGTACGCCATGCGCAACGCAGACGTCGTGCACCCGGCGTGCCTCCAGGTACCCACCGACACGGCCGGCCTTGATGTTGACGATGCTGCACGCACCGAGGCTGATCGCGTCGGCCGCGGCCCGCGCGGAGGTGATCGACTCGTCGAGGCAGACCGGTGTCTCGAGCCGCCGCGCCAGCTCCGCGTGCGCAAGCACGTCCTCGTCACCGAGTGGCTGCTCGATCAGCAGCAGGTCGAACGCATCGAGCTTGCGCAGATGGTTCGCGTCGCCGAGCGTGTACGCCGCGTTGGCGTCGACCTGCAACTGGATCGCGCCGAACGCGTCCCGGATCCGCCGCACCGGCTCGAGGTCCCATCCGGGCTCGATCTTGAGCTTGATCCGCTGGTAGCCCTCGTCCAGGTACCCGCCGACCGTCTCGACGAGCTCGTCGACGGTGTTCATGATGCCGACCGAGACGCCCGCGGGGACCCGGGCGTGCACCGCGCCCAGCGCCTCGCCGAACGACTGGCCGGTCGCGCGCAGCCGGGCGTCCAGGATCGCCATCTCCAGCGCACCCTTGCTCATCCGGTAGCCCTTCCACAGGTCCAGCGCCGGGGCGACCAGCGCCGGGTCCACGATGCTCTGGTCGAGGATCGCGGGGATGAAGTAGTCGCGCAGCGTCAGCAGCGCGGCACCGACGTACTCCGGGGCGTACAGCGGATCGGAGCCCGCGACGCACTCGCCCCAGCCCTCGGCCTCGTCGCTCACGGCCCGGAGCAGGATCACGTCCTTGGTGGTCTGCGTCCCGAACGACGTCCGGAACGGGGACACCAGGGGCATCCGGACCTGCCGTACCTCGATGCCCCGCAGTCGGTTGCCTTCGGCCACTGTCCTGCTCCGATCACTAATGACTCAGTACGGCCGATTCAACCGCTGCGCCTGGGCGGCCCGCTGGTGCCGCCGCACGAATCCGGCCCGGAACCGTTGGCGTCCTGCTCAAGCCTGTCGATCGAGCGGGATGTTCGCGTAGCTGACGCCGCTCGGGCCGATGCTCAGGATCTCGCCGGTCGCGGACAGGTAGCGGCCGTCGCCGAGCGACTCGAGTTGCAGGCTCAGGGCGTTGTCCAGCGATCCACCCCGGGCCACATCGAGCCAGGCGCGCTCGCCGTCCTGACGCAGCCGGTACGGCGAGACCGGCACGCCCTGCACGGTCGAGAAGTACGTGCCGCAACTCGCCTCGGGGAGCCGGGCCGGTGCTACGTCCGGCACGAAGGTCCGGTAGTACACATCTCCGCTGAACTCGTTCACCAGGTATCGCGGGTGTCCGGCGGGATCCTCGAGCACCAACGGCTCCGGGCCGTCCTGCAGGGTCAGCTCGATCACGTCGCCGAGCCGGCCGAGGTACGTACCGACTAGCGCGGGATCGCTCACGGTCGTCGAGGGCAGCGGGCGGACCGGGCCGGGCTCGCCGTCTGCCTCGGAGCGGCCCGCGCAGGTGCGGACGACGTACGCCGCCAGCTCGTTCTGCAGGTCGTGATCCACCGAGTTGGACAAGATGACGCCGCCCGCGCCGAGCTCGGGCATCCAGAACAGCTGGCTGAGGAAGCCGAATCCGGCACCGCCGTGGTGATGCACCGACACTTCGCCGTCCCACTGATCGACGTACAGGCAGAGGCCGTATCCGGTGCGCTGGCCGGCAGTGAGCTTGGGGAACTCGGTCAGGCGCTCGTCCTCGTTGCCGAGCTGGAAGCCGAGGAAGCTCAGGGCGTCGTCGACACAGGTGTACAGGCCGCCGGACGGCACCATCGGGATCACCTCGGGAGGATGCGTACCGGCCGTGGTCAGCCGGGCCCAATGACCTCGCGCCCGATCGTCGTCGGCCGACCAGACGTGGCTGTCGAAAGTCGAGCGGCTCATGCCCAGCGGTGCGAAGAGCTCCGCGGCGGCGAAGTCCGGGAACGCCTGGCCGCTGACGTTCTGGATCAGCTGACCGGCGAGGTCCACGCCGAGGTTCGAGTACTCGTGGTGGCTGCCGGTCCGGAACCGCAACTCCGTCTCGGAGATGCTGCGCACATGCTCGGCGAAGTCTTCGCCCGGTACGTAGTTGGAACCGATCGGTGCCTCATGGGTGAAGCCGGCAGTGTGGTCGAGCAGCCGACGCAGCGTGATCCCGGCGACCGGGTCGGCCTCGAACGTGCTCCCGACCGTGAAGGCCGGCAAGTACGTCGAGATCGGCGCGTCCAAGTCGAGCAGACCCTGCCGGACGGCGATCAAGGCAGTCGTCGCGGTCACGAGCTTGGACGTCGACTGGACGCTGAACATCGTGGTCGTGCGGATCGGCTGGCCGCCCGCCGCCGTCACGCCGTACGTTCCCGTCCAGCGGTTCCCGTCTCGATCACAAAGGCCGACAGCCATCCCGGGTACGTCGGTGTGCGGCAGCCGCTCGGCGAGGAACCGGTCGGCAGCCGCGCCGATCTCGTCAACGCTCGTCATCAGCCACTCCCGTCTCCGGCGGCGCCGTCACGCCTTCGGTGTTGAACAGCACGACGGTCGCCCCCGGCCGCAGGAGCGAACCCGACCGGGTATCGAGCCGAAGTCGGCGCAGCCCGGCGAGACTGGCGGCACCGCTCTCGCTGCAGTTGATCCCGTGCGACGCGAGATCGCGCACCGCGGCGTGCGCCTCGCGATCCGAGACCCGGACCGCGGCCCGGACGGCCCGCTGCAGGATCGGCCACGCGTCGGCCGACACCTCGCCACAGTTCAGCCCGGCCATCGACGACCGATGCGGACCCGGCACGACGACCGGCGCGGCGGCAGCAAGTGATTGCCACAGGCAATCAGCGGCCGTCGGCTCGGCCGTCACGATGTGACACGAGGCCTGGTGCAGATTGCCGGCGGCCGCCGACGCGAAGGATCCGACACCGACCGGCACGACGGCCACGTCGATCGCGGATCCCTCCGCGCCCAGGGCCGCGTCGACCTGCTCGCGCGCCTCGACGAAGATGGTGGAGTAGCCGTCCACAACGGCCCGCGGGATGACCGAGTAGCCCGGCCAGGACGTGTCGGCCACGACAATCGTCCCGGCACCGTCGAGCTCCGCGGCACGCCGGACTGCTTCGTCGTACGTCCCGTCGATCACGACCACCTCGGCGCCTTCACCCTCGATGGCTCGCGCGCGCTCCGGAGCCATGTCGGCCGGTACCAGGATGCGGCTGCGCAACCCGAGAACCCTGGCCAGGAAGGCGACTGCGCGGCCGTGGTTCCCATCGGTTGCCGTGAGCAACTCGAGGTCCGGCCGTGCACGGCACGCCTTCCGCAGCTCCTCGAACGTGGCGAACGGTGGTGCGCCGAACTCGCGCGCGAGGGCCACGTTCACCGCCCAGCTCGCGCCCATGACCTTGAACGACGGCAGCCCCAGCCGGTCGGCCTCGTGCTTGACGAAGACGTGGGCGACACCCGCCTGCTCAGCCAGCTGTGGCACCTCGATCAGCGGCGATCTCCGGAACGCCGGTATCGAACGATGGAAGGCGGCGATCTCCGGGGCGGGCGGGCCACTCGGATCCGTTGGTGGCACCCACGCCGGGTTCCACAACACATCGTCTTCCAGATGACTCATCGGGACTCGTCCTCCTGTTCTGCCCCGGCCGCGGCCAGGATCTGCCGCGCCCGGGCAACGACCGGCGCATCCACCATCACACCGCCGACCGCGACGGCACCGCCCGCCCCGGCTCCGGCCAGTGTCCTCCGGGCTCGTTCCACCGCCTCGGGTTCCGGCCGGAAGCCACGCTCGATCGCAGCGATCTGGTCCGGATGGATCGCGAGCTTGCCCCCGAAGCCGGACCGGCGCGCCTTCCGCGCATCAGCCTCGGCCGTGACGGGATCCGCGAAGTCGAGGGTCACGCCATCGATCGGTGCCGGCCGGCCCGTGGCGCGGGACGCGATCACCAGCCGTGCGCGCACATGGTCCAGCAGGGCGGCATCGTGGTCGACACCGAGGTCCGCGGCGAGGTCGACCGTTCCGAGGATCGCCGTGGCGACCGGCGGATGACACAGAATCGACTCCAAGTGCTCGGTTCCGGCCGCCGACTCGATGATCGGCGCGACGGCAGCCGACGTACCGTCGAGCGCGTCCAGGTCCGCGGCCTTCTCGACCTTCGGCAGAACCCAGCCCGCAAGACCTACGGCTCCGGACAGCGCGGCGATGTCCTGCTCGTGCCAGGGCGTCCCGGCGCCGTTGATCCGGACCCAGGCCGAGCCCTCGGCCTCCAGCCAGGAGCGGATGTTCTCCCGCGCCTCGCCCTTCTGATCGTCCGGTACGCCGTCCTCGAGGTCGCAGATGACCACCGCGGCGCCGGACGCTCGTGCCCGTTCGAAGCGGCTCGGTCGATGCCCCGGGACGAACAGCCAGCAATGCCCGCTCATACGATCAGCGCCCCGAATCGCCAGTCCAGAACAGGCCGATCAGGGTCAGCCGTGACGACCACCCTCAGCGCGGCGAGCCGCCCGCCGTTCGGTTGCAGTTGCACGTCCTCGATCAGGACTCGGGATCGGATCGTATCGCCTTCGTGCACAGGGCCGGTGTGCTCACACGAGAACCACTCGGTGACAGCGATCAGGCCCGGTAGCAGACGGCAGGCCTGGCTCAGTGCCAGACCGATCGTGTGCCCGCCGTAGACCAGTCGTTGCCCGCCCGCGGCTTCCTGGTCGTGATGTACGGCGGCCACGTTGAGCGTGAGCCTGGCGAGCTCGGGCGCACTGCTCACCACATCACCGACGGGCGCGACCAACTCCAACCCAGGGCGTAGGTCGGCGCCGTCGGAAATGTGGCGCGCCGCATCGAGGGACCAGTTGGCCGCCCAGTCGGGCAGCTGCGGCGTGGTGCTCTGACCCACAGGAGCTTCGAGAAGTTCGGGAGGGCCGGACGGTTCGGCGGAGCCGGATCGATCGCGCAGCGGCAGTAGCGCACACCGGCCGAAATCGAGCACGGTGCCACCGCGCTGATCCACGGTTCGGATCCGCAGCGCGGCCAGACCGCGGCGGGGCCGGCCCTCGCGAACGGTCGCCATCCGCGTCGCCAGTACCGTCGTCGTGGTGTTCAGGGTGTCGCCGATCGCGACCGGCTGCCCGAGCCGCAGATCCCGGTAGAACAGGTTCGCCACCACGTGCCGGGTGACGACGCTCGACTGGCCGATCGCGAGGTTCCACACGAGCGCCGGGTGGACCAGCCCGCGCCGGCCGGTCACGGCGTACGCAAGCTCGTCGTCGAGCGACAGCGGCATCCGGTCCGCCAGGATCGAGCGGTGCACGGCCTGCATCCCGTGGTCGATCGTCACCGCGGGCGCGTGGAACTCCGCTCCCGCGTGCAGGTCCTCGAAGTACGGTCCACTCATACTGTTCGCCCGATCGCGTTGAGGAAGTAGCGGGTGAGGGTACGGGCGCCGCGGCCGTTCGCGCCGGCGGTGGTGCACTCGTCGTCGCCCGGCTTCATCACGGTGAGCCCCAGGTCGATATGTGCCCACGGGACCTCGCCGACGAACTCCCGCAGGTAGAGCGCGGCCGTGATGGCGCCGTACAGCTGCGTCGCGCCGGAGTCGAAGTTCCGCAGATCGGCGACGTTCGAGCGCAGACCCGCCCGGTACGGCTCCCAGAGCGGCATCCGCCAGCCAGGTTCGCCGGCTTGCGCGCCGGCCGCGACCAGACCGTCGACGAGATCGTCGTCGGTAGCGAACCCGGCCCAGATGTCCGGCCCGAGCCCGCTGGTCGAGCTGAGCGTCGCGAGGTCGATCACCGCATCCGGGCCGGCCTCCAACGCGTAGGCGAGCGCGTCGGCCACCACGAGCCGGCCCTCGCAGTCGGCGTCGGTGACCTCGACGGTACGGCCGCCGCGATGAGTCAGTACGTCGCCGATCCGGACCGCTCCCGGGCCCGGCAGGTTCTCGGCACAGGCCAGGTACGCCCGCAGCGGGATTGCCGCCTGCAACCGGGACAGCGCCACGAACGCCCCGATCACGGCACCCGCGGCGGCCATGTCGGCCTTCATCGTGAGCATCTCGCGCGTGCTCTTGAGCGACAGACCGCCCGCGTCGAAAGTGATGCCCTTGGCAACGATCGCGGTATGCCTCGCCCCGGCGTCCCCGAGCCGCAGCTCGATCAGTACGGGTGGTTGCGGGCTTCCGGCACCGACGCCGACGAGACCTCCGAAACCACCGTCCAGCAGGACATCTTGCTCCAGCACGCGCACGTCGAAGCCGTACGTTGCCCCGAGTTGCCGGCAGGTCTCGGCCAGCGCGGCAGGGGTCAACTGCCCCGGCGGAGTGTCGATCAGTTCGCGAGCGAGGTTGGTGGACTCGCCGAGCGCCACGCCGGCCCGGACCGCGTCGGCGTCCGGTCCTGCGAACCGGACCAGCTCGTCGCCCGGCGGATCGCCGTAGCGGTAACCGCCCAGGATCCAGCCCTCGACGAGTGCGGTGGACTGCTCGGTCGTGAACCCGAGCTGCCACGGAAGGCAGACAGTCGCCGATTCGCTCCGCCACCAGGCCGATCCGGCCACCATCCCGGCCCTGCGGGCGGCATCTGTCGTACGCCGGTCTGCGTCGTCCCAGCGCACCACCAGAAGCTCGGCGCCGTCCAGGCACGGCACCGTGACGGTCGAGCGGCCGGTGGGGAAGCGCACCCGGCCTACCGTCTGCTTGATCGACGACCACCCGGGACCGAGCTCGGTCCCCGGCGGCACGATCAGCGCGCCGTCCGGACCGGCGGCGACGACGAGTGGCCCGATGTCCGCGGAGACGGGAGCCTCCGGACCTACCACGACCGCTGCGAATCGAGCCATGGGCTTCTCCCCTACCTGTCCAGGACAGGCCCGACGTTAGTCACCGGCGTCACGGCCTGACCGGTGCCGCGCCCCCATGTTCCGGCGTGCATTTCATCCGCCGCCACAAGCATCCGGCGTTCCGCGGGCGGCAGCCTTGCTGCACGCACCGCAGTTCACCGAAGGGATCGCGATGGAAACCCCCGGCGGCTTGGCTGTGTCACCCGAGCTCCTGCAGTACTGCGAGCAACAGGTGGACGCCGTGATCCGTACCGCGGAACAACTGATCCGCTCTGAGTCGCCGTCCGCGGACCAGCAGGCGATCGCGCGGAGCGCGGAGCTCGTGCACCGGATCGGCTCCGACCTGATGGGGGCGCCGGGCGTGATCCACGAGGTCGACGGCTGCTCCAACGTCAGTTGGACCTTCGGAGCAGGGACTCGCGGATCCGTACTGGTGCTCGGGCATCACGACACGGTCTGGCCGCACGGGACGATCGGCCGGATCCCGTTCGCGGCGACACCGACCGTCCGCGGTCCAGGCTGCCTGGACATGAAGGTCGGCGTCGCGATCGCCTTCCACGCCGTCGCGATGCTCCGGCCCGCGGACGGGATCGAGGTCCTGATCACCGGCGACGAGGAGCTCGGCTCGCCGTCGTCGCGCGCGCTGATCGCTGACCGTGCGGCGCGCGCCACGGCCGCTCTGGTGTTCGAGTCGGGCGCCGACGACGGCTCGCTCAAGACGGCGCGGAAGGGCCGCTCGCAGTACCGGCTGGTCTTCCGCGGCCGCGGCGCGCACGCCGGCCTGGAACCCGAGCGCGGCGCGAACGCCCTCGTCGAGCTCAGCGCGGCCGTCCTGGCGATCGAGGCCCTCGGCAACCAAACCGGCGGTACGACGGTCGTGCCGAGCGTCGCGACCGCGGGCACGACGGTCAACACCGTGCCGGACCACGCCGAACTGCAGGTCGACGTCCGCTCCGACCACCTCGCCGAACTCGAACGCGTCGACCGGGAGATCCGGCGCGTCGGCGGCCGGGTTCCCGGAACCGAGATCGTCGTGCACGGCGGGATCGACAGGCCGCCGCTCACCGAAGACATGAGCGCGCCGTTGCTGAGCCGGGCCCGGTCGATCTGGCGTGCGCTCGGGCTCGGTGAGCTCGGCGGCGCCCGGGTCGGTGGCGGCTCGGACGGCAACCTGACCGCGAGCGCCGGCGTCCCGACCCTCGACGGCTTGGGCGCTGTCGGTGCAGGCCCGCATGCCGATCACGAGTACGTCGATCGCGCGCAGTTGGCCGGCCGTCTGGCGCTGGCGGTTTCGTTGCTCGCCGAGTTGACCGGTACCGAGGTGACCACGTGAGCGTGCGTCGTACCGCTCGATCGGTCGCCGCGCCGGTAACGGTCCGGGAGCTGAGGAACGTCGACGAGTTCCGTGCCGCGAGCGAGCTGCTCGCGGCGGTGTGGGAGCAGGATCCGGGGTCGCGGCAGGTCACGGTCTCGCTGCTGCGGGCACTCTCGATGACCGACAACTACGTCGCGGCGGCGTACGACGGCGAGCAGATGGTCGGGGCCTCGGTCGGGTTCCGGATCGGTGACCGCAACGGCCTGCACAGTCACATCACCGGGGTCGACCGGCGATCCCAGGCGCGCAACATCGGGTTCACGCTCAAGTCGCATCAACGTGACTGGGCGGCGGACCGCGGGATCGACGTGATCACCTGGACCTTCGATCCGCTCGTCCGCCGGAACGCGCACTTCGGGCTGGTCAAGCTCGGCGCCCGCGCGACGGCGTTCCTCCGCAACGTGTACGGGCCGATGGACGACGCGCTCAACAACGGCGACGAGAGCGATCGCCTGGTGCTCGAGTGGAGCGTGCGGCCGCGCACCGGCGTACCGGAGGCTGGTCTTGACGACGATCCGCCGCCGCTGATCTTGGTCGACGCGGACGGGCGACCGGCGGCGCGCGGCTGGGCCGGCGGACCCGCGAGCGTTCTGCTGCCGAGCGACATCGAGCGTCTGCGGGTCCACGAACCCGCACTGGCCAAAGCCTGGCGGACCGCGGTCCGGTCGGTGCTCGAACCCGCTCTGTCGTCGGGCGCCGAGATCGTCGCCTTCGACCGTGAGCACGGCTATGTACTGCAACCCGCAACCGGCAGAGGTGGAGCATGAAGCACGACGTCGTCTCGATCTGCGCAGACCTGATCCGGATCGACACCAGCAACTTCGGGCAGGCCGGCAGCAAGGGCGAACGCGCCGCGGCCGACTACATCGCGGAGCTGCTGACCACGGCCGGGTACGCGTTCGAGCTCCTGGAGTCCGAGCCGTCGCGGGCCAACCTGGTGCTGCGCGTCCCGGGCCGCGATCGGGACCTCCCCGCGCTGCTCGTGCACGGTCATCTGGACGTCGTACCGGCGGATCCCGAGCAGTGGTCCGTGCCTGCGTTCGGCGGCGACGTCGCCGACGGGTACCTGTGGGGCCGCGGGGCGAGCGACATGAAGGACATGGTCGCGATGATGGTGGCGACGCTGCTCGACTGGGCGGACCGCTCGTACCGGCCACGGCGGGACATCGTGTTCGCGTTCGTGGCCGACGAGGAGGAGGACGGCGCACTCGGCGCGGAATGGCTGGTGCGCAACCACCCGGCGCTGTTCGACGGCGTACAGGTCGCGATCGGCGAGGCCGGCGGATTCGGCGTCGAGGCGGCGGCGGCCGACGGTTCGGTACGCCGCATCTACCCGGTCGCGGTCGCCGAACGCGGCTCGATGCACATGCGGGTGATCGCGTCCGGGACCGCCGGGCACGGCTCGCGACCGAACCCCGACAACCCGGTCGTACATCTGGTCGAGGCGTTCGCGCGGATCGCTGCGCATCGGTGGCCTTTGACGCTGACACCGGCGACGCGCCGGTTCCTCGAGCTGACGACCGCCGCGCTCGGCCATCGGATCGACCTCGGCACCGAGGAGGGCGTGGCCAAGGCCGTCGAGGTGCTCGGTCCGCTCCAGGACTTCGTCGTCCCGTCGCTGCGCCCGTCGACGTCGCTCACCGTGCTCGACGCCGGGTACAAGTTCAACGTGATCCCCAGTTCAGCCGGCGGGCAGCTCGACGTCCGATCGCTGCCGGGCACGCACGCCGAGCAGCTGGCGATCATCGACGACCTGCTCGGCCACCAGGTACGCCGTGAGCTGCTGTCCGACCGTCCCGCGATCGCCGCACCCGACTCGGGCCAGTGGTTCGACGCGATGGCCGCCGCGATCCGTGCGGTCGACCCCGACGCGGTCGTGGTGCCGTACTGCATGGGCGGCGGGACCGACGCGAAGCCGTTCGCCGAACTCGGGATCGCCGGCTACGGCTTCTCGCCGCGCGGCATCGACCCGGACGGCCGGACCGACCAGGGCATGCACGGCGTCGACGAACGCCTCCCGGTCAGCTCGCTGCGCACCGGACTGACCATGCTTCAAACCTTCCTCACCACGGTCTGACTCGGATCTCACGCCCCGCCTGGCCGCTCCTGGTCGCTGAGCACCAGGCGGACGACGACGTTGCGTTTGGCGGTGGTGCGGGCTTCGGCGTACGGCGTGAAGCCGGCCGCGAGGAACGTACTGAGGACGCCGCGGCCCGGATCGCCCGGCATGGTCTTCACGGGGTAGGCCTCGACGATCCGCGCGCCGGCGTTCCGCGCGTAGTCGACGGCGGCGTCGATCATCGGCGCGGTCAGGCCCTGGCCGCGGTACCCGCTCTTCACGAACAGGCAGTTGATCGCCCAGATCGAGTCGTCGCCGGGGTCGTCGATCGGCAGCGTCCGCGAGCGGACGATCGCGGCGTACTCGGTCCGCGGTGCGACGGCGCACCAGGCGGCGGGGCGCTCCTCGACGTACCCGATCACGCCGACCGGGAGGCCCGCCGTGACGAATCCTTCCAGGGCGGCGCGGTTCTCGGCGCTGCCGTTCGCGGCGACGGTCGCGGCGGGCAGCCGGCGGGCCATGCACCAGCAGCCGCGGGTCCCACCGCTGGGTCCGAACAACTCGACGAGGTCGTCCCAACGCGCCAGATCGACCGGATGTGCCTCCATTGACGCATTCAAGCAGGCCGTACGGACAGAATTGGCCGGGACCGCTGTCGGATCCGGGGTCCGGCGTTCGTTGCGGGGGTGAGTGGTGGCCGCTCGAGGGCCGCCGGGACAAGGAGTGATGAGATGGCGCGGTACCTGATCTCGTTCGAGAAGGGCGCGATGGACCACATCCCCGACGGGGACTGGGGCGAGGTGGGCAAGGCGGCGCACGCGGTCTGCCAGGAGGCCGCGGACGCCGGCGTGTTCGTGTTCGGCGGCGGGTTCCTCTACGACTCCACCGACGGCAACGACGTCGAGCATGCTGTGGTCGGCATCGACGGGATCGTGATGGACGGGCCGTTCCCGGAGAGCAAGGAACTGATCGGCGGCGTCACCATCGTCGACGTACCGACCCGTGCGGACGCCATGTTCTGGGCGGCGAAGGTCGCGGTGGCGTGCCGGTGCGCGCAGGACGTCCGGAAGTTCATGGACGACCCGGACCTGGTCGAGTGAAGCGCAGGTAGAGGTCGCGCAGCAGGCAGATCTCGGCGCCGTGGTGGACGAGCTCGACGTTCGAGTACATGATCGCCCGCGCCATCGGTGCGTCGGCGAATGCGGGCGGAGACCCCTGCGGGCGGATCAGGCCGTCCTCACCGAGGCTCCGTACGCCGTCGATCCACCGGCCGTAATAGTCGTCGAGCTGCGCCAGCGCTCCGTCGGCGGTCCCCGCGTACTCGAACGTCGCGAGGTCCGCGGGCGGACCGCCGAACCGCCGCGCGCACGACTGCGCGAGGCTCGACGACAGGTGCCCGAGCCGCCACGCGATCGTGGTCACCGGTTCCGGATCTTCACGGTCTCCGTAATCCCAGGTGAATTCGCCCGCGCCGAACGACAGCGGCGCCTTGCTCTCCCCGCGGCGAGCGACCGTCCAGCACCCATCCACCGGCTGCCAGAAGTACTCGTCGTCGGTGAGACCCTCGAGCCTCGGGCGGAGACGTGCGTGCCAGTGCGTCTCGATCTGCTCGACCACTTCGCCGTTCCAGTCCATCGCTGGAGGCTAGCGCCTCGGCCCTCTGAAGCGTGGGGGCACCAACAATGGCTTGGCGTCTGGACCAGTTCTCAGATTCCGGTATAGTGCGCAAATCGGTTCGCGGGTCGACGCTGACGCCAACGCTTCGATCGTTCTCGAAACCCGGGGGTTTCGCGAGCAACCTTTTACCGCGTTCGCGACATCTATATGTATAGAAGCGGTCTAGCCCTTATTTGCGGGCCGGGCCGGCGACCTGTTAAGGGGCCTGGGGGCACACCGTGGATGGGGAGACAGTTGAGCGCCGGGACGACCTCCCGCCGCCTCGGGCAGGCATGCCGCGACGGCCGGACGCACCGGTCCGGCTACTCGTGGGTCCGGCCAACTTTGCGGGTCAGGGCACCCGATGGGTGCGTGCCCTCGAGCAGCGCGTGCCCAGTACGAAGGCGACCTCGTTCGCCTTCTTCAAAGGCGTTCTCGACTACCCCGTCGACTACGGCGTGCCGGCACGTACGTACCGGCGCAACCACCGCTGGCGGCTGAACTTCTACAACCACGTCATCGGAAACTACACGCACGTACTGCTCGAAGCAGCCCGCCCGATCTTCGGCCCGTTGCACGGACCCGACGGGTCGTACGAGATCCCGCACCTGCTCACCAAGGGCCTGCAGGTCGCGCTGATCGCCCACGGATCCGACGTACGGATCCCCAGCCGCCATGCCGAGACCGAGCCGTGGTCGCCGTTCCCCGATCTGGACGACGAGACCGTCGACCTGCTCGAGCGCAACGCCACCCGCGGCGCGGAGCTCTTCACGACGTACCCGGGCCGCGTCTACGTCTCCACCCCCGACCTGTTCGACTACGTCCCGAACGCCGTGTGGTGCCCGGTGATCGTCGACGTCGACATGTGGCGCAGCGACGCGCCGGTCCTCGAGCACAAGGTGCCGGTGGTGGCGCACGCGCCGAGCAAGTCGGCGATGAAGGGCTCCGAGCTGATCGACCCGATCATGCAGCGGCTGGCCGACCGGGGCCTGATCACGTACCGCCGCGTCGAAGGCGTCGACCCGGCGGACATGCCGGCCGTCTACCGCGACGCGGACATCGTGCTCGACCAGTTCCGGATCGGCAGCTACGGCGTCGCCGCGTGCGAGGCGATGGCGGCCGGCCGGATCGTGGTCGGGCACATCGCGGAGCACGTCCGCGCCCGCGTCGCCGCCGACACCGGACTCGAGCTGCCGCTCGTCGATGCGACGCCCGAGACCGTCGAGCAGGTCGTCCTCGACCTCATCGCGAACCCGGACAAGGGCCGCGCGATCGCTGCCCGCGGGCCCGACTTCGTGGAGCGGGTGCACGACGGTCGCTGGTCGGCCGAGGCGCTGGCGCCGTTCGTGGAGGAGCCGAGCAAGGTTCCCGTCAACTGGAAGCCGTCATGGATCCGGCCGAAGGTCGTGATGATGGCCGGCAACGAGATCGTGGTCGACTCGCGCGTTCTCAAGTACGCGCAGACCGTGGCCAACTGGGATCTCGACGTCACGTGTATCGGTCTGCCCGGACGCCGGCTCAGGGGCGTCCGGCAGTACGGCAAGGTGCAGGTGCTGTGCCCGCCGATCCCGTCGAAGGTGTTGCTGACCGGGTGGCGCAAGCGCTGGACGAACGTCAAGACCAACCTGAAGCCGTGGTTCAGTACCGAGGCGGAGTACCTGCTGGCGTACGGCCGTTGGCAGTACGCGAGCCGCGAACTGCGCGCCGAACGCGGGCGTGATCGCCGCGATCGCGAACGCCCCGGATCGGGCCCGGCCCGGCGCTCTCTCGCCGGCCGGCTGCAGCGGGCGTGGCGTTGGCGTTCCCTACGAATGTACCGAGCCGTACTGCAGCTGCGCGCCGTTCTCCTCCGGCGGTCGAAGCCCGACGACCTCACCGACCTGGGCATCGGCAAGCGCCGCCAACGGATGCTCGCCCTGCACCGCCGTCTGCCGTCGGGCCGCTGGCGCCGGGTGATGCCCGAGGTGATCGACCAGGAGCTGACGCTCGGTCCGGTGCTCGACCGGCTGCTGATCGACGTCATCCACGTGCACGACGTGTTCATGCTCGGCATCGCTGCGCGGGCAGCACATCGGGCCGCACTCGATGGTCGCACCATCAAGATCATCTACGACGCCCACGAGTACATCCCGGGCGTACCGGTGGTCGCTCCGCGCCGCGTTGCGGCGTACAGCGATCTCGAACGCGAGTTCATCCGGGACGCCGATCGCGTCATCACCGTGTCGGAGCCGCTGGCGGGCTGGCTGCAGCGCGACCACAAGCTCGCTGAGCTGCCCGCCGTCGTACTCAACGCGCCGGTCGAGCCGCCCGAGGACGCGGAGGTCACGGGGCTACGCGAACAGCTCGGCCTGTCGGAGGACGTTCCGCTACTGGTGTACGGCGGTGGCGTCAACCGCGCCCGCGGCGTCGGGACGGTCGTCGAGGCGATGCCACAGCTGGCCGAGGTACACCTAGCGATCGTCGCCCGGGCGAACTCGGTCACCACGGAGCTGCTCGCCCGCGCGGCCGAGCTGGGCGTCGCCGATCGCGTACACCTGGCACCGTTCGTCCCGGCCGAGGTCGTACCGCTGTATCTGCGTTCGGCAAGCATCGGGCTGAGTCCGCTGCTGCACGCGCCCAACCACGACATTGCGGTCACCAACAAGTTCTGCGAGTACATCGCCGCCGGGCTGCCCATCATCACCAGCGACACTCCCGCACAGGCCGACCTGGTCGACGAGCTCGACCTCGGCGCGGTCTACCCCGCCGGCGACGTGGACGGCCTCGTCCGAGCAGTCATGGCAGTCCTCGCCGACCGCGACCGGATCGCCAAACGGATCGCCGACGACTCCGCCCTCCAGCACCGCTTCTCCTGGGCCGCCCAGGCCGAGGTCATCCGCTCCGTCTACACCGACGTCATGGGCAAACTCCCCGACGCCGCCTGGTCCCCCGGCGCCACCACCATCCGCCAACTCCTCCCCCCAGCCCCAGAACTCCCCGACACCAACTGGCGTGCCTTCCGGGAATCCCGGGGCGAGCAGTTCCACCCCACCCCCGAGTAACACCTCAACACCGCCGGCCGGCCGCATACAGAAACCGGCCGGCAGGTGCTCCTGGTCCCTAGATCAGCTCCTTGCGCATCTGGGCGCACATCGTCTCGTACCGCGTGATCGAGCCATCCGGTTCTTGCTGGTCCCAGGATTCGAGCACCTCGTCGTACGCGACATAGCCCAACCGCTCGTACAGAGCGCGGGCTCGCGGGTTACTCAACTCGACACCGATCTCGGCGCGATCAAGACCTCGCGCCAAGATCCGCTGCTCGGCAGCCCCGATGAGCACAGTCCCGATCCCACACGACTGCAACGCAGGATGCACCGACAGCTGCCACAACGAACCCGCACCAGGATGCGGCACGTAGTCGACTCCGCCAATAGCCACAGGCAGGCCAGCCCTCGTACAGACGGCAAGGTAGTCAACCTCCCCGCGACGCGCCCGATCGAGCTCCTTGGCAACCTGCGCCAGGTGCAACTCACTCCCGGCAAACCCACACGCCACCAGGTCGGCATCAACCAAATCCCTCACTGCCACCTCGAGCACGACCGCGGCCATCCTCACCACCTCCCCGCGCAGTCTCGTCCGAGCCACCAACAGAGACAACGGATTTCTACTGAGCGAGCGCCCACCTCGGCACCGAGGCTGGGAACGACGAACCCCCAGCCTCAGAGAGTGATCTCTGACCTGGGGGTCTGGTGGAGCCGCCTGTCGGAATCGAACCGACGACCTTCTCATTACGAGTGAGACGCTCTGCCGACTGAGCTAAGGCGGCGGGTGCCGAGGCAAGAGTGTAGCGGGCGGAGGGGGAGGATTCCGAATCGGTTCCGTCTGTGAGCGTACCGCCGTGGTCGGGATCACCCTCGGGGGCTGCAGGTGGACAGGAAGTGTGGGGCTGGTCGCTCGGTTGCAGGCGGGGGTGTGGGGGCCGGCGTGGGGCGAGTGGGCGTATACGGGCTCTTCGCGATTGAGGGCGTACGGGGGTCTGAAACCGGCGGGTGCCCGGCGTGGGTTGCCTCGCCACTGGCGGGTTATGTCACCACTGGCCTGCTGCTCGACGCCAGCGGTCAAACAACCCGCCAGCGGCAGCATGGGCATCTCCGTTTGGGTGGGTCACCCTTCAGATTGCCCGTCTGCCTCTTGGATCCAGCGAGGAAGGGGCAAGGGCAGTGCTTAACCAGCCAAAGACGCCTGCCCTACCCGGCCGGGGCCGGACAACCCCACGGCGTCACGGACCAGGCGCGACAATCCCACGGCACCACAGCTCGCCCGCCCCGCCGTACACCGCAGCGGTGAGCGGCGGGAGCTCGACAACCGGACAGGTAGTGCACCAGTGAGACGGTGTACACGCGGGCGCATTCACGCTCAACCGCACTACCCAGCCACCACACACCTCCTGTCCAACTGTCCACCCGGCCCCACTGCCACCCGCTACCTTCCGGTGCAGGTTCTTCGTCTGGTCGTTGCCCAGGGTGGTGGAACCGGGGGTGGGATTTGGGCGTCGTAGGGGTGCGAAATGCGAGTGGGAACAATTGGTGCGGGAAATGCGTTGACTTGGACGTAGGTGCTGGGTGACACTATTTCCCGCGAGAACAAGAACCCTGAGGAGAGATCGTGTACGGAACAGACATCCTGAACGAAGCCTGGCGGCCCGGCCGCATGGCTTTGTCGGCGTGCCTGCGATCCGTGGGCGATGAGGCCTTCTACCACCAGCTCAGCCCGTATAAGGGCGGTTCGCCTGGATGATCCCCTGACTGGGGAGACCTCCAGGAGCCGTCTGAGCCGGGTACCGGCAGCAGGCGGCTCTTTTCTTTTGCCCGCACGTCGGGCCATCGCCGGTGTGCAATGGTTGCGAACCGGATTCCAAACCCGCGTTCCGAGGGTTCGATTCCCTCCATCGGTGCTTTCCGGTATTCACGGATACCGGCACGAACAATTGACAACTGGATATCTATTGCAATAACCAGCTGTAGGCCAGTGGCCAGGCCGCCTCATTTGGGTTGAGGAGATCGGAGGTTCGAGTCCTCCCAGCTGGACCAGGCGCCCGCGGGATGCTCTGCTACCGGCCGAGCGGGCGCCGCATGCTGCCCTGCGACGGAAATCTGCGGTACATCCGGCGCAGGGCACCGAACGCCCGTGGCTCAATCGGAGAGAGCACCTGCCTACGAAGCAGGAGGTTGCAGGTTCGAGTCCTGCCGGGCGTGCTGTGTCCGAAGCGGAAGTGGGCGATGCGCCGGGATGTGGCCCCGGAGGAAGCGGGTTCGAGCCCCGCCGGACACCCTGCGGTACGACGTACTCACGCGGAGTACGCCGCACACCCGCGGCTCTGGCCCAACTGGGAGAGGCGCCTGGCTTAGAACCAGGAGGTTCAGGGTTCGAATCCCTGGGGCCGCACGAACAGACCGACACCGAGATTCGCCGACCGGCCGACCGCCCGTCGGGCACACTGGAAGGGAGGAGGAACCACATGAGCGGTGTGATCGTCCTGAACGCCTCGTACGAGCAGCTGCACGTCGTGTCGATCCCGCATGCCATCCGGATGCTCGTCCGGGAGGTCGCCGTCGTCGAGGAAGCGCACGACGGCGCCAGCATCGGACCGTTCCCTCTTCCCCGCGTGCTCCGGCTCGTCCGGTACGTCGTGATGAAGTGGCGCTACGCCTCCGGCCGACTGCAGTACACCCGGGCCGGCGTACTGAAGCGCGACAAGTACACCTGTGCGTACTGCGGCAAGCTCGGCGCGACGACCATGGATCACGTGGTTCCACGATCACGGGGTGGACGCGGCGAGTGGCTGAACGCCGTCGCCGCGCACGCCGGGTGCAACGAGAAGAAAGGCTCGCGTACGCCGGAAGAGGCCGGGATGCCGCTGTTGTGGCAACCGTGGATCCCTTCCCGCGCCGAGATAGCACTCTGACGGGACATCCACGTGGTGTCCTGGCGGAGTGCGATGCCAGGTGGGCGACGGTGACCCACCCTCGGTTCTGAGCCGAGGTCCCGCAGGTTCGAGCCCTGCCCTGGCAGCTGTACCGCCGTCGTGGTGACGGCCTGGCAGAGTAAGCCGAGTTTCGGCCTACCGGCAACCGTCTCGAAAACGGTCTGTCCCTCAACGGGGCGTCAGGGTTCAAGACCCTGCTCTGCCGCATGTACACACGATCGAAGGGGAGTGAGGAGATGAACGTGGAGCTACCGGTGGAGCTGAGTGGGGCCAAGAGCTCCACGCTCATGTGGGCCCAGGAGTACGAGGTGGACGCCAAGGCCCTGCAGCAGCTGCGGAACATCGCCGCACTGCCGTGGGTCCACGGGGTCCGGGTGATGCCGGACGTACACCTCGGCAAGGGCGCCACCGTCGGGTCCGTGATCGCCATGTACCAGGCCGTGTCGCCGGCCGCAGTCGGCGTCGACATCGGGTGCGGGATGGAAGGTGTCCTGACCTCGCTGACGGCCGCGGACCTGCCGGACGACCTGTCGGCGATCCGTTCCCGGATCGAGGCCGCCGTACCGGTCGGTTTCCGGGCGCACGAGGACGCTGTCGGCGTACGCCGGCTCGGTCTGGACCCGCGTCCGTGGGACAAGCTGTGGGGCGCTTTCACGAGTCTGCACGACGGTGTGCAGGACCGGGAACGCAAGGCCAAGCAGCAGATGGGCTCGCTGGGTGGTGGCAACCACTTCATCGAGGTATGCCTGGACGACGAGGACCGGGTCTGGCTGATGCTGCACTCCGGCAGCCGGAACATCGGCAAGGAACTCGCCGAACGACACATGCGGATCGCCCGGGACCTGCCGCACAACGCAGACCTCCCGGACCGCGATCTCGCCGTGTTCCTGTCCGGTACGCCGGAGATGGACTCGTACCGTCGCGACCTCACGTGGGCGCAGGAGTACGCCGCCCGGAACCGGGCTGTGATGCTCGCCCTCGTGATGCGGGCCGTGCGGGAGTCGTTCGAGGTCGACGTACGGTTCGAGCAGCCGATCTCGTGCCACCACAACTACGTGGCCGAGGAGCAGTTCGACGGGCTTGACCTGCTGGTGACCCGCAAGGGTGCCATCCGGGCCGGGCGTGGGGACCTCGGGCTGATTCCGGGGTCGATGGGCACCGGTTCGTACGTCGTGCGTGGGCTGGGTTCGGAGCGGTCGTTCTACTCGGCCTCACACGGGGCGGGCCGGCGGATGAGTCGCAACGAGGCGAAGCGCCGGTACACGGTCGCTGATCTGGTCGAGCAAACGGCAGGTGTCGAGTCCCGCAAGGACGCCGGCGTCGTCGACGAGATCCCGGCCGCCTACAAGGACATCGACTCGGTCATCGCCGCCCAGTCCGACCTGGTCGAGGTCGTCGCCCACCTCAAGCAGGTCATCTGCGTCAAGGGGTAAAGGCGTTCGGCGTTCGGCGTTCGGCGGACTTTCGGGGAGCTGGACGAGGTACGTCGTACGCCCGCCGCGCCCCCCTTCCTTTGCACTAAGTGTATAGGCGCGGGGTGGGTGGGCGAGGAAGTTATCCACAGCCGCCCGTCGTCCACAGGGGAGACGGCGGGCGGCGGTTGGTGACGGCCGCCCGTGCGTGCGGGCGGTGGTTGGTGGGGTCGCCTGTTGGTAGGGGCAGCGGTTTGCTAAACCGTCGGTCGGCTGGCATGTCGGCTCGTGAGTTCGAATCTCACTCTCACCGCTGGGTGGCCGGGAAGGACCGGCCACCCTGCCAGGCCCCGTTCGTCTAGCGGTCAGGACGCCTGGTTCTCAACCAGGAGATCACCGGTTCGAATCCGGTACGGGGTACGCACGATCTTGCAGGAGCGCCGTCGTGGGAGGGGCGGGGCGGGCTGTAAACCCGTTGCCTTTGGGCCTAGCAGGTTCGAATCCTGCCTTCTGCACGCAACAGCAACAACCAGGACAAAGAGAGGAGGACCGGCCGTGGCCGACCTCAGGAACAGGAAGCGAGTGCCTCGTGGCAGGACCGGTGCTCCGGTCCAGCAAGGGCACTCGATGCGACGGGTGCTGCTCGCCTGCGGGCATGAGCAGCGCGACCGGATCGCGCACCGTGGGGATCACGTGTGGTGCGAAGCCGACTGCTCCGACTGGATCCGGGTGGTCTCAGTCCAGGAGTAATGAACGTAAGGACAGGTAGTACTCGGTGCGGACCTAGTACACCTGAGCGTAAATCTGCTCGTGCGTACACCGTCTCGCCGGTGTACTACCTGTCGTTAGAGCACCTGAACCCCCTGGTGACGGAATCACACCGGGCCCTCCGAAGGCTCGGTTCCTGGTTCGACTCCTGGCAGGGGGACGTACGGATCGAAGTGCACCGCGAGCGAGACCTCAGCCTCGCCGCGGGACGACAGGATGCGGAGACGCACGTCGTCGACTGACAGCGGCTCGTTCAGCGGCAGCAGCCGGCGATGGCCGACCGTGGTGCCGCTCAAGATCTCGTGCCACGAGCCGTCGACGAGTGCATCCACCGCGAAGGACTCGATCTGCTGTCCCCCAGCGATGTTCTCCCGGAGGTCCAGTACGTTGATGGTTGCCGGAAGCACCAGATTCGTGTCGTAGTACTCCCGCACCGCGGCACCGAAGGCCGTCAGCACCTCGACGTCAGCGTCGGCGAACAAGCCACAGCGGTCGGGTGGGACGTTGAGGAGAAGGACAGCGTTGCGGCCCACCGATTTGCGATAGATGTCCAGGAGTTCGGTGAGCGGCTTCACGGCCGCGTCCTCGGACGCGTGGTAGAACCAGCCGGGCCGGATCGACACGTCGACCTCTGCCGGGTACCACCGCAGCTCATCGGCCTGCGCCAGCTGCTCGGGCCCGGCCACGTCAACAGCCGATTGCGCCGCGACCATTGACCCGTTCGCGAACGGCACGACGCTCCACTCGGTCTCCCGCGCGAACCCGTCTTCGTTGCCGACCCACCGCACGTCCGGCCCGCCGACCGCGATCGTCGCATCCGGCGCCAGCCGCCGGATCAGATCGAACCAGTCCTCGAACGCGTACGTCTGCGCAGTACTCGTCGGGTTCGCGCCATCCAGCCAAACCTCGGCGATCGGCCCGTACGAGGTCAGCAGCTCGTGCAACTGGTTCAGGTAGAACCGGTTGTAGTCGTCGACGACGTACTCGACATCGCCGATCCGCGATGCAACGGCCGGACTCCCGTTGCCGTAGTACCCACCGTCGCGCTTCTCCTGGTGCAGGTCCGCCGGCGACAGGTAGATCCCGAACCCGAGCCCGCCCGCCTGACATGCGGCCGACAACTCCCCCACCACATCGCGGCGGTATGCCGCCGCAACCGTGTGATCGACGTACTTGCTCGGCCACAGACAGAACCCGTCGTGGTGCTTCGCCGTCAGAATCACACTTTTGAACCCCGCGCCCACCAGCGTGGAGACCCACTGCGCGCAATCCAGAGCCGTCGGTGCGAACGCTGCCGGGTCGTCCAGCCCGGTCCCCCACTCCAGGTCGGTGAACGTGTTCGGTCCGAAGTGTACGAATGCAGTCAGCTCCTGCCGCTGCCACGCCAGCTGTCGCGCCGACGGACGGACCGCGGACGCGTCCATCACAACAGGACCTTTCCCGGATTGAGCAGGTTCAGCGGATCGAACGCAGCCTTGACGCGGCGGTGCAGTTCGAGGCCGACCGGACCGAGCTCGGTCTCCAGCCAGCTCGCCTTCAACGTACCGATCCCGTGCTCGCCGGTGATCGTCCCACCGAGCCGCAAACCCAGCTCCATCACCGCGCCGAACGCCTGCAGCGCCCGTGCCTCGGCCTCCGCATCGTTCCGGTCGAAGACCACAGTCGGGTGCATGTTCCCGTCACCAACGTGCCCTGGGCAACAAATCAGTACGCCGTACTTCGAGCCGATGTCCGCGATGCCACGGAGCAACGCGACCAGCTGCGAGCGCGGTACGGAGACATCGTCGATCAGCGTGACGCCGAGCGGCTCCAGCGCCGAGTTCACGAGTCGACGGGCCTCGAGCAGCATCCGCGACTCCTCCGCGTCCGACGCCTCGGCGACGTCGATCGCGCCGTGCGCGGAACAGATCGCCGCGATCCGCGCGACGTCGTCAGCGGCGCGTGCTCCCCGATCGGACTGCGCGAGCAGCATCGACCCGACGTCCTTGGGGAGACCCATGTCCCGATAGTCCTGGATCGCCCGCAACGTTGGCTGATCCAGGAACTCCAGCAGCGAGGGACGCAGGCCGGACGCCATCACCGCGGCGGCGGCCGCGATGCCGTCCTCGATCGTCAGGAAGGTCGCCGCGGCGGTCAGTGCGGCTTCGGGGGCGGGACGCAGCGCCAACGTTGCCTCGGTGACCACACCGAGCGTTCCCTCGGACCCGACGATCAGCCGCGTCAGGTCGTACCCGGCGACGCCCTTCGCCGCCCGCCGGCCGGTGCGAACCACCTCACCGGACGCCAGTACGACCTCCAGACCGCGGATGAAGTCCGACGTCACGCCGTACTTCACGCAGCACAGCCCGCCCGCGTTGGTCGCGATGTTCCCGCCGATCGTCGACATCTCCCACGACGACGGGTCCGGCGGGTAGAACAGGTCCTGCTCCAGAACAGCGCGGGACAACGCCGCGTTCACCACGCCCGGCTGGACGACGGCCACCTGGTCCTCGGCGGAGATTTCCAGGATCCGGTCCAACCGCGCGGTCGACAGCAGCAAGCACCCGTCGATCGCGTTCGCGGCCCCGGACAATCCGGTCCGCGCGCCCTGCGTCACCACCGGGACGCGCAGCTCGGACGCAACCTTCAGGACCGCCTGTACCTCGGTGGTCGACGCTGGTCGTACGAGGGCCCGCGGCGTACCCGCCGTACAGAAGGTCGCGTGATCATTGCGGTGACCGTCCAGGACGTCCGGATCGTCGACAACGTCGTCGAGGACCGACCGGAGCCGGTCTACCAGCTCATCCTTCATCTTGCTCCGCGAGCAACCGGAGGATCAGCTCGGCGCGGCGGACCCGTTCACGCCCGAGAGCTTCCGCCGTACCGGCGAGGTGGGCGCCGACCGGGTAGATGTTCGGAGCGTTCCGCAGCCCCATCTTCAAATACACCGGTGCCGCAAGGCGCACGATCTCCGGTACTTCATAGAAGCGGACGTGACCGCCCTGGTCGTCGGGAACCTCGATGTACATGTCGATCGGCACCGTCGTCACCGACCGAATCTCTGCGAGCAAGGGCACCGGCAGGTCGGTCGAAACGTTCAGACTGGTTGCCCCGAGGCGCTCGTACAGTCGGGCGGTCGGTGCGTTGGGCAACGGCATCAGCACCGATGTCTTCAGTACCAGATCCGCCGGCAGCTCGCCCTCGATCTTCAGCTGGCCAAGGATCTCCAGTACGCCGATGTCGCCGACCAGCAGGCTCCGTACGCCGAGCTCGACCGCGCGGAACGCATCGCACAACGACGCCGCGACCTGCTCGTTGCCGCGAGCAACGCCACCGACAGCGGCCGAAACCTTGGCCTGACCACCGATGTCCCACGATCCACGCGGCCCGAGGAAGAGGCAGACCTCGACACCGGACGCTGTGCCGAGCGACAGCATCTCCTCGATCTCGCTGTCGGTCAGCATCATCACGCCGCTGCCCTGCGACACCCGGTCGACCTTCACCCCACGTGCGGCGGCCTCCTCCATGACAGCGGTCATCACCCGCGGGCCCTCGCAGGACGGGATCTCCACCTTGTACGGCGAGCCGTCCGGGAAGGTCTTCGCCGACGTGTCCCCCGGCCGGAAGCCGCGGTCGGCGAGCAGGGCACGTGCTTCGCGAAGGTTCATCTGTCGCTCCAAGGTCCGAGTCGGCCGGCCGACGTCAGGCTCCGCGCCGTACCGGTGATCTCCAGGTCGAATCGTTCGGCCGCCTCGGTCAGCAGGGCCGGTGTCACCATCAGCTCGTTCGGCGACAGCGTGTCCTTGATCCGGGCCAGCCGGAGCTCGGACCAATGCCGTCGTCCGCACATCGTCACCGCTGCCAGTACGGCAGCCTCGTCGTCCTCCATCACCATCGGCAATCGCGAACGGCGCGCACCGCCCGCGCCGGAGGTCAGCGCGTTCACGTAACTCGCCCGCAGGTCGATCTGCTCGAGCAGACGCGCCGGGACGACGTCGGCCAGACCGAGGCCGGACGCGTTCCCGTGCGAGGCCGGCGACAGCGAGTGCACGCTGATCGCGGCGATGTTCGGCGACTCGAACTCGGGAATCCCGTGCACCCAGCAGCGGCCGATGACGTTGGTGTCCATGCCGGCGCCGGACTTGTCCTTGCCGAGCTCGTCGATCACCAGCACGTCGAGTTCGTCGAACGGCAGGCGGCCCAGCAGGCTGGATGCCCTTTGCAGCAAGGCGTTCTCGGCCGGGCCTGCGATGCCGTCGGGTTCGAGGAACTCGACGGCGGCGGTTTGTTCGAGGGCGTTCTCCAAGATCGCGAGGCCGCCGAGGATTTTGCCTTGTGCAACGATCATCTTGGCGGCGGCCTCGATGTTGCCGCCGAGCGACGGGATGCCGCCGGCATGCAGGGAGGCCGCGCCGCGATGGTTGCCGAGGCCGATCGCGAGGATCTTGGCGATGCCGCTCTCGATCGGGCCGTGGAAGTCGGTGTGCTGCTTGACGCGGTTCACCAGGAGGACGCCGTCCGCCTTGGTGGTGATCGCGTCGTGATGGACCTCGGTGCCGTCGGGCAGGGTGCCGACGAGCACCGTTTCCATCGTTGCTTCGATGGGGCAGCCAACGGATTCTGAGGTGATGCCGAGGCCCTCGAGCATCTCGCGCTGGCCGTCGGCGGTTGCGCCGCCGTGCGATCCCATTGCCGGTGTGACGAACGGTGATGCGCCGGCGTCCCGGAGCCAGTCCACGGCTGCTTTGACCACTGGTACGAGGTCGTGGATGCCGCGGCTGCCCGCTGTGACCGCGATCCGAGCGCCGGGTTGGATCCGCTCTCGCAGCGGTTCGAGAGCGGTGCGCGCGTCGCCGTACACATCCGCCGAGGACGGCAGATCCGAGAGGATCCGCCGAACCGGAGTCACCTGCGGGAGCTGGCCGTCCGGGCGCAACCCCCGGACGGCCTCGAAAGGTCCCCAGTTCATCAGTGGCTCTGACGGGCTACGGTGGAGCCGGTTCGGCCTACCAGGAAGTCGAGGTCGCAGCCCTTGTTGGCTTGGGTTACGTGGTCGACGTAGAGGCGGGCCCAGCCGCGGTCGGTCGGGGGTGTGGGTGGCTGCCAGTCGGCCCGGCGCTTCTCCAGTTCCTCGTCCGGTACGTCGAGGTGCAGCCGCCGCGCCGGTACGTCCAGCTCGATCCAGTCCCCGGTCCGTACCAGCGCCAACGGCCCGCCCACAGCCGCCTCCGGCGTGACGTGCAGCACCACGGTGCCGTACGCCGTACCACTCATCCGCGCGTCCGAGATCCGCACCATGTCGTCCACGCCGATCTCGGCGAGCTTCCGCGGGATCGTCATGTTGCCGACCTCGGGCATCCCCGGATACCCACGAGGACCAGCGTTCTGCAGCACGAGCACGGTGTCCTCGTCGACGTCGAGATCCGGATCCTCGACCGCCTTGTCGTACTCCTCGATGCTGCTGAACACCAACGCCTTGCCCCGGTGCCGCGACAGCCGCTCGGACGCGGCCGACTGCTTGATGACCGCACCGTCCGGCGCCAGATTCCCCTTCAGTACGGCCGTTCCGGCGCCGCTGCCGAGCGGATCGCCGACCGGGCGGATCACCGCGTACGTCTCGCTGCCGGCCGGGGCGCCGGGGTACGTCGCCTCGATCCGTTCCGCGTTCGCGACGTTCTCGCCGATGGTCTTGCCGGTGACGGTGATCGCCTCGGTCTTGAGCAGTGGCAGGATCTCCTTCAGTACGGCGGGCAGGCCGCCGGCGTAGTAGAAGTCCTCCATCAGGTACTTGCCGGACGGCTGCAGGTCGACGAGCCACGGCACGCCCCGCGCCCACTCGTCGATGTCGTCGAGCGTCACGTCGACGCCGATCCGGCCGGCGATCGCGAGCAGGTGGATGACGAAGTTCGTCGAGCCGCCGATCGCGGCGTTCGCGCGGACCGCGTTCGCGAACGCGTCCCGGGTCAGGATGTCGCTGATCTTCAGGTCTTCCTTGACCATCTCGACGATCCGCTGCCCGGACTTCTGCGCGACGACGTACCGACGGGAATCCACCGCGGGGATCGCGGCGGAACCGGTCAGCTGCAGGCCGAGTGCCTCCGCCATGCAGGCCATCGTGGAGGCAGTGCCCATGGTCATGCAGTGCCCGTTGCTGCGGGACTGCCCGGCCTCGGCCGCGGCGAAGTCGTCGGCGGACATCCGCCCGGCGTTCAGGTCCTGCGTGAAGCGCCACACGGCCGTACCGGAGCCGATGTCGCAGCCGCGGAATTTACCGTTCAACATCGGACCGCCGGTGACGACGATCGTCGGCAGGTCGACGCTGGCCGCGCCCATGATCGAGCCGGGCGTGGTCTTGTCGCACCCGGTCAGCAGCACCACACCGTCCAGCGGGTTGCCGCGCAGTGACTCCTCGACGTCCATGCTGAGCAGGTTGCGGAACAGCATCGCGGTCGGCCGCAGCAGCGTCTCGCCGAGCGACATCACCGGGAACTCCAGCGGGAATCCGCCGGCCTGCCAGACGCCGCGCTTGACCGACTCGGCCAGCCGGCGCAGGTGCGCGTTGCACGGGGTGAGCTCGGACCAGGTGTTGCAGATCCCGATCACCGGGCGTCCGTCGAACGCCTCCTCGGAGAAGCCCTGCGACTTCATCCACGAGCGGTGGATGAACCCGTTGCGCCCCTTCTCCCCGAACCAGTGGTCGAAGCTGCGTCGGCCGATGGGCTGATCCGGTTCGTCAACGGTCGGTTCGTCCGTCATCGCGTCACCTCACCTGTGGTCACGGTTCCGTTCACCCGGCGGGTGATCCCGGCCGGGTTGGAGTCCTTCAGTACGTCGGGGAGCACTACGTCAGGCGCGTCCTGGTACGCGACCGGGCGCTGGAAGCGGCGGGCCGCGGTGACGCCGACGCTGGTGTGGATCGATCCCACCGTCGACGGGAACGGGCCGCCGTGATGCTGCGCCCAGGACACGGCGACGCCGGTCGGCCAGCCGTTCCACAGCACGCGTCCGGCGCGCGCTGTGAGCAGCGGGAGGAGTTCACGAGCGAGCTCGGCATCGGAGTCCTCCGCGTGCAGTGTCGCCGTGAGGTTGCCGTCGAACGCTTCGAGCGCCTGCTTGAGCTCTTCGATGCCGTCGTACTCCACGATGATGGAGACGGGACCGAAGCACTCTTCGAGGATCTCGTCGCGGCGGGCGATCAGCTCCGGCACGGTGGTCTGGAGCAGCGTTGGGCCGGGCGTCCCGGCGTCGCCGGCTGTCGACCAGACGCGCAGGCCGTCGACCTTCTGCAGGCGGTCGAGGCCGGACGTGAAGCCACCCTCGATGCGATCGTTCAGCATCGGAGCCTGCGTTACGCCGCCGACCGCGTCGACGAGCTGATCCTGCAGCCCGTGGCCGGTCGGCAGGAACAACAGGCCGGGCTTGGTGCAGAACTGTCCGGCGCCGAGCGTGAACGAACCGACGTACCCACTGGCAATGTCCTTGCCGCGGGCATCGATCGCGGCCTGCGTGACGAACACCGGGTTCAGGCTGCCGAGCTCGCCGTAGAACGGGATCGGCTCCGGCCGGGTGACCGCGATCTCGTGCAGCGCCTTGCCGGCCGGGACCGAACCGGTGAAGCCGGCGGCGGTGATCCGCGGGTCCTTCAGCGCGGTGACGCCGACGTCGAAGCCGGTGATCAGACCGAACGTCCCGTCCGGCGCACCGGCCGCCTTCAGTGCCTCGACCATGACCTCGGCGGTCCGCGCGGACAGCTCCGGGTGGCCCGGATGCGCCTTGACGATCACCGGGCAGCCGGCGGCGAGCGCGGACGCGGTGTCGCCGCCCGGGACGCTGAACGCGAAGGGGAAGTTGCTGGCGGCAAACACCAGGACGGGACCGAGCGGTACGAGGACGCGGCGCAGATCCGGCCGCGGGACCGGCTTCGCCTGCGGATCGTTGGTGTCGATGATGACCTCGAGGAGCGAACCCTCTTCGAGTACGTCGGCAAACATCCGGAGCTGCCCCGTACTCCGCGCGACCTCACCGGTCAGGCGCGCTTCGGGCAGCGACGACTCCCGCATCGCGATCGGAACCAATTCCCCGGAGGCGGCGTCGAGCGCATCAGCAACCGCACGAATCCACCCGGCCCGCACGGCGGGCTCCGAGGAACCGAAGGCGGGTGCGGCAGCCGCGGCTGCGGCAAGCGCCTGCTCCAGCTGAGCGGGGGACGTGTCGCCGATGCTTGCTGGGGCGGATGCCGCTCCGGTGGCTGGCGTGTGGTCGGTGCCCGGGGTCATCGGATTCCTTCCAGGTTGTCGGTGGCCAGGAACTCGAACGGTTCGCGGCCGGTGGCGACGGTGTTGGTGAGCGTGCCGAGCTCGTCGATGGTGATCGTGATGACGTCACCCTCGGCGAGCGCGAAGTCGAGCTCCGGGACGATTCCGGTGCCGGTCGCGAGGATCACGCCGTCGGGGAAGTCGTTCGGCAGGAACAGTACGTCGATGAGGTCCTGCAGCTCCCGGACGAGCTTCTCGGTGGACGTCGTGCCGCTGAACACCTCGGCGCCGGCACGTGTGATGACCACGCTGATCCCGAGGGCCTTCGGGTTCGGAACCTCCCAGACCGGGCGGATCCCGGACGCGAGTGCACAACCGCCCGCGAACAGCTTCGCCTGCGGGACGTACAGCGGGTTCACGCCCTCGATCGAGCGCGAGCTCATGTCGTTGCAGATCGTGAAGCCGACGATCTCACCGTGGCTGTTGGCAACGACCGCCAGCTCCGGCTCGGGGACGTCATGACCGGAGTCGGAGCGGATGCCGACCGGCTCGCCGTCCACAACCACGCGCCAGGCCGGGGCCTTCTGGAACAGCTCGGGGCGGTCGGCGGTGTAGATCTTGTCGTACACCGACTGCTCGGTGCTCTCCTCCATCCGGGCACCGCGCGAACGCTCGTACGTCACGCCCGCGCACCACACCTCACCGCGCCCGTCGAGCGGCGGCAGGAACTTCAGCCCCTCGGCCGGCAGCTCGCCGCCGACCTTGGCGGTCGCCGCCTTCAGCTCCGCGAGCGGCAGCCGGAGCAGCTCGGCGAAGCTGTTCACCCCTTCGAGTTGAGCGACCGTGCCGCCGGTGCGGACACCAGCGGCCGGACGGCCGTCGACCGGGGACAGATAACGGACCAGGTGCATGGACAGACCTCTCACATCGATGTTCCGAGCAGACCACGGGTGATCTGGAAACCTATGTTGCCGGAGGCAACCGCCTTCGGCACGAGCCGGCGGCCGGCGACAGCGGCGATCGTGTCCAGCCCGATCCGGGCCTGCTCGGCCGCGGCACCTGTGGCCACGGCGTCCAGGTCGTCGCCGTACGTCGCCACTGTCTCCGGATCGTTGCTGAACTCGACCACCGGGACGAACCGCTGCGCCGACAAGGTGCCGCCGGCAACATGCGCGAGGATCTGCTGGACGCCGGTCGCGCCGAAGCCGGTCGCGGTCTCCATCCAGTCTGTCCCCGGCATCCGCATCACGTGCCACCCCGGCGCCGCGAGCCGCTGCCCGTGCGCGACGGTCGGCCCGACCGCGTCGGCCGACCCGAAGGCTGCCGTACGGAAGTTGTCATGGGCAAGCAGTGCGCCACGCGACGACAGTACGACGGATCCGCCCGAGCCCACGATCTCCTGGCCGATCAGCGCCAGCGCCTCGGCGGTCTCGTCGGAGAACGTGCCACGCGCTTCGAGACCGATCGTGAGCGCGCCGAGAGCACCGGACTGCGCCAGCGGGTCCGCGAGGTCGAAGCTGCTGAACCAGTCCTTGACCCTGCCACCGACCGCATCCAGACCGCCGTCCGCCTGGATGCTCGCCCAGCCGAAGCGCGACGGATCCGCACCCGCCTCGACAAGCCGCGAACGGAAGTAGTCGTTGTGCGTCTTCTCGCAGCCGTGCTCGAGGAGCAACGCCATCCGGGTGTTCGGATGCAGCAGGTAGCCGAGCATGATCCGCGCGAAGGTCTCCTCGGACGCGCCGCCGCTGCTGCCGCAGCCCTCGGTGTGCGGGAGGGCGACCATCCGGGTCACCGCGTGGCCGGCCCACTTCTCCAGCTCCGCCTGGGCGGCGATCCGCAGGGCGATCTGGCCGGAGCACAAGCTGGTCGGGAGGATCAGGCCGACGGCCTCAGGGACCAGCCGATCGTCGACCTTGAGCAGGTCGGCGAGGGTGCGGCCGTCTGAGGTCAGGCCGCGGTGCGGAAGACCGTCGAGGGGGGCGTCGCGGTCCTCCATCGGCAGGTCGGCGAGCTTGCGCGCCATCCGGCCGTCGGTGGTGATCGAGATGCCTTCCCGCGGACCGGTCTGCTTCCAGTTCCGCCAGATCGACACCTGGCTGTGGCCGGCGCGTTCGCCCGCACTCTTCTCCCCCGATGCCACCCTGACGACGAGGTCGAACGTCTCCACGGTCAGGTCCGCCATCGACGTACCGGTCAGGTACTTGCCGGCGTCGACGTCCATCTCGGCGTGCAACCGCTCGTACCGCGCGCTCGTGGTGACGAACTTCAGCGTCGGAACGAACGGGAAGTTGGTGATCGACCCGTTGCCGGTGGTGAAGAAGATCAGGTTGCAGCCGCTGCCGATCTGGCCGGCCACCGATTCGAGGTCGTTGCCGGGACTGTCCATGAAGATGTATCCGTCGCCGGGCAGCGGTTCGCCGTAGTCGATGACGTGATCCAGCCGGACCTCGCGCGGGAGCTTGCGGGCGGCGCCGATCGACTTGAGCACGATGTTGTAGAGCCCGCGGTACACGTTTCCGCCGGACGGGTTGCCCTCGGCGGTGTGGCCGTGCCAGCCGACGCGTTCCTTGAACGACTTGATGGTGGCCAGAAAACGTTTCGCGGTCGCCAGGTCGCGGACGTTCTTCAGCACGTACGGCTCGGCGCCGATCAGTTCGTCGGTCTCCGCGAGGACCGCGGTACCGCCGTTTCTGATGATTTCCGCGCTGACCTGGCCGGCCAGCGGGTTCGCGGAAATTCCGGAAAACGCATCACTTCCGCCGCACTGCAGGGCGATCTTGAGATCCGCGAGCGGCACCTCGACGCGCGGCTGCGCGTCCACCACCGGCAGCCACGGCTCGATCAGCGCACCCGCTGCGGTCAGGTCGTGCTCGAAGCCGGCGCTGCGGGTGAAGTACGCGTGCGGGACCTTGATCGACGGGTAGTTGTGCTCGGCCAGGAAGTCCTTGATCGCCTGACCGGAGACCACGTCACCCTCGGTGTCGACGATCAGCACGGCGCCGACGTTCGGGTTCAGAGTGAAGCCGCCGAGCGTCGCGAGCAGGAAGTGCAGGTTGTTCGGTACGTCGTCCTCGCCACCCTCGGTGTGCGCGACCGGCACGACACCGTCACCCGCGGCTGCACCGTCGAAGCGCCGCGCGAGCTCGGTGACGAACCCGCTGCTGCGCGAGCTCGTCGCCAGCAGGACGACGTGGTTCCGCGTGCCGGCCGGTCCCTGCTCGCGCGGGTAGCCGAGGAACGTACCGGGCTGCTCGACGCTCGTCACCTGGGCGCCGAAGTACAGCGCGGACTCGTCCAGCTCGTACGGATCCAAGGGCTCGTTGGTCGTGGACGGCTCGGTCGGCAGGCCCTCCACACCCCGGGCGGTGACAGCGGCCAGACTGGTCGGCGTACAGACGTAGTCGCCCGGGGCCAGATCGCGGGACGCGCGCGCGAACGCGGTGTTCCACGAGGTCAGGGCGTCGCCCTTCGCAACAGGCGTGACCACGAAGCGGTGCCCTTCGAGCACCGTGTGTGGCAGCGTGACCGTGGTCCCCCCGAGCTCGACCTCGGTGCCGGCCTCCAGCCGGGCGGAGGCGATCGCGACGTTGTCCCCTGGCTCGGGTAGCACGCCGATCTGTTCGAACCTCACCATCGTTCGCGACTCCCCATAGCTAGACCCTGCCGAAATCGTGCATGATGCATGATTACCAGTGTTACCCTGCCGAAACCTGACCGGTGGGGTCAAGACCGAGACCAGATTCCGGAGAACCTGATGAGCGAGCGTGCGGCGCCGGTGGATCGGCGGCTGCTCCGGCGGCAGATGCTCGCCGACGACGTGTACGAGGCCATCAAGACGATGCTGATGGACCACGTCATCCGGCCCGAGGCGCGGATCTCGATCGACGGGCTGGCCCGCGAGTTCCAGGTCTCGTCGACCCCCGTACGGGAGGCGCTCGCGCGGCTGGAGTCCGAGGGGCTGGCGGTCAAGGAGCCGTTGAAGGGCTACCGCGCGACTCCGCTGCTGTCGCTCGAGGAGTTCGATGACCTGTACCGGTTCCGGCTCCTGCTCGAGCCGTGGGCGGCCCGGCGCGCGGCCGAGCTGATCTCCCCCGACGGCGTCGCGCAACTGCGGGCCGAGCTGGCGACCGCGGTCGAGCCGACGTCGATCGACTACGCCGGGTACAAGTCGCTGACCGTGCATGACAACCGGTTCCACTCGCTGATCGCGTCGCTGTCCGGGAGCGAGCAGGTCCGCTCGGCCTTCGAGCGGACCCACTGCCACCTGCACATCTTCCGGCTGCACTACGACCGCGACATCGGCCCCGAGGTCCTCACCGAACACCGGATGCTCGTCGAGGCGATCACCTCCGGCGACCCGCGCGCCGCCGAGTCGGCGATGACCCGCCACATCGAGAACTCGATGACCCTGCGGTTGCGCCGCCTCTACGAATGACCCGCCGCCCGTTTCCGCTGGCGATCCCGCCCGAACTGACGGCGTACATCCTCGACTTCCACTGGGACGTCGACCTGCTGCACGCCCTCGACCTGCCGACGATCGAGCTACCCGTGGCCGAGTTGGCCCACCACCTCGACCTCCCGTTCTGGGCGTACGACGGACCATTCAAGGTCACGCCCCATCAGGTTGCGGCCGATCCGCTGACCTACCAGGCGCAGTACGACCGCACGCTCGCCGCGGATCTCCGCCACCCCCTCGACGTCGTACGTCGCCCAGACAACCGCCTGACCATCCTCGACGGCATCCACCGCCTCCTCCGAGCAGAACTCGAAGGCCGCACGACAGTCAGCGCCCGAGTCCTACCCTGGTCCGCCCTGGACCAAATCGCCGTTCGCGACTGATCGCCTCACTTACCTCGCATTCGTCGTGCGGTTGTCTACGGCGAGCAGCGTGCCGAAAGCGGCGAGGGCCGTCGGTGCTCCGGCGCTGCGCAGGACCGACCAGAGCAGGACCTGGTTCGCCTCCAGGACGAGGCGCCGGGTCCGGGTCTCCAGCGCGTGGACGGCCCGGGCGGCCCGGAAGCCGTTCCCGCCTAGGAACACGGCATCGGCCCGCGGACTCAGGTGCTGAGCGACGTACTCGACGACCATCGCCGGCTCGATCTTGTCCGGGTCGTCGGGCAGGTCCGCCAGTCGAGCTTCGACAACCTCGAAACCTTGGCTGCGGAAGTACTCGGCACCGAGGTCGTTGAGCGACTGCCCGAACCACGGCGGATGGACGAGGCTGACACTCCGGACTTGCCGGAGCCGTAGGGCCGCTACCGCCGACAGGCTGGTGCTGCACACCGGTACGTCCCAACGAGCGCGAAGTCGTTCCACGAGTGCGGTCTCGGCGGCGTACCCCACGGCGTACCCCAAGCTCGTCGAGGCAATGCCGAGCACGTCTGCGGCAGGCGAGAGGATCGACGCGGCATCGTCGAGAACTTCCGCCTGGGCGCGGAGAGCCTCCACCCGGGCGACGCCAACGACGGGGCGGACTCGTGAGGTCTCGACGCGCACCAACCCCGGCGCCAACTCCGGGAACTCGACGTCGGCGCCCGCGGCCGTGTGCGGCGTCAGCACGCCCACTGTGATCTTCTCGCCGACCTTCATGATCCCAACCCTCGCAGCGGGCGCAGACGTCATCAACGCCGAACTGCTGCAGGCAGCGTGTACTCTCGCTCAACGATGCCCGACGTGGAAATGCGCGACCTGCGACTGTTCCTGGTGCTCGCCGAGGAGCGGCATTTCGGACGTACGGCCGACCGGCTCGGCCTCACGACTTCACGTGTCAGCCAGGTGCTGAGCGCCCTCGAACGGAAGCTCGGCGGCCAACGGCTCTTCCACCGGACCAGCCGCGTCGTCGAGCTGACCGATGCCGGACGCACGCTGTACGCCGAACTCATCCCGGCAATGGCAGGCGTCGATCGCGTCCTCCGAACGGCCAGGTTCCGCAGCTCGGGTCCCGGTGTGGTCCGGCTGGGTCTGCTGAACGCAGCCTCCGGCGTGGACGTCCTGAGTCGAGCGATCGAGCGGTTCGAGGCGACGTACGCCGGGGCCAGGGTGGAGCTGAGCACCACCGGATTCGATGATCGTCTCGGTCCGCTGCGTCGACGCGAGGTGGACCTGGTCGTGACCCGGCTCCCACTCGACCAGCCGGACATCGTCATCGGTCCGGTGCTGAGCGCCGCGGATCAGCGCGTCGTCATGGTCGGCCGGACCCATCCGCTCGCCGACCGCGCCGTCCTGAGCATCGAGGACCTCGCGGATCACGACGTCAGGCGTCCGTACGGGCTCTCCCCCGAACTGGCCGAGGCGACCTGCCCGGCCCGTACGCCCTCGGGGCGCCAGATCCGGTTCGTCGACGCCGAGGTCGACGACAACGCCGAGCTTCTCTATCTCCTTGCCCGCGGCAACCTTGTGCACCCGACGGTCGCGCCGTTCGCGGCGCACTTCCAGCATCCCGGCGTACTCGCCGTCCCGTTGGCCGATCTACCGCCTTCGGTTTGCGCACTCGCCGCACTGCGTGGGGTGGAGGACCCGAACCGCGACGCCTTTCTCGACACGATCGAGCAGCTCCACACCCAAGGTGTGACCTAGCGCTACTTGGTGATGACGAGGGCGTCGCCTACCGGGCGTTCGCCGGCGGCGTCGGAGGGGGTGTTGAGGACGGTGCCATCGGCAACCATCGTGGTGGAGCCGCCGCCGTCGAGGTTGATCGCTTCGCGCAAATGGAAGGACTTCGCGACCGCGGCGGACTCGGAGATGGACAGGCCGAGGCTGTTCACGTTGCGGCCGTCGGCGGTGATCAGGACGGTACGGCCGTGGTCGTCGACGCCGGCGATCGTGCGCGGGTTCCGCTTGTGCACCCAGCCGTAGTAGAAGCTCGGGGTGTCCTGCACCATCCCGTCCGCGGCGGCGGTCGCGTGGATGCGGCCGTCGCGGACCAGTTCCGGTCCGCCGTTCACGATCGTCGTACGGCGCGACAGCGGGACCGGGCGCCCGTGGTCGTCGAGCAGCGTCGACCGGATCGACAACGACTTCCCGACCTTGGCGGCGGCGAGCAGCGGCGCGACCATCGCGCCGATCGCCTGGACGGTGCGGCCGCCCTCGGGAATCGCACCACCTCGGGAGGTACGTACCGCGGTGACCATGCCGCGCCGGTCGAGGATCACCTCGGCGCCCGGTCCGCTCGGAGTGAGTGCGGCGTACGAGGCGTCGAACGCGATCAGCTCGTCGGGATCGGTGCACGTGGTGTCGTGCATCGGCTTCGCGGTCGGCAGATCGTCGGCGGTGCCACCGCAGTTGCGGATCAGGCCGGGAACCCGGTTCAGGCCGTCGAGCGGGAGCGGCTTGCCGACGCCACGGACCTCGCCGCGCCACGTGAAGCGGTCGACCGACGTACCGCGCGGGCCGAGCACGAGCGCCGGGCGGCCGTTGGTCGGTTCGCTGACCAGGCGTCCGTCGTACACGCCGATGCCGGCCGGATCACCGGGTGCTCCGGACTTCGGGTCGAGGACGAAGAAGCCGGCGTTCACCGCGGCCGTCGCCCCGGTCAGGGTCGCCAGCGTGCTGGTCGTCTCGCGCTGCTCGATGTCTTGTCCGTACGTCGCGTCGAGCGTGCCGTGGAACTTCTTCGGGTCGATCGTCAGCACCTGGACGTGCCACGGGCCGGTCGATCCGGCGATGTCGTCGGGCTCGCCGTCCCAACCGGTGTAGAGACTCGAACCGTTCAGCCCGGCCGCGATCACCTTGGTCCGCAACGCGTCGGCCTCCGCCTTGGTGGCGAACAGCCCGAGCCGCACGCGGTACCCGAGACTGTCACCGCCCGCGTCGGCGAGCCGCGGCGTCGGCACGTTCTCAACGCGCGGCTCGAGGCCCGCGGCACGCAGCTTGTCGGCCGCCTTGTTGGCGCCGGCCTCGTCGGACAGCGCGGCCGCGGGCGCATCAGGATCCGGCGACGAGGACGGGATCGAGACCTCGACCGTCCAGCCGGCGCTGGTGTCGCTCTGGCCGCGGACGATCGTGGTCAGGGTGACGCCGGGCTGCATCGTCCGGGTGTCACGGGTCTCGGTCAGGTTGGCCGGACCGAGGGGCAGGTGCTCGGTCGGCGGGGTGGCGACCGCAGTGGTGCCACCAAGGGTCAGGGACAGACAGAGGGCAGACAGGCCCAGGCGTCGCAGGGTCATAGGACGTTCCTACGTTCACCGCCGCCACGCCGCAACCCGACCCGAGAGTCCCGCACCTGAACATCACTCCAACGGCGCCCCGCCGTACGACACCTCGTTCCCGTCCGGGTCGAGGAACGTCGCATGCCGCACGCCGTTCTCGTACGTCTCACGCACCACCGGCTCGAGCCCGCGCTGGGCGATCCCGTTCAGCACACCGTCGAAGTCCTCGACGAACAACGTGTGCTGCGCGTGGCCCGCGTGTTCCGGAACGACCTCGATGTACAGGTACTGGTGCTCGCCCAGCTCCCACACCGCCTCGACGTCGTTCGGCAGGAAACTCGGTGGTCCGCCGAGCAGCTTCTCGTACCAGGCGACGGCCGTCTCGTAGTCACGGACGGAAATCCCGGCGAAGAGGTCCATACCGGATGCTATCGGCCGGAGGCGTACCTAAGGACGGGTAGTGGTCGGCTGATCCGCCGGAATCGGCGGGCGCTCACGCCTGGCGAGTCGCCGTTGGAGCCGACCACTACCCGTTCTTATGTTCAGGCAGGAGCGTCGCCGTGGTCGGGGATCTCCAACTGGACGCCGCCCTGGAGGGCGGACTGGTGGGCGTAGATGCCGGGCAGGGTGTAGCGGGCGGAGACCCAGGCGTTGATCGGCGGCAGGGTCTTGTCGGCGACCGCGCGGACGAAGTCGTCGGCGAGGAAGTGGTGCGAGCCCTCGTGGCCGTTGTGCAGGCCGGCGAACTCCGCCGGCAGGCGGCTGCGGTCGTGGACCGGGGACAGCCCGGAGCGGAACGCGTCGCGGAGCGCCGGGTCGACGTTCGCCAGGTCGGCGTCGTCGTGCGAGCCGCTCGCGCTGGTCTCCATCAGGTTGCTGACGTCCTCGACGCCTTGCTTGTTCTGCCAGAGCGTCGTGGTGGCGAGCTGTTCGAAGCTGCCCTCCGTGCCGAACACCCGAAGCCGCGACTCCCGGATGTGCGACGGGTAGCCGACGCGGCGCATCTCGTTGGTCCGCATGATGCTGCCGTCGGCGAGCTTGAACAGCGCCGTCGCGTTCGAGAAGTCGTTGTCGAACTGGCTGATCTCCTTGTCGAAGACGCCGTCACCGCGGTCGTCCTTGACGCCGATCGCCGACACGTGGGTGGCGTGCTGACCGGTCACCGAGAGAACGTTGCCGACCGCATGCGTCGGGTAGAGCAGCGGCGGGAAGGACGCGGTCTTCTTCCAGTCCTCGCCACCGGAGTACTGGTACGCGGCGTAGAACCCGAGGTCCATGTCGTGGACGTAGTCGCCCTCGGAGTAGAACACCCGGCCGAATGCGCCGTCGGCGAGCTTCTGCCGGCAGTAGACCGACGACGGGTAGTAGAAGCTGGTCTCACCCATCATGTAGGTGAGGCCGGTCTCCTTGACCAGCTCGATGATGCGGGCGATCTGGTCCGCCTGGATTGCCATCGGGACCGTGGAGTACACGTGCTTGCCGGCCTCGAGCGCCTTGATCGCCATCTCCCCGTGCAGCCAGCGCTGTGTGAAGATCGCGACCGCCTGCACGTCCGACTCGAGCATCTCCTCGAACGACGTGTGCGTCACCGTGATGCCCTGCTTCGCGGCCATCTCCGCCGTCCGCTCCGGGACGACGTCGGTCAGCCGCACCTCGGACACGTCCGGGTGCGCCGACCACAACCGCAGGAACGACGGAGCGAACTGCCCCGCCCCGACCACACCGATGCTGATTCCCATGCGGAGTAGTCGATCACACATTTATGTTCTACGGAAGAACAAATTCAGACGTTGGAACATGTGACAAGCGCCGCCCCCGCCAGCGGGTGGGGTGGGGGCGGGTGCGTTGGGAGCGGCGGGCTCGGTGGTGGGGCGGGTCGCCAGGCCATCACAATCGGCGAGTGGCTCGATCCGCAGGCGCGACGGGCTCGGTAGGTGCGGATTGTGATGGCCTGGGGGTCCGCTAGGTCGGCGGGTTGAGTAGGTGGGGGTTGTCTGTGGTGATTCCGTCGACGCCCAGGGCGGTGGCTTGGGCTAGGGCGGCTGGGTCGGGGATGGGCCAGGCTGTGACCTTGAGGCCGGCGGCGTGGAGCTCGGCTACGGCGTCCGGGGTGAGGCCGGCCAGGCCGCAGAGGGACCAGGTGGCGCCGGCGGCGCGGGTGCGGGTGATGACTTCGGCAACCTCCGGCGTGCGGCCGAAGATGTGGCCGGTCTCGACCTCCGGGAACAGTTCGCGGATCGCGAGCAGGATCTCGGGGTGGAACGACGTGACCAGCGTGCGCGCCGCGAGCGCCGGGTCGGCCTTGAGTGATTGCGCGAGGAGCGGTACGGCGGCCTCCGCCTTCACCTCCGCCTGGATGCGGATGTCGATCGCGGCGACGGTCTCCGCCCAGGTCGGGATGTGTTCGCCGAGGCCGGCGTCGAGGGCGCGCAGTTCGGCGAGCGTCAGCGCGGCGACCTCGCCCGACCCCGACGTCGTCCGGTCGACGGTCGCGTCGTGCATGATCACGAGCTCGCCGTCCGCACTCACCCGCAGGTCGAGCTCGATCTCGTCGCACCCGTCCGCGACCGCCCGGCGGAACGATCGCAACGTGTTCTCCGGCTCGGCGCCGACCGCGCCTCGGTGGCCGGTGATGATCGTGGTCACAGAACCTTCTCCTCGTACAGGCGCTTGACCTCGTCGCCGATCGCGTCCAGACGTTTGGCGACGGCGGCGAAGACCTTCTTGGGCTGGGTGTTGTCGGAGTAGATCTGCTGCAGCCCGGTGTAGATCTCGACGTTCGCGTTCCGCCCGTACAGCCGGATGGCGTCCTGCTGGCGGGCGATCGCGAGCTGTGCGATCGCGACGCCGAAGTTCGGGTTGTCGGCGATCAGCTTCTTCAGGTCCGGATTGTCCTGGGCCGCGTCGACGACCGGCAAGTACCCGGTCTGGGTGGTCCAGAACGCCGAGTTCTCCGGCTCGGCGAGGAACTCGAGGAACGTCGCCGCGGCCTGCTTGCGTTCGGTGGTGATGTTGCGCATCATCCCGATCCCGCCGCCACCGGTCGCGATCCCGGACGCGACCTCGGACGGGATGAAGCCGACGCCGACCGGGAACTTCGCCTTGGTCGTCATGCTCTTCAGACCACCGGTCGACTCCTGCATCATCGCGACCAGCCCGTTCGCGAAGTCGGTACTCGGGCTGTGTGCCATGTACGCGAGCTTGTCGTCGTGCACCATCCGCCGCTGCCACTCGCCGGCCGCGACCGCACCGGCCTCGTCGATCGTGACGTCGAGGCCCTTCGAGTACGCACCACCGAACTGCCAGACGTTGCCCTGGAACTGCCAGTCGCCGTCGATCTTCGCGAACGCCAGCGTCCGCATCGACCGCCCACCGGCCTGCACCTTGGACAGCTCCGGGCCCCACGAGCGCAGCTCGCTCCAGGTCCGCGGCGCCCGGTCCGGCAGGCCGGCCTTCTTGAAGGCGTCCTTGTTGTAGTACAGGATCGGCGTACTCCGGGCGAACGGGACCGCCCAGCTCTGTCCCTTCACGACGTACTCGCCGAACAGCTTCTTCTGGAACACGGCCGGCCCGAACCCGTCGGTAAAATACGCGTTCAGCGGCTCGAGCGCCTCGTTCAGGAAGAACCGTTCCCAGGTCACGTCGGACAGGATCGCGAGATCCGGCGCCTGCTTCGCGACCAGCGCCGCGGCGACCTTCTGGGCGACGTCGTCGTAGCTGCCCTGGAACTGCACCTCGACGAACACGTCGTCCTGCGAATCGTTGAACTTGCCAACGAGTTTGTCGACGGCCTTGCCGTTGGCCCCGCCGTACGAGGTCCAGAACACGACCCGTACCCGATTGCCGTACTTCTTCGGCACCGAGCCGGGCGGCTGCGAGTACACCGCGTCGATCGACCGGTAACCGCAACCGGCCAGAGACGCACCAGCCGCCACCCCAAGGAACATCCTGCGCTTCATCGTCATCCCTTCAACGCTCCTTGGGTGAGGCCGCCGACGATGTAGCGCTGGGCGATCAGGAAGATCACCAGCATCGGCGCCAGCACCATCAGCGTCGCCGCCATGATGGTCCCCCAGCTCGCCACGCCTTCCTCGGTCTTCAGGATCAGCAGGCCGATCGGAAGGGTTCGCATCGAAGCGGAGTTGGTGACGATCAGCGGCCAGACGAAGCTGTTCCACTCCTCCACCGCGGTGATCACCACGACGGTGATCAGCATCGGCCGTGACATCGGCAGCACCACTCGCCAGAGCGTTCGCAGATGCCCGGCACCGTCGACTGCGGCGGCGTCGGTCACCTCGGTCGGCAGGGTGAGGAAGTGCTGCCGCATCAGGAAGGTCGCGAACGCCGAGCCGATGCCCGGGATGATCAGGCCGGCGTAGGTGTTGATCCAGCCGAGCGACGCGACGGTCAGGTAGTTCGGCAGCAGGGTCACGTGTCCCGGCACCATCATCGCGCCGAGCACCCCGAAGAACAGCACCTTCTTGAACGGGAAGCGCAGGAAGGCGAACGCGTACGCAGTCAGCACCGCGTTCACGACCTTGAGCAGCGTCCCGAGGACCGTCGTGATGGTGGAGTTCAGGAAGAAGCGGTCGAACGGCGCAGCCTCCCACGCGAGCTTGAAGTTGTCCCAGCTCAGGTGGTCCGGCCACCAGACCGGCGGCCAGCTGTAGATCTCGGTCGGGGACTTGATCGTCGTGGAGATCAGCCAGTACAGGGGGCCGAGGAACACGGCCGCCACCCCGACCAGTACGACGTACTGGATCGCACGTGTCTTCATCGGTAGTGCACCCGCCTCTCCATCACCCGGGCCTGCACGGCGGTGACGACGAGCAGGATGGCGAACATGATGATCGACAGCGTCGCCGCGCGGCCCGCGTTGAACGCCTGGAAGCCTTCGTTGTAGATCGACCAGCTGAGCGTGGTGGTGGCATCACCAGGGCCACCACCGGTCATCACCGCGATCACGTCGAACGCCTGGAAGGTACCGATCACGGTGGTGATCAGCAGGAAGAAGGTGATCGGGGCAAGCAACGGCAGCTTGATCGCGCGGAACCGCGTCCAGGTGGACGCGCCGTCGATCGCGGCCGCCTCGTCGAGATCCTTCGGCAGGCCCTGCAGGCCGG
This sequence comes from Kribbella sp. NPDC048928, assembly GCF_043197975.1. NCBI lineage: Bacteria > Bacillati > Actinomycetota > Actinomycetes > Propionibacteriales > Kribbellaceae > Kribbella > Kribbella sp. NPDC048928. Next base: position 1,232,082 of record NZ_JBICUC010000002.1, on the reverse strand, counting down.
CCAGGTAGATCAGCGCGGCGAAGCCGACGTTCTTCCACAGGTAGACGATGACGAGTCCGGGCAGCGCCCAGTCGGAGCTGTTCATCCAGTCCGGCGGCTCGGCGCCGAATGGCTCGATCAGCGCCCGCATCAGGCCGTAGCCGGGGTCGAAGATGAACGCCCAGATGGTCGCGACGGCGGCACCGGAGAGTACGTGCGGTGCGAACGCGATCGTACGAACCGCGCCGCGGCCCTTCAGCGGCAGGTTGAACAGGAACGCCAGCGCGAGCCCGATGACCAGACTGCCGGCCACGATCAGCCCGGTGAACACGACCGTGATCCACACCGTCTTGTGGAACGCCGGGTCGGTCAGCGTCCGGCCGTAGTTGGCCAGGCCAATGAACTTCGGGCGGGCGGCGATCATGTTCCAGTCGGTCAGACTGAGGAACGCGTTGTAGATGATCGGCCAGTACGCGAAGACCGCGATCACGATCAGGTTCGGCGCGACCAGCAACGCGAACAGCCCGTACTCGCGCCGTCGCCGGCGTTTCCGCTGATCGTTGCCGGTAGCAATTGTTCGTTCGTCCGGATGCGTCCGGGCCGGTAGGTCCGTAACCGTCACACCGACCTCCTGGTGAGTAGCTCGAGAAGCGGGTCGGCCACTGACGGGGCAGCGGCCAGGATGCCTTGGGGGAATGCGCGGACGACGGTGGCGCCCGCCTCGGCGGCGATCAGCGCACCGGCGGCGACGTCCCACGGCTGGATGACGTGCTCGTAGTACGCATCTGCCGTGCCGTCGGCGACCGAGCACAGGTCGAGCGCGGCCGATCCACCGCGGCGGATGTCACGCACCGCGGGAAGCAAGTCTTGCAGGAGCGCGGCCTGCTCCGCGCGCCGGTCCGGAAGGTACGAGAAGCCCGTACTCACCAGAGCCGTCGCCAATGCGGTCGCCCGCAACGGTCCGAGCGGTACGTCAGCACGCGCGGCGCCGACGCCCTGCACGGCGGATCGCGTCGCGCCGGCGCCGCGGACGGCGGACCAGGTTGTACCGGTGCGGGGCTGGTGGACGACGCCGGCAAGGGCGCCGTTCTCGTCCTCGACGGCGATCGAGACGCTCCAGTCGGGGCGGCCGTAGAGGTAGTTGACCGTGCCGTCGAGCGGGTCGATCACCCACGTGAGCCCGCTGGCCGACGGACGGGAGGCGCCCTCTTCGCCGAGCAGGCCGTCATCGGGGCGGTCCGCGGTGAGACCGTCGACGATCAGCTTCTCGGAGGCGCGGTCGGCAGCACTGACCGGGTCGCTCGCGGAGCTCTTGGTCTCGACACCGGCCGCATCGATCGACAGACTCTGCTGCCGCGCCAGCAATTCCTCGCCCGCCGCGATCGCCAGCCGGACGGCCAGTTCGCGGAGGTCAACAGGGTTCGGAGCGGTGGGCATGCCGGTGAAATTATCACCGAACGATGGTTACGTATAGAGAATCATTGTGATTTTCTCACGAAGATCACATCCAGGAGCAGAATCGTTGCAATCCCGCCGACCAGCAGTCCGAGCCGGTGCAGGCCGCCATCCGTTGCCGGACCGGCGAACACCAGCGCGATCGCCGCCGCAGCAAGATTCGCGCCGACGTACTGAGACGTCCGGAACAGCCCCGCAGCAGCGCCGGCGACCTCGGGCGGCGCCGCGCGATAGACCGCCAGTTGGTTGCCCAGGCCGTTGAATCCGTTGGGTACGCCGAGGATCGCACTGATCAGCACCAGCACGATGATCGGCGTACCGGCATGCACTCCGAACGCCAGCGCAGCGCCGCCGACCAGCAGACCCGCCGAGCCGATCACGAGCAGCAACCGAGGGCCGTGACGACGGGCGAGGCGGGTCGCGATCGCGACCGTGATCGCTCCGAGCGTGGCGATCGGCAGGACGACCAGCCCGACCTTGGTGGGGTCGAGGCCGCGGGCCTGCTCCAGCCAGCCGGGAAGACCGTAGAAGATCGCGTAGAAGGCAACGTACGTGAGCATCGTGCGCAGGTACCCGAGCGAGAGCGGCGCGCTGCGGGCGAGCAACCGTACGTCGACGAACGGTGTACTGGAGCGACGCTCCCAGACGATGAAGACGACCGTGATCGGGATCGCTGCCCCGAGCAACCACCAGGTCGGGTGGGTGGTGAGCGACAGCAGGACGAGCATCAGCGCGGTCATCGCGAGCGTGAAGAGGACCAGCCCGGCCAGGTCGATCTCGCGCCACACCTTGCGGTCGTCGTCGGCCGGCCGCGGTGGATCCTTGGGGACCAGGCGCAGTACAGCGATGCCCGCGATCGCTGCGACCGGGAGGTTGACGAGGAAGATCGCCTGCCAGTCGAACGTACCGACGAGGAACCCGCCGACGCTCGGGCCGAGCGCCGCGGACGTCTGCGCGAAGACCGACAGCAGCCCGAGGGCGCCGACCGCGGAGGCCTTCCGGCGGTCGGCGATCCGGCGGATCATCGCCACGCCGGACGGGAACTGGGTGCCGGTGCCGATGCCGAGCAGGACCCGGGCCGCGATCAGCCAGCCGAGGCTCGGCGACAACGGGGCCAGCGCGGACACGACAGCCACCAGTACGAGGCCGGCGAGGAACACGCGCCGCGCACCGAGCAGGTCCGCCAGGCGGCCGGCCGTCGGCGCCGAGACCGCGGTCGCGAGGTACAGCCCGGAGACCAGCCATTGCGTCTCGGTCCCCGCGTGGAAGTCCGCGCCGATCGCCACCAGCGCGACGGCGATCATCGACGAGTTCAGCGGCTGCAGGAGCGTGCCGAGCCCCACAGAAGCGGCGTACCGCGATGGCAACCCCGCCTGCTCGCCGACCTCCTCCTCGGCAACCTTGGTCATGCCGGCGGCACCTCGGAGAGCTTGTTCATGAGGCGGGCGGCGAGGTGCAGCAGGTCCTGCTCGGTGGGCGTGAGGGTCGCGTCCATCGCCTTGGCCAGAAAGGTGTCCCGGCGGCGACGATCGTCGCGTACGAGGGTGGCGCCGCTCGTGGTGATCTTCAGCAGAACCTGGCGTCGATCGTTCGGGTTATCAGCACGGCTGATCAAACCGGAGCCGACCAGCTCCGTGGTTGCGCGCATCATGGTCTGCGGGGTGACGCGCTCGGCGGCGGCCAGCTCGGCGTTGGTCATCGGACCCTCGCGCTCCAGCCAGCCGAGTGCGTTGAGCTGCGAATAGCTCAGCTCACCCTCGGGACGCTCCTGCCGCAACCGGCGCACCAAGCGGAACAGGCTGGTACGAATCTCATGAGCGGCAGCGTCCGACACAGGCATATCATCAGCTTAGCTGATGGTTTCAATCGTCGTCGTCGTTGCGCAAACGCACTCCGGTCACCCCGTCGAGGTCGTCGAGCGCGATCACCAGGTCCTGCAACGGGGGCCGGCCGGTGAACCGCATCGACGCCCGGACCTGCGGGCGATCGCCGTCGCGATGCACCTCGGTCCCGAGGACGGACGCCTCGAACCCCATCGCCGTCGCGGTCGCCAAGATCGATCGCAGGACGCCGGAACCGTCGTCGTACCGGACCGTGACGATGCGGCGGCGATCCGGCGACGGAAGGAACCGCCCGAGCCGGGCGAACGGGCCGACCGCCACCAGGTGCAGCACGGTGGCCGCGACCGCCAGCACCGGCATCCCGGCGCCGCAGGCCATCCCGATCGCGGCGGTCATCCAGATGGTGGCCGCCGTGGTGAGCCCGCGGACCACGTCCCGGCGCATGAAGATCACACCGGCGCCGAGGAAGCCGACGCCGGACACGACCTGGGCCGCGATCCGGGACGGGTCGAGGTTCACGTCGGTCCCGAGGACGGAGTCGAACCCGAACCCGGACACCAGCGTGAACAGGGCCGCTCCGCTGCCGACCAGCGTGTGGGTGCGCATTCCCGCGCTCTTCTGGTGCACCTGGCGCTCGATGCCGATCACCATCGACAGCACGAATGCCATCAGCAGCAGGAGCAGCTCGGTCCAGGTGGAGGAGGTCGCAAGTTTCATGGCTCAGGTCCTGTGCCCCGCTTACGCGGAGACCAGTCCCACCGGGTCCTTTCCGGACAGGAACGCCGCAACAGCCTCGGCGGCGATCGAACCGGCCCGGTGCGCGGTCTGCCGGGTCGCGCCGGCCAAGTGCGGCGTCATCACGATGTTCGGCGCGGTCAGCAGGCGCGATCCGGTCGGCAGCGGCTCGGACGGGAACACGTCGAACGCGGCCGCGCCCAACTGCCCCGATTCCAGTGCGTCCACGGTCGCGTCGTAGTCGAGCAGCCCGCCGCGCGCGGTGTTCACCAGTACGGCGCCGCGCGGCATCGACGCGATCTGTGCGGCGCCGATCATGCTGCGGGTCTGCTCGGTCAGCCGCGCGTGCAGGCTCACCACGTCCGAGCGGCGGAGCAACTCGTCGAGCTCCACCAGTTCGATCCCGTCCGGCGCCTGTTCGACGTACGGATCGGCGACCAGGACGTGGGCGCCGAACGCGAGCAGGACGCGGGCGACCCGGCGGCCGATCGCGCCGTACCCGACCAGGCCGACCGTCGACCCGTCGAGCTCGACCCCACACTCCTCGTACGCGTAGAGGTCCGAGCGCCACTCGCCCTGCTCCAGCGTCCGTTGCAGGCGCGGAAGGTTGCGCAGGGCACCCATCATCAGCGCGATCGCGTGTTCCGCGGCTGCGACCGCGTTGCGTCCGGGGGTCGAAGCCACGGCGATCCCCCGATCGGCCGCCGCGGCCACGTTCACATTGACCGGCCCGCCCCGGCACACGACCAGGTAGCGCAGGTCGGGCGCGGCGTCCAGTACCCGCTCGGTGAACGGGCCCATCTGTGTGACCGCGAGCTCGACCCCGGCCAGCGCCTCGATCAGCTGGTCCTCGGCGTCGCTCGCTTCGTCCACCTCGGCGACCCGCCCGTACGGCGTCAACGGCCAGGGCAACGTCACCTCACGAAACTCGAACGCGACGTCGGGAATCGCCTCCAACGCAGCGGCGAGCAGCTCGTTCCGCACGAAGTGGTCGCCGGCGAGCAGCGTCTTGACGGTTCTCATCGATCTCCTGGGAAAGTGGGTGCTGGGTCGGACCAGCGTGGGCGGGCCGCCTCGATTCGGCGTAGGTAGTGGGCGTAGCCGTCGGCGTAGAACGTGGCGCGGGCCGGATCGGGGTCGACCTGGCGGGTCTCGGCGATCCATTCCGCTCCGGCGCTGTCGGCGTCGGCTGCGCGTCGGGCACAGATCACCGCACCGCGGGCCGCGACCTGCTCGGCCTCGGCGGTGTGCAGCGGGGCGTTCAGTACGTCCGCGAGGATCTGGGTCCATTCGCTGCTCCGGGCGCCACCGCCGCAGACCGTGACGCGCCCGGCCCAGCCGGCTGCTTCGAGGCAGTGGCGGGCGGCGTACGCGATGCCCTCGCAGGTCGCGCGGACCAGGTCGGCCGTCGTCGTCGACAACGAGACGCCGTCGATCGTGCCGCGGGCGCGGGTGTCGACGAACGGTGCGCGTTCGCCGGCCTCCGACAGGTACGGCAGGACTGTCACTCCGGCGGCACCGGGTGCACTGTCGGCGAGCAGCGACGGGAGCTGGTCGGTGGTGACGCCAACGAGTGCGAGGACGCGGTCCAGAGCCGCCGTACCGACCATGGCCGGCATCGCGCGGAGCCAGACGCCGGGCGTCCAGGTGCCGAGGAACAGGCCGGCCGGCTCGCCGTCGACCGGGAGGTCGCGGGTGACGACCTGGCAGGCCAGCGTCGTACCGACGGTCAGCAACGCATCGCCTGGTTCGATCACACCGGCACCGGCTGCCGCAGCCGGCAGGTCGTACGGACCGGCGGAAACTCGCGTTCCGGGGGCCATTCCGGTCGAGTCGTCGCGCAGCTCGCCAACCGGGCCATCGGGGGCAACGGGCGCGAGCAGCTGCCGCAGCCCAGACAGTCCTGTGGCAGCCAGCGCTTCATCGTCGTACAGCCCGGTCCTGGGATCGAGGAAAGGTGCGGAGGCATCGGAAACATCCGTCGCCCGGACACCGGTCAACGCCTGCATCACCACGTCCTTGCAGTACGCCGCCGTACCCGCCGCCTCGATCACCGCCGGTTCCTCGGCAAGCACCGCGGCGAGCAACGGGCCGGACGCCCCCGGGAACATCCGGTTTCCGGAACGCCGGAACACGTGTTCCGCGACGCCCTCCGCGGTCCACCGCTCGAGAATCGGGCTGCTCCGCGCGTCCAGCCAGGAGATCGCCGGGCGGACCGGCGTACCGGCGTCGTCCACCAGCCAGAGACCGTCGCCCTGCGCGGTGATCGCGAGCACGTCCGGGTGCGTGCCTACCGTTGCCGCCAGTTCCCGCACCACCTCGTTGACCGAGGCAACGACCTCTTGCGTCTCGTGCTCGAACCGCCCAGGACCGTTGCGCAGGAGCCTGGTCGGCCGGGAGGCCACGGCGAGCGGACGCCCGGCGGCGTCGAACGCGACGGCCTTTGTCACTGTGGTGCCTACGTCGACGCCGACGTCCATATGCCCTCCTTGCCGCTCCCCCTGAGGTGAAGCGCTTATAGTTCGGCGACCTCGACGGTCGCACCGTGCTCGCGGACCGCGTCGATCAGGTCCTTCGGTGCCTTCTCGTCGACGATCACGATGTCGAAGTCGGTCAGCGGCGCGAGCCGGTGCAGCGCGGTGCGCTGCAGCTTGCCGTGGTCGACGAGCAGCACCTTGGTCCGGGCCGAGCGCAGCATCGCCCGCTTCACCAGGACGATCTCTTCCTCCTGGTGGAACGCGTGCGTCGGCGACACCGCGGAGACCGAGCAGAACAGCAGGTCGGTGTGCAGCGCCTCGACGGCTTCCGCGCACGGCATCCCGCCGAACGAGTCGTGGGTCGCGGAGTAGATCCCGCCGAGCGCCAGCAGCGTGATGTCGCGCAACTGCGACAGCCGGGTGATCGCGGGCAGGAAGTTCGTTGCGACGGTCAACGGCGTGATGTCCTCGATCAGGTCCACCAGCGCCAGCGCGCTGGTCGAGTCGTCGAGCATCACCGACATCCCGGGTTCGATCAGCGTCCGGGCGTGCCGGGCGATCGCGCTCTTCTCCGCGTGCGCGGTGTTCAGCCGGTACGCCACGTTGCTCTCGAAGACGCTCGTCGGCTGCGCACTGACGCCGCCCCGGTACTTGCGGACCACGCCCTGCCGCTCGAGCTCGTCCAGATCGCGGTGCACCGTCATCACGCTCACGCCGAACGCCTCGACCAGGTCGTTCGCGGAGACCGAGCCGTGCTTCACGACGTACGCGGCGATCTCGGCCTGCCGGCGCGCGGGCCGGCTCAGTTCGGTGGTGTCGCCGTCGACATCCGATGTCATCCCAGGGTCTCCAAACGCAGTGGTGGAACGTTGAACGCCTCGAGACCCACTGTGCCGTCCTGCCACCGGAATCGCACCAGCGCCGCGGGACCGAGCGCAGGTAGCAGTCTGCGGTAGTCGTTCAGCCGGAGTCCCAGCACCCTGCACACGAGCAGCCGGATGAGTGTGTTGTGCGCGACGGCGAGGACCTTCTGCCCGGGGTGCCGGCGCCCGATCTCGTCGAAGACCTCGCGGACCCGATCGGCCGCGTCGACCGGGTTCTCGCCGTCCGGGAAGTGGTCGCGGACCGGATCCAGCTCGAACGCCTTGGCCACCGCGGGCGGCAGCTCGCCGAGCATCTTGCCCTCGGCCGTGCCGAAGTCGACCTCACGCAAGCGGGCGTCCAGTGTCGGCTCGAGCCCTAGTGCCTCCGCGATCGGAGCGATGGTCTGGCGGGCCCGCAGCATCGGCGAGCACCACAGCGCGTCGGGGGCGTAGCCCAGCGCCCAATCCTTGACCTGCTGAGCTTGCCGTACGCCGACGTCGTCGATCGGGAGGTCCGTGGACCCCGTGTACCGGTTGCCGTGATGCCATTCGGTCCGGCCGTGCCGGGCCAGCACGATCGTGGTCCTCATCCTCGGTACCCCCGGCGGTCGAGTTCGGCGACGAATTCGCCGTACAGCGTGTCGAGGCGGTCGCCCCGCGGCTCGAGGACGCGGTCCACGCGGACCAGTTCGCGTGCGGTGCCGGTGAGATCGGTCCCGCCGGACGCTGCGAGCACGGCCATGCCGTACGCCGGATCCGGCACGGCCGGAAGCTCTACCGGTACGCCGAGGACGTCAGCGCGGAGCTGGTTCCAGTAGCCACTTCGGGTGGCACCACCGGTGAGCGAGACCGAGCGGACCGGGTCCGCCCCCAAGGACTGAAGATGTTCGAACGCGAGCCGCTCGAGGAACGCGACGCCCTGCAGGATCGCTGTATACGTATGCAGGTCGTCGGGCGTCCTGCCGAGGGTGAAGCGCTCCGCCTGCGGTGCGACGAATGGGAACCGCTCGCCGCTCTTGGTGAGCGGGTAGGTGACGGCGTGAATCGGACCGAGGCTCCGGGCGGCGCTGTCGAGCGCGTTGAGGTCGGCGCCCGGCAGCAGTTCGCTGAGGAGGCCCGCGCCAGTACTGGACGCACCACCGGGAAGCCAGCCGCCGTCAGGGTGGCGGTGGCTGTAGACGGCACCAGTCGGGTCGGACAGCAGTCGGTCGCTGACACCTTTCAGCACGAGCGTTGTCCCGAGGACGGAGTTCCACGCGCCGGGAGCCAGTGCGCCGGCCGCGATCTGGGCGGCGCAGCCGTCGGTCATGCCGGCGAAGACGGGAATCCCCTGCGAGGTGCGACCGAGCTCGGTGCCGGGCCGGACGACCTCAGGGAACGCGGCGATCGGCAGACCGAGCTTGTCGAACGCGGCCGTCGGCCAGGCGTCCGCGATCAGGTCATAGCCGGTCTTCAGGGCGTGGCTGGTGTCGGTGGCGACCGCGTGACCGACGAGGTGTGCGGCGACGAAGTCGGCACTGTGGACGACCTGGCGGTCCGTGAGGTCCAGGTCGAGGATCTTCGGCAGCGCCCAGGTCGGTTGCATGCTCGTCGCCCAGCGCTCCGGGTCGGCATCCACGATCTCGTCCCGCCGGGCGGCCGCGCGCGCGTCGTCGTACATCAGGGCCGGGGTGACGGGCCGGCCGGAGCGATCGGTCAGCAGGAAGGTGCCGGAGGTGGAACAGATCGCGATGCCGTCGACGTTCGCGGTTCCGACCTCGGCCAGGACGGCGTCGACGGCGGTGAGCCAGGACTGCGGGTCCTGCTCGTGGCGGACGCCTTCGCGACGGCTGGTGAGCGGGCGCGTTGCACGGGACAGAACACGGCCCTTGGAATCGGCCAGGACGGCACGCACACTTTGCGTGCCGAGGTCGAGCCCGATCCAGCCCACGAAACGCCTCCCAGGTGAGTGTTATCTAGGTTGATAACATAACACCAGAAAACGGTAAGAACGCGCCAGCCCCCTGACCGAAGACGGTCAGACAGACGTCGGCCCCCGGACGCCGGGGCGTGCGGGGGCCGGGAAGCGACAGTAGATCAGGAGTGCATCAGGAGCAGGCCCGGGTCGACCGTGGCGAGCTCCAGCCGGCCGGCGTCGACCGCGCCGTACGCACCGATCGGGCCACTGCTGCGGCGACCGCTGCGATTCAGCCAGAAACGCCAGCCCTTCGGAGCCGCCGGCCAGGCGGGGTCCGGCTGCCAGCCGACCGGCGGGCGCCAGCTGGCGCTGGGCGGCTCGGGCCAGTCAGGCGGCGAGTTGAACTTGTGCACGAGGCGGGTCCCTTCGAGAGAACAGCGATCCGCTGCCGGCGGTCTCTACCTGACGGATCAACGATCCGGCGCACCGAAGGTCACGGACAAATCTTCGTAAAGTTTCACCGGTGCACGGGCCCCATCCCACCACCGAAACAGCGCTCCGGCAACCGTTCTCTCACCAGCCGGACTGCACGTGCATCAGCACCCGGACCCGTCGCCCCATCCACAGATCTGACCCCAGTTGTCCACAGCAAGCATCCTGGTTATCCACAGTTAAAACGCGTTATCCACAGGTGTTACTCGTCGTACAACCGTGCGTGCGCTCGGTGGTGGGTGGTGAGGGACTGCGTGAGGGTGTGGCCGAGGGAGCGGTACGCCTCGAAGTCCCATTCGTCGTAGAACTGGTCGCCGGTGGTGCGGCGCGGGAAGTCGGCGTGTTCGGCGGCGTACTGCTCGAGGTCCCAGTCGAGCTGGCCGGCCAGGACCGCCTTCACGAAGAAGACCTCGGTCCGGTACGGCTGCTCCTCGCTGCCCTCGCCCTCCTCAGCTTCCTGTGCACCCTTTTCCTTCTCCTCGTCCGCGAGTTTCTCTCCACTCTTTTGCTTTTCTTTGTCCTTGAGCTCGTTGTCCTCGAGCGGGTGTGTCGCGATGCCGTACACCCAGGCGCGGTCGGCGCGCGGCTTGCTGCCCCGGATCATCGGCGACGGGTCGATGTGCACCTCGATGCCGTGGTCCATCCGCGCCGTCGCGATCGCCTCGGCGAGCGCGGTGAAGCGGTCCTCCGCGTCGTTCGAGGCGTCGATGACGATCACCTGCGCGGGCCGGCGGCGGAGCGCCTCGACCAGCCCGAGGTTGTCGTAGTGCCCACCGTCGGTCACGTAGATCCGGCGCTCGTACATCGACGGCGACCCGACCGCCTCGTGCAGCAGCCGGTACGGACCGGGCTTGTCGATCACGCTGCCGACATACCGCCGGACCTTCGCGACGAGCCCGTGCTGCTCCGGGAACGCCGGCTCGGCGCGGTTGTTCCAGTACGGGTTCGGCAGCCAGACCCCGAGGCGCGCATTCAGTACGGCGAGCAGCAGCCGTACCGGCCGGGTCCTGGCGTTCACCCGACCGGTGAGTGGGCTGAGCGCGGCGCCGCTGATCGCCATCGCGGCCGGGATCGTGACCTCACGCTTGAGGACGTCGGCCTCGCGTTCGTAGTCGGCCGTGTCGCGCCGCCCGCCGTCCGGCAGCGAGCGATCGCCGACGATGCCGATCTGCGCGGCGTCGAACACGAACGGAACACAGTCCCGCTGCGTCGGCACGAAGTCCGGATCGTCGACGTTCGCGACCCCCGCGATGACCAACTGTGGACCGCCGTCGACCGGCTTCGCCCAGTCCGAGTACCGCAGGCGGAGGTGGTAGTCGAGCGCCGCCGCGGCGCCGTTGTCCTGCCGCTTCACCAGGAACGCACGCGACAACCGCTCGCGATAGAAGGAGTGCAGCGAGGTCCGGTTCGCGTCCGTGAGGACCTTGATGGCGAGGGCGATCGCCGCCAGGACGAGCGCGACGTGCCAGTCCTCCTGGTACGACGGATCGGTCGCGTAGCCACCGGTCCACCGCAGCAGGACGACGATCGCGGCGATGACGATGATCGCGCTGCCGGCCCACGGCGCGAGCTTGGTCCGCGCGAACACCAGGAGCCGCGCGCGCAGCCCGGTCGCCGCCTTGCCCTCGACGCTCAGCCCGTTCCACACCGACCTGCCGAGTCCGATCAGTACGACGACCAGTGCACTGAACGACGCAACGCCCTGCTTCGTTGGATCGACCAATGCCAAGAGCAGCGACGGCAGACTCGGCTGATCCGAGGTTCCGTCGGGGAGTTTCCCCAGTAGATAAAGGCCTCCCGGTAGGCCGAGCAGCAGCACGGCGACGGGCACGCCGTACAGCAGGGTCACATTGCCGATCGTCGTGAGGATCGTGCGGACCAGGTCGGGCATCCGTGCCCAGCGGTCCCAGACCTTCTCGATCAGGAACATCAGCGCACTGACCGCCAGCAGACACACGGACAGGCCGAGGAAGGACCACGACCCGTTCGGCCGCCAGTCCACCTGAAGATCCGCCGTGATCACGTGCCGGTCGGCGAGGAACCAGCCGAGCACCCAGGCGATCGCACGCAGCACGATGCCGATCAGCAGCAGGTTCACCACCAGGCCGAACAACACCGACAGTGCGGCGCGGAACATCGCGCGGCCGCCGGACAACAGGTAGCGCGTCTGCCGGCGCAGGCGAGCCAACTCGGGCGATCCCGGTGCGTACGGATCTGCGCAGGTCCGTCGCAGTACGTGGAAGGCAGCCGCCATGTAGCCGCCGCCGCTGACGCCGATCACCGTGGACGCCTTGTCGTACAGGCCGCTTGCGCGCAGCGACTGCAGTGCGCCGAGGCAGAACGATGCCGAGCGGATGCCGCCGCCGGAGCAGGTGATGATCAGCCGGCCGGCGTCCTTGTCGTCAGGTTTCGCGCGCCGGAACGTTGCCGGCGCCTCCTGCTGCGCGCCGTACCACCTGCGCTGGCCGAAGCCGCTGGATGCGAGCAGGCAGACGGCGAGGACCAGCGCCCCGGCCAGCCACACCGAGCGCATCACCCAGGTAAGCAGGCCCGTGGACAGGTCGGCGCACGGCGCCGCCGCGAAGTCACGCCAGAGGCGGAAGCCCTCACCGACGTCGAGCAGCGCCGCGACGAAGACCAGCCAGGACCCGACGGCCGCGATCTGCTTCCAGGACTGATGGTTCAGGAACTTGACGTACTTGTACGCGCGGTAGGCCGCGTAGACGTACGCCATCGCGAACATCGCGTCGACGAGGATCGAGAGCCGGCCGGGCACCGCACAGCCGAGCGGCGAACCGGCGGCGTCCTGGACCGCGAGGCGCATCGGCACCTGCACGATCGCGAGGGTGACGGCGAGTTGGAGGGTCTTGGTGAAGGTCCGGCGGCGGCCGATCTGCTCGATCGTGGCCGCGCCCCTGGTGCCGTCCGATTCCCCGAGCATCGCCCCATCATGCCGGGTCGCGGGGGCTCAGGCGGCCTGGCGGGCCGCGGGGCTCAGGCGGCGAGGATCTCGCTGATCCGGTGCGGGGCGGCGCCGGTGGTCAGCGCGTGGTCGAGCGCGGCGAGCTGGGAGCAGGCGAGCGCGATCGCCTCGGCCTGCGTACGGCAGTCGGCGTACCAGAAGGGATCGTCCGGCTGCCGGTCCTCGGCGTCGTCGATGTCGGCGTACCAGCAGTCGTGCCGGTAGTGCACGACCCGCACCTTGAGCTTCATGCGAAGTACGACGCCGGCGCACCCGGCCGGGTTCCGGCAGCGATCGTTTCGACCCAGATCGAAAGGGTCCCGGACCCGGAACCCGGCGGTCCGGAGGGTCGTCCGAACCACCATCAGTTCCGGCCGAACGACAGGAGTTACCGACGATGTTCGAGAAGCGGGCAGTGCGGAAGGCCGCCGAAGAGCTCGCCGCAGCGCAGCGGCGGCAGCGCGATACGCACGCCAACAGCGACGCGATGCGGCAGGCCATGCAGGGGTTGCCCAAGGCACACAGGGCCGTCGACGCCGGCAATGCCGCCAACAAGGTTGCCGCCAAGGGCGTGAAGCAGGCCGGGAAGAAGCTGGGCAAGGCAGCCGACAAGCTGGCCGCGAAGCAAGAGCGGAAGGCCCGCGGGAAGTAGGCCCGGGGAGGGTTGCCGCGGCGGACCGTTCGAATCCCGTTTCAACGGTTTACAACGTTGGTAAAGAGACGGTACAACCGTTGACGAGACCGGTCCGCCCCCCAGGTTTCGAGAGGTGTGTCATGAGGTTCTTCCGTGCCGCAGTGACCGCGACGGCCGCCGTACTGCTCACCGCCGTACTGGCGCCCGCCGCACCAGCCGCCGAGACGCAGGAGAAGGCAGTGCCAGCCCAGCCATCACAAACGGCCTCCCAAGCGGCCTCGCAGACGTTCCGGAACCCGGTGAACCCGTCGGCGGATCCGTCGATGATGTTCTTCAACGGGAAGTACTACGTCGCGACCACCCGCGGCGACCGGATCGGGATCTGGTCCTCGACGAGCCTGGCGACCCTGCTCGTGCAGCCTGAGCAGGTGGTGTGGCGCGACTCGGACACCAGCCGCAACACGCAGATGTGGGCGCCTGCGTTCCGGCACGTCGGGAACCGCTGGTACATCTACTACACCGCCTCCGACGGCGTGGACGCGAACCACCGGATGTACGTGCTCGAGTCGGCCGGCGACGACCCGCTCGGACCGTACAGCTTCAAGGCGAAGATCGCGGACTTCGGCGAGTACGCGATCGACGGCGAGCCGTTCACGATCAACGGCCAGCAGTACTTCGTCTGGACCGGCCCGGGCCGCGGTCAGGGCGGGCCGGCGCAGTTGTACATCGTCCGGATGAGCAATCCGTGGACCGCGACCGGTGACCGGGTCGCGATCCCGGCCGACGGCGGCTGCACCGAGGTCCGCGAGGGGCCGACCCCGCTGTACGGCGCGACGCGCACGTTCCTGACGTACTCGACGTGCGACACCGGCAAGCCCGACTACCAGCTGTGGATGAAGAGCATCGCGAACGGCGCCGACCCGATGGTCGCGTCGAACTGGGTGCAGCACGCCGGCCCGGTCTTCTCCCGCAACGACGAGACCGGTGTCTGGGGCCCCGGGCACCACTCGTTCTTCAAGTCGCCGGACGGCAGCGAGGACTGGATCGCGTACCACGGCAAGAACACCAGTGCGTATACGTATTCATTCCGTACGACGCGCGTCCAGAAGATCACCTGGAACGCGGACGGCACGCCGAACCTCGGCCGCCCGCTCGCGGCCGGCGCGACGCAGGACCTCCCGTCGGGTGATCCGGGCTCGGCGAACTACTGGATCAACGACACCGACGCCACGGTCGCGTACTCCGGCACCTGGAGCTCGGGATCCGGCTGCGGCAACCAGTGTTTCTGGGGCAACGACCACTGGAGCGGCGAGACGAACGCAACCGCGACGATCACCTTCAACGGCACCCGCGCGGCCCTCCTCAGCGTCGCCGACACCGGCAACGGGATAGCCGCCATCTCGGTCGACGGCGGCCCCGAGCAACGCGTCGACTACTACAGCTCGATCCGCGTCGGCGAACAGCTCATGTACACCAGCCCCACGCTTGCCGCCGGCCCCCACACCCTCCGGGTCCGCGTGACCGGCGACAAGAACCCCGCCTCAACCAGCGCCGTCATCAGCCTCGACCGCATCGAGGTCTACTAGCTATCCCTTGAGGCCGCTCGAGAAGCCGCGGATGACGTAGCGCTGCAGGAGCAGGAACAGCACCAGGATCGGCAGGGCCGCGAGCACCAGGCCGGCCGCGACGAGCCCGTAGTCGGACGTGTATTCGTTGACGAAGGCAAATACCCGGACCGGCACGGTCTCCCGGCCCGAACCGCCGAGGTAGAGCAACGGGGTGAAGAAGTCGTTCCAGATGTGGACGGCGTTGAGGATCAGCACCGTCCCGGTGATCGGCCGCAGCAGCGGGAAGATCACGTGTGCGAACGCCTGCAGGTGCGATGCCCCGTCGATCAGGGCGGCGTTGGTGTAGTCGGCCGGCAACGAGCGGATGAAGCCGGTGTAGAGGAAGATCGTGAACGGCAACTGGATCCCGGTGTAGAACAGGATCATCCCCTGGTACGTACCGAGCAGGCCGAGGTTGTTGACCAGCTGGTACAGCGGGATCATCCCGAGCTGGAACGGCAGGATGATCCCGACCAGGAACAGGATGTACAGCGTGTAGCTCAAGCGCGTCGCCGTACGGGCCAGGAAGTACGCCGCCAGCGAACCCAGCACGATCAGCGCGACGACACTGCTCACCGTGATCAGCGTGCTGTGCAGCAGCGCCGACCCGAGCGACGCCGACCGCCACGCCTCGCCGAAGCTCCCGACGGAGGGCGGAGAGGGCAGCGACAGCGGCTTGTTGGCGATCTGTGTCGGGTCCTTGAACGCCAGCGTGACGAGCGCGTACACCGGGAACAAGAACGCGATCGCGACCGCCACCATGACGAGCTCGAGGATGAAGGTCCGCGGACGATAACCGGTTCTCATGCGGCCGTCTCCCTCGAACGCAGGTACCCGATCTGGATGAACGACACCGCCGCGACGAAGATCGCGAGCACCAGTGCGACCGCCGTGCTGTAGCCGAACTTCCCGTACACGAAGGCCTGTTTGTAGAGCACCGTCGACAGCGTGTCGGTGGCGTACCCCGGGCCGCCGTTCGTCATCGAGATGATCTGCGTGAACAACGTCAGCCCGCCGACCGTGGACAGCATCAGGTTGATCGTCACGGCCGGCGCGAGCAGCGGCCAGGTGATGTGCCGGAACCGCGCGACCGTACCGGCACCGTCGACCATCGCGGACTCGTGCAACTCGGCCGGTACGCCCTCGAGCCCGGCCAGGAAGATCACCATCGAGTACCCGGCGCACTGCCAGATCACCGTGAAGGCCACCGACCAGATCGCCAGCGACGGGTTGCCGAGCCAGTCCTGCCGCAGTCCACCAAGACCGATCGCCCCCAACGCGGCGTTCAGGCCGGCGTCCGGTGCCGGGTTGTAGACGTACTTCCACAGGAACGACACCATCACCGGGCTGACCACGACCGGAGCGAAGAAGATCATCCGCAGTGCCATCCGCGTCTTGATCCGGGTATGGACGCCCAGCGCGAGCAGCAGGCCGAGGCCGTTCTGTACGACGACGATCGCGACCGTGAGCAGCAGCGTGTTGCGCAGCGCGCCCAGGGCCTGGTCGTCGTGGAACAACTGCTTGAAGTTGTCCACGCCGACGAACGACCGCTGCTCACCCACTCCGGACCAGTCGGTGAACGCCGATCCCGCGCCGGACAGCGCGGGGTACAGCACCACCAACGCGTAGACGGCCAGCGCCGGGATCGCGAACAACCACGGCGGCGCGATCCCGCCCCGGCGCCGCGGTGCCTTGACCGCGTCCCGCCGGACCGCCTGCGCAGTGATCGTCATGCGCTCTTCCGGTAGGCCTCGTCCATCTTCTTCAGGGCGGCCGGAACGGTGGTCTTGCCGCCGAGGAGCTCCTGAACGACAGCGAAGTGGGTGGGCTGGACCTCGGCGTTGGGCCAGCGCTGATCCATGAACGGGACCGCCTTGTTGTCCTTCAGGTACGGCAGGAACGACGTCAGCACCGGGTCCACCTTGGCGTCGCCGTCGGAGTACAGCGGTACGCAGGCGACCGCCTCGGCCCAGGCGGCGACGTTCTCCGGCTGCCCGCAGTACTCGATGAACTTCTTCGCCTGCTCGGCCTTCTTGCTCTTCGCGCTGACCGCGATCCCGACCACGATCCCGCCGGGGATCCAGTTGTCGGCGACGGTGTCGGTGGCCGGGAACGGGAACATCCCGAGGTCGTCGGGGGTCTTCGACGCCTGCCGGAACGCCTGCAGGACCGCGGACACCTGGATCGCCATCGCCGCCTTGCCGGTGCCGACCATCGAGGTGGCCTGCTCGTACGTCGTGCCGTTCGGGTTGTCGTTGAAGAAACCCTTCTTCTGCAGCTCGAGGTACTTGTCCATCGCGTCGGCCCACCCGGAGTCGGCGAACGACGTACTGCCGGCCGCCAACTTGTCGTCGAAGTCGGGCGTCTTGGCGTAGACCGTGCCCGGGACCAGCGCATAGTCGATGAGCTGGGTGACCCACGGGGTCTGCGCGCCGAGCGCGATCGGGGTGATGCCCTTCTTCTTGAGCTTGTCGCAGACCGCGAGCAGCTCCGACCAGGTGGTCGGTACGTCGACGCCGGCGGTGGCGAACGCCTTCTTGTTGTAGATCGCGCCGAGGACACTCGTACCGGGCGAGAAGATGAAGGTCTTCCCGTCCTGCTGGAACGCCCCCTTGAAGCCGGTCGGGATCTTCTGGGACCAGGCCTGGTCGCTCAGGTCGGCGAGCAGGTTCGCCTTGCTCAGCTGGACCATCGACATCGCGCTGCCGTTGCCCGGATAGACCGCGTGCAGGTCCGGTGCGTTGCCGGCCGCGAGCTGCGCGCGGAGCGCGGTCTGCAACTGGTCGGCCGGCGAGAACGAGAGGTTGAAATCGAAGTCGGAATGCGCCAACTTGTAGCCGTCGAGCGCCTTGCGCAGGCCGGCCTCCTGGCTGCCCGCGCCGATCACTTTGAGGGTGCCACCGGACGACGAACTGCCGCCTCCGCCGCAGGCCACCAGCGTGCCGCCCGCAGTGGCGGCAACGGAAGCGCCGCCGATCAGCTGCAGGAGCCGCCGTCGGCTGACGGACCGGTCTAAAGCCATGGTTCCTCCTGAGCGCCGAGATACCGGCCATGAATGTGAAGTAACCGCAGGATCGTGTTACTTTTGTCACGCGGGACGCTACGTACGGCCCGGGAGGGTGTCAAGACCTCGTTGAAAGGATTCAGTCGACACCGGTGTGAAAACGTCCGGCGCGAGGACAGTGGGGGTTTGGGCCGCGACCGGGGTTGCCTGAGAAGATGGGCCCCGTGCCCGTGACCGCCTTCCCGCATCCGGCCGGTTCGACATCTGTCGTGCCGTCGCCCGCGGGTGCCGTCACGCCGACACGTGGACCGGTGTGCGCGTGAGACGAGTGCTCCTGGTCGGGCTGCTGTTGCTGGCCCTGGCACTCGGTGTCGGCGGCGGCTACTACGCCGGCGACTACCTCGACACCCCCGAACCCACCGCCTCCGGCACCGCGGGGCCACTGGGCGCGGTCTCGCCGTCTCCTACTCCGACCCCGACACCGACCGAGCCACCGCTGCCGGTGAAGACCCCGATTCCGATCAACGTCGATCCGCTGCAGCCTGGGTTCGACTACTCCGAGCGCTCGTTCTCGGTGACGGCGAAGGACGGGCAGACGGTTCGGCTCGACGTCGAGATCCCGCAGGAGTGGCGGATCACCAAGCGGGATCCGAAGCACCCCGACTGGGTCAAGTACGGCACCAAGCCCGATCAGCGCAGCGTGCGTGTGCAGGCGGACGAGCCGGCCGAGGGCACCCCGACCGACGAGATGACCCAGCTCATCGTCGACCTCAAGAAGAGCCAGCCGCTGGAGAACGACCTCCGCATCGTCGACCACACCAGCGACACGATCACCGGCGACGACGGTGAGCCCCGCTCGGTCGCGACGCTGATCTACACCTACATCCCGGGCAAGACGCTGTGGTACGTGATCGTCCGCTGGATCGCGATCAACGGCCAGAACACCAACGTCGAGATGAGCGTCACCGGCTTCGCCGAGGACGCCGACGCCCTGAAGGAGATCGTCGAGAAGGCCTCCACCTCGGTCAGCGAACCCAACTGACCCCCTTTTCACGGAATCGTTACCTCGCTGCTGCAACCTGAGGAGCCACTCAGGTGTCTTCTTACTTAGGTAAGACCTGGGGAGGTGGGGGAATGGCGAGGACTGTCACCAGGCGCGCGATGCTGGGTGCCGGGCTGCTGACCCTCGCGGGCGTCGGGGGTGCCGGCGGGTACGGCGCGGGCCTCGTCCTGACCGACGAGCCCAGCCTGGCCGGCACCGCGGCGCCGCTCCCACTCGGCTCCACAACACCGCCCGCCACGACGACCCCCAGCCCCACACCGCCGCCGCGCAAGGTCACGTACGACGACTCACCGGCGCTGAAGGCGGACGACCTGAGCTACCGGACCCAGAGCTTCGACGCGAAGGGCGTGGTCAAGTCGCGGGTCACCTTGCGGGTCCCCGACGGCTGGGGGCTGACGCAGCAGTACCCGCCGACGACCGGTCGCTTCACCGATCCGACCGGGAAGCGGTGGATCAGGATCGAGGCCGGCTTCACGATCAAGCGTCCGCCGTCGGTGTCGATGCAGCTCCGGATCGCCCAGCTGGACAAGCTGCCGGCCAACCAGATGCTGAACCTGACCTCGCACGAGGTCGACAAGGACTACGCGACGATCGCCTACACCTATGTGCCTCCGCCCGAGCAGTCACCGGACGGTGTGCTGCGGTACGTCGTCGTGCGCTGGGTTGCCGACGACAGCGGCAACTGTGCCGTGGAGATGAGCTCGACGGGCCTCCCGCAGGACAAGGAGGCACTGCTCGAGGTGCTCGACCACGCCACGAAGAGCGTCAAGCGCCGCGACAGCCCGCTCAACTCATAGCAGCTGCGCCAGCTGGTCGCGGCCGATGGTGGTGAGGTGGACTGCTCGCTGCTTGGGGCGGCGCTGGAGCCAGTCGCGGGCGAGGAAGGCATTGGCGACAGCGGCGCCCAGTTGGCCGGACAGGTGGTGGCGTTGTTCGCTCCAGTCGACGCAGAACCTCAGGAGCGGACGGCGCGTTGGCTGCTCGGTCAGGTCAACGCCTAGCTCGGCCAAGACCTCAGTGGCGTTGGGGCCGAGGGCGTACGGGCCGTCAGGCAGTTGCTGCGCCAGCGGGTCCTCCGCGCGGCGCTCGGTGCCTTGGCCGCCATCAGTACGGATCAGGGCGTCGCGACGTACCAGACCCTCAAGCAGGGCCACGCCTAACCGGCCGGCCAGGTGGTCGTAGCAGGTACGTGCCTCGCGGAGAGCTGCCGCGCGGGTGCTTTGGCGCAGTGACGTGATCGGTTGCGGTTTGGCCAGGCGGGCCAGTGCCTCCACTGCGGCAGCAACCTCCGGTCCGGTGAGTCCGTAGTACCTGTGGCGGCCGGACTGCTCCACGGTGACCAGGCCGCCGTCCAGCAGCTTGCGGAGGTGTGCACTGACCGTCTGCGGCGACACACCCGCCTCGGACGCCAGCAGCGACGCAGGCAGCGACCTGCCGTCGGCCAGCGCAATCAGGACCTTCGCCCGCGCAGGTTCGGCCATCAGCGCCGCAACGCGCGCGACATCCGCATCACCTTCCATACCTCCCATGCTGGCACCAAGACACTTCGACGGTCAGCGAAGTACTCCGGTGGGAACTTGGGGAGCATGCTGCTCGCACTGTTGTGTGTCGGGATCTTTCTGATCCAGCTGGACGTGACCGTGGTCAACGTCGCCCTGCCGACGATCCGCCTCGACCTCGCCACCAGCCTCACCGGACAGCAGTGGGTCGTTGCGGCGTACATGATCGCGCTGGCCGTCCTCCTGCTCCCGTTCGGCGCGCTAGGCGACCGCATCGGCCATCGACGCGTACTGCTGACCGGCCTGACCGTCTTCGGCCTCGCATCGCTCGCCTGCGGCGTAGCGCCCACGATCGAGTTACTCGTCGCCGCACGCGCCCTGCAGGGTGTTGGCGCCGCACTGCTGCTCCCAGGCACGCTGGCGGTCATTACGAACCTGTACGTCGACAGGGCCGCAAGAGCACGTGCCGTCGGCATCTGGTCAGGCGCTGGTGCGCTGGCGTTGCCGTCCGGCCCACTGCTCGGCGGGGCCCTGGTGGCCGGGCTGGGGTGGCGGGCCGTGTTCCTCATCAACCTGCCGATCATCGCCGTCGGGTTCCCGCTGGCCTGGCGGCTCGTCCCCGGACGGCAGACGCACGACGAGCGTCCCAGGACCCGGTTGCGGATCGGACCGGACTTCGTCGGCGCCAACGTGATCGCGGGCCTGATGAACTTCGTCGGGCTGGGAACCGTCCTGGTGCTCACGCTCTATCTGCAGGAACACCTGTCCCACAAGGCGTTCCGGGCCGGGCTCGAGCTCATCCCGCTCTTCCTGCCGCTGGCTGTACTGGGACCAGTCTCCGGCCGCATCACCGCCCGGTACGGTCCGCGGCTACCGATGTCCATCGGGCTGATCCTCGGCGTCGTCGGATCCGCCAGCCTGCTTCGCATCCACGACACCAGCGGCTACGCGGCTGTCGTACCGGTGCAGCTCGGCCTAGGTCTCGGCATGGGCTTCCTGACAGCCGCCGTGGTGCACGCCGCCATCGCCGCGCTGCCAACGGACCGCGCGGGCCTGGCCAGCGGCGTCAACAACACCAGTCGACAGGCAGTCGGGGCCATGGGCATTGGTGTGTACGGTGCTGCGCTCGGCCACTCCCCCAGCTTCGTCAGCGGACTGCACGTACTGGGCTGGCTCGGCGCGGGCCTCTGGGCGGCTGCCCTGGGCATCACCTGGCTGACTGTGGAGTGAGGTCAGTCGACTGGCCAGATGGCGCGGAAGATCGTGGAGCGGAGCCGGTAGAACCTGCCGCGTAGGGACTGGATCAGCGCCGGCGACGGGCGCAGCCGTTCGATCGGGAATCGCATGGGGACTTCCTGAGTCGGTGCAGGACCTGGTGTCCTAGCTGGTGTCCTAGCTGCTCCTGTAGTGCACCGTGTTGGCGATCTCGGTGGCGCGGACCTGACGGTCCCTGGGCACTGCCACCTGCACGAGCAGCGAGCCGCCGTCCCCGTAATCGACGACTCGTTGGAGCAGCACGATATCCGCACCGAAGCAGCGACTGGAAACCCGGTCGGTGACCATCTGTTCACCGACCGCATGGGAATTCGCGCCGCCGGGGTTCTCACACTGGTCACTCTCCGGCACCGCGAGCTTGGTCTTGGACACCCCGATGAACACGCCCGGCGAATGCCCCGACCAGTTGGCGTCCTTGCTGACGCGGAACGCCGGAGCGCTGTCGTTGCTGCCCGGCACGGTCCAGGGCGAGGTGGCCATCGACTGCGCCCAGGCGCGTGGCAGCTTGACCTGGAACCCGTCCTCCGCGACCGTGACCTCTTCGCGGCCGGCCAGGTACCACTGACCGCCGTACCCGGCGCCGCCGCCGACCACGAGTGCCAGCAGGGCCGCGACGACCCAGCGACCCCGTCGCTTCTTCCGCGGGGCGCCGGTCGTCGACGCCGCCTCGGTCCTTGCCTGAGCAGCAGCCTCGGACACCGCCTCGGACACCGCCCTGGATGCAGCCTCGGCCGCCGCGGGATCCCCGGCCGCCGGTCCGGTTGCTGGTTCAGCCTCCGGCTGGACCACTGGCTCGGTTGCGGCAGGTACGGCTTCGGTGGTCTCCGACGGGTCCGCGGGCTTCACGATCGTCGGCTGGTTCGCGTCGCTGAGCGCGGTCAGGTCGTTCGGATCGTCCGCGTCACCGGGTCCGCCGGCGATGTGGACGGTCTCGCGTTCGGAGAGTGGGAGGTCGCGGGTGTTCTCGTCGAGCGCGCCGACGAGCTGCTTGGTGAACGTCTGCACGTCCGGCCAGCGCTTCTCGCGGTCCGGCTCCAGGGCGCGGACGATGGCGGCGTCGACCTGGCTCGGCAGGTCGAACCCGAGCGAGCTCGGCGGCGGCGCCACCTCGACCCGGCTGGCCGCGCCCAGCCCGTCCACCTGGTGCGGGGAGCGCCCGGTGAGTGCGGCGTACGCGACGGCTCCCAGCGAGTACTGGTCGGCGCGCTGGTCGAGCCGCTCGCCCAGCGCCTGCTCAGGAGCGACGTACGACGGCGTACCGCCGGGCATCGTGATCCGCGAGACCTCGTCGAGCGACTTGCCCAGACCGAGGTCGGACAGCACCGCCCGTTCACCCTCGTCGGTACTGCGGAACAGCACGTTCGCCGGCTTGACGTCGCGGTGCAGCAGCCCGCGCCGGTGCAGCGCCTGCAGGCCGCGACCGACCTGGACGACCACGTCGACCGCCTCGGGCAGGGGCAGCGGCTTCTGCTTCAGGCGGTCGGCCAGCGTGCCGCGGTCGGCGTACGTGAGCACCAGGAACGGCCGCCCGTCCTCGAGCTCGCCGACGTCGTGCACCTGGACGACGTGCTCGGACTCGACGCGGCGCAGGAACCGGCCCTCCTCGAGGAACCGGTGCCGGACCGAGTCGTCGTGGCCCCAGTTGTCGGCGAGCACCTTGATCGCCACTTCGGCGTCCAGCTGCTCGTCATGAGCCAGCCACACCGTGGCGAAACCGCCTGAGCCCAGGCGTCGGCGCACGACGTACCGACCGAGTCTGGTTGGGACCCCCATACAGGGCATTATGGGTCATTGGAGTGTCCCTTACCGGGGCCCATCGAGAGCAAAGGCGCAGATGAGCGAGAGCAGCGGCCCGACGGACGACCTTGCCACCCTCGCGGAGCGGGCCCAGGCGGGCGACAAGAACGCGATGGACGACCTGCTGCGGCAGGTGCATCCGCGCGTCCTCCGGATCTGCCGCAGCGTCCTGCCGTACTCCGCCGACGCCGAGGACGCCGCGCAGGAGGCACTGCTCAACATCGCCACCAAGATCAACACGTACTCGGGCCGCAGCAGCTTCTCCACCTGGGTGCACTCGGTCGCGGCGAACTCGGCCCGCTCGACGTACCGCAAGCTGAAGCGCGCCGCCCAGGCCGCCCACAACCCCGAGCAGCTGGAGCGCCCGGACCCGCGCACCACGAGCGTGATCGCGGGCACCCGCCTGGACCTCCTGGAGGCCCTGGAGACGCTCGAGCGCGACCGGCCGCAGATGGTCACCCCGCTGGTCCTGCGGGACGTGTACGGCCTGTCGTACGAGGAGATCGCCGCCGAGGTCGGCGCCCCGCTCGGCACCGTCAAGTCCCGAATCCACGACGCCCGCGAGGTCGTCCGCCCCCTACTCCGCCCCAAGGACTGATTGCATCAACCTGCAATGCATCGGGGCTGCTGTCTGAGCCTGGTGCGGGCATACGCTCCGGGTTATGTCTGCTCGGGGGTTGTTGCACAACGGTGATTACCTGAAGTTGCTGACCGGCCAGACGATCAGCTCGATCGGGTCGGCGATGAGCTCGTTCGTGTTCACGCTGCTCGGGCTGGCGATCACCGGTTCCCCGGTGCAGGCCGGTCTGGTCGGTACGGCAGCAGCGCTCGGCTCGATCATCGCGGCGCTGCCGGGTGGCGCCCTGGCCGACCGGTGGAGCCGGCGCCGGATCCTGATCGGCTACAGCTTCGTCGGGGCCGTGCTGTTCGGCTCGGTCGCCGTCGCCGGCTGGCTCGGGAAGCTGACCCTGCCTCATCTGCTGCTCGTCGGCCTGGTCAACGGCGCCGGGTACGCCATGTTCATGCCGGCCGAGTCCGGCGCGCTCCGGGAGATCGTCGCCCCGGAGGACATCAGTACCGCGCTCGCAGCCGCCCACGGCCGGCAGAACGTGTCGGCGCTGGCGGGCGCACCGCTGGGCGGCCTGCTGTACTCGGTGAGCCGGGCGATCCCGATCGCCGCCGACGCGGTCTCGTACCTGCTGATGGCCGTCATGCTCAGCACGATCCGGCACCCGTTGCCGGCCGCGAAGCCCGAGGGCGACGCGCACGAGCCGCTCCTGAAGGCGATCCGCTCCGGGCTGACCTGGCTGTTCCGTCAGCGCGACCTGCGGACGATCGCGGTCACCGCGACCCTGCTCAACTTCGCCGCCAACGGCACCATCCTGGTGCTGATCCTCAGCATGCAGCAGCGCGGCGTCCGGCCGTCGGTCATCGGCCTGCTCGAGACCGCGATGGGCGTCGGCGGGCTGGCCGGTGCGTTCGCGGCGCCCCGGCTGCTCGCCAAGTACAGCACCGGCAAGATCACGATCGTCGGCGCGTGGGTCGTCACGGTGACCTTTTCGGCGACGGCTGCGAGCACCTTGCCGGCCGTACTGATCGCCCTGCCGGCGATCGCCGTCTTCCTGCTGCCGGCGCTGAACTCGGGCCTGTTCGGCTACCAGATGCTGATCACTCCGAACCATCTGCAGGGCCGGGCGCAGAGCGCGTTCATGTTCATGTCGAACAGTGCGGCCCCGCTGGCGCCGTTCCTCGGTGGCGTCTTCCTGGGGACCCTGGGCGCCCGCACAGCACTGCTAGTTTTCGGAGCACTGCTAGCCGTGGGTGCGGTGCTACTCACGATCAGCAGCTCGATCCGGTCGATCCCGTTGCTCTCCGAGGTCGAGGCAGCCTGAAAGAGGGTCTCCCGTTCCGGGCGGGGGTGTGCTCAGATTAGGGGCATGAAGAAGCTCATCAACGACCCTGCCGATGTTGTGAGTGAGGCGCTGCGCGGGATGGCGGCAGCGCACCCGGACCGGCTCCGGGTGGACCTGGAGAACCGGATCGTCTACCGCAAGGACGCCCCGAGACCGGGGAAGGTCGGGCTGATCTCCGGCGGTGGGTCCGGGCACGAGCCGATGCACGGCGGGTTCGTCGGGACCGGGATGCTGGACGCGGCCTGCGCGGGCGAGGTCTTCACCTCCCCGGTGCCGGACCAGATGATGGCCGCCACCAAGGCCGTCGACACCGGTGCAGGCGTACTGCACATCGTGAAGAACTACACCGGCGACGTGATGAACTTCGAGATGGCCGCCGAACTGGCTGCCGCCGACGCCGGCACCGAGGTGCTGTCCGTGGTGACGAACGACGACGTCGCCGTCCAGGACAGCCTCTACACGGCCGGACGGCGTGGCGTCGGCGTCACCGTACTGCTGGAGAAGATCGTCGGTGCCGCCGCCGAGGAGGGCCGCTCGCTGCAGGAGGTGGCGGACCTGGCCAAGCGCGTCAACGACAACGGCCGCAGCATGGGGATGGCGCTCACGTCCTGCACGGTCCCGGCCGCGGGCAAGCCGACGTTCGAGCTGGCCGAGAACGAGATCGAGGTCGGCATCGGCATCCACGGCGAACCCGGCCGGCAACGGTTGCCGCTGGCCCCGGCCCGCGAGATCGCCGAGCTGCTCGTCGACCCGGTCGTCTCCGATCTCCCTTACCAGCAAGGCGATTCGGTGATCGCGTTCGTCAACGGCATGGGCGGTACGCCGCTGATCGAGCTGTACCTGATGTACAACGAGGTCGCCCAGCTGCTCGACCGGGCCGGCATCACGGTCGCCCGCTCGCTGGTCGGCAACTACATCACCTCACTCGAGATGGCCGGCTGCTCGGTCACCCTCCTGAAGGTGGACGACGAACTGGTACGTCTCTGGGACGCCCCGGTGAACACCCCCGGCCTACGCTGGGGCGCGTGAGCATGGGAGTGGATTCTTTCGTCGGCTGGCTGCGGGACGTGGCCGGGGTGCTGCACGAGAATGCGGCGTACCTGACCGAGCTGGATTCTGCGATCGGGGATGCCGATCACGGCGCGAACCTCGATCGCGGGTTCCAGGCGGTGGTCGCGGTGCTGGACGAGACGTCGTTCGAGAGCGCCGACGAGCTGCTGAAGAAGGCCGGGATGACGCTGGTCAGCAAGGTCGGTGGCGCGAGCGGGCCCCTGTACGGCACGTTCTTCCTGCGCTTCGGGACCGCGCTGGCGGGCGTCGACCTGACACCGGAGGCGATCGGCAAGGGACTGCACGCCGGTGTCGAGGGCGTGCTGGCGCGTGGCAAGGCAGAGCTCGGGGACAAGACGATGTACGACGCCTGGGCGCCTGCCCTGGAGGCGTACGACGCCGCGGTCGGATCCGGCCTCGGAGCAGCACTGACGGCGGCGGCCGAGGCGGCTGCGAAGGGCCGTGACGGGACGATCCCGATGGTGGCGCGCAAGGGCCGGGCGAGCTACCTCGGTGAGCGCAGCGTCGGACACCAGGACCCCGGCGCGACCAGTACGACGCTGATCTTGGAGTCCGCGGCTCGCACGCTGCCATGATCGGGATCGTGGTGGTGTCGCACAGCCGCGCGCTGGCTGATGCGGCGGTGGGGCTCGCTGCGGAGATGGTTGCCGAGGACAAGCGTCCGGTGGTCGCGGTGGCGGCCGGGTTGGATGCGACGACGTTCGGGACCGATGCAGTCGCGGTCTCGGAGGCAATCACGGCGGCGGACAGCGCGGACGGCGTGCTCGTACTGCTCGACCTCGGGTCGGCGATCTTGAGTGCGGAGCTGGCGCTGGAGTTTCTCGATCCAGAGGTTGCCGGCCGCGTACGACTGACGAGCGCGCCGTTGGTCGAGGGCCTGGTCGCGGCCGTTGTCACGGCGTCCACGGGCGCCTCGCTGGAGGCGGTTGCCGCCGAGGCTGCGCGCGGGCTGGCCGGGAAGCAGGATCATCTGGGCGACGTTCCGAGTGTGGCTGCGGCGATTGGTGTTGCTGATCGCAGCATTGAGGTTGTGGTGGGCAACGAGCACGGCTTGCACGCGCGGCCCGCTGCTCGATTGGTTGGCCTGCTCAACGGTTTTGACGCAACGGTGACGCTGACCGATCTCGACACCGGCAAGGGGCCGGTCGATGCAGGCAGTTTGAGCATGGTCGCGACGCTCAACGCGCAGCAGGGCCATCGGGTGCGGGTCGGAGCGAGTGGGCCGCAGGCCGCCGAAGTACTCGCTGCTGTTGAGGAATTGGCCGCTCAGGACTTCGGCGACGTGCGCGCGGAGGCCAGAGCTGCGGCGCCGTTGGCGGGTGGTTCCGGGCTGGACATCGCGATCGGACCGGCGGTGCTCGCGGACGTATCCGTCGATGTGAGCGGTTATGTTGCTGGCGACAACGAAGCTGACCGGCTGGACGAAGCGGTCCGGGCAGCGGCTGCCGAGCTCCACGAGCTGCGTGCCAACAGTCCCGAACACGGCGGCATCTTCGATGCTCATCTGGCCTTGCTGGACGACCATGCGGTCCTCGACGACGTACGGGCCGCGATCTCGCGCGGGGATTCCGCGCCGACGGCGTGGACGCAGGCGTACGACGAACTAGCGGCCAGGTTCGAAGGGCTGGACGACGCCTACCAGCGCGAGCGCGCCCAGGACGTCCGCTCCGTCCGCGACCGGGTCCTCCGCGCCCTCGCTGGATCCGCACAACCGTCTGCCTCAGCTCCGGCGGGTGCTGCGGCGGGGATTCTGGTGACGCCTGAGTTGGATGCGGCTACTGCTGCGGTGCTTGATGCGACGCGGTTTGCGGGCGTTGCGGTTCGGGCTGCCGGGACCACGGGGCACGGGGTGATCGTGGCTCGGTCGCGCGGGATCCCGTTGATGACGGGCATCGGGGACGTCGACGTACCGGCCGGCGCCGTGGTTGCGTTCGACGCGCGGACCGGGACGTTCGAGGTCGCGCCTGACGAGCAGCAGGTGCGGGCGACGATCGCCGAGCGCATCGGCGAACGGGAGCGTGCCGTCGCCGAGGCCGAAAGCCCGGCAACCACACGCGACGGCAGGACCATCGACGTACTGGTGAATGTCGGCGTTGTGCAGGACGCTGTCGAGGCGCGCGGTGCGGACGGGTCAGGGCTGGTGCGGACCGAGGTGTTGTTCGGGGACCGGCGTACGGCGCCCACCGTGGACGAGCAGGTCGCCGCGTACCGGGCGATCGCCGGCGCGCTCGGGAACAAGCCGATCACGATCCGGACCTGGGACATCGGCGGCGACAAGCCGTTGCCGTTCCTCCCGCAGGACAAGGAGCCGAACCCGTTCCTCGGCGAACGTGGTCTGCGCGTCTTCCGCCGCCGTCCCGAACTGCTCCGCGATCAACTCCAGGCGGTCCGCCGGATCGCGGCCGAGACGCCCGTGCATCTGATGTTCCCGATGGTGACGACCGCCGACGAGGTCGCCTGGGCGCTGGAGCTGCTCGGGCCGCGGGACGGTCTTGAGGTCGGCATCATGGTCGAGGTTCCGGCGGCCGCGCTGCGGGTCGCGACTCTGGCGAAGGACCTCGACTTCGTCAGCATCGGCACCAATGACCTCACGCAGTACACGACCGCGGCCGATCGCACGAACGCCGCGGTCGCACCGCTCGCGGACGGTCTTGATCCCGCAGTACTGCAGCTGATCGACCACGTGACGCGCAACGCCGGCGTACGCGTGGCCGTCTGTGGTGACCTAGCCAGCGACCCCCAGGCTGCCGTACTGCTGGCTGCCCTCGGCGTGACGGAGCTGAGCGCTGTCGGACCACAGGTGCCGTTGGTGAAGGCCCGGCTACGACAGGCCGACCTCAGTGAGGTCGACACTGCCACAGCGCTGGCTGCCCGCGATGCCGCTCAGGTGCGAGGCTTGCTGTAGTAGCGCAGCTCGACGAGGTTGAAGCCAGCGGTACGTTGCGGCTTCGCCGGGAGCGTGTAGGACTCGCCTGGCTCCAGGTAGGTCACGTCGGGGTGCGAGAGGTCCAGGTCGACGACCAGCGCCGGGTACGCGCCGGTGTGCCATGTGTAGGACTCGCCTGCCTCGGGGGTGACGTGCTGGACGCGTACGTCGTCCTCGTCGACCACGATCTTGGTGGGGATCTCGCCGGCCTGTTCGAAGCCCGCCTCGGCCGGGACGCCCGTGACCACGAAGTACGGGTCGCCGGAGGCCTCCTCGCCCAGGTCGAGCACCTCGATGAGGCGGTTGAGGTACAGGGCATCGCCGTCGTTCGTGAGCATGTGCACCGGTGAGACAGGCCGGTACACCGAGCCGCCGACGGTCTCGCTCAACTCACGGGCTGCACTGCCGTCCAGCCAGTCCATGTGGCACGGCGACGTCGACAGGCAGAGGACTACGTACGGGTTGTGGTGCAGGTGCCAGCCCTGCGCTTCACCCGCCTGCAGCTCCACCTCCCAGACCCGTACGCGCGAGTTCTTCAGCAGCACGCGGGTCCCGATCTCCCCCAGCACGACCTCGCTGCCGTCAGGGGCGGTGACAGTAGTACCGGCGGTCATGCGGTCTCCTCTATCGGTCGTTCCATCGCGACGCCGGCGAGCAGGGTCCCGTCCGGCATCGGTAGTTGAGCTGCCTCCACCTCAGTGAAGCCGAAGGCCTTGTAGAGCGGTACACCGGGCAGTGTGGCCATCAGTGCGAGCCGAGTGAAGCCCTCCGCGCGGGCGGCGTCCGTACACGCGTTCAGGATGGCGCGGCCGAGTCCACGCCGCGTCCAGTCCGCTCGTACGAACATCGCCCTGATCCTGGCTGGTTCGGTGGCCGGGTCCAGCAGCCGGGTGTCAGCTCCAGCGGTGCTTGCGTTGAACAGCTTGTTCCGCCGGCTCCACCCGCCGCACGCCACGACCTCCCCGCCTGCCTCCAGCACGTAGTAGGTGCCGTCGTCGATCAGAGCGGTGTCCAGCGTGGTGATGTGCTCAGCCGCACTGGCTGTCTGTACGGCGTCGTAGTACGCGGGGAACTGTGTCTCCACCGCAGCCCGAGCCAACTCAGCCACGGCAGCCCCGTCCCCCACCACCGCCAACCGCAACACAGCCTCCACACCCACACACTATCGGTGCTCCTTCAGCGCACCCCCGCTACGTCACACAGGAGCACGGCCAACCCCTCGGCTGGTGGGTTGGCACCCGGCATGCACAACGCCAACCCACCATCTCGAAGGTCAACCCCGGAGATGGTGAGCCCGCATGGTCATCTAACTCATACGGGAAGCTGCAATCCGCGGCGGGGTGAAATGGGTGGGAGGAGTGCTGGACATCAACCAGGTATGACGCTGATACCGATCGAGGCCCGGAGCGGGCCGGTGAGTGAGGGAGTCGTGCACGACCCGCCACCAGATGCGCGCCGGGAACGGTTCGAGCAGGTCTTCGCCGCACACCGGGACGCCGTCCTCGGCTATCTGCGCCGCCGGACCGACAGCGGTCACGACGCCGCCGATCTGGTCGCGGACACGTTCCTGGTGGCGTGGCGCCGGCTGGACGACGTACCGCAGGGCCCACAGGCCAGGCCCTGGCTGTACGGCGTTGCGCGCCGCGTGCTCGCCAACCATCGCCGAGGCGAGGGCCGCCGGCACGCACTGGCGACCAAGCTCTTGTCCGAGCAGCTGGCCGAGACGCCGAACATCCCGGCCCCGGACGACGGCCCCACCGCGCGAGCGTTCCGGCTGTTGCCGGAGCAGGACCGCGAGGTACTGACGCTGGTGGTGTGGGAGGAGCTCGACACCGCACAGGTAGCGACTGCCCTCGGCATCTCCCGTAACGCCGTACGGATCCGGCTGCATCGCGCCCGGAAGCGCTTCGCGAAATTGCTCACCGCACCACGCACACACGTCGCAGCCGCCACCCTGAAAGAAGGGGTCTCCCATGAAGACGCATGACATCGACGCCGCGGTCCGCGGCCTGAACCCGCACCGGGCCACCGACCAGGTCTCGGACGACGCCTGGGCCGAGCTGTCCGAGGCCGTCACCCGCACCGGCACCGACACCGCACCAACTGTGGTCAGGCACATGCCGCGGCGGCGGCTGGTGCTGGCCGCCGCCTGCACCCTGCTCATCGCCGGTGTCGTCGGAGCCACCCTGGTCAACCGCCCGCACCAGGACCAGCCGCAGGCGCTGTCGTTCACCGAGCGCGGCGACAAACTGATCGTCCGCGTCGTCGACCTCAACGCCGACCCGAAGCGCTACAACGAAGAGTTCAAGCGGATGGGGCTGAACGTCACGGTGAAGAGCCTCGCAGTCAGCCCGCCGTGGGTCGGCCAGATGATCACCTTCAGCGCCCGCGACGACGAGGAGATGGGCCAGATCGGCCGGGTCGAGGCAGGCGAGGACTGCAACGGCACACTGAACGCCTCGGACCCGGGCTGTCAGGAAGGTGTCGAGCTGCCGAAGAACTACAAGGGACACACTGAGATCGTGTTCGGCCGGCCCGCCAAGCCCGGTGAGATGTACTACCACTTCTCGAGCACGGCGACCGACAAGGGCGAGGTCCTGGCCGGGCTGACGGTGCGGAACAAGACCGTCGCCGAACTGCTGCCAGTGATCAAGGCTCGCGGCGTTCGCGAGGTCGAGTACACCGGCAGCGCCGACAACAAGCCACTGAAGTCGGTGCCCGGCAACTGGTATGTCGACAACGCCATGTCACCGGCCGATGGACTCGTGACCTTGTACGTCAGCCCGACACCGTTCAGGTAAGCAGGAGTTGTAGCAAGCCTCCTGAGTACGTCGGACGTAGCACGGCCTCCACTCGGACGTGCTGCGTCCGTACTGGTGTGAACGTGGTGTGGTTGAGCCGATCGCGTTCCACCTCGTACGGAGACGTGCTCTCGACCGGCCGCCATGTCTCCCCGTCCAGCCACAGCACGCGCCACGACTGCGGCACGCGGCACTCCCCGGCGCCGGTGTCGTCGAACCAGTACGCAGAGACGCTCGACAGCTCGCGCACCGACCGCAGGTCGTACTCGATCCACTCGGTCGTCCCCCGACGGTCCCACCACGTGAAGCGTGGAGTCGACGTGTCCGCAGAGGATTCCGGCGTACGGCCGGAGTCCGGCGCCTCGAGCGAGTCGCCGTCGTTCACGTGCGACGCGGTGATCCTGGTGCGGTAGGCCCACTCCTGACCCTGCGGGGAGACCTGTGGGAACGAGGTGATGCGCAGCCGGGCCGCTCCCATCGGGATGAGTGTCACAGTCTCCACAGGTGCTGCTGACTGCGCTGGACTCGGCTGCAGCAGTCCGACGACGTCCTCGGCGTCTGTCTCCCACTGTGCGATCCGCTGGGCCTGTGTGGTGAGTGCGAGCGGTACGCCGTCGTGGGTGAACGGGTTGTCCCCGGCGTTCCGTCGTACGACGTCAAACGATGCGCCCGCGACCAGGCCGTAGTTCCACGGGGACTCCGGATAGACGGACAGCTCGGGCCACTCCTCGGTGCCGCCGATCTGCTCGTAGCGCTCGTCGATCTGCAGTGAGTACGTCAGCGGACCACGGTCGACGGACACCGAGTCGTGGTTGTCGTCCCAGACCCGTGTGGTGGCACGCATCGGCAGCGTCAGCTCGACACGGTCGCCGTGGTGCCAGGTGCGCTCCACCTTCATCCAGTCACCAGTCGTGCGCACATGCTCCCCGTTGACCTTCACACTCGCACCAGCGGCCCATCCAGGACGCCTTAAGTACAAGGGGAATCGGACCGGCCGCTCCGGCTGCACCGTCAACGTGATGGTGTCCGAGAACGGGTAGTCCGTGTCCTGTACAACGCTCACGGTCTGTCCGTCCCCGACTGTCGCAGTCACCTTACTGGCGGCGTACATCGAGGCGGCCAGGCCGTTGTCGGTCGTCGCCAGCCACAGCTCCTGCACGTAGTACGGCCAGCCCATCCCGTAGTTGTGCGGACAGCACCTGTACTGGTGGACGCCGTACTTGTACGACCCCATTGCGAACGGGTTCTGGAACTGCCCGTGCTTCGGCTGGTCGTCGAGCTGCACGCTGTTCGCACAGGTGATGTAGTGCATCACCTGCTGCTGCGGGTCGTACGACGCCGGCAGTGAGTTGAACGCGAGCTCCTCACACCTGTCCGTCCAGGCGATGTCACCGGTGAAGCGGGTCAGCAGCTCGCAGCTGTGCATCAGCTCGACGATGCCGCACGTCTCGAACCCCTGCCGCGGGTCACCGAACCCGGGCCGCGAGTTCTCGTCCCCTGCGAACCCGCCACCAGGGAACTGACCGTACAGGCCCATCACCGTCGCATAGTTCCGGTAGGTCGCCTCGCGGTGCTTGGCGTCGCCGGACAGCAGCCAGTACTGCAGCGGCTCCCGGAACCCCTGCGCCAGGTTGACGTTGTGCCACGTGGGAATGCCGTCGACGTAGTCCGCGGACCCGTTGTGCATCTTCGTCACCAGGTCGAGCAGCCACAGCTCCCCGGTGCGGTTGTAGAGCCAGTACGCACTGTCGATGTTGTCGCCCCAGCGGAACGCACCCCACGACCGGTTGAACACCTCCGGCGGCTGCGTGTTCTGGAACCGCAGGTACTTCGTCATGAACGGAACGACCCGCTCGTCGCCCGAGTACTCGTACCAGGACCGGAACGCCGCCAGCAGCGGCATGCCCGGCCAGAAGTCCGGCCCGTTCTCCAGAGACGTACGCAACCGCTCCGGACCGAACCACCCGTCGGCGGCCTGCGTCGCGAGGATGCCCTCCATCCAGCGCTCGGTCCTGGTCAGCACGCCGGTGTTGCCCGTGACGTAACCGAGGTCGCCGAAGCCACGCAGCCAGTACGGCAACTCCTCCCAGGCACCCTGCGCCGGGTCGACCCAGCCATTGGTGTCGTAGACCAGGAAGTCCGAGATCTCGTCGTACCGGCCGCAGAGGCCGTTGACCTGCAGGTCGAGTTGCTGGGCCAGCCAGCCGCGCGGCTCGATCGCGCCGGGTGGCAGCTTCTGGAACGGGACGGGTCGCAGCGGCGCCCGTTGCGGGACGTAGTGCCCGCCGCGGCCGACGGGTGGTCCGGAGGGCCGGGCGGCGTCGGCGGAGGCCGGGTCGATGACGGTCACGGCAGCCGCCGCGGCCAGGGAGACACCAAGGAAGTCACGTCGGGGCATTCCTTCGGGGGTCGGTTCGGGCATGGTGCTGCCTTTCGTGTGACGGGGGCGGACATCACAGGACGGAAAGACCGCACACGTTTTCCGTCGTTGACAACGTAGGACTGCGGATCGCCCCGGTCAAGATCAAAGCCCAGGTCAGCTGGGTCTTCCAGGCACCGATGCTAGGCTGCGCGGCACGACCGGAAGGAAACACGATGAAACGGGCAGCGGTGCGGATGGTGGATGTCGCGGCGCTCGCCGGAGTGTCCGCCGGGACCGCGTCGAAGGCACTCAGCAACACCGGCCAGCTGAGCCAGGAGACCAGGGACCGGGTACGCCGGGCAGCCGCACAGCTCGGGTTCACGCCGGACACCCGTGGGCGCGCGCTCTCCTCCGGCCGTACGTACACGGTTGCACTGCTCACCACCGACAGTTCGGGCCGCTTCAGCATCCCGATCATGCGTGGCGTCGAGGACGTACTCAGCGCGGGCGAGCTGGCGACCGTACTGTGCGACACCCGCGACGACCCGCTGCGCGAGCAGACGTACCTGCGTTCACTCGTCGCGCGTGGCGTCGACGGCATCGTCGTCACGGGTCGCCGTACGGAGCCGCGGCCGCCCATCGACGTACCGCTGCCGGTCGTCTATGCGCTCGCCGCCTCCACGGATCCCGCGGACGCGTCGGTCATCGTCGACGACGCGGGTGGCGCGGCCGCCATCATCGAACACCTGCAGGGCCTGGGCCGGACGCGGATCGCCCACATCACCGGCCCGTCCAACCATCGCTCGGCCGTCGAACGCGCTCACGCCGTCGCCGGCGCGCTGTGCACCGAGCCGCTCTTCGGCGACTGGAGCGAACGCTGGGGGCGCCAGGCGACCGATCTGGTACTGCGTGAACACCCGGACGCGATCAGCTGTGGCAGCGACCAGATCGCCCGCGGCGTCTGCGATCGCCTGCGCGAGTTGGGTCGTACGGTGCCGGACGACCTCGCGGTGACCGGCTACGACAACTGGCCGGTGATGGCGCTAGCCAGCCGGCCGCCGCTGACCACCGTCGACCTGCGCCTCGAAGAGCTCGGCCGCCGCGCCGCGACCCTCCTCCTCGAGAAGATCGCCGGCACCGCACACCACGGCGTACTGGAACTCCCCGCCCAGCTGATCACCCGGGAGTCGACGCTAGGGTCCTGAGCGGCGGCGCTCTTCGCGCTGCGGGCGGGAGGCCCAGCGGTAGGTGAAGAAGATCCAGGCGAGCGCAGGCAGGCCGAAGATCGCGGCGGCGACCTCGCGCCCGAAGACCAGGAGCAGCAAGCCGACCAGCGCGAACGGCACCGCCATCCACACCGCGCCCGCGAACGCCGCCCACCGCCACTTCCCAGGTTTGCGCGGCTGCGGCTTGTAGAGCGACGGCGTCGGCAGCCCGGCGAAGATCGGCTGCAGGTCGCCGTGCGTGACAGCGTCGTTCAGCAGGTCGACGCGGCGGTGCAGCTCGTCCTCGTTCAGCCGGCCGATCGCGAACTGCTCGGCCAGCTCGTCCGTACAGACATGCCGTTCCTCGTCGGTGAGCCGGATGCCGGCCATCCGCCGCCGGGCCGCAACCTCCCGCGCCTCCTGACCAGCCGCCGTGGCAAACCCGATCAGGTCACCCGGCTTCACCGGCCGCCGTTCCGCCATCCCACCTCACCTCACCCTCGTCCCTGTCGAGTGTGCCAGATGGACCGAAGAGTGGTCTGACGCTCCGGAGCGGCCGTTCGGTTGCCGCACCGGCAGCGACGTTGATCACAGAATCGGCGATCAACCTCGCTCGCGCGCCAAGTCATCTTTGATCGCGACGGGCCGAACGGTGCCCCACTAGTTACGGAGAACGACCATGAAGAAGCTTTCCGCCCGGGTACTGGCCGGCACCGCGATCCTCGCCTCCGCAGGGCTGCTGGTCGGCATCGCGCCGAGCGACGCGGCCGTCACCACCCGGGCCGCCGTCAGCGCGCACACCAAGCCTGCGCTGAACCCGGCGAGCCTCAGCTACACGTACAAATGCTGGGGACACCCGGACAACTGCAACGTCTCGGTCTACGCCCCGAAGGGCTGGAAGTTCACCCAGCTCAGCGTGGCGCACGCGAAGTTCACCGACAGCTCGAACACCTGGATGCTCCGGGTCGACGGCAGCCTCGGCGGCAAGGTCAGCACGAACACCGCGGCGCAGCAGCGGGTGAAGGCACTGCACAGCACGCCCGGCCTGAAGATCGTCTCCCGCGCCCACGGCACGGTGAAGTCCGAGGTTCCGTGGAGCACGCCGCCGGTCGCCTACACCAGCCTGACCTACACCTACCGCGACGGCGCCCGCGGACAGCGCTGGGTCTCGACGCGCTTCGTGGACACGTACACGCAGGGCAAGCACGCGTACATCGAGATCACCGTCGCGGGCCGCCCGCAGGACCAGGCCGGACTCAACCGCGTGCTGGCCAAGGCCACCCAGTGGGTCGCCCTGGTCGGCTGACCTGATCGACCCGGGCACTCAAGGTGCCCGGGTCAACCAGTCAGTTGAGGACTGCGGGGAGGGTCGCGGTCCAGGCCGTACGCAGCTCGGACAGCGGGATCTCGAACTGGTCCTGGACATCCAGGGTGTCGCCCGTGATGACGCCGATCTTCGCGTGCGGGAAGCGGCGCGCGGTGCACATGTCGGTGAACCGGACCTCTTCCGTCCGCGGTACGGCGACCACCGCGCGGCCCGCCGACTCCGCGAAGAGGAACAGGAACGGGTCCAGCCCGTCCGGCGCCCACACCCGCGCGCCGACACCGGCGCGCAGCGCGGACTCGACCAGCGTCTGCGCGACACCGCCGTCGCTGACGTCGTGCGCCGCGTCGATCAGCCCGTCCCGCGAGGCGTTGATCAGGATGTCGGCCAACTGCTTCTCGGCCTCGAGGTCCACCGCCGGCGGCCGGCCGCCGAGGTGGCCGTGCACGACGTGGGCCCACTCGGACCCGGACAGCTCCTCCTCGGTCTCACCGAGCAGGTAGAGCTGGTGGCCCTCCATGTCCGCGGTGAACCCGATCGGCGTCCGCCGGGTGACGTCGTCGATCACGCCCAGCACGCCGATCACGGGGGTCGGCAGGATCGGGGTCTCGCCGGTCTGGTTGTAGAACGACACGTTCCCGCCGGTGACCGGGATGCCGAGCTCCTTGCAGCCGTCGACCAGGCCACGGATCGCCTCGGTGAACTGCCACATCACGCCCGGGTCCTCCGGGGAGCCGAAGTTCAGGCAGTCGGTGACCGCGGCCGGGCGGGCGCCGGTGGTGGCGACGTTCCGGTACGACTCCGCGAGCGCGAGCTTCGCGCCGGTGTACGGGTCGAGCTTGGCGAACCGTCCGTTGCAGTCGGTGGAGACCGCGACGCCGAGGCCGCTGGTCTCGTCGACCCGGATCATGCCGCTGTCCTCGGGCTGCGCGAGCACCGAGTTGCCGAGCACGTACCGGTCGTACTGGTCGGTGACCCAGGACTTGTCGCAAAGGTTGGGCGAGGCAACGAGTTTCAGCAGCGTGTCCCGGAGCTCCGCGCCACTGCTTGCCCGCGGCAACTTCTCGGCACCGTCGGACTGCAGTGCGTCCTGCCAGTCCGGCCGGACGTAGGGCCGGTCGTAGACCGGTCCCTCGTGCGCGACCGTCTCCGGCAGCACGTCGACGACCCGCTCGCCGTGCCAGTCGATCTCCAGCCGGCCGGTGTCGGTCACCTCACCGATCACGTCGGCCTGAACGTCCCACTTGGCGCAGATCTTCAGGAACGCCTCGACGTTGTCCGGCGTGACGCAGGCCATCATCCGTTCCTGCGACTCGCTCATCAGGATCTCTTCCGGCGACAGCGAGGCGTCCCGCAGCGGCACCTTGTCCAGCGACACCCACATGCCGCCGTCGCCCGCGCTGGCCAGCTCGGAGGTCGCGCAGGACAGGCCGCCACCACCGAGGTCCTGAATACCCTCGACGACGTTCGCGGCGAAGAGCTCGAGCGTGCACTCGATCAGCAGCTTCTCCATGAACGGGTCGCCGACCTGGACCGCCGGGCGCTTGGTCGGGCCGCCCTCCGCGAAGGTCTCGCTGGCCAGCACCGACACGCCACCGATCCCGTCGCCGCCGGTCTTGGCGCCGTACAGGATCATCTGGTTGCCGACGCCGGTCGCGTTCGCCAGGTGCAGGTCCTCGTGGCGCATCACGCCGACACACAGCGCGTTCACCAGCGGGTTGCCGGCGTACGTCGGGTCGAAGACCACCTCGCCGCCGATGTTCGGCAGGCCGAGGCTGTTGCCGTACCCACCGACGCCGGACACGATGCCGGGCAGCACGCGCTTGGTGTCCGGTGCGTCCAGCGGGCCGAAGCGCAGCGGGTCCATCACGGCAACCGGGCGGGCGCCCATCGCGATGATGTCGCGGACGATGCCGCCGACCCCGGTCGCCGCGCCCTGGTACGGCTCGACGTACGACGGGTGGTTGTGCGACTCGACCTTGAACGTGACGGCGTACCCCTCGCCGATGTCGATGACGCCGGCGTTCTCACCGATGCCGGCCAGCATCTTCCCGGCCGGGGTCTCCTGCGGGATCTCGCCGAACTTGCGCAGGTGCACCTTGGACGACTTGTACGAGCAGTGCTCGCTCCACATCACCGAGTA
Organism: Kribbella sp. NPDC048928; assembly: GCF_043197975.1. NCBI lineage: Bacteria > Bacillati > Actinomycetota > Actinomycetes > Propionibacteriales > Kribbellaceae > Kribbella > Kribbella sp. NPDC048928. The sequence goes on along the minus strand of NZ_JBICUC010000002.1, from coordinate 1,192,757 downwards.
CATCGCCAGCTCGCAGCTGGTCGGGCGGCGCCCGAGGATGTCCCGGATCCGCTGGTACTCGTCCGGCTTCAGCCCGAGCTCAGCCCACGGCTGCTCGACGTCCGGCGTGTTGCTCGCGTTGTTAACGGTGTCGGTGGACAACTCAGGACTCCTGCACTAGGTGGGACTCAGGTGAAACGGTAGCTGGCTGGTGGGAGGCCATCAGATGGGCCACCAGCAGTGGTACGGCGAAGCCGGCCATGATCGCGGGCAGGGCGACACCGGCGTCGTTCAGCAGCATGCCGACCAGACCGCACGTCGACAGGGCGATCAGGGTCGGGCGGATCATCGGAAGACTCGCGTAGAACTCGCGGTACGTCTTCGACGGGACGCGGTCCGGGAACACGGTGGCGGCCATGCAGAACAGGACGGCGACCAGCATCACCCAGCCGGCCGGACCGCTGAAGAACTGGACAGCCATCTGCAGCTTGCGGATGAAGACGTCACCGACCTGTCCGTCCAGGACGCGCGCTACGAACGTCCCGAAGTGGCTGCGCTGCTCCGGCGGCCGCAGGTAGTCGAGGAACGCGACCGCGGAGACAGCCAGCACCCCCGCCACACCCACAGCGATCAGGGCGCGCAGTGAGATGCTCCCCCGCCACGTCAGCCAAGCCATGAGCAGCACAGCCGGCACGAGAGCGATGATGCCGCCGAAGTCGGTTCCCCAGCCTGGTGTGCCGTCCACAACGATGGCCGCACCACCAATGACCAGCACGGCGATCGCCGCCTGGACCCTGCTCTTGTTGAGAAGCTTCTGCGCGGCCCAGCCGGCTGTCACTAGCGCCCCGACCGCCAGTGTCGCGAAGGTCGAGTTGCCGAAGCCGTAGAACCGTCCACCGATCACAGGTCCGTCCGCGTACATGCTGCCGACCTGCATGGGAGTACCGAGGACGCCGTCGACCAGCAGGAGCAGGTACGCCCCTAGTGCGAGCCCGAGGAACGCGTACCTCTTCAACAGCACCTGTGCCACGGCTGCAGACAGGACACTGATGCCGATCGTCACTGCGTACAAGGAGAAGCCGGGCGCGGGCCAGCGCCACCAGACAGTCGCTTGCGCCAGGAAGACCGCGATGTAGAACCCGCCCTGGATCAGCAACGTGAAGACCGCGGTACGGCGGGAGGCAGGCGACCGGCGGAGCAGGAACCAGAGCAGCGCGAGGACCTCAGCGCCCACGATCGTCAGGGACACCGCGAACAGCACCGGGCGTGGCCGCTCGAACCGCTGGTTGGCGTCCAGCCTGTCATCGATCACCGCGGACGCGTCGGTGTGGCGGTCGCCGGTGAAGTGGATCTGGCTCCCGTCCAGCGGTCCGGCGGTCTCGGAGCCTGCTGGGTCCACCTTGGCCGGTGTGCGGCCCTTCAGAATCGTCGCGGTGATGTCGGTCAGCTGGATCAGCCCGGGGCGCCGGGTGCTGTCACTGGTCAGCCAGCGCGGCCCGTTGTCGGGAGGCAACTGCATCGCGACCAGCGTGTGCGGCTGCGCAACCGCGTCCTCCTGGCTCACACCGACCAGCAGGACCCAGCCGCCCGCCGCGCGGGCCTGTGCGACCAGCTGTGCGACCTTCTGCCGCGCCTCGGCCCGGCCCTCGCGGACGGGCAGCGCACCGGCGTCGATGATCGCGTCACCACACTCGGGCTTCGCCAGCTGGGCAGGGTCGAACTCCGGCTGCCAGTTGGCGACCGAGCCATCAGTCTTGGCCAGTGCAACCGCAGCGCCCGGACCGAAGCCGCAGATGGGGTAGCCGGTCTGACCGAGCCGGCCGATCGGTGCACCGGTGTGGTGCTCGGCCTGCCGGTCCACGTACGTCTGCCAGCCGGCCACCTGCCCGTTCGACACCGCAGGCAGCTCAGCGCACGGCTGGTCGGCGACACTGCCCCAGGCGCGAGTACCCGCTCCGATGGTCAGCCAGCCGTCGATCGGGCAGGTGTGCGGCCCGGCCGTCTTCACCGAGATCGAGCCCACGTGCGACTGGTTGACCAGAGCGGTCAGCTCCGGCGAAACCTGCACGTCCTGCCAGGTCAGACCAGGTACGCCGATCACCACGACCTTCGCGAGCAGCCCGTCCGGCGCAGCGTCGGCCGGCGCGGTGGACCCCAGAACGGCAGATGTCGCCGCGAGCGCGACGGCGGCAGCGCGGACCAGGGTCCGCCCCGCCCTCGACCACCTCATCAGGAGGCGACGACGGCCTTCAGGACCGAGGTGAAGAAGCCCAGGCCGTCGATGGTCGGGCCGGTGAGAGTCTCGACGGCGTGCTCCGGGTGCGGCATCAGGCCGACCACGTTGCCACGCTCGTTGGTGATCCCGGCGATGTCGCGGTACGAACCGTTCGGGTTGCCGAGGTACCGGGCCACGACCCGGCCCTCACCCTCGAGCCGGTCCAGCGTCGGCTCGTCGGCGACGTACGAACCGTCCTGGTTCTTCAGCACGATGGTGATCTCGTGGTTCGCGTCGTAGTCACTGGTCCAGGCGGTGCGGTTGTTCTCGATCCGCAGCGGCTGGTCCCGGCAGACGAACTTGCGGTGGTGGTTCTTGATCAGCGCGCCCGGCAGCAGGTGCGACTCGCAGAGCACCTGGAAGCCGTTGCAGATGCCGAGCACCGGCATCCCCTGGCCGGCCTTGGCGATGATCGTCTCCATCACCGGCGCGAACCGGGAGATGGCACCGGCGCGGAGGTAGTCCCCGTACGAGAAGCCGCCGGGCAGGACGACCGCGTCCACGCCATGCAGGTCCGCGTCGCCGTGCCAGAGCGCGACCGCCTCGGCACCCGCCACCGCGGCCGCGCGCCGCGCGTCGGCGTCGTCGAGCGAACCCGGGAAGGTGACGACCCCGATCTTCACTGGTTCTCCACGTGCAGCGTGTAGTCCTCGATCACCGGGTTGGCCAGCAGGGTGTCCGCGGCCTTCCGGATCTCCGCTACGGCCTCCTCGGTCGCCTCACCGTCCAGGGTGATCTCGAAGCGCTTTCCCTGCCGGACGTCGGCCACACCAGAGAAGCCGAGCCGGCCGAACGCGCCGTGCACCGCCTTGCCCTGCGGGTCGAGGATCTCGGGCTTGAGCATGACGTCGACGACAACGCGAGCCACTGACTACTCCAGGTTCGTTGCGGGGTGACGGCTGAATCCTACCGACCCACGCCCGGAACTCCCGCATCCTGTGACTATTCACTCAGTACATACACGCGGTGTATAGTCACGGTCATGGCCACTGCGGAGCTCGTTCTCGGACTGCTGTCCGCGGGACCGGCGCACGGGTACGACGTGAAACGCGGCCACGACGCCTGGTTCCCGGACAGCCGGCCACTCGCCTTCGGGCAGGTCTACACGACCCTCGGGCGGCTGGAGCGGGACGGGCTGGTCGAGGTGGTCGACAAGACCTCCGGCGGCGGCCCGGACCGGACCGTCTACGCGCTCACCGCGAAGGGCCGCGACCACCTCACGGACTGGCTCAACGACCCCGTCCCACCGGCCTGGGGCAGTGCGGACGAGGTGCTGCGCAAGCTCGTGGCCGCGATCCGTACCGGGGGCGACGCCGCAGGCTTCCTCGCTCGCCAGCGCGCCAGCCACCTGCGCCGGATCCGGGAGCTGCGCGAGACTCCCGCCGACGAGGATCCGACCTCACCACTGGTCCGCGAGTACGTCGTGGCCCACCTGGACGCCGACCTGCGCTGGCTGGACAGCGCCATGGACCACATCTCCGAGCAGAGGGGGACTCGCTGATGAACGCCGCCTTGGAGGTCACCGACCTCGAGTACTCGTACCGCCGGAACGCCGCCCTGCGCGGCGTCAGCCTGCGACTCAAGCCGGGTGAGGTCGTGGCCGTCACAGGGGCCAGCGGCTGTGGCAAGTCCACCCTGCTGCACTGCGCCGCCGGCATCCTCGCCCCGGACGTCGGAGCTGTCCAGGTGGACGGTCAGGACCTGGCCGAGCTGCCCGACGAGCGCCGTGCGGCCCTCCGGCGTACGAAGATCGGCATTGTGCTGCAGTTCGGGCAACTCGTTCCGGACCTGCCGCTGATCGACAACGTCGCACTGCCGCTGCTACTCGGCGGCCACGAACGGGGCGAGGCGCACGTGTCCGCAATGGACTGGCTGGAGCAGGTGGGGATCGCGGAGGACGCGGAGGCAGTACCGGCAGAGCTGTCCGGCGGCCAGACGCAGCGTGCCGCGGTAGCACGCGCCCTGATCACCGGACCGTCCGTCGTACTCGCGGACGAGCCGACCGGCAGCTTGGACAGCCGGGCCGGCCAGGAGCTCCTCGACGTACTACTGAAGGCCGCCCGCTACCGGGGGTCCGCGCTGCTGATGGTGACGCACGACAACCTCGTCGCCGCGTCGGCGGACCGTGAGATCCGGCTACGCGACGGCGTCATCCAGCACGAGGTAGTGCTCTGATGACACTCGAGACGCTGGTCAAGCTGGCCCGGTCGCGCACCCCTGCGGACCGCAGCCGGGTGCAACTCGCGACTGCGTCCCTCGCGCTCAGTGGAGCCGTCCTGATCGCGGCACTGCGCATCGTCCGGCTGGGAAAGGGTGACCTGGACCAGAGCGTGTACAGCGACTACATCGCCCAGAGCGGCCTCCGGTCCGGGCTAACCGCGATCCTCGTCATCCTTGCCGTACTCATCGGCGGCCTGGCAGTCCAGGCGTTACGGCTGGGCACGGCGGCCCGCGAACGGCGCTTGACCGCACTACGGCTCGCAGGCGCCTCCAGGAAGCAGTTGCGGCAGCTGACCGTGGCCGATTCCGCCATGGCTGGTCTGGCCGGCGGCCTGCTCGCAGGGCCGGTGTACTTGCTGCTCAGCCTCCTGTTCGGCGCGCTGCCCCGGATCGCTCGGGTCCTGCCCGGCGCCGAGTTGCTGGACGCTGCTCTGTGGGTGCCGGTCGTCGTGATGACCACCGCAGCCGGTGCAGTCATCGGCAGCCTGCTCCACCGGGACGGGTCCGCCATCCGCGAGACCTCGCCGGCGGCCCAGCCTCGTACAGGCCTGATCGCGGGGCCCGTGCTGATCGCCCTCGGTCTCTACTTTGCGCAGTACCTGGGCTACATCGCGACAACCGTCCTGCTCGCAGGTGTTGCGCTGCTGTTCCTCGCGACGTCGACGATCTGGATCCGCTGGCTCGGGCGGCGGCTGCGCCGGTCCGGGGACCCGGCGAACCTGCTGGCCGGAGTCCGGTTGACCATCGACGCCCGGCCGTCCTCCCGGATCAGCGTGCTGCTGGGCTGTTGTGGTTTCCTCGTCGGCAACATGGCAAGCGGCATCGAGAACGTACTCGTCGACGAGAACCACCTGGCCTCGTCCGGGACGTTCTACAACACCGGCTACGGCCTGGCGATCGCCGGCCTGGCCATCGTCGTCCTGACCGCGATGGCGGCGTTGATCGTCGGTGTCGCGGACCAGTTGGTCGACCAGCGTCGCCAGTTCGCCAGCCTGACCGCGCTCGGCGTGGACCAGCCGTTCCTGCACAAGGTCATCCGGCGGCAGCTGACCGTCGTCGCGGCGCCTACGCTCGCTCTCGGCCTGCTGCTCGGCACCGTGATCGGCGTCAATCGGATCGCGGGCGGCGACGTCGGGTCTTTCGACCCGATGACGCTCGGTCTCGCGGCGGTCCTGACGGCGGCCGGCTGGGCCTTCGGTCACCTCGGCGGCGCGGCCGCCGGTTTCCTGCTTCGCAACCAACTGCGGGACGCACTCGATCCCGAGAATCTGAGGGCGGCGTAATGACCACCACTTCACTGCCGTCGGCCGTCCGGCCGGCCCTGCTGCTCGGGGTCCCGAACCGGGTCACGCTGATCCGGACGGTGATCGCGATGGCGGTCGCCACGTACGCGTTCCGTACCGAGCAGCTGCCGTGGCTCGTGGTCGGCTACTTCGCGTACTGGTTCGGCGACAGCCTGGACGGCTGGGTCGCCCGCCGCCGCAACGAAGAGTCGCTGTCCGGCGCGGTCTTCGACATCGTCTGCGACCGTGCCTGCTCGTTCCTGCTCGCGGCCGCATTCATGACGACGTACCCGGACACCATCGGGCCGCTGGCGATCTACCTGATCCAGTTCGGCGTGCTCGACACGATGCTGACGTTCGCGTTCCTGCTCTGGCCGTGGATCCTCAGCCCGAACTACTTCTACAAGATCGACCGGCCGATCTACCTGTGGAACTGGTCCAAGCCCGCCAAGGCGCTGAACACCGGCGCGGTGGTGATCTCGCTGATCGTCGCCGGCGAGACCGGCGCCCAGTGGCTGCCGTACACAGTCGCGATCGCCGCACTGGTGGTCAAGGTGGTCTCGTCGTACCGGCTGATCACGATCCTCTGCGGGCGCCGGGCCGCCGCTCCGGAGCCGGAGGGGGGTCCGGTGTGACCCTGGTCCCTCCCTCAACCCGGCCCGAGATCCGTGGCGATGGCCGTGATCGCGCTTAGCCTCGGAGACATGTGGGTCTGGCAACTGGTACTGGCGGTGGGCTTCGGCATCGGGTCCGCGGTCGTACCGTTCATGAACGCGGAGGCGTACGTCCTCGCGCTCGGCGCCACGAACACGCTGAACCCGGTCACCGCCGCGATCGGGGTCACGATCGGCCAGACCATCGGCAAGGTCGCGATGTTCCTCGCGGTCCGGTACCGGCCCGGCTATGCCGCCCACAAGCACAAGGAGCCGAAGGCGCTCAACCTGGACACCCGGTGGGGGCGGCTGCGGCAGCGCAACCGCGACCTCAGCAAGCGGCTGCTGGACGCGATGAGCGACAGCCGCTGGGGGTTCCCGGTCACGCTGCTGAGCGCGTTCGTCGGCGTGCCACCGCTGTACGGCGTGGCGCTGATCGGCGGCGCCTCGCGGATGCGGACGGTGGTCTTCACCGTGTCCGTACTGATCGGCCGCGGCGCCCGCTTCATCCTGCTGGCGCTCGGCGTCAGTATGTTCTAGGGCGTGAACTTCTGGCCGGTCAGTTGCTCGTAGGCGTTGATGTACGCCGAACGGGTGCGCTCGACGACCTCGTCGGACAGCGGCGGGGGCGCCTCGCCGGACGTACGGTCCCAGCCCGACTCGAACTGCAGCCAGTCCCGGATGATCTGCTTGTCGTACGACGGCTGCGGCTTGCCCGGCGCCCACTGGTCGGCCGGCCAGAACCGGCTCGAGTCCGGCGTCAGCACCTCGTCGGCGAGCACGATCGTCCCGTCCGCCCGCGCCCCGAACTCGAACTTCGTGTCGGCCAGGATGATCCCGCGCTCCTCGGCCATCGCCCGCGCCCGCGTGTACTCCACGAGCGTCGTCCGCCGGAGCGCATCCGCGATCTCGGCGCCGACGGTCGCCACCACGGCGTCGTACGACACGTTCTCGTCGTGGTTGCCGAGCTCCGCCTTGGTTGCCGGGGTGAAGATCGGCGTCTCCAGGCGGGAGCCCTCGACCAGGCCGCTCGGCAGCGGGATCCCGCACACCGCGCCGGTCGCGTTGTAGTCGAGCAGCCCGGTGCCGCTCAGGTACCCACGGGCGACACACTCCACGGGGAACATCTCGAGCCGCTCGCACACCACCGCGCGCCCGGCGACCTCGGCCGGTACGTCCGTGGAGACGATGTGGTTCGGGACATCGAGCTGCTCGAACCACCACAGGCTCATCGCGGTCAGCACCTTCCCCTTGTCGGGGATCGGTGTCTCCAGGATCCAGTCGAACGCGCTCTGCCGGTCGCTCGCGACCATCAGCAGCTCGCCGGACTCCAGCTCGTAGAGATCCCGGACCTTGCCGGAGTGGACGTGCTTCGCACCAGCAATCTCGGGCGCCTGCGGAGTAGTGGTCACGGGCCGATTGTTCCATCCGGCGCCCGGGCGCGGACCGCCAGCACTCATCAATGGCCGTTCCGGCCGCCTTCGCCGCCTCGCTGAGCGCTGGATCGGCGCATTGTTGAGTGCTGCAGATCCGGGTTCATTTCCGCCTCAAGGCCAGCAGCTTGCCACCGAGCGCGACGACAGCGTCGCGGGTCGTGGACAGGAGTCGGTTCTCGGTCTGGGCGAGGCGGCCGAGGGCGCGCGAACGCTTCACCAGCTTCGTCGTCGCCGGGCGGCGTTCGGCGTCGTACGCCATCAGCGCTGCCGGCAGGTCCTTGCCTCCCTGGACCGCACCCAGGTGCCGTCCCAGTGCGCCGGCGTCCTCGATCGCCGAGCACGCGCCGCGGCCCAGGTTCGGCGTCATCGCGTGCGCCGCGTCGCCGAGCAGCGCGATCCGCCCCCGGGCGAACGGCACCAGCGGCAGCGTCAGGTCGTACACGTCGTTGTGCAGGATCTGCTCACTGCCCGCGATCAGCTGCGGGATCGGGTCGTGCCAGCTCTCGAACACTGTCGGCTCGCTCGTCGTCCCCGGTGCCTGGTTCGCGGTGGCGTACCAGTAGAACCGGCCGTCGATCAGCCGTGCGGCGCCGAACAGTTGCCCACGGCCCCAGGTTTCACCGCCGCCGTCGTCGATGTCTACGTTTGCGATCCCTCGGTAGGCCGTGAATCCGGAGTACCGCGGGCCCTTGTACTGCGGGTACAACGCGCCACGTACTGCACTGCGGATCCCGTCCGCGGCGACCAGCAGCTCCGCGCGGAGCTCGTCGTTGACCGTCACGCCGTCCGCGTCCTGCGTCACGGTCCGTACGTCGTATCCGGTCCGGACCGTGATCGCCGGGCCGAACTCGGCCGTCAGCAGATCGTGCAACTGCGCGCGATGGATCATCACCGGCAGCTCCACGCCGAGCTCGGGCGCACCGACCATCCAACGGCCGTCGGGCCTGCGGATCCCAGCCGGCTTGGACTGCACCGACGCCTTCTCGACGCCCTTGACCCCGAGCTCCTCGAGCACGGCGACCGCGGACGGCCAGACGGAGATCCCGGCGCCCACCTCACCCAGCTCCCGGGCCCGCTCCAGCACCGTGACCTGCCATCCGCGCCGTTGCAGCGCGACAGCAGCGGCAACCCCTCCGATACCCGCTCCCACCACAATCGCCGTACTCATGATCCTGACTCTACATCTGTAGAGTACGGTTGGAAAGTGCGAAACTGTCCGGCGTGACGAAGCAGGCGCCGCGGGGCGCGGAGCGGCAGGACGCGATCGCGGACGCGGCGATCCACCTCGTGGCGACCCGTGGACTGCGCGGCCTCACGCACCGCGCCGTGGACACCGAGGCCGGTCTGCCGCCGGGTTCGACGTCGTACTACCTGCGAACGCGGAACGCTCTGCTCACCGCGTGCGTCGCCCGGATGCTCACGCGAGACGTGGCCGGCATGCCACCAGCCGGAACGAATCCGCTCGAACTGATGGTCGCGATGACGACCGGGCTCGCCCAGAACCGGCCGGACGATCTGATCGCACGGTACGAGTTGTCGTTGGAGGCGAGCCGCCGTCCCGAACTCCGGACTGCGATCGACGAAGGCGGGCGGCAGTTGCGCACCATGCTCGCGCAGTTGCTGGGCGAGCTCGACGTACCCGATCCGGAGGCTGCGGCGTGGCCGGTCGCCGCGATGATGGATGGGCTCTTGTACGACCGGGTCGCCGGCGTCGGCTCGACCCTGTCACCACCAGCCTTCGAGGCCGCCGTACGACGCTCAGTAACAGCTCTGGTCGCAGGCCTCAGAGGCGGTCAGTGACTGCTACGAAGGTGAAGTAGCAGACGCCGACCAGCATGCCGACATGGCCGAGCACTGACAGGCCGGCGCCGGATCCCCAGGCGTCGCTCTGCTTGTCTTCGGAGTGTTTACCGCCGCTCGGCAGCCAACGGGCCAGAAGCAACAGTCCGATGACGGTCAGCAACCACCAGCCGGCCAGCATCACCAGCGCGACCTCCCGATGACCGGTGGCCAAGGCAACGACCCAGCCGATCAGCGTGATGATGCCCACGATCGTGTGCAGCCGCAGCAAGATCGCGGAATACCCGTGCCGGCCGGCGCCGTGACCGGTGCCGTCGACAACAGTACTGCCGAGCCGCACACGCGTGATCAGCACGACGACCGCCCCGAGCGCGGTCAGGAACCAGGTGACGTTCGACCATTCCACGACCCGATCCTTACCCCACAAGCCCGCCCAGTGAACCCCCCACACCCTTGACACTCGTCCAAACCCACCTTGCGCGGGAAGTGTGCGGTGGGCAGGCGTGGGGACGGGCTGGATATCCGCTCGTGTTGAGGGTTCTCTGCTGGTACGAGAGCGGAGAACCCACCGCACGCGTGGATATCCGCTGCGCTTGTCGGCTGGTGGGCTGGTGGGACGGGCCGGAGGCGGCGCCCGGCGGGCCGAGTGTCCGCTCGAGGCCCGCCGGGCTGACTACTTCAGGCGAGATTCAACTCGCCCGACCTACCTCTACCAACTCCCCTACCCCGGCCCAGTCCCACTCCCCTGCCCGATTCCAGACCCGCCCTACCCAACCCCGCTCTGCCCGGTCCCGCTCTGCCCGGTCCCGTTCAGCCCGGTGCCGTTCTGGCCCGTGCCGTTCTGGCCCGTGCCGTTCTGGCCCGTCCCGTTCTGGCCGGTGCCTTGGCCCGGGAATCCGCCGCGGAAGCCGCCGCCGGGTCCGCCGAACTGGCCCTGCTGGTTGCTCGATCCGTCCCACGAGTGCCCGACCGCCATCCCGCCGAGGAACGCCAGCACCGCGAGAATCGAACCGGCCCCCGCAAGTACCAGATTCCCCGACCGCCCACGACCACCCTGCCCGGGCCCGGCCTGCCCGGGCCCCGCGGGATTCTGCGCTGGGATGGCGGGCTGACCGGGGGCAACCTGTGCGGGGGCGAGAGGCTGTTCTTGGGGGATGGGCTGTTCGGGAGTCGGCTGGTTGGCTGGGGGTTGGGTGGAGGGATTCATGGTTAGGCTCCTGTTCCGCTCGAGAGGTCGTAGATGGTGGTATTGCCGACGGTCTGGGCGGTGAAGTTTTCGCTGACCCAGGTGGAGATCTCGCTGGATGTGCCGTCGCGACCACCTGGACCGCCACCGAAGCCGCCGCTGCTGCTCCCGACGAAGTAGTGGATCTTGCCTTGGGCAACCAGCTGCTTGAACTCGTCCAGCGTCGGCGCCGTGTCAGTCCCGTTGAACCCGCCGATCGCCATGATCGGCTCACCGGAAGCGATCTGCAGCGGCGCTGCACCGTTAGCGGTCACCGCCGCGGCAGCCCAGGTGTAACCCTTCGCACCCTGCTGCAGCAGCTTCACCAACTCATCGGACACCCCGCTGATCCCGCCACCGCCAAGGAATCCACCCGTCCCACCACCGCCACCACGTCCGGTCGCAGCCCCGGTCCCCGGTTGCGTCGTGCCGGTCCCAGGCTGCGTGGTACCGGTGCCCGGCTGCTGTGTCGTACCGGTGCTGTTCTGACCTGGCATCCCGCCCATCCGACCTCCGCCGAAGCCGCCGCCAGGGCCACCATCCATCCCGCCCACACCAGACGGGCCGGCGGACGGCAGGGCGCCTGTGTGCGCCGCGCTGATCGTCGAGAGCGAGTACGCCGTCGGCCCAGCCAGTGCGCTCACCGTGAGTACAACCGCGGCGAACAGCCCAGTCCGCCGAGCCGCCGTACGATGCAGCTTCAACTCCGGCAGCAGCATCAGCAGACCAGTCGCGAGTACGCCGGTGAACAGCACCACCCACCGCAGCCACGGCTGCCACGACGGTGTCTGCTTCAACAGCGCGAAGCTCCACCCCGCAGTCAACAGGATCCCACCCGCCAGCGTTGCTCGCGGCAACCACTCGGCCCGCCGTCGCCAGAGCACCGACATCGCCGCTGCGATGACTGCACCGATCGCCGGCGCCAACGCGATCATGTAATAGCTGTGGATGATGCCCTGCATGTAGCTGAACACCAATCCGGTGACGACAAGCCACCCACCCCACAACAACGCGAACGCGCGCTTCCGATCGGTCCGCGGAGCCTTCCCAGCAGCAACCACCAGTACGACCGTCGCAATCAGGGCCGCAGGCAACAACCAAGCGATCTGCGACGCGAACTCGCCGCCGAACAACCGCTGCACGCCAGTCGAACCGCCCCACCCAGGGTTCCCGACCCCGCCCCCGACGGATCCCGTCTCATTACCGCTCAACCGGCCGAGCCCGTTGTACCCGAGCGTCAACTCGAGAATGCTGTTCGTCGACGACCCACCGATGTACGGCCGCGCCGACGCCGGCACGAGCTCCACGATCGCGACCCACCACCCGGCGCTCACGATCAGCGAGACCGTGGCAAGCGCCAGATGCAGCAGCCGCTTCCCGAGCGCGGGCTTCCCGGCCACCAGGTAAGCGATCCCGAATGCCGGCAGGATCAGGAACGCCTGCAGCATCTTCGTCAGGAACCCGAACCCGACCAGCGCACCGGCCAGCATCATCCACCGCGCTGCGTACTTGGTCGAGTCGATCGCCCGCGTCACCGCCCACGCACCGGCGCACAGCAGCAGGATCAGCAGCGCATCGGGGTTGTTGAACCGGAACATCAGTACGGCAACCGGTGTCAACGCGAGGATCGCACCCGCCAGCAGGCCGGCGTTTGCGGAGAACCACCGGCGCACCGACACGTACACGAAGCCCACACTTGCGACGCCCATCAACGCCTCGGGCACCAACATGCTCCAGCTACTGAACCCGAAGATTCGCCCGGACAGTCCCATCACCCACAACGACCCCGGGGTCTTGTCGACGGTGATGAAGCTCGACGCGTCGAAGGACCCGAAGAACCAGGCCTTCCAGCTCGTCGACCCGGCCTGTACGGCGGCCGCGTAGTACTCGTTCGCGTACCCGTTCCGGGAAAGGCCCCACAGGTAAGCGATCGCGGTCAGCGCCAGCAATCCGCCGTACAGGATCTTGTCGCGACTCAGTGTGTACGTCGTGGTCATCGTTCGGGGTCGTGGAACATCGGACAGCGTGGTCACGGGGCCTCCCGGTCTGGACTGAGGAGCGCAGGGAGCGAAGCGACCGGAGCGACGAGGGAAGACCGGGAGTCAAAGCCCCGTGACCCCCGCGCCGGAGGCGCGGCATTCAACACCGCGTCGTCATCGAACACCCACGTTTGAAAGAGGCTGAACCGGACCACCGTGGCGGCCAGGTTCGCGATGGTCAGGACGGCGACCTCCACCGCTTGGTGCGGCGTGGTCACCGCGGTGTGCAGCAGCCAGAGCGACGCAGCGGTCAGGCTCCAACCGATCCCGAACGTGACCAGGCCGCGGAGCTGATGCCGCCAGCGTCCCTCCACACCGGTCACGCCGAAGGTGATCCGCCTGTTCAGCGCGGTGTTGCCGATCGCGGTGATCAGCAGAGCCAGCAGGTTCGCCACCTGGGCCGGCAGCCCCTGGCGTAGTACGAGATAGAGCAGCGCGTACGTCGCCGTACTCAGCACGCCGATCGCACAGAACCGCAGGAGCCTTGCAGCGAAGGCGGTCCGCGGATCGAGGACCCGAGGCCGTCCGTACTGCTGCCGGACCGGCTCCAGGTCGACGCGACTGCGCATCAGCCGTGCGATCCCACGCAGGTCCTCGCCGACCGTCTTCGCGATCGCGACCCGCGAGTCCAGGTCGTCGATCCAGTCCACCGGTACTTCGTGGATCCGCAGCCCGGCCTTCTCGGCCAGCACCAGCAGCTCGGTGTCGAAGAACCAACTGGTGTCCTGCACCAACGGCAGCAACTCGCGCGCCACGTCGGCACGGATCGCCTTGAAACCGCACTGCGCATCCGAGAAGTGCGCGCTCAGTGTTGCTCGTAGCAACAGGTTGTACGAGCGCGAGATGAACTCCCGCTTCGGTCGGCGGACCACCCGCGACCCCTTCGCCAACCGGGTGCCGATGGCAACATCACTGTGCCCCGCGAGCAATGGTGCGACCAACGGAAGCAGGGCGTTCAGGTTCGTCGACAGATCGACGTCCATGTACGCGAGCACCTCGGCCCCGCTGCCGGACCAGACCTGTTTCAGCGCGCGGCCGCGCCCGGACTGCTCGAGCCGTACCACCCGGACTCCGGGCAGCTCGGCGGAAAGGATCGTGGCGATCTCATAGGTCGCGTCCGTACTTCCGTTGTCCGCGATGCAGACCTCGGCCGGAAACGGGAAAGCGGTGTCGAGAAACTCCCGCAGCCGTCTGACGTTCGGTCCGAGGTCGTTCTCCTCGTTCTTGACGGGTACGACGATCTCGACCCGAGGCTGACCTGGAATCTGCATGCCACCCAGGCTGTCCGGCCAACCTGTGCCAGCCCCTGCACACTGCTGGCAGTTCCCTGGGACTTACCGCGTGCGACGAAGCCAGAGCAGTCCGAGCACGGGGAGCACCAGCGGTACGAACCCGTAACCCTGGCCGAAGTGGGACCAGACCGTCGCGTCCGGGAAGTCGTCCGCGGCGGCGTAGCTGAAGATTCCGACGCCGATCACGCCGACGAGCTCGATCGCGATCGCCGTGGTGGCGACCTTGCGGGACACCGCGGTCGCCTTCGCCAGCGCGAACGTCGCTGCGCAGTAGATGATCGCGGCAACGGCCGACAGCAGGTACGCGATCGGCGCAGCACTGAACTTCGTGGCGATCTGTACGCCGGCCCGCGCGGTCGCGGCCAGCGCGAACACCCCGTACACGGCGATCAGGATCCGCCCCGGCCCGTGCTTGGTGGCTGCCGGATCCGTCATCAGGCCGTCCACACTTGGTGCAGCCGGAGCTCGAGGATCGGCACCACCAGGCACGCGATCGCCAGCGCACCGGCACCCCAGCGGCTGCTCTCGGCCAGCGCCCAGAAGGCACCCGCCGGCAGGATGACCAGAGCACCGATCAGGTACCCGATGAAGAACGGCCCGGACACATCGCGATCGGTGCCGGCGTACTGCGCGATACCGACGATCAGCTGCGCGATCAGCCCGACCTCGATGACGCCCAGTACTCCGAGCACCGTCCAGTCGATCCGCTTGTTCCGCGCGGCCAGCACGACGGCGTACACCATCGCGGCCAGCGACAGTGCGACGAGCACCCAGGTGAGTGGCGTGAACACGGACTAGAGGATGTCACCCGGCGTGTACGCGGCCGCCTCGGGGTGGCGCTTGGCGAGCTCGTCGATCTTCGCGACGACCGTACCGACCTGGGCCACGGCCGCACCGGTGAACGACAGCGGCTCACCGACGATGCCGACGATCTGCTCCTCGCTGAGACCCAGGCGACCGTCGGCGCCGAGGCGGTGGAACAGGTCGTTCGCAGCCAGGCCCTTGCGCAGGTCGAGCGCGGTGGCGACCGCGTGCTCCTTGATCACCTCGTGCGCGGTCTCGCGGCCGACGCCGTTCTTCACCGCGGCCATCAGTACCTTGGTCGTGGTCAGGAACGGCAGGTACCGCTCGAGCTCCCGCGACACCACGGCCGGGTAGACCCCGAACTCGTCCAGCACGGTGAGGAACGTCTCGAACAGGCCGTCCAGCGCGAAGAACGCGTCCGGCAGCGCAACCCGGCGTACGACCGAGCAGAAGACGTCGCCCTCGTTCCACTGGTTGCCCGCGAGCTCACCGGCCATCGACGCGTACCCGCGGAGGATGACCGCGAGGCCGTTGACGCGCTCACACGACCGGGTGTTCATCTTGTGCGGCATCGCCGAGGACCCGACCTGGCCCTCCTTGAAACCCTCGGTGACGAGCTCGTGCCCGGCCATCAGCCGGATCGTGGTCGCCAGGCTGGACGGACCGGCGGCCAGCTGCACCAGGGCGGAAACCACCTCGTAGTCCAGCGACCGCGGGTACACCTGGCCGACGCTCGTCAGTGTGTGGCTGAACCCGAGATGCTGGGCGATGTCGTGCTCCAGCGTCTCCAGCTTGGCCGGATCGCCGCCGAACAGGTCGAGCATGTCCTGCGAGGTCCCCACCGGGCCCTTGATGCCGCGCAGCGGGTACCGCTCGATGAGCTCCTCCATCCGGGCGACCGCGACGAGCAGCTCGTCCGCCGCGGACGCGAACCGCTTGCCCAGCGTGGTCGCCTGGGCCGCCACGTTGTGCGAACGGCCGGTCAGCACCAGCGCGGCGTGCTCGGCAGCCAGCTGGCCGAGCCGTACGGCGGTGGCCACCGCACGGTCGCGCACCAGCTCCAGGCCGGCGCGGATCTGGAGCTGCTCGACGTTCTCGGTGAGGTCGCGGCTCGTCATCCCCTTGTGGATGTGCTCGTGCCCGGCGAGCGCACTGAACTCCTCGATGCGCGCCTTCACGTCGTGCCGCGTGACCCGCTCGCGGTTCGCGATCGAGGCCAGGTCGACCTGGTCGATGACCCGCTCGTAGTCCTCGACGACGCCGTCCGGAACCGCGACCCCGAGCGCGCTCTGCGCCTTCAGGACCGCGACCCAGAGCTTCCGCTCGAGCACGATCTTGTGCTCCGGCGACCACAGCTCGGCCATCGACAGACTGGCGTACCGCGCCGCGAGAACGTTGGGGATCCGGGGTTTGCTCACACCCCATTCTCCCAGAGTCTCAACGAGCCACGACCAGCAGGCGGGACCATCACCGGTCCGCGAGCTGCTCGCGGACCCAGTGCGGGCTCGGATTCACTCGCGTCTCGCCGCCTGCGACGACCGTGGGCACTGTCTCGTTGCCGTCCGCGACTGCGCGTACGGCCGCCGCTGCCTCGGGGTCGGTCCAGATGTTGACCCAGGATGCCCGGCGGGCCGAGCCGAACAGGCTGAATCGCAGCCGCAGGCAGAACTGGCATCCCGGACGCCAGTAGACGATCGGCTTCCCGGCGCGCGCGGCGTCCGCGGCGCTCACCGACCGCGGAAACGCCAACGGCGAGATCAGCCCCGCCAGCACGGCGAGGAGCAGGAACTGCAGCACGGCGCCCACCGTGGCGCCGCCTGACCACGAAATCCCCGCGACCAGGGCTCCAGCGGCAAGCACGACCAGAGCGGATCCCCAACTTCGCAACACAACTGCCATCAAATCAGACGGTCGATCTGACCTGATCCGTGGTCACCATGGCTGCATGGAGAGACTGACGACGTACGAGGCCGCGTGGCTGGCGGGCGGTGCCGAGCGTGCCGCGTTGGCCATCTTCGTGGCGCTGGCCGTCGACGGCCGGCTGGAGGTCGCGCACCGGCGTCAGCGGATCAAGGTCGTGCGGACCGAATCGACGTACCCGGTCGAGGCTGCAGCGCTCGAGCTGGTCCCCGAGAGCGGGCTCGCGGTGCCGGACTTCCTCCGGCGGATCGCCGCCAGCCCGGCGGTCGCCGACCTCGGCGCGGCGGTCCTCGCGAAGGGTCAGCTCCGGTTCCTCCGCCGGCTCAGCCCGACGTACCGCGACCTGATCAAACATCCCGGTACGGGCGTGCGGCGGGTGGCGGTGCTCGGCGTACCGGGGATCGAGGACGAACGCCTGCGGGAGATGCTGGCGCATCCACTGCCCCCGATGCCGAAGATCGACCCGATGAACCCGGTCCGCGACAACACCATCGACGGCACGATCGGCCCCTCCGAGGGGACTTGGACGGGCGGCCAGCCGTAGGGCGCGTCAGACGGTGATCTCGCCGCGCTCTGCCTTGAGGGCGATGTCGGTACGGTGCTGGGAGCCCTTGATCCGGATCTGACCGACCGCCGCGTACGCACGCTGCCGCGCCTCGGCGAGGTCCTTGCCGACCGCGCTCACCGCGAGCACCCGGCCACCGGACGTGACCAGCTCGTCGTCGTCGAGCGCCGTCCCCGCATGGAAGACGCGGACGTCGTCGTTCTCCGCCTGGTCGATCCCGGCGATCGCGTCGCCCTTGCGCGGGCTGGCCGGGTACTTCTTGGCGGCGACCACGACGGCGACCGCGGACGCGTTCCGCCAGCTCAGGTCGCCCTGGTCGGCGAGCTTCCCGGTCGCGGCGGCGTACAGCAGGCCGCCGAGCGGAGTCTTCAGCATCGGCAGCAGCGCCTGCGTTTCCGGGTCTCCGAAGCGGCAGTTGAACTCGATCACCCGGACGCCACGCGACGTCAGCGCGAGACCGGCGTACAGCAGGCCGTTGAACGGCGTACCGCGATGGCGGAGCTCGTCGACGGTCGGCTGCAGGACCTTCTCGGTGATCTCGGCAACCAGATCGTCCGGTGCCCAGGGCAACGGTGTGTAGGCGCCCATGCCGCCGGTGTTCGGGCCCTCGTCGTTGTCCGCGAGCCGCTTGAAGTCCTGTGCGGGCTGCATCGGCAGCACCGTCGTACCGTCGGTGATCGCGAACAGCGAGACCTCGGGCCCGTCCAGGAACTCCTCGATCAGCACCTGCTCGCACTCGCCCGCGTGTGCCAGCGCCTCCTCGCGGTCGGACGTCACCACAACGCCCTTGCCCGCGGCGAGCCCGTCATCCTTCACGACGTACGGCGGACCGAACGCGTCGATCGCCGTCGCGGCCTCGGACGGCGTGGTGCATACGTATGCACGGCCGGTCGGTACGCTCGCCGCGGCCATCACGTCCTTCGCGAACGCCTTCGATCCCTCGATCTGCGCGGCCTCCCGGGACGGCCCGAAGACCGCGATCCCGGCGTCCCGCAGCGGATCCGCGAGGCCGGCCACGAGTGGCGCCTCGGGTCCGACCACGACCAGGTCGGCGTCCAGTTCGCGGGCCAGCGCGACGACCGCGTCGTGGTCCGAGATGTCCACCGAACGGCAAACGATCGTTTGCCCGTCGTACGCCGGGCGCAACGCCGCGATGCCAGGGTTGCCCGGGGCGGCCACCACCTGCTCGACCTCCGGGTCCTGGGCCAGCGCCCAGGCCAAAGCGTGCTCGCGGCCGCCAGAGCCGATCACCAAGACCTTCACGGGCGCTCAGCCTAGCGTGCCCGATGGTTGGGGGACCTCAGGCGGTGCATACTGCGCCAATACTGGAGGTAAGCGATTGACTACATCAAGCGTAACGGGGCGCCGCCGCCCGACCCCGGCGTCCCTGCTGTCCTGGCTGTTGCTGGTGCCGTGCCTCGTGGTGTTCGCGCTGTTCATCGTCTGGCCGCTCGGTAAGTCCGTCTCGCTGTCGCTGCACGGCTCCGACCTGTTCGGCCGGCCGGACGCGTACGTCGGACTGCAGCACTACAAGGACATGCTCGGCTCCGGCGAGTTCCGGCACATCCTGTGGGTGACGTTCGCGTTCGTCCTGCTCACCGTGATCCCCGGCGTGCTCGGCGGCCTGGTGATCGTCCTGCTGCTCGAGCAGCACATCAAGGGGATCCGGATCTTCCGGACCGCGTTCGCGCTGCCGTTCGCGTTCTCGGTCGCCAGCGCGTCGGTGATCTTCGCGACCATCTACAACCCGGCGATCGGGCTGGCGAACGGCTTGCTCGGCCGGTTCGGCGTGGACCGGATCGGCTGGCTCACCGACCCGTCCTGGGCGCTGATCAGCGTCGCGATCACCACGGTCTGGATGAGCATCGGGTACAACGTGCTCGTCCTGTCCGCGGGCATCGGCGCGATCCCGGCCGAGATCAACGAGGCCGCGACCCTGGACGGCGCGGGCGGCTTCCGCGCCTCCCGGTACATCACGATCCCGATGCTCGGCCCGCAGTTGTTCTTCCTGGTCGTGATCTCCACGATCCAGTCCCTGCAGGGCTTCGGGCAGATCAAGATCCTGACGCCGGAGGGCGGCCCCGAGCAGTCCACCAGGACGCTCGTCTACTCGATCTACCACACCGCCTTCGCGAACAACGCCAGCGACTTCGGCGCCGCGTCCGCCCAGGCGATCGTGCTGCTGGTGATCCTGCTGCTCTGCACGGCGATCCAGTTCGGCGTCCTGGAGAGGCGGGTGCACTACAAGTGAGATCTCTTTCCGCCGGCCGGGTGGTCACGTACGTCGTACTGATCGGTGCTGCGCTGCTCGTGATCTTCCCGGTGTACTACGTGATCGCGGGGTCGGTCATGTCGCCGGGCCAGATCTCGTCGTACCCGCCGGACCTGTTCCCGCACGGGTTCTTCACGGGCAACTACAAGGGCGCGTCCTCGTCCGGGACGCCGATCGGGCAGCAGTACCTGAACTCGATCCTGCAGACGTCGATCATCACCGTCTCGCAGCTGATCACCAGCGTGCTCGCGGCCTATGCATTCGTATTCATGAAGATGTGGGGCCGTACGGTCCTGTTCGGGCTCTTCCTGGCCACGCTGATGGTGCCGTGGGAGTCGATCGTGCTGCCGAACTACCTGACCATCACCGGCTGGTCGCTCGGCGGCGAGCGGCTGACGGCGTCGTACGCCGGCACGATGATCGCCCTCGTGCTGCCGTTCCTGGCGAACGCGTTCGGGGTGTTCCTGCTCCGCCAGTCGTTCCTGCAGTTCCCGATCGAACTGCGCGACGCGGCAACGATCGACGGCGCCGGGCACTGGCGGTTCCTGAGCCGGATCCTGCTGCCGCTGAACAAGCCGGCCCTGATGGCGGTCGGCCTGTACGTGTTCCTGTCCGCCTGGAACCAGTTCTTCTGGCCGCTGCTGATCGGCGACTCGGCGTCCCGCCGGACGCTGCAGATCGGGATCAGCCAGCTCAACGACGCGGAGGCCGCCGACCCGGGACTCATCCTGGCCGGCGTCACGCTGTCCATCCTGCCCACGTTGGCCATCGTGATCTTCGGCCAGCGCTTCATCGTCCGCGGGCTGACCGCGGGTGCAATTCGCTGAGAAAGGTTGTGCACATGCGTTCCGTTCGACGTACGACGGCTGCCGCCGCACTGCTGGCGGTGCTGGCTCTGGTCGCCGCCGGCTGCGGTGGCAGTTCCAACGATTCCAAGGACTCGGGCAGCGGCGGGCAGGACGCCCCCGACGCCGGCGCGCTCGACAAGGCGAGCGGCGTCACCAAGATCACCTTCTGGCACGGCATGAAGGGCGCCAACGGCACCGCCGTCGACAAGCTCGTGAAGGCGTTCAACGACGCCCACAAGGGCAAGATCGAGGTCACGGCCGTCTACCAGGGCGACTACGACGAGACGATCACGAAGTACAAGACCTCGGTGCAGCAGGGCAACACGCCTTCTGTCGTACAGATCTACGACATCGGGTCGCGGTTCATGATCGACTCCAAGCAGACCGTTCCGGTGCAGAAGTTCGCCGACAAGGACGGCTACTCGCTGGACTCGATCGAGCCGAACATCGCGAACTACTACTCGATCGACAACAAGTTGAACTCGATGCCGTTCAACACGTCGATGCCGTTGCTGTACATCAACAAGGAAGCGTTCGTGAAGGCCGGGCTGGACCCGAACAAGCCGCCGACGAACCTCGACGAGATCATGGCGGACGCGAAGAAGCTGACCGTCAAGCAGGGCGGGAAGACCGTGCAGTACGGCTTCAACGCCGCGATCTACGGGTGGTTCCTGGAGCAGCTGATCGCGCAGTCCGGTACGACATACTGCGACAACGACAACGGCCGCAAGGACCTCGCGTCGAAGGTGAACTTCGACGACGAGCAGGGCGTGAAGGTCGCGACCTGGTACCAGCAGATGGTCAAGCAGGGCCTGATGCCGAACACCGGCAAGAAGACCGACGACGCGCAGGCCGTCTTCAAGTCCGGTACGTCGGCGATGCACCTGGAGTCGACCGGCTCGCTGCGCGGCTACCTGGACGCGGCGAAGGGCAAGTTCACCGTACTGACCGCGCCGTTCCCGCACCTGTCCGCGTCCGACAACGGCGGCGGCCCGATCATCGGCGGCGCCTCGCTGTGGATCGACGGCCCCGGCCACTCCGACGCCGAGAAGCGCGCCTCGTGGGAGTTCGTGAAGTTCGCGTCGACCCCGGACCAGCAGGCCGCCTGGCACACCGGCACCGGCTACTTCCCGATCAACTCCAAGGCCCTCGACGAGCCCGCCGACAAGGCCTGGGTCGCGCAGTACCCGCAGTTCACCACCGCGATCACCCAACTCCACAACACCAAGCCCACCAACGCCTCCTCCGGCTGCATCCTCGGCGTCATGCCCCAGGCCCGCAAGGCCTCCGAAGACGGCATCGAAAAAGCAGTCCTGGGCACCGACCCAGCCACCGCCATGAAGGCAGCCGCCGAGTCAATCAAGCCCCAGATCGACCAGTACAACAAAACAGTCAAAAAGTAGCCGTTCGCCCGACGACCGGCCCGCGGACAAGCGACCCACCATCTCAGCGGTCAACCTTCGAGATGGTGGGTCTGCCCCCGGCATGTCACCAGGCCGACCCACCAGCTCAGAGGTTGACCTCTGAGCTGGTGGGTTTCGTTTGGGAGGTTGCGGGGGCTTCGAGGTCCGGCGAGCCGGTTCCAGCTGTCCGCTTTCGACACTATGCGCGGGGTAGGCAGCATTTCTTGTACTTGGCTTGTGAGCCGCACCAGCAGGGGTCGTTTCGGCCGGGCGGCCAGGGGGTCTGGGGTGTGCCCGAGTCGATCAGGGAGTCGCGGTAGGCCTCGAGTGTGGGGATGTCTGGATCTTCGCTGCCGGAGGTTGTGGCGAAGGTTGCCAGGGCGTTGGCTGTGGCGGGGATTGTGGCGAGGCTGGTTGTGCCGTGTTCGGCTCGGAGGCGGAGTTCTTGTTCGGTGATTGCTCGGTGGTCGTCCCAGGTTGCGCCGTGGTCGGCGGCCAGGTCGGGCCAGCGGCGTAGGGCTTCGTCGAATTCGGGCTCCGGGAAGAACAGGACCACCGGGCCGTCGTCCAGCGAGTCCTCCAGTTCCGCCATCATCTCGTCCGCGAGATCGTCGTACTCGTCGTGCTCCAGGCCGAGCTCGTGCCGGACACCGTGCCGGGCCTGCAGTACTTCGAACGTGATCATCGCGACGTCGTCGTACGCCGGATCCGAGGACTCGAGTTGGTCGTGACGCTCGAGAACGGTGTCCAGCGCCTCGGTCAGCCATTCCTCCGCGACCTCCGCCTGCCCGTTCGCGACCAGGACCTCGCCGACGAGCATCGCCGCATCGGGGTCCTCGGTCAGCCGTTCACGCAGCACGGCGAGCTGCGTCATCGCCTCCTCTTCACGACCGGCGAGGAACAACGCGTCCGCGCGAATGGCCGAGGGGTGGCTCGTCGAGGTGTCGCCGGAGCGTTCGCAGGCCTCGATCGCGCGCTCGGCAAGCGCGATCGCGACCTCCGGTTCGTCGGTGTCGGCGGTGATCTCGGCCGCCACAGTCAGCGCATAGCCGGCGTCGGCAGCGTCCGCCAGCCGGCCGTCGTCGACCGCGGCGACCAGGGCTGCCGCCAGCGTCTCCGGCGTCTCGCTCTCGCTCGCCTCCGCCGCGATGCGATCGATGTCTTCGGTCGACAGGACGTCATTCATACGCACACCCAACGGTATCGCGAGCGGTCGATCAGTAATGCCAGTAGTACCGGGCGTCGGCGTTCCACGTCAGAGGCACGGTGGTGCGGTTCGTGAAGGCCATGCCCAGGCCCTTGGCGAGCTCGACAGTGCGGTCGAGCTGCAGGGCGTACGGGTGCTGGTTGTCGTCCCACCATTGTTCGTGCTGGGTGATGCAGGTCTGGTTCGCGTAGTACGGGTTCGTACAGGGGTGGGGCGGGAGCCATTGCTGGACGTGGCGGAAGTGGACGGTGGTGGAGCCATTCGGTGGCTTGATGGTGCCGGTGGCGTCCAGGCAGTAGCCGGCCGCGGGGATGTTCCACTTGACGTAGTGCTGGCGCCCACCGTCGGACGCGATCGGTTGCGGGTTCTTGCAGTTCGCGTCGCCAAGGCTTTCGGTCGTGACGCGCTGGATCTGCGTGAGCGGTCGCCCGGCCCCGTCGTTGTAGCCGTCCAGGAGGACCCAGTCGCCGTCGTGGATGAAGTGCTCCGCGGACTTCGGCGGCCAGGCCTTCGGATCGCCCCAGGAGATGTCCGACTCGGTCGCGCTCAGCGGGGTCCACGCCCACTGACCGGCTGCCGTCCCGCCGGCGAAGTACTGCCCGGCGGACTTCTCGAACATCAGGGAGTACTGCGCGTACGTCTCGGTCGCGGCGTCCGACGACCGTGGCGTCACGACTGCGAGCGCGACCGCCACAGCGGCCGCCACGGACACGGCGGCGAGTTTCTTCAGCACAGAGAGTGAGGTTAGCCCGCCGCCAGTCCACCGGCAGCTGTCAGCGGTCGAGCACCTCGCGGAGCTTGGCCGCGAACTCCGTCGGCTTACCCGGCTGGCCGTACTCGTTGCCGAGGAAGCCACCGTGCCCGCTCGGGAACCTGACCGGCGTCAGCCCGAGCCGCTCCGCCGCGGCCTTGCCGCCACGCCCGGCCATCTGGTTCGAGGACTCCTCGCCGACCCCGAAGACGATCCGGTCCTTGACCTTGCCCAGGGCATCGAAGTCGGGGGCGTACGACGTACAGCCGCGCAGGTTCTGCCCGAGCAGAGCGTCCGTACGGGACCCGTCGTCCTCCGTCGGCAGCCCGAACATCGCCGGATCCGGTGCCGGCTGCTGCGTGTAGTCGGCCGGAATCTCGCCGTCGTACGACACCAGCGTGATGAACTTCGCCATCCCGGGCCCCATCCCGTCGCGCTGGTACGTCGCATACATGTCCTCGACCGCGCCCAAAGCCGCCTCACTGTCCGGCAGGATGCCGGCGAGCGGCGGCTCGTGCGCGACCAGTGTGTGGATGACGTCCGGACGACGAGCGCTGAGCGCGAGCGCGTTCACCGCACCGCCGCTGCTGGCGAAGACGTCGACCGGTCCGACGTCCAAGTGGTCGATGAGGGCGGCCAGGTCGGCCGCGTGATCCTCCGGGGAAAGCTCGGTCACCTCGCCGCTGCGGACACTGCGCTCGACGCCGCGTGGGTCGTACGTCACCACGGCGCGATCCTCGAAGTGCGACGCCAAGGTCGGGAATCCACTCGCGCCCATCGGGGAGCCGATGATGAGCAGGACCGGGCGGTTCGCCAGGTCGCCACGGACGTCGTACGTCAGGGTCGCTCCCGGCACGTCGAGAGTCTGGGTCACCGGCTCGGGCATCGTCGGGCTCCTCGTCGCCTCGGCCCACCCCCATTGGTCGACCTCGTGTTCGAGAGCCTAGACGCTCGCGATCGCCCCCAACAGGAACCCGATCGGAACTTTTCCGGCACTTTCTGCTTAGCTGGTGGGTATGACTGAGAAGCCAGAGATCGACTTTCCGGACGGGCCGCCGCCGGCGGATCTCGAGATCACCGACATCAGCGTGGGCGACGGCGACGAGGCCAAGGCCGGTTCCCGGGTCAACGTGCACTACGTGGGCGTGGCCCACTCCACCGGCGAAGAGTTCGACGCGTCGTACAACCGCGGCGCCCCGCTGGCCTTCCAGCTCGGCGTCGGCCAGGTCATCCAGGGCTGGGACACCGGCGTCCAGGGCATGAAGGTCGGTGGCCGCCGCAAGCTGGTCATCCCGCCGCACCTGGGCTACGGCGACCGCGGCGCCGGCAGCGCGATCAAGCCGGGCGAGACCCTGATCTTCGTCGTGGATCTGGTGAGCGTCAGCTGAACCCACAGCAGCCGGCGGTGACCCTTGGTCACCGCCGGCTGCCTGTTTTCCGGTAGTTGTACTCATCCACCACCGCCGTCGATCCGGTTGACTCCGGAGCATGACAAAGACCGTCCGGTACGCCGCCGTGGCCGCGAAACTGCTGCTGCTCGCCTTGTTGCTCGCGGCATTGATCTGGCCGGATCTCAGCGGTATCAAGGGCAAGGCGTCGACCGCCCGCCTGACCGTCTATCCGATCGGCGCGCTCGTGCTGCCGCTGTGGTGGTGGATCCGCGGCCGCAAGGGCGCGTTCCCGTGGGCGGCGGACCTGTTGATGACGCTGCCGTGGCTGATCGATCTGCTCGGCAACCGGCTGGATCTGTTCGACACGGTCGGTTGGTGGGACGACGCCATGCACTTCGTCCTCTGGGCCCTGCTCACCTGGGGCGTGCTGCTCGCATTCGCGCCTCCGGGCCTGTCGCGACCGCTCACGGTCCTTGTTGCCCTCGGCTTCGGCACCACTGCGGCCGTCGTCTGGGAGATCGGCGAGTACGTTGCGTTCGTCCGCAGCTCGCCCGAACTCCATACTGCCTATACCGACACCCTGGGCGACCTGGCGCTCGGCACACTCGGTGCGCTGCTGGCCGGTCTGATCGTGGGCCACGCACGAGGGGCGGGCACAAAGTCCCCCTCCCCTTCCAACTTATAGCGGGTGGGGGGACTTGCTGCAAGCCCCGGTTCGTCTCGCAGAATGGTCGATCGGTCGGCTCAGCAGAGCTCGGGGAACGGAGATTGATCAGTGCGTTTTGTGATGGCTACCTGGGGGTCGCGCGGTGACGTGGAACCTTTGGCGGGGCTTGCGGTAGCACTTCAGGAACTTGGCGCCGAGGCAACGGTGTGCGCGCCACCGGACGACGATTTCGAGGCGCTGCTGGCGCGCGCCGGCGTACCGATGGTGCCGCTCGGACCGTCGGTGAAGTCGGTGGTCGCGGGGCCGAAGCCGCCGTCGGGACATGCGGCGTTCGACCTGGCTCCGCGGCTGGTCGCGGCGCGGTTCGAGACCCTCGGCACCGTGGCGCAGGGGGCCGATGCGATCGTCGCCACCGGTCTGATGCCGGCCGGTGCTCGCGACGTGGCCGAGAAGCTCGGCATCGGGTACGCGCTCGCCGCCTTCCACCTCGGTGGGATCCCGTCGCAGCACACCTCGCCGGGAGTACGGCCCGGTACGCCGTCACCGGAAGGCGAGACGGATCGGCGCGTGTTGTGGAAGCAGGACGCGGAACGGGTCAACGCGCTGTACGGTCCCTCGCTCAACAAGGAGCGTGCTGCGATCGGGCTGCCGCCGGTGGAGAACGTTCGGGACTATGTGTTCACCGAACATCCGTGGCTCGCGGCGGATCCGACGCTGTGCCCGTCGGAGGGGATGACCGATCTCGGGGTGATCCAGACCGGCGCCTGGATCTTGCGTGACGATCGTCCGCTGGCGGACGAGCTAGAGGCGTTCCTCGGGGCGGGTGAGCCGCCGGTGTACGTCGGGTTCGGCAGCATGGCTGCGCATGCGCCGAAGGGCATCGCCGAGACTGCGATCGCGGCTTGTCGGGCGCACGGGCGGCGCGTGCTGCTCAGTCGGGGGTGGGCCGAGCTGGATCTGGCCGACGACGGCGCGGACTGTTTCGTCGTGGGTGAGGTCAATCAGCAGGCGCTGTTCCCGAGGGTGGCGGCGGTTGTGCATCACGGTGGCGCGGGTACGACGACCACGGCTGCACGCGCCGGCGTACCGCAGGTTGTCGTACCGCTGATCGCGGACCAGCCGTACTGGGCGGGCCGGGTCGCCGCGTTGGGCATTGGTGCTGCACACGAGCGTTCGGCGCCGACCGTCGAATCCCTCTCGGCCGCCCTCGCAACAGCACTGGACCCCAAAACGAAAGGCCAGGCCGCGAAGACAGGCGCCGAAATCAAGCCCGACGGCGCCACAGTAGCCGCGCACCTCCTCCTGGACGGCCGCGCGACGCGCGGGTAAGTCGAGGGCGGTGCCGAACCGCGCCGTGGGTTAGTCGGTTGGGCGGTGGAGGGCGTCTTGTAGGTGTGCGAGTACGGCGTCGGGCGAGCGGGTCCAGTCTGTGGTCAGGACGTGGTGGACCCTCCAGCCGGTGGTGGTCAGGGCGCTTGGGTGGGTGGTCAGACGCTCGAGCAGGGTGTCGGCGGCGACGCGATCGGGAGTGTCGACGAGGACCGCGAGGCGGTGCCCGGTGTCGTCGGGAAGCTTCAGTGCCAGGTCGCAGCGGAAGACCGACTCGCCCACCGCCACGTCGACCTCGACGCCCCGCTCCGCCAACGCCGCAGCCAGTTGCTCGATGACAGCACTCGGCGGCGGCGCCTTCACCGGCGCCGCCCTCAGCCGGTACGACATCAGCGCGGCCTTCGCAGCGTCCTGATCCCCACGGGAGACGGCAGCGGCGTACCCGAGGAACCGCCGCAGCGTGTTGGCGCCGTCGTTGTAGGTGTTCGTGATCGCGTCAGGCTCGATGCTGCTGACGATGACCATGTGTTCGCGAGCGCGGCTGAAGATCACGTTCAGCCGCTTCTCGCCGCCCGAGGTGTTGATCGGGCCGAAGTTCATCAGCATCCGCCCGTCCTGGCCGGCCGCGTAGCAGACGCTCATCAGTACGATGTCCCGCTCGTCGCCCTGGACGTTCTCCAGGTTCTTCACGAACAGGCCGGCGTCCTGCTCGCCGTGCATCCGCACCTGCTCCGCCTCGTACTGCGCGGCGAACGCCGGATCGCTCTCGGCCAGCTCGTCCAGCGCCCGCTCGATCTCACCCTGCTGCGCCTCCGAGAACGCAACGATCCCGATGCTCTTCCCCGTCTCACGCGCGAGCAGCTCCCGCACCAGCGAGGCGATCCAGCGAGCCTCCGCCGGATTGGTGCGTCGTACGTACACACCGTCGACGAGCCGTACCGCCGTGATGCTCCCGTCCAGCACGCTGTCGCACACCTCGGCGGCCGGGGAATCCGAACGCAACGTCCACGGCGGCGCCGCATGCGGTGGCAACCGGTCCGGCACCGTCGCGAGCTTGCCCTGGTAGAACGCCGCGTTGCTGAACGAGATCAGCGCCTCCGACCTGCTCCGGTAGTGCCAGGTCAGCATCGTCGACGCCAGCCGCAGCGCACTGATCGAGAGGAAGCTGTCCTCGGTCAACGCGATCCCGAGCTGCTCCGCCGTCTCCTCGTCGGCCTCGTCGCTCTGGACGCGGAAGTACTGCGTCGGAGGCAGCTGCATCTGGTCCCCGACCACGATCACCTGCGGCGCCCGGTGCAGCGCCGGAATCGCCTCCTCCACAGGGATCTGGCTGGCCTCGTCGTACACCACGACGTCGAACGACATGGTCAGCGGCAGCGTCTCCGACACCGACGACGGGCTCATCAACCACACCGGACGCAGCACCGCCACGACCTCGCCGGGCGGACCGGACGCGAGATCGCGGATCGACCGGTACCGCATGACCTTGCCGAACTCGTGCTCCAGCTCCCGCCGCCCGGTCGCGAAGCCTTTCTTCCGCTCGCGATCATCCGCCGACATCCCGGTCACGCTGCGCTCGGAGTGCGCGACCTCGGCCAGGAACCGGCGCCGCACCTGCGCGACGACAACTTGTGCGTTCAGCTCGGTCAGGTCGTCGTACACCATGCTCAACTCGCCGACGATCGCATCGACCCGCGCCGAGGACAGCTGCAGCGGTGCAGCCGACCGGGCGCGACCCCATTCGGCTGCACAGACGGCGTACTCGAGCTGGTCCGGCGTGGCGTCAAGCCGACGAACAGCGGTCAGCACAGACGGCGGGGCGCTCGACAGCTCGCGGAGTTTGGGACCGATTGCGCGGACGACAGGACTCTCGGCGGCCAGCCGCTCCGCGACGTCCCGGAGCTCGTCGACAGACAGCGTGTCCCAGTGATCGGCGAGCAGCTCGCGGCTGATCTCCGTGGCCGCGTCGAGCGCGTCGGCCAACCGGGACAGCCCCGAGGTGGCGCCCTCGCGAAGAGCCGAGCGCCAGTCAGGCACGCTCTTCCGAACGGCGGCGAGTTGGTCGATCAGCTCCCGCGGGTCGTCGGCACCCCAGTCGTGGCGGGTCTGCTCGGTGTGTTCCTGTACGGCCGCCGATGCGGACTGCGCCGAGACCAGATCGGTCAGGATCTCGGTGACGGACGGCTGCACGGCGCGCGCCGTCCCGTCGAAGCGACCGCGGACGAGGCTCTTCACCCGTCGCCAATCCCCGCTGAGGAAGGAGAACGTGCCACCTTCCTTGCTCTGGGCAACCTTCAAGGCTGAACGCGCGTCGGCCGGCGCAAGCGGATCCGGCCAGCCCGCGGCCTCCTTCCAGGCGGCGCGCTCGGCCGCGACCAGCTTCTTCCGCTCGGCTCCGGCGGCCGCCAGCTCTCGCGCGTCGTCCGACCGCGGCACGATCGCCTCGGCTCGATCGACCCGTGTCAACGGCTCCAGCAACCGCCCAAGGTGGGCGAATGCCTGAACGTCGCGGACGGCCGTCGGTTCAAGATCCAGCGCAGCCAGGGACTCCGCCACCGCATCCCACCTCGCGCGAAGCTCGCGGCCGGCAGCACTCACGTCCGAGTCGTCCCAGCGTCGCAGCAGGCTGAGCGAACTCCGCGCCAGCACACCACCGGTCGCCGGATCGGCCGCAGCGAGCGACTGAGCGACCTCCCGTACGGCCGCGTGCGCGTCCCACCACTCCCCCACCTCGGGCAGAAGCGCGCCCTCGTCGTCAGCAGGCGTCCACGCGTACTCGTGAAGCTCGGCGAGGCGGTTGACGACGGCTCGAAGGTGCGGGTTGCCGCTCGCCAACTGCTGTTCGAACTCGTCCACGGTTGCGAGCAGGCGGTCAACCCGAGTGAGCAGATCGGCCCGCCGCGCGGTCAGCGCATCCAGATCGTCCTCGCCCGCGAGCCACGCCTCGTACGTCTCCCGAAGCCCGTGGACGAACGCCTTCTTGTCACCCTGCGAGTCGTGGATCAGTGCGCACAGCCCGTCCAGCCGCCGGCTCGCGAGCCGTGCATGGACGACATCGAGCGCGGCCCGTTTCTGGCAGACGAACAGCACACGTTTGCCCTGCGCAACGAAGTCCGCGATCAGGTTGGTGATCGTCTGCGACTTCCCCGTCCCCGGCGGCCCTTGGATCACGAAGCTCTCGCCGCGCCGCGCCCGCGCGATGGCCGCCACCTGCGATCCGTCGGCCGGCACGACGAGATGCCGATCGGAGACAGGCAGCTCCGGCAACGCACTGCCCACCGGACGCGGCCGGTCCGAGAACAGCTGGTCGAACGACGCCGCCGACTCCGAGCTGGTCAGCAGCTCGTCGTAGTCCCGCACCAGCCCGAGGGTCCGGTAGTTGAAGTTCGCCAGGGAGACCGCGCACAGATCGACGTCCCACGAGTACGGCCCGCCCTCGGTGTCGAGTGAGTACAGGTCGGTCTCGAGCGCGCCCGGCCGCCGCGGCTCCTCGCCGAGCGCGATCCCCAGCGGCAGGGTCTGCTGCGCGATCTGGGACCGAAAGATCTGCACACCGAGCGGCTCGTAGTCCGCCCGCCGGTACGAGTACGCATACTGCTTGCCACCGAACCCGGTGGCAAGATTCCCTCGCCGGCGACGGTTGTACGTCCGGAGTCGCGTCATGGCCCGCTGCCGCACCAGATCGATCCGCGGCTTCTCCCGCAGGTGCAGCTGGAGGCCCGGCTCGGTCGCCTGGATCTCCTTCGTCAGCCGCTCGTGCAACTCGCGCAGCGCGCCCGGCACCGACAGGTCGACAGTCTCGGGCAAGGAGATCCCGTACAGCTGGCGCAGGCTGTGCCGCAGCGTCGGGTTCACCTCGGCGATCGGATCCGTGACCCGCAGTGTGTACGAGTCGCGGACGCCGCGCTTCTTCGTCAGCTCGACCTTCGCCAGCACCAGCGGCGACGCAAGCCGGGTGTCGCGGTCGTTCTTCAGGTCGTGCCACCGCAGGAACGCCGGCACCAACCGCAACTGGTCCTGCCCGTAGTCGGCCTTGTCCCGGCGCGCTGTCGAGATCAGCTTGTCGAGGGTGTTCGCGGCGTACGGCGCATCGTCGTACCGGATCCACTTGCCGAGCGGCTGCGCCTTCTTCAGCAGGTCGGCCGCCAGGTTGTCGCGCCACGTGAACAGCTGCTCGGAACGGATCGTCCGTACGTCGAGCATCAGCGGCACCGAGACCTCGGTGAGGTTCAGCGTCTGCGCGGTCGGCCGGAAGTTGATCAGCCGGTTCCGCCGGGAGAGGTCGAAGAGCCGGTCGCGGAGGGCACCGAGCACCGCAGTCCGGCGATCTGCCACGCCCTGGACGATCGCCTCGACGTCGAAGTCGAGCGGCTGGTCGCGGTAGTTCTCCAGCTGCTCGATCAGCGAGTGCAGGTCCTGCGCGCGCCGGAACCGGTCCGGCTCGGCCATCTGCGCGGCGACCGACACGATCACCGGGTGCAGGTCCGGGTCCAGCCGGTACAAGTTGCCGCGGGCATCGATCAGGGTGCCGACGTCTGCGGTCCTGGACAGATCGAGGCCGCAGCCGAGCGCGAGCAGCAGCTGCCCCAGGCTGAAGATGTCCGTCAGCTGGTCGTGGTGACCGAGCACGTGCTCCCAGCTCTGCCAGCCAGCCACCAGGGTCGGTGCCGCGATCGCGTCCGGAACCGGCTCGGGGACGACGGTCTGCTCCCGGGCGCCGTCCGCTCCCAGGTCGAGGTCGGACTGCCGATGCGCCACCACCTCGACGGCCGTCGGACGCTTCCCCTGCCGGACATCGACCTCCCGCGTCGCAAGGGTCGGCCGGCCCGCGTCCTCGGGCGCGAAACCGAGCCGGCTCTGCTCGTCGACCGTGATCCGGCCCAGCCCGCGCAACGGCGCAACCAGCCCACGCTCGTGCACCGCCGCAGTCTCGTGGAACAGCGGCAGCACCGCAGCGAGCAGCGCATCGTTGCCGAGCCCGCCCTGCGAGACGGCCAGCGCGACGAGATCCTCCGCGCTCATCCGACCACCTCCGCGGCAGCCTGGACGAACCGTGTCCGCTGCTTGTCGCTCCAGCCCAGCTCGTCGTCGGCAACATCGACGTACCCACTGAGGCCGGACCGTCGAGCGACCGCCAGCGACGCGACCAATCCGTCGTCGCCCAACTCCGGGTCCGCCGTCGCGAGATCGAGCAGCAGATAGCAGAGATAGCGCACAGTGGCTGCAGCCAATGGGCGCGGCCGCGGCAACGGTGCCCCGTCCACAGGACGTACGGCCAACGGCTCGTCGAAGCGCACCGCTCCCCCGGGCACGCCCAGCGGCCCCGGCGGATCCGCAAACCCCGCGGCCGCGGTCGCGATCGCGTCCGTCCGCAGACCCTCGGTGTGCGCGATCGCCGCCGCGAAGTCCCGGCTGATCTCCCTCAGCAGCACCGCATCGAGCAGATCCGGCGCGTCCACGTCGAGCGGCCCGGTCACGAGCGCCTCGACGTCCTCGCCCGCCACCCAGTTCTTCAACGCCCACGCGCGCCCGACCGCCTCGGGATGGGACGTGCCGCGACTGCCTGACCGGAGATCCAGCGCCTCCGCCTGACGCAAGTACGCATCCGGATCAGCCGTACTCAGTCCGGTCTCGAGCTTCAGCAGGGCGCGCACCGCCGTCCGCAGGTCTCCACACGCCGTCAACGCTCCACGATCGGCAAACAGTTCCGTCGCCAAAGACCAACGCCGGTGCGTCTCGAGGTACTGCGACGGGGTCCGGGCATCACCTGCCGCCGCATCGAGCAGCCGATCGACGGCGAGATACCCACCGTCCTCGGCCTGCCACAACAACCGGTGCGCCAACTCGTGGCCGATGACCGCCGTCAGCTCGTCCTCGTCGAGCCGGTCGAGCAGCGCACCCTGGAAGAGGATGACCGCCTTACCTGCCTGATGCAGGTACGCCGCGTTCGGCTCGCCGCTCACCTGGTAGTAGTCGATGCCCTCGTCCAGCTCGAGCGCCCGCGCGGCGCGCTCACCCGCCCGGAACACGGCCGGATGCGCATCGGGCTCCAAACGGTACGCATTCCGCAGCAGTACGTCGTCGAGCGAACCCTCCGGCCCGCCGTGCAACGCCGTCCAGGCACGCTCGTCCACCTGGCGGACGACCGCCAGGACGGACCGGTGATACCCGAGCGCTGACAACATGCCCGCCACGATAACCACCCCCACCGACCAAAACCGAACGCGATCCGGCGGGCCTGTGGACAACCGGCAAAACTATCTGTCAGTTGGGCGGCAGACTCCGTTCGCAGCAGCACTCGCGGCGAGGGCTGCAGCTGCGGGACTGGCCCCGGACGCGTCGTCCGTGGCGAGCGGCACGTCCTGCACGTCCGCGGGTGCAGCGGCTCGAGTTGTGTGACGGCCGATCGGTACGACCATCGGCGTACCGGCGACCGGGTCCGGGACGACCTTCACGGCCAGTCCGAAGACGTCCTGCACCACCGCTTCGTTGATCACGTCCGCAGGGTTGCCCTCGGCAACGATTGCGCCGTCCTTCATCGCGATCAGGTGGTCGCCGAACCGGCAGGCCTGGTTCAGGTCGTGCAGCACCAGCACGATCGTCCGGTCGTCGGACTTGTTCAGGTCGACGAGCAGGTCGAGGACCTCGAACTGGTGCGTCAGGTCCAGGAACGTCGTCGGCTCGTCCAGCAACAGGATGTCGGTCTCCTGCGCGAGTGCCATCGCGATCCAGACCCGCTGCCGCTGGCCGCCGGACAGCTCGTCGATCGGCCGGTCCGCGATCGACAGCACGTCCGTCGAGGTCATCGCCTCCGCGACCGCCTCGTCGTCGGACTTCGACCATTGCCGGATCCAGCGCGTCCGTGGGTAGCGCCCACGACCGACCAGGTCCGCGACCGTGATGCCCTCCGGCGCGGTCGGCGACTGCGGCAGCAGGCCGAGCTTGGTCGCCACCTCCCGGGTCGGGATCTGCTGGATGCTCTTCCCGTCCAGCAGCACCGATCCGCGGGACGGCTTCAGCAGCCGCGCCAGCGTCTTGAGCAGCGTCGACTTGCCGCATGCGTTGGCACCGACGATGACCGTGATCTTCCCGGTCGGGATCCGTACCGAGAGGTCGTGGATGATCTCTCGCTGGTCGTAGCCAACGGCCAGCTCGGAGGCGGCCAGACTGTGTTCCACAGGGTTCTCCATCTCTCAGCCACCACTTCCGACACGGTTGGCCCGCGCCAGCAGGACCATCAGGTACGGCGCACCGACCACGCCGGTCACCACACCGACCGGCAACTGGGTGTCCCCGAAAGCGTGCTGCGCAACGAGATCCGACACCGCCACCACCAGCGCCCCGAGCAACCCGGACGTGACCATCGCCGGTCCGGGCGAACGAGTCAGCCGGCGCGCGATCGGCGGCGCGACGAACGCGACGAACCCGATCGGCCCGGCCGCCGCCGTCGCCACCGCGGCCAGCAGCACGGCGATCACGATCAGCCCGAGCCGCGACGCCTCGACCCGCAGCCCCAGTCCGTACGCCGTCTCGTCGCCGAGCTGCAGGATCCGCAACTGCTGCACGAGGAACACCATGAACGGCAGCAGGACGACGAAGGTGATCGCCAGCGACCGGACGTTCGACCAGTCGCGGCCGTTCAGGCTTCCGGTCAGCCAGATCAGCGCCTGCTGCGCGATCTCCACGCGAGCCTTCGTCAGCAGGTACGAGGTGATGCTCGTGGCCATTGCGCCGATGCCGATCCCGATCAGGATCAACCGGTAGCTCGACACCCCGTGCCGCCAGGCGAGGACGTACATGATGAACGCGGTTAGTACCGCGCCGAGGATCGCGAGCGCCGACACCGCGACGCCTGTGAGCCCGAGAGTGACGATCGCGAAGACGGCGAACGCGCTGGCGCCGTAGGTGACGCCGATGATGTCGGGCGAGGCCAGCGGGTTCCGGGCGATGCTCTGGAAGATCGCGCCGGACAGGCCGAGCGCCGCGCCGACCATGAGACCGGTCAGTGCCCTGGGCAACCGTAGGCGGTTGACGATGAACTCGGTCGCGTGATCGCCGCCGCCGAACAGCGTCTTGACCACGTCGATCACCGGGATCTTGAAATCACCCAGCGACAGCGAGACGCAGAAGACGGCAAACACCACCACCGCGAGAACAGCAATGACCACAGCAGTACGAGCCTGTCGCACCGCACGAGCCCGCGCGATGACCTGAACTGCCTCATCCATTGTCGTCACAGGTCGGCCAGCTTTCGGCGGCGGACCAGGATGATGAAGAACGGGGCGCCGAGGACCGCTGTGACGATGCCGACCTGGAGTTCGCCGGGCAGCGCGACGACGCGGCCGATCACGTCCGAGCCGAGCAGCAGGACCGGCGCCAGCACAGCGGAGTACGGAAGGATCCAGCGGTAGTCCGGTCCGGTCACCAGACGGGCCACGTGCGGGATCGTCAGGCCGACGAATCCGATCGGGCCGGCCGCCGCGGTCGCCGCACCACAGAGCAGTACGACGACCACCGCGACGAACGCCCGCGCCAGCCCCACCCGCTGACCGAGCGACTTGGCCACGTCGTCCCCCAGCGACAACGCGTTCAGGACCCGGCCGCAGAAGAGCGAAAGCACGATCCCGACCAGGATGAACGGCGCCACCTGCTTGGCGATGTCCGGACCGCGGCCGGCGAACGACCCCACCGACCAGAACCGGAACTGGTCGAACGTGTCGACATCACCGATCAGCAGCGCCGTGGTCAGCGACCCGAGCATCGCGGTCAACGCAGCGCCGGCCAGCGCGAGCTTCACCGGTGTGGCGCCCTCCCGGCCGAGCGACCCGAGCAGATAGACGGCCACCGACGCCGCGGCGGCTCCCACGAAGGCGAGCCAGACGTACGACGTCAGCGAGGACAGCCCGAACCAGTAGATGCCGCCGACAACGAACAGGGCGGCGCCACCGTTCACGCCGAGGATGCCCGGATCGGCGAGCGGGTTCCTGGTCACGCCCTGCATCAGCGCACCGGACAGACCGAGCGCGGCGCCGACCAGCAGACCGATGAGCGTCCGGGGTACGCGCAGTGATCGGACGATCACGTGGTCGGTGTTCGACTCGTTGTAGTGGCGCAAGGCATCGATGACGGTCGGCAGCGGGATCTGCTTGGACCCGATCGCAACGCTGAGCAGGCACACCAGGACCAGCAGGATCACGCTGATCACCAGTCCGGCGATGAGTGTGGTCCGCCGGGCACGCCTCGGGCGCGACGCAACGGCGGTGTCCGGACTGGCTTCGACCACGGCACTGGGCGGGGGCATTGGACTTTCGGGATCCTCTTAGGTAAGGCTAACCTCTAGACGCCTCAGAATAACCCGGCCGTCCACGGGTCCGCATCTGAGTCTCCCCTGCCAGAGGTTACGGAGAAAACCCAGCATGACGACCGTGCTCGAGCGACCGATCGTTTTCGACTCGCTGCTGGCCACCGTGGCAGCCGTGGACGACCTGAGCCCGCACCTGCGCCGAGTGACCTTCGTCGCACCGCGGATCGCGGAGGCAGTCAGTGCCGGCCCGGACCAGCGCATCAAGGTGCTGCTGGCCCCGCCGGACGGTGGCGACATCCGGTTGCCCTCCGGCCCCGAGTGGTACGCGGACTGGTGCGCACAACCCGTCGAAGAGCGTTTCATCATGCGGACGTACACCGTGCGCGCTATCCGGCCCGAGGTGGCTGAACTGGACGTGGAGTTCGTCCTGCACGGTGTGAACGGCCCTGCGTCGGCCTGGGTGAGTGAAGCGAAGCTGGGCGACCAGGTGGGGCTGCTGGTGCCGTTCGCGGTCGACAAGACCAGTACGAAGGGCCTGCTGCACTCCGGTGTCGACTACATTCCACCAACCACCAGCATCCGCCGGGTACTCGTCGCGGACGAGACAGCGCTTCCTGCGCTCGCGGGGATCCTGGAGGAGCTTCCTGCTGCGGTACATGCGACCGTGTTCGTCGCCGTACCCGACGCAGCCGACATACGGCCCCTGGCCGGCTCTGCTGATGTCACGTGGGTCACTGAGGGTTCACTGCTGGAGGCACTGAAGTCAGCAGCCCTGCCGTTCGACGTTGACTACGCATGGGTCGCCGGTGAGTCGTCGATCATCAAAGAGGTCCGTCGGCACCTGGTGAACGCCGTGGGGATGCCGAAGTCCGCCATCTCCTTCCAGGGCTACTGGAAGCGCGGCGAAGCACACTGCTAACCCGTTGCGTCCGAAGAACTGTGGCTTGGAGACCCCGGATCTTCGGACGCAACGAGTCGGTCAGGACGGGTTCTCTGCGTGGGTGAGGGTTTCCCAGGCTACGAACAGGTTGTTCGAGCCGGCCGGACGCCGGGACTCGGTGAGCGCCTGAGTGTTCGTCATCGCGATGCCGAGGCGGGTGTGCAGTGCGTTGAAGCCCACCTCGGTGATCGGCCCGAGGCCGCGTTTGAGCGTGCCCTTGCACAGCCAGGACGGCACCGGCTCCAGGTTCCGTTCCCACTTCGACTGGAACCCGAGTGCCTGCCGGAGCCGCTCACCGAACTCGGGGTACATGTCGATGCCCTGGATCCGTGCGGTCTCCAGCACGTGTGAGATCGACGAGATGCCGTAGCCGGTGTGGGTGAAGTCGCGACAGGTCTCCTGAGTCAGACCCGTCACGAACGTCCCCTGCCCCTGCCAGTAGCTGACGATCTTGTCGCGGGTGTTGAGGTTCTGGCTCGGCACGGTCTTCGGCAGGGCGCCGTCCGACTCCAGATACACGTACGCCGGTACGCGCAGCCGGTACAAGGCGATCGCCTTGTCGTAGATCGTCTTGTCCTCGAGGAACACGCCGATGCCCTGGAGGGCCTCGATCATGCTCAGCTCCCAGTTCCCGTTGGAGTTCGAGCCGTTGATCATCTCCGGTACGTAGACGTTGCGGAGCATCGTGGCGAACCGCCCCGAGTTCGGCCAGTTGCCGTACTCGTACTTGATGATCTCCGCGGCCTTCGGCCAGGACGACGCGGACCAGGCGGTCTGCAGCGGCGCGTTGCTGTTGGTGTGGTCCCTGATGGTCGCCGACCACGCGTCCATCAGCTGGATCGACTTCTGCGCGTAACGGTCGTCGCGGGTGAGGTACCAGAGCAGGGCGTCGGTGTACGCCGCGATGGCGTCCTCACGCTCGTCGGTGCAGCCGTAGTTGGGGTTCGAGTACGAGCCGCACTCCACGATCGCGCGCGGTTTCGGCGTCCGGGAGAGCGACGCGTACGAACTGTTCTTCGCCTGGTTGAACGCGTCGGTCCACGGCTGCGCGCCGGCCTGGACCTTGGACCGGACGAAGTCGAGTTGCGGCTGACTGACACCCACACCGGGGTGCGCGAACGTGGCGGGTGCGTCGACGGCTTGCGATGCAGCTACTGCTGGACTGCTTAGGGTCCCGGCGACCAGCGCTGCGCAGGCGGCGGCCAGGACGAAGGGCATCTTTCGCATGGGCGGTGTCCTGTCTTCGGGGGCGGTAGGACAGCGGTTTCCAACGCAGTTTCACGACCCCCAGTGACCACGGTCAAGCCCCCGCCGGTACCGGAACTTCGCTGGAACAACCACCCGCGCTGTCCCATGCCCCATGGAACAAAACGCGTTTCTGTCCCACTAGTGCCCGAGCTGGCTCGTGATCCGCTCGACGACAACACTCGTCGCGTACCGCGTCGTACCGGCGGGCTCCACGTCCGTCCAGCTGCCGGTGTACTTGCGGGCGATCGCCTGCTCCAGCGCGAACTCCGGATCCGGCACCAGGTCGTCGATCCGCCCGCGCAGTTCGATGTAGTACGTCGGGCGCGCCGGGTTCACGATCACCACCGAGATCGCCGGATTGCGCCGCAGATTGCGGAGCTTCTGCCGCCCGTCGACCAGGCTGATGCGCACCCGCTCGCCGTCCCACAGGAACCACAGGGGCGTGACCTGCGGCTCGCCGTGCCTGCCGATCGTCCCTACCATCGCGACCGCCGTCGACGACAACAGCTCATGGAACTCTGCCGGGATCTCCACGACGCTGGACGATAGCCGCGACCGGGCTCAGTGCAGGGCGAGTTCCGGGGTGCGGACGCCGGCGGCGTCCAGGAGGGCGGCGGCGGTGACGGCGCCGATGCCTCCGAGAGGCTGGGCACGGACGACCGCGCGGGCGTTGGCGCCGTCGAAGATCATCGTCAGCTGGACCGCCAGCGTGGACGGATCCTCGGCGCCGGCCGCCAGCAGCTCGCGGTGGAAGAAGTCCGTGAGCTGCTGCTTGAAGTGCCGCGCCACGACGGAACCCGGGTGCTCCGGGTTCTTCAGCTCGACCGCCGTGCTCACGTACGGACAACCCAGGTAATTGCCTGCCGCAACGAGCGCGTCCTGCCGGTCGAACACGGTCAGGATCCGCTCCCGCGGCGACCGGTCGTCCTCGACACCCGGCCGGAGCATCGTCTGGTACGCCGGGCCGCGGCTCGCGAGGCTCTCCGCGATCAGCTCGTCCTTGGACCGGAACAGCTGGTACATCGATTTCTTCGACACCCCGGCCGCCTTGCAGAGCGCGTCCACTCCGATGTTGACGCCGTCGCGGTAGAAGAGTTCGCCCGCGGCGTCCAGGAGCCGCTCGCGGGGTGTCGCCGAGGTGGTCATGCCTTCGAGGGTACCGGCTGGATTTGAAAACAGAAACCGATCGGTTTACGGTTCTGGAAACAGATCAGTTTCTATCGAGGAGTTTCCTGATGACCACACTCGAAGGCGCCGTTGTCCTGGTCACCGGCGGGCAGCGCGGGATCGGCCGCGCGATCGTCGACGACCTGCTCACCCGTGGCGTGACGAAGGTCTATGCGACCGCCCGCGACCCGAAGCCGAGCAGCGACCCGCGCGTCGTGCCGCTGCCGCTCGAGGTCACCGACCAGGCGTCGATCGACGCGCTCGCCGCGGCCGCGCCCGATGTCACGGTGCTGATCAACAACGCCGGCGCGAGCTCGCCGGACACCTACCTGGACAGCTCGATCGAGGACGTCCGCGCGGTCTTCGACGCGAACTTCTTCGGCCCGCTGCAGCTCACCCGGGCGTTCGTCCCGATCATCGAGCGCAACGGCGGCGGCCACGTCCTGAACGCGCACTCGGCGCTGTCCTGGGTCGCCCGGCACGGCGCATACTCCGCCACCAAGGCCGCGTTCTGGCTGCAGACCAACGCGATCCGGCTCGAGCTGCTGAACCGCGGCATCGGCGTCACCGGCCTGCACATGGGGTACGTCGACACCGACATGGTGACGGCCGTGACCGCGCCGAAGTCCCGCCCCGAGGACATTGCAAAGGCCGCACTGGACGGCATCGAGACCGGCGCGCACGAGGTCCTCGCCGACGACACCGCCCGCGGCGCGAAGGCAGCCGTGTCAGGCGACCTCGTGGGCCTCTACCCCGAGCTAGCCGGCTGAGACGTACACGTCGCGATCGCGGGTGTACTCCATGGCACCCGCGATCCCGTCCGCGACGTCGGCGCCGAGTTCGCGCTCGACGACGTACAGGGCCAGGTCGATCCCCGACGTGACGCCGCCCGCGGCGATCAGCGTGCCGTCATCCACGACGCGGTTGGTCTTGAGGTCGGCGCCGAACGCTTCCAGTTCGGCCCAGGCCCCGCGGTTGGTCGTGGTCGGCCGGCCCTTCACCAGGCCGGCCTCGGCGAGCAGCATCGAGCCGGTGCAGACCGAGCCGATCCACTGCAACGACGGCGCCAGCGCCGCGATCCGCGCTGTCATCACACCCCGCCGCGCCTCCACCCAGGCACCCTTGTCCGCCCGGTTCATCCACCCACCACCCGGTACGAACAGCGCATCCGGCTGCCCCAGCCCCTCCGGCGCCTTGAACTGCAGGCCGTGCAGCCCAGTCACCTCTGCCGGCCCGTCCAGCGCAACCAGCGCCAGCTCGAACCCCGGCCGCCGCGACGCGTGGCTCCAGACCTCGAACGGCCCCATCACATCCATCTCGTCCACACCGTCGAACACCAGCATCTCGATCCGCATAACTCCACCCAACCGATCCGCCCGCTCCCAAGCCAGTGGCCAGAAAGCCGGTATTCACCAAGATCTGGCCACAGGCTCAGGCCAGTACGTCGGTGGCCTTGTGGGTGCGGTCGACGCCCTCGACGAAGATCACCACGCCGTCGGAGTTCTCGGTCCGGAGCGCGAGGATCTCCCGGTAGTCCGGCGAGTCGTACCAGTCCCGCAGGTGGTCGTAGTCGGGGAACTCGATGACGATCGGCGACCCTTCCCAGTTGCCTTCGATCTGTTCCGCGGTCGCGCCGTGCACGATGAAGTGACCGTCGTACGGCGCCAGCGTCTCGTCGATCCGTTCCAGGTACTCGACGATCGCGGCACCCATCCGGACGCTGCGCAGGTTGGCGATCGCGTAGGCCTTCATTTTCTGTCCCATGGCTTCAGCTTCGGGCACGGGCTGAATTCGCACGATTACCTCTGAGGTCATCAGGACGCCTTGGTCTGCCGGGGACGTACCGTAGATGGCATGTCAGTCACAGGGGGACCGCCTTCCACCCACGAGGAGGAGGTGGAGGAGCGGGTCGGGCCGTACCGGTTGATCCG
Source organism: Kribbella sp. NPDC048928 (assembly GCF_043197975.1). Lineage (NCBI taxonomy): Bacteria > Bacillati > Actinomycetota > Actinomycetes > Propionibacteriales > Kribbellaceae > Kribbella > Kribbella sp. NPDC048928. The sequence continues at coordinate 1,150,808 of NZ_JBICUC010000002.1, read as the reverse complement.
GAGGCTCGGACAGGGCGGCATGGGCGTCGTGTACCTGGCCGAAGGTCCCGAGCACCAAGAGGTTGCGTTGAAGGTCCTGCGGCCACACGTGGCGCACGACCCGATCGCGCGGGCTCGGCTGCAGCGCGAGGCAACCACGCTGCAGAAGGTCAACCACCCTGGTGTGGCCGGCATCCTCGACCACGACCTGGAAGCCGAACAGCCCTACCTGGTGACCCGCTTCATCCCTGGCCGGCCGCTGGACGAGCAGGTGGACGAGCGTGGTCCGTTGACCCCGCGTAAGTGGCTCCCGCTGGCCGGCTGTCTGGCTGAGTCGCTGCAGGCGATCCACGCCGCCGGGGTGATCCACCGCGACCTCAAACCCGGCAACGTGATGATGTGCAACGGCAAGCCGGTGATGATCGACTTCGGCATCGCACAGGCCGCCGACGACCTGCGGCTCACCCAGACCGGTCTCGTGATCGGTACGCCGGGTTATCTGGCGCCGGAGCTCATCGAGGGCGAGATGGTGTCGCAGTCCGCCGACTGGTGGGGCTGGGCCGCCACTGCGGCATTCGCTGCGACCGGACGCCGCCCGTTCGGCAAGGGACCGTTCGAGGCCGTGCTGGCGCGCGTGCACTCCGGTCAGGCCGACCTGGACGGGCTGGACCCACGACTGAAGTCGCTGCTCGCTGCCGCGCTCTCCCCTGACAAGGCCAACCGGCCGACGCAGGAAGAGATCATGACCGGCCTCAGCCGGTACGCGGAGGGGCGCGACGCACTCCCGCCCCGGGACGTGCCCGCTGTCGATGCGACAGTGGCCGCAGTACCGCCGACCAGGCTCGTGACGAAGCTGATGCCGACCGAGGAGCCGCGGCCCGGCCCGACTCCGACGCAGGTGGCCGCGCTGGTTCCGCCGGTGATTCCGCCGCTGTCGGCGTTCACGCCGATCCGGGACAAGATCCGGGACGCGAGGAAGCCGGTCGCCGAGGTGCCGCCGCCCGGTTACGGCCCTGGGCAGTACGCCCCGGAGCAGTACGCTCCCGGCCCGTACGGCCCCGACCCGTACGCGCCTGCTCCGTACGCACCGCCGTACCAGCAGTCACCGCAGCCGATGCCTGGGCAATCGCCCCAGCCGACGCCTGGGCAATCTACTCAACCCGTGCAGCCCGCTCAGCCTGCCAAGTCGCCGCCGACAGGTCGTCGTAGTGCCGTCATTGTCGGCTTCATGCTGGCGCTGGCCGGGCTGATCGCCTTCACCCCAGGACTCGGCTCAGTGGTCGCGATCATCCTGCTCGTGCTGGCCCGAACGGTCGATCGGTCGAGTACGGCCCTGATGCGTCGCCGGCAGGTCCGTGGCCGGTCCGGCAAGTCGGACGGGGTCGTGGCCGCCGCAGCAAGCCCGCTGCAGCTCGCCATGGCTGCGCTGATCACGGTGCCGTGTCTGATCCTGCCGCTGCTCACTGCGATCGTTGTCGGCGGAGTCGTCACCGGTCTGGCCGCCACGGCGTACGACCTGAACTGGCCGCCGCTGTCTGCGGTCGGCTTCGGTAGCGCGGCCCTGACCGCACTCTTCTTCAGCTGGTGGGGACCGGGCGGCAGCTCACTGCGCCGCGGCGCGCACATCACGGCCCGCAACACGTTCCGGGCGCACTGGGTCTCCGGACTGGTCGCGGTGGTGCTGCTCGCGATCGGCGCGCTCACGTTCTACCTGGCGACCCAGGGCGAAGGCGCCGGCTGGGCTCGGCAGCCGATCGAGACGCCGAACATCCAGCGGCCGACGCTCGGCGACCTGCGGAACGCGCCGTTCATCCGCGACCTCCCCGTCATCGGCAACTGACAACGGGGAGGCCGGGCGGGCCTTCAGGCGTTCAGGCCTTCAGCGGCTCAGGCGTTCAGGCGTTCAGAGCTGGACGATCTGGCTGCGCTCGGGGCCGACGCCGATCGCCGAGATCCGTGCCCCGCTGAGCGATTCGACGGCGCGCACGTAGGTCTGCGCCTCCTTCGGCAGGTCGTCGAAGCTCCGGCAGCCGGTGATGTCGTCCGACCAGCCGTCGAACTCCTCGTAGATCGGGGTCGCGTGGTGGAAATCGGTCTGGGTCATCGGCATCTCGTCGTGCCGAACGCCATTCACGTCGTACGCGACGCAGACCGGGATCCGCTCGCGACCGGTGAGCGTGTCGAGCTTGGTCAGCACGAAGTCGGAGACGCCGTTCACGCGAGCGGCGTACCGGGCAATCACCGAGTCGTACCAGCCACAGCGCCGCGGCCGACCCGTGGTGACGCCGAACTCGGCGCCCTGTGCCCGCAGCCACTCGCCGTCCGCGTCCAGCAGCTCGGTCGGGAACGGACCCTCACCGACGCGCGTGGTGTACGCCTTCACGACGGCCATCACGCGGTCGATCCGGGTCGGCGGGATGCCGGTGCCCGTGCAGGCGCCGGCCGAGATCGCGTTCGAGGAGGTGACGAACGGATAGGTGCCGTGATCAACGTCGAGCAGTGTCGCCTGACCTGCCTCCATCAGGACCGTCTTGCCTTCGTCGAGCGCCTGGTTCAGCAGCAGGCCGGTGTCCGCGACCATCGGCTTCAGGCGGTCGGCGTACCCGAGGAGCTCGTCGAGGACCTCACGGATCTCCACCGCGCGCCGGTTGTACACCTTCACCAGGAGCTGGTTCTTCTGCTCCAGCGCGCCGGTGACCTTCTGCTCGAGGATCTTCTCGTCGTACAGGTCCTGGATGCGGATGCCGATCCGGTTCATCTTGTCGGCGTACGTCGGACCGATGCCGCGCCCCGTCGTACCGATCTTGCGGCTGCCGAGGAACCGCTCGGTGACCTTGTCGAGGGTCCGGTTGTACGGCGGGATCACATGCGCGCTCGCACTGACCAGCAGCCGCGACGTGTCCACCCCACGCGCTTCCAGCGCATCGAGCTCCTCGAACAGCACGCTGAGGTCGACCACGACCCCGTTGCCGATCACCGGCGTCACACCCGGTGTGAGGATGCCGCTCGGGAGCAGGTGCAGCGCGTACTTCTCGGATCCGATCACGACCGTGTGGCCGGCGTTGTTGCCGCCGTTGAACTTCACCACGTAGTCGATGACCTCGCCCGTGTTGCCGAGCAGATCGGTCGCCTTACCCTTGCCCTCATCGCCCCACTGGGCGCCGACGAGCACGATTGCGGGCATCTCAGCCCTCCTCTTCACGCACCAACCTCACACCCCGTGGCGGCCGGTGCTGGAAACGGTGAAGCCCGGAGACGTTCACCGGACATTCATCCGGCAACGCATCCAGGCTCTTGCGGCCAAAGCCTACCGGACCAGGAGGCTCCAGTTTCGGGCCTGTCCACAAGCCTCGAACTTCACTGTTGCCTCAACTGACGGGTTGCCATTTAGCGTGATCACGTGCACACTCTTAGTCAGCGGCCCGCCGAAACTGCCGCAGGGGACGGTTCCGGCGGGCCGCTTCCTTATGTCCGGGCCTTCTCGACCGGCCCTACTCGCCGCCGGCCGCTCCGGACGCGAGCCACTCGTTGACCCGCCGCTCGGCCTCCTCGCGGGACACGTCCTCGACCCGGGTCATGATCGCCCAGCGGTGCCCGAACGGGTCGATCACGGTGCCGAACCGGTCCCCGGTCAGGAACGTCTGCACCTCCTCGACCGACTTCGCACCGGCCTCGATCGCCTTCGCGTACGTGGTGTCCACGTCCGGCACGTAGTGCACCAGCGACGAGTGCACCCACTCACCGGTCGGTGCCCGCAGCCCGATCTGCGGCATCTCGTCACTGATCTGCAGCATCGAGTTGCCGAACTTCAGCTCGGCATGCGCGACCCGCCCGTCCGGCATGTCCTGCCGGCTGATCACCTCGGCACCGAAGACCTCCCGGTAGAACTCGATCGCCTTCGGTCCGTCCGCGACGGCCAGGTACGGGGTCAGGGAGTGATAACCGTCGGGGACGGGGTTTACCTTGTTCGTCATGCGCCCAGTCAACGCGCCGGGTGCCTTGCCGGTCTTGGAAGAAAGCGACAGGGAGCCGTGACCCAGCCAGCCGACAGCGAGAGAGGCATCCTGCACCCGCGCGAGCAGGCGCGGCACCGTTCGTTGCACCGGCTCACGCCGGGGCCGGACGCCGGGCGGTTCGTGGAGTGGTACTGGATCGTCGAGTGGGACCTCGACGAGCCTTACACGGCCGAGGTGCTGCCGTTCCCGTCGGTGAACGTGACGTTCGAGCAGCCCGGCGGCGCCTTCGTGAACGGCGTCTGCACACGGAAGTTCGAGCGCGAGCTGTCCGGGCGCGGGCGGGCGTTCGGGGTGAAGTTCTGGGCCGGTGGGTTCGGCGCGATCACCGGCCTGGACGTGGGCTCGTTCCGCGACCAGGTGCTGCCGCTGACCGCGGTGTTCGCGGACGGCGACCGGCTGACGGACCTGATGTTCGAGGCCGAGTCCGACGTCCGGCGGCGTGCCGTGTTCGAGGCCTTCCTGCATGACCACCTGGCCCCGCCCGACCCCTCGTACGAGCTGGTCCGGGAGATCGTCGGCGCGATGGCCGCCGACCGCACAATGGCCCGCGTCGACGACGTCACCGAACGCTTCGACGTACCGATCCGCACTCTGCAACGGTTGTTCCGCCGGTACGTCGGCGTGGGCCCGAAGTGGGTGCTCCGCCGTTACCGGCTGCACGACGGCGCCGAGCTCCTCGCCCAGGGCGAAGTAGCCGAGCTCGCCGAACTCTCCGCCTCCCTCGGCTACTTCGACCAGGCCCACTTCTCCAACGAGTTCAAACAGCAAATCGGCCTGACCCCAGCCGAGTACTTGGCCCGCGCCGCAGCCGAACGCCAAATCACCTACCGCTGAGCCGACGTCCGAGGACGCAGTCAGGGCCACATCTTGGTGATCCGGCCTCCAGCGTGCACGTGCCAGAAGCCGACCGACACCCGCCTGCTCGCGGCAAGCATCGCTCGCTCGGCGTCCAGGAAACGCCGGGCCATCTCGTCCAGCCCCAGGTTGCCCGAGGCAAGACAGAAGAGATGACCGGCGTCCAGGGCACTCAACTCGTGCTCTCGATAACGGATTCGCTTGTCTTTGGTGAGCAGCAGCCAGCCACGCGAGCAACCTTCTGAAATCCACTCCTCGTCTGGGATTTGGGATGCGTCTTCCTGGTAGAAGTCTGCAATCAGATGAATAATCCAGCCCAGTTCGCGGAGCCGAGCGGCAGATGCCTTACCGAGACTGCGGTCGAAGAAGTACTCAGGCTGCTTGGCGGAGCACATCTTCGACTACATCCGCGGGCAGGTCGTACTCATCCGCAACGACGCTGATCGGTTCCCCGGTTCGCCACAACGACACCAGGGCATCGACAGGAACTTTGCTCTTCGCCAGCACCGGCGCGCCCCACCCAAAGCTCGGGTCAATGACGACTTCAGCCCCGGCTGGGTACTGCGGGAGACGTAGGCGCGCCGGGTTCCCATCCGCATCCCAGCTGATGTACGTCAAGTACTCGATGATGACCTCGGGGATCGCCATCTGGGCATCCCGGGCATGGATGACCGATTCGTCCGCCACCTGGACGAAGAGACCAACTCCATCGGTCGCGATCCGCTCTCGTGCCAGCGCGTACGGATCCCGGAACTCGGAACGGACCAGATCCGCAGCACGCCGAATGTCAGGCATCGAGAAGCCCAGCTCACGAAGAGTTCGCAGTACGAAGGCCTCGACGACGCCGACAAACGGCACTCTGGGCCAACCGCGTCGCTCCGGTCGAACAGCGTGCACCAGCGACGGCCGCGAACCATCGGCGAGCCACGCATCCAGGGTCGACTCGGGCATCTTGAGGGTTCTTGCTGCCTCGCGTGCAGTGAGCAGCGGTGTCTTGTAGATGTCCGTCATTGACCTTCTCCCCTCTGAGCCGTGACCGACGTCGCACTGCGACGGTGTGTGATGAAGTCTCGCAGACCGCGCCGACAAAACCCGCCACGGCTCGTCGCAGCTTCCATCACCTACCGCTGAGCTTGACTGTCAGGGCCATTAGCAGGGCTGCTGTTGCGGCTGCGAGAGCTACAGCGAAGCCGTATTGCGGGCTGTGTCTGTCGACGATCCAGCCGGCGAAGGCGGAGCCGAGCGCTATGCCTGCAGCGCCGCCTGAGTTCAGCCAGGTGAACGCCTGGGTCAGTACGGCGGAGTCGACCGTTGACTCGGTCAGTACGGCGGACAGTGTCTGGAACGGCGCGATCGCGAGGCCCGGCAGCGTCAACGCGAGAGCTGCCGTCAACGGTGTGTGTACTGCGATCAAAGGCACGCAGCTGACGGCAAGCCAGACGAAAGCGATCACGAACTGCGTCTCCGGAGCAGTCCGCCAACGCCTGGTCCCGTACGCGAAGCCTGCGATCAGACTGACCAGACTGGTGATGCTGTAGAGCGGTCCGGCGAGGCCTGGCGTGCCTCTGGAGACGGCGAAGGCCGTGACCGACACCTGCATGCTGCCGAAGAACAGGCCGATGCCGACGTTCGTACCGACCAGGCCGGCGAATCGCTTGTGCAGCAGGCGTTTCGAGCCACCGTGCTGACCGGGGGCGGTCGGTGGTGGGGCCGTACTGCGTTGTGCTGCCAACAGGAGGCCGCCAGACAGCAGGAGCCCCGTTGCGAGCGCGGAGCCCAGTGCAGGAGAGCCGGACGAGCTGACGATGCCGACCAGCCCCGGCCCGACCATGAAAGCCACGCCGACACTTAGTGCCTCAAGTGCAAACGCCGACGACAGCAGCGGCGTGTCACGCAACGCATGGGACCAGCGGGCTCCTGTCTGCGCACCGATCTGCGGCAATGAGGCGCCTGCCAGGACGCCTGTTGCGATGAGCGCCGGCAGCGGCGCACCTGTCGCCGCGAGGCCGATGAGCAGCATGACCGCGGCCGCGTGCACGAGCAAGGTGATCGGCAGCATCCGGGTCTGACCGAAACGGTCGATGAGCCGTGCGACCTGTGGCCCGGCGACCGCCTCGGCGACCGCGAAGCCGCCGGTGACGCTGCCGGCCGCGGCGTACGAGCCGGTCGAGCCGTGCACGAGCCAGACGATGCCGAGGCCCGTCATGGCGATCCCGATCTTGGCCGGGGCCGCCGCGAAATAGAACTTCCAGGCGCCCGGAGTACGCAGTACAGCTGCGTAGGTGGGCGCGCCGATCCGTCCGGTGAGAGCCGGCACGGTGTGACCTTCCGCTGCCCGGAGGGGCGGGGACCTGACCGTGGGCGTCCAGCTTCGCCGGTCTGTCCGTCCGCCTAGAACCGTCCATGTTCGGCAAGTAGCGGGGACGCTCGCCGCCTGCCGGCACTGTCAACGGGCAGAAACCTCTAGTGGTTCAGGTTGACCGGAACATCATACCGTCCTCGAGCACCGGCACCGCTGAGCTCGTGTCGACCTCGGCCGCGATCGCCACATCGTCCGCGAAGCCGTACTGCGTCAGCTCCCGACCGCCGGCACACTCGTGCAGGTACGTCGGCAGGTCGTCGCTGATGGCCTCGTACGCCGCCACGGCCGCCCGCGCTTCCGGGGAGAGACGATCGCTGCCGAGCGCGCTGAGGAACCCACCCGCGCCCCAGAGGTCCTCGACCGCCGGTCGGAGCGAGCCGTCGGGCCAGCGCTCTCCGGCAGCGATCGCGACCACCTTCGACTGGGTGCTCCGCAACTGCTCCCCGACCCAGTCCGCCGCGGCCAACCGATTACGCAACGACACCGCGATCACAGTCGCACCGCTGTCACTCAACTGCTTCGCAATCGTCGAGCCGTTGGGTGACGGCAGCACCAATCTGGTGATTCCGGTCACTCGCCGGATCGACACCGGCGACAGACTGACCTCACCGGGCCCGGCCGCGGAGCGTCCGACCGCGAGCGTCGCGCCGCACTGCTCGGCGTAGGCAACGGCCGTCTCGTCACGCCATCGGTACGGGTAGACGTCGATGCCGCGATCGGCCGCGACGGTCACCGCCGTGGTGAACGACAGGACGTCGACGACCGCGACGATGTCACCGGCAACGACCTCCGCGCCGACCGGTCCCCAGTCGAACCCGGCACTGAACCCGTCCTGCGCATAGGGGCTGGTCACCCGGCAGATCATTCCGCCGGGAAACCAGTCCCACAAGGAGGTTTCAGCTCAGCGCGTCGGCGGCCGCGGGCGAGGAGTCGCGCAGGAACGTGGCGCAGCGTTCGGCCTCGTCCTTCTCCTCGATGAGCGCCGCCGCCTTGCCCAGTGCGGCCAGGGCACGCAGGAAGCCGCGGTTCGGCTCGTGCTCCCACGGGACGGGGCCGTGGCCCTTCCAGCCGTTCCGCCGGAGCAGGTCCAGGGCGCGGTGGTAGCCGGTCCGCGCGTACGCGTAGCCCTCGACCGTACGGCCGCCCGCGAGCGCGTCTTCGGCGAGCACGGCCCAGGCGAGCGAGGACGTAGGATACTTCGCCGCGACCTCGACCGCAGCAACTCCGTCGGCGAGTTCCGCCGCGGCCGGGTCGACCGGTAGTAGTGTCTCGGGTGGACCGGACAGCAGATTGTTCAATTCCATAAGCACATCTTCGCCGATCACGCAGCCGTACCGGCACGTGACCGTCTGACGAAATCCGTTGACCGTTCACCCGGCGGCCACGGATGCTTGAGACCCTGCGTCAACCGCCGTGGTTCCCAGCTACGGCCGGAAGGAGGCACCGGATGAGCGTCATAGTCCTGAATGCGTCGTACGAACCGCTGCACACCGTATCGATCCAGCACGCCATCCGGATGCTGGTTCGTGAGGTCGCAGTGGTCGAAGAGGCGCACGGAGAGCGAACCATCGGCCCTTTTCCGGTCCCCCGCGTCCTCCGTCTGGTCCGCTACGTCGTGACGCACTGGCGCTACGCGGCCGGCCGGATGAAGTACAGCAAGCACGGCGTCCTCCGGCGGGACAAGTTCCGGTGTGCGTACTGCGGCCTGGAGAACGCTGACACCATGGACCACGTCCAACCCAGATCCCGGGGCGGACGCACCGAGTGGCTGAACGCCGTCGCCGCCCATGCCTCCTGTAACGAGCGGAAGGGCAACCGCACTCCGTCCGAGGCCGACATGCCCCTCCTCTGGCAACCCTGGGTACCAACTCGCGCCGAGCTCGTCATAGACAGATGACGGGCCTTTTTTATGCCCGTTTCCAGGAGCCACCGGCTGTCCTCCGGGCGCAGCGTCGAGATCGCCACCGCCACTGACCTTGTCGACCTCGACGTGGGCGGCTGGCCCGAGTTCATGCGCCACAACCGCGTCTCCGAGGCGTACTTCGCCCGAACCCTCGAGACGTTCCCGGCGACCTGCCTGACGGCAACCTGCGACGGCCGGCCGATCGCCGACGCCCAAGCCGTCCAGTTCTCCCGCGGCAACCGGCCGGCCTTTCCGGCCGGCGGCTGGGAGCAGGCAGTCGTGTGGGCCTTCTCGGACGCCCACCGCGGCATCGAGCCGGACACCGCCTGCGCCCTGAACATCAGCGTGTCCCGGGAGTTCCAGGGCGACGGCGTTGCAGCGCTCGTACTCGGCGCGCTCCGCGAGGCCGCCGCCGACCTCGGTCTGGCAGCACTCGATGCGCCCGTTCGCCCGACCCACAAACACCTCGAACCTGCCCTCTCGATGTCCGAGTACGCCACGCGCACCCGCCCCGACGGCCTTCCCGCCGATCCTTGGATCCGCACCCACGTCCGAGCCGGCGGCCGAGTTGCCGGTGTCGCGCCGGCGTCCTGGGTGGTCGCGGGCTCGCTTGCCGAGTGGCAGTCCTGGACCGGCCTTCCGTTCGACCGCAGTGGCCCGGTCGAGGTCCCCGGCGCGCTGGTGCCGGTGGACTGCGACGTCGCGGCTGGACGGGCCGTGTATGTGGAGCCGAACGTCTGGGTGCGGCACAAGTTCTCCACAGATTGAAAAACGTCGGTCGGGAGCGGGTCGAAACGCGGCAAGTTCTTGGGCATGAATCCTCAACTTGCCGTGATGGCGTCGATCCGTGGTGGCGTGTTCACCCGGGCCGACGCACGTGCCTGCGGGTACGCCGACGTTGACATCGACACCTTGCTGGACTCGGGCCGCTGGCGCCGGATCCGGCGCGGGACGTATGCCGCCCATCGATCGCTCATGCTCGTCACCGACGAGGTCCTGCACCTGCGGCAGATCTACCGGGTCCTGCGCAGGAGCGGGCCCGGGGTGTTCGCCAGCCACCAGTCCGCTGCGGCCCTGCATGCCTTACCTGTCTGGGGTCTCGACCTCACGCGTGTGCATGTGACCGCCGCGGACGGCCGATCCGGCCGGTTGCGCGGCGTGCACCGCCACATCCGCGACCCAGTCGGCCCGGGCCTGCAACTGTGGAACACGCTGCACATGGTCTCGCCGGCCCGCGCGATCGCGGAGGTGGCTGCGACCGCACCGGCCGCGCCCGCGGTGGTGCTCGCCGACGCGGCGATGTTCACCGGCGCGGTCGACCGACGTGCGCTCAAACACGCGGTCGCGATCCTTGACCACGGCAACAAGCGGGCGTCCAAGATCCTCGGACAACTGACCGGCGCGGCCTCGATCGCGGAGTCGCGTCTGCGCCACATCCTCAGCACGGAAGGGCTCCCGGCGCCCAGCCAGTCGCCGCCTCCGGATCTCGATCCGCCGGATCCCGAGGACCAGCCGGCCGAGGGCTTGTGGTTCCCCGAGGAACGCACAATTGTCGAGTTCGAGCCGCGTTTCCCCTTCGGCAGCGAGGATTCCGAGCCCGGTACGGACGACCCGATCGCCGAGTCGTCGATCTCCGACGGCCCTCGACCGGTCGAGCACTGCTGGATCCCGTGGACCGACCTCGACGACCCCGCGACCGTGGCCGACCGCATCCGAACCACGTTCGCCCGAGCCGCCCGCCGGACCGGACTCCGGCATTTCGACCTCGCCCGGGTCCGCTGACCTACCCGTTGCCCTTCAACGCGGTGGCGAACAGCTGAACGACCTTCTCCAACGCGTAGCCGACCGAAAGGACTGTATCCGTGGCCAATGCAGAGCTGATGGTCTTGTCGTCGAAGACTGAACAGGCCCGCCCCAGGAAGTTCCCCGGAGCAGGCCTGTTCGATGGACTGCTTGCGCCCGTCAGGCGCGGAAGGTCAGGCGTTCAGCGAGGTACCGGTCGAGCGCAGGCTCTCGCAGGCCTCGCCGACACGGTTCGCCATGCCCTGCTCGGCCGCCTTGCCCCAGGCGCGCGGGTCGTAGGCCTTCTTGTTGCCGACCTCGCCGTCCACCTTCAGCACGCCGTCGTAGTTGGTGAACATGTGCGCGGCCGCCGGCCGGGTGAACGCGTACTGGGTGTCGGTGTCGACGTTCATCTTGATGACGCCGTGGTCGACCGCCGCGCGGATCTCCTCCAGCGTGGAGCCGGAGCCGCCGTGGAACACCAGGTCGAACGGGCGCTCCTTGCCGACCTTGGCGCCGACCTGGTCCTGGATCTCGCCCAGGATCTCCGGCCGCAGCTTGACCGCACCCGGCTTGTAGACGCCGTGCACGTTGCCGAAGGTGAGCGCGGTCAGGTAGCGGCCATTGTCACCGGTGCCGAGCGCCTCGACCGTGGCCAGGCCGTCCTCGACCGTGGTGTAGAGCTTCTCGTTGATCTCGTTGGCGACACCGTCCTCCTCGCCACCGACGACGCCGACCTCGATCTCCAGGACGATCCGGGCCGCGGCCGCTTTGGCCAGCAGGTCCTTGGCGATCTCCAGGTTCTCGGTCAGCGGGACCGCGGAGCCGTCCCACATGTGCGACTGGAACAGCGGGTTCTCGCCGCGGGCGACGCGCTCGGCGGAGATCTCCAGCAGCGGCCGGACGAAGCCGTCCAGCTTGTCCTTCGGGCAGTGGTCGGTGTGCAGCGCGATGTTCACCGAGTAGTTCTTGGCGACCTCGTGCGCGTAGGCCGCCAGCGCGACCGAGCCGGTGACCATGTTCTTGACGGTCGACCCGGACAGGTACTCGGCGCCACCGGTGGAGACCTGGACGATGCCGTCCGAGCCGGCCTCGGCGAAGCCGCGGATCGCAGCGATCAGCGTCTGCGAGGAGCTGACGTTGATGGCCGGGTAGGCGAAGCGGTTCTGCTTGGCCTTGTCCAGCATCTCGGCGTAGACCTCAGGGGTTGCAATAGGCATGTCTCGCGGTACTCCTCACAACACAGTTCTTGTGGGTTCGGCTCCAGTATTGCCGTCCGGCACTTCGTCGTGACCGGCGGCCCACCTGCCGAACCGGCCCGGTGGCCGGGGAGCGATCAGCAGGGATGCAGACCAGTTGGTGAACAGGACCGATCCAGTTCGTTGCGGCCGGATGTCCTCCGGGTGCGGAGGCCGCCGCCGGGCCGGCCGGTCCTGCGGGATGGATCAGGCGGACCCGGTTCGCGGGCCGCGCGGAGTCAGGGCCATGTGCAGCCGGTAGCGGTCGGCGCGGTACGCCGACCAGGACAGCTCGACGACCTTGCGGCCGGCGAACGTGGTGCGCTCGAGGACCAGCAGGGGTGCCCGCCGGGCCACGCCGAGCACCCGGGCGACATGACCGTCGGCGTTGTCCGCCCGGACGGTCTGTTCGCCGGAGGTGACGACGACGTCGTACTCGCTCGCGAAGACGTCGTACAGGGTGCCGAGCTCACGGCCGAGCAGGCCGGGGAAGAGCGCGGACGGGTAGTAGCCGACCTCGTAGGCCATCGGCGACGCGTCGGCGGTGCGGAGCCGTTCGACCCGGATCACCTTGGTGCCCTTCGCGACGCGAAGGCCCTTGGCGGTCTCGTCGGACGCCTCGATCTCGCTGGCCGACAGCACCACGGTCCCCGGCTCGAGCCCGCGGGCCCGCATCTCCCGGGAGAACGAGGTGAGGTGCAGTTGCGAGTCGACCTGAGGACCGGTGACGAACGTCCCCTTGCCGTGCACCCGCTCCAGGGCGCCGGACTCGACCAGGTCGCTGATCGCCTGCCGGACGGTCACCCGGGAGACGTTCAGCTTGTCCACCAGGGCACGCTCGGAGGGGATCGGGTCCCCCGGATGCAGCTCGACGTCGATCAGCCGTTCCAGCACCGATCGGACCTGGGCCCGCTTGGTCGCCACCATGGAATCTCGATCCTCCAGACCTGGGCGGATCTCGGGGGTGCCCCGGAGCGCCGCTCACTGCTATCGTGCGCAGCATACCTGTTAAGACCAGATAGGACCAGTGATCGCAGTGGTGTCTGTCCCCACCCAGGAAACCCGGATGGCGGCCGAGATCGCCGAGCAGCCGGCCGCGCTCGCCGCCACGTTCGAGCATGTTCTGCCGCTGCGGCACGACGTCACCCGGCTGGCCGCCGGGCGCCGGAACGTGATCTTCGTGGCCCGCGGATCCTCCGACAACGCCGGCGTCTACGGGCGGTACCTGACCGAGATCCACGCCGGCCGGCAGGCGTCCCTGGCCGCCCCGTCGGTGGCCACGCTGTACGGCGCCAACCTCGACCTCTCGAACTCGCTGGTCGTCGCGGTCAGCCAGTCGGGCGCAACCCAGGAGATAGTCGACACGGCCGAGTGGGCGAAGCGGAACGGTGCCGCGATCGTCGGTATCACGAACGACGGCAACAGCCCGCTCGCATCGACGGCCGACGTCGCCCTGATCACCCAGGCCGGTCACGAGCTCGCTGTGCCGGCCACCAAGACGTACACGACCCAGCTGGCCGCGATCACCGTCGCGGTGGACGCACTGGCGCCGCGGCCGGGGATGCTGGACGCGGACATCGCCTGGGTTCCGGACGCCGCGACCAAGATGCTGTCCGGATCGGTCGAGGCGGCGGCGGACCTGCTGGCGGGCGCGCACGACGTTCTCGCGAGCGGACGTGGGCTGACGTTCGGCACCACCCTCGAGGTGGCGCTGAAGCTCGAGGAGACCTGCCTGCAGCCGGTGCGCGGACTCTCGTACGCCGACCTGAAGCACGGCCCGATCGCGGTCGTCGACTCCGACCTGGTGACGATCCTGGTGACCGCGGGCGAGGGCCCCGCGCTGCCCGGCATGATCGAGCTGGCCGGCATCGTCCGCGAGAAGGGCAGCAAGATCCTCGGCATCGGCGGCGACTCGACGTTCGCGTCCCGCTGCGACGTGAACCTGGCCGGTCCGGACCTGCCCGAGACCTTGGCGCCGCTCGCCCTGGTCATCCCGGCTCAGCGCGCGATCGAGCTCCTGGCCCGCAAGCTCGGCCTCGACCCGGACGCTCCCCGCGGCCTCCGGAAGGTCACTCAAACCGACTGAATCAAAGTGCTCACTGGGTGAGCACTTTGGGTGGCAGCGTGGTGGTCGTCAACCGGGACGACCTGAGAGAGGACCACCACGATGCTGCGAGGACTTGCGACCGTCAGCTTCTACGCCGCCGATGTGAAGGCTGCACGGGACTGGTACGAGAAGTTGCTGGGGATCGAGGCGTACTACGCCGTGCCCAGCGCGGAGGAGCCCGCGTACGTCGAGTTCCGGTTCGGCGACTTCCAGTGCGAGCTGGGGATCATCGACGCCAAGTACGCGACACACCTGGTCGGGCCGACTCCTGCTGGGGCGATCGTGCACTGGCACGTGGACGATCTGGAGGCCACGCTCGCGCGGCTGGTCGACCTCGGCGCGACAGTCAACGAGGCGATCGTCGAGCGCGGCAACAACACCGGCTTCCGGACGGCGTCGGTGGTCGACCCGTTCGGCAACCTGATCGGCATCATGACCAACCCTCACTACCTACAGGTTCTGCAGGACCTCACGCCCTAGAAGTCGATGCGCATGACGGCTCGGCGAGGGCTGGGGCGGCACGCTTCCGTGAAGCCCGCTTCGGTGAAGGTGGCGGGGGTGCCTACAGAACCGCCGTCGACGAAGTCCGGGTAGCCCTCAATCGCCTGGGCGCCACGTTCGCGGGCGAAGTCGACAGCGGCACCGGCCAGGGCGCGGCTGATGCCTCGGCGACGGTAGCCGGCGCGCGTGACGAAGCAGGTCAGCGACCACACCGTGGGGTCGGTCTTGTCCTCGTCGCGGCCCAGCCACGGCACCCGATAGTCGCGCAGCAGGCGCGCGTGATCGGCGCGCGGTGCGACCGCACACCAGCCGACAGGTTCGCCGTCGAGGTACGCGATCAGACCTGTCGTCGACGGAGCCTTTGGGTTACCGCAGGCGGTTTGCTCACGGAGCCGGGCGGCGAGTTCCTCGGGGCCTTCCGAGGCCCACGACTCCTTCGGCAGCATCCGGAACCGCTGGCACGAGCAGCGCGCCGGGTCGCCGGTCGCGAAGACGGCCTGCAGTTCCTCGACGGAGGCCTCGTTCGCCGGGACGATCTTGAGTTGCTCTGGGGTGACGGGCTCCCGCGAGCCTTTCGGGCGAACGACAGGCTGGCGCTGGATCGGCTGCCGCACCTGGCGCGGCATCGCGTCGAACGAGAGCTCGACCTCCACTGTGTCGCCCGCGTCCAGGCCGGCGGGTTTGCGTACCGCGTCCTTCAACGGGAGCAGGTAGCCGTCGTCCTTGGGGAACAGCGACGTCTTCCACTCCGTGGTACCGATCCGGGCGCGGATCGGGAGCATGCCCCAGCCGTAACTGGCGGCTGCGGCGACCGTCCGCAGGGCGTCCGCATCCTCGTCCGGTACGGGAACGAAGTAGTACGGCGCCGGACCGCGCCACTCGATGATCTCCCCGCTGAACGTCTGGTCCATGAGCCGATGCTAGGCCCGGTTCCGGTCGAACCACTTCCGGATTCGGCGCGAGCTTCAGAGGTGGCCTCGGTGGGTCAGGGCGGTGGTGATTTGGGTTGCGGCTTCTTGGAGGTGGGGCAGGAACTCTTCGTGGAGCGAGGTGGGGGTCGAGCGGGAGGCGTGGGCGGAGACGTTGAGGGCGGCGATGATCCGGCCGCGGGAGTTCCGGATCGGGGCCGCGATCGAGCGGAGGCCCAGCTCGAGCTCCTGGTCGACGAGCGCGTAGCCGTCGATTCGGGCTGTGGTGATCGTGGCGCGGAGGCTGTCGACGGAGGTGAGCGTGCGATCCGTCAGTGCTTCGGCCCGCAGCGATTCCAGGTACGCGGTGAGCTCGTCGTCGGGCAGGCCGGACAACAGCACGCGACCCATCGACGTCGGGTACGCCGGCAGCCGGGCGCCGACTCCGAGCGCGACGGTCATGATCCGGCTGGTCGGCACGCGGGCGACATACACGATGTCCGGGAGGTCGAGGGTCGCGATCGAGCAGGACTCCCGGGTCTTCGCGCTGAGCTCTTCCATGAACGGGCCGGCGAGCTCGCCGAGATCCAGCGACGACAGGTAGGCCCAGCCGAGCGCGAGCACGCGCGGGGTGAGCGCGAAGCGGCGATTGTCGTTGCGCACGTAGCCGAGCTCTTCGAGTGTGAGCAGGATCCGCCGGGCGGTCGCCGGGCTGATGCCGACGGCGCGCGCCACCTCGCTGAGTGTCAGCGACGGCGCCTCGGCAGAGAACACCCTGATCACCGCGAGCCCGCGCTCCAGCCCCTGCAGAAACGTCCCGGTAGACGCGTCACCCGCCATCGGCTAGCCTGCTTTTCGTTGAAAGAAGAACTATTCGCTGAGCGAAATCCTAGCGGAGCAACGGATGACAGGTCCAGGCGAACCCCCACCCGCCCCGCTGCCGGGCGCGTTCGTTCACACGTTCCTGCCGGGGCGGGTGGTGTTCGGTGCCGGGGCGCTGGATCAGGTTGCGTCCGAGGTCGAGGCGCTCGGCGTACGGCGGGTGCTGGTGATTGCGACGAGTTCCGCGCGCGATGCGGCGGATGTGGTCGAGGTGCAACTGAACGAGCGGTTCGCCGGGCGGATCGACGGTGTGGCGCAGCACGTGCCGACCGCAGTCGCGGACAGCGCCCGCGCCAAGGCACATGAGGTCGACGCGGACGGGATCGTCGCCATCGGCGGCGGATCAGCCATCGGACTGGCCAAAGCAATCGCCCTCACCAGCACGAGCCACGGCGGGGAGGGGCTGGGGGTTGTGGCGGTGCCTACGACTTATGCGGGGTCTGAGATGACGCCGGTGTGGGGCGAGACGTACGGCGGTCGCAAGACGACGGGGACGGACTTGCGGGTGCTGCCTCGGGTTGTGGTGTACGACCCGGTGTTGAGTCAGCACCTGCCGATGAAGGTGACCGCGGCGAGTGTGGCGAATGCGATCGCGCACTGCGTCGAGGCGGTGTGGACACCGAGGGCCGATCCGATCACGGAGACGACCGCCGTCGAAGGTCTCCGGGCTTTGAGCAGCGGACTACGAGAAGTGCTCGCGGCCCCGTACGATCTAGATGCCCGAGGCAAGCTTCTGTACGGCGCCTGTCTCGCCGGCTCCGCATTGGCGACTGCTGGCACCGGCCTGCACCACAAGCTGTGCCACTTGCTTGGTGGCACCTACAACCTCCCGCACGCGGAGACACACGCAGCCGTGCTCCCACAGGTAGTCCGCATCAACGCCCTGGCCGTACCGCAAGCAGCAGCACGCCTCACGACCGCACTGGACACACCGAGCACAGATCTGACGGGCGGACTGTTCGACCTGTTCCAGCAGGCTGGGACGGCCACGAGTTTGCAGCAGTTGGGGATGACGGCGGCGCAGGTGGACGAGGCGGCCGCGGCGTTCCGGCCGACGGAGAATCCGGTCCCGGTGACCGAGGAGTTGGTGCGAGAGATCCTGACCCGGGCCTGGGACGGCGCGCGACCTTGAAGAGCGAGGAGAGCGGATGGACCTGCAAGGCGATGACCTGACCGAGGCCGTGGTGGCCAGCTTCAGTGACAGTACGAGCGACCGCTACCGCGACGTGATGAGCGCCCTGGTGCGGCACCTGCACGCGTTCGCGCGCGAGGTCGAGCTGAGCGAGGACGAGTACTTCACCGCGATCGACTTCCTGACCAGGACCGGTCAGATCTCGACCGGCACGCGGCAGGAGTTCGTGCTGCTCGCCGACGTACTCGGACTGTCGATGCTGACCGTCGGACTGGGCAACAAGAAGCCGCCTGAGGCCACGCAGTCCACCGTGTTCGGGCCGTTCTTCGTCGAGGGATCACCCGAGGCGCAGCTCGGCGACGACATCGCGAACGGTGCTCCGGGACAGCCGTGCCTGGTGAGCGGCCGGGTCCTGAACACCAAGGGCGAGCCCATCGCCGGAGCCCTGGTCGAGACCTGGCAGGCCGACGAGGACGGGTTCTACGACGTCCAGAAGGACCTGGACGGTCCGCAGAACCGCGCGCATCTGACGACTGATGCTGCGGGCAACTACAGGTTCTGGGCAGTGAAGCCGGTCGCGTACCCGATCCCGGACGACGGCCCGGTCGGCGAACTGCTGCGGGCGGGCGGCCGCGGCCCGATGCGGCCGGCGCATATCCATTTCATGGTCACCGCTCCTGGATACGCACGCCTCATCACGCATGTCTTCGCGGCCGGCGACGAGTACCTCGGCAGCGACGCGGTCTTCGGGGTCAAGCAGTCCCTGATCGCCGATTTCACCGAGCATCAGGACGACAAGACCTACTACACCGTCGACTACGACCTCGTACTCGCGACCACCGAGGAGACGCAGGGATGATCACGACCGACGTGCTGATTGTCGGCAGCGGCCCAGCCGGCGGCGCAGCCTCGCTCTTCCTGTCGACGTACGGTGTCGACAACATCGTCCTGACCCGGTACGGCTGGACCGCGAACACGCCCCGCGCGCACATCACCAACCAGCGCACGGTCGAGCTGATGCGCGACATGGGCATCGAGGACCAGGTCGTGGGCAAGGGCACCGCGCATCATCTGATGGGCGAGACCGCGTTCTGCACCAGCCTCGCGGGCGAGGAGATCGGCCGGATCCGTACCTGGGGAACGCATCCGCGCCGACTGGCCGACTACACCGAGGCGAGCCCGTGCCTGCCGATGGACCTGCCGCAGACGCTGTTCGAGCCGATCCTCGTCAGTACGGCGGCGAGCCGCGGCGCGCGACTGCGCTTCAACACCGAGTACGAGACGCTCGAGCAGGACGACGACGGTGTCACGGCGACGGTGCGCGACCGGCTGAGCGGCACGACGTACCAGATCCGCGCGAAGTACCTGATCGGCGCGGACGGCGGGCGCAGCAAGGTGGCCCAGGACATCGACCTGCCGATGGCGGGCGCGATGGACATCGAGGGCTCGATGAACATCGTGTTCGAGGCCGACCTCAGCCGGTACGTCGCGCATCGCCCCAGCGTCCTGTACTGGGTCCTGCAGCCGGGTGCGCAGATCGGCGGGATCGGCGCCGGGCTGGTTCGCATGGTCCGCCCGTGGAACGAGTGGCTGATCGTCTGGGGCTACGACATCACGCAGCCGGCGCCGGTCGTGGACGAGGCGATGGCGACCGAGATCGTGCACAACCTGGTCGGCGACGACACGATCGACGTGAAGCTGACGGGTACGTCGGTGTGGAGCGTCAACCACATGTACGCCGAGAAGGCTTCGAAGGGTCGCGTGTTCTGTATGGGTGATGCGATCCATCGGCACCCGCCGAGCAACGGTCTCGGCTCGAACACGTCGATCCAGGACGCGTACAACCTGGCCTGGAAGCTCGCCCTGGTGGTGAAAGGGCAGGCCGCGCCGGAGCTGCTCGCCACCTACGACGAGGAGCGCGTCCCGATCGCCCGGCAGATCGTTGACCGTGCCAACAAGAGCCGGAACCAGTTCGGCCAGATCTTCCGCGCGCTCGGGATGACGCCGGACGCACCGGCCGGACGGACCATCGACTCGCGCAAGGACGACTCCCCGGAAGGTGCCGCACAACGCGAGGAACTGCGGCAGGCGATCGAGCTCAAGGACTACGAGTTCAACGCACACGGCGTCGAGCTCGGACACCGTTACAGCTCGACGGCCGTCATCGCGGACGGCACTCCGGAGCCGCCGTACGAGCGCGATCCGGAGCTCTACTACCACCCGACGACCTACCCGGGCGCGCGCCTCCCGCACTGCTGGCTGACGCGCGGATCGGACACCGTGAGCACGCTGGACGTGGTCGGCAAGGGCCGATTCACGCTGCTCACCGGCATCGGTGGCGATGCCTGGGTCAAGGCGGCGCAGTCCGTGTCCGAGCAGCTCGGCGTACCGATCGAGCCGCTCGTCATCGGCCCCGGTCGCGAGCTGGACGACCTGTACGGCGACTGGGCGCGGGCACGCGAGATCCCGGACAACGGTTGTCTGCTCGTCCGCCCGGACGCACACATCGCGTACCGCGCGTCCGAGCAGCCCGACGACGCAACCGAAGCCCTGCGTCAGGCGATGCGCAGTCTTTTAGGAGACACGCCCTAAGCCGCTGAAGAAGCCTCGGCCTTGCGGAGGATCTGGTCGAGGATCGCCGAGATCTCCGCGGTCTCGGCGTCCAGGAGGGTGATCAGCGCGACCCGGGAAGTCTCCGAGCGCGCTTCCAGAGCTGCGGCGCTCAACGCGCGCACGGTGCCCAGCTCATGTATCAGTTCGTCCCACAGAGCGTTCATCAGCAAACCCCCATGTTCCCCGTCACAAAACCAGTTACGACGAGAAGGCCTCACTTCTGTCGTCAAGAACAACGGAAGCACGCCGCCGGAAGTTACGTACTTGTCAACAACTTCCACGCGTGAGCGGGCACCACGGGCGTGTCGGCGAGTGGGAACGTCTGCTCCTGGTCGGACACGTTGAGCAGCAGGAGGACCCATTCTTCCCCGTCCGTACTGCGGAGCGCGACCGTCTCGTTGGTGAGGTGCTCGACCGTCGTCCGCGCCCGGGTCAGCCACGGATGCCTCCGACGTACGCCGATCAGTTCCTGATGCACCCGGTACGTCGGCCAACCCTGCGGCGCGAGCTCCTCGGGCGTCGGGGGGAACGCCGGCCGGATCGCGTCGTCGCCGCCGGCACGCTCCTCCTTGAGACCCCGGAACGCCTGCTCGTCGCCCGAATACACACTCGGTACCCCGCCGACCAAGAACAGGATCGCCAGCGCATGCTCCAGGTGCCGCTCGTCCTCGAGCACCGTCGCGAGCCGGGTCACATCATGGTTGCCGACGAACGTCTGCGGTACGAAGGTGTCGAGCAGCGCGTTGTGCCGGCCGAGCGCGTACGAGAGCTCGAAGAAGTTCCGGTCGTTGAGCGAACTCCAGATCGCCTTCCACAGCTCGTACTGCGTGACGGAGTCGAGCCCGCTCTTCTCCACGTACGCCGCGTAGTCGCCGTGGATGACCTCGCCGAAGTACCAGACGTCGCGGTCTCGTGGCAGCACGCTGCGCCAGAACTCGGGCGGGACCGCGTACGCGGCATCGAGGCGCCAGGCGTCGATGCCGCGATCGTTCCAGAACCGGAGGACGTCGCTGACGTACTGCGCGACCTCGGGGTTGCTGTGGTCGAGGGCGACGAGGTGCTCGTGCCCCTCGAAGGTGGCGAGGCCGCCCGCACCCTGTCGGAACCAGGACGGGTGCGCAAACGATTGTGCGACGTGGTTGAAGACGCCGTCGAGCGCGACCCGGAGACCGCGCGCGTGCGCCGCCGCGATCAGGCGATCGAAGTCCGCGTCGTCACCCAGGCGCGGATCGATGCGGAAGTGGTCGATCGTGTCGTACCCGTGCGTCTCGGCGGCGAAGATCGGCCCGAGCAGGATGCCCGAGCAGCCGAGGTTGATCGCGTAGTCGAGCCAGTTCTCCAACTGGGGCAAGCGGTGCACGACGTCGGGCACCGCAGTGGGCTCCGCACCCGTGAAGCCGAGCGGGAAGATCTGCCACCAGATCGCATGGTCAGGCCACATAACGCCTCCTCAGCACCAGCGTAGGAATGATCGCGCCACCGATCAGCTGCTCGACGGTTGACTGAAGGTGTGTCGCCGGATCCACGCGTGCATCGCGATCGCGGCGGCCGCGCCGGCGTTGATCGACCGGGTCGAGCCGAACTGGGCGATCGAGAGCACGGCGGTGCAGATCTCATGCGCCTCAGGAGTGAGCCCCGGGCCTTCCTGGCCGAAGAGGAGGACGCAGCCGGCCGGCAGGTCGTAGGTCTCCAGCGGCACCGAGCCGGGGAGGTTGTCGATGCCGATCACCGGCAGACCGGCCTCAGCGGCGTACGTCGTCAGATCGGCCAGCGTCGGGTGGTGCCGGACGTGCTGGTACCGGTCGGTCACCATCGCGCCGCGGCGGTTCCACTTCCGGTTGCCGACGATGTGCACCTCGGAGGCGAGGAACGCGTTTGCCGTCCGCACCACCGAGCCGATGTTCAGGTCGTGCTGCCAGTTCTCGATCGCGACGTGGAACGGGTTCCGGTGCTCGTCCAGATCGGCGACGATCTCCTCGAGCTTCCAGTACCGGTACTTGTCCACGACGTTGCGCCGATCGCCGTTCGCGAGCAGCTCGGGATCCAGCCGCGGGTCGTCGGGCCGCTCGCCTGCCCACGGGCCGACGCCGACCTCGCTCGGCCCCACCATGTCGGATCCCCGCAGGTCACTGCTCAGCTCTCGCACAGGTCGGGACGCTACCCTGTCCGCGTGCTTCCTCTTGTCGCGATGCTGATGCCGTCCTGGATGGACCCCGAGTACCTGCTGAACTGGATGGGTAACTGGGCCCTCTGGGGCACGATGCTGGTCGTGTTCATCGAGTGCGGGGTGCTGTTCCCGATCCTGCCCGGTGACTCGCTGCTGTTCGCGGTCGGCCTCTTCATCGCCCAGGGCACCATCAACGTCCCGCTGTGGCTGGCCTGCATCATGCTCACGGTGGCAGCGTTCCTCGGCAACGTGTCCGGCTACTACATCGGCCGCTTCCTCGGAACGTCGCTGTTCAAGAACCCGAACGCCCGGATCCTGAAGCCGAAGTACATCGAGCAGACGCACGAGTTCTTCGACCGGTACGGTCCGCGCGCGCTGGTGCTGGCCCGGTTCGTACCGATCGTCCGGACCTTCATCACGATCGTCGCCGGCGCCGGGAAGATGGACCCGAAGAAGTTCTTCCTCTGGACCGGTGTCGGCGCCGTGATCTGGGCGCCGGGCATCACGCTGCTCGGGCATGCGCTCGGCCACGTCGAGTTCATCCACAAGAACCTCGAGGCCACGCTGGTCCTGCTGGTGCTGATCTCGCTGATCCCGATGGTCGTCGAGTACGTACTGGCCCGGCGCCGCAACCGCAAGCGCAACGGCGACGCACCGAAGCACGCCGCCTCCAAGACGAACTAGAAACCCGCAGCTGGAACCTCAGTGCCCGAAGGGGAAGTGCGGGTCCGACCAGACCCAGTCCGTGCTCAGCACGGCCAGGTCCGCGACCTCAACCGCTCCGGTCGGTAGCGGGCCGACCACCTGACCGGAGCCGAGTGCACAAGCCACCCGGATCCGGTCTGCCGCCTGGTACCAGACCAGCGCCCCCCGTGGCGCCGCCCCTTCACGGAGCAGGCTGTGGTGGTCGAGCCAGCGAACCGCATCGGCTGCGTCGTGCCAGCCGCTGTCGTGCGCGTAACCGAACGCCATCCGCTGGAACTTCAACGGCCAGTCCAGCCACGCCGCCGAACCGACCCGTTCCAGCTGCCAGTTCAACGCTGCCTCGCTGTCCCGCGGGTTCGCGACCCGCGGGACGTTCCCGCGCTCCACGGCAACCTCCCCCACCCAGGCCATAGGCATCCTCCCCGATCCCCCGTCCTCGGCCTGCGTGCCGTGGCATGGTTGAAATCTTGGCGAACCCGGATACAGCCGCCGTACATTTCAGCCGGCCGTTACACCCGTCTCCGATCCGACCAGGAGCCGCCTGCAGTCCGCGGCGGCCGCGTCGTTGCCGGCCTGCTGCCAGACACGCGCCGCGCGCTCGAGAGTACGGCGGGCGTTCTCCAGACTGCCCGTGGATAGGTAGAGCTCGCCGAGGTACTGCGCCGCCTGCCCTTCGACGCTGCGATCACCCAGCCGGTGGCCGATGTCCATCGCGTCCAGCAGGGTCTTGCGGGACGCAGCCACCTCACCGCGCTCTGTCAGCGCCCGCCCGAGCAGCGCCCGGGTGTACGCGGCGCAGTGGTCGTCGCCCATCCCGTCGAAGATCGCCAGCGCCTTGCGCAGCTGCCGTACGGCTTCCTCGTGCCGCCCCTGTGTGACCCGGAGCGCCGCGATCCGCCTGCGTACCTTGGCCTCCCGGTGCGCGTCCGCCCGCCGGACAGCGATCACGAACGCCTGCGCCAGGTACCGCCGCGCGGTCACCAGGTCGCCGCGGACCAGGTAGACGTTCGCGGCGGCCGTCCGTGCCAGGGCCTCGGCGTTCGCGTTGCCGTCCTCGACGAACGCCTCGATCGCCTTCTCGTACTGCGCGAGCCCTGCGTCACGTTCGCCGCGCTCGCGCAACCAGGTCCCGAGGCCGACGGCCGCAACCCCCTCACCGAGCCGGTCGCCGACCTCAGCAAAGGCCTGAGCGGCCGCGTCGAAGTGCCGGCGCGCGGTGTCCCAGTCGTCCTGATAGACCGCGAGCTGGCCGAGGTTGCGGTGCATGATCGCCTCGCCGTGCCGGTCCCCACACTCGACCGCGCTCAGCAGGCCCTGCTGGTGCGAGCCGTTCCAGTCGTCGAAGCCGGCCCGCAGATCCAGGTACGGTCCCCAGGCCGCCGCGATCCGCCACGCGTACTCGTGCAGGCCGTTCTGCGCAGCGGCCCGGATGGCCGGCACGAACGTACTGCGCTCGCTGTCCAGCCAGGCGATCGCATCCGCGTCGGTGAACGGCGACGGGTCCGGCGCGGTCAGCGGGCCGGTGTGTTCGAGAACGCCGAAGTACTCGAAGGACAAGGCATCGTTGGCGCGGCGGAGCTTGTTCAGGATCGCGTCGACGACGGTCTCGACGTCCCGTACCGCCTGCGCCTGCTGCTCGTCGGTGCCGACCCCGAGGGCGTGCAGCCGGAGCAGATCGTGCACCCGGTAGCGCGCCGTACCGCGGTCGTCGACCGAGCTGATCCGGACCAGGTTGACCTCGATCAGCCGGTCCAGACTGCGCCGTACGGCGGCCGGCGACGCGACCGCTTCGAGCGCACGCGCCGAGAAGACACCGACCGCGAAGTGCCCGATCAGCCTGTACAGCCGGGCCTCTTCGGAGCTGAGCGCGTCGTAGCTCAGGTCCGCACTGGTCCGTACGGCGAGCTCACCGATGCTCAGCTCGTCCAACCGGGAGGTCTCGTCGCGTAGGCGCCGGGCGAGCTCGCGCGCGCTCAGATCGGGTCGCTGCGCCAGCCGGCTGCCGACGATCCGGATCGCGAGCGGCAGGTTCGCGCACGCGGTGAGGATCTCCTCGGCCTCCGGGGACGACGGGTCGATACGGCCGGCGCCGGCCACCGACGCCAGCAGTCCCGCGGCCTCGTGGTCGTCGAACGTGTCGAGCGGCGTGCTCGCCCCGGCCAGGTCCATCAGCCGGTTGCGGCTCGTCACCACCACCGCCGACGCACCGGTACCAGGCATCAGCGCAGCGACCTGACCTGCGGTCGCCACGTCGTCGAGGATGATCAGCACCCGGCGGCTCGCCAGCTCGGACCGCAACATCGCCGAACGGCGCTCGGGATCAGTAGGGATCGCGAAGTCGGGCAGGTTGAGGCTCAGCAACAGGTCGGTCAGCGCCGCGGCCGGATCACGTGGCTGCGTCGCGCCGTGCATGTCCAGATAGATCTGCCCGTCCGGAAAGTGCTCCCGGACCAGGTGCCCCAGCCGTACAGCGAGCGAGGTCTTTCCGGTCCCCGGCGCACCGGTGATGACCGCGATCGGCGGGCGCACCGGGTCGCGGCCGCAGACCAGGTCGCGCAGCTGCTCCAAGTGGTCCTGCCGGCCACTGAAGTCGGCCAGGTCGAGTGGCAGCTGGCTCGGCGGCCGCACCGGGTCGGTCAGCTCGGGCGCCGCCATCGGCCCGGGCGGCGCGGCGGGGCTCGGGCGTTCCGCCGTACGGTCCGCGGGGATGCCTGGGTTCGGCCAGTTGGCCGAGCGGCCGTTCTCGGCGCGGGCGCCGGCGGCTTCCAGTTCCGGGCCTGGCTTGATGTCTAGCTCGTCGGCGAGCGTCTGTACTGCCTTGGCGTACGCCGCTCGTGCTTCGCCGACACGTCCCGCTGCCACGAGCGCGTCGACCAGGCGGCGCCACAGCTGCTCGTCGTACGGGTCGTCGGTCAGCCGCGCGCTCAGCAGTACGGCAGCACCACTCGCGTCGCCGTACTCGAGCCGCAGGTCCAGGAGCGTGTCGACGAGCCCGCGGTGCTGTGCCTCGAGGCGGGCTATGGAGCCCTCCCACGCGGCCGGCATCGGCAGGTCCTCGAGCGGACGACCACGCCAGAGCGAGTACGCGCGAGACAACACCTGCATCGCCTGGCGGCCGTCGCCCGCGTCCCGCAGGTGACCGCCCTCGGCCAGCAGCGACTCGAACAGGCTGGCGTCGAGCTCGTCGACACCCACCTCGATGCTGTAGCCCGCGGCCGACGTGTCGATCGGCGCAGGCAGGCCGGCGTCCTGAAGGACACCGCGGAGCGCGCGGACGTACGTCCGGATGTTGGCAGTGGCGGACCGCGGCGGGTTGCTCTCCCAGAGCGCGTCCGCGATCAGGTCGGTGGAGACGAACCGGTTCGGGTGCAGGAGCAGCGTCGCGAGCAACTGGCGCGGCTTGGCGGCCTTGAGCGGCTGTCCCTGGGCGTGAACGAGCCGCAGAGGTCCGAGGATTCCGTACCTCAGACTGTCCACACGCTCGGCCTCTCCACTCTTGAACCGACCTATCGTGGCATCCGCCGGTCCCCGGCGGGAAGGCCGATGTACGCCGGATGTATCTCAGTCCGGCACTGTTGACACAGGTACCGGGGGGAGGGCAGGCCCGGAGGTGGCGACTTGACCGCCGTCACACCGGGCCTGGCACTGGGAGTGAGTCCTGGATCGGGGGACCTGGATCACGGGGAACCGGTGCCTACTGGCCACCGGTGAATGGCGGCTGTCCGTCCTGTGGCGCGGGGGAACCCGCAGGCGGCCCGCCCACCGGTGGCTCTCCCTGGTACCCCTGACCCTGCTGCTGCGTCGGGTACTGGCCCTGACCCGGCTGACCCTGGTACGGCGGCTGCTGAGCGGGCTGCTGCTGGGCCGGCTGCTGCTGGTAGCCGCCCGGGATCTGCTGCTGCGGGTAGCCCTGCTGGAAGTTGCCCTGCTGGTAGCCGCCCTGGTCGCCCGGCATCTGCGGGTGGATCTGACCCGACGACGGCGCACCCGGCTGCATCTGCGGCGGCGCCTGCTCACCCGCGACCGAACCGATGGTGCCGAACGAGACCTGCGGCACCGCGCGCACCTGCTCGTCCTTGACCTCGAAGTACCCGGCCTTCTCGAACTTGAAGCCGTTCGCGATCAGGTTCGACGGGAACGCCTCGATGCGGGTGTTGTAGTCGCCGACGTTCGCGTTGTAGAACCGGCGGCCGGCCGCGATCCGGTCCTCGGTGTCGGTCAGCTCGCGCTGCAGACCCAGGAAGTTCTGGTTCGACTGCAGCTGCGGGTACTGCTCGACCGAGATCATCATCTGCCGCAGCGCGCCGGACAACTGGCCCTCGGCCGCCGCCCGCTGCTCCGGGTTCGCGCCCTGGGTGTTGACCGCCTGGGTACGCAGCCGAGCGACCTCCTCGAACACGTGCCGCTCGTGCGCCGCGTACGCGCGCACCGTCTCGACCAGGTTCGGGATCAGGTCGTACCGGCGGTGCAACTCGACGTCGATCTGCCGCCACGACTCCTGGATCAGGTTTCGCTGCTTGACGAACCGGTTGTACGACGTGATCAGCAGGATCGCCACGATGACGATGACCGCGACGATCGCGAGGATGACCCAAAGCATGACAAGAGCTCCCGAGAGTTGGCAGTGCTGAGAGCGACTCTACGGGTACGTAGGTCCGCCGGGCTGTTGCTGCTGCGGCGGGTAGGCAGGCGGTTGCTGCGGGTACGCCGCCTGCTGCGGGTACTGCTGCTGGGGCGGGACCTGTTGGGGCGGCAACTGTTGCGGGGTCTGCTCCTGGGGGCGGGGGTCGACGCCGGCGTAGTCGCGCCAGACGTACGGCGGAACGTTCTCGACCACCTGCTGCAGCAGGGCGAGCCGGTTCATCACCTCGTTCGGGTTGTGCGCACCGCTGTCCCAGCCGACCAGCGAGTTCCCCTCGAACCGCCAGCCGATCTCACCGCGGGCCAGCAGCATCTCCATCATCCGCGGCGTCACCACCGCGTGCCCGAACCGCTCGTCGTCGGCCTTCACCCGGAACGCCCGGTTGAACTGCTCGCTCTCGAACTGCAGGTCGCGGAACCCGAAGGCGTTCGCGATAGCGCCGCCGAAGATCCCCTCATGCGTCACCTGCAACTGCGGGAGCGCGCCCGGCATCTGCAGCACGACGACGCCGAAGTTGTGCGTGGTCGTCGTACGGCGGCCCTTGGAGTCGGTCGAATGCGTCTGGTAGCTGTAGTCGAAGGCAACCATCTGGTGCCCGTTGTACGGACCGGACAGCACGTTCTTGACCCGCCGGTTGTCACCGGTCTGGAACGGCGTACCGCCCCACTGGCCGGCGAGCGAGTTGTTGACCGGCACGTACGACCAGCCCTGCTGGGTGGCGAACCCGGCGAACAGCTCGCGCCGCTTCTTGGCCCGGTAGTAGTTGAAGTAGAACATCCCGCCGGCGACCAGCAGCGCGACCAGGATGATCAGTACTGTGCTGCCGCGCATCAGCCGAGCCCCAGGTCCTCGAGCCCGAACACGGTCCGGTACTCGAGCCCTTCCGCCTCGACCCGTTCCTGTGCGCCGGTCGAACGGTCCACGATCACCGCGACCGCGACCACCTCCGCGCCGGCCTCGCGCAACGCCTCGACGGCGGTGAGCACCGACCCGCCTGTCGTCGACGTGTCCTCGACCGCGAGCACCCGCCGGCCCTTCACGTCCGGACCCTCGATCCGCCGCTGCAGTCCGTGCGTCTTCTCGGCCTTCCGTACGACGAAGGCGTCGAGCGTACGGCCCTGCTGGGCGGCGGCGTGCAACATCGACATCGCGACCGGGTCCGCGCCGAGCGTCAGGCCGCCGACCGCGTCGAACTCCAGGTCCTTGGTCAGCTCGAGCATCGCCGGGCCGATCAGCGGCGCGGCGGCTGCGTCGAGCGTGATGCGCCGCAGGTCGACGTAGTAGTCGGCCTCCTTGCCGGACGCCAGCGTCACCCGCCCGTGCACGATCGCCTTGCTCTTGACCTGCTCCAGCAGTCCGTCCCGGTCGTAGCTCATGAGCCTTGAGCTTAGAGGACGGTCGGGCCGCTACTTTTTGGTGACCTTGGTCAGGTGGCCGAAGGCGACGGAGCGGTCCGGGGAGTGGAACAGGTCCTGACAGGTGGTCAGCGTGATGATCGATCGGGTCGGCGGCTGGCGCTTGCCGGGGACCGGGTCGAGGACCCAGGTGTCGGTCTGCGGGACGGTCAGGTCGCGCGGCGAGGCGTCCAGTGTGTACGTATACACGGAGTCGGCGGTCTCGACCACGACCTCGTCGCCGGCTCGCAGGTCGAGCAGTTTGCGGAACGGCGAACCGTGCGTGACGCGGTGCCCCGCGATCGCGAAATTCCCGGGCTGTCCGGGCAGCTGGGTCTGCGGGTAGTGCCCGATCCCGCGCGCCAGGTCGTCCGCGGCGACGCCCTGCACGATCGGCTTCTCCCAGTCCGTACCGAACTTCGGGATCCGCAACAACGCCAACGGCTCCCCGGACTTCGGAGCAGCCGTGGTCGTAGGAGTCGTGGACGGCGCCGTCGGAGGCTTCTGCCACTGCTGCCGGAGCGAGCCCTTGGCCTTCCCCATCTGCTCGTTCGCGGCGATCCCGGTCCCGAAGTACTGCCACCCGACCCAGCCGAGCGCCCCGAGCCCAGCCACCAGGAACACGATCCCGAGCCCCCTGATCACTCCCCGCATGCGACCAGGGTAGGGCCCGTATGCAGTTGGACTGAAAAGCTTGTGTACGACGTGTCGATGGACGGGGGTGGTTGCCCAGGACGACGATGTGGGCATGAAGGCGCTCGTGAAGGCCGAGGCTCGGCCCGGTCTGTGGTTGCAGGATGTTCCGGAGCCGAAGATCGAGGCCGACGAAGTACTGATCAAGGTACTCCGGACCGGCTTGTGCGGCACCGACCTGCACATCCAGAACTGGGACCCGTGGGCCCAGAAGAACGTCCCGGTCCCGATGGTCACCGGCCACGAGTTCTGCGGCGAGGTGGTCGAGATCGGCGTCGGCGTACGCGACGTCGCGGTCGGCGACCTGGTCAGCGGTGAGGGGCACCTGGTGTGCGGCCGCTGCCGCAACTGCCGGGCCGGCCGCCGGCACCTGTGCATCAAGACCCGCGGCCTCGGCGTCCACGTACCGGGTGCGTTCGCGGAGTACGTCGCGCTCCCGGCGATGAACGCGTGGGTGCACAAGGACCCGGTGGACCTCGACGTCGCCGCGATCTTCGACCCGTTCGGCAACGCGGTCCACACGGCGCTGTCGTTCCCACTCGTCGGCGAGGACGTTCTGATCACCGGCGCCGGCCCGATCGGCGTGATGGCCGCCGCGGTCGCCCTGCACGCGGGTGCGCGGAACGTGGTGATCACCGACCTGTCGGAGTACCGGCTGGACCTGGCCCGGAAGATCGGCGTCACCCGCGCGGTGAACGTCGCCGAGGAGACGATCGCGCAGGCGCAGCAGAGCCTCGGGATGCGCGAGGGCTTCGACGTCGGGATGGAGATGTCCGGGCAGCCGGCCGCGCTCCGCGACATGCTCGCGAACATGACCCACGGCGGGAAGGTCGCGATGCTCGGCCTGCCGTCCGACGAGATCGCGATCGACTGGGGCACGGTGGTGCTCAACATGCTGACGATCAAGGGCATCTACGGGCGGGAGATGTTCGAGACCTGGTACTCGATGTCGGTGATGCTCGAACGCGGCCTTGACCTGACGCCGGTGATCACCCACCGGTTCGGGTACGGCGACTTCGAGCGCGCGTTCGACGTCGCGCGCCAGGGGCAGTGCGGCAAGGTGATCATGGACTGGACGACGGAATCCCTGGAGGAGAAGCACTGATGTTCGCATCGATGCGGGACGATTTGACGACCACCATCGGCGAGATCCGGGACGCCGGGCTGTACAAGTCCGAGCGGGTGATCACCTCGCCACAGCAGGCACTGATCTCGGTTGCCACCGGCAACGAAGTATTGAACTTCTGCGCGAACAACTACCTCGGCCTGTCCGACCACCCGGAGGTTGTCGCGGCGGCCAAGGACGCCCTGGACCGCTGGGGATTCGGGCTGTCGTCGGTCCGGTTCATCTGCGGTACGCAGCAGATCCACAAGGACCTGGAAGGTGCCCTGAGCAACTTCCTCGGCACCGAGGACACGATCCTCTACAGCTCCTGCTTCGACGCGAACGGCGGCCTCTTCGAGACCCTGCTCGGGGCCGCGGACGCGATCATCTCCGACGAGCTCAACCACGCCAGCATCATCGACGGCGTCCGGCTCTCGAAGGCCAAGCGGTACCGCTACAAGAACCGCGACATGGCCGATCTCGAGGCCCAGCTCAAGGACGCGGCGGACGCGCGGTACCGGCTGATCGCCACCGACGGCGTGTTCTCGATGGACGGGTACGTCGCGCCACTGGACGAGATCTGCGACCTGGCCGAGCGCTACGACGCGCTGGTGATGGTCGACGACTCGCACGCGGTCGGCTTCGTCGGCGACGACGGTGCGGGCACGCCGTCGCTGTTCGGCGTGCAGGACCGCGTCGACATCGTCACCGGGACGCTCGGCAAGGCACTCGGCGGCGCCTCCGGTGGATACGTATCCGCCCGCCGCGAGATCGTGGAGCTGCTGCGGCAGCGTTCCCGCCCGTACCTGTTCTCGAACTCGCTGGCCCCGTCGGTGACGGCTGCCTCCCTGAAGGCGCTCGAGCTGATCGGCGGCTCCAGCGACCTCCGCGACAAGCTCACCGCGAACACCAAGCTCTTCCGCACCAAGATGACCGAGGCCGGCTTCGACGTGCTGCCCGGCGACCACCCGATCGCCCCGGTGATGATCGGCGACGCCGCCGCAGCCGGCCGCCTGGCCGACAAGCTCCTCGACCTGGGCATCTACGTGATCGGCTTCTCGTACCCCGTGGTCCCCCAAGGCAAGGCCCGCATCCGCGTCCAACTCTCCGCGGCCCACTCCACCGAAGACGTAGAACGCGCCATCACAGCCTTCACCGAGGCCCGAGCCGCGCTCAGCTGAGCAGCTCAGCCGGATCCAGCCGGTACCAGTCGGGGCCGACGAAGAAATGCAGCGCCGGCCCCCGTCCGACGACCTCGGCGCCGACCATCGAGCCGCCGTCGGGGCGCACCACCCGGTACTCGCGATCGACCTGGACGTATCCGTCCGCGAGCCGTCCGACGACGAGCCGATCCGCGTCGTCGCCGTACCCGCCGTAGAAGGCGACAGCGTCCCTGCGGATCGCGACCGCCTTCGCGCCCTGCACGGTGTTGCCAAAGGACCTGACCGTCGTACCGCGTAGTTCGACCAGTGGGAAGTCTGTGTAGTAGCAGCTCCACGCAGCCTCGCCGTCGACGTTCAGCGCGTAGCAATCGGCGATGTCCAGCTCGAAGACATCCGGCTCGGCCTCGAGCTGCGGCGTGAAGCGAACGAGGCCGGGTGCCCCGATCGGTTCGGTGCCGTCGCCGGACCCCCAGCCGTAGTTGCCGAACACGCCCTCGTCGAAGTACCCGACCCAGACCGCACCGGACGGCGTGGCGAGCACGTGCTGGATCCCGTCGCCGAAGAGCCCGTGCCCGACCGGCCGCCCGCCCGCGTCGTACAGGATCGCGTTCGGGGGCGTGCGGTCCTGGCCGCGCCGTGCCCGCGGAGCGACAATCAGGAACCCTCCGCCGGGCATCGGCTGCACCATCGGAAAGGTCAGCGAGAGTCCGGCGATCTCGATCTCCTGCACCAGGTCCGGTGCGTGGATCGTCGCCCGTACCGGAAGCGGCCGAGCGAGCCGGTCGACCGGGAAGCTGGCGCCACCCGGGCCAGTTTCGCGCCCATGAAACTGCGGAGCGTCCGCAGCGGAAGCCCACAGCGCACCCGCCTCCCCCGCCGCGCCGACCGACACCGCGACAAGTTCGGCGCCCGCACTGCTCGGTTCCAGTCTCCCGATGGACATCGCCGCCACCGGAACGCGCTTGTGCTGCTTGCGCCACTTCATCCGGCAATTGTCCATGTCCTCGGGCAGGATGCCGGTATGGCGGTGATGAGTGGGCGGGCTGTTAATCGGGCGACGTTGGCTCGGCAGTTGTTGTTGGGGCGGGAGGCGGTGCCGGCCGGTGAGGTGGTGGGGCGGCTGGTGGGGATGCAGGGGCAGGAGGCCAAGCATCCGTACGTCGGGTTGTGGTCGCGGATCGACGGGTTCGAGGAGGGCGAGCTGGATCGGGCCGTCCGCGAGCGCGAGGTCGTCCGCGGGACGATGTTCCGGGGCACGTTGCATCTGGTGACTGCCGCGGACTATCTGCGGTTCCGTACGACGGTGGCGCCGGTGCTCGAGGCGGTGTTGAAGGTGCTGGGCGACCGCGGCGCGGGACTCGAGCCGGACAAGGTGGTCGCCGCGGCGAAGAAGCTGCTCGCGAAGGAACCGCTGACCTTCACCGAGGTCCGCGACGCACTGCAACAACAGTTCCCGGATGTGAACGAGCGCGCCCTCGGGTTCTGTACGCGGATGCTCGTGCCGCTCGTGATGCACCCCGCCGACGTCCGCTGGTCCTGGACCGCGAACTCACGCTTCACCCCCGCGGAGGACTGGATCGGCAAGAAGCTGCACGCGAAGGCCGAGGCCACCGAGCTCGTCACGCGATACCTGCAGGCGTTCGGCCCGGCCACGCCCGCGGACTTCCAGACCTGGTCCGGGCTGCCGAAGGCGAAGCCGTTGTTCGACGAGCTCGATCTGGTGACATTGACCGACGACGCGGGCAAGACGCTGTACGACGTACCGGATGCGCCGCGACCGGATGCAGACACACCGGCGCCGGTGTGCTTCCTCCCGGAGTTCGACAACCTCCTGCTCTCGCACGCGAAACGCGAGCGGATCATCGCCGACGAACACAAGCCGGCCGTCTTCACCAAGAACCTCCGCGTCAAGGCGACGTACACCGTGGACGGCCTGGTCGCGGGGCTCTGGACGAGCGAGAAGAAGCGTGGTGTGGCCACTCTCACGCTGACGCCGTTCGGCCGGACGCTCAAGAAGACGCAGGCGGAGCTGGAGCGTGAGGGCAGCGGGCTGATCCGGTTCCTGGAGCCGGACGCTAAGTCGTTCGGCGTGGTTACGGACGGTTAATGAGGTTGTTGTCACACGTCAGAGGACTGGGCCGGAAACCATTTGCCGGGTGGAATAGCCAGATGAGTACAGTCCCCTCAATCACTCTGGACAACGGCGTCGAGATCCCGCAGCTGGGCCTGGGGGTCTGGCAGGTCGAGGACGCGATCGTCACCGATGTGGTCACGACGGCCTTCGAGACCGGCTACCGGCATGTCGACACCGCCGCGATCTACGGCAACGAGGCCGGCGTCGGCCGCGCCATCGCCGCCGCCGGCATCCCGCGGGACGAGCTGTTCGTCACCACCAAGGTGTGGAACTCCGACCAGGGCTACGACAGCACGCTGAAGGCGTTCGACACCAGCCTGGCGAAGCTCGGCCTGGAGACCGTCGACCTCTACCTGATCCACTGGCAGTCGCTGCAGCGCGATCTGTACGTCGACACCTGGAAGGCGCTCGAGCAGCTGTACGCCGACAAGCGGGTGCGCGCGATCGGCGTCTCGAACTTCCACGAGCCGGCGCTCCGGCGGCTCTTCGAGGAGACCTCGATCCGCCCCGCGGTGAACCAGATCGAGCTGCACCCGGCGCTCCCGCAGGACGAGCTGCGCGCGTTCAACGCCGAGAACGACATCGTCACCCAGGCGTGGAGCCCGCTCGCGTCCGGTCAGCTGCTCGGCAGCCCGGCGCTGGAGACGATCGGCACGAAGTACGGCAAGTCGCCGGCCCAGGTGATGATCCGCTGGCACCTGCAGCTCGGCAACGTGGTGATCCCGAAGACGATCACCCCGAGCCGGATCAAGGAGAACTTCGAGGTCTTCGACTTCCGCCTCGACAACGACGACATGGCCGCGATCGCCGACCTGGAGACCGGGCAGCGCACCGGCGGCGACCCCGACATCTTCGGCTGATCCCACCCCGGCGCGCCCCCACCCGGCGCGGTCAGACGAACGGACCCGCGCCCCCGCGCTCCACCGCCGCCGCCCCGCTCCCATTTGCCTGGCAGACCCACACATTTGCCTGGCAGACCCACGAAATTCGGGGTTCTACACCGGTAACCACGGTGCAGAACCCCGAATTTGCCTGGCCCACCAGGCAAATTCGCGCGGGGCTGGTCCGCCTTGGTGACGGCGCGGCGTCCTCGGTACGGGCATCGGGGCCGGCACCTGGACGGGCCAGTGGCGCGCGTGCGGACCGGCAGCAGCACATAGGCAGGTTGCGCTGTGTGGATGTGGGGTCGGGCATGGTTGGGGTTTTCGCGCTCAGCGCGTGCATGAGGTTTGCGCTGAGGGCGTGCAGGAGGTTTGCGCGCTCAGCGGGCGGATGGGGCGGTTTGGATCAGGTCGAGGAAGCGGGCCAGGGCCGGGGAGCGGTTGTCGGGAGACCAGACGACGGAGAGCTGCCAGGTCGGAAGGCCGTCGGACAACTCGCGGTAGACGACCGTGTCCGGGTTCGACGGTGGCGTCGGGCCGATCAGGAGTGAGATGCCGAGCCCGGCCGCGACCAGCGACACGATGGTCTGTACGTCGGCAGCGTCCTGCTCGATCCGCGGCGTGAACCCGGCCGCGCGGCAGAACCCGACGATCGTGTCGTACACCGCCGGGCCGCTCGGCCGCGAGTAGAACACGAACGGCTGGTCCCCAAGGTCCGCGAGCCGCAGCCGCTTCCGCCGCGCCAGCCGATGCCGCGCCGGCAACGCCACCACCAACCGGTCCTCCGCCACCACCCGCGACGTCAGCCCCACCCCGCTCAACCCCACGACGCCGGCGGTCGGAGTGGTCGGGCGCATGAGGCCCACGTCGATTCGGCCGTCGCGGAGGGCTTCGGTCTGCCGGAGCGTTGTCCACGACTCCAGGTCCAGGACGACCTCGGGGTACGTCTGCCGGAAGACGCCGAGCAACCGCGGCAGCGCCTCGAAGGTTGCCGACTGCACGAACCGCAGCCGGAGCGTCCCGAGCTCGCCGCGTTGCGTCCGCTGCGCCGTACGTACCGCCTCGTCCGACCGCCGCAGCAGATCCTGCGCGTCCGCGAGGAACGTCGCCCCCGCCGCCGTCAGTACGAACCGGCGCTTCACCCGGGCGAACAACTCCACCCCGAGGTCGTGCTCGAGCGCAGCGATCTGCCGGCTGAGCGACGGCTGCGTGAGATGCAGCCGGAGCGCCGCGCGCCCGACGTTCAGCTCCTCGGCAACGACCACGAACGACCTGAGCTGGCGCAGTTCCATGGCATCAATCATGCACCAGACGCATCAACTCTGCGCATAACTTTCATTGGACGTATCAAGGTCGGGTTTCTTACCGTCGAAGGGTCGAAAGGAAACACCGTGCACTACGTACCCTTCTCAGTGATCAAGTCGATCCACGAACAGACCCATTCCGCGATGCCGGACGCCCCGATCCGTCCGTACGTCCCGAAGCAGCACCCGATCCGCGACGCCGTCCGCCGGTGGCGCGCCCGCCGTACTCGGCCCGAGATCGAGCTGACCCTGATCGAGAGCCCGGAGGACCTGTGCCAAGCTGAGGTCCGTGATCGAGGTACGGCGCCTGCGGGTGTTGCGCGCGCTTGCTGACCACGGGACCGTGACGGCGGCCGCCGAGGTGCTGCATCTGACGCCCTCGGCGGTCTCCCAGCAACTGGCGGCCCTGGAGACCGAGGTCGGCCAGGAACTGCTCGAACGCCGCGGCCGCCGGGTCGCCATCACCTCCGCCGGCCGCCTGCTGCTCACTCACGCCGACACGATCCTCGCCGAGGTCGAACGGGCCGAGGACGCGATGCGGCTGCACGCGAACGGTGCGAACGGCGAGGTCCGGGTCGTTGCCTTCGCCACCGCAATCACTCTCCTGGTGGCACCGGCCCTGACCCGGCTGCGCGAGACCAGCCCCGGGCTCAATCTCGTCGTCCGCGACGCCGAGGGCCATCAAGGCATCACCCACCTGCTCGACGGTGACGCCGACCTCGCGATCGCCGTCGAGCATCGCGGCTCCCCACGGCCGGACGACCAGCGCCTGGCCCGGATCCCCTTGTACGCCGAGCCTTTCGTCGCGGTCCTCCCACGCGACCATCCGGCGGCCGGCCAGCAGACGCTCGAGCTGAGCGTGCTGTCGAACGACGACTGGGTGATGACCGCGCCCGGCAACCCGATCCGCGACGTCGTCCTGCTCGCCTGCGAACAGGCCGGGTTCCAGCCACGGATCGTTCATCAGTCCGACGACTTCCGCGCAGTCGCCGCCCTGGTCGCGGCCGGCGGCGGTGTCTCACTCGTCCCGCGCCTCGCCGTACCGGAACCGACCCGCGCGCGGATCCTCCCACTTGCCGACCCTGCCCCCACACGCCGCGTGTACGCCGCCGTCCGCACCAGCCGCGCCGAACATCCACTCATCACGGCAACCCTCGCCGTACTGACCGAGGTCGCCGAAAAGCTCTAGTTGGAGATCACCACGGTCTTGCGGGTCAGTGCAGCGTTGTCGATCGCGTTGAGCACGTACGTGGCAACATCGGCGCGGGTGATCGTGAAGCCGCCGCGGACGGTGCCCTCGGTGTTGCTGCGGATGGTGCCCTTCGCGGAGCCGTTGGTGAGCATCGGCGGGCACACGATCGTCCAGTCCAGCGGTCCGGCACCGATCAGCTCCTCCATCCGCCGGGCGTCCGCGAACGACTCGCGCAGGATCCGCTGGAGGATGGGCTTCACGACGTACTTCGTGAACGGTCCGTCTCCACGGGTGTGAATCCCGGCGACGCTGACCAGTACGAGTCGCCGTACGTCGCTCTCGCTCATCGCCTGCAGGATGCTCGCAGCGCTCGACTCCATCACGTCGCTCGGGCCCTTCGGACGCGGGCCGAGCGCGGACAGTACGGCATCGTGGCCGGGGAGCAGCGGTGCGATCGCCTGTGGATCCATCACGTCCGCGGTCACCACCTCGGTCAGCCCACCCGCCACGCCGGCCCGCGCCGCCACCAGCCGGAGCTCAGGTAGTGGCACCTGCAGGCTCGAACCCTCGCGGACCACTGCGGTCACGGCGTGCCCCGCCGCCACCGCTTGCCGTACCAGCTCGGTCCCGATTCGTCCTGACGCGCCGAACACCAGCAGCTTCATCGCCGATCCCTCCCGGTTAGTAAACACTCACTCACCATGGTTAGTGAACACTCACCAACCTGTCAAGCTAGAGTTCGGGCATGGGGACCAGGGACGAGATTCTGGACGCGGCCGCCGAGGTGCTGCGGACGCAGGGCTATGCGCGGGCGACCACCCGATCGATCGCGCAGGTCGCCGGATACTCCGAGGCCGCGCTCTACAAGCACTTCGCGGACAAGTCCGCGATCCTGCTCGCGGTCATCCACGAGCGGATGCCAGAACTCCCCGGCTCGCTGAAGGAGCTGATCGGCAACCCGGGCAGCGGAACGGTCCGCGGCAATCTGACCCGGCTGGCCCGCCTGGCGATCGACTTCTACGTCCAGGGTTTCCCGATCCTGGTGTCACTGTTCTCGTCCCGCGAACTGCTCAGCGCGCACCGGCTCCGCCTCCAGGAGCTGAACGCGGGCCCGCACCGGGCGCAGGAAGGCCTGGTCCGCTACCTGCGCGAGGAGCAGAAGCTCGGACGGATCCGGCGGACCGCGGATGTTCCGGCCGCGGCGGCCTTGCTGTTCGGGGCGTGCTTCCAGCGCGGGTTCGAGGTCAACTTCACGGGGATCACGCCCTCGGACGAAGAGACGAACAAGTACGCGGCTGCGCTCGGCAAGACGCTCTACGAATCGCTACGCCCGGCGGCGGCCGTCCAGGCCAACGGTTGAGACCCGCGCGATCAGTGCCCGCGGCGTGAAGCGGGCGGCGGCCGCGATCAGCTTGTAGCGGCGGCTCGGGATCGAGATCGCCTTGCCACGCATCAGGTCCTTCCAGGCCGCGTCGACCAGGTCGGTCGCGTCCAGCCACATGAACGACGGGATGAGCGACTTGTCCATCCCCATCCGTTCGTGGAACTCGGTGTGCACGAACCCCGGGCAGAGCGCCATCACCGCCACGCCCTTGGCGTGTAGTCCGGTCGCGAGCCCGGCTGAGAAGCTGGTCACCCAGGCCTTGTGCGCGCTGTAGATGTTGCGCTGCAGAAAACCGGCGACCGAGGACACGTTGACCACGGCGCCCGATCCGCGTTCGATCATCGGCAGTACGGCGGCGTGCGTGAGCCGCAGTACGACCCGGACGAGCAGGTCCAGCTGCTTCTCCTCGACGTCGACCGGGTTCTCCCAGAACGGTTTCTTCTGCCCGAAGCCGGCGTTGTTCACCACGACCTCGACCGGTCCGGTCCGGAAGCGTTCCTCGACGCGGGC
This sequence comes from Kribbella sp. NPDC048928, assembly GCF_043197975.1. Classification (NCBI taxonomy): domain Bacteria; kingdom Bacillati; phylum Actinomycetota; class Actinomycetes; order Propionibacteriales; family Kribbellaceae; genus Kribbella; species Kribbella sp. NPDC048928. Next base: position 1,111,256 of record NZ_JBICUC010000002.1, on the reverse strand, counting down.
GAGATCGTCGGCGTCGGTCAGGTCCGCGGCGAGCACCTCGCACTCGACACCGTGCAGCCGCGTGACCTCGGCCGCGACCTCTTTCAGCCGCGCCTCGTCCCGCGACACCAGCACCAGGTCGTACCCCTCCAGCGCCAGCTTGTCCGCGAACGCCCGGCCGATCCCGGTCGTCGGCCCGGTCACGAGCGCAGTCGGCATGCTTCCAGCCCTCCGTCGATGACACCTTCAGTCTGTCACTACATTGGCAGGGTGCTGGTTGACATCGACACCTGGGTCCTCGACCTCGACAACACGCTGTACCCACCCGCCATCGGTCTTGCGGACCAGATGAACGTCCGCATTCGCGCCTACCTGACCAAGCTCTTCGACGCCGACGAAGGCGAGACCCGCCGGCTCCAGGCTCAGTTGGTCGCGGAGCACGGGACGACGCTGCGCGGCCTGATGAACAACCACGGCATCGACCCGCACGACTACCTCGCGTGGGAACACACCATCGACTACTCAGTACTGACCCCGGACCCAGCGCTGACGTCCGCGCTCGGGGGGCTGCCGGGGGTGCGGTACGTGTACACGAACGGTTCGGCGTACCACGCCGAGCAGGTGCTCACCCGGCTCGGATTGACCGACCACGTCGACGGCGTGTTCGACATCCTCGCCGGTGAGCTGGTCCCGAAGCCGTACGCGGCGAGCCTGGACGCGTTCCTCACCCGGTTCGGGATCGACCCGGAGCGGGCCGCGATGTTCGACGATCTCGAGGTGAACCTCACGTTGCCGCACGAGCGTGGGATGACGACGGTCTGGGTGTCCGGGGGGACGCCGTACGAGCAGCTCGCCGACCGGCGGTGGCGAGCCTCGGACCTGCCGGAGTTCCTGCGCGCAAACGTCTGATGAATCATCGCGCCACGGGCTGACCCCACGCGGGCGCCGGGTGGATGTGACCAGAAGTGGTCTGAGGACTTACTCTTCAGGGGGAGGTGACGGATGGCTGCTACGGACAAGGCGCTGGCGGGGTTGCGGCAGATGATCGCGTCCGGGGAGCTCGGGCCGGGGGCGAAGTTCCCGCCCGAGCCGGAGTTGTGCGATCACCTGGGCGTGTCCCGGAGCTCGTTGCGCGAGGCGGTCCGGTCGCTCGGAGCGCTCGGCGTGATCGAGTCCCGGCACGGCTCGGGGACGTACGTGTCGGCGCTCGACCCGGCCGCGATCATCAGCCGGTTCTCGCTGTCGGTGGAGCTGATCCCGCTCGAGGGCGTGCTGGAGCTCCTCGAGGTACGGCGGGTGCTCGAGTCGCACGCCACCGCCGCTGCGGCCGCGCGCCAGGACCCGGACCTCGCGACCCGGTTGAGCGCGCTGCTCGACCGGCTCGAGTCGATCACCGACGCGACGGAGATCCAGCACCTGGACTGGGAGTTCCACAGCATGATCTGCGTGGCCGGCGGGAACCCGACCGTCACCGCGCTCACGGACGTGATCCGTGGCCGCGGCGGGCACTACCGGATCTTCGATCCGGGTGTCGACTTCGACGCGATCAAGCAGACCAGCGACCGCGGGCACCGCGCGATCCTCGCCGCGATCCAGACCCGCGACCCGGCGGCCGCCGCAACCGCGGCCTCCGCCCACATCGCCCAGACCGAGGTCTGGCTCCGCGCCCTCCGCCCGGTCCCGCAGCCGGCCCTGCCGTGACCTGGAGCCTCCGGCCCGCGACCGTTGACGACCTCGAGGACCTCGCCGAACTCCGCGCTGTCGTCATGCGCCCGGACCTCGAACGTCTCGGCCGCTACGACCCGCACCGCGTCCAGCAACGGTTGCGCGACGCCTACACACCGCAACACACCCGGATCATCGAGATCGACAGCGATCTGGCCGGCTCGATCACGCTCCGCCCCGCCGCCGCCCCGGACCCGCAAAGCACCCCCGGCGCCGGGCGGGGTTCGGACCGCCGCGCGGACCGGCGCACTAGCCCAGGTGCGGACCGCGGCGCGGACCGGGGTGACGGGGTTCGATGGCTGGAGCACTTCTATCTCGCCCCGCGCCACCAGGGGCGCGGTGTCGGGTCCGCCGTACTCCGCTCGGTGCTGGAGCAGGCGGGCACCGACATCTGGCTGAACGTCCTGCAGGGCAGCCCGGCCCGCAAGCTGTACGAGAGGCACGGCTTCGTCGTGGCGAGCGAGGACCCGGTCGACGTCTTCATGGTCCGGGACGCGGATCCCCAGGCCATCACAATCAGCTGATCCCGGCGCCCTCCCGCTCAGCCTCGCCGGTGGCGGCCGATTGTGATGGCCTGGGGGTCCGGAAGGCGAGCGCGAGCACGATCGCGCCGACGAGTACGAACCCGGCGGCGACCGCGGCCGCGACGTGCATCGCGTGCACGAACGTGTCGTTCGCCGTCTGCACCAGTTCGGGCCGGTGCAGCACGCCGGCCGCGTGACGAGTCGTCTCCGCCGACGTACCGATCGCCTCGCTGTTCGGCAGGCCGGCGAGCGACGGCGCGATCCGGTGCTGGTACGTCGACGACACGATCGTCCCGAGTACGGCGACGCCGAGCACGCTGCCGACCTGACGCAGGGCGTTGTTGACCGCGGAGCCGGCACCCATCCGATCCATCGGGAGCGTCGCCATCACGGCCGCGGTGGTGGGCGCGACGGTCATGCCGATCGCGAGACCGGCCAGGCCGCCGATGATCCCGATCACGATCAGCGAGGTGTCGACGTCGTACAGGAGGTTCGCCGCGAAGCACAGCGAGAGCGTCAGGATCGCCGTACCGGACACCTTGGCGACACCGAGACGTGCGGCGATCCGGGCACCGAGGGGCGCACCAACGATCACACCGACAGCGCCCGGCAGCGACATCAAGCCGGCGTGCAGAGCGCTCATCCCGCGCGCACCCTGCAGGTAGAACGCCAGGTAAAAGCCCTGCCCGGTAATGGTGAGGAAGACGGCCGCCAGCGAGAAGTTGCCTGCCGCGAACCGGCGGTTGCGGAACAGTCGCGGATCGAAGCTCGGGTCGTGCTCGCGGGCTTCGGAGTACAGGAAGCCGGCGAGCAGAACCAGACCGGCAGCGATGCTCGCCCACACCTGCCAGCGATCCCAGCCGCCTTGGTGGCCGCCCTCGATCAGGCCGTACGACAGCCCGAGCAGACCGAACGTGGACAGGCCGAGGCCGAGCGGGTCGAGACGGCGGCGTTGCGGACTGCGCGGATTCGGGAGCACGACGGCCGCGCCGATCAGGCCGAACACGACGAGCGGCAGGTTGATGGTGAAGACCGAGCCCCACCAGAAGTGGTCGATCAGCAGACCGCCGAGCACCGGTCCGACGGCAACCCCGACACCCGCGGACGAGGACCAGATCGCGATCGCGCCGGCCCGGCGTTCCGGTGGGAAGGTCCAGCCGATGATCGCCATCGACGTCGGCATGATCAGCGCGCCACCGAGCCCCATCGTGGCGCGGGCGAGGATCAGGCCGGTCGGGTCGGCGGCCCATGCGGCCCAGGCGGAAGCGATGCCGAAGATCAGCAGGCCGAGCATCAGAACCGTGCGGTGGCCGTAGCGGTCGCCGAGCGCGCCGGCGAGGAACAGGGCGGTGGCGAAGAGCAGCGAGTAGATGCCGACCGCCCACTGGAGCTGGCCGGGTGTGGCGCCGAGACCGTCGACGGGATCGGCGAGGCGTTCGAGAGCAATGCCGAGAACGGTCGAGTCGATCCAGATCAGCACGGCCGAGACGACCAGGATGGACAGGATGCGACGTTGCCGTGGGGGGTCGATCGTAGACACGAGGTCTCCTATAATTGACAGGACCCTGACGAGGATTCCGATGATCCTCGATTGACAGGAACCTGTCAATCGCCTTTTCGGCAGAATGTGGGCATGGACGTCAACGACGAGACCGGCTGTGTGACCTTTCTGGTGCGGCACGCCTGGCTGAGCATGCGGTCCGCGCTCGCGGCCGCGCTCGACGAGCACGGGCTGTCGGTGCAGCAGTACGGGACGCTGCTGTGCGTCCGGGAGGCGCCCGGCCTGACCGTCGCCGAGGTCGGTCGCGTGGTCGGTACGACGCGGCAGTCAGCGAACGAGCTGATCACCGGCATGGAGCGCGCCGGCCTCGTCGAGCGGCGCCCGAACCCCAAGGACCGCCGTACCCAGCAGGTCCACCTCACCGCGGGCGGCGAACGTCGCCTGGCCGAGGCGGCCCCCGCGATCCGCAAGGTCGAGAACGAGCTCGAAGCCGCCTTCAGCCGGCCCGACCGCGCCACCGCGCGAGCCTGGCTTGCACACATGGTCACCGCGGTCGAGGGTTAGGCAGACGTACCCTCAGACGATGCGCGCACATGCTGAGCGGTTGGACGGGTTGGGTACGACGGTGTTCGCGGAGATGTCCGCGCTCGCGATCGCGACCGGCTCGGTGAACCTCGGCCAGGGATTCCCCGACCAGGACGGGCCGGACTCGCTGCTCGAGGACGCGGTCGCGGCGATCCGCGGCGGCGCGAACCAGTACGCACCCGCGCGCGGCGTGCCCACGCTCCGGCAGGCGGTTGCCGATCACCAGCAGCGGTTCTACGGGCTCGAGTACGACCCGGACACCCAGGTCCTGATCACCACCGGCGCCACCGAGGCGGTCGCGGCCGCACTGCTCGCGTTCGTCGAGCCGGGTGACGAGGTGATCGCACTCGAGCCGTACTACGACTCGTACGCGGCCGGGATCGCGTTCGCGGGCGGCCGCCGGGTCCCGGTCACGCTGCGCGCGCCGTCGTACCGGCTGGATCTCGACGAACTGCGCGCCGCCGTCACCGCGCGGACGAAGGTGCTGCTGATCAACTCACCGCACAACCCGACCGGTACCGTCCTCACCGACGACGAGCTCCGCGGGATCTGCGCGGTCGCGCTCGAACACGACCTGATCGTCATCACGGACGAGGTCTACGAACACCTCGTGTACGACGGGACGCACCGGCCGCTGGCGTCGTACGAAGGCATGGCAGACCGGACCGTTTCGATCAGCAGCGCCGGGAAGACGTTCGCGGTCACCGGTTGGAAGATCGGCTGGGTGACCGGATCGCCCGACGTCGTGACGGCGGTGACGACCGCGAAACAGTTCCTGACCTTCACCTCGGGCGCACCGTTCCAGCCCGCGGTCGCCAATGCGCTTGCCCTGGGCAATGACTACTACGACACGCTGCGCGCCGGCCTGCGGTCCCGCCGCGACCTGCTCAGCGACGGCCTCGCCGCCCTCGGCTTCGAGGTCCATCGCCCCGCCGCCACGTACTTCGTCACCACCGACATCCGCCCCCTCGGCCACACCGACGGCATCGACTTCTGCCGCATGCTCCCCGAACGAACCGGCGTCGTAGCCATCCCCCACCAGGTCTTCTACGACAACACCCCCCTCGGCCGCCCTCTGGTCCGCTGGGCCTTCTGCAAAAAGCCCGAAGTACTCCAAGAAGCCCTGACCCGCCTCCAAAAGCTATGAGCTGTGGATGCCGACAAACAGAACGCTGGTGTGGTGGGGATTGGCATTCAACGGATTGTCCAGGAGTACGGCGCTGCTCGACCCGTGTTGTCCACAGGTGTCGTGGGGCCGTGCGGGGCAACCCGGGGCAGATCGTCAGGGCAGGAATTTCGCGAGCGTTTCGGGGTCGCGGGCGATGGCGGTGGACTGGTCGTCGGCGGTGATGATGGGGCGTTGGATGAGGATGGGGGTGCTGACCATGGCCTCGATCCAATCGGAGCGGTGGTCGGGGTCGCGGGGGAGGTCGCGGAGGGGTTTGGCTGCGGGTTCGTTGTGGCGGACGACATCCCAGGGCTCGAGGTTGAGGCGCGTCAGCACGTCGGCCAACTCCTCGGCCGTGGGCGGGTCGTCGAGGTAGCGCCGTACGGTGTAGTCGACGCCGGCGTCGTCGAAGGCCTTGGTGGCGGCGCGGCACTTCGAGCAGGCGGGGTTGATCCAGATCTCCACGAGGGTCTCCTGAGCGTCAGCGGTGCAGGAACCAGACTTTGGTGGGGCGCTGCATCATCAGGATCAGCAGCGTGACGTGCACGGCGAGGCCGAGCAGGCTGGCCGGGAGCGCCATCACTCCGCCGGCGATCCCCATCACCGCGACCGCGATCAGCACGTACCGCGCCCAGCCGTGGCGCTTCCGGACGTAGAACGCCGGCACCAGGTAGACGACCGCACACACCAGGGCGGCCGCGACCGCGACCGGGGTGTTGCCGCGGGAGCCGGTGAGCACCTCGGAGATCTGACCGCCCGCGGACGTCAGCGCGAGCCCGGCGAGCAACAGGCACATCGCACCCAGCCCGGCGGAAATGACCGCAGAGATCGTCACCTGCTTGGGCACCGCGGTCGCCTGCGGCCCGTACGTGTCCGGGACGTCACCGAACAGTCCGCTGTACGGCCCCGGCCGGCTCTCGACCGGCTCGTCACCGTGCTGCCCAGTCATCCGCTCCGAACTTCCTTCCCAAGACCCCGTCCCCCCGATCCTCCCAGACCACCCAAGCCCCGATCTGGGCCGACCTGCCGCAAGACAAAGGAAAGGCCCGGTCGCGAGGGCCGGGCCTTTCGGACGGTTGGTCAGGAGACGTCGAGGGCGTCCTTGGACTCGTTGAGGGTGACCTTGACGGTTTCACCGTCGCGGACCGAGCCGTCGAGCAGGCCGCGGGCGAGCTCGTCGCCGATCGCGGACTGCACCAGGCGGCGCAGCGGGCGGGCGCCGTACACCGGGTCGTACCCGGTCATCGCCAGCCACTCCATCGCACCCTCGTCGACCTCGAGCGTGATCCGCCGGTCGGCGAGCCGCTTCTGCAGCGAGTTGATCTGCAGGCCGACGATCTGTGTCAGCTCCTCGCTGCCGAGCGCGTCGAACAGCACGATCTCGTCCAGCCGGTTGATGAACTCCGGCTTGAACGACTGCCGCACCACGGCCATCACCTGGTCGCGCTTGACCTTGTCGTCGAGCGACATGTCGGCCAGGTACGTCGAGCCGAGGTTGCTGGTCAGGATCAGGATGACGTTCCGGAAGTCGACCGTACGACCCTGACCGTCGGTCAGACGGCCGTCGTCGAGCACCTGCAGCAGGATGTCGAAGACCTCGGGGTGCGCCTTCTCCACCTCGTCGAGCAGGATCACCGAGTACGGACGCCGGCGGACCGCTTCGGTCAGCTGGCCGCCCTCCTCGTACCCGACGTAGCCGGGCGGGGCACCGACGAGCCGCGCGACGCTGTGCTTCTCGCTGTACTCCGACATGTCGATGCGGACCATCGCCCGCTCGTCGTCGAACAGGAAGTCCGCGAGCGCCTTCGCCAGCTCGGTCTTACCCACGCCGGTCGGGCCGAGGAACAGGAACGAACCGGTCGGCCGGTCCGGGTCGGAGATGCCCGCCCGCGCCCGCCGGACGGCGTCGCTGACGGCCTTCACCGGGCGGCGCTGACCGATCAGCCGGCGCCCCAGCTCGTCCTCCATCCGGAGCAACTTGCCGGTCTCGCCCTCGAGCAGCCGTCCGGTCGGGATGCCGGTCCACATCGCGATCACCTCGGCGATCTCGGTCGGGCCGACCTCCTCGTTCACCATCGCTTCGGGGCCTTCGGCAACCTCTTCCTCGGCGTCGGCCTCCTCGAGCTCCTTGCTGAGCTGGGGAATCTCGCCGTACAGCAGCCGGGACGCGGTCTCCAGGTCGCCGTCGCGCTGGGCGCGCTCAGCCTGGCCGCGCAGCTCGTCGATGCGCTCCTTGACCTCGCCGACCCGGTTCAGGCCGGACTTCTCGCGGTCCCAGCGGGCCTCGAGCGCGCGCAGCTCCTCCTCGCGGTCGGCGAGGTCGGCGCGCAGCCGCTCCAGCCGCTCCTGCGACGAGGCGTCCTCCTCGCGGGACAGCGCGAGCTCCTCCATCTTCAGCCGGTCGACGGTACGGCGCAGCGAGTCGATCTCGACCGGGGACGAATCGATCTCCATCCGCAGCCGGGAGGCCGACTCGTCGACCAGGTCGATCGCCTTGTCGGGCAGCTGCCGGCCGGAGATGTACCGGTTCGACAGGGTCGCCGCGGCGACCAGCGCGGAGTCGGAGATCGCGACCTTGTGGTGCGCCTCGTACCGCTCCTTCAGGCCACGCAGGATCGCGATCGAGTCCTCGACCGACGGCTCACCGACGAACACCTGCTGGAAACGCCGCTCCAGCGCGGGGTCCTTCTCGATCCGGGTCCGGTACTCGTCCAGGGTGGTGGCGCCGATCATCCGCAGCTCGCCGCGGGCCAGCATCGGCTTCAGCATGTTGCCGGCGTCCATCGCGCCCTCGCCGGACGCGCCCGCGCCGACGACCGTGTGCAGCTCGTCGATGAACGTGATGATCTGACCGTCGGACTCCTTGATCTCGGTCAGCACGGCCTTCAGCCGCTCCTCGAACTCACCGCGGTACTTCGCACCGGCGACCATTGCGCCGAGGTCGAGGCTGATCAGCCGTCGACCGCGCAGCGATTCCGGTACGTCACCCGCGATGATCCGCTGGGCGAGTCCCTCGACGACGGCGGTCTTGCCGACGCCGGGCTCGCCGATCAGCACCGGGTTGTTCTTGGTACGGCGGGACAGCACCTGCACCACGCGCCGGATCTCGGAGTCGCGCCCGATCACCGGGTCGAGCTTCCCGTCCTTGGCGCGCTCGGTCAGGTCGACACCGTACTTCTCCAGGGTCTTGGTGGTGCCTTCGGCCTCCGGGGAGGTGATCCGCCGGTTGCCGCGCATCTGGTCGAACGCGGTCAGCAGCGCGTCGGCCGTGACGCCCAGAGCGCTCTTCGCCGGGCCCTCGACGGTCGCGAGCGCGATCAGCAGGTGCTCGGTGGATACGTATTCATCACCGAGTCCGAGCGCACGCTGCTCCGCCTGGTTGAGCACGTCGCCGGTCTTCGGCGACAGGCTCGGCGCCTGCACGCTGCCGCCGCTCGCCTTCGGGAGCCGGGCGAGCTGCTCGGCCGTCTTCCGCCGGACCGCGTCGCGATCGCCGCCGGCCGCCTCGAGCAGGCCGATCGTGGTGCCCTCGGGCTGCGCGAGCAGTCCGGACAGGAGGTGAATCGGTTCCACGGTCGGATTGCCCGCCGCGGACGTCTGGCGGATCGCGACCGACAGGGTTTCCCGGGCCAGCGTCGTCAACCGCTGAACATCCATCAGGTTCCAGCCTTTCAGTTCCAGCAACAACAGTCACTGGGTACAACTTATCCAAACTTGAGTCCATTCCACTCAACTCTGGACGATTCCCAGGGACAAGTCAGGGTTGTCAGCTGCGACCGACTGCTACCAGGCCGGCGTCGTAGGCGAGGATCACGGCCTGGACGCGGTCGCGGGCGCCAGTTTTGGCGAGCATCCGGCTGACGTGGGTCTTGACCGTGTGCTCGGTGAGGTGCAGTTCGGTGGCGATCTCCGCGTTGGAGTTCCCCTTGGCCACCAGCACCAGGATCTCGCGTTCGCGGGCGGTCAGCAGGCCGAGCCTGGCGACGTCCTCGGGGGCGACCTGGTTCTCGGCGAAGCGGTCGATCAGCCGCCGCGTCACGGGCGGCGCGAGCAGTGCGTCACCGGCAGCGATCACCCGGACGGCGTTGATCAGCTCGTCGCGGGAGGACCGCTTCAGCAGGAACCCGCTGGCCCCGGCCCGGAGCGCGTCGTATACGTATTCATCCAGGTCGAACGTGGTCAGGATCACCACCCGCGGTCCCCCGGCCAGCTGCCGGGTCGCCTCGATCCCGTCCATCACGGGCATCCGGACGTCCATCAGTACGACGGCCAGGTCCAGGATCGCGGCCGCCTGCCGGACCGCGTCCGCGCCGTCGGTCGCCTGCGCGACCACCTCGATGTCCGGCTGTCCGTCGAGGATCATCGCGATCCCGTCCCGGACCAGGTCCTGGTCGTCGACCACCATCACCTTGATCGGCCGCCCGTCCACGGCCGGCACCGGCGGGGTCACCGACTGCCTTCGACCGGGAACCAGGCGGTGACGGTCGTGCCGGAGCCCGGCGTACTGCGGAGATCCAGAGTGCCGCCCTCGATCCGGACCCGCTCGCGCATCCCGGCCAGCCCGTGTCGCATCCCATCAGCAGCCGCCGCGACGTCGAACCCGCTGCCGTCGTCGCTCACCTCGACCCGCACCCCCGTCTGCTCCACCCGTACGCGTACCTGCGCCGCGGACGCCTTCGCGTGCCGTATGACGTTCGTCAACGCCTCCTGCACCACCCGGTACGCCGCCACCTGCTGTCCTTCGGACGGGCCGTCCAGATCACCGGACACCTCGAGCTCGACCGGCAGATGACCGTCCGACACATCCGCGACCAACTGTGGCAGATCCGCGAGGCCAGGCTGCGGCGCCAGCTGCGGATCCGGCACCCCGTCGGCGTCGCGGAGCGCGGACAACAACCGGTCGAGCTCACTCAGCGCCCGTCGGCCCGCATCACCGATCCGCTGGAATCCCGCCAGTACGTCGGCGTCGCCCCGCCGTACGAGATCCGGCCCTGTCTCCGCCTGGATCACCATCAAGTTCACCGCATGCGCGACCACGTCGTGCAGGTCCCGCGCGATGTGCGACCGCTCGGTCAGTACGACCCGCGCCACCTCCCGCTCCACCGCAACCTGCTCCAGCTCGGCCTCGCGCTGCGCGGACTGCACGTTCCGCCGGTAGAGCCGGACCGCGATCCCCACGCACAACGGGACGAGCAGCGCCAGCGACAGACTGACCGGCCACCGCCGATTCACCATGTCGTCGGCCACCTGGTTGTACGTCAGGCCGGGCTGATTCGCGATCCCGGGATAGATCCGTACCAGCACCGGATACTTCACCAACGCTGCGATCGTCGGCAGCGCCGCCAGCACAACGATTGCCATCGGCATCGACCAACGCAACGCCTGCCGCGCAGTCCCGACCGAGTAGAGGGCAACGGCCAGCGCAAACAGCAGCAACCACAGCTTGTCGGTCTGCCAGTACGACAGCAGCGCCGCAAGACCAATGACAGCGACCGGTACGGCGGGGACCCGGCGGCGGGCCGCCAACGTCAACGGCGCGAAGGCCACCACGTACGGGAGCCACCCGGGCGCCGTCCACCAGTTCCCGTGAACCCGGTCTCCCCACAGCTCGACGAAGACCATCGAGACGGCGGCCGCACCGAGCAGCAGCCCGCCCGACAACTCGTCGGAGCTGCGCCGCACCGCGCGCAGCATCCCCTCCAACCGCTCCCCCGCCGTACGCCGCACCGGCGTGACACCCTGCCGACGTCGCAGCAGCAGTGCAGCAACGGCGAACACGGCAATGACAACAGAGAACCACCAGGTCCAGCCGGACGTGGTCACGCGCTTCCACGCCACTTGCGCGATCCCGTTGACGGTCGTGACCTGGCCATCGACGACGAAGCGCACAAAGACGTGCGGATAGATCGACAGCTGCAACCATCCGCGCCGCAGATCAGCCAGCAGCGGAAGGCCGGCCAGGACCACACACAGAACGACACCGGTGCGAGTCCCCCACCGGGTCGGCAGCCACCACGCGGCGAGCAGGCAGCCTACGAGCAGCGGCCACGGCACACCACCGGCCAGCAGCGACCATCCGTACGCACCGGCGAGCAGTCCGCCCATCGCAAGGGCGGGAGCGACACGACGTACGGCGATCAGCAAGGCCGACCAGGCAACAACCGTCGGCAGCCAGGGCGAAGCGTAGGCCCAGTAGTCGGCGCGTTGCACCAGCCAGTACTGGGTCACCGCCGTCGCACCGAGGGCGAGGACGACGTCCGGCCAACTGATCCCCGGATCGGTCGGGGACATCCGGCTCCAAAGTCTCGTCACGGCTACATTCTGCGGGGATCAGGACGGCTTGCAGTCACTCTTTCGAGTGACATCGGCCGGCTCGGGGGTCATTCGTTGCATTGAGCAAGGACCGTCCTTGCAGGCGATGCGGCACACCGACGTTCGCAGGAATTGTCGTCGGCATGACCTTCAGTCCCGTCCAAGCACCGCCGCAGCCACGCACCGTCCGGCCGGTACGCCGCAGTATTTTCCTGGTCGCTGCGGTCGCGTTCGCCGGATTGTGCCTCGCGATCTGGCCACCGCACGCCCTGCAGTACGACCTCCGCGTGTACGTCGTCGCGGCCCGAGCGTTCCTGCACGGGCAGGACATCTACACCGCGCACCACGCCTTTCCGAACGACATGCTGCTCGGCTTCACCTATCCGCCGTTCGCAGCACTGATGTTCGCGCCGATCGCGGCCCTGGGTACGGAGACCGGCCGCGCCGTCATGACGTTGGCCAACGCCGCCACACTGCTGGTCATCGGGCTCATCACCACACGTGCCCTCGGGCCGGGCTGGCCGAAGGCGCGAGTCATGACGATCGGCCTGGCCGTCGGCGCAGCAGGAATCGCCCTCGAGCCGGTCCGGTCGACGTTCGCCCTCGGGCAGGTCAACCTGTTCCTCCTCGCACTCGTCCTCGTCGACCTGCTCGGGTACGTGCCGAGCCGGGTTCGCGGCGTACTGGTCGGAATCGCCACCGGCATCAAGCTCACGCCGGGCATCTTCATCGTCTACCTGCTCGTGGCCCGCCGGTACCGCGAGGCGATGGTCGCCTCCGTCGCGACCGGCGCAACGATCCTCGTCGGCGCTGTCGCGATGCCGGACGGCTCACGCCAGTTCTGGGGGCACTATCTGCTCGATCCCAGTCGCCCGGGCGCGACGCACTTCGTCAGCAACCAGGCGTGGCGCGGGGTGTTCGCCCGAATCGCCGGCGGCGTGGACGGCATCGGGCCCGCGTGGATCGTTGCCGTAGGCATCACTCTCACCATCGGCTACGTCGCGATCCGAAAGGCCTGCACGCGCCGTACCTCGGCGACCGTGAGTACACCCATCACGGGTTCCAGCTGTTCCTGGGCAACTCGTACGCAGTCTGCGCCGCGCTGACGCTGCTCCTGGCCGCGGCTCAGACGGTGAACTCGGACGCGCGGAGGCGGTAGACCTGCAGGTTGAGGTCGTAGTACTTGTCGGTCTCGCCGACCCACTCCATACCGAGGCGGCGCGCGGTGGCGATCGCGCGCTTGTTGTGCGGCCGGGCGACGGCGAACAGCTCGTCGACCTCGCCGGTGCCGAACGCCCAGCGCATCAGCGCACGGCTCGCCTCGGTCGCGTACCCGTGGCCCCAGGCGCTCGGCCGGAGCTGCCAGCCGATCTCGAGATCCTCCTCGTACGGCGGGAGGAGCCGGACCAGCAGCGCGCCGACGATCTCACCGTCGTCCTGGCGCGCGACCGCCCAGCGACCGGCCGGAACCACGAAGTTCGGCTGAGCCTCGATCCAGGACTGCAGGATCAGCCGCATGGTCGCGGCATCCGGCACCTTGTCGATGGCAGGTGACAGCCAGGGCGCCACGTCGGCGGAGCCAAAGATCTCCAGCGCCGCGTCGGCGTCGTCTTCCTCCCAGTCCCGGATCACGAGCCGGTCCGTCTCCAGCTTCAGGGTCACCTCGCCAGAGTATGCGGTCAGGCTGCGCAGACAACAGGAACAGCAGGTGAAAAGGGAACCGCAGGGCGGTCCTGAACGGACCACCCTGCGGGGGCCGAAGGGCGCCGGGGGGTCAGCGCACCTTCGACTTGCGGAGGCGCCGCGGGGGAACGACGGCCTCCACCGGTACGGAGGCTCCGAGGGGTGGATCCGGAAGGCCTCCGATGGCCTGGTGTGGGTTGTGACGGCGGGTCAGCGCGGGCCGAGTTCCAGGGGCTGGGTGCGGATCCATCGCGTCGTGGTCTGCTGCCGGCCCATGGCGATCACGTCGCCCGCGGGGCCGGCCGAGAAGACCCTGCTGGTCGCCGTACGCCGGGAGGCGCCGACGCCGCGCTGAACCTCGGCCAGGAGCTGGTTGACCCGCTTGCGCAGATCCTCCACCTCCGACTGTAGCGCGAGGATGTGCTGGATTCCCGCGAGGTTGATGCCGTCTTCTTGTGACAGATGCTGCACGTAGCGCAGCTTCGCCACGTCGTACGCCGAGTACCTCCGGCCACGGCCGGACGCCCGGCTCGGCACCACCAGGCCGAGCCGGTCGTACTGGCGCAATGTCTGCGGATGCATGCCGGCCAGCTGGGCCGCGACCGAGATCACATAGATCGGGGTGCGGTCGTCCCAGGTCGGCACCTGGCTGAACGGGATGCCCATCACGACGTCCCGAACAACCCGGCCCGCAGATCAGGATGATCCGACGCGGAGTTGAACTCCTGCAGCTTTTCCTTCTGCTCGTCGGTCAACTCGTGCGGCACCTGCACCTCGAGGGTGAGCAGCAGGTCGCCCTTCGTCCCGTCCCGGCGCACCGAACCCTTGCCGCGGACGCGCAGCTTGCTGCCGTTCGCCGTACCGGCCGGGATCCGGACTGTGACCGGCAAGCCGTCCAGCGTCGGGACCTTGATCTCCGCGCCCAGCGCCGCCTCGGTGAAGCTCACCGGGACGTTCAGCGTCAGGTGCTCACCCTGCCGACCGAAGATCCGGTGCGATTTGGTGTGCACGGTGACGTACAGGTCGCCCGCGGGGCCACCTCGCTCGCCGGCCGCGCCCTTGCCCTTCAGGCGGATCCGCTGGCCGTCCTGCACACCCGCGGGGATCCGGACCTGCATGGTCTTGCTCGACTGGCCGCGGCCGGAGCCGTGGCAGGTCTCGCACGGCTGGTCGACGACCAGACCTCGACCCTTGCACTCGGTGCACGGCTCGGTCATGGCGAACACGCCACCCTGGACCGAGGTCTGCATGCCGGTGCCTTCGCACTTGAGGCAGACCTTCGGCACCGTGCCGTACTTGGCGCCGGTCCCCCGGCAGGTCGGGCACGGCTCGTCGCTGGTCATCCGGAGGCCGACCGTGACACCGTTCACGGCCTCGGCGAACTCGATCGTCGCCTCGGTCTCGATGTCCTGGCCGCGCCGCGGACGCGCCGTCGTGGTGGTCGTCCGCTGGCCGCCACCGCCGAACATGCCGCCCAGGATGTCGCCGAGGCCGCCGCCGGTGTTCTGCCCGCCGCCCCGGTTGAACAGGTCGCCGACGTTGAAGTCGAACCCGCCACCGGTCTGACCGCTGCCGCCGGGCATCCGGAAGCCGCCGCTGCCGAACAGCCGGCGCGCCTCGTCGTACTCCTTGCGCTTCTTCGGGTCGCCGACCACGTCGTACGCCTCGGAGACCTCCTTGAACTTGGCCTCCGCCTTGGTGTCGCCGGCGTTGGAGTCAGGGTGGTACTTGCGTGCCAGCTTGCGGTAGGACTTCTTGATCTCGTCGGCCTCGGCGGTCTTGGAGACGCCCAGAACCTTGTAGAAGTCCTTCTCGATCCAGTCCTTCGTGCTCATCCGGCGCCTCCCCTCCCGTCTCGACCTGTGTTACTCCGCGGACCCGTCCGCGTCTTCATCTGTGCCCTCCACCGGCGCGTCGGCCTTCGCGGCCTCGCCCGGCAGTTGTTCGGTCGGCTCCGACACGGCCACCCGGGCCGCCCGCAGAACACGCTCGCCGAGCCGGTAGCCCGGTTGCATGATCATCGTCGCGGTCGGACCGTCGACGTCGTCGGAGTAGTTGTGCAGCAGGGCCTCGTGGATCCGCGGGTCGAAGGCATCGCCCTTCTCGCCGAACTTCACCAGGCCGAGCTTCTCGGTGACTCGCTCCAGCGACTCCGAGACCGCCTTGAACGCGCCCTCCAGCTCGCCGGCCTCGCGGGCCCGGCCGACATCGTCCAGGATCCCGAGCAGCTCGGTGAGGACGGTGCCGACCACCAGCTCCCGGGCCGCCTCGCGGTCCCGGTCGACGCGGCGCTTGTAGTTCACGTACTCCGCCTGCAGTCGCTGCAGGTCGGCCGTACGTTCCTTGAGCGCCTCGGTCAGCAGAGCCTCCTGAGCGGACGGACCGATCAGGTCGGACGGGTCCCGGGGCGGCTGGCCCGCGGGGCCGTCGGCCGCGGGGGCCCCGGACGTGTCCGAGGGCTCCCGCAGCTTGCCGGTCTCCGGGTCGATCCGGCGCTTGTCGCGGACGACGGGGTCGCCGTCACCGAACTCGCTGCCAGTCGGTCGATCCGTCACTTGTCCTCCGTCTTGTCCTGCGGCCGGTCCTCGTCCACGATCTCGGCGTCGACGACGTCGTCGTCGTTGCTCGCGCTGGTCGTGTCCTCGGAGGTCGCGCCGTCGTCGGTCGAGCCGCCGGCGGCCTGGGCGTTCGCGTACATCGCGGCACCCATCTTCTGGCTGGACTGGGCGAGCTTCTCCGAGGCGGCCTTGACCGTGTCGGCGTCGTCACCCTCGAGGGCCTTCTTCAGCTCGGCCACGCCGTCCTTGACCTCGGTCTTGACGTCGTCCGGGACCTTGTCCTCGTTCTCCTGCAGGAACTTCTCGGTCTGGTAGACGAGGCTCTCGGCCTGGTTCCGGTTCTCGACGGCCTCGCGGCGCTGCCGGTCCTCCTCGGCGTACTGCTCGGCGTCGCGGACCATCGACTCGATGTCGGTCTTCGGCAGCGCGGAGCCACCGGTCACCGTCATCCGCTGCTCCTTGCCGGTGGCCAGGTCCTTGGCGTTCACGTGCACGATGCCGTTCGCGTCGATGTCGAAGGTGACCTCGATCTGCGGCACGTTCCGCGGCGCCGGCGGCAGGCCGGTCAGCTCGAAGTTGCCGAGCGACTTGTTGTCGCGGGCCATCTCGCGCTCGCCCTGGTAGACCTGGATCATCACCGACGGCTGGTTGTCCTCGGCCGTGGTGAAGATCTCCGAGCCCTTGGTCGGGATCGTGGTGTTGCGCTCGATGATCTTGGTGAACACGCCACCCTTGGTCTCGATGCCGAGGCTCAGCGGGGTCACGTCGAGCAGCAGGACGTCCTTGACCTCACCCTTCAGCACACCGGCCTGGAGCGACGCTCCGACTGCTACAACCTCGTCCGGGTTCACGCCCTTGTTCGGGTCCTTGCCACCGGTCAGCTCCTTGACCAGGTCGGCCACCGCGGGCATCCGGGTCGAACCGCCGACCAGGATCACGTGGTCGATCTTGCTGACGTCGATGCCGGCGTCCTTGATGACGGCCTTGAACGGGGCGCGGGCGCGCTCCAGCAGGTCGTTGCTCATCTTCTGGAACTCGGCCCGGGAGAGCTTCTCCTCCAGGTGCAGCGGTCCCGCGTCGGTGAGGCTCAGGTACGGCAGGTGGATCGTGGTCTCGGCGGCGCTGGACAGCTCGATCTTGGCCTTCTCGGCGGCCTCGTTCAGCCGCTGCATGGCCATCTTGTCGCCGGACAGGTCGGTGCCGTTCTTGTTCTTGAACTGGGTCACCAGCCACTGGACGATCCGGTTGTCCCAGTCGTCACCACCGAGGTGGTTGTCACCGCTGGTCGCCTTCACCTCGAAGACGCCGTCGCCGATCTCCAGCAGGGAGACGTCGAACGTACCGCCACCCAGGTCGAAGACCAGGATGGTCTGCTCGGTGCCCTTGTCCAGGCCGTACGCGAGCGCGGCCGCGGTCGGCTCGTTGACGATCCGGTGCACCTTCAGGCCCGCGATCTCGCCGGCCTCCTTGGTCGCCTGGCGCTGCGCGTCGGAGAAGTACGCCGGCACGGTGATGACCGCGTCGGTGACCTGCTCCCCGAGGTACGCCTCGGCGTCCCGCTTCAGCTTCTGCAGCACGAACGCGCTGATCTGCTGCGGGGTGAACTTCTTGCCGTCGATGTCCACGTTCCAGGCCTCGCCCATGTGGCGCTTGACCGAGCGGATCGTGCGGTCGACGTTCGTGGTCGCCTGGCGCTTCGCGACCTCGCCGACCAGGACCTCGCCGTTCTTGGCGAAAGCCACCACCGAGGGCGTCGTGCGCGCTCCCTCGGCGTTGGGGATGACGGTGGGCTCGCCACCTTCCAGTACGGCGATGACGGAGTTCGTCGTACCGAGATCGATACCGACCGCGCGGGCCATGCTGTTACCTCCACGAAGTTGAGTGATACAGACTCAATGTTGCCTGTTCGCCCGCCTCGGTTCAAATCCGTGACGCAACAAACTTGAGTTCACTGGGCTCAACATTGCACACCGCCCCGGTCATTCCCAAGGGCACCCCCGGATTTAAGGGTGCCGGCCAGGGTGCGGCCAGGGAGACCCCTCCCGGTGCAAGCGCTTACCGTGCGATCCTGATCACTGTGAAACTCCGCCCGATGACCGCTGCCGACGCCGCCGCGGTCGTCGCGCTGAACTCCACCGCGGACGGCCTGGTCGAGCCGCTGAACGCGGACCGGCTGGACTGGCTCCGGCTGATCGCCGCCCACGCCGTCGTCGTCGACCTGGACGGCCGCCCGGCCGGGTTCGTCCTCACCTTCACACCCGGATCGGCGTACGACGGGCTCGCGTTCGAGTCGTTCACCCGTACGTACGCCGACCGCTTCCTGTTCATCGAGCGGATCGTGATCGGCGCCGACGACCGCCGCCAGGGCCTCGCCACCTCGGTCTATCGGGCCATCGAGCGCTCGGCGCAACCGTTCGACCGGACGGTCGCGGCCGTACCGCTCGGCAGCGCGGCGTTCAGCTTCCACACCGCCCGCGGGTATCACGAGGTCGGAAAACAGCACCTCCCGAACGGCACCACGACCGCGCTGGTCTCCAAGGAGCTTTAGAGCTGCCGTACGTCGAGGAGCGCACGCATGGGCAACTCGTACCGCAGGCGCGGCTCCATCAGCCCGTCGACGATGCAGGCTGCCCCGATCCAGTGCGCCCCGCACTCGTCCACCAGCGCTTTCGCCGCCTGCGCGGTCGCCCCGGTGTCGATCCAGTCGTCGACCACCAACACATGATCGGACGGCTGGATCAAGTGCCGCCGGAAGCCGAACACGACATGACGGTCCTGGTAGTCGGGCGCCGAGGTGTGCCGTACCCACCGGTCGCTGTCGATCGACGTACCGCCCGCCTTGCGCATCTCGACGAACCCGACGCCCAGCGCGGCAGCGGTCAGCGCCCCGAGCAACGACCCGCGCGACACCGGCCCGAGCACCACGCTCGGCACCTCGTCGTACAGCCCCGCCAACGCCGGGCCGAGCTCCCGCAACAGCTCAGCATCCCGCCACCACCCGGTCAGATCCGCATTACAGCTTCACGCCCCCCGATCCGTCCGCCAGCAAAACCCACTCCGAAGCCGCGCTCTCGTGTCCATACCCCTAGCGTGGCGCCCCTCCCCCGAGCCCGCACCTGAATTAGCGGGGGGCAGGGGGATCCCCAGGCCATCACAATCGCCGGGTCGACGCCCGCCCACGCGGGAGGCGACGGCCGGGGCGCGCATTGTGATGGCCTGGCGGTCCGCGTGTGGATAACTCGAGCGGCGAAACCGGCGATTACGTCACGATGAGTACATGCCTGAAGTCGTAGATGTTCTGTTGCGCCGCGAGGGCACGGCGACGTTCGGGCAGTTGCGCGCCCTCGTCTCTGGACGCGCGATCCGCGCAGCCCTGGACGGCGGATCGATCCGCCGCATCGCGAAAGGCGTGTACGCGCTGCCGGCTGCGCCCGATCCCATCGCGGCCGCACGCGCCCAGGGCGGGCTCGTGTCGCATGTCAGCGCCGCGGTCCTGCACGGCTTCGATGTTCTGGAGTTGCCGGACAAGCCGCAGATCACCGTCCCGCGGGGCCAACACCGACGACTGAGCCCGGTGGCGTGCGAACTGCATTGGGCGGACAACGTATCCGCCGACGGTCCCTGCACCACCAGGCTGCAGACGGTGCTGGACTGTGCGCGGACCCTGCCGTTCGCGGCCGGTCTGACGATCGCGGACTCGGCGCTCCGCGGGCGCGCGTTGGACCGATCCCAGCTCATGGTCGCGGCCGCCGACCTGAGCGGGCCCGGGTGCCGTCGAGCGCGTCGGGTCGCGGCGGCCGCGGACGACCGGTCCGAGTCACCGCTGGAGTCGGTCGTGCGCGCGATTCTGATCGAGGCCGGCATCGAGGGCTTCGAGCCGCAGGTCGTCGTTCGGGACGGCGTCTTCTCGGCGCGCGTCGACCTGGGACACCGGGAACTCTTGCTGGCGCTCGAGGCCGACAGCTTCGCCTTCCACGGTTCGAGGGCAGCACTGGCCCGGGATTGTCGCCGGCACACCAACCTCACTATCCGCGGCTGGCGGGTGCTCCGCTTCTCCTGGGAGGACGTGATGTTTCACCCGGAGTGGGTGGTCGACGCGGTCCGGCAGGCAATGGCCGGATCCCCAGGCCATCACAATGTGCGGATGCGGGCTGCCTCAGGCGGGACCGAGTGGGTGGCGTGCTGATTGTGATGGGCTGGCGGTCCGCCCCCGCATTCAGACTGGGCGGCCGGCGAGGAAGGTTTGGGTTACGAGGGGGACGGCGGGGCGGTAGGGGAGGTGTAGGTGGGTGGGGGCGTCGAGGACTGTGAGGTTGGCTTGGGCGCCGGGGGTCAGGTGGCCGAGGTCGGGGCGGCGGAGGGAGGCGGCGCCGCCGGCGGTGGCGGACCAGAGGGCCTCGGCGGGGGTCATGTGCATCTCGCGGACGGCGAGGGCGATGCAGAAGGGCATCGAGGAGGAGTAGCCGGAGCCGGGGTTGCAGTCGGTGGCGAGGGCTACGGTGACGCCGGCGTCCAGGAGGCGGCGGGCGTCGGGGTACGGCGACCTGGTGGAGAACTCGATCGCGGGCAGCAGGCCGGCGACGACCCCGCTGGAGGCAAGCGCGTCGACGTCCGCGTCGGTGAGGTACGTGCAGTGGTCGGCGGAGGCCGCGCCGACCTCGGCGGCGAGCTGGACGCCTGGGCCCTCGCCGAGCTGGTTGGCGTGGATGCGCGGCTGCAGCCCGCGTGCGATCCCGGCCTGGAGGATCGCGCGCCCCTGGTCCGCGTCGAACGCACCACGCTCGACGAACACGTCGATCCACTTCGCGTGCGGTGCCGCGGCGTCGAGCATCGGCCCGGTCACCAGCGACACGTACCCCGCCGGGTCGTCCGCGTACTCGGCCGGTACGACGTGCGCACCCAGGTACGTCGTCTCGTCGGTGAACTGCCCCGCGATCTGCAGGCTGCGCGCCTCGTCCGCGACCGTCAGGCCGTACCCGGACTTGATCTCGACCGTAGTCGTGCCCTGGCGGCGCATCTCGGTCACGAGTCGGGAGACGTTCGCGGTCAGCTGCTCGTCGGTCGCCTCGCGGGTCGCCGCGACCGTGGTCCGAATGCCGCCGGCCGAGTACGGCGTACCGGTCATCCGGGCAGCGAACTCGGCCGCACGGTCCCCCGCGAACACCAGATGTGAATGCGAGTCGACGAACCCGGGGATCACTGCACGGCCGCCGAGGTCGACCGCACTGTCCGCCGCCGGGGCGTCACGGCGCGATCCGACCCACGCGACCGTACTCCCCTCGATCACGAGCGCCGCATCCCCGACCTCGCCCAGCAGCCCGCCTCGCGCGGGGTCGTTGGTCACCAGCGAATTGATTCCGGTCAGGAGGAGTGAGGTCATCGGGTCACCGCCGTGATCGAGGAAGCCAACTCAGCCGCGACATCCACCCGAAGATGTTTGCCATCGGCAACCAGGTGTTTGCCGGAGACGACGACATCTGACACGTCCGCGGCCGATGCGGCGAACACGGCCGTTTCTCCGGTGCCACCGGTGCCGGCGGTGCGAACGGTGTCGAGGCGGATCGCCACCAGATCCGCGCGGGCTCCGGACGCGATCGCGCCGGCGTCGTCGAAGCCGATCGATCGATGACCGTCGACAGTGGCGGCCTTCAGCAGCTCGGCCGCCGACCAGTGTCCGCGTTCCTGGGTCGCGAGGCGTTCGTTGAGCTCGACCGCGCGCATCTCCTCGAACAGGTCGATCACCGCGTGGCTGTCCGATCCGAGCGTCAGCGCCGAACCGGCGTCGCGCAACTGCGTGGCCGGTCCGATGCCGTCTGCCAGGTCGCGTTCGGTCGTCGGGCAGAAGCAGGAGTACGTCGCCGAGCTCCCGAGCAGCCCGACATCGACCGAGGTCAGATGCGTCGCATGCACCGCACTCGTACGCCCACTGAGGAACCCGGCCTCGTCGAGAACCTGCGCCGGCGTCCGCCCGTACGCAGCGAGGCTGGCCTCGTTCTCAGCAACCTGCTCGGACAGATGAACATGCAGCGGTACGTCAGGGAATGCCGACGCGACCGCACCGAGCTGATCCTGCGGAACGCCCCGGATCGAATGCGCCGCCGCCCCGACCACCACGTCCTCGGCGCCCTGCAGCCCAGCGACCCGGGAGGCCCAAGCGGTCGCATCGCCGTCACTGAAGCGTTGCTGTACGTCGTTGAGCGGCTGATCGATGCCGCCGGCAACGTAACAGGTGTCGAGCAGCGCGATCCTGATGCCGACGTCCCGCGCGGCCGAGATCAGCGCCACACCCATCGCATTCGCGTCGTCGTACCGTTTGCCGCCGGGCGCGTGGTGCAGGTAGTGGAACTCGCCGACCGCGGTGATGCCGGCCAGCAGCATCTCGCCGTACGCCGCGCGGGCGAGGTCGTAGTACGTGTCGGGGGTGAGCGCGGCGGCGACGGCGTACATCTGCTCGCGCCACGTCCAGAACGTCCCGCGCTCGGTCTGCGTCCGGCCGCGGAGCGCGCGGTGGAACGCGTGACTGTGACAGTTCGCGAGGCCGGGGACGACCAGACCGTTCAGGATCTGCGCGTCGCCCGGATCCACATCGGTCTCCACCGATGTGAATCGGCCGTCCGCAACGGTCAGCAGGACTCGGGATGCGAGACCGCTCGGGAGGACGGCGGTCTCGCACCAGTACGAGGTCACTTCGCGAGGTCCTTCAGTACGGCAGCCAAGGCTTCGACGCCCGCGAGGCAGTCGTCCTGTTCCGCGTACTCCGCGGGGGAATGTGAGACGCCGGTCGGGTTGCGGACGAACAGCATCGCGGTCGGGATCCCGGCCGCGGAGAACACGCCCGCGTCGTGGCCCGCTCCGGTCGGCAGGACCGGGGCGCCATCGAGAACGTTCACGAGCCGATCGCGGAGGCCGGCCGGGAAGTCTACGATCGGCGAGACCGACTCGGCGGTGACCTCGAGCGTGGTGCCGTCGCGCTCGGCGCGTTCGGTGGCTTGCTTGGTGATTGCTGCGAGCAACGATTCGAGGGTGCCGGTGTCGGCGGCGCGGGCGTCGAGCCAGGCGGTGACCTGGGACGGTACGGCGTTGGTGCCGTTCGGCTCGACGGAGACGCGGCCGAAGGTGGCGCGGGCGCCGGCCAGGCGGGCCTGTTTGTTCGCGGCGAGGGCGGTCATTGCGTACGTCAGCATCGGGTCGTGCCGGTCTTCCATCAGGGTCGTACCGGCGTGATTGGCCTCGCCGCCGAACGTGAAGCGGTAGCGCCCGTGCGGCCAGATCGAGCTCGCGACGCCGACCGGTGCGGTCAGACCCCGGCCCTGCTCGACGTGCAACTCGATGAAGGTCCCCATCCGCTCCACCAGGGGTGAGGGACCGATCGCGGTCGGGTCGAGGCCGGCCTGCTCCAGGGCTTGGGCGAGGCCGACCCCCGTACGGTCCTGTAACTGCAGGGCCTTGTCCGCGGGCAGTACGCCGGTCGCGACCCGGGACCCCAGGCAGGGCATCCCGAACCGCGCTCCTTCTTCCTCCACGAACGCCCCGATCCCGATCGGCACGCCCGGCTCGAACCCCTCGGCCCGCAACCGATCCACCGCCGCCAAGGCCGAAACCACCCCAAGAGGCCCATCGAACGCGCCACCATCAATCACCGAGTCCAGATGACTCCCGGTGACCACCCCAGGACCGTCGCCGGCGCTCCACCAGGCGATGTGGTTGCCTATTGGGTCGGTTTGGACGGGGAGGTTGCGGGCGGCGCACTGGTCCAGGAACCAGTGCGTCGCCTCGCGTTCGGTGGGGGACCAGCCGCCGCGGGTGTAACCGCCGGTTTCGGGGTCACGGCCGATGGCGGACTCGTCGGCCCACAGGGTTTCGAAGCTCAAGACCGGCTCACGACAACGGGTTCTTCGACAGCCAGTCCTTGGCGACCGCGTCCGCGCTCTCCTTGCCGACGTCGATCCGCTTGACCAGGTCGGTCAGCGCGTCCGTGGTCAGCTTGGCGTCGACCGCGTTCAGCGCCGCGGTGACGTCGTCGGACTTGTGGTCGGTCCGGATCAGCGGAACGATGTTGTTCGGGGGCAGGATGCCCTCCGGGTCGTCCAGCTGCACCCAGCCCTTGTCCTTGATCACGGCCTGGGTGGTGAACAGGTCGGTGACCTGGATGGTGTTGTCGGTGAGCGCCTTGATGCTCAGCGGGCCACCGGCGTCCAGCGTCTTGTAGTCCTTGAACTCGACGCCGTACTTCTCCTTGAGCCCCTTCAGGCCCGCGGTCCGGACCTTGAACTCGGTCGACCCGCCGGCGACCAGTTCCTTGCCGACCGGCTTCAGGTCGGCCAGCGACTTCAGGTTGTACTTGTCCGCGGTCGCCTTGGTCACCACGATGGTGTCCTCGTCGGCGGCCGGCGACATCTCCAGGACCTCCAGCCCGGACGGCAGCGCCTTCTTCAGCGCGTCGTACGACTTCTGGGCGTCGGTCTCGGTGGAGTTCTTGTCGAAGTACACCAGTGCGGCACCGGTGTACTCCGGGACGAGGTCGACGGACCCGTCCTTGATCGCGGCCATGTAGGTCTCGCGGTTGCCGATGTTCGGCTTCTTCTTGACCTCGATGCCCTTGGCCGCGAGCGCCTGACCGTAGATCTCGGCGATCAGCTGGCTCTCGGAGAAGTCGGCGGACCCGACGGTGATGCTGCTCACCTTGGACGGCGCGGGTGAGGACCCCGCGTTGTCGTTGCCGAGCTGGTCGCCCCCACCCCCACAACCGGCCAGGCCGAGCACCGCCATCCCGGCGATCGCAGTACGGATGAGTGTGGATCTCAACACGAGAGCCTCCAGTGTTCTCGTTCAGCCATCGACCGGTGCCGATGGATGTAGCGCAAGTTCATCAGGTTCCATGGACAGTTCAGTTGAGTTTCAGGCCCGGTGAGACGGTGATCCGGCCGATCAGCGCGAACAGGGCGTCGAGCAGCAGGGCCATCAGCGCCACCAGCAGCGCGCCGGTGAACATCTGCGGGAAGTCCCGGAGCTTCAGCCCGTCGATCACGTACCGCCCGAGGCCGCCGAGCGACACCAGCGCCGCGATGGTCGCGGTCGAGACGATCTGCAGCGTCGCGCTCCGGACGCCGGAGATGATCAGCGGCAGCCCGATCGGGATCTCCACCTTGGTCAGGATCTCGCGCCCGGTCATCCCCATCCCGCGGGCGGCGTCGATCGTCGCCGGATCGACACCCGACAGGCCGGCGTACGTCGAGGCGAGGATCGGCGGGATGCCCAGCGCGACCAGCGCGATCAGCACCGGCAGGAAGCCGATCTGGTCGGTCAGCAGCACTGCCAGCATCAGCAACCCGAGGCTGGGCAGCGCGCGGGCCGCGTTGCCGAGGTTGATCGCCAGGAACGCGCCCCGCCGGGTGTGCCCGATCCGCAGCCCGATCGGCAACCCGATCACCACCGACAGACCGAGCGCGGCGAACGTGTACCAGAGGTGCTGCAGGATCCGGGCCCAGATGCCTTCGTTGCCGGACCAGTTGAACGGGTCGGTCAGGTACTCCCACATGTCACGCCACCTCCGCCACTGGGGCCATGGCCCGCGCCCAGGGAGTCAGTACCCGCTGCAGCGTGACGAGCAACAGATCCGCGAGCAGGGCCAGCGCCAGGGAGAGCACCACGCCGACCACGACCGGCGTCAGGAAAGCCTTCTGGAAGCCGAGCGTGAACAGCTCGCCCAGCCCGCCGATCCCGATCACCGCGCCGACGCTGACCATCGAGATGTTCGCCACCGTGACGACCCGCAGGCCGGTGAAGATCACCGGTACGGCGATCGGCAGGTCCACCGCGATCAGCCGGTGCAGGTCGCCGTACCCGACCGCGATCGCGGACTGCCGGACGTCTGGTGGTACGGAGCGGAGTCCGTCGATCACGTTCCGGATCAGCAGGCTGACCGTGTAGATGGTAAGCGCCACGATGATGTTGACCGTGGACAGCACCTTGGTGCCGAGGATCGCGGGCAGCACGATGAACAGTGCGATCGACGGGAGCGAGTAGAGCAGTCCGCCGAACGCGATCAGCGGATTCGCGAGCCACGAGTAGCGCGTCGCGACGTACCCCAGCGGCACCGAGATGATCAGCCCGAGGATGACAGGCAGGATCGCCAGGTAGAGGTGCTCGCGCAACTGCTCCCAGATCAGACCCAGGTTGTCGCCGATCCACGTCATGGGGCCTCCCGGTCTGGACTGAGGAGTGGAGGGAGCGAAGCGACCGGAGCGACGAGGGAAGACCGGGAGTTCCAGCCCCATGACCCGTCGCGACGGAGTCGCGACATCAGCGCAGTCATGAGCGGAGCGCCTCCGCTACGGCACTCTGGTCCACGACACCGACCGCGCGGCCTTCATTGTCGACGACCACGCCCAGGCCGTTCGGGGACGTCAGTACGGCGTCCAAGGCCGCGCGGAGCGAGTCGCCGCGTTTGAAGACTGCGCCGAGCGGCT
This sequence comes from Kribbella sp. NPDC048928, assembly GCF_043197975.1. Taxonomy (NCBI): domain Bacteria; kingdom Bacillati; phylum Actinomycetota; class Actinomycetes; order Propionibacteriales; family Kribbellaceae; genus Kribbella; species Kribbella sp. NPDC048928. Next base: position 1,084,752 of record NZ_JBICUC010000002.1, on the reverse strand, counting down.
GCAGGTCCTCGGAGCCGTTGCGCCAGCCGACCGGTACGCCGTCCTTCAGCGCGAGCTCGGCCGGCACCGGCTGCACCGGCAACTCCTCGGGATGCACAAACGTCAGCGCGCGGTAACCGCGATCCTGCCCGACGAACCCGCGGACGAAGTCGTCGGCCGGATGCGCGAGCAGCTCGGCCGGCGGCGCGAACTGGGCCAGCTTGCCGCCGACCTGCAGTACGGCGACGTTGTCCCCGAGCTTGATCGCCTCGTCGATGTCGTGGGTGACGAACACGATCGTCTTGCCGATGTCGCGCTGCAGCCGGAGCAGTTCCTCCTGCAACTGGTGGCGGACGATCGGGTCGACCGCGCTGAACGGCTCGTCCATCAGCATGATCGCCGGATCCGCCGCCAGCGCCCGCGCGACGCCGACTCGTTGCTGCTGGCCACCGGACAGCTGAGCCGGGTACCGCTTGGCCATCACCGGGTCCAGGCCGACGCGTTCGAGCAGCTCCATCGCCGTACTGTGCGCCTTGTGCTTGTCCCAGCCGAGCAGCTTCGGCACGGTGGCGATGTTGTCCACCACGGTCTTGTGCGGGAACAGGCCGGCGTTCTGGATCACGTACCCGATGCCGCGGCGCAGGGTCACCGGATCCTGGGCGTTGATGTCCTGGCCGTCGATCGAGATCGTCCCGGAGGTCCGCTCGATGGTCCGGTTGATCATCCGCAGCGACGTGGTCTTGCCACAGCCGGACGGACCGACGAAGACGGTGATCTGGTTGCTCGGGATCCGCAGGGACAGGGTGTCGACGGCGACGGTGCCGTCCGGATACTGCTTGGTGACGTCCTCGAACTCGATCATGGCGCCCCTTCGCGCTCGTTGGTCGCCCGAAAGACCCTAGCGGAACGTCAGACCGAATCCACGCGGTCAGCCCGATCCGCAGGAAAGTGCACTGTAACGGTAGAGATACTGACCGTGCTCAGGACTCCCGCATCGGGACCCTGACCCCCTTCTCCGCGGCGACCTCGGCGGCCGTGTCGTAGCCGGCGTCGACGTGACGGATCACACCCATCGCCGGGTCGTTGGTCAGTACTCTTTCCAGCTTCCGCCGCGCCAGGTCGGTGCCATCGGCAACGGACACCTGGCCGGCGTGGATGGACCGGCCGATCCCGACGCCGCCGCCATGGTGGATCGACACCCAGGACGCGCCGCTGGCCACGTTCACCATCGCGTTCAGCAACGGCCAGTCCGCGATCGCGTCCGAGCCGTCGAGCATGCCTTCGGTCTCCCGGTACGGCGACGCGACGCTGCCGGTGTCCAGGTGGTCGCGACCGATCACGATCGGCGCCTCGAGCTCGCCGGAGGCAACCATCTCGTTGAACCGGACGCCGGCCTTGTCGCGCTCGCCCTGCCCGAGCCAGCAGATCCGGGCCGGCAGCCCCTGGAACGCGACCCGCTCGCCGGCCAGCTTGATCCAGCGCGCAAGGTGCTCGTTGTCCGGGAACAGGTCGAGGATGGCCTGGTCGGTCTTCGCGATGTCGGCCGGGTTGCCGGACAGCGCCGCCCACCGGAACGGGCCCTTTCCTTCACAGAACAACGGCCGGATGTACGCCGGTACGAAGCCGGGGAACTCGAACGCGCGGGCGTACCCGGCCTTGCGGGCCTCGTCGCGGATCGAGTTGCCGTAGTCGAACACCTCGGCGCCCGCGTCCTGGAACTCGACCATCGCCTGCACGTGCTTGGCCATCGACTCCTGCGCGCGCTCGGTGAACCCGGCCGGGTCCTTCTCCCGCGCGGTCGTCCAGTCCTCGAACTCGACGCCGATCGGCAGGTACATCAACGGGTCGTGCGCCGACGTCTGGTCGGTGACCACGTCGATCGGCGCACCCCGCTTGAGCAGGTCGGGCACGATCGTGGCGGCGTTGCCGAGGACACCGATCGACAACGGCTTCCGCGCCCTCTTCGCCTCCTCCGCGAGCCGCAGCGCCTCGTCGACGGACGACGCCCGTACGTCGAGGTAGCGGTGCTCGATGCGGCGCTGGATGCGGGACTCGTCGACGTCGATGCAGATCGCCACACCGTCGTTCATCGTGACGGCCAGCGGCTGCGCACCACCCATCCCGCCGAGGCCGGCGGTCAGCGTGACGGTGCCGGCCAGCGAGCCGCCGAACTTCTTGTCCGCGACCGCACCGAACGTCTCGTACGTCCCCTGCAGGATGCCCTGGGTGCCGATGTAGATCCACGAGCCGGCCGTCATCTGGCCGTACATCGTCAGCCCCATCGCCTCGAGCTTGCGGAACTCCTCCCAGGTGGCCCAGTCGCCGACCAGGTTCGAGTTCGCGATCAGTACCCGCGGCGCCCACTCGTGCGTCTGCATGACGCCGACCGGACGGCCGGACTGGACGAGCATGGTCTCGTCGTCCTTCAGCGTGGTCAGCGTCCGGACCATCGCGTCGAACGAGTTCCAGTCCCGGGCGGCCTTGCCGGAACCGCCGTACACGACGAGCTCGTCGGGGTGCTCGGCAACCTCCGGGTCGAGGTTGTTCTGCAGCATCCGCAGCGCGGCCTCCTGCTGCCAGCCGCGGGCGGTCAGGGTGGTACCGCGGGGTGCGCGGACGGGACGTGGTCCGGACATGGGTGATCCAGCCTTTCTAATTCAGCGGGCCGGTGACGGCCTCGGTCGCTTCGATGTAGGTGCCGTTGGCAACGAGTTGGACGGAGTGCTCGAGTTCGGGGGCGAGATGGCGATCGGTGCCCGGGCCATCGACGTACTGCCGGAGGGCTGCCCGGGCGGCCGCGGTGGCCGGCGCCGGGTCGAGCGGTGCGCGCAGGTCGAGCGCCCGCGCGGCGGTGAGGATCTCGATCGCCAGTACGCGCTGCAGACCGTCGACGGACTTGCGCAGCTTGCGGGCCGCGGACCAGCCCATCGAGACGTGGTCCTCCTGCATCGCGCTGCTCGGGATCGAGTCGACACTGGCCGGTACGGCGAGGCGCTTGAGTTCGGAGACGATCGCGGCCTGGGTGTACTGCGCGATCATGTGGCCGCTGTCGACGCCCGGATCGTCGGCCAGGAACGCGTTCAGGCCGTGGCTGCGCGCGACGTCGAGGAAGCGGTCGGTGCGGCGTTCGCTGATGCTCGCGAGGTCCGCGACGGCGATCGCGAGGAAGTCGAGTACGTACCCGATCGGGGCGCCGTGGAAGTTCCCGTTCGACTCCACACGGCCGTCGGGGAGTACGACGGGGTTGTCGATCGCGGCTTGGAGCTCGTACCCGGCAACGTTCTTGGCGTGCTCGGCGGTGTCGCGGGCGGCGCCGTGGACCTGGGGAGAGCAGCGGAGCGAGTACGCGTCCTGGACGCGGTTGCAGTCCGGGCCGCGGTGGCTGGCGACGATCGCACTGTCCTTGAGAATCACGCGCAGATTGGCGGCGGCTTTTCCTTGGCCAGGATGCGGTCGCAGCGCTTGCAGGTCCTCGGCGAAGACCCGGTCGGTACCGAGCTGGGCCTCGACACTCATCGCGGCGGCCAGGTCGGCGGTCTTGAACAGCCGATCCAGGTCGGCGAGCGCGAGGACGAGCATGCCGAGCATGCCGTCGGTCCCGTTGATCAGCGCGAGGCCTTCCTTCTCGGCCAGTACGACCGGTTGCAGACCGTTGCGCTGCAACGCCTCCCCGGCATCGAGAAGGTTGCCGTCGGCATCGCGGACCTTGCCTTCGCCCATGATCGCGAGCGCGACATGGGACAACGGCGCGAGATCTCCGGAGCAGCCGAGGCTGCCGTACTCGTGCACGATCGGCGTCAGGTGCGCGTTCAGCAGACCGGCGTACGCCTGAGCGGTCTCGACCTTCACCCCGGTGCGGCCGGTGGCGAGGGTCGACAGTCTGAGCAGTGCGAGCGCGCGGACGACCTCGGTCTCCACCTCGGGACCCGAGCCGGCCGCGTGCGACCGGATCAGGCTGCGCTGCAGCTGCGCTCGCAGTTCGGGTGCGATGTGCCGGGTGGCGAGCGCGCCGAATCCGGTCGAGACGCCGTAGTGCGGGGTGTCCGCGTGGGCCAGCGCCTCGATCGCGGCGCGCGACTTCGCGATCTCCTCGAGAGCCTGGTCGTCGATCCGTACCTGGGCGCCGTACCGCGCGACCGCGACCACCTGCGCCGCGGTCAGCGGGCCGACGCCGACCGCCACCGTGCCATTCACTGTGTGTTCCACCCGAACATTGCACCGCGCCGGATCGCTCGCCGACAGCAGCGCCGTACCACTTTCTGTCTCGGGTCTGAGACAGGGGTGGCGACCCTCGGTAGCCGTAGAGTTCGGGCATGGTGTTCGAGATCCGGACGGCGCGGCCGAAGGATGCGGCGGGCGTCGCCCGGGTCTGGGCGGCCGTGATGCCGCAACTGGTCAAGACTGCGCGGGCAATCGAGCTGCAACTCAGCCGCGGCCGGAGCCAGGAAGTGCTGATCGCCGTCGACGGCCCGGACGTCGTCGGCTACGCGAACCTCTACCGGCCGCCGGCGGACGCCGAGGCGCCACGGGTGCGGATCACGGTCCAGGTTCCGCCGGAGTACCGCGGGCGCGGGATCGGCAGCGCACTGCTCACCGCGCTCACGGAGCGGGCCGTCGCGCTCGGCGCCGGACGGCTGCTGGTCGGGGTGAGTGACGACGCGCGGGACTTCGCGACCCATCGCGGGTTCACGATCGGGCGCCGGATGACGCACTCCACCGCCGACCTGACCGCCGCCCGCGAGCCGCTCGAGGTACCCGACGGGTTGCGTCTGGTGACGTACGACGAGTTGGAGCCGCGGCAGTTGTACGACGCCGAGGTGCAGGTCCGCGACGACGATCCGAGTGGGTTCTCGGGCGGACCGCAGTACGAGGAGTGGGTGCAGACGTCCTGGCACAACCCGGACGGGCGGTCCGATCTGAGCGTCGCCGTACTGGATGGTGACCGGGTGCTGTCGTTCGTCACCACGACCGCCGACCCGGACCGGAAGCTGATCTGGTCGAATTTGACCGGGACGATCCCGGCCGCGCGCGGTCGCGGGCTGGCGAAGGTGGTGAAGTCGGCAGCGCTCGCACGGGCCCGCGATGCCGGATTCACGGTCGCCTCGACCGGAAACGACGCGGCGAACGAGCCGATGCTCGCCGTGAACCGGTGGCTCGGGTACCGCGAGACCTCCGGCGCGTGGACCGCGGAGAAGGCGCTGTGAAGCGGCTTGCGGTCTCGCTGACGCTCTTCCTGGTGCTGTCGCTCGGCGTCGGGCTGCTGGTCTCCGGCTCCGAGGTCCTGGACTGGGGTATTGCCGGCGGGCTGTTCGCGATCGCCGTCCTGGGCGAGTGCTTCCGGTTCTGGATCCGCCGCACCCGCTCGAAGAAGCGCGACTCCTCCAGCGTCTGAGGTTACGCTGCCGTTGTGAGCGGCAACGTTCCCGCGTCGACCCGCACGCTGCGGGTACTCACGTTCCTGGCCACCCAGCCCGGTCCGGTACCGATGGAGCGCATCGCCTCCGCGGTCGGGTTGCCGCGCTCGTCGACGTACCACTTGCTGCGAGCAATGATCGACGAGGGGTTCGTCGTCCATCTGCCCGAGGAGAAGCGGTACGGGCTCGGGGTCGCCGCCTTCGAGATCGGGTCCGCCTATCTGCGGCACGATCCGCTGGAGCGGCTGGCGCGGCCGCTGCTGGTTCAGCTCGTGCACGAGATCGGTCAGACGGCGCATCTCGGCGTACTGCACGGGCGGGAGTTGGTGTACCTGCTGAAGGAGCAGCCGCCTCGTCCGGTCACGCTGGTGACCGATGTCGGCGTACGTCTGCCTGCCACCCTCACCGCCTCCGGCCGCGCTTTACTGGCCGAGCTCCCGCCCGCTCAGGTCCGCGCGTTGTTCCCGTCGCCGGAGTCCTTCGTCCGCCGTACCGACCTCGGACCGCGGTCCCTCAGCCAGCTCCGCCGCCTGCTCGCCGACGAGAAGCGACAGGGCTTCGCCGTCGAGGATTCCTTCATCACCCCCGGCATGGCCTCCGTGGCCAGCGCCGCCGTTGACCACGCCGGCCATCCCGTCGCCGCCATCAGCGTCACCTTCCCCACCACCACAGTCCCCCCGGCCGACCGTCCCCACCTGGCGCACAAAATCCGCCAAGCCGCCAAGGCCCTGACCCGCCGCCTCCACGGCTAGACCTTGCGCGGCCGGCGAGTCACCGGACGGGCTTACCGCTCTTCGCGGAAGTCGACGTGCTCGCGGAGCTGGGGGTCGTACTTGCGGATGATCAGGCGGTCGGGATTGTTTCGCCTGTTCTTGCGCGTTACGTAGGTGAAACCGGTGCCTGCGGTACTGCGGAGTTTGACGATGGGGCGGAGGTCGTTGCGCTTGGCCATGCTGTCCTCTCTTTCGTCAGGTAGAACGCCGGCCGACTGGCGGGCATTCCGCCGGACAGGGTACTTTGTATTGGTTATCGTTTTCAACAAGACAGGAGAGCAGATGCTTCCCGTGACCTTGCTGACGGGGCTCGACGAGGGGTTCCGCGGCTCCGTCGCGGGGAATCTGCTGGCGTCCGCGGGGCGTTCCGGAGTCTTGGTGGAGTACGACGTGAGCACCCTCAGCGCGGGCTCAGTCGTCCGGACCGCCCGTACGGCCACCGGTGTGATCGACCGTGAGGAGATCACGATGGAGCACCCGTGCGTGTCGTGCGCGCTGCGCAACTCCCTCGTCCAACTGCTCGCGAGCATCGCCGCCGTCGAGCGGTACGACGTCGCGATCGTGAACGTCCCGGCCGCCGGTGACACGCACGCGATCGCCACCGAGATCGAGCAGCACGCGGACCTGTGCGTCGCCTCGGTCGTCACCACCGTCGACGCAGCGACCGTCACCGACGACCTCACCGGTGAGGATCTGCTCCGCGAACGCGGCGTCCCCACCGCGGTCGAGGACGGCCGCGCGACCGCCGAAGTCGTCGTACGCCAACTCGAGTACGCCGACGCAGCGATCCTCACCACCGCCGACGACGTCGGCGAGCTGCTCCGGGCGATCAATCCAGGACTGCTGGTCAAGGACGCTCCGGCTGGTCTGCTCGACGCGGGCCAGTTCGCCCCGAGGCCCTCCAGAGGCGTCGAACCGGGCTCAATTGCCGCCGCGGTGGACGGGCTGACGTTCGTCTGGCAGTCCAATCGGCCGTTTCATCCTGAGCGGTTGTACGACGCGCTCGAGGACCTGGTGGCCGGCTCGGCGCGCGGGCGCGGGACGTTGTGGATCGCGACGCAGCACCGTCGGCGGCTCAGCTGGGACAGCTTCGGTACGAACATCGCGATCGGCACCCTCGGTCCGTGGCTGGCCGACCTCCCCGCGGACCGTTGGCCGACCGTGGGACAGCAGCACCAGGCCCGGTCCGCCCTCGAGTGGCACCCGGAGTACGGCGACCGCGCGTCGTACCTCTCGCTGACCGGCGTCGGGCTGGACGCCCGGGAATTACGGGAGCGCCTCGACGGTTGTGTCCTACGTGCGGATGAAGCGGTCCACCCACTGACCGATCCGTTCGCCCCCTACTTGGAAGGAAGTACTGCCGCATGAAGAAGGACATTCACCCCGACTACCGCCGGGTCGTCTTCCGGGACAAGTCCGGCGACTTCAGCTTCCTCACCGGTTCGACCCGCGAGAGCAGCGAGACGGTCGTCTGGCACGACGGGAACACGTATCCCGTCGTCGACGTCGAGATCTCGTCCGCTACGCACCCGTTCTACACGGGCCAGCAGCGCGTGATGGACACCCAGGGCCGCGTGGAGAAGTTCAAGAAGCGCTACGGCCAGAAGTAACCGGCACCACCAACCAGCCCGTCTCCCTCCCCCGAGGGCGACGGGCTGTTTTCTTTGGTCACCCGACCGGACACCGAAGTCGGACGACCAGGCCGCAGCGCTGCTCTAGCGTCGAGAGCGTGAAGCGTTGGTGGCCCGCCGTTGGCCTGTTCTTCCTGGCCCCGTTCGTCGGCGAGTTCCTGCTCGGCAACCAGTCGATCGCCGCGTTCGGGTGGCTGTTCCTGTTCGCACCGATGTACGGCGGCGGCGCGGTCCTGATCCGCGAGACCGCGCGCCGGGCCGGTCTGGGCTGGACCGGGATCGTGTTGCTGGCGGTCGCGTACGCGCTCCTGGAGGAGGGCCCGATCGACCAGATGCTGTTCAATCCGGCTTATCTCGGGCTGGACAGCTTCGCCGGGTTCGGCGAGATTCCCGGCCTCGGGCTGAGCGTCACGCTGATCCAGGGGACGATCACGCTGCACACGATCTGGAGCATCTGCGTACCGATCGCCCTGATCGAGGCCTGCGCTCCGTCGGGACCGTGGTTGCGTCGCCGCGGGCTGGTGACGGTCGCGACGGTCTTCGTCGTCGGCTCGACCCTGCTCGGCGTCATGCAAGGCATCGGTTTCCATTTCGTCGCGTCGGCGGCCGAGTTCATCGGATCGGCGATCGTGATCCTCGGACTGATCGCACTCGCCTTCGTCCTGGGCCGCCGCACGACGCGACCCGTCGACGGGACCGTGCCACGGCCGCTCCTGGTTGGCCTGACCGGGTTCGCCGTGACCAGCACGTACTGGCTGGAGGCCGTCCTGTTCCCCGACGGTCTGGGCTCCGAGTGGATCTCGGTCGCCTGGTGGTTCGTCCTCTTCGGTACGGCGACAACCGTCATCGTCCGCTGGGCCCGGCGCCAGGCCTGGACGCCCCGGCACACGCTGGCGCTCGCGACGGGCGCGCTTCTCACCTACTGCTGGTCCGGCTTCACGCAGTCCCGCGAACTGGACAACACCTCGCTCCCGGTCGCCTTCTTCGGCAGCGCGGTGTTCGCCGTCGTCGCGATCACCGTGGCCCTCGTCGCCTGGGCCCGAGTGCGCAGGGTTGGGGAGGATCTTCTACCCGATCTGGCACCGGATCCTCCCCAAGCCTGATCGTCTCGGATCCGAGACGGCGGCGTTGGCGTGCCGGGTGTCAGTAGGGGGCCGGCGGTTCCACACTGAGGGGATGGAACCGGTCGAGCTCACGGGTAGCGGGCTGACTCCGCTCGACGCCGTGGCCTTGGGGCAGCGGCGTACGTCAGTACGGCTCAGCGACGACGCGCGGAAGCGGATGCGCGAGTCGGCGCACGTGGTGGCCGAGGTGGCGGCGCGACGGCCCGTGTACGGGCGGACCACGGGCGTCGGGGCGAACCGCGACGTGCTGACGTCCGACCCGGAGCACGGCGCCCGGCTGCTCGCGTCGCACTCCACCACCGGTACAACTTCGTACCCGAAGGATGTCGTACGGCTGGGCCTGCTGATCCGGGTGAACCAGCTCGCCGCCGGCGGCTCGGGCCTCGAACCGGCGGTCGCCGACACGATCGTTGGCCTGCTCAACGACGACGACCTGCCCGACCTGCATCGCGGCGGCGCGATCGGGACCGGCGACCTCGGCCCGCTCGCCGAGCTCGGACTCGCACTCGGCGACGTCATCGACGGCACCAGCGCGCTCCCACTCCTGTCCAGCAACGCGCTCACGCTCGCCGAGTGCTGCCTGGCGTACGTCGACGCGTCCACGCTGATCAACGTCGTGCCGCTGGTCGGCGCCCTCACCCATGTCGCACTGCGCGGCAACGCCGAGGTCTACGACGTCCGCGTCCACGAGGCGCGTCCACAGCCCGGCCAGGTCCGGGTCGCCCGCCGGATGCGCGATCTCCTCGACGGCCTCCCGCTGCAGCCGGCCCGTGTCCAGGACCCCTTCGGGGTGCGGGCCTTCGCGCAGGTGCTCGGCCCGGCCGTCGACCATTCGGATGCCCTGGGCAACAGTGTTCGCATCGACATCAACGCGGCCGCGGAGAACCCGCTGGTGGCCGGCGACGCCGTACTGCACAACGGCAACTGGCACGCGATGCCGATCGCGCTCGCGCTGGACTCACTCCGTCTCAGCCTGCACAGCGTCGCGACCCTCTCCACCACCCGCGTCGCGAACCTCGTCGACCCGGACTACACCGGCCTCAGCAGGTTCCTGGCCAGTGGTGCCGAGACGAGCTCCGGCGTGATGATGATCGAGTACGTGGCCCACGACGCACTCGCCGCCGTCCGCTCGTCCGCGCAGCCCGCCACGCTCGGTACCGCCACGTTGTCCCGCGGCGCCGAACTGCACGCGAGCTTCGCGCCGCAGGCGGCCGCCCTGACCAAACAACTCCTCGACGCGCTCCGCGAAGTACTCGCCAGCGAACTCGTCACCGCCGTACGCGCGATCCGCCTGGCCGGCCTGACACCCGTCGATCTCGCACCCGCAGCCGTCGCCCCCTGGCTGACCGACGCCCTGGCAGCCCTGCCGGGCGACCTGGCCGACCGCTCGCTCCGCGAGGACCTGGAGATCGCCCGCGGCCTCCTCACCCAATGGGGCGACCGCCAGGTCGAACACCCAGCTGAATCCGGCTAGGCGTACCGAAGAACGGGTAGTGGTCGGCCATCGCGACCGGACTCAGGCTCGTCACCGTCCGGCGAGCCGCGAAATCCTGCACCACTACCCGTCCTTCGATACAGCTCCTACAGCTGGCGCAGGTCGAAGGTGGCGGCCATGGCCTTGTAGCCGTTGGCGTTGGGGTGCAGGTGATCGCCGGAGTCGTAGGCGGGGAGGAACTTCCCCGGGGCGGCCGGGTCGCGGGTGGCCTTGTCGAAGTCGACGACGCCGTCGTACTCGCCGGAGGTCCGGATCCAGGTGTTGAGCGCCTGCCGATCCGCTTCCCCTTCAGGTGTGTAGTACCCAGCACCCTCGTACGGCGTGAGCGTCGCGCCGAGGACCTTCAGCCCGGCCTCATGGGCGCGGTGGATGAACTGCCGCTGGACCGCGATCAGCTGCGCGGGATCCGTCGCACCGCGGCTGCTGCCGATGTCGTTGATGCCTTCGAGCAGCACCACGGTCCGGACACCGGACTGCGCGAGGACGTCCCGGTCGAAGCGCGCGAGCGTCGAGTCCCCCGCCGTACCGGCGTTGTCGAGCAGGCGGTTGCCTCCGATCCCCATGTTCAGGATGCCGAGGTCGCGCGCCGCCGGACCGGCCTGCAGACGGTCGGCCAACTGGTCGGGGTACCGCAGGTTCTGGTCGACCGGCGAGGCCGAGCCGTCGGTGATCGAGTCGCCGAACAACAGGACCGAACCACGGACGCGACTCTGCACGTCGATGCCGGCGATCACGTACCGCGCCGTACCGGCGAGCTGTTCGTACGACGACCCGTCGTTGCCGGTCTGGTCACCGGTGGCGACGAACCGGCTCGCGAACCCGGACGGGTGCTGCGTGAGCGTCCCGGTCGGACCCGGGAAGTACGTACTGATCACCAGATCGGAGTCGTCCGGTACGTCGATGCGCACCGGATCGGACACCCAGTCGGCACCAACCGGGATCGTGACCGAGGCGCGGCCGTCGAACAGCACCGGAGCGAGCTTGGTGGGATCGACGGTCGGCGTACCGTTCAGGTCGCCGGACCGCGGCGTCACGGTGACCTTTCCGACCGTGAGCGGCTTGGAGCCGTAGACGTTCGACAGCCGCAGCCGGAGCTGCGGACCGCCGACGGACAGGTGTGCGATCTGACGGAAGGTCGTGTCGGTGACCCCGGTCAGCGTCGGCCCCGACGTGCCGGGCGGGGTGACGGCAACCGACCAGCTCCCGACCCAGGCCGCCGGCGGCGCGGCCTCGGCAGCCGGCAGCGCGGCCGCTGCGGTCGGAGTCAGTGGAACGGCGAGCAGAGCGAGTGCGACGACCAGCGGTTTGAGACGGCGCATGAGACCACCTTCGTTGGGCGGATACGAGGTTTACATCGATTCACCCAAGGCGGCCGGACGCGCGCAACCGCTCACCACGGATCGTCGGTGAGCGGTCGCAGATCAGCGATCAGAGGCGGTTGTACGCCTTCAGCGTGCGGAGTGCACCGACCGTCACGATGCCGCGGTACTCGAGGGTCGCGGCCGGGCCCGGCGGCTCCCAGGTGATCGCCCAGCCGCCGTCGTCCTGCTGGTCGGCGATCAGGCGGTCGAGGTGCGCGTCGAGCTGTTCGTCGGTGAACAGCGGGCGCCAGAAGCTGTCCGGCGTCGGCGCGAACTGCAAGGGCGTCACGCCGTACGACGGATCGGCCGCGTCACCGCGGTAGTGCGCGAGCTTGGGCAGCCAGTCGCGGATCCGGTCGACATCGGTGTCACCGGTGTGTTCGAGGAACTCGAGCGCTTCGTGCATCCCGTGCGCGTCCTCCGGGAAGCCCTTGCCGAGCTGGGCCGCGCACCAGGCACCTGCCTTGTCCCGCCAGGGGTGTTCGATGCCGAGCTTGTGCAGCCGGCCGACGATCCCGGCGGTCGGATTGACGTCCGGGTGGTACGTCCACTCGGTGATGTGCTCGGCACGCGGATACCCCTCGACGGCCGGTCCACACAGCGGCACCGCGCCGTCCGGCGTCGCCACCGACGCGAGCCAATCAACGGCCGGCCGAACCATGTCGTCGTCGCGCGCGTCCGCCGCGAGGAGCGTGTCGAACGCGACCTCTACGTCGAGCGGCAGACTGTCCGGGCACCGCTTGTCCGGCTCGAGCCCCTGCCCGAACCCGCCGTCGGCGTTCTGATACCCGCGCAGCGCATCGACCACTCCGCGCGGATCAGCTCCCTCGAAGATCGTCGCGAACAGCCGCCGCTCGAGCACCCGCGCATCTCGCCGTACGAAGTCGCGCCCTGCCGTGAAGATGTCCATACCCCGACCCTCTCGCACCCGTCCCCGGATGTCTTGAACGAATCGGACGTCACGGCTCGAAGCGGTAGCCCATGCCTGGTTCGGTGAGGAGGTGTTTCGGGCGGGCGGGGTCGGGCTCGAGTTTGCGGCGGAGCTGGCCCATGTAGAAGCGGAGGTTGCCGGCAGCGGTCTCGTAGCCGGGGCCCCAGACCTCGACCAGCAGCTGGCGCTGGGACATCAGCTTGCCGGGGTTGCGGACCAGGACCTCCAGCAGGTGCCATTCGGTCGGCGTCAGCCGGATGTCCTCGCCGTTCGGCAGCGTCACGCGTTTGGCGGACAGGTCGACGGCGGTGCCGCCGACGGTCACGGTCGGCTGGTCCTGGGCAAGGTTGCTGCGTCGCAGTACGGCGCGCATCCGGGCGAGCAGCTCGTCGATCCCGAACGGCTTCGTCACGTAGTCGTCCGCGCCGGCGTCCAGCGCTTCGACCTTGTCGGTCTGGTCGGTCCGCCCGGACAGCACCAGGATCGGTGCGTCGGTCCAGCCGCGGAGCCCCCGGATCACATCCACGCCGTCGAAGTCCGGGAGCCCGAGGTCGAGGATCACCAGCTCCGGCGGGTGCTGCGCGGCGACCTTCAGCGCCGACGTACCGGTGCCGGCCAGGTGCACCTCGTACCCGCGCGCCTTCAGGTTGATCTGCAACGCCCGCACGATCTGCGGCTCGTCGTCAACCACTAGTACTCGGGTCACTCCCTGACCTTTCTCTCGTGCCGGGGACCGGGATGTCGGCGGCTTGCGCTGTCGGCATCGCGACCACCATGGTCAGTCCACCACCTGGAGTGTCCTCGGGCTGCAACGTGCCGTGCATCGCCTCGGCGAGTCCGCGGGCGAGCGCCAGTCCGAGCCCGACGCCGACGGTATTGTCGGTGTCGCCGAGCCGCTGGAACGGCGCGAACACCCGGTCCCGGTCCTCCCGCGGGATGCCCGGGCCGCGGTCGACGACGCGGATCTCGACGGTGTCGCCGAGCGCGCTTCCGGTGATCAGTGGTGGGCGCCCGGCCGGCGAGTAGCGGATCGCGTTCGCCAGCAGGTTCGCGACGACGCGCTCCAGCAGCGCCGGATCTGCCTCGACCAGCGGCAGCGTGTCCGGGATGTCGACCGTCACTCGATCCGCACCGTCGCCGCCTTCGGCCAGTACGCCGGGGAGGATCTCGTCGAGCGCCGTCGGGCGGGTGAACACCGGCAGTACGCCGGCCTGCAGGCGACTCAGATCGAGCAGGTTGTCCACCAGCCGCGACAACCGGTCGAGCGACTCGTCGGCGGTCTCGAGCAGCTCCGCGCGCTCCGACTCGCTCCACTCGACGTCGTCACTCCGCAACGACGTCACCGACGCCTTGGCCGACGCCAGCGGGGACCGCAGGTCGTGGCCGACCGCCCGGAGCAACGCCGTCCGCAACTTGTCCGCCTCGGCGAGCGGCTTCGCCTCGGCGGCCGCCTCGCTCAACCGGCCGCGGTCGACGAGCGCCGCCGCGTGGGCCGCGAACGCGCCGACCAGCCGTCGTTCGTCCGCCTCCAGCTGATGCCCTTGCAGTACCAGCACCAGGTCGTCGCGCGCCGGGATCTCCGCGTCGGCCTCCTCCGGACGTGTACAGGTGAGCGATCCGGCCGACGCCAACGGGCGCCACACCTCGGTGAGCTCGTCGTCGTCCACACGCTCCATCAGGCAGGCGCCGGTCATCCCGAACGCCTCCCGAACCCGCTCCAGCAAGGCGGGCAGCGCCGTCTCGCCGCGCAGTACCGAACCGGCCAAGGTCGCCAACGTCTCCGACTCCGCGGCCGCCCGGGCCGCCTGTCTGGTCCGCCGGGCCGCACGATCCACGACCGAACTGACCATCGCCGCGATCAGGACGAAGATCAGCAGGGCGAGCGCGTTGTTCAGGTCGGCGATCGTGAAGGTCCGCCGCGGCGGCGTGAAGAACCAGTTCAGGACCAGGGATCCGCCGATCGCGGTCACCATCGCCGGCCACATCCCGCCGACCAGCGCCACCACGACCACCGCGAACAGGAACGCCAGTACGTTGCTGGTCAGGTTGAGCGTGTCGCCGCCGAGCCCCAGGACGAGCGCAAGCACCGGCGGCAGCACAACCGCCAGTACGAAGCCCTGAATCTTCCGTTTGCGGGACAGACTCCCCCGCATCCGCGGCAGCCGCCCACGCCCCATCTGCGAGTGCGTGACGAGGTGTACGTCGATCTCACCGGAGTCGCGGATCGTGGTGGCGCCGATCCCGGGACCGGTGAACAGCGACCCGAACCGCGACCGGCGGCTGCCCCCGAGCACCAGTTGGGTCGCGTTCTCCGCCTCCGCGAAGGTCAGCAGCGCGGCCGGGATGTCGTCGCCGACCACCTGGTGATAGGTGCCACCAAGCTTCTCGACCAGATTCCGTTGCTCGGCCAGCTTGCTCGGGTTCGCGCCGGTCAGTCCGTCGGACCGTGCCACGTGCACGGCGAGCAGATCGCCGCCCGACGAGCGGGCCGCGATCCGGGCCGCGCGGCGGATCAGCGTCTCCCCCTCCGGTCCGCCGGTGAGCGCGACGACGACGCGCTCGCGGGCCTCCCAGGTGGAGTCGATGTCGTGCTCCGCGCGGTACTGCTGCAGGCCCGCATCCACCCGATCCGCCAGCCAGAGCAGCGCGAGCTCACGCAGCGCCGACAGGTTGCCGACCCGGAAGTAGTTGCCCAGGGCAGCATCGATCTTGTCGGCCGCGTACACGTTCCCGTGCGCCATCCGCCGGCGCAGCGCCTCCGGCGTCATGTCGACGAGCTCGATCTGGTCGGCGGCCCGCACCACCCGGTCCGGCACCGTCTCCTGCTGCGGTACGCCGGTGATCTTCTCGACCACGTCGTTGATCGACTCCAGGTGCTGGATGTTGACCGCCGAGATCACGTCGATCCCGGCGGCCAGCAGCTCCTCGATGTCCTGCCAGCGCTTCTCGTTCCGGCTGCCCGGGACGTTGGTGTGCGCCAACTCGTCGACCATCGCGACCTCGGGCCGCCGGGCCAGGACGGCGTCCAGGTCCAGCTCGGTGAAGCTGGCGCCGCGGTAGTCGATGATCCGCCGCGGCACCACCTCGAGCCCGTCCAGCATCTCCGCGGTGTGCTGGCGACCGTGTGTCTCGACGAACCCGGCCACCACGTCGGTGCCGCGCGCACGCCGACGCTGCCCCTCGCCCAGCATCTTGTAGGTCTTCCCTACGCCGGGCGCGGCCCCGAGATACACCCGCAGGTGCCCGCGCTTCATACTTCGATGATCTCAGGCCGCGGCGAGCGCGGCGTTCAGCGTCACCACGTTCACCGTCGGCTCGCCCAGGAAGCCGAGCGTGCGGCCCTTGGTGTTGTCCTTGACCAGCTGCTTCACCTGGTCCACGGACAGGTCGCGCTCCCGCGCCACCCGGGGGATCTGCAGGGCGGCGTACGCCGGGCTGATCGCCGGATCCAGGCCGCTGCCACTCGCGGTGACCGCGTCCGGCGGTACCTGCGACGGGTCGACCCCTTCGCGCTTCGCGACCTCCTGCCGGCGCTGCTCGATCAGCTTGACGAGCTCGGGGCTGTTCGGCCCGTACTGGGACGCGGCGCTGCCCTTCCCGTCGTACTTGGCGGCCGATGGCCTGGTCTGGAACCAGCCGTCCGGGTACGCCTGACCGATCAGGTCGGACGCCACCGGCTTGCCGTCGACCTTCACGATCGAACCGTTCGCGTTGCCGTGGAACAGGACCTGCGCGACGCCGGTCATGGCCAGCGGATAAAGGATGCCCAGGACAACGGTGAAGACGAGGAGCACGCGCACCGCGACCCCGGCCTGGCGAAAACTGCTTGGCATTGTCAACAGACCTTTCAGCGGAGACCGGGGATCAGCGAGATCACCAGGTCGAGGAGCTTGATGCCGACGAACGGCGAGATCAGGCCGCCGACGCCGTACACGAGCAGATTGCGGCGCAGCATCGCGGACGCCGAGGACGGCCGGTACCGCACACCGCGCAGCGCCAGCGGGACGAGCAGCACGATGATCAGCGCGTTGAAGACGATCGCGGACACGATCGCCGACTGCGGCGAGTGCAGGCCCATGATGTTCAGCCGGTCCAGGCCCGGGTACGCCGCCGCGAACAGCGCCGGCAGGATCGCGAAGTACTTCGCCACGTCGTTCGCGATCGAGAACGTGGTCAGCGATCCGCGGGTGATCAGCAACTGCTTGCCGATCTCGACGATCTCGATCAGCTTGGTCGGGTTCGAGTCGAGGTCGACCATGTTGCCGGCCTCCTTCGCGGCCGACGTACCGGAGTTCATCGCGACGCCGACGTCGGCCTGTGCGAGCGCCGGAGCATCGTTGGTGCCGTCACCGGTCATCGCGACCAGCCGTCCACCCTCCTGCTCCTTCTTGATCAGCGCCATCTTGTCCTCGGGCGTCGCCTCGGCCAGGAAGTCGTCGACCCCGGCCTCGTCGGCGATCGCCTTCGCGGTCAGCGCGTTGTCGCCGGTGATCATCACGGTCCGGATGCCCATCGCGCGCATCTGGTCGAACCGTTCCCGCATCCCTTCCTTGACCACGTCCTTCAGGTGGATCACCCCGAGCGGGCGCGCCTTGCCGTCGATGCTCTCGGCAACGACCAGCGGCGTACCACCGGACGCCGAGATGCCGTCGACGATCTCACCGAGGCGCGCGTCCGACGTACCGTGGTGTTCACCGATCCAGGCATTCACCGCGCCGGCCGCGCCCTTGCGGATCTGCCGCTCGTCGACGTCGACGCCGCTCATCCGGGTCTGCGCGGTGAACTCCACGAACGTTGCATGCGGCAACTCTCCGGTGTGCCGCTCGCGCAGCCCGTACGCGGTCTTCGCCAGGACGACGATCGAACGCCCCTCCGGGGTCTCGTCCGCGAGGCTGGACAGCTGTGCCGCATCGGCCAGCTCCGTGTCGCTGACGCCCTCGACCGGGATGAACTCCGACGCCTGCCGGTTCCCGAGCGTGATGGTGCCGGTCTTGTCCAGCAGCAGCGTGTTCACGTCGCCCGCGGCCTCGACCGCGCGGCCGGACATCGCCAGTACGTTGCGCTGTACGAGCCGGTCCATGCCGGCGATGCCGATCGCGGACAGCAGCGCGCCGATCGTGGTCGGGATCAGGCAGACCAGCAGCGCGGTCAGGATGACGATGTTCAGCTTGATGCCGGCGTAGTTCGCGAACGGCGGCAGCGTCACGGTGGCGACCAGGAAGACGATGGTCAGGCTGGCGAGCAGGATGTTCAGCGCGATCTCGTTCGGCGTCTTCTGCCGGGACGCGCCCTCGACCAGGGCGATCATCCGGTCGATGAAGCTCTCACCGGGCCGGGTGGTGATCTTCACGACGATCCGGTCCGACAACACCTTCGTACCACCGGTCACGGCGCTCCGGTCGCCGCCGGACTCCCGGATGACCGGGGCCGACTCGCCGGTGATCGCCGACTCGTCCACCGAGGCGACGCCTTCGACGACGTCACCGTCGCCGGGGATGATCTGGCCCGCCTCGACCACGACGCGGTCACCGAGCTGGAGCTGCGCCGCGGGGATCTGCTCCTCGGCGTCACCCACGAGCTTCCGGGCGGTGGTCTCGGTCTTCGCCCGGCGCAGCGTCTCGGCCTGGGCCTTGCCGCGGCCTTCCGCGACCGCTTCCGCGAGGTTCGCGAAGATCACCGTCAGCCAGAGCCAGACCACGATCCACCAGACGAACACGCCCGGGTCGGTGACGGCGAAGACGGTCGCTGCGACGGCACCGACCTCGACGACGAACATCACCGGGTTCTTCCACATCACCCGTGGGTCGAGTTTGCGCAGCGCGTCGGGTAACGCGCCGATCAGTTGGGTAATCACAGTCCCTCCGCGAGGGGTCCAAGGGTGAGTGCGGGGAAGTAGGTGAGGCCGGTGACGATCAGCACCGTGCCGACGAGCAGCCCGACGAAGAGCGGCTTGTACGTCGGCAGCGTGCCCTGCGTGACCGGTACCGGCTGCTGCTTCGCGAGCGATCCCGCGAGCGCCAGTACGAAGACGATCGGAATGAACCGGCCGAGCAGCATCGCCAGCCCCAGAGCCGTGTTGTAGAAGGGGATGTTGGCGCTGAGGCCGCCGAACGCGCTGCCGTTGTTGTTGGCTGCGGACGTGAACGCGTACAGGACCTCGGAGAAGCCGTGCGGGCTGTCGGTGTTGAAGATCGAGGCCCGCGCGGACGCCAGCCCCATCGCGATCGAGGTGCCGAGCAGGACGACGGTCGGCGTGGTCAGGATGTACAGCGACACGAGCTTCATCTCGCGCGCGGTGATCTTCTTCTTCAGGTACTCCGGCGTCCGGCCGACCATCAGGCCGGCGACGAAGACCGCGAGTACGGCGAGGATCAGCATCCCGTACAGCCCCGAACCGGTACCGCCCGGCGTGACTTCACCGAGCATCATGTGGAACATCGCCGTACCACCGCCGAGGGGGGTGAACGAGTCGTGTGCGGAGTTGACCGCGCCGGTCGACGTACCCGTCGTGGAGCTGGCGAACAACGCCGAGGCCCATTCGCCGAAGCGGGTCTCCTTGCCCTCCATCGCGGCGCCCGCGGCCTGGCTCGCCGTACCGGCGCCCTGGTTCTCGAAGAACGTCGCGGCGAAGGTGAAGGCCGCCCACAGCGTGCCCATCACGCCGAGGATCGCGTACCCCTGGCACTTGTCCTTGACCATCAGGCCGAAGGTGCGGGTGAGCGCGACCGGGATGACCAGCTCGAGGAAGATCTCGAACAGGTTCGACAGGCCGTTCGGGTTCTCGAACGGGTGCGCGGAGTTCGCGTTGTAGAAGCCGCCGCCGTTGGTGCCGAGCTCCTTGATGACCTCCTGGCTAGCGACCGGGCCGCCGGGAATGGTCTGGGTCTGGCCGACGATCGAGGTCACCTCGTGGCCGCCGGAGAAGTTCTGGACGACGCCCATCGCGACCAGCGCGAGGCCGCCGACGACCGCCATCGGCAGCAGTACGCGCAGGAGCGTACGGGTGAGGTCGACCCAGAAGTTGCCGAGCCGATCGGTTTTCGCGCGGGTGAAGCCGCGGATCAGCGCGATCGCGACGGTGATGCCGACGGCCGCGGAGACGAAGTTCTGGACCGCGAGGCCGGCGAACTGGACCAGGTGGCCCATCGTCACCTCAGGCGAGTACGACTGCCAGTTGGTGTTCGCGACGAAGGATGCGGCGGTGTTGAAGGCCAGCCCGGACGGTACGTTCGGAAGCCCGAGCGAGAACGGGAGCCAGTGCTGCAGGCGCTGCAGCAGGAACAGCAGCACCAGGCTCGCCGCCGAGAACGCGATCAGCGAGCGTGCGTACACGCCCCAGGTCTGATCGGACCGGGCGTCGACCCCGAACAGTTTGTAGAGGCCGCGCTCGGCCCGCAGGTCCCGATCGGAGGTGTAAACGCGGGCCATGTACCCGCCCAGCGGCCGGTAGACCGCCGCCAGGCACAGGAGAAGGAAGCCGACCTGCAACAGGCCGGCCGCGGTGTCGGACATCAGAACCTCTCGGGAAAGACCAGGGCGGCGATCAGATAGGCGACCAGCGCAACGGCCACGACCAGGCCGGCGATGGTCATGGGGCCTCCCGGTCTGGACTGAGGAGCGGAGGGAGCGTAGCGACCGGAGTGACGAGGGAAGACCGGGAGTTCCAGCCCCATGACCCGCCGCGACGGAGTCGCGGCATCAGCAGAGTCTCAGCGTTCATGAGGTCCACTGGACACCGGTGATTGCCCGGTCAGGAGGGTTCTCGCAGGTCTCTCACACCCGCCGACGCGGCTCTCACAGGCTTCTCACATACTTACGCCTGGCATCTGCCCCCAACAGCTGAGGAAGATCACCCACGTGACCGAACTGGACACCCCCGCCCCCGCCGAGCAGTTCTTCTCCGAACAGTCCCGGGCCGCCCTCGCCGACGCGAGCCGCAAGCTCGCCGAGCGCCTCCAGGCACACACCGACGCCCTGCTCGCGATGACCGGCGACGAGGACAACGCCACCCTGTTCGACCACAACGCCGCCCTCGAAGGCGTGGTCGAGGACTGGAACGACGCCGTCTTCGAGCACACCGGTACGACGCCGTTGCTGCTGGACGACTCGATCGAGGACGAGGACGACGAGGAGGCCGAGCCGGACCAGGTGATCAGCGTGGTGTCCCGGTTCGACCTGCGCGTCGTCGACCTCGATGTGCTCCTGGAGGCCGGCCGTGCCGCGCAGGAACGGCACCCGGCCGAGCTGGACGAGACCGGCGACCACGAGCCGGTCGACACCGCGGAGCAGGCGATCTACGAGATCAGCCGCGAGGTCGGCGAAGCCTGGTTCGAGCTGCCCGGCGTCGAGATGGTCGCCGGAGCCCGCGCGTACGTCGTACCGGAACCCCCCTTCGAACCACTCGACGCCGACGCCGAAGACGTCGTCACCGAACTGATCGCCCCCAACGGCACAGCCACCCACGCCGAAACCTGGGCCTAGACGTACCGAAGGACGGGTAGTGGTCGGCCATCGCGACCGGACTCAGGCTCAGCACTGTCCGACGAGCCGCAGATACCTGCACCACTACCCGTCCTTCGGTACAGCGCTCCAACGGCAAGCGGGGACTGCTAGACGAGCAGCTTGCCGTCTAGGACTGTGGTGGCGCGGCCCTTGAGGTAGATGCGGTCGCCTGCTGTGGTGACTTCGACGTACTCCGCCCCGGGCGCGGTGACGATCACACCGCGCAGGTTGTCCCGCTCGGTGATCGCGGCGATCTCGTCGTACTGCGGGACGACCGCGTGCACCGTCGCCTCGTCAGGGACGACGACGAGCAGATCGCGGAGCGCCCCCGTGACGTAGACATCGATCGGCTCGACCTGCAGAGCGGCTCGGAGTCCTCGTGGCACCGGCGCGGGGATCGGCCGGTTGACCGGGCGCGATGCCGTCGTCGGCGATCTCCGCGACGAGTACGCCGCTCAGCGTCTCGAACGAGGCCTTGCCGGAGACCTTCCCGTCACCGGCCAGTACGTGGGAGGTGGCGAGCGTCGCGTGGCCGCAGAGCGCGACCTCCTTCGTCGGCGTGAACCAGCTCAGGTCCCACTCCGCACCCGTATCCGCATGCTCAAAGAAGCTGACGAGCACGACCGGCGCTTTCCATATCCACCTGACCTCCGAGTGGCCTTGAACCGCCCGGCGTAGCGAGCCGTATCGAGGGTGTCCTGCATTCCTACCGACAGGAAAGTGACATGTCGCTTCGCTCGAAGGGCCGTCCACTCGCGGCTGCGACCGTACTCGTCAGCGGCCTCGCGCTGGTCGCCCCGGCGACCGCCGACGCGCACGGGTCCCCGCACGCGCTCGCCGTTCAACAGGTCAACCTGGTCTCGGACCAGCCCGGCAAGGCCGTTCTCCAGGACCCTGACCTGGTGAACCCGTGGGGGCTCTCGCACGGCGCGACCACCCCGCTGTGGGTGTCGAACCAAGGCACGTCGTCCTCGACGCTGTACTCGTCCGCGCCCGGCGCCGCCACCGTGACCAAGGTGCCGACGATCCGGGTCGCAGTACCGTTGCCGACCGGGCAGGTGGCCAACGCGGGCGCCGGATTCGTGGTCAGCAACGCGACCGCCAGCGCACCGGCCCGCTTCATCTTCTCGACCCTGACCGGGCAGATCGCCGCCTGGAACCCGACCATCAACCCGCTGATGGGTCCGGCCGACATCAAGGCCACCACGCCCGGTGCCGTCTATACCGGCCTGGCGCTCTCCCCGGCCTCCGACCGGCTGTTCGCGGCCGACTTCGCGCGCGGCCGGATCGATGTGTTCGACAGCGCGTTCCAGCCAGTGAAGCTGCCGTGGTGGGCGTTCCGTGACTTCTCGCTGCCGAGGGGGTACGCGCCGTACAACGTGCAGACGCTGGACGGGCGGATCTTCGTCACCTACGCCAAGCCCGACCCGAAGACCGGTCGCGCGATCCGCGGCCACGGCCTCGGTTTCGTCGACGAGTACACCGTCGACGGGAAGCTGGTCACCAGGGTCGCGTCCCGCGGCGAGCTGGACGCGCCGTGGGCGCTGACCTTGGCGCCGGCCTCGTGGGGTGAGCCCGCCGGTACCGTACTGGTCGGCAACTTCGGCGACGGCCACGTGAACATCCTCGAGCCGAAGTCCCACCACCGCTTCCAGTCCGCCGGCCAGGTCCGCGGTACGAACGGCCGGCCGCTCGCAATCGACGGTCTGTGGGCTCTGCTGCCCGGCACCGCGACCACTGGCGGTCCCGACGCGCTCTGGTTCTCCGCAGGTCCGTCCAACGAAACCCACGGCCTCCTCGGCCAGCTCCGCAAGCCGTAAAACGGCTGAGCCTTCCACCCGCAGGCCGCTAGGGTCGGCGGGTGGAGATCGTTGAACGGCTGCTGGGCGACCTGACCGGTCGCGCGGTCCACGTCACGGGGCGGCAGGAGCTCGGCAACTCCGCGTCGTCCCCGGTCACCAGACTGACACTCGATCGTGAGTACGACGGGATCGGCCGGACCGTGATCGTGAAGAGCAAACGCCAGGTCTCCGACGAGTGGGGTTCGAGCGGGCTGCGGTACAACGAGCAGCAGGCGCTCGAACACCTGGAGGGCACCGGCCTCACGCCGCGTTTCCTCACCGGTGTACCGGGCGAACTACTCGTGATGACCGACCTAGGGCCAGGTCCCACGCTGCAGCAACTGCTGTTCGCGGACGATGCCGAGGCGGCGACTCACGGGCTCGTCGAACTGTCGCGCGTCGCCGGCACGCTGCACCGGCAGGCGAGTCCGTCGTTCTCCGCTCCCCATGAGATCCCGTTCCTCGATCATCCCCTCGATCTCTGGACGGAGCTGGCCGACGCCGTCGCCGAGCTCGGCTTCCCGGCACCGGGCCCGGTCGAGCTGGCCGACCTCGCTGACGCACTCGAGCGGGTGACGACGTTCTCCCACGGCGATCTGACCCCGAACAACGTCGTGCTGGTGAACGGACGAGCACGCCTGATCGACCTCGAAGGCGCCGGCCGGCGACACCCTGGCTTCGACTCCGCGTGTCTGCGCCTGCCGTTCCCACACTACGGCCACTGGGCGGTCCTGCCGTCGAGCGTCCTGGAGCAGATGGACGCCGCGTATCGCGAAGAGCTTGATACCGACGAGTCGACATACGAGCAGTTGATGGCTACCGGCTGCTCTGCTTGGGGAATCGTCAGGGCGTCCCGGCTCCGCCTGATCGCGTCGACCGGCCAGGATCCCGCCGAGGCGGTGCGTCGACGTACGCAGATCGTGCAGACGCTCTTCTCGGCAGCGGTGTCGATGCGCTCGACGTACCCGGTGCTCGGTTCCTGGTTCGAGGAGTTGGCCGGCGCGATGCAGCTGCGCTGGGACGAGGCGCGGCTACCACCACGACAGTTCCGGGCGTTCGAGGGCTAACGCGCGACTGCTTGGATGGCGCGGAGGCGGCCGTCCATCAGCGCCTCGGTGAGGTGGGTGGCGCGCTCGCGGAAGTCCGGGACGAAGGCCTGCAGCCCGAGCGGGCTCGGTGGGAGTTCCTGGACCGTCCGCATCACCGCCGCGGCGTTGTCGGTCAGGTCTTCCCAGTGCTCGATCGTGAACCCTGCACCTTCGATCGCGGCCCGCAGCTCGTTCGGCGTACTGAGATGGCTGTGCTCAGGCCCGTCGGCCCACGGCAGCGGGTAGTCAGGGTCGCGGCCGTCCCCTGCGGCAAGGTCCCAGAGCGCTAGGCGACCACCGGACTTCAGGACCCTGGCCGCTTCGCGGTAGAGCGCACCCTTGTCGGCCACATTCATCTGTACGTGCTGACTGAACACCACGTCGTACGTCGAGTCGTCGAGCGGCAGCGCGGTGACATCTCCTTGCCGGACAGCGATCCGGTCATCCAGGCCGACGAGTTCGTTGAGCCAGCCATCGATTTCGCAGTACTCGTCCGACAGATCGACCGCTGTCACGCTGCACCCGAACCGGTCGGCCACGTATCGCGCCGTACCGCCGATGCCGGCGCCCGCGTCCAGCACCACACTCGACTGCGTGATCCCGGCCAGCTCCACCAACTGAGCCGTCACGAGGCGGCCGCCGGTGTGGTAGTCCTCGAGCATCGCCAGCTCGGTGGGCTGCAGGTGGGCCAGATCTTTGCCCGCGGCAACCAGTGCTCGTTCGATGCCGGCCCGCGCGGTCCCGGTCAGGTAAGGAATCATGTCTCTCCTTGAAGACCACCCTCGCTTCGCTCCGGGCGAGGGATCGTCGCATTTAGTGGACACTGTCCACATTAGCTCGGGATGTGGACAGTGTCCACCTTGGTATCCTGGGCCGATGAGCGAACCGGCAGCAGCGCCGCGGGGACGGCGGCCGCGCGGCGACGTCCGCGCCGGGCTGGTCGCGGCGGGCGTCGAGCTGGCGCGCACCGGAGGCCCGGACGCCGTCGTACTGCGGGAGGCGACCCGGGTCGTCGGCGTCGTCCCGAACGCGGCGTACCGGCATTTCGCAGACCGTGACGAGCTGCTCGCGGAGGTCTGCACCGCCGCGATGAACGAGTTGGCCGAGCGGATGCTGGCCGGCATCGGGCACGTGCGCGGTAAGCGCGGGAACCCGGGTGCCGCGCAGCGTCGGCTGGCCGCGATCGGCGCGGCGTACCTCGAGTTCGCCAGGCAGGAGCCGGGGCTGTTCGCGGCCGCGTACGCGGTCCCGCAGCAGCACGCCTACGCCGGAGCGAACCGTACGCCGCTGGCGCTGCTCCAGGACGCGCTGGACGAGCTGGTGGAGGCGGGCATCCTCGATCCAGCTCGACGCGAGGGCATCGAGTACCCCGTCTGGTCGATCGTCCACGGGACCGCTGTTCTGACCGGCCAGGGCCCGTTGCGGGACACTCCGGCGGCAGAGTTGCGCAAGATCGAGGCGCTGACGATGACCTTCATCGGCAACGGGCTGAGCTGAGGGCCCGCCCACTGGACGGGCCCTCAGGAGCTGCGTCAGTCGATGGGGCGGAGTTCGTCGGCGTACGAGACGGACACGCGGCGCAGTACGCCGTCCTTCACGGAGTACTGGCCCATCCGCCACAGCGGCGGACTGTAGGCGTGCACGGTGACACTGCCCTTGTCGAGGCCGGTCAGGCGGTGGATGTGGTCGGGCCCGAAGCCGTACACATCACCGGCCTCCACCTCGGTCTCGATCGCCGCGGTGCCGATCGCCAGGTTGTGCTCGACAAGCTTGCCCCGGGCAACGGCCACCGCACCGGACGAGACGTCGTGGTCGTGCCAGCCGGTGTCGTTGACCGGCGTCCAGCAGATCAGCCAGACGTCGACGTTCGCGTCCCGGTGCAGCGAGGCGAAGACCCGCTCCTCGTCGCTGTACGCGACCTGGTCCTGCCACAGGTGCGGCTGCGCGGCGATCGAGGCGGCGAGCTCGGACAGCTCGGCCGGTGTCAGGTCACGCCCCGGAAGGTCGTCCAGCGACAGACAGTTGTTGAGCTCCACGAGCCGGTTGGCCTGGCGAGCCGGGACGTCGGGTACGTCGATGGGCTGAGCAGTCACTGCACTCCCCTCTCAGGAGTCGTCGCCCCGAACAGAAGGCGGTGTGGGTTGTCGTGGCGGATCACCGCGGTTGCGGCGTCGCCTTGGCGGAGGTCGGTGGAATCGGCGTACGGGCGGTCGGTGCCATGCACGACCTGGTCGATGCCGAGCACTCGCGCGACCGCGTCGATCCCCTGCGGGCCGTAGCTCGAGGTGTCGACGTACAGGTTGGGGTCGATGGTGCCGAGCCTGCCGCCGCGGGCGGTCAGCCGCTCGTGGTGGACCGGCGCGAGGCCGGCCGCGGCGACGAAGCACAGCCGCAGCTTCGGGTGCGTACGACGTCCGCCGTACGCGTGCCAGGCCCACCACGCGGCCTGGAGCTGGGTCGTGTAGTCGACGACCGGTGCCCACCAGCAGGCGCTCTCGGCCGTGGCGGCGGTGCCGGGGTGGACGAGGATCGGCTTGTTCAGCTGCTCGAGTGTTTGCAGTACAGCTGCCTGCGCCTCCCACCCGGACGGTGTCATCAGCACGTGGGCCGGGAGCTGTAATCCCAGAAAGCCCTTGTCCAGAAGGTCTTTCAGCCCGGCGGGTTCGCGCAGATCCACAGAGGCCCAGGCGCGGAACGGCTCGGGGAACTCGGCGGCCCCGTCATGCCAGGCAGCGAGCAGTTCGGCGTCGCCGATCTCTTCAATGCCGAGCGGGCTGGACAGCGAGATCGCGGCGATCGTCGTGCCGGCGTCCTGCTCGAGCGCGACCCGCTTGCCGATCTCATGGGCCGCCGGATCCACGTCGTACGGCGCCTCGGTGGCGGTGTGCAGCGTCCAGCCGTCCAGGTACGGCGGCTCGCGGCGAGCCCGCAGCCGCTGCACGAAGGCCTCCGGCCAGAGGTGCTGGTGGACGTCGATCATCGACCGCCTCTCTCGCCGGTTTGATCAGATTGAAGCGCTTCAGGATGAATAGAGTGAAGCGCTTCAAAGCATGGTCTGTCAAGTTTCTGTCCGCGTTGCCCGTTAGGGTCGTGGGCATGTCCGGAACGAGCCGGAGGCCAACCCTCAAGGACATCGCCGCCGAGACCGGGCTCTCGATGGCCGCTGTGTCGTACGCTCTGCGTGGTCTGCACGGCACGCCCGAGACCCGGCAGCGGGTCCAGGAGGCCGCCGAGCGGCTGGGTTACCAGGCCGATCCGGTCGCCCGCGCGCTCGCGTCCGGGCGCAGCGGCTCGGTCGGCGTGCTGTGCGCCTCGCTCGAGGATCTCTGGCAGCAACGGGTCGCGGCCGCGCTCGGCCGCGAGCTGCTCGCCCCGGATCGGA
The DNA here is from genome assembly GCF_043197975.1 of Kribbella sp. NPDC048928. Taxonomy (NCBI): domain Bacteria; kingdom Bacillati; phylum Actinomycetota; class Actinomycetes; order Propionibacteriales; family Kribbellaceae; genus Kribbella; species Kribbella sp. NPDC048928. The sequence goes on along the minus strand of NZ_JBICUC010000002.1, from coordinate 1,057,231 downwards.
ACGCCTGGATCATCGACTCGGCCGGCGACGCCGACCGGCAGCTCGAGCTCGCCCAGCACCTGGTCGACCACCGCGCCGACGCGATCGTCGTGGTGCCGATCGACCCGGCCGCGAAGGCCTGGGCGGAGATCGCCCGCCAGGTCCCGGTGATCGCGATCGGCGACGCCCTCCCGGGCGCGAAGGCGAAGTCCGAGGTGATCCTCGACAACGAGACCGGCGTGAGTACGGCCCTGCACCGCCTCGCCGACGCCGGCCACCGTGATCTCGCCGTCCTCAGCCCGACCCGTCGCTTCAAGGTGGAGCGGCCCGCCGAGCAGATCGCGCAGCGCGTCGCGCACGACCTCGGGCTGACGATCCGGCTGCTGCAGTGCCCGCACGATCTGGCCGGCGCGACCGACGTCGCCCGGACGCTGCTCACCGGCCCCGACCGGCCGACCGGCATCCTCGCGCTCGCCGACTCGATGGCCTTCGGGGTGTACGCCGCGGGCCGCGAGCTCGGGCTGCGGATCCCCGACGACCTGTCGCTGCTCGGCTACGACGACCAGCCGATGTCCCAGCTGCTCACCCCGCCACTGTCGACGTTCCACTGGCCGCTCGACGAGCTGGTCGCGCACGTCGTGTCTCGCGTGACATCCGCCGTCGACACCAACCGCCGCGTCCGCCGCACCACCCTCACTCCGACCCTGATCGAGCGCGGCTCGGTCGCCGCCCCGCCCAAGTAGGCGGGACGACAGCCGTCCAGCGACACGTTCCACTCCTCGAAACTAGATCAACTCACTAGACTTACTCGCCGTTGTCCGTCATGCGGACGACGGGTTCTGTGACCGCCGCCGGGTTGCAGCAGGCCAGCGGGCACACAAGCCGTCAGCGGTGCGCGCCGGCGAGCTGTTCGGTGGCGGTCCAGACCTGGGCGGCGAGGGTTTCGTCGTAGGAGATCGGGGACGAGCGGACTTTCGTGAAGCGGTCGTAGTAGCCGGTCGGCGGCTCGGCGGTGGTTGCGAGGTGGACAATCGGCTCGGCGCCCTTGCGGGCCGGGAGGGCGAAGGCGGTGACGGCCGCGACCTGCAGGCGGGGGAACTGGCGACCGAGGTCCGTTCGCACCACACCTGGGTGGAGCGCAACCACATGCCAGTCGGGGTGGCGGCTGCAGTTCGTACGTGAACAGCAGGTTGGCGAGCTTGCTCCGGCTGTACGTGAGGAACGGGTCGAACTCCACCGCCCCGTCCACCAGCCGCTCCGGATCGACCCGTACGGTCCCGCCGCGCATCGGCGACCGATGCCCCTCGGAGTTCACGTTCACGATCCGCCCGCCGGCCGGGATCAGCTCGCCGAGCAGCGCGACCGTCGACCACACGTCCGCCGTCAGCACCGTTGCCCCTGGCAACCGCTCCGCGAGCGCGGCGGCTCGCGCCGGATCGCGCCCGACCAGCACCAGCTGGTGATCCGCGGCCGACAACTGCTCGGCCACCCGCCGCCCGATCCCCGAGGTCGCGCCGACGAGCACGACCGTACTCACGGCTTGATGCCGTTCAGGCCCACCGCAGTCGAGAGCACGCGATCCCGCAGCCCCGCCGGGAGCTTCGGAAGCACACCGCCGAGCGTGCGCGCCTCCGCGACGGCGTACCGGCGCTTGGGGCGACGGGCCTCGACCGCACGGACGATAACCTCGGCGACCTTGTCCACTGGACCGGGCTTGAAGCGACCCATTGCCTTCGCGTACGCCGCCAGATGCGCCTCGTACAACGCCACCTGAGCACGGCCCGCCTGCCGTAGTACGGCGTCCGCGGCCGCACCGGCGCGCGCGAAGATCTCGGTCTCCGTCGTCCCGGGCTCGATCACCACGACCGGGATCTTCCACGGCGCCAGCTCCAGCCGGAGCGCGTTCGAGAGCGCCTCCAGCCCGGCCTTGCTCGCGGACAGCGCGCCCATCAGCGGCATCGCGACCCGCCCGGTTGCGGCACTCACGTTCACGATCCGCCCGCGCCCGCTCCGGACCAGCGGCAGGAACTCGCGGATCACCGACGCCGGGCCGAGGGTGTTCACCTCCAACTGCCGGCGCCACTCGTCCGCGGGCATCAGCTCCAGCGGGCCCTGGACGATCACGCCCGCGTTGTTGATCACCGCCGCCAGGCCGTCGACCTCACCCCCGATCTGCTTCGCCGCGGCAGCGACGCTCTCCGGGTCCGCGACATCCAGCGATACCACGTGAACCTCCGGCCCGAAGTCGGCCCGGCTGCGCGCCCCGGCGTACACCGTGAACCCCTTGCGCCGGAGCAGCGCCACTGTCGCCGTCCCGATACCTCCAGTGGACCCCGTGACGAGGACCGCCCGTTTCAAGCCCATATCGGCTCCCCTTGAGATGTTCTATAGGACATGTCCCTAGGGACATATCTGAGCATGCACATGTCCGTAGGGACATGTCAAGATGGAAGACCGACAAGGAGGTACACATGTCACTGCGGCACGGGCTGCTCGGGCTGCTCGCCGAAGGGCCGGCCAGCGGGTACGACCTGGCCGGGCGGTTCACCGAGGTGCTCGGCTCGATCTGGCCGGCACAGCACCCGAAGATCTACGCCGAGCTGAACAAGCTGGCCGGCGAGGGCCTGGTCGAGGTCGAGAGCGAGGGGCCGCGGCGCCGGAAGGCGTACCGGATCACCGACGCCGGGGTCGCGGAGGTGAAGCGCTGGCTGACCGACGTCGACGTCGACCACACGATGCGCCTGCAGCCGCTGCTGCGCTCACTGTTCTTCTGGATGATGGACCGCGACGAGCTGCAGCGGCACCTCGAGGCCGAGGCGCGCTACTACCGGGACCTCGCCGAGCAGTACCGCGACTACGCCGGGCGCAAGGACCGCGGCGAGTTCGGCTACAGCGAGCAGACCCAGTCGATGCGGGTCACGATCGAGGCCGGCGTCCGCCTGTACACCGCCCTCGCCGACTGGGCCGACTGGGCCCAAACCGTCCCCCCTGCCAAGCCGTCCAAGCCCGGCAAGACCTCCTGAATGCCGGAAGGCCGGCCGAGCGGGTGCTCGGCCGGCCTTCGCGGGTGGTGCTGGGGTTACTTCGTGCCGAAGACCTGGAGTTCGGTCATGTCGGTGAACTGGCAGCCACCGAACGCTCCGTCCGGGCAGTTCGTCGCGAAGTCCGGAACCTGCGGGCTCGTCATCACGAACCGCACGTACTGGACGCCGGCCGCGTTGCCGGTCGGGGCGACCAGGTTGTACTTGCCCCGGTTCGTGGCGTCGAAGGTGCCCGACGCCGCGACCGCCCAGGTGGTGCCGTCGGCCGAGGTCTCCACCCGGTAGCCACCGGTCGAAGAGCTGCCCGGGTCACCACAGGTGTTGGACGGGTCGATGTTGAACCCGCTGACGTCGACCTTGGCCGGCAGCTTGATGTCGATGTGCTTCTCGATCATCTTGTTGGTCGGGGTGCCGTTGTCGTCACCGGTCGTGCTGCCCCAGCCGGTGCCCTGGGCGTTGTCGATCGCGAAGGCCGGGCCACACTGCGGCGTGAAGTCCGGACCGTTGAAGCCGGTCACCGTGCCACCGCCGGAGGAGGCGGCCCAGTTACGACGGGGCGCGAAGTTCGCCTTGGCGCCGGGCTTGACCGTGGCCGGCTGCACCAGCAGCTCGTACCCCGGAGCCGACATCACGAGCTTCGAGTACTTGCCCGGTGCGACACCGGTGATGGCGTAGTTGCCGTTCGCGTCGGTCGTACCGGCGTAGTCCCCGGCGTACCCGGAGGAGTGGCCACCGACGTAGACCAGCGCGCCGGCCACCGGAGCACCGGTGTCCTTGTCGGTCACCGTGCCGGTCAGGGTCGTGGTCGCACCCGTCGGCGGCTTGTGGAAGTCCTCCGCCGGGAACGAGTCACCGCCGTCGACGACACCGGCGTACCAGCCCATGCCGCGGTTGGCGAACACGGTCCAGATGGTGTCGGCGTTCTTGCCGCCGCTGGCGACCAGGTCGGCCTGGACGATCGCGTTCCGCATGTCGAGCATCGTCGGGTCGGCCGGCGACAGCTCCATCGCGCGGGTGATGATGCTCATCGCGTACGGACGGCCGAAGCGCTCACGCAGGTCCCACAGCGTCTGCGCCCAGACCTCACCGGACGCGTGCACCTCGGGCGCACCGCCGATGGTCGGGAAGTCGCCGTAGGTGTAGCCGCCCTTCGAGCCGTCGGGCTGGATGCAGTTCGGGCTGACCGCGTGCACCCGGCAGTCGATCGCCTGGGTACGGAACAGCGCGCCGGCCGCGACGTACTTGCCCTCGAGGACCTCACCCGGAGCGGTGGTGTCCTTCTCCAGGCCGTGCGAGACCAGGTAGTCCATCGCGTAGAAGTCGCTCCAGGCCTCGCCCATCGAGCCCGCCTGGATGCTGTTCAGCGTGGAGTTCCCGGTCGCGTCGACGACCAGGCGGTTCGACAGACCGTGGGTGTACTCGTGGTACAGGATGCTGGCGTCGTTCGCACCGCTCGCCGGGACGTAGGCGTCCTGCGCGTCGGTGGCGCCCGGTGCGTGCCACAGGTACATCTGCATGGTCGGCGGGGTGCCGTCCGGCGGGGTCGACATGTTCGCGTTGTCGATGTGGTTCGCGTCCGGGCCGCCGTTCGCGCCGGTGGCCGCGCCGTCCAGCGCGTTCAGGTGCACCGGGTCGCCGCCGGCGGTGTCGAACGAGCCCGCCGCCGGGGTGAAGGCGATCGGCGGCTTCGCCAGCCAGTCGTGGTAGTTGCTGGCCAGGTAGAACGCGTTGGTGACGTCCTGGTTCATGTTCGTCTTCCAGGAGTCCGGCTTCGCCGGGTCCCAGGTGCAGATGAACGCGGCCGAGCAGAACGACGACGAGTTCGGGAAGCTGGTCAGCTTGTACTCGGCGCCGGTCTTGGTGCCGGGCACCTTGACCGTCTCACCGGTGTTCGGCTGGTTGTCGTCGTTGACGTCCGCCCAGGCCGCGACCGACGTACCGTCGAGGAGGGTCTTCGCGTTCTTCGGCAGCCACTTGTTGTAGATCAGGTTCTCGACCCGCTGGGTGCCGCCCTTCGGCGCGCCCGGGTAGTTGTCCTGGACCAGCGCGTCGCCGTTGCCCTCGCTGACCAGGTCCTTGCGGTACAGCGTGGCGCCGGTCTGGGCGTCGACGACGTGGCTGTAGATGTTCATGCCGCCGGAGTTGGTGTACGTCAGCCAGCCCTTGCGGAGCCCGTCGGCGGTGTGGAACCAGACCTGCTTGGCGGTGTCGCCGTTGCTCCACTTGGTGTTCACACCGCTGGTGCTGGCCTTCGCGGACTTCTTCGTACCGCCCACGTCGCTGATCGCGGCGCTGCGGGCGGCGTCGGCGGTCACCTTCGGCGCGGCGGCCGCGGAGCGGTTCTGCGCGGCGGCGGTGAGGCCGGAGACCGGCGAACCCATCAGCGAAATCAGTTGGCCGTTCTTGGTGACGTTGGCCTTCAGGCCGTTGCCGAACACCTCGACGCCGTCCACCACCTGGGTCCAGAAGATGTGGTGGGTGCCGAGGTCGTCGACGTAGTCCTTGCGCAGCTTGAGCGTGCCGAGGTCGGCGGCGGAGAGCTTGAAGACCTCCGGGTGCGCCTTGACGTAGCCGAGCGCGACGTCGGTGGCCTTCTTGCCGCTCTTGCCGGTCAGGAAGCCGTTCAGCTTGGTGACCTGGGCCGGGGTCCCGGTGTTCGGGTCGACCTCGACGACACCCTGCGAGCCGAGCGACTGCCGGAACTTCTTCGAGGCCGCGGTTTCCTTGCCGCTGACCTTCGCGGACCGGGCGTAGGTGGTCTTGGCGTTCGGCGTCCGGGCGTCGAAGTTGCCCTTCCGCTCCTTGCCGCTGGTCTGCTTCTCGGCCTGCGCCGGCTTCTTGCCTTCGGCACCGGTGTTCTGCGCGGCGTCAGCGCCGGCGGCCGTCATGGCCAGCACGGTGGCGGCCGCGGAGACGGCTGAGACTGCCAGGAGCCCCCGCCCTCTGCGTGATGATGTCACAGCAAATCTCCATGGAGTTCGAGTTTGCGGATCGCCCTCCACGACCCGTCCCGGGGGCTGACCTTAAGCCTGCGGGACCGTCCGGGGAAGAGAAATCACCGGATTGCCGTGGAGTTGAGGGTTGTCCTTCGTATTCGGAACAGTACTAGGAGCGACCGGGCGGTTGCACGTAGCAATCGCCCGATCGCTCCCAGTGTCAAATCAGCAATGTATGCCTGAATCAGAAGGCGCCGGCGCCGTTCGGCGTACCGAGGCCGGTCGGGCCGTCCCAGCCGGCGCGGGCGTTGCACCACTGGGTTGTCGGGCAGCTGCCGTTGCTGCCGCTGGTCACGTCGAACAGCGAGCTCGCGTGGCCGTACGGCAACGCGTTCGGGTAGCCGGCCGTGTTGCCGGACAGCGCGTAGACCGCCGCGATGATCGGCGCGGCCTCACTGGTCCCGCCGAACTGCGCCCAGGTGGACGCGGTCTTGCTCGTCGGGTAGTAGATGGCCATGCCGCCCTTCCCCGGGTCGGCAGCGGCGGACACGTCCGCCATCGCACGCTTCGCGCAGCCGGTGTCGAACGACGACGCGGCACTCAGAGCCGTGTTGTACGTCGAGCAGCCCGAGCCCGCACCGCTCCACACACTCTCGCTCCAGCCCCGAGTGTTGCTCGCGGCAACCAACGACGTACCGCCGACGGCCGTGGTGTACGACGAGGAGGCCGGGTAGCTGCCGCCCTGGTAGCCATTGTCGCCGGTGGACGCGGTGACCGCGATCCCCGAGTGGTTGTAGTACTTGCCGTACGTCGCGTCGTCGGCGTCGCCACCGCCGTAGCTGTTGGAGATGGCAACAACCCCGGCCTGCTTGGCCGCGGTCTGCACCGCCGTACCCAGGTCCGCGAAGCTCGCGGACTTGGCCTGGACGACGATGATCCTGGCGTCCGGCGCCGCGGCCGAGACCGCGTCGACGTCGAGCGCCTGCTCACCGGCCCAGCCGGCGTTGAACCGCGGCAGGGACGTACCGCCGTTCTGGTCGATGACCTTCAGGCAGCCACTGGCGGTCGTACAGGCCGACAGCCCGAACTGTGAGCGGTAGACGCCGAGGTCACGCTCCAGGTTCGGGTACCCGTAGGCGTCGACGATCGCGACGGTCCGGCCGTTCGCCTTCAGACCTTTCAGCTTGTACGCGTCCTGCAGGCCGGTCGGTGTCAGCCCGGTGGCCGGCGGGGCGGACGACTTCGGAGCGGCGCCCTTGGCGTCGACGAGTTTGACCGCGTCACAGACCGCGGTGTGGGCGGCTCTGGTCGCCGAACAGACCTTGGCGGCATGCTTTCCGGCGGTGTAGGGGGTGGGTGCCGCGACGGCACCGGCTGCGCTCGACATCGCTGCGGTCACGCCGACCACAGCCAGCGCACCGGCGCTCAGGGCGGAGACGAGAATCCGTTGCCTCAACTGGACTCCTCGAGGTTGGGCAGGCCTCCGCACACCACCCCGATCGGCCAGTGGGCGGAGGCCGGCTTGATTTGGGGGTGTTCGCATCGTGCGTCCGCTGCTGTCTTCGAGGCCAGCAGTTGGACCACTGACAAATGTCATGGGTCGAGCCATGACGCCTGACCCGGCCGGACCGGATTTCCCGCGTGATCACGCGGACACGGTCAGCTCCGGAGGCGGTGAAGGTTTCCCCGTGAGTTTCCTGGTGCCCGACCCTTGACACCGTTTCCCCCTCCGGGACTATGCTCGCGAGAAATCGATTTCCCGCCCAGAAAGGTCCACTTCCATGGATCAGTCCCTGCTCAGCCGGAGACGTTTCCTGCAGACCACAGGCGGTACGGCGCTCGCGATGTCGCTGGCCGGCACGCTGGCCGGCTGTGGCGGCGGGAGCGGCGGCGGTGCGGCGTCGTCGAAGGAGCTGTCGTTCGTCTACATGGGGACGGCCGAGCAGCAGGCGACCTGGAACAAGCTGTTCGCGAAGTTCACCGAGCAGCACCCGGAGATCAAGCTCAAGGCCGAGGGCATCCCGCTGTCGAACTGGGGCGACTTCTTCAACAAGCTCTCCACCCGGATCGCCGGCGGCCAGGTCCCGGACGTCATCCAGATCGCCACCGAGGGCCAGCGGCTGTTCGCGTCCAAGGGTCTGCTCGCACCGCTCGACGACTACATCAAGAAGGACCAGTCGACGATCGACGAGTACTACGCCGACATGGACCCGAACCTGATCGAGTGGGACAAGAAGTACGCCTCCACCGACGGTAAGACGTACTACCTGCCGGGCGAGTTCAACACGATGTGTATGTGGTACTCGAAGGACCTGTTCGCGAAGGCCGGCGTACCGGAGCCGACCGCGAAGTGGACGTGGGACGACTTCCGGCACGCGTGCGAGCAGATCAAGGCCAAGACCGGGGCGTTCGGCTATGCGGCGGACTCGGCGTACTTCGCGGCGATCATGCCGTGGCTGCTCACCAACGGCACCAGCAGCTTCAGCGACGACTGGTCGAAGCCGACGTACAACGACGCCGCGGCGATCGAGGCGGCCGAGTTCAACCGCAAGCTGGTCGCGGACAAGCTGTCGCCACCGCCCGGCGGTACGTTCGACGCGGCGACCGCGGCCGCGCAGGGCAAGCTGGCGATGTTCGGCGGCGGGCGCTGGCCGATCATCAGCATCCGGAACCTGAAGGCGACCCAGAAGATGGGCATCGCGCCGTGGCCGACCAAGGTCGAGCAGGGCTCGCCGGTCGGCTGGAACGGGTACCCGATCCTGAAGGCGTCGAAGAAGAAGGACGACGCCTGGACGTTCATCAAGTTCCTGATCTCGAAGGAAGGCTCGTCGACGTTCGCGCAGCTCGGCGGCACCATCGTCCCGGCCCGGAAGTCGATCGCGAGCAGTCAGTCGTTCCTCACCGACGCACCCAAGGGCACCGAGTACCTGTACCAGGCGCTCAGCTACGCGACCCCGATCCCGTCGCCGGACAAGGGCGCCGCGATCCAGAAGGCGATCGAGGACGGCTGGAAGCAGGTGCTGACCGGTAACGCCGCGCCGGCCGACGCGCTCGGCAAGGCACAGACCGCGTTGGAGGGGTTGGTCTGAAGCCCCCGTTGAAACCACAGCGGCGGGACTGGTTGCCGGGCTACCTGTTCATCAGCCCGGCCGTCCTGCTCTTCGTCCTCTTCGTCGCCCTCCCCCTGGTCGCCGCCTTCGGCCTCAGCCTCTACCACTGGGATCTCCTGAGCACGCCGGAGTTCGCCGGCCTGGACAACTTCAAGCAGCTGGTCAGTGACGGCGCGACGATCCGCGCGATCGTCAACACGTTCGTGTTCGCGCTGTCGTCGGTCGTCACTCACATCGGGATCGGCATCCTGCTCGCACTCGGCGTGCACCGGACGATGACGCGCGGCACCAAGTACTTCGTCCGGACGGCGTACTTCTTCCCGTTCCTGGTCTCGTGGGCCGCGGTCGCGCTGATCTGGAAGTACGTGCTCGACCCGACGTTCGGGATCGCGGCGTACTACCTGTCGACGACGACCAACTGGCTGGCGTCACCGACCTGGGCGATGCCGACGCTGATCGTCGTCGACTGGTGGCACACGATCGGGTACACGTTCATCATCCTGCTCGCCGGGCTGCAGACGGTGCCGGCGCAACTGCACGAGGCGGCCCGGGTGGACGGCGCGAACGCGTGGTGGCGGTTCTGGAGCGTGACGCTGCCGGTGATGTCGCCGACGATCTTCTTCGCCACGGTGATCACGTTCATCGGCGCGTTCCAGATCTTCGACCCGATGGTGATCATGACCCAGGGCGGTCCGGACGGCGCGACCCGGAGCATCGTGCAGTACACGTACGAGAAGGGCTTCCAGTCCTTCGAGGTCGGGTACGCCGCCGCGCTGTCGCTCGTACTGTTCGTGGTGATCATGGTCGTCACCGGCCTGCAGTTCCGCCTCTCCCGCCGGTGGGTTCACCAGTGAGGGGCAAGGTGCTCGACCTGGTGCTGGTGCTCGGCGGGCTGTTGATGATCGCGCCGCTGGTGTGGTTGATCGTGACCGCGTTGTCGGAGCCGATCGACGCGTTCCAGCTGCCACCGAACTGGATCCCGCGGCCGCCGACCCTGCAGAACTTCCAGCAGGTGCCGGACCTGATTCCGTTCGCGCAGATGGCCTGGAACAGTCTGCAGATCGCGGTGATCACGACCGCGGGCGCACTGCTGACGAGCGCGCTGGCGGCGTACGCGTTCAACCGGCTGCGGTTCCCTGGCCGGGATCAGATCTTCTTGGTACTGCTCGCGGCGCTGGTCGTCCCGGTGCAGCTGACCGTCGTACCGATCTTCATCATGATGCGCTGGCTGCATCTCGTGGACACCACGGTGGCGATCTGGTTGCCGGCGCTGGTGAACGTGTTCGGGATCTTCTTCCTGCGGCAGTACATCTCGTCGATCCCGCGGGAGCTCGACGAGGCGGCGATCATGGACGGCGCCGGGCACTTCTGGATCCTGTTCCGGGTGATCCTGCCGCTGGCGCGCCCCGGGCTGACCGCGCTCGGGATCTTCGTGTTCGAGGCGTCGTGGAACAACTTCTTCTGGCCGTACATCTTCCTGTCGTCCCCGGAGAAGATGACGCTGCCGGTAGGGCTGGTGTCGTTGCAGGGTGCGATGGGCGGCGGGCCGGCCGTCGTCCTGTTCGCCGCGATCACGCTGGTCGTACTGCCGATCCTGGTCCTGTTCCTGATCTTCCAGCGGTCCTTCATCGCCTCGATCGCGTCGACCGGACTCCGCGCATGACCGACCGCCTACCCATCGCCTTGAAAGCGCTCTGGCACGAGCTCCCCCTCCTGGCCACCGCCGGAGCCCTCACCTGCGCGGCAGCTGCCGTCGTCCTTCTCCTCAGTCCAGGGCTGTCACCGCTCAGCGTTCTACTGAGTGCATTCGTCGTCTCACCCATCTGGGCTGCTGTTGTCGCGACCACGGACGCGGTAGTACTAGAAGACCACGGTGGTGTCGCACTACTGCTCAGGAACCTGCGGAGGCACGCTCTGGCTGGAGTCGGGGTTGGTCTGGTGCCGGGTGTGGTGCTGGCGCTCGCACTGCTCAACTGGCAGCTGTACTCGGGCCCGCTGTTCGCACTCCCCCTGGCGGTCAGCGGTTGTGCCGGTGTGCTGCTAACACTCGCCTCCTGCTACGCCTTCAGTCTGCGGGTGACGGGCGGTCTGCGTGGGAAGCACTTGTGGTTCACAGCTCTCCAGCTGGTTGCCCGTGCGCCGCTGGTCCCGCTGGGAGTTCTCGCACTCGCTTTCGTCGCGCTTCTGCTCGGTACCTCTGTAGCTGCTTCCTTGCTGCTACTCGCTCCCGGGCCCGTCGCCCTGTTCGCCTCTGCTGGTACTGCAACGTCTTATGGGACGGAGAAACATGCACTACACCGGTGACAACCTTCGACACTTCGCACTGCCGTTGGGAGGTCTCGGCACCGGCACCGTGGCATTGGCTGGGAATGGTGCGCTGCGCCAGTGGCAGTTGCACAACCTCGGCAACCACGAGGGCCACGTGCCGGACAGCTTCTTCGCGCTCCGCCTGTCCCGCGTAGAGCCGCCGGTTGACGAGGTACGTCTGCTCCAAGGGCCACCTGTCGCTCCGTCCAACACCCCGCTCGTCACCGACGACCTAGTACCGACCAGCGAGCAGCGATTGCACGACGTCATCCGGCCGATCGGCACCACTACGGTGACTGCTACGTACCCTCAGGCTCACGTCGAGTACGAGACGGAGCTGCCGATCGAGCTCAGCCTGGACGTCTTCAATCCACTCGTACCGAGCGACGCGGCGGCCAGCTCGCAACCGGTCGTGGGATTCACCTTCACCCTGCGCAACCCGGGCGACATCGCCGTCCACGGAAAGCTCGCCGGCGCCCTGCAGAACTCAGTCGGCTGGGACGGTGTCACGCCCGTCGAAGGCGTCTCCTGCAGCCTGTACGGCGGCAACACCAACCGCGCTCGCCGGCACAACGGCTGGACCTCGCTGGTACTCGAGAACGGCAGCCTGCCAGCCGACCACCCCGGTGCCGGTCAACTGGTGCTCGCCGCCGACAGCGAGGCGCTCGTGCATCCGCAGTGGAGCCGTCCCGAAGAATTCGTTGCCTTCCTCAACGGTCCGGTGACCCTTGCGAGCGGCGCCAGCGCGGCCGGCAGCACGTGGAACGGCGGGCTCGCCGTACCGTTCGGTCTGCAGCCGGGCGAGACGCGGGAGGTCAGGTTCGTCCTCGCGTGGCACTTCCCGAACCGATATGTCGACTTCAACCAGTTCGGACCGCATCCGGAGTACGGCCACAGCCGCTTCTGGCTCGGCAACGCCTACACCCGACGTACACCGGATGCTGTCGCCGCAGCCGAGTCGTTCATCGCTGAGTGGCCAACGCTGCGCGACCTGACCGCGTCCTGGACGGATGCGTTCGAGAAGAGCAGCCTGCCCGGTGAGGCCGGTGCGCGACTAGCAGCGCTCGCCGCCGACGTACGGAGCCCAACCGTCTTCCAGACAGCGGACGGCGACGTACTGGGCTTCGAGGGCGTACTCGGCGCGTCCACCGTCATGTGGGGCGGCCGGTACGGCGGCTCATGTCCGCTCAACTGCACGCACGTGTGGAACTACGAGCAGACCCTGTCCCGGCTGTTCCCGTCGCTGGAGCAGAACATGCGTGACACGGAGTACGACGTCATGCAGGCGCCGGAGGGTTACATCCCGCACCGGGTCCGCGCACCGCTCTACATGAAGCAACTGTGGGACGTGGTCATCGGCGGACCCGAAGAGCCCGCACTGGACGGCATGCTCGGCAGCGTCCTCAAGACGTACAGAGAGGTACGCCAAGGCGCCGGGCTGGACTGGCTGCGTGGCCGTTGGTCCAACGTGGTCCGGCTGCTCGACCACATCCACGGCAAGTGGCTGCGAGACGGCGTGCTGCGTGGCATCCAGCCCAGTACGCACGACATCGACCTGTGTGGCGTCAACTCGTTCATGGGCACGCTGTGGCTCGCCGCACTCCGTGCTGCCGAAGAGATGGCGCTCCTGCTCGGTGAGGACGGCCAGGCCTTCAGAACGCTCTTCGAAGTGGGCAGCAAGGCGTACGACGAGTTGCTGTTCACCGGTGAGTACTACCGGCAGATCCTGGACCCGGACGAGACCCGTGACTTCCAGTGGGGTGACGGGTGTCTGGCAGACCAGCTGATCGGCCAGTGGTGGGCACACCAACTGGACCTTGGGTACCTGCTCCCGGAAGACCATGTGCGTACGGCGTTGCGCAACGTCCTGCGACACAACCTGCGTACCGGGTTCCACGACTTCGAGCACCCGTACCGCGTCTTCGCCGACGGCGACGACACCGGCCTGCTCATGTGCACGTGGCCGCACGGCGGACGCCCTGACGTACCCACAAGGTACTGCGACGAGGTGTGGACAGGCTCGGAGTACCAGGTGGCCGCCCACTGTCTCTACGAGGGCCTGACGGACGAGGGCATGTCCATCCTGCAAGGGATGTGGAGCCGGTACGACGGCACGCGCCGCAACCCGTTCAACCCGATCGAGTGCGGCGACCACTACATCCGCAACGCGGCCGGCTGGTCCGTACTGGAAGCCCTGACCGGCTACCGCCACAACGCCGTCACCAGGACGATCTCCTTCGCACCACTCGACCTGGCGCGCTCCCAGGACACGTGGCAGTTCCCGTTCACCACCAACACCGGCTGGGGCACAGCCACGTACTCCTCAGGTGCTCTCACCCTCACCTGCGAAGCCGGTCAGCTGGATCTCGCAGCCGTCCACGTCGACGGCACCGCCCACGAGGTCAACGGGCACGTGCTCCCTGGAACGCCTTTGAAACTAGCCGTCTGAGGCCCCGGTAACTGTGACCTCGGTGAGGTGAAACGTGTTGTTCGCGGAGTTGCTGATGCCCTCGACCCGGACGTAGCGCGCGGTCGCCTCGGTGCGGAAGGTGTCTCCCGCATCGACGACCGGCGCCGTACCGAACCGGCCGCCGAGCTGGAACCAGTGCGTGCCGTCCAGGCTGCCGAAGAGGCGGTAGTTGTAGAACCGCTTCCCGTCCACGTAGTTGCGGACGTTGACGGCCGACACCGCTGTCGGCGTACCCAGATCCACCTGCCACCAGGTCGGCCCCAGCGGACCACCCCAGTACGGATTGTTGGACCTGCTGCCGTCATTCGCGGCCGTCGCCGGATGACCGTCCTCCTCGCCCAGTGCGTTGACCGGCTTGTGAACGCTCACCACACTGTCGCCGGAGCTGTCCCGCGGTGCGTACGGCGCCACCGCGAACCCGTGGAACGTAGCGATGCCCGTAGTCCCGGTGTGGGTGTTGACCGCACTCATGAACACCCCGACGTCCTGGAGCGCAGCTGCACCAGGCACCACCGCGGAGCCGGCGATCGACCAGTTCAGGCCGTCCTGGCTGCACGCACCACTGAGCTGCCCACCGGACCGGGCGATCCGTACGTACACCGGGGTCGTGAACCCGTCGGCGGCCGAGTAGGTGTCCAGCGTCCCGTCACCGTTGGAGTCCCAGCTGAACAAGCACCCGTGCTCCGGAGTGACGGCAATGTTCGCGTAGCCGAGCGGGTGCGCCGCCGACAGGTCGTTGCCGACCAGCAAGCCGGCACGCGCGTACGGCGCCGTCGGGTCCTGTGACGTGACCTTGCTGGTCACGGCCTGCCCCTCTGCGAGCACCTGTGGTTTGTACACGACACCGTGCTCGTCGGTGCCCTTCCACATGTCGTTGCCACCACCAGCGATCCCGACGTCGTCACCCGAGACCGCGAAGGTCGCGTCATTGGTCGACATCGCCCGCCAGGGCGCGGCGATTTCACCTACGATCAGCAGTCGAGTACCGGCGGACTCTGTGGCACCTGCCGTGCCGGACTGCCATCTCACGGCGGCGGTCAGCTTCGGTAGGTCCAGTGCGTGCGCACCGGACGGCACGGTGATGTTGTAGACCACGCTGAACGTGCCACCGGGCAGTATGTGGTCAGCCACGGTCGGGCCGACCGGCTTGACCCCATAGGAACGCGGAGCGGTCAGCGTCACCCGGACAGCTCGTGCGGCACGCAGGGTGTTGGCGTTCGTGTAGGTGGCTGTGACCTGCACCGTCCCGCCCGGCCGTACACCGCGTACGGACGGCTCGACCTGCAGTGCGCCGACCGGCGTCGCCGCGATCCGCGAGGCCAACTCGTACGCGTCGCCCCGTGGTTTCGTGGGGTACTGCGTGTCGGTGTGCGCCCAGTTCTCCGCGTACGCCTTCCAGTCGGTGGGTGCGACCGGCTGCCCGGTCGAGAGTGCGGTGTCGAGCGCAGCGAAGTACGTCCGCCAACGGCCGGCGTAGTAGTCGCCGACCAGACCGTTCCACTCACGACGGGCGTAGTCCTGCAGTGTCGCCGTGGCAGTCCAGTCGGTGATCAGCGTGCGTACGTCGTACCGCAGCGCGGCCGCCTCGTCAGGTGTTGCGGCCTGCGCTGTCGCGCCGGCCAACCACGACCCGAGCAGGAAGTTCTCGTCGGTGCCGAGCAGGTCGTCGAGCAGGTCGAGCCGCTGCAGCCAGTCCGCGGTCAGCTTGCGGAACAGGGCCAGGTCAGCAGCGCGGTACGCGGCCGAGATCCGTGGCAGCAGCGTGCGGCTGTCGTTCGCGACCACCTGTCGCGCCACGTCGACCAGGTCATACCGGTACGCCGTACTGCGCCGCAGCGCGGGCGGTACCGCGAGGAGCTCACCGAGCGCCTGGCGGAACACCTCCGGGTCGTACGGGATCGCCGTACCCGTGATACCCAGGCTGGGCTCGTAGTCGAACAGCCCGGTCGGGTGCTTGCTGTCCGCGGACGCCGGCCAGTTGTAGACGGTGTTGCCGAGGATCTTCCAGGCAGCTATCGCGTGCGGGTCCGCCGCACCGTACCGGCTGGTGGCGTAGTCGACGTACCACTGCTGCAGGTCGACGGGCCGGTCCTGCCAGGCCAGGTCGGTGAAGAACGCGACCGCGGCCGGGTTGTTGTCGATTGCCTCGGGCATCAGCGCGATGCCGTTGAGCGCGGTGCCGGGTTTGTCCAGCCATGCATGGAACTTCTCGTTCCAGTCGGCCAGCGAGGCGCCGAGGTTCGAGTGGCCGCCGAAGTTCCAGATCGTGCCGAACGCGTACGGCGTACCGAGCAAGTCCTTGTCGCGGTCGGTGATGTTCGGCGCCTCGGAGATCCCGTCGACGACGAGCATCTTGGAACGGTCGATCGACTGCAACGTCGCGGGCAACGGGTTCTTCTGCCAGCCGAGGATCGCCCAGATCGCTCCGGGGTGCGCCGCCTCCAAAGCACTCTGTACGGCGCGGGACGCATCCGGGACGCTGACGTCGCCCGGTGTGCCGCCCTCGTGCAGCAGGTCCATCTTGTACATGGTGCTGGGCCCGAACAGGTCGGTCTGGACCCGGTAGAACTCCGCCGCGACCTGCGCGAAGACCGGGTTGGTCGGATCGAGCCAGTCAGGCCGGGCCAGGCCGTCCCACTTGCCCTGCGGCACGGTCTTGGCGCCTGGGTTGCGGGTGGTGAAGCCCTCCGGCACCGTACCGAAATAGCCGGGCAGCACCGGGGTCATGCCCAGCTCGCGCAGCTGATCGGACATCTGCCGGCCCAACTGGGTCCGCCGGTCGATCAACTGCTGCGAGATCGGGCTGCCCAGGCAGCACTCGTTCTGCAGCAGCCACCAGGCCTGGTGCGCCGGCTGCGGGATCCAGCCGCGCAACTCGTCGGCCGTGTAGCCGAACTTCTGGAAGGCCTGCTCGTAGACAGCCTCCTGCCCCTCGTACACCAGCACCTGATTGATGCCGTGCAACGCCAGTACGTCGATCCTGCGCTGCCACTGCGCCCAACTGAGGTACGGCCCCGCGTACCCCTCGTTGGTGTCATTGAGCGCAAACCGATTGTCGACAGAAGCGCGCTGCTCGATCGGCTCCGCCGGCAGCGGCAACCTCGCGGGCAACTTCAACTGCTCACCCTCGAGCTCGATGTCAGCATGCGCAACATGCCGCAAGTACCACCCGAACCCAGCCAACTGCACAGCCGGCGTACTACCCGCGATCAGCAGCTTCCCCCCGACCGCCCCCACCCGAAAGAAGTCCTTCCCGGCCCCCCGATCAACCCCCTCCAACACAACCTGCCCAGCAACCCGCGCCCCGACCAGCCGAACCAACGCCTCCCGAGCCGGCCCGCCCGCCGACGCAGGTTCCGGTACCGGGGCGGGTACTGCCGGCTCCGCGGGTGCTGACGGCTCCGCGGCGATCGCCGTCGGGGCGATCAGGAGCGAGAGCACCGCGAGCGCAGCGGTCATCGACGTACGGACAGATCTCATGGCGAGTCACCTCAGGCGGAAGGGCAACACATTCGGAAAGATCTTTCCGAATCAGCCTTTCGGTCCTGAAAGGATCTGTCAACAGCACAGAAGGGAACGCCGACCGCCCGGCAACGCCACCGGACGGGCGGCGTTCGTCAGAGAAGTCCCAGTTCGGCGGACTCTTGGTCGGTGAAGAGGCGGGAGCGGATCAGGAAGCGGACGCCTTCGGGGGCCTCCACGGAGAATCCGCTGCCGCGGCCTTTCACCACGTCGACGGTGAGTTGGGTGTGTTTCCAGTACTCGTACTGGTTGGCGGACATCCAGAAGCCGATCGGCTGCTCGAGGCCGTCGACCTCGAGAGCGCCGAGATGCACGTCCGCCGCCCCCGTTCGGAACTCACCGTCCGGGTAACACATCGGCGAGCTGCCGTCGCAGCAACCACCGGACTGGTGGAACATCAGCGGGCCGTGCATCTCGGTGAGGCGGCGGAGCAACTCCTCCGCCGCCTCGGTCAGCAGGACCTTCTCAGGCATCAGAAGAAGCCGAGCTTCGACGGGCTGTAGCTGACCAGCAGGTTCTTGGTCTGCTGGTAGTGGTCGAGCATCATCTTGTGGTTCTCGCGGCCGATGCCGGAGTTCTTGTACCCGCCGAACGCCGCGTGCGCCGGGTAGGCGTGGTAGTTGTTCGTCCACACCCGGCCGGCCTGGATCTCGCGGCCGGCCCGGTACGCCGTGTTGATGTCGCGCGACCAGACGCCCGCACCGAGGCCGTACAGCGTGTCGTTGGCGATCTTCATCGCGTCGGCGTAGTCGTCGAACCGGGTCACCGAGACGACCGGGCCGAAGATCTCCTCCTGGAAGATCCGCATCTTGTTGTCGCCCTCGAAGATCGTCGGCTGGATGTAGAACCCACCCGCGAGGTCGCCGTCCAGCTCGGCCTTGGCGCCACCGGTGACCACCCGGGCGCCCTCTTCCTTGCCGATCCCGATGTAGGCGAGGATCTTCTCGTACTGGTCGTTGCTCGCCTGCGCGCCCATCATCGTGTCGGTGTCCAGCGGGTTGCCGAGCTTGATCGCCTGCGTCCGCGCCGTCGCGTCGGCCAGGAAGCCGTCGTAGATCGACGACTGGATCAGCGCCCGCGACGGACAGGTACAGACCTCGCCCTGGTTCAGCGCGAACATCGCGAAGCCCTCGAGCGCCTTGTCGTAGAAGTCGTCCTTCGAGGACGCGACGTCGGCGAAGAACACGTTCGGGCTCTTGCCGCCGAGCTCGAGCGTCACCGGGATGATGTTCTCGGACGCGTACTGCATGATCAGCCGGCCGGTCGTGGTCTCGCCGGTGAACGCGACCTTCGCAACTCTGTTGCTTGAGGCAAGCGGTTTGCCGGCCTCGACGCCGAACCCGTTGACCACGTTCAGCACGCCCGGCGGCAGCAGGTCGTGGACGAGTTCGAGCAGTACGTGGATGGAGGCGGGCGTCTGTTCGGCCGGTTTCAGGACGACGGCGTTGCCGGCCGCGAGCGCGGGCGCCAGCTTCCAGACCGCCATCAGGATCGGGAAGTTCCACGGGATGATCTGCGCGACCACGCCGAGCGGCTCGTGGAAGTGGTACGCGATGGTGTCGTCGTCGATCACCGACACCGAACCCTCCTGGGCCCGCAGCGCACCGGCGAAGTACCGGAAGTGGTCGATCGCCAGCGGCAGGTCGGCGGCCAGCGTCTCGCGCACCGCCTTGCCGTTGTCCCAGCTCTCGGCGACCGCGAGCAGTTCGAGGTTCGCCTCCATCCGGTCGGCGATCTTGTTCAGGATGTTCGCCCGTTCGGCCGGCGACGTCCGGCCCCAGGCCGGCGCGGCACCGTGCGCGGCGTCCAGCGCGGCGTCGACGTCCGCGGCAGTACCGCGGGCGATCTCGGTGAACGTCTCGCCGGTGACCGGGGTCGGATTCTCGAAGTACCCACCCTTGACCGGCGGGACCCACTCGCCGCCGATGTAGTGGTCGTAGCGCGATTTGTACGCGACCGGGCTGCCATCCTGCCCGGGAGCTGCGAAGATCGTCATAGGTCCTCCAACGGATCCGACGTTGGAGGCGAACCTAAGGTCCGCCGCGTTGCATGGACGTTGCAGTGTTGAGTGAGGTTGGATGGACGAACGGGAGCGGGCCCGCCGGCTGAGCGGGCTGTACGACGAGGTGCTCGGCGGCAGCCCGGCCGCGGCCGACCCGAGACCGCTGGTCGCCGCGTCCTGGGAACGCTCTCTCGCCGCCGCGGTCGATCCGGACCTCGACCTCCCGCCGATGATCCTCGAGCAGCGGATGGTCGAGGAACTGCGCAACAACCACCCGCTGCGCGCCGTCCTCCCGGTGCTCCGGCAGACGCTGACCACGATCGCCGACGAGGCGTCGCACATCATGATCGTCACCGACGCGCAGGGCATGATCCTGTGGCGCGAGGGCGCCTCCGCCGTGAAGCGGACGGCCGACCGGATCGCCCTGTCCGAGGGCGCGGTGTGGTCCGAGGACAAGATCGGCACCAACGGCATGGGTACGGCGCTCGCGGTCGGCGGACCCGTACAGATCCACTCCGCCGAGCATCTGGTCCGCCGCATCCACGAATGGACCTGCGCCGCCGCGCCCGTGCACGACCCCGACACCGGGAAGCTGCTCGGTGCGGTCGACGTCTCCGGCCCGCTGCGTACCGTCCACCCGGCGATGGTCGCGCTGGTCACCGCCGCGGCCCAGCTCGCCGAAGGACAGTTGAAGGTACGGATGGCCGCCGCCGACGAGATGCTCCGCGCCCGCAACATGCGGTACCTGATGGCGCTCGGTGAAGCCCCCGGTGCGTTGCTGACCCCGAGCGGCCGCGTGCTCGCGGTCCAGCCGCTCGAATGGCTGCCCGACCGCCTCGTCGTACCGGACGGCGCCGAACGGATCGATCTGGGCGACGGCCGCGAGGGACTCGTCGAGCGACTGGACGAGGGCTTCCTGCTGCGGATGCCCGGCACGCCGGTCCGCCGTTCGCGCCCGTCCTTGCGGTTGAAGCTGCTCGGATCCGGGCAGCCGATCGCGGTCGTCGGCGGCCGCGAGATCGCGCTGACGTTGCGGCGTGCGGAAGTACTCGCACTGTTGTTACTGCATCCGTCCGGCCTGACCGCCGAGCAACTGATGCTCCAGCTGTACGGCGACGAGGGCAACCCGACCACGGTCCGCGGCGAGATGCACCGGCTGCGCACGCTGCTCGGTGGCGGCGTGCTGGACACGAAGCCGTACCGGATCATCGCCGATGTGACCGGCGACGTCACCGACGTACAAAAGGCCCTCCGCAGCGGCAACCTGACCAAGGCCCTCGACCTGTACGCCGGTCCGCTGCTCGCCCGCTCCGACGCCCCGGCCCTCCGCTCCGAACGCGACGAACTCGACGCCACCGTCCGCCGCGCCGTCCTCGACGCCGCGAACCCCGACCTGCTCTGGCGCTTCGCCCAAACCCCCACCGGCGCCGAAGACCTGGAAATCTTCGAAACCCTCGACACCACCCTCCCCGTCGCCGACCCCCGCCACCCTGCGGTAACCGCCCGCCTGCACCGCCTGCTCGACTGAGTGAGACTGAGTGATCCGGGACACGCGGGCGTGATGAGGGCCGCATGCACATGACTCGCGAGTAACCAACCAATAACATCGCTGGTATGCAGATCCTCGCCATCGTCGTCTCGCTCGCGGTGACTCTGGTCGCCGTCGCGCTGTTCGGCAAGACGATCGGGCACATCGTGTCCGTCATCAAGCTCGGGCAGCCGGCCGGCCGGACCGACAACCCCGGCAAGCGGACCGTCACGCTCCTCAAGGAGAGTGTCGGCCACACCCGGATGCTGCAGTGGAGCCACATCGGGGTGATGCACTGGTTCGTCGCGTTCGGGTTCATCGGGCTGTTCCTGACCCTGGTGACCGCGTTCGGCCAGCTGTTCGAGCCGCACTGGGCGCTGCCGATCATCGGGCACTGGTTCGTGTTCGAGTGGGTCAGCGAGGCGCTCACCTGGACCGGCCTGGTCTCGATCGTCGGCCTGATGATCTACCGGCTGCTGCACCTGCCGAAGGGCGACAACCCGCGTTCCTCCCGGTTCTACGGCTCGACGTCCTGGCAGGCGTACTACGTCGAGTACACGATCCTCGGCGTCCTGGTCTGCATCCTCGCGCTGCGCGGCCTGGAGTACCAGCTCGGCGACGGCGAGAAGTTCCACTTCCCGATGACGTTCTTCCTCGGCAGCGGGATCTTCGGCGGCCTGTCCGAGCACGGCCTCGAGAACGCGGTCTACCTGGTCGCGATGCTCAAGATCCTGATCTCGTTCGCCTGGATGATCACGATCTCGCTGAACGCCACGATGGGCGTCGCCTGGCACCGGTTCACCGCCTGGCCGAACATCTGGTTCAAGCGCAACGCCGACGGTGGTACGGCGCTCGGCGCATTGCAGCCGATCATGGTGAACGGCGCCCCGATCGACTTCGAGAACATCGAGGAACTGGACGAGGACGCGGCGCTCGGCGTCGGCAAGGTCGAGGACTTCACCTGGAAGGGCCTGCTCGACTTCACCACCTGCACCGAGTGCGGCCGCTGCCAGTCGCAGTGCCCGGCGTGGAACACCGACAAGCCGCTCTCGCCGAAGCTGATCATGATGGGGCTGCGCGAGCACGCGTACGCCAAGGCGCCGTACCTGCTCGCGAGCGACGACGACAGCCGCAAGTCGCTCTCGCAACTGGTGCTCGACGAGCAGGAGAAGCCGTTGGTCGGACCCGCAGACGTCGCGGTCATCGACGAAGAGGCGTTGTGGGCCTGCACGTCGTGTGGTGCCTGCGTACAGCAGTGCCCGGTCGACATCGAGCACGTCGACGCGATCATGGACATGCGCCGGTACCAGGTGCTGATCGAGTCGTCGTTCCCGTCCGAGCTCAACGGGCTGTTCAAGGGCCTGGAGAACAAGGGCAACCCGTGGAACATGAACCCGTCCGGCCGGATGGACTGGGCCAAGGACCTGCCGTTCGAGGTCAAGCAGGTCGGCACCGACGTCGAGTCGCTGGACGAGGTCGAGTACCTGTTCTGGGTCGGTTGCGCCGGCGCGTTCGAGGACCGCGCGAAGAAGACCACACAGGCCGTTGCCGAACTGCTCAACATCGCGGGCGTGACGTTCGCCGTACTGGGTGACGGCGAGACCTGCACCGGCGACCCGGCGCGACGGTCCGGCAACGAGTTCGTGTTCCAGCAGCTCGCGATGCAGAACGCCGAGGTCTTCAAGGAGACCAAGGTGCGCAAGGTCGTCTCGACCTGCGCGCACTGCTTCAACACGCTGAAGAACGAGTACTCACAGCTCGGCGTGGAGCTGGACGTCATCCACCACACCCAGCTGCTCAACCGGCTGGTCCGGGACGGCAAGCTCACCCCGGTCGCGGCGGCCGACAGCACGCTCAACGGCCAGAAGATCACGTACCACGACCCGTGCTACCTCGGTCGCCACAACCAGGTGTACGACGCCCCGCGCGAACTGCTCGACATCATCCCGGGCGCCGAGTTCGCCGAGATGCCGCGGAACCAGACGAAGTCGTTCTGCTGCGGCGCGGGCGGCGCACGGATGTGGATGGAGGAGAAGATCGGCAGCCGCATCAACCTCAACCGCACGACCGAGGCGGTCGAGACCGGAGCCGACAAGATCGCGACCGGCTGCCCGTTCTGCCGGGTGATGCTGTCCGACGGCCTCACCGCAAAGCAGGCCGACGGCTCGGCCCGCGAGTCCGTCGAGGTCCAGGACGTCGCACAACTTCTCCTGGCCTCTGTAAAGCGCGGCGAAAGCTGACCTGCAACTAGCTGCAAACCACTTCCTCCTCAGGCGGTCCGGACCTTAAGATCCACCGTCTGCATCACCTGGGGAGGAATCCGCATCATGAAGTTCCGCCATGCCGTCGCCACTGCGGCCGCCGTACCACTCGCTCTCGGCCTGGCCGCCTGCGGCAACAGCGACCCGAAGGCCACCGGCTACAAGCCGTCGCCGGCAGCCATCTCATCCGCGCCGCAGCCAGCCACCACCAAGGCCGCCGATCCGGTCCAGCCGGCACCGGTCGCGCACCTGAACCGGGTTACGTTCGTCCCGGCGATGACGTCGGCGATCGGCAAGCAGAAGGCCTGGCACACCGTCGGCACGGTCACCGCCAATGGCTCGCCCCTGATGACGATGGACGGGTTCCAGACCACGAACCCGGTCGCGATGTCGATGGAGATGTCCGGCCCCGCGTTCCAGGGCAACACCGCGAAGATCGTCGTCATCAAGAACACCGCGTACCTCTCGATCCCCGGGCTCACGCCGGCCGGGAAGTACAAGAAGTTCGCCTCCGGTCTGAACGGCCAGCTCAGCGAGCTGATCGAGGGCGGCGACCCGACAAAGATCTACAAGTCCTTCGACAAGTCCATGGTCGGCGTCAAGTTCGTCCGCACCGAGACGATCGGCGGGCAGCAGCTCGAGCGGTACGCCGTGACCGTGAACACCGCGAAGGCGCTGGCGGCCCAAGGCAAGAAGGTCCCGGCCGAGCTGCCGAAGACGCTGACCTACTCGATGTGGCTGGACAAGGCCCACCTGGTCCGGCGGATGACGTTCGACCTGAGCGGCGTGTCGATGGTGATGAACATGACCGACTACAACAAGCCGGTGCACATCACCGCGCCGCCGGCGAGCAAGATCGTGAAGTAACGACCGATATCGGCCACTTTCCCACTCGTACGTGTGAACTTCTCGTAATCTCTCGTTACGGATGTGATCACCTCGGGATGATCGGGTGGGTGGATGCCGATGTTGAGTACTCGACGTAAGTTCCTCACCGTCAGCGGGGCAGCGGCGGCGCTCGCGCTGAGCGGCAGCCTCCCGGAGGTCCGGTCGGCGGCGGCCGGCTGGACCGGCCGCCCGGACCGGCGGGACCCGTTCACGCTCGGTGTGGCGTCCGGCGACCCGTTGCCGGACGCGGTGGTGATCTGGACAAGGCTGGCCCCCGATCCGCTCGCGCCGTTCGGCGGGATGGACCGGCGGCCGGTCGAGGTCCAGTGGCAGGTCGCGGAGGACGATCAGTTCCGCCGGGTCGTGCGCAGCGGGACGGCGAAGGCCCAGCCGGAGTCGAGCCATTCGGTCCACGTCGACGTCCGCGGGCTGCGTCCGTGGCGGCACTACTGGTACCGCTTCCGCGTGAACGGGCAACTCAGCCCGGTCGGCCGGACCAAGACCGCGCCCGCGTACGACGCGGTGGTTCCCGAGCTCTCGCTGGCGTTCGCGTCCTGCCAGGCGTGGTGGGAGGGCTGGTACACGGCGTACGCCGACCTCGCGCAACGCGACCACGACGTGGTGTTCTTCCTCGGCGACTACATCTACGAGTTCGGCATCGACCGCGGCATCCGGCCGCACTCGAACGAGCCGTACATCACCCAGCAGACCGTGACGCTGGACGAGTACCGGCAGCGCTACGCGGCGTACAAGCTGGACCCTGATCTGCAGCATGCGCACGCGGTCGCGCCGTGGGTGGTGACGCTCGACGACCACGAGGTGGTCGACAACTGGGCGGACGCCGCGCATCCGAGCGCGCCGCCGGCGCAGTTCCTGGTACGACGCGCGAACGCGTTCCGCGCGTACTGGGAACACATGCCGCTGCGGCTCGCGCAACTGCCCAAGGGCCCGGACATGCAGCTGTACCGGCGGATCAGGTACGGACGGCTTGCGGAGTTCAACGTGCTCGACACCCGCCAGTACCGCTCCGACCAGGCGTACGGCGACGGGACCAAGGCGCCGGGTCCGGAGACGGCCGACCCGGCGCGCACGATCACCGGCGAGGCGCAGGAGAAGTGGCTGCTCGACGGGTGGTCGGCGTCGCAGACGCGCTGGAACGTGCTCGCGCACCAGACCGCGATCGCCCGGCTGGACACCAAGGACGGGCCGGAGGTGCTCGTCCCGATGGACACCTGGGACGGGTACGAGGCCTCCCGGAACCGGATCCTCGGCGGTGCCGCGCAACGCAAGGTCCGCAACCTGGTGTCGATCGCGGGCGATCTGCACCGCAGTGTGGCGTCGGACCTGAAGCTCGACTTCACGGATCCGTCGTCCGCGACGGTCGGCGCGGAGTTCGTCGGTACGTCGATCACGTCCGGCATCGACGGTGAGGACCTGGACGCCGGCGGGGCGACGTTGCTGCGCGAGAACCCGCACCTGAAGTTCGGCAACTTCCAGCGCGGCTACGTCAGCTGCACGATCACGCCGCAGCGGTGGATCTCCGACTATCGCGTCGTCGACAAGGTGTCGGTCCAGAACGGCACCGTCAGCACCCGCGCCAAGCTCCTCGTCGAGGACGGCCGCCCCGGAATCGCGGAGGTACAGCAATGAGGATCCCCCGGCAGACCGTCATCGCGGCCGGCACGCTCGTCGCCGCCGCCCTGCTCGGCTCCAGTTCGATGCCTTCGGCAACTTCCAGCGTGGGGGTCGGCGTCGCGCCGGAGCAGCTCAGCGTCGTCGGGCTCCCGTGCCTGCCCGGCACGCTCAACCTGACCATGACCAACACCGGCAAGCAGGACCGGTACGCCGACCTGACGCTGCAGCCCACCGGTCCACTGCAGCTGTCCCGCACGCTCTTCTCGTCGTGGCTGCCCGCGGTCGACCCGGATCAGCCCGTGTCCGCACCGGTCGAGGTCCGCGTACCGCGGGACGCCAAGCCGGGCTCGTACAAGATCGGGCTCGAGGTCGACCGGACGCGGGTGACGGTTCCGGTGACGGTCGAGCCGCTGCCGCCGAAGGGCGCCGGCGACAACCTCGTACTGGGCGAGCAGGCGACCGCGTCGTCCACGCACGGCAACTTCACCCTCTGTGGCGCGGTCGACGGCGACAAGGACTCCGAGCACTGGGACACGCTGACCGGGTGGAACGACGGCACCCGCGCAGCGTTCCCTGACACCTACGACGTCGCGCTGTCCGCACCCGCAGCCGTCGGCCGCGTCGAGCTCTACACGCTCGACTCGGCGAAGTACCCGGCCAAGGCGAACGGCCTGAAGGACTGGGACGTCCAGGTGCAGGTCGGTGGCGCGTGGCAGACCGTCGCCCAGGTCCGCGGCAACACCGCCGGTCATGTCACCTCGACCTTCGCTCCGGTGCAGGCCGACGCCGTCCGCATCCTCTGCCTGGACGGCAACGACCACACCTACTCCCGCATCGTCGAACTCGAGGCCTACGGGAACTGAGCGCCGCGAACTCGAACCGCCCTCAGCCGAGCGCGCCGAGCAGGGTCGCCAGCAGGACCACGGCGACCACGACCGCGACCAAAACGAACAGCCCGCCGATCCCTTTGCGTTTCACCGGGCTGTGCCCGATGCTCCCGGACGAGAACTGGTGGTACGGCGACGCGTAGAACACCGGCACCGCCTGGTTCGGCTGCACCGTGCAGTCCAGCGCGGCCTTCCCGTAGGTGAGGATCCACTGCGCGTGGATGTCGATGTGCAGCGGCCCAGCAGGGACCGGGATGTCGTTCCGACCGTACTTGACCGGGACCGAGTAGCCGTTCAGGTGCACCGTCGGCGGAATCATGTTGGACGTCATCGCGCTGCCCTGAACAGTCAGCTGCAACAACCCCATCGGCCCCGGGGCCGGGTACTGCTGTTGCGGCTGGAACTGCGGACCCTGCGGCTGGAACTGCGGCGGCTGCTGCTGGTAGCTCATGCCGCCAAACGATAGAGCCTCGACGGGCAACGACTACACGTACTCCCCGCATCGTCGAGCTCGAGGTCTACCGGTCCTGACGGCATCCGGGGGCGCCGCGTTGCTAGGCAAACAACGGATGCGGGTGCTGCGCGGCCCGTCCTAGGCTGGACGGGCCGCGGTCGCAGGGGGCAAGGAGACCGCGCAGACTGCCACGATCTGATGACCCGAGGGCAGGCCGCAGATGAATCTGTGCGTGCGTAGCGAACCGCAGCCCGGCCTCCCGCTGCGTGGGCGGCAGGACGAGATCGAGGCGCTACGCGACGTGATCGACGACGTCCGGGGCGGTCGTGGCGGCACGGTGCTCATCACCGGCGCAGCCGGCATGGGCAAGACCGCGCTCCTCGATGCAGTCGGCGACCTGGCCAGGCTGCACGGGATCCGCGTCTTCCACGGCACGGGCGACGCCGCGACGCAGGTGATCCCGCTCGGCCCGTTGCTCGAAGCACTCGTGTCCGCACACGACGCACCGGTGGATCCCGCACTGCTCCGTGACCTCAGTCAGTCGCCCGACCAGCGATTCTGGCTCCTCCGGGAACTGCAGGAGTCCCTGGAGCGCGCGGCACTTCACGCACCCGTACTGATCTCGATCGACGACGTGCAATGGGCCGACGCGGCAACCCTTGCGGCCCTCGGCACGTTGCCGCGGCAGCTCACCACGCACCGGATCCTCTGGCTGCTGGCAGCCCGGTCCACCGACCTGTCCGGCGCGGCACGGGGTGCGCTCAACCGGTTGGAGGCGGCCGGTGCACGAACGATCGCGTTGGATCTCCTGGACCGGAGCTCGGTGGCTGAGGTCGCCGAGGACCTGCTCGGCGGTAGGCCCGATGCGGCGCTGCTCAAGGTGCTCGGTGGAGTTCGAGGACAGCCGTTCCTGCTGACCGAGTTGCTGCGCGGGATGCGCGAGGAGAAGTCGGTAGCGGTCGACGACGGTGTCGCCCGACTCACCGGGACCCGGATCCCCTTGCGGTTCGTCGATTCCGTGAACCAGCAGCTGGCGCGGCTGTCCGTCGAGGCGTACGACGTGCTGCAGATGGCCTGCGTACTGGGCCGGCGGTTCTCGGCCGACGAGCTGGCCGGGCTCGTCGGCACCACACCGGCCGCGATCCTCGGCGCGCTGCGCGAAGCTCTGGCCGCCGGCCTGATCGCGGAGGACGGCGATCGGGTCGCGTTCCGGCACGATCTGGTCCGCGAGGCTGTCGCCGCGACGCTGCCCAGGACCGTGAAGCGCAGTCTGCGCCGTCGCGCGATCGACGTGATGCTCCAGAACGGCGCTCCGCCGTCGGACGTCGCCGACCATGTCCTGGAGGTGGCTCAGCCCGGGGACGCCGATGCGATCGCGATCCTGCGCCGGGCCGCCGCGGAGACAGCGCGGGTCTCGCCGACGGTCGCGGGCACCCTCAGCCGGCGGGCCCTGGACCTGGCGCCGCGCGGTGATCCCAGTCGCGGTCCGCTGACCGCCGAGACCCTTGCCTACCTGGTGCATGCCGGGAAGGCGGCGGAGGCGGTGGGACTGATGACGGCCGCGCCGGAGGACCTGGTCGATCCGGCGGCGGAGGCCGAAGCACGGCTCAGCCTCGCGATGCTTTCGATGCAGTACAAGTCCATCGACGTGGTCGAGCAGTCGCAGCGTGGGCTGCGGTTGTCCGGCGTACCCGTGACGCTGCGAACCCAGCTGCAGTCGTTCCTGGCGCTGGGGCTCGACCTGTGTGGCGACGTCGCCGGCGCAGGCCGGGCCGTGCAGGACGCCGTCGACAGCGCGCGGTCGACCGGTGACCCGGCCAACGAGGTGGTCACGCTGCTCCCGCGCGCTACGCAGGCGCTCGCGCGCGGCTGCTGGCGGGAGGCCGTCCGACTGATCGACGAGGCGCTCGCCGGGCAGGCCGCCACCGACCGCCTGGCCGTGCGGCTGTGGCTCGCCGATGCGTGGAAGGCACTGTTCTTCATCATGCTGGCCCGTCTCGACGAGGCGTTCGCGCTCATCGACGCCGGGATGAACGCCGCCCAGCAGGCCGGGGTCTCGGCGCACCTCCGGATCTGGTCGATGGTGCGGTGCCGGGCGATGTTCGCCGCCGGGCACCTCGCTGACGCCCGGAGCGACGCCGAGGCGACCATCGAGATGGCCGACGAGATCGGCGACGGGAGCTACGGCTACATCAACCACGTCTGCCTCTACATCCTCGGCAGGGTGGCACTGCACACCGGGGACCCGGCAGGAGTCGCCCAGGCCCGCCGATCCGCGGCCCGGCTCTGCGAGGCACAGGAGTCTCCATTCAGCCGCCGTCTCGGAGCCTGGCTGATGGCGCTGGCGGCCGACGCGGACGGCGATCCAGCAGCAGCCGCACAGTCTGGCGGAGACGTACTCGATCCATTGGGCGCGGACCTGCTCTCGGCAAGCAACCCACGGATGTACGCCGACTCGGCCGCACTCACCCGCATCCTGCTCGACGCGGACCGACGTGCGGAGGCGAAGGACGTGGTCGCCCGCGTGGAGGACTTCTCGGCGCAGCATCCGGACTTCCCGATGCTGCAATGCGCTGCTCTGCACGCCCGGGCGATCCTCGACAGCGACCCGGACATCGCGCTGCAAGCAGTGGCCTGCAGCGAGACGGATCCCCGCCCTCTGGTTCGGGCGGCTGTGCTCGAGGATGCCGGCCGGCTCCTTCCGGACGCTCGGGCGGGCGAGGCCGTGGCACTGCTGGAGTCCGCGCTCGCCGCCTATACCCAGGCCGGCGCCGAGCGGGACGCCTCTCGGGTACGCAGCATGCTGCGCGCTCGCGGCGTACGACCGGCGGCCAGCGGCCCGCGTTCGGCTCCCGACTGGCCAGAGCTCACCGAATCGGAGTTCGCGGTGGTCGGCCTGGTGGCGCGGGGAGCCACGAACCGCGAGGTCGCCGAGCGCCTTTACCTGTCGCCGTACACGGTCAACACACACCTACGGCACGTGTTCGCCAAGCTCTGCATCCGGTCCCGCGTCGAGCTGGCGCATCTCGCAGCCACCCGCGGGATCGCTGCCGAACATCCGTGACCGCCGTCACTCCAGCACGGACGCCATCAGAGCCTCGCCTCCTCCCGTGATTGAATCTCACTTGTAGGTGAATATTCAGAACTATGTGAATCTTGGAGAGATTATGAGCAGGGTGAGGCGAGTGCTGCTCGGCGGCGCCGCGGCCGTGGCGCTGATCACGGCCGGAACCACCGCGACCGCGTCGGCAGCAACAGGCGTACCGAGCGGACCGCCCCCGGCCGAGAACGGCTGGGACGTCTGGTGCGTATCGGTGACCGGCGCGAAGGCGTGCTTCGCGTCCTACGGCGACCGGGTCTGGGTGAAGGACACGAAGACGAACGGCCATTCCGTCGCCGCCACCATCAAGTCGGACCCGAGCCACAGCCACTGGGGCCGGGAGTGCTTGAACACCCGCGGCGCCGACGGCGGCTGGGTCATGTGCAACTTCGACGTACCGGAATTCCAGCCCGGCAAACTGTGGGTCATCGACCAGCCCTGGATCGGCGACGCGGCCTACACCGCAATCAGCACCGGCAACACCGCCTGACCCGCCACCCACCGAAAAGTTGACCCAGGCAACAGTCTCGACCCCTTGCCTGGGTCAACCGTTTGATCCACTTCATCGACGGCGCGACACGACGAAGCCCCGGTCCGCAGGACCGGGGCTCATGTTCTGACAAATGGAGCGGGTGACGAGAATCGAACTCGCACTGTCAGCTTGGGAAGCTGATGTTCTGCCATTGAACTACACCCGCGCGGCCGGTCGCCCGGCGACGGGGACGAGCATAGCCGATCCCGGGGCCGGGGAGCACGCCGGGTCCGCGCGCCGGACCGGCCCGGTTGCGCGCACCGGAGCCCGCCGATCGGCTCGCTCCGGGGGCCGCTGCCGGGCGAGTTTGCTGCGGCGTCAGTGGGATACCCGGAAAAGGTGGCCGAATGCATCGAAAAGACCGCTACGGACGGTTTGCACCCGGGCTTCTTGGGCAGTTTTTCACAAAGGGTACGTTCAGGACTGGGCAGGTTCGTCATCTTCTGGCAGATTAGAACGCGTTGCCGGGGGCAACATTCGACGCATGTGAGGATCCGGTCCTGGACCGGGCGAGATGGTTGCGGGGCAACTGGATGAAGGGGTGAACGGTGGCAACAGACACAACTGACGCGGTCGACAATCTCGAGAAGGAGCTCGTCACGTTGGCACGCCGGCTGCGCGGTCTGCAGCGGACGCTGTCCGACGAGGCGCACCCGGATCTCGAGCCGGCACAGTACGCGTTGCTGAACCACGTGGAAGAGCTGGCGCCGGTGCGGATGGCCGACCTGGTGGCAGCGCTCGAGGTGGACAAGGGACCGGTCAGCCGGGCCTGTGCGCGCCTGGAGGAGGAGGGTCTGCTGAAGCGGGCGGCCGACAAGTCGGACGCGCGCGCGACCCTGCTGACGCTGACCGCGGCCGGCAAGCGCAAGCTGACCGCGGCCCGGAAGAAGCGGCACAAGGTGATCGAGGACCTGCTCAAGGACTGGTCCCCGTCGCAGGTGAAGACCTTCGCCACCCAGGTGTCGAAGTTCAACAAGCTCGCCAACTGACGATAGTTGCCTCGGGCCCTGGTCTTGGTGGTGCGGCCCCGCCGGAGAGCTGAGGGCTCCGGACGACCCACCACCAGGCACCCGGATCACAGGCACCGAAGCTGTGCGGATGAGCAGCACGCTGCTAACGTGCGACCGTGCTGCTCTCCGACCGTGACATTTTGGCCGAGCTCGACGCGAAACGGGTCCAGCTGGATCCGTTCGATGCTGCGATGGTGCAGCCGTCGAGTGTCGACGTACGGCTGGACCGGTTCTTCCGGGTCTTCGAGAACCACCGGTACCCGCACATCGACCCCGCCGAGGAACAGCCGGACCTGACCCGGCTGGTGGAGCCCGACGGCGGTGAACCGTTCATACTGCATCCCGGTGAGTTCGTCCTGGGATCGACGTACGAACTGGTGACGCTGCCCGACGACGTGGCCGCGCGCCTCGAGGGCAAGTCGTCGCTGGGCCGTCTCGGCCTGCTCACGCACTCCACGGCCGGCTTCATCGACCCGGGCTTCTCCGGCCACGTGACGCTCGAGCTGTCGAACGTCGCGACGCTCCCGATCAAGCTCTGGCCCGGGATGAAGATCGGCCAGCTGTGCTTCTTCCGGCTGTCCTCCCCCGCCGAGAACCCGTACGGCTCCGCGAAGTACGGCTCGCGGTACCAGGGCCAGCGCGGCCCGACCCCGTCCCGCTCCTTCAAGAACTTCCACCGTACCGACATCTGAGCACCGAAAAGGGGCCGCGGGCAGTACGCCCGGGCCCCTTCTGGTCGATCGATCAGGCGGTCGCCTTCAGGAAGATGCAGACCGAATCGAGCTCGCTGGTGACGCTGTAGTCACCGTGTGGCGCCTGCTTGAAGACGCCGCCGTACGGCGAGACGGACTCGGGCGAATCCAGCTTGCCTGCCCAAAGACCCAGGTCGCCGTTGCCGGGAGAGCTGCCGTCCGAGGGGGTGCCGCTGTCGGACGGAGTGTCACCGTCGGACGGCGTGTCACCGGCGGTCGGGCTGTCACCGTCCGACGGCGAGTCACCCGTGGACGGGCTGGCGCTCGAGCTGCCGGACGGGGCCTTGCTGGGCAGGTCGGCGCCGGTCTTCGCGTCGATCAGCACCGCCTGCGCCTCGGTCTGCGCGTACAAGACACCGTGGTACGCCGCGGTCACGTCCGGCACGTTGCGGTTGCCGGAATCGTCCGTGAAGCCCCAAACCTTCTTGCCGCTGGTGTCGTCGAGCCCGATGATCGTGGCGACTCCCGGGGAACCCGTCTTCCCGGTGCAGACAACTGAGGTCGCCGCGTCGTAGTCGCAGATCAGGGCCGAGTCCTGGGTGCTGTCCTGGATCGGCGGCAGCGGGGTGGTGGTCACCGCACCTGTCGAGAGATCGACGGCGTACAGCCCGAGCGACCACCCCTTCTCGTAGCTGATGTACTTCGAACCCTTGAAGTAGGCGTGCTTGCTGCCACCTGCCAGGTTCTCGTAGCCCGTCTGCAGCGGGCCGACCTTCTTCGTGACCTTCCCGCTCGGGCCGTCCGCGAGCGCCATCGAGGCATCGTTGGCGTTGGTCGACGACGGCTCGGTCGAACCCACGATCGCGCCGTCGTGCACCGCGGCCGGCGAGATCCCCGGCACCGGCGTGACCTTCTTCGTCGCCGGGTCGGCGAACAGCGTGACAGGCACCGAGCCGCCACCCGCGCGGGCCGCTCCCCCGGTCCCGACGACGACCTGGCCGCTCTCGACGTCGTACGCCACGTTGCCGATCGAGGCGGTGTCGTACGCGGTCTTCGACGAGATCTCGGCGATCTTGTCGCCGGTCGCCACGTCGATCCACTGGATCACCACCAGGCCCTGCGGCTTCTGGGTGCCGTTGCCCTTGTCGGTCTCGGAGTAGATCGCGACCGCGACGTCCTTGCCGTCGACCTTCACGGCCTGCGGCTTCACCGCCTTGTTGATCTTCGTGGTGGTTGCCGGGGTCGCCTTGACCGTCCAGGACTTGGTCGGATCGGTGACATCGCGGCCGGTGAGGCCCGTGATGGAGCTGGTCACGACCACCTTGCCGACGATGCCCATCTCGGCTCCGTCGTAGGAGTACTGCTCGGACTTGAGCACCGGGTAGGCCGCGCCGATCGCGAAGCCCTTCGGCGGGTCGAAGGTCGGGATGCTCGGGGCCGTGGGCGAGGCGGAGCTGTTGGGCTGGTTGCCGTTGCTGTCGGAGCCCGCGTCGGACTTCTTGTCGTTGCCACCGCAACCGGCCACCAGAATCAGGGCTGCGGTGACAGCTGTAGTTGCCACCATCGGACGCAACATCGTTGGTTTCTCTCCCAGGTCGACCGAGAATGATCGCCTGAACGCTAGCAGTGTCCGTGGGTCTGCCAGGGGAGTTATCCACAGGCGTTGCAGGAAGCTGCAGTTCTACCGGCGGCGCTGCGCCCCGACGAGCCCCAGGCGGACGAGCAGCGCGAGGAGCGCGGCGCCGTTGATCGGCGTACCGGTCACCGGACGATCGAGAGGCCGGTCCCGCGGTGCCGGGCCTGCGGCTCGGTGATCGCCCGGGCGGCCGGCTCCGTCAGCCGGCGCGACGTCGGCTCCAGCTTGTCGGCCAGCCGGCGCAGTACGCCCGCCAGCCCCGCCCGAGGGGTGGTGCGTTCCCTGCCTTCGTGCAACTGGGCCCTGGCCTCGGCGGCGCGCACCTGCTCGGCGACGCGGTAACGGGCAACCTCTGCGTGTTCGGTCATCATGATCGTGCTCCCCTCGCGTAATCCCCGTGCTGTCTGGTTTTTGGCAGTGCTTCGCCCAGGTCCCGCCGTGTCGGCGGGACCTTCGAGCGGGTGGTGCTGGTGTCAGACCTTGACGACGGTGATGTCGCCGGAGACGGTGCGGGCCCGCAGCATCAGGGCGCGCTCCCCCTCGGCCGGCTTCTGGCCGGGCTCGAGGTCACACCGGATCCGTCCGGTGACCGTCTTCAGGTCCAGGTACGCCGGGAGCCCGTCCGGAACCCCGATCTGTACGTCGCCGCGGGCCGTCTCGGCCTGGACGCTCGGTCCGTCGGCGATCTCGACCTTGACGTCGCCGGAACCGGAGGTGGCGACCGAGTGGTCGCGGATCCGCTCGATGGTGATGTCCCCCGAGCCGACCTTGACCGACGTCGGACCGGACGCGTCGCCGATCGTGACGTCGCCGGAGCCGGTGCTCAGGCCGAGCGCGTCGGCCGCCTCCTCGATGTCGATCGAACCGGACCCGGTGCTCGCCCGGACGGCCCCGCCGGCCTGCTCGACCTTGACGTCACCGCTCCCGGTGTTGATGCCGAGCTCCTGCTCGACCCGGGACAGCTGGACATCACCGGAGCCGGTCGCGAGCCTGGCCACCCCGAGCGGAACCTCGGCGGTGATGTCGCCGGAGCCGGTCTTGACCCGGGCGTCGAGCACCGCGGAGGTCGCGATCCGGACCGTGATCTCCGGCCCCCGGCGGACGTTCCGCGGGCTCTCGATGATCAGCTCGCCGTCGTGGGCCTCGAAGATCACGCCCTCGTCGTCACCCTCGACCTCCATCGAGACCACAGTGCCCTCGCCCTCGGAGTTCGGCCCGATCTCGATCAGCCCGGAGCCGATCTCGATCCGGATCCGATCGATCCGGTCGTTCTCGTCGTCGATCAACTGGGTCGCACTGTGCTCGCTCATTCTGCCCATCCCGTCAGTCGCTGGCCCGGACCGTGTCCGCCACGGCGCCGTTCCTTGTCTTCCCGTCGCCGGTCCTTGTCGTCGCGCCGGCGGTCCCGGTCGTCCCGGCGGCGGTCCCGGTCTCCCCGGCCGCGGTCGGGGCCGAAGACGCCCTCGTCACCGAACGGTCCGTTCGGACCGAACACGCCGTTCGGGCCGAAGACACCGTCGGGGCCGAGCGGCCCGTTCGGACCCAGCGGGCCCTCGGGGCCGAACACCGGTCCTCGCGGTGGGCGCGGCGGCCGGGGCGGGCGCGGGCCACCACGGCGGGCGACGCTCAGCTCGGTCATCACGGTGCGCATCAGCCACGCGTTCGAGGAGATGCCCTCGGCGTTGGCGGCTTCGTCCACCTTGTTCTTGATCGACATCGGCAGCCGCAGCGTGATCCGCGCGGTCGGCTCGTCGGCGTCCGGGACGAACTGCTCGCCGTCCTCGGCGTCCACCTCGTCGTCGATGTCTTCGTCGGGCTCGTCCGGACCGGTCAGCTGGCTGGGCGCCGGCGTGACCACGAACTCCGGGCGGCCGCCGGCCATCCGGAGCTCGACCGAGCCCGGGGACAGCTCGCGGCTGATCTCCCCGGCGGCGTCGGACAGCGCTGAGATGAGGGCCAGGCGGCCCGCGTCATCCAGCGTGGCCCCGAGGCGCTGAGCCACGGAGCGGGTTTGCTCGTCGGCCAGGGCGGTGGCGTTCTCGACGCTCCGCCGGACCGACTCGAGGTAGTGGTCAAGTTCCATGGCAGCAATCATGACGTCAGCGTGACGTCACTGTCAACCCCTACTGATGTCAGTGTGCCGCCAAAGGCAGAATGGGATGCTGTCACCCGGACGCGCACCGACAAGGAGAATCATGTCCAGAGGAGTACTGATCACCGGCGCCTCCCGAGGGGTCGGTGCGGCCGCGGCGAAGGCGTTCGCAAACGCCGGCGACCGGGTGCTGCTGCACTGCCGCGGCGCCGTCGACCGTGCCGAGGAGATCCGTTCCGCGCTGCCCGGCGAGGGCCACGCGGTGCTCGCCGCCGATCTCGGCGATCCGGCCGCAATCCCTGCCCTGGTTGACGAATCGGCCGCCCGGCTCGGCCGGATCGACGTCCTGGTGAACAACGCCGCGATGTTCGTCGACGAGCCGGTCGCGGGCTCCCGGCGGATCGGTCACCCGTTGGCCGAGACGTCGTACGACGAGTGGGTCGCGACCTGGCGCCGGACGCTCGCGGTCAACCTCGAGGGCGCCGCCCACGTGACGTGGTGCGTGGCGCGACAGATGCTCGACTCCGACCCCGCGAAGGGCGTCAGGCGGGGCGCGATCGTCAACGTCGGGTCCCGCGGCGCGTACCGCGGTGAGCCCGACGTCCCGGCGTACGGTGCCTCGAAGGCGGGACTGCACGCGCTCGGCCAGTCGTTGGCGGCATCGCTGGCACCCGCTGACATCACCGTGACGTCAATCGCGCCCGGATTCATCGCCACCGACATGACCGAGACGTTCCTCGCCGGCCCGGGCGGCGACGCGATCCGCGCGCAGAGCCCGTTCGGCCGGGTCGCGACCGCCGAGGAGGTCGGGAACGCGATCTACTGGCTCGCGTCAGCCGAGGCGAACTGGGCCAGCGGCGCGGTCCTCGACTTCAACGGAGCGTCGTACCTGCACTGAGCCCGCCCAGCCGACCACGACCGCGGTGACCGTCCAGACCGCGGCGAGCACCGCGATCGGGAAGAGGTCGCCGCCCTCCTCGTCGAACAGCAGGATCAGTGCCAGGTTGACCGCCGCGTGCGCCGCCGTCGCAACCACGAGGTTGGTACGGCGGGCACCCTGCAGCACCGCGCCCATCACCACGGACAGGGCAGTCGCCATCACGACGAACAGGCCCATGAACGCGAGACCGTTGGCGAACCCACCGATATGCCAGAAGCCCCACAGCACACCGACGATCAGCGAGGACCCGAGCACCGGGAACCGCGTCTGCAGGTACGGCTGCAGGTATGCGCGCCAGCCGAGCTCCTCGCCCGCCGCACCGACGATCATCGTGATCACCAACGCCCAGACCGGGAACGGCAGGCTGTCCGCACGCCACGACCGCCCGGCGACCACATGCACGAGGACGGACACCAGCATCGCCGCGACGACGATGCCGACCACCAGGGCGCTCCGCCCGGCGGCGACCTTCGCCGGCTTGAACCGTACGGCGACCCGAGTGGTACGGCGGAACGCCAGGAACATCACGCCCACGCCGAGCGCCGGCGCGAACTGCACCAGCTGGATCAGGTCCGGATCCGGGCCGACCGCCGACTGCAGCGCGTTCAGGATCCCGCTGAAGGCCATCGTGGCCAGGTAGAACACCACCACCCGCAAGAACACAGCTACTCCTTGATGAGATGGGGAGCGATCAACAGGTCGAGCTGCTCGGTGAGGAACTCGGTCAGCGAGCCCCAGCCGTTCACCGCCCAGACCTGGAGCGCGCCGTTGAAACAGACCAGGGTGTGCCGCGCCAGGGCCGGTACGTCGGTGTCCGCGCGCAGCTCGCCCGCCTGTACCGCCTCCCGGTAGAACCGGTCGCAGCTGTCGACGATCGCCGCCGAGTGCGCCAGCGCGTGCTGCCGGAAGTCCGGATCGGCGACGTCGAGCTGGACGAATCCGAGACCGTTGCCGAGCTGTTCACGGCGCTCGATGTGGGCGACCGACGACAGCGCGAAGTCCCGGAGGGTGGCCAGCGGCGAGGAGTTCCGTTCCGCGACCGCCGCGGCCAGACGCTGGACCATCAGCGGCGATCGGGCCGCGGACGCGAGCAGCAGACCACGCTTGGAGCCGAACCGCTGCATCAGCGTCGGCGCCGCCAGACCGGCGCGGGCCCCGACCGCCGCGAGGGTCAGCTTCAGCGGCCCCAGCTCGGCCAGCACCTCGCGGGTCGCGTCGAGGATCACCTCGTCACTCACCAGCCGTGGCCGGGCCATGTCGGCGCCTCCGAGTTTGTGAATGGCTATTCGTTAATATCTGAAATCGTAACAGATCCCTGTGCGATCAGTTAGTCAGTGACAACGGGTGAGCATCCGGATACCTGGAGAGGGGTCCGGACCGCGAGTCCGCCGTCCGGTGCACCCGTCCGTTGCCGGACACGTCGTACAACGGGAGCCTCTTCATGCGTTTCGCCCGCATCGTCCTCGGCCTGCTGCTGGCAGTGGCAGGTTCCGTGGCCACCGTCGCCGGAGCCGCCGCCGCGTTCTGGCTGGTCGGCCCGGACAACACGATCTCCACGCCCAGCCGCCAACTCGCCAGTACGGGTCTCGCGGTCGTCAGCGCGCCGGCGCTGCTCGATCGGCACGGTCCGACGCTGCACGTCAGTGCGTCCGGCGACAAGCCGCTGTTCATCGGCGTCGCGCAGGACCTGGACGTCCGCGACTACCTGTCCGGCGTCGCGCACACCCGGGTGGTCAGCTTCGACCCTCCTGCCACGTTCGGGACGCAGGACCTGCGCGGCGGAGACAAGAAGCTGACGCCGCCCGGCGAGCTGGACTGGTGGGTCGCGCAGTCCGCGACCGGCGCGCAGTCGATCAGCTGGCCGGTGCAGGACGGCCGGTACGACGTCGTCGTGATGAACGCCGACGGTTCGCCGGCTGTCGGCGCACGGGTCACGTTCGGCATCCAGGTGCACCGCCTGTTCGGCATCTGCCTGCTGGTGCTCGGTGCCGGCGTGCTGGTGCTCGCGCTCGGGCTGGCGCTGATGCTGCGCCGCCGGCGGGTGCCGGCCGCGATCCTGGACACCACTGAGATCCCGGTCCTCACCAGCACCCGGATCCCCGTGCTGGTGTCGGCCGCTCCTGCGGACCGCAACGAACAGGACTACGCCCCGGCGTACCGCGTCTCTCCCTTCGCCCCCGACCGAGTAAGCCCCTTCGCTCCCCTGACAAATCAAGAGCGCGAGGAGGACGCCCCCGTCGAGCCGACGCCGGTGCAGGCGGCTCCCGTGCAGGCGGCTCCGGTCGCGCCGGCCGCGGTTGCGGTGCCGGCGGCGGGGGTTGCGGTGCCGGCGGCGCCGGTGTTCATGTCGGCGGCCGCCGTTGCCCGTGCGAAGTCTCCGGTGCTGATCGGCGCCGGCGCTCCGCACCGCTCCGAGGCACGACACGACGAGCCCACGTACGAAGCCCCTGAGACCAACGCCTCGACTGCGGTGAAGACGGAGGAGATTGTGCCTTTGGCTGAGTCTCCCGAGTTTGTCAAAAGTGATGAGGCGGTGCGCAAGACTGCCGCGTTGCTGGCCAGCGGGGCTCTGCTGCTGACGGCGACGAGCTGCGGGCTGATGCCGCCGAAGAACAGCTTGAGCGTGCCCGACAGCCGCCCGGCCGTCACCCTCGCCGACGCCCAGGCGGTCGTCCAGCGCTACAACCAGGTCAACAACCAGGCGAACCAGACCCGCGACGCCAAGCTCGCCGCCACCATCGAGGGCACGCCGACGCTCACCCAGACCCAGGCGGGCTTCGTGATCGGCCGGAAGCTCGACGCCGCCGGCAAGCAGGTGTCGAAGCCGTTCAGCTACACCGACCCGGAGATCGGCGCGCCGCAGTTCACCTCGTACCCGATGCGGTTCGTGGTCAGCTCCGGCGTCTCGGACGACCCGGCGAGCCGGCAGCTCGGCGTCTGGCAGCGGGCGAGCGCGGGCAGCCCGTGGCTCCTCACCCACTCGGTCTACCCGACGAAGTCGGTCACCGTACCGTCCGTCGAGGGCCTCCGAACCCCGGACACCGCCGACCTGAACAAGCTCCGCGCCCAGCCCGCAGCGGTCGCCAAGGACCTCGCGGCGTACCTCACCGGCGGCCCGAAGGCCCCGCAGGCGGCCGTCTTCACGCCGTCGCCCGGCCTGTCCAAGCTGGTCGAGCTGCGCGCGAAGTCGAAGGTCACCGACACTGCCGAGCCGTACATCGCGAGCGTCACCGACACCTTCCAGCCGTCCGGGACCCCACTCGCCTTCACCATGGCAACCGGTGACGCACTGGTGTTCCTCACGCTCACCGAGCAGTACCTGCAGCGCGTCGAGCCGGGCTCGAACGCGTACTGGACGAGCGGCGAGGCGACCGCGTTCAGCAGCATGGTCAAGTACACGCAGACCCTGCACCAGGACTATCTGCACCAGGTCGCGCTGGTGATCCCGGCGAAGGCGGCCGGCAAGGCGGTCCAGGTGCTGTCGATCGATCCGCAGCTGGTCGGCGCCGGCGGTGCCTGACTAGTCAGCGGTAAACGCTTGTCGAAAGATAGTTCCGACTGATTGACTCCCGGGGTCAGGATTTCCCGTCCGCCCGGGAGTACCAGTGCATCTCACCCGTCGCCGCCTGCTGTCGTTCGTTCCCGCCACCGCTCTGCTGACCGCGGTCAATCCGGCCCCGGCCGCGCGCGCGGCCACCACCGGCGCCGCCGTCGGGGCGACCGGCACCGCCGAGCCCGGCCAACTCCTCGCCAACGCGATCGCGATCTACGCCGGTACGGCGGAGTCCAACGTGCGGCCCGAGGTCGCGGCGAAGGTCGCCGCGATCGACCAGACCGCCCGTACCTGGCTGGCCGCCCTGGACAAGGCGGGCACCGGCGAACTGTTCGCCGGCGTCCCGCTCGGCACCAGCGATCCGAACCTGAGCGCGTCGTACCAGCACCTGTACGAGATCGCGCTCGCCTACCGCCGCCCCGGCCCCGCGTCGGACCTCCAGGTCGCGGCCGTACGGGACCGCATCGCGACCGGGCTGCAGTGGTTGTACGACAACTACTACGGCGACCAGTCGAAGGGGTACTACGGCAACTGGTTCACCTGGGAGATCGGCATCTCGACGTACGTGTCGAAGACCCTCGCGCTGATCGACGCACCGGCCGAGCTGATCACGCCGTACGTCGCCGCGATGGACGCGTACCTGCGCAACGGCAAGGACGGCGACGTCGACCTCGACTCGCGCTTCCACACCGGCGCGAACCTCGTCGACATCACCGCGAACCGCGTCCTGCAGGGCGCACTGCTGACCGACGACGCGCGGATCCGCAAGGCGCTGCAGGACCAGTTCACGGTGTTCGCAACCGTCGATCCGTACAACCTGCAGCACGGCGTCACGGACGGGTACTACGCGGACGGGTCGTTCATCCAGCACGCGTCGGTCGCGTACACCGGCTCGTACGGGAAAGGCCTGCTCAGCCGGGTCGTGCAGACCATCAAGGTGCTGTCCGGAACGGAGTACGCGCAGAGCGACGACCTGGTCGGCGTCGTACAGGGCTGGGTCGAGCACGGGTTCGCGCCGCTGATCTTCGAGGGCTGGATGATGGAGATCGTCAAGGGCCGCGCGGTCTCGCGGACCGGAACCGGGTACGCCGACGTCGCGGTGATCGTGGAGGCGATCGTCGACCTGGCCGACTACGCGACCGGCGCGGACGCGGCCCGGCTGAAGTCGTTCGCGAAGTTCACCGCACAGCCGACGATCAACCCGAACAGCTTCGTCTCCCCGGTCAGCATCGGCCGGTTCGCGGACCTCAAGGCGGACGCGTCGATCGTGCCGGCCGATCTCAACCCGGCAGCGCTCAGTACGGCGTTCAACGCGATGGACCGGACCGTGCACCGCCGTCCGGGGTACGCGTTCGCACTGGCACGCAACTCGCAGCGGATCAGCAAGTACGAGTACATGAGCGGCGAGAACCTGCTGCCGTGGTTCCAGGGCGACGGCGCGCACTACCTGTATCTGTCCGGTCAGGACCAGACGCAGGCGTTCGGCATCGACTACTTCACCACGGTGTCGCCGTACGCGCTGGGTGGGGTGACCGCGCCGGTCGAGACCCGCAAGTCGGTGCCGGAGCTGTACGGGACGGCGTACTACGACAACGTCGATGCAGGTTTCACCGCATCATCGGAGTCGCAGAACACGTACGTGTACTTCCCGGTCGGTACCAATGCGCATTCCGGCGGCGCGACGCTCGACGCGTACGGCGCGGTGGGCTGGGTGCAGTCCGACGACTTCGCGTACGCGTCGCGCAAGGACCTGCCCGACGACTTCGTGGTGTACAAGAACGCGTCGGCGACCAAGTCCTGGTTCCTGCTCGACGACGAGATCGTCGTACTCGCCGCAGGTGTCGGCGACGCGACCCGCGCCGTGACGACGACGCTGGACACTCGCATCGCGGCCGCCACGGCGCCGGTGAACGTCTCCAGGTCGTCGCGATGGTTCCGGTACTCCGACGGAACCGTTGCTGTCGGCTACTACTTGCTGCAGGCGGCAGACGTGTCCGCACAGGTGGAGACGGTGACGCGGAGCCGTCGAGTGGTCCGTACGTCGAACCCGGACACGGCTGTCACCAAGCAGGTCTTCGCACTCACGCACAAGCAGCCGGCCGGCAGGAAGCATTCACTCGCGTACGCATTGGTGCCCAACGCAACGGAATCCGCGCTGAAGTCGTACCAGCACGGGCGCGTCGTGGTGCTCTCGAACACCGTTGCCCTGCAGGCGATTCAGCATCTCGGCCTGCGCCTGACCGCCGCCAACACCTTCACCCGCGGCCTGCATCACCTGCCCGGGCTGAGCGTGGACGGACCGGCGTCGGTGCTCGTCCAGCGCCAGGCTGCCGACATACAGGTTGCGGTGTCCGATCCGACGACGCAGCGCGACAGCATCACCGTCAACCTGTGGGCGCAGTACTTGAAGACCGCGGCTCCGGTCGACGGGGTTCGGGTGACGCGCACGGCGGTCGGCACGCGGCTGACGTTCAGGACCCGGCACACGAACGGGGCGAGTCTGCAGGTCAAGCTTCTTCCAGCTTGGTGATCAGGGCCTGCATCGTGCTGAGCGTCGTCCGGAGCTCGTCGAGGTCGACGGTCTTCGCGAGCTCGGAGGTCCAGGGGTGCTGCGCGACCGCGATCTGGCGGATCGCGTAGTACCCAGCCTCCGTGCACGCGAGCAGCTTGGCGCGGCGGTGCGCCGGATTCGGCCGGTACTCGGCCAGCCCGCGCTCGACGAGCAGGTCCGCGATCCGCTGCACGCCCTGCCGGCTCACGCCCATGATCCGACCGACGTCCGCGACCGACCGCGGCTGGTCGAGGACGCCACCGAGCACCTGCCACCACGCGGCGGTCAGCCCGCCGTTCGCCGCCAGACCCTGCGCGGCCTCCATCAGCCGCGCGTTCAGCCGGAAGGTGGCGAGGACGACGTCCGTCAACAGCGCACCACCTTCCGACTGCCGCCCGGGCTTCGGCCACTCCTCCCGCGGTGGAACAGTCATCCCACCAGGGTCGCGTACGCGGCCGGGTCGGCACGGTGGAACACGCCCTCGTACGCCTCCAGCTTCCGCTCGTCCGCGAGTCCGAGCCGCTCCAGCACCGCCCGCGCGAACTGCACCGGCGAGTCCGGCCCCGCGGTGATCAGATCGCCGCCGACGACCGCGCGCGCATCGACGTACCGACCCGAACCCTGATAGCCGGTCGCCTGCAGATACTCCTTCGCGGCGCTGGTGTGGTCACGCTCGTCGAGCAGCCCGGCCCGCGCCAGCCCCGCCGTCGCACCGCAGATCGCCGCCACCGGTACGCCGTCGTCCAGGAACCGCCCCGCCAGCTTCGCGAACGCCTCGCCACCTCCGGCATCCCACTGTCCAGACCCCGCAAGCACGAGCAGGTCGCCCGCCACCGGCTCCACCTCGCCGATCGTCACGTCCGGCACCACCCGCATCCCACCCATGGTCGTCAACGGCTCCAACGACTCCCCCACCGTCACCACC
Organism: Kribbella sp. NPDC048928; assembly: GCF_043197975.1. Lineage (NCBI taxonomy): Bacteria > Bacillati > Actinomycetota > Actinomycetes > Propionibacteriales > Kribbellaceae > Kribbella > Kribbella sp. NPDC048928. The sequence continues at coordinate 1,013,180 of NZ_JBICUC010000002.1, read as the reverse complement.
CGCCAAGGCACCCCGGTAAACCGCCCCGTCCGCAACTCCACAAGAAGATGCCCAATCTCCCAGTCCGCCAACGTCTCGTACACCGCCACGTATGCCGTCTTCATAGACAACATGCTGTCATTTCGGCAACATGTTGTCAAGAGGTGTGCAAATCCAGGTGCTCGTGAGGGTTGGGGGTGCGAGGGTGTGGGGATGGGCGTGCGTGCGGTGACGTTGGAGGATTGGCGGGAGTTTTGGCCGTTGGTGGAGGGGTTCGGGACGGCGTTTTCGGAGGCGGAGAGTCGGGGGTTCTTTGCGGAGTTGGTGGGGGATCCGCGGTGGGTGGTGTTGGGGTACGACGACGGCGGGCTGGTGGGGTATGCCGCGGTGCAGGACTACGGGACGCATCTGCGGGGTGGGGCGCGGCATCACGGGCGGTTGCACGACCTGTACGTGATTCCGGAGCGGCGCGGCGCCGGCATCGGGCGGGCCTTGATGGACGGTGCGGTCGAGTGGGCGTCGATCCGCGTGCGGTACCTCGAATGGCAGGCGCACCACGAGCGCTCGGCCCCGTTCTACGAGGCCCTCGGGTACCACGGCCAGCCGTGTCCGCAGCCTGACTACCCGACGTTCGAGATCGACTTCAAAGCCTCAGCAGGCTGACCCCGGCGAGCGCGGTCGCGGCGGCGGCCACCGCGAGGGCGTGGCGTACGTCGAGTGTCGCGAGCAGATTGGTCGAGGCGATCAACGGCACGGTCTGTACGAGGGACAAGAGCGACTGCAGGCGGGTCAGGTGTGATCGTGGAGTACTGCGGACGAACACCGGCGCAAGGTGTGACGCGAAGAGGCCGACGCCCAAGCCTTGTACGAGAGTCGCCCCGACGGCGGCTGGGACTGATGGCGCCAGTGCGAGGCCCGCGATCCCCACTGCACCGAGGAGACACCCGACTCCGCCCGCCAGGCCGGCGCGGGCGAACGTCCCGAACCGAGCGACCAGGACAGTCACCAACAGGCTCCCGCAGACGTTGCCTGCAACAACAAAGCCGGCCTGGCCCGCTGTCCAGGCGTGCGATCGGGCGAGGAGCGGCACGCACAACGACGTCACCGGCAGGACGAACGCGGCGACGAGTGCGACCACCCCCAGGACCATCCGCAGTACTGGATCACCGATCGCGACCCGCAGCCCGTCCAGCGCAGCACGTACCATCGACGGGCGCTCGCTCTGCGGCGGGACGTCGTACGGCGGCCTGAGGATCAGCAGCACGAAGAACTGCACCGCGAATGTCAACCCGTCGAGCACAAGCGCCCCGACCAACCCAACCGTCGCAACCAGCACACCGCTGAACGGGCCGCCAGCCAACCGCATCACCTGCGACGCAGAGGTCTGCATGGCCATTGCCCTGGGCAACTGATCGTCCGGTACGAACAGCCGCGCGAGCACACCGGCCGCGGGCAGGGCGAACGCGTCGACAGTCCCCACCGTGATCGACGTGGCGAGCAACAGACCCGCGGACACACCGCGGATGCCGACCACCAGCGCCAGCAGGAAGCAGCAAGCGCCGACGATCGCGGTGCAGGCGAGCAGCAAGCGGCGCGGGCCGATGCGGTCGCCGAGCACACCGCCGAGCAGGAGCAGTACGGCGCGCGGCAGGGTGAACCCGGTCAGTACGAGCGCGGCGACCTGCGGACCGATGCCTGTCGCGGCCCATCCGAGCGCAAAGTACAGCGCCGTGTCGCCGAGTACCGAGAGAGTGGAGCCTGCCAGCCAGCCGTAGTAGGTCCGGTTCACCCATCCAGCCGGACGGGCATCACGAGCGTCGTGAACGTACCCTGATCCGCCGACCGTACGACGACCGGCCGGGCCGGCTCGCAGATCTCGAGCAGTACGTCCGGACCGACGCTCGCCTCCAGCGCCGCGGCCAGCATGCTCGCGGTGAATCCGACCCGTGCCGTACCGGACCCGATCGCGTCCAGCCGCACCTCGTCGCCTGATCCTGGAGGTACGTCGACGATGCGTAGCGCGTCGGACTCGAGGTCCAGGACGACCACCTCGCGCCCGACGAGCGCGCCGAGTAGCGCCACCCGATCGACGACCACGCGGCACACCGGCGGCGCCAGCCCCTCGAGGATCTGCTGGTACGCCGGGTACTCGGCATCGGAGACCGGAAGCGCCCGGGCCTCGTACTCGGCATCGGAGACCGGAAGCGCCCGGGCCTCATCCTCCCGCGCGAGCACCAGCCCTCCGTCCACCTCCACCCGTACGACGTCTCCGGCCGCGATCCACCGGCTCAAGGCCATCAGGTCCGCGGCGGGTGCGAGGACCCGTCCGGTGGCGCCGGCGAACTCCACCGGCCGTACGGTCCGCACCGCCAGCCGGTAGCGGTCGGTCGCCACGAACGTGATCTCCTCGGGCGACAGCTCGATCAGCACACAGTCCAGCCCCGGGTACTCGTCGGTCGGAGCAGCGGTCGGCGCGACCTGCCGGACCGCACTCGCGAATTCGGGCCCGCCAAGAACCGCAGTCGTCCGCTGCGAGAGGAGCTGGGTGAGCAGCCGGGTCGCGGCTTCCCGGGTCGCGGTGGACTTGGCCTCCAACGTACGAAGGTGTGCGCGGACCAGCTCGGCAACCTCGGCGGCCGGCGCGTCCAGCGCGAGCCGAACATCCGGGAGCGGCAGGTCGATCTCTCGCAGGTCGCGAAGCAACCGCGCCCGATCCGCCTGCGACGCGTCGTAGTACCGGTAGCCATTGGTCGCGTCGACCTCGGCAGGTGGAAGCAGCCCACAGTCGTCGTAGAACCGCAACGCACTCGGCGCCAGCCCCACCAGCCGCGCAAACTCACTGATCGTCATCCCGCGACCCTCCCCCCTGCACCAACTCGAAGGTCAACCCACAGCCCCCGCATCTGGAGGGTCAGCCGCGGATTCGGCCCCAGAGGTTGAGGGTTTTGCCGAAGCGTTCGCCGCGGATCCAGTCCAGGATGCCCTTGGCGGAGCGTTCCGGTGGTACGTCGCCGCGCACGGAGCGCGGGACGTGTTTGCGGATCTCCGCCGCGTCCGCGAGCGCGTCCTGGATCTGCGCCTCGATCCAGCCACGGGCCGCGAGCCGCTTGCGCCGTACCGCGTCCGGACAGTCCAGGTGCAGCCAGCGGCCCTCGGGCAGCTCGGTCGGCAGCAGCGGCGACAACAGCAGTACCGGGATCCCCGAGCGCCGGATCAGCTCGGTGATCCGCAGCCACAGCGCGTTGTACGCCGGCCAGATCGGCGCCGCCGTCGGACTCGCGATGCTGATCCCGAGCAGCCGGCCGTTGTCGTCCAGCAGCTCGTCCATGTCCATCACGACCAGATTGCCGGGGCTGAGCCGTACCAGCTCCGGCACAACCGTCGACTTCCCTGAACCGGGCGCCCCGGTCACCACGAACAACCTCGTCACAGCTCTAGTGTGCGGTCATTCGACTGAGAGGCGCACGGGAGGTCGTGCTTCGCCGGGAACTGTGGGGAGTCCGCTGGGTCCTGGGGTGACCGAACCGAGGACGCTGGAGTGGCCTGCGCCGGTGCAACTAGGGACCGTGCCGCCGAGTCCGTGAACGGTCAGGAAGCCGAGGACGGCAAACGCGTACGCCTCCTTGGCCGCCGCCGGCATGCCCAGCTCATCGGTGGTCCGGACCGGTACGTCGAGCTCGTCCGCGAGCAGGTGCATCAGGACCGGGTTGCGGATCCCGCCGCCCGAGGCCACCACCTCGGTCCCGCCGTACCGGCGTACGGCATCAGCCACCGTCCGCGCCGTCAGCGTGGTCACGGTCGCGACCAGGTCCTCGGCCGGGATCACGGGCAGCCCCTCCATCGCATGCGCGACGTACGCGAGGTTGAACAGCTCCTTGCCCGTCGACTTCGGCGCCGGGCGCTGATAGTACGGCTCGGCCAGCAGCCGCGTGAGCAGCTCCTCGTGCACCTGCCCACGCGCGGCCATCACGCCGTCCGCGTCGAACGCGTGCCCGGTCAACTCCGTCACCACGGCATCGATCAGCGCGTTCGCCGGCCCGGTGTCGAACGCGACCGGATCGCCGTGCACGACGGTGATGTTCGCGATCCCACCTAGATTCAGCGCCACCGGTACGCCCGGACGCCCGCGCAACCACAGCACGTCGACGATGCTGACGAGCGGCGCACCCTGCCCACCGGCCGCCACGTCCCGCGCCTGCAGATCCGACACAACCGGTACGCCGGTGGCCTCCGCGATCCAGGCCGGCTGCCCGAGCTGCAGCGTCCCGCGCGCCACCCCGTTGTCGACCCAGTGGAACATCGTCTGCCCGTGCGACACGATCAGGTCCGCGTACCCACCGCACAGCTGCTCGACGGCCTGCCGGGCGACCGTCGCGAACGCCTGCCCGATCCCGGTGTCGAGCTTGCACACCTCTTCGGCCGACGTCGGCGCCGGCGGCAGCGCGGACGCGACCGCAGCCCGAAGATCGTCCGGGTACGGCTGACTCAGCATCCCCAGCGGTGTCAGCACCAACTGGTCCCCGTCCAGCCGCAGATCCGCTGCGGCAGCATCGATCGCGTCGTACGACGTCCCGGACATCAGCCCGATCACTCGCATGTCACTCCCGTCGGTGGCGGTCGCAACCCCCAGTCTCGGTCATCAGGCCGGGGGTCTTGACAGCCGGTGATCGCCGATTGATGATCGGTGACGCTATACCGGTTTATCTCCGCCGTCTGCACGCACAGCCAGACAGGTGGTGAGGGCTACTTAACCGATATAGCAACTCCGCCCACCTTTGACGAGGAGTCGATCTGCTCATGAAGCGAAGGACCCTGTTGTCTGCTCTGGCCGCCGGCACTGCCGCGGCCACCGTCACAGCCACCGGCGCCACGCTGCCTGCCGAGGCCGCCCGTAAGTGCCGCCGCGCGCAGAAGACCGGGCCGGTCACCGTCGCGTACGTCGAGGTCAACGACCACAGCATGCTGAGCGCCGGCAAGTACACCTTGGCGAACGGCGGCGCGCAGGTGATCGACGTCGCGGTGATCTTCGCGGCGAACATCAACTACGACGGCTCGAACGCGTACCTGTTCTTCAACGACCAGGTGACCAACGTCCTGAACAACGTCGCCACCCAGGTCCGCCCGCTGCAGCAGAAGGGCATCAAGGTCCTGCTGTCGATCCTCGGCAACCATCAGGGCGCCGGCTTCGCGAACTTCCCGAACCAGGCGGCCGCCGACGCGTTCGCGCAGCAGCTCGCGGACGCGGTCAACCAGTACGGTCTGGACGGCATCGACTTCGACGACGAGTACGCGGAGTACGGCAACAACGGCACCGGCCAGCCGAACGACTTCTCGTTCGTCTACCTGGTCCAGGCGCTCCGCGCCAAGCTCCCGAACAAGCTCATCACGCTGTACGACATCGGCCCGGCGGCGGATCGCCTGTCGTACAACGGCCAGAGCATCGCGGAAACCTTCAACTACGCCTGGAACCCGTACTACGGCACCTGGGGCGTGCCCGCCGGCCCGAGCGAGAAGTCCCGCCTCTCCCCGGCTGCCATCTCCTACACCGCCACCAGCTCGTCGACCACCGCAAGCCTCGCCCAACGCACGGTCGACGAGGGCTACGGCGTCTTCCTCACCTACAACCTCACCGAGTCCGACACGTCGTCGTACATGACGGCCTTCACTCAGAAGCTCTACGGCAGCGCCACGGTCTACAACCCGTAGGTCCAGCCCGGCTGCCAGTTGAAGGGCGACTCGATCAGTTCCTCCAGGGGGCGGCCGCTGCCGAGCAGATGGTCGAGGGCCCAGCGGTTGGCCGAGTGGGCGACCACGAGGACAGTCGCGGCGTCGTACGACCGTTTGAGGTCGGTCAGGAAGGAACGGGTCAGGTCGACCACGTCGGCGTACGACTGACCGCCCGGGAACGGGGTCCGGACGCGCTCGATCCTGGGGGCGAGCGCGTCCACCGGGGCGCCGTTCAGCTCGCCGTAGTTGCATTCGCGCAGGCGCCAGTCCTGGAGGTGCGGGACAGTCAGCCCGGACAACTCGACGGTCTGCACGGCTCGCCGGAGGTCGGAGCTGAACACCACGTCGACATCCTGCCGGCGCGGCCCGATCTCCGCGGCCAGTCGCCGCCCCTCCTCCGACAGCTCCCCCGGCAGCCAGCCGGTCGCGAAGCCCTGCTCGTTGTCCACCGTGGTCGAGTGCGTCTCGTAAATCAGCTTCATAACCTCACACCCAATCTCACTTTGCCTCTATTACCGACGGGTATATACTCAAGTTACTCGTGAGTAAACTGCTTAGGGGATCTCTGTGAGTCATTACAAGTCGAATCTGCGGGACATCGAGTTCAACCTGCTCGAGGTGCTGGGCCGTGCCGACGTGCTCGGTCAGGGCCCGTACGCCGAGATGGACGTCGACACCGCCCGTGAGGTGCTCGCGGAGGTCGACCGGCTGGCCAAGCACGAGCTGGCCGAGTCCTTCGCGGAGGCTGACCGGAACCCACCGGTCTTCGACGCGGCAGCCCATGAGGTCCGGATGCCCGAGGCGTTCAAGAAGAGCTACCACGCCTACATGGACGCCGAGTGGTTCAAGCTCGAGCTCCCCGCCGAGCTGGGCGGTCAGCCGACCCCGCCGTCGCTGCGCTGGGCTGCCGCCGAGCTGGTCCTGGGCGCGAACCCGCCCGTCCACATGTACGCCGCCGGCCCGAACTTCGCGCACGTGCTCTGGCGCAACGGCACCGAGCGCGACCAGAAGATCGCGCACCACATCATCGAGCGCGGCTGGGGCGCGACGATGGTGCTGACCGAGCCGGACGCCGGCTCCGACGTCGGCGCCGGGCGGACCAGGGCCACGCTGCAGGACGACGGCTCGTGGAACATCGAGGGCGTCAAGCGGTTCATCACCTCGGGCGAGCACGACATGACCGAGAACATCGTCCACCTGGTGCTCGCGCGTCCGCAGGGCATCGAGGGCGCCGGCGGTCCGGGCACGAAGGGCCTGAGCCTGTTCGTGGTCCCGAAGTACCACTTCGACCTCGAGACCGGCGAGCTGACCGGGGAGCGCAACGGCGCCTTCGTCACCAACGTCGAGAAGAAGATGGGCATCAAGGTCTCCACGACCTGCGAGGTCACCTTCGGCGACACCAACATCGGCGGTCCGGCCAAGGGCTGGCTGCTCGGCGAGGTGCACGACGGCATCGCGCAGATGTTCCAGGTGATCGAGTACGCCCGGATGATGGTCGGCACCAAGGCGATCGCCACCCTGTCCACCGGCTACCTGAACGCGCTCGAGTACGCGAAGGAGCGGGTGCAGGGCGCCGACCTGACGCAGCCGGCCAAGGACGCGCCGCGCGTCACGATCACCCACCACCCCGACGTACGGCGCTCGCTGCTGACGCAGAAGGCGTACGCCGAGGCGCTCCGGGCGCTCGTGCTGTTCACCGCGACGTACCAGGACCGTGCCGAGCAGGCGCGGTACGCCGGTGAGCACGACAAGCTCGCCGAAGGCGTCAACGACCTGCTGCTGCCGCTGGTGAAGGGCTACGGCTCGGAGAAGTCCTGGACGCTGCTCGGCACCGAGTCGCTGCAGACGTTCGGCGGCTCCGGCTTCCTGCAGGACTACCCGATCGAGCAGTACGTCCGGGACGCGAAGATCGACACCCTCTACGAGGGCACGACCGCCATCCAGGGCCAGGACCTGTTCTTCCGCAAGATCATCAAGGACCAGGGCAAGGCGCTCGGCCATCTCGCCGAGCAGGTGCAGGCGTTCGTCGCCTCCGAGGCCGGCAACGGCCGGCTCAAGGAGGAGCGCGGACTGCTCGCCAAGGGCCTCGAGGACACGCAGAAGATCCTGGGCATCATGGGGCAGGCCCTGATGGCCAGCAACCCGCAGGCCGAGAACGGCGACCCGCGGAACGTCTACAAGGTCGGCCTGAACACTTCGCGGCTGCTGTTCGTGCTCGGCGACGTGGTCTGCTCGTGGCTGATGCTCCGGCAGGCCGAGATCGCGCTGGAGAAGCTCGGCGGCGAGCTGTCCCCCGCCGACCAGGACTTCTATACAGGCAAGGTCGCAGCGGCCCAGTGGTTCGTCCGGAGCACGATGCCGTCGGTCCGCGCCGAGCGGGTCAAGGCCGAGCTCACCGACCTCGACGTGATGGACCTCCCGGAGTCCGCGTTCTGAGGGTATGACCCCTCCGGCTCGGCCGCTTGCGCGGGTCGAGCCGGAGGCCCCGGGCCCTTCGGGGCTCTCCGGGCCGAGAGCCTCGGGGCATGATTTGCCCGATCTGCCCCGGGTTGCCCCGCGATCTGCCCTGTTGCGGAGCGCGTTGGTGTAGCAACGTTTCTGCCCTGAAACACCGTGACCCTGGCTTGGTCTCCCCTGTCCAGGCCAGGGTCGCGTCTACTCCGGAGCGGAACCGGGCGAGGATGGTCTGCGTCGGTGTGAATGTGTCCACCCTCGGTCGTCGTACGCTGTCCGCGATGCGCCTCCGATTTCTCACCGCCCTGCTCGCGGCCCTCGCGTTCCTTCCCGCCCTCCCGGCGCGGGCGGACACGCCCGAGTTGCCCGACCGGATCGCCACCGCGTGGCGGACCGACCACCTGTCGGTCGACCCACGGCTGGCGATCCCGGCGACCGAGCTGAACCGGATCCGCGCCGCGATGCGCACTGCGGGCATCCCGGTGTACGTCGCGATCGTGCCGCGGACGCCGTACCTGAAGACGAACGCCTACAACATGCCGACGCTGCTGCACGCCCGGATCGGCGAGCAGGGGCTGTACGTCCTCGCGGTTGCGAACGACGACTACTGGTCGACGACCGCGGGGCTCTACCGCCAGGGTGGCCTGCACGGCCGTGACCTGATCGGTGTCCAGGCCGACGACAAGCAGCGCCTCGACATCGTCACGGACCGTCCGGCGCCGACGATCGTCCGGACGATCCAGCAGGCCTCGACCGCGTTCGACGGGCGCGCGCTGCCGCCGGTCCCGGCCGGCGACCTCGAGCCGCCCGACAAGCCCCGCGACCACCGTCTGTCGGTGACCGACAAGAAGGACCGGTCGGCCTACATCGGCATGGGCATCGGCGGATTCCTCGGGCTCGTGCTGACGCTGGTGATCGGGCTGCGGCACCGGCGGGGCACCAAGCGCACGAAGCAACCGGTCAAGGACAGGAAGCCGGTCGACACCAAGGGCGTGCAACTCAAGGCCGCCGCCAAGATCAAGGCGGCCGAGCGCGCCGTCGCACGGCTCGACAAGCGTCGCAACCGGACGACGGAGCAACTGGACCAGCGCGACGACGCGTACCGCCGGCTGGATGCGGCGCGGACGCTGCGCGCGGACCAGCCGGAGGACCTGCTCGCCTCGGCCGGCGCTCTCGTGCTGGCCCGGCAGGCTGAGCGGGTCGCGTCCGGCGCGGCCCTGCAGCCGCCGTGCTTCTTCGACCCGAGGCACAATCCCGGTACGGCGACGGTCGAGTGGGCGGACGACGTCGAGGTGCCGGCCTGCCAGCAGTGCGCGACCGTCGTCCGGCAGGGAAAGACGCCGCGCGGCCTGCGGGTCTCGTCCAGGTCCGGCGTGCTCGGCCACGACCGCAAGCAGGTGCCGTACTGGACGCTCGACCCGGAGGACAGCCCGATGGTCGCGACCGGTTTCGGCGCGCTGTCCGACGACCTCCCCGAGCGGATCGCGAACCGGAAGGACGACGTGCGATGAGACGACTCGTCCTGTTGCTCGCAGCAACAATTTTCCTGCTGACCGGGACCGCTCACGCGGCCACGCCGACGGACACCCGGATCACCGGCGCGGTCGCCGCCTGGGCGCACGAGCCGCTGTACGTCGACCCCGACTTCAGCACAGTCGTCGATCGCTCCGAGACGCTGCAGGTGATCTCCGGCCAGCAGGTCCCGGTCTTCGTCGCCGTCGTACCGACCGGCGAATGGTTCCCGGAGAAGGGCGACGCCGAGTTGCTGGCCGGCCGCCTGGCCGCTGCGAACGGCAAGCCCGGCGTGTACGTCGTGACGGACGGCGACCGGACGTACGGCGTCGCGAACCAGCTCGCTGTCTACGCGCCGAGCTGGACGTACGGGACCGGCGACGACTCGGTCAGCAAGCAGCTCGCGGCGTACCTCGACGGCGTCGAGCAGACGAAGCACAGCACGCCCGAGCCCGCGCGGACGACGCCGACACCGCCGCCCGGACCGCCGCGGGAGTACCCGGAGGAGAAGTTCACCGTCGGGAGCGCGATCGGGAACGGCGTCGCCGGTAGTGTCGTCGGCCTGATCGGCGGCGGTTTCCTGGGCGGGATCGTACTGATCGTGGCGGCGATCGCCACCCCACGACGACGGAAGGAACGCGCGTGAAGGTCCGGATTCTCCTGACGTGCCTGGCCGCGGCACTGACGCTGCTGGTCGCGGCACCGGCGCAGGCCGGTACGACGCGGACCCCGGCGGAACGGGCCCGCGAGATCGCGACCGCGCTGACCAAGGACCCGCTGTACATCGACCCGGCGTACGCGACCGCCCTGCCGGCGAACCTGCGCGCCGACGTCAAGAAGCGCTCGGACGCGCTCGGGTACCCGGTGTTCACGATCATCCTGCCGCTGACGCCGAGCGACGAGTTCGAGGGCAAGGAGAGCAACGTCCTCACGCTGGTGATGGACGCGCTGAAGAAGCCGGGCCTGTTCGTCGTGGTCGACGGCGGCAGCCGCTTCCCGTGGTACGAGGCGCGCGACGTACCGCAGCTCAGCGACGAGAAGCTGGACGCCTCGCGCCAGCGTGCGCTGGACGACACCGGGTACGACGCCGGACCGACCCAGGTACTGGCCCGGATGTACGAGCTGCTCGCTCAGCCCGGGATCCCGAAGACGTCCGCACGGCCGACATCGGCGTCGCGGCCGGACCGGGGAGACTCCGACTCCGGCGGCCATGGCTGGATCGTGGCGTTGTCGATCGTCGGTGGGCTCGTCGTCCTGATCGGGCTCGGGCTGGTGATCGGGCGGACGCGTGGTTCGGGGTCGGGACCGCGGCGGGAGAAGACCTTCCAGATTCCGCCGCACGTGGCCGCGACGGTGGCGGCCGAGCGGCGCCGGAAGCTGACCCGCGACACCAACGCCGAGCTCACCAGCCTCGGTTCGGAACTCGCCGCGTTGCCGACGACGGCGGGCGGTGGGCTGGTTCACCAGCAGGCCGCGCTCGACGATCACGCGGCCGCGGCGAAGATCCTCGACACCTCCGCGCCGGAGCTCGTCGACCTGGTCGGCGCGATGGTGCTGCTCGACAAGGGCCGCCGGGAGTACGACGCCGCGGTCGCGGTCGCCGCGGGCCGGCGCGCCGCCGACGTACCGGAACTGTGCGCCTTCAACCCGCTGCACGGGCGCTCGTCCGCACGGCCGACGAAGGTCGAGTCGAACGGCACCACGCTGACGCTGCCGCTCTGCAACGAGTGCCGGCAGGCGCTCAAGCGCGGTGCCGCGCCCGCGTCCCTGCCCGGCAAGGACGGCCCGTACTGGTACGAGGACTCACTCTGGGCCCGGACCTTCTTCGGCACCACCGGCGACGACCTGGCCGCGGCCGTGTCACGGGGCGAGCTGCGTCGGTGAATCCCTGAGAGGGGCTCAGGGACTGGTCGGGGGACCTGCCGGATCCTGGAGTACTGCCTTCGAGCCTACTGTCGTTGCGACAGCGTGGGTGGGCTCGAGAAGAGGCGGACGATGGCGGAGAACAAGCAGCTCGGCGTGATCCTGCTGGTAGCGGCGGCCGGGTTGGCGTTCTGGCAGTTCGGGGACCGGGACTCCGACGACACACACAAGATCGACGACCAGATCAGCACGGTCCAGCTGGCCGCCGACCACTCCGACATCACGATCAAGGTGTCCGACGACGACCACGCGAGCGTGCGGGAGAAGCGCAAGTTCTGGTTCTTCAAGCACGGCGACGCGTACTCGGTGGACAACGGCGTACTGAAGCTCACCGGCGACTGCGGCTGGCAGTGCTCCGCCGACTACGAGGTCACCGTGCCGCGCGGCACGAAGGTCACCGGCGACAACGGCAGCGGCGATCTCGAGGTCAGCGGCGTCGGCGGGATCGACGCCAAGTCCCGCTCCGGCAAGGTCGAACTCCGCGACGTCGCCGGGGACGTCAACCTGGACGTGACCTCCGGCGACGTGTCCGTCCACGGCCTGGCCGGGAAGCTCGACGTCAAGGCGAACTCCGGCGATATCGAGGGCAAGGACCTGAAGGGCGGCGCGGTCGACGTCGAGACCACCTCCGGCGACATCGAGCTGGGCCTCGCCCAGGCGAACGACGTCCACGTCAAGGGCACCAGCGGCGACATCGAGATCACCGCTCCCGGCGGCGACTACAAGGTCACCACCGACAGCAAGCACGGCGAGGTCGACAACACCCTGGGCAACAACTCCTCCGCCGCCCACTCCGTCACCGCCACCACCACCTCAGGCGACATCGAGCTCCGCGCTACTCATTGACGTCGCGGTGGTGTTCTTCGACCACGCGGTATTCCTCTTCGACGGCCGGGTCGATGGCGTTCGTCTCGACCCGCCGACGGCGGTTGGTGATGTAGAAGGACAGCAGGATGCCGGCCACGCCGGCCAGCAGCAGGATGTAGCCGACGACCTGCAGGTTGACCGCGTCCCAGCTGTCCCGAACGGCGAACGCCAGGATGGCGCCCACCACCATCAGAAAGATCCCCACACCGATACTCATCGACGTCCTACCTTTCCGGCGCGCGACTACCTGAATCCGCCCACCCAGTACCCCAGCGCCAAACTCCCAGTGCGGGGCACTAGCTAGTTGGCGCCGGACAGGACCAGTTGCAGGCGTGCCGGACCGTCGGGGGTGACCGTGACGGGGACGCCCCAGTCCTGGCGGTGCATGTGGCAGGCGGGGAACTCGACCTCGGCGGAGTCGTCGCAGGACGCGGCCTGGACCGCGACGTGCAGGACACCGGAGCCGGCGTGCGGGTCGATCACGAGGCGGCGTACGAGGTCCGTCGAATCACCGGCCCCCTCGCGCAGCAGGTTGTCCGGAGTGGACGAGACCAGGAGCCTGGTCGACGGGCCGTACCGGGTATCGAGTTTCTGGCCGGGCGGTGGCGTGAACACGACCTCCAGGGTCACCTCGCCGGCGGCGATGTCCATCGGAGGACGCTGCGAACGGGTGCTGAACTCGTCCGCGGTCGCCGACGCACCGAGCGGGATCCGCGTCAACCGGTGCGCGGCCGACTCGACCACCACCAGCTCGTTGCCTACGACAACGGCACCGCTCGGCTCGGCCAGCCCGGTCGCCATCGTCTCCACGCTCTCGGTCGCCGGGTCGTACCGCCGGACGGCACCGTTGTACGTGTCCGCGATCGCGACCGACCCGTCCGGCAGTGCCGTCACACCGAGCGGGTGCTGCAGCAATGCCTCGCCGGCCTTCCCGTCCCGGAGCCCGAAGTCGAACAGGCCAGTCCCGACGGCGGTGTGTACGCCGGCCTCGTCGACCCATCGCAGCGCCGAGATCTCGGAGTCCGCGAGCCACAACCGCTCACCGTCCGCCGCGAGCCCGCTCGTCTGCGCGAACCAGGCCTCGTCGAGCGGACCATCCTTGAGCCCTTCGTTGGTCGTCCCCGCAGCAACCGCTGTCACCCCGCTGAACGGATCGAACGTCCACAGCTGGTGGACGCCGGCCATCGCGATCCACACCTTGCCGCCCCACCAGGCCACGTCCCACGGCGAACTCAGCACGTCGGTGCCGTCGCCGTCCATCCACTGCTTCCCCGTGCCGACCAACGTTCGCACCTCACCGGTGCCCAACGAGATCCCGCGCAGCGCGTGGTTGACGGTGTCCGCGACCACCACGTCGTACCCGACCTGGCCGGCCACGTCGTCCGGTAGCACGACCAGACCGTTCGGCTCGGAGAAGCGCGGCTCGAGGCCGTCGATGAAGCCCCGCTCGCCGGTCCCGATCCGCCGTACGACGGTGGTCGCGTCGGCGGCGAGCTCGACGATGCTGTGGTTCCCGGCGTCCGCGACCAGGAACCCGTTGTCGAGCGCAACCACCTTCGCTGGGAAGCGTAGGTCGGTCGGCTCGGCAGCGGGAGCGACGTACGGCGACTTGCCGCGCGTCAGCGTACCGGCGGCCTCGTGCTGGGGCACCAACTCGGCCAGCAGCGCGTCGAGCGCGTGCAGATGCCCTTCACCGGAGTACTGCGCGACGATGTAGCCGTTCGGATCGACCAGAACGAGGGTCGGCCAGGCGCGTGCGGTGTAGTTCTGCCAAGTGATCAGCTCCGGGTCGTCCAGCACCGGATGCCCCACCTCGTACCGCTCGACGGCGGACCGTACGGCGGCCTCCTCGCCCTCATGCGCGAACTTCGGCGAGTGCACCCCCACAATCACCAGCGCATCGCCGTACTTCTCCTCCAGCGGCCGCAACTCATCCAGCACATGCAGACAGTTGATACAACAAAACGTCCAAAAATCGAGCATCAAAAAACGGCCCCGGAAGTCGGCCAGCGCCAACTCCCGCCCACCGGTGTTCAACCACCCACGACCCCGCAACTCAGGCGCACGCACATGCATGCCCCCATTGTCCGTCCTGGCTCAACCGGACGCGTCAGCGCGGGAGGATCAGGGTGTCGGTGAGGAGTTTGGCGGTTTTGCGGAGGGTGGCCGGGGAGGAGGAGAGGTCGGTGGCGAGGGTGTAGGGAGTGAGAGTCTCGCCGGGGCCGACCAGGCGGTGGCGATGGGCGATCAGCCAGACGATGGCGCGCGGCCAGGTGGAGAGGCGGGCCTTGGCGAGCAGGTCGGGGGCGTCGCGGACCAGGCGTTCGGCGATGTCGAACGCGTCCGGCGCGTACGCCGTACCGAGAGTTTCGCCGGCCATCAGCCAGGCGTGCGGGGCGAGCACCGAGAGGGTGGCGGCCTGGTGGTTGTCGAGGCCGCTGAGGTCCGGTTGCGGCGGGGACCCGAGACCGGCCAGGGCGCGGTAAGCGTCTTCCAGGTCGTTGGTGCTGTCATCCAGGAAAACCCGCTCGCCCGGCTTCGTACCGACCGGGTCGATCATCGCGGTGGCCTCCAGCGCGGGCTGCCAGACGTCGACGGCGTCGACGGCCTCCTCGATCGTGTCCAGCGGCAGCTGCGTGTGGTCGCCGGCGAACTCGAGCCAGGCCTTCACCACGGCCGGCACCGCGTCGAAGTAGGTGCTGTCGGCAAGCACCTTGCGGGGCAGCCAGTGCGCCAGGAACAGCTCGACGAGCACCCCGCTGACCCGGAGCGGGCCGCCGACGGTGTGGTCGACCGCGTGGTCGATCCAGAGCCGGACGATGTCCTGGGCATCGTGGGGCAGGCCAACGGCGAACCGTGACTCGAGGAACTCCTCCACCAACTGCTCGCGCTGCCGCGGGGAGAGCAGCGGCCGCATCGGTGGGCGGACCGGGCGTTCCGGCATCTGGGTCAGCCGGTTCACCAGCAGGCCGGTGAAGAACTCGAAGTCCTCGCTGACCGGCGGATCGTCGTAGTCGCGGGTCTCGCCGAGCGCCTGCAGGATGATCCCGGCCGCAATCGGCGGGCGCACGGTCCGGATGGTCACCCGGCCGCCGCGCTCGTACGCCTCCAGGACGCGGTCCACCGGCGGGCCGACGAACACGTCCTTGATGATCGCGCCGACGTTGTTGTCGATGAACACCACCACGGTGTGCGGATGATGCTCGTCGTAGTAGTCCAGGACGACGCTCAGCCCGTCGCCGGTGATGTCCTCGGAGACGATCGCGCTGGTCAGCCGGAAACCGGCGATCCGCGTAACCCACTCCGGCACTTCGTCCTGCGTCCGCAGGCGGGACACGTGGGCCCGCTGCAGCGGCAGCCGCCCGGCCGGACCGACCGTCCGCGCCAGGCTGGTGAGCAGCACGAAGGACTCCAGATCACGGCGCTCACCGAGCACCCGGGCTGCGTCGGCCCAGAAGAACCGCTCCACCTCTCCGATCTCGTCCGGACGCCCGGCCGGCCACAGCTGGTCGGCGAGCATCGCCGCCGAGCGCGCCACGGACGCCTCGGCGATCACCGGGTGCAGCGCGGCCGGCACGGAGGCCAGGTCGAGGGCAAGCGTTTCCAGCAGGGTCTCCAGCACAGCGAGGCTCGGCGTGGTGTCGACATCGACACCCGCCACCGGCGCGTAGGGCTCGCCGGGCTCCGAACCGACGAGCCGCAAGTGGCTGCGCCGTCCGTCCCGTCCACGAGGAGACTTGGTCACCTCCGTGAGATTACCGTCCGGAGCCACTCCCCCGCAGTCCCCACCGCGTGCCCTGTGGACAACTGTGCTTTCGGCCTCGCCTTCGGCTCGGCGGGTCCTGGCGCTTTGTCTCCCGTTCTTCCCTCGTCGCTTCGGTCGCTTCGCTTCCTACGCTCCTCAGTCCAGAACGGGAGGCCCCAGGACCACACAGATCGCCCTGCCGTCAGCCCTTCAATGCGCCTGCCATCAGGCCTCCGATGAACCAGCGGCCCAGGAGGATGTAGACGATCAGCGTCGGGAACGACGTGATCAGGGCGCCGGCCATGCTGGCCGCGTAGTCGACCTTCTGGCCGCCCGCGAGGGCCGCCAGGCCCAGAGTGACCGGGCCGTTGTTCTGCTGGGTGAGGAACAACGCGAACAGGAAGTCGTTCCAGACCGAGGTGAACTGCCAGATCAGCGTCACCACGAACCCGGAGATCGAGATCGGCAGGATGATTCGCAGGTACGTCTGCACCAGTCCGGCCCCGTCCACCCGGGCCGACTCGATGATCTCGTTCGGCACGATGGTGGCGTAGTAGTTCCGGAAGATCAGCGTGCAGATCGGGATGCCGTAGATGCAGTGCGCGACGATCAGCGTCGGCACGCCCCGGGTCACGTCCAGCTCGGTGAAGGTCGTCCGCAGCGGCAGCATCACCGCCTGGTACGGGATGAACATCCCGAACAGGATGAACGCGAACACGATGTTCGCGCCCGGGAACCGCCAGCGGGCCAGGACGAACCCGTTCATCGACCCGATCAGCGAGGAGATGATCGCGGCCGGGATCGCCAGCGACAGCGACCGGATCATGTACGGCTGCAGCACGTCCCAGGCCTTGCGCCACGGCTCCAGCGTCCATTCCTTCGGAAGGTTCCACTGCGAGGCGGCCGTGGTGTCCCCGGAGGTCTTGAAGCTGGTGATCAGTACGACATAAACCGGGATCAGCACGAACAACAGGAACAGCAGCAGCAGAACGTACCGGACCGTGCGGCTGCGCCGGGTCGAGCCGTCCGTGATCGTGCTGTGCTTCTGCGGCTTCCGGCGGATCGCCGCCGCAGCCTGACCGGTCGCAGCGGCCGTATCGGCGCTCATTCCTCGTTCTCCTGCCGGACGGTGTACGCGATGTACGGGATGACGAGGACCGCGACGACCGCGAGCAGCACGATCGCGATCGCGGCCGATTTGGCCATGTCACTGCGCAGCAAGGTGTTCCACATGTAGACCGCGGGCACCTCGGTACGGAACTGGTTCGGCCCGGTGATCGCGTAGATCAGGTCGAACAGCTTCAGCGACATGTGCCCGAGGATGATCAGCGCGGAGAGCGCGATCGGGGACAGCTGCGGGAACAGCACGTGCCGGTACAGCTTGAACTCCGACGCACCGTCCACCCGGGCCGCCTCGCGCAGCTCCGGCGGGATGCCCCGGAAGCCGGCCAGGAACAGGGCCATGATGTATCCGGACAGCTGCCAGACCGCGGGCAGTGCGATGGACGCCATCGTTGTCCATCTGCTCCCCGCGGTCCACCAGGGATTCTCCAGGAAATTCAGATGGAGCATCTCGAACAGCCGGTTCAGGCCGCGCGCCTCGTCGCCCTGGGACGGGTTCAGCAACCAGCCCCAGACCACGCCCGAAGCGATCATCGAGATCGCCATCGGGAACAGGTAGATCGACCGGAAGATCGACTCGCCAGGCACGCCCTTCTCCAGCAGCAGTGCCCAGAGCAGGCCGAAGATCAGCGTGCCCACGATGAACGCCACCGTGAGCACGCCGAGGTTCTTCAGCGAGTTGAGGAACCGGTCCTCACCGAACAGGTGCCCGTAGTTCTCGAATCCGACGTAGTCGGCCGGGCCCTTCCGAGCCGTGTGCCGGTTCGTCAGCGAGGTGTTGAAGGACCATGCGATCAGCCCGTACACGAAGTACCCGAGCAGCAGCACGGTCGGCAGCAGCACCAGGGCTCCGGGTCCCCAGGTGCGGATTCTTCCGTGCACGCTCAGTCCTCCAGCTCGGTTCGCAACTCGCGGTGCATCAGCTCGTCTTCATCGCCGTGACGAGCGACGCCTGCAGCTTCGCGATGTCCTGGCTGCCGCTGAACTGACTGAGCGCGGACAGGATGTCGTTGTTCTGCCCCAGCGTGCACGCGGCACCGTGGGCGCAGGACGGCACGATCTTGTCCTTCTTCCAGTCAGCCATCGCCGACTGCTGGTACTTCGGGTAGTCGGCCGGGTTGGCGTCCGAGCGGGCCGGGATCGAGCCCTTCTTGGTGTTGAACGCCTTCTGGCCCTCGGCCGAGCCGACCGTCTTCAGCCAGCACTTCGCGCCGTCCGGGTCCGCGCCGTTCGTCGGCAGCGTGAACGAGTCCGACAGGAACTGGAAGTTGCCCGCCGTGCCCGGCGCCGGCCAGTACGTGTACGCCGTGTCCGGCACCTTGTCGGCCAACTGCTGCGCGGCGACCCAGTCACCCATCACGAAGTACGCGGACTGACCCTTGTTCAGGTAGCCCAGCGCGTCCGGCCAGTCCACCGCCTCGCGGTCGACGTTGGTGTACGACAGCAGCTTCTTGTACTTGTTCAGCGCCGAGGTGACGTTGGCGCCGGACCAGTCGGTCTTGCCGTCGAACAGGCCCTTGAAGCTGTCCGGCCCGAGCTCGGCCAGCAGCACGACCTCCATCACCATCTCCTGCGCGAAGCCCTTGGAGATGGCCAGCGGCGCCTTGACGCCGGCAGCCTTCAGCTTGTCCATGTCGGCGATCCAGGCGTCCACGCTGGCCGGAGCCGTCGCGGCGTCCAGGTTCGCCTTCTTCAGCACGGTCGGGTTCGTCCAGACCATGTTCGCGCGGTGCACGTTGGCGGGGATCGAGTAGATCTTGCCGTCGACGGTCAGGTTGTCGATCAGGTTCTGCGGGAACGCCTTGTCCAGCCCGAAGTCCTTGTACAGGCCGCTGATGTCGTCGACCTGACCGGCGTTGATGTAGTCGCTCAGTTCCTTGCCGGCGTGCGCCTGGAAGGTGGACGGCGGCTTGCCCGCCTGCAGGTCGTTGGCCAGCACCTGCTTGGCGTTCGAGCCCGCGCCACCGGCGACCGCCGAGTTGACGAACTTGTAGTCCTTGCAGTCGTTCTTGAACACCGACACCATGCCGTCCAGGCCGGCCTTCTCACCACCGTCGGCCCACCAGGTGAAGACCGTGACGTCCTTGTTCGCCGACGAGTCGCCGCCACCGCCGCTGTCGTCGCTGTTACCGCAGGCGCTCACCGCGAGCAGACCCGCCGCACCCACCAGCGCCAGGGTCTTACTCAGACCACCACGCATGATTCACTCTCCGATCAATAGATGGAGCCGCCTGTGACAACGATGCCCCCTTGACTGTGCAACTCTGGGACGGCGCGCAGCGAGTGTCAACGTTCCGCGCAGTCGCGTTGCGCAGCCGTGACCCCGTGCAGCTTGACAGTGTGAGAGCGCGCACATTTGCCGCCTGCGGAGGCTCTGCGCGCACTTGCGATGCGCAAAACTCAGGGCCGTAGCAGCACCTTGATCGCCTGCCGTTCGTGCATCGCGGTGTACCCCTGTGCGACGTCGGCGAGCGGGAGTTCGGAGTCGAACACCCGGCCCGGGTCGATCTCCCCGGCGAGGACGTCGGCCATCAGGTCCGGCAGGTACGCGCGGCACGGTGCCGCACCACCGTTCAGGCCGATGTTCCGCCTGAACATGGTCGAGATCGGCACCTCGACACCGTGCGGTACGCCGACGAATCCGACCGTTGAACCTGGCCGCGCGACCTCGAACGCGGTGGTCATCGACTGTTCCGTACCGACGCATTCGAGGACGGCGTCCGCGCCGACGCCGTTCGTCAGTTCGAGGACGGCCTCGCGCGCCGCGTCGCCGCGTTCGGCAATGATGTCCGTGGCGCCGAACTCCTTCGCCAACTTCTGCCGGGGCAGATGCCGCGACAGGGCAACGACCCGCTCCGCACCCATCCGCGCCGCCGCGAGGACGCCGCACAGGCCGACCGCTCCGTCACCCACGACAACGACCGTGTCGCCGGGCTTGACCCGCGCCGACCGCGCCGCGTGCCAGCCGGTTCCCATCACGTCCGACAACGTCAGCAGGGACGGGATCATCGCGTCGTCGGGCAGCTCGGGTGTGGCGACCAGCGTGCCGTCGGCGTACGGGAGCTTCACGTACTCACCTTGGCCGCCGTCCGCCTTCGCGGTGCCGTAGCCGACCCGGTTCTGGCAAGCGGTCTGGTAGCCCGCCAGGCAGTGCGGGCAGGTGCCGTCGCTGACCACGAACGGCGCGATCACGAAGTCGCCCGGCTTGACCGTACGGACCTCGGCGCCGATCTCCTCGACGATGCCGACGAACTCGTGCCCGATCGGCCGCGGTTCCCGCACCTCCGGGTCACCGCGGTACGGCCAGAGGTCGGACCCACAGATGCACGAGGCAACGACCTTGACCACCGCGTCGCCCGGCCCGTCGATGCGCGGATCCGGGCGGTCTTCCAGCCGTACGTCGAATGCTCCGTGAATCACCGTGGCTCGCATGAGCGCAACGTTAGATCGTCACGTAGCGTCCCCGACGGTGGGCCAGGGCGGGGACGTCGTCCGCGCCGAACTCGACGTGGACGATCTCGAGCTGGATCTGCAGGCCCCACCCGATCTCGGGCGGGTCTTGGTTCACCAACGTGCAGCCCGCCCACGTACTCACGCCGACGGGCGCCGGGCCCCAGGCGGTGTCCGTCCAGTCGATCAGACGGAACGGCCCACCGGGGGCCGGCGCAACGTACCCGAAGGCGTCGGCCAGCTGGCGATGCGGCTCGCCGAGCAGCGACACCACCGCGGTCCTTGCCTCACGCAACGTTTCCCACAGGTCCGACTCCGGGTCGAGCAGACCGATCACGTACCCGGGCGCACCGTCGGCGACGAGCATCGACGACACCGTGAGCCCGGCCCGCTCCCCCTCGTGCGCCGTCGTCCACAGCCCCACCGGCGACGCCAGCCGCCCCCGAAACCGCCGCACCGGACTCCGCTCCGACTCGGGCGGAAGAAACGGATGATCGCCGTGAATGGTCACCCGGCAACGGTAACCCGGTCCGGGAGGGTGAAGTTGTGGATCGGGTGCAGAGTGAGGCCGCTGGAGCCTCGGACGGACTGGACGGCGCCGTTCGCGTCGAACGTGAAGCGGTACGACTCGCCGTACGAGTTGTAGCCGTTGCCGCCCGCGACGCGCAGGGCGTCACCGTCGACCTCGAGCGGCAGCGGCTCGTCGGCCGGGTTCGGTCCGGACGGGTCGGTCACGTACAGCCGCCCGCCGATCAGCATGATGTCGGTGAGGCCCCAGAGGTTCGCGAACCGTCCGGTGAAGCGGGCAAGATCGGCCTCCTCGCCACGCTCCTTCGACTCGGCCAGGTCGAGCAGCCGGAAGAAGCCCTCGGCGAGCTGCGACGCCGGTGCGTCGATCGCGTTCGTCAGGACGACCACGACCAGCCGCTTCTCCGGGTCGACGAGCGTCCGGGTGATGTGGCCCGGGTACCCGCCGCCGTGCCCGATGAGCTCCCGCTCACCGATCTTCGTGACCGCCAGGCCGAGGCCGTACCGCGCCTTGTCGTCGGCGCCGGTGGTCCACAGCGGGTGCTGCATCTCGCGCTTGGACTTGTCGGTCAGCAGCCGGTCGTCGCCGGGCAGGTGCGCGGAGAAGTACGTCGCCAGGTCCCGCGCGTTGCCGAAGAACCCGGTCGCCGAGGCCAGCGCCCGGGTGTCGATGTGCTCGATCGGCACCCGCGCGTCCGCGTACGCCAGACTGCTGTAGCCGGCGGCGTACTCGGTCAGCCTGGCCGGGTCGAGCTCCGGCCCGAGCCCGGTCAGCCCGAGCTTGTCCACGATCGCGGTCTGGACATAGGCGTTGTACGACATTCCGGTGGCCGCCTCGACGACCAGACCGAGCAGCCCGAACCCGATGTTCGAGTACTTGAAACGCTCGTTCTCCGGGATCACGGCCGAGGAGGCGTCCCGCAGTACGGCGAGCAGCTGGTCGCGGTCCGGGAAGGCCGCGGCCAACTGCCACCAGTCCGCGTCCAGGCTGTCCCGGGTCACGCCGCCGGCATGCGCCAGCAGCTCCCGTACGGTCCGCTCGCCGATCGGCGTACCGACGATCTCGGTGACGTGCTGCGACGCCTTGTCGTCCAGCCGCAACCGCCCCTGCTCGACCAGCTGCAGGACGGCCGTCCCGGTGAACGTCTTCGAGTGCGACGCGATCCGGAACAGGTGCTGGTCGGTCAGCGGTACGTCGTTCTCCACATCGGCGTGGCCGTACGCGCCGGAGAACGCGATCCGGTCTCCGGCGTACACCGCGGCCTGGATCCCCGGCACCCGCAGATACCGCTGGTTGTAGCTCAGCCAGCTGTCGTAGTAGGCGAGTACCTCGGTCAGATTCTGGGTCACGGTCGGCTCCTGGGCGGATCGGCGGAACGGAGATGTCCTGCGGGTGTGAAATTCATACCTTCCGCATCAGGGTCTGCTCAACGACGCTTCGGCAGCAACTTCAGCACCGCGAGTCCCGCAAACAAGAGCGCGAAACCGGCCACCGCCAGGGCCAGCGTGTTGGTCGCGGCACCGGTGGCGGCGAGGGTGGTTCCGGGCAGGGTGAGGCTGGTGTGTCCGTACATGGTTGTCCCCGTAAGGCTGTGAATGGATAGGAAGTCCGGTCAGGAGACCGGGGTGGTGACGTGGTGCCAACGGGCCTCGGCCCGCCGGACGGCATCCCACGCCGAGCGGAGCAGGACGGCCTGCAGGAACAGGTCGTACGCCCACTCGACCACCATGACGGTGGCCAGAATCATGGCTCGAAAACCGCGACGGCGAACCGTCACGATCCGTTCGGCGACGAAAACCAGGCCGACCGCGAGCCAGAGCGGCCGGACGTGGAAGTCCGCACCGGCGGTCAGCACGGTGAGCATCAGGAAGCACCACATCGCGAGCAGACCGACGCCCATGCCGGCCTGCTGGACGGCGTACGGGAGCGTGATGCGGTTCAGGCCGTACGCGCGCAGGTTCTCGATCGCACCGCGTTGCCAGCGGACACGCTGCCGCCACAGGTCCCGCCAGGTGGGCATCACCTCGGTGATCACCCAGCAGTCAGCGGGCGACACGCAGCGGTATCCGAGCGACTTGATCGCCAGCGTGATCTCGTTGTCCTCGGTGAGCGCGGTGGTGTCGTACACGAGGCCGTGCGGCCCGGGCAGCTCGTCCCCACGCGCGGCCGCGACGCGTGTCAGTACGTCGACGCGATGCAGGGTCGCCGTACCGGTAAGCACCATCGCGCGCCCCCTCTTGCGGTCGATGTCGCGGGCGTACCGCGCGTACTCGTTGCGCTGCAGCTCGCCGACCAGGCCGTGGCCCTGCTCGCCCCAGAAGATGCCGCCGACCGCACCGACCGTCTCGTCCTCGAGTTCGCGCAGCGCGGTCTCGACGAACGCCGGGGCGAGGGCGCCGTCGGCGTCCATCACCAGGACACGGTCGGCCGGCTCCAGGACCTCGAGCAGGATCGCCAGGGCCTGATTCAGGCCGCCGGCCTTCTTGTCGACGTTACCCACGGTCTCAAAGACCTCGGCGCCGGCCGAGCGCGCGACGGCCGCCGTTGCGTCCGTGCAGTTGTCTGCGACCACGACGACCCGGTCCGGCCGCCGGGTCTGCCGCCACAACGAGTCGAGCGCCGCCGGCAAGGCGGCCTCCTCGTTGTGCGCAGGCACCAGCACCACTACTTGGGCACGACGGCCCGTCCCCCGCTCCAGCACCGCTCTGCCCCCAGTTAGTAAGTGCTTCTACGCTCAACTAACGGAGAGTGTGCGGCCGCGGATCAGAAAAGGCAAGTGGTTGCTCTGAGTATTTTTTTAACGTCCAAGTCACCTTACGTGCACGAAGGCTCCGATCGGCGATCACCCAATGTGGCGGCGGGACTGGATGACGCGGAAGCGGCTCGCTACATAGGCGCCGTCGGTGTAGGTGGCGTTCGCGGCCGGGTTGGCGCCGGTGCCGTGGAAATCGCTGAAGGCGGCCGACTGGTTCACGAACACCGGGCCGGTCAGGTTCTCCGACAAGGCGACGCCTGCGTCGAGGGCCGCGTCCCGGGCTTCGTCGAGGATCTTGGAGTCGGTCGAGTAGATCCCGGCGGTCATCGCGCCGCCCTCGGTGACGGTCGACCGGAACAGCTCCAGCGACTGCGCGGTGTCGGCCGTACGGACCAGGAACGAGACCGGGCCGAAGCACTCCCGCCCGAACACGTCGGCCTCGTCCGCGTCGAGCGCGACGAGCAACGGCGTCCGAACGGTCGCGTCCTCGAACGCCGGGTGCTGGATCGCCCGCGACTCGAGCACGACGTCGCCGTACTCCGCGGCCAGGTCGAGGCGGTTGATGACGGCCTGGTTGACGATGCCGCCGAGGATCTCCACCGCGCGGGCGTCGTCGCCGAGCAGCTTGCCGATCGCAGACCCGAGCGCGGCGCCGACCTCGTCAAAGGACTTGTGGCCCTCGTCGGTCTCGATGCCGCCGGCCGGGACGAACAGGTTCTGGGTGGTGGTGCACATCTGGCCCGAGTACAGACTCAGGGTGAAGGCGAGGTTGTTGCAGAGCGCCTTGAACGCGTCGGTGGAGTCGACGATGACCGCGTTCACACCGGCCTTCTCGGTGAAGACGGTCGCCTGGGTCGCGTTCTGCTCGAGCCACTCGCCGAACTCGCTGCCACCGGTGAAGTCGATCAGCTTCACCTCGGGCCGGGTCGCGAGCGGCTTGGCGAGGCCGTCGCCGGCGCGCTCGGTGGCGAGCGTCACCAGGTTCGGATCGAAACCGGCCTCGGCGAGCACCTCACGGCAGACCTCGACAGTGATCGCGAGCGGCAGTACCGCGAGCGGGTGCGGCTTCACGACGACGGCGTTGCCGGTCACCAGCGAGGCGAACAGACCGGGCCACGAGTTCCAGGTCGGGAAGGTGTTGCAGCCGATCACGAGCGCGACCCCGCGACCGGTGACCGTGAACGTCTTCTCCATCCGGATCGGGTCGCCCTTGGCCGGCTTCTCCCAGGTCGCCGTCGCCGGGTAGCGGCTCATCTCCTCGTACGCGTACGCGACCGCCTCCAGCGCACGGTCCAGCGCGTGCGCGCCACCGGCCTGGAACGCCATCACGAACGCCTGTCCGCTGGTGTGCTGGACCGCGTTCGCCAGCTCGAACACCCGCTTGTGCAGCCGGTCGAGGATCTCCAGCGCGACCCCGGCCCGGCCGTCGATGCCGGCCCGCCGCCAGTCCGCGAGACCCCGCTGGGCCGCGGTCAGCAGCTCGTCCAGCCCGTCCTCGACCACCCGCGGGTACGAGACGTCCATCGCGATCCCGAACGGCGACTGCTCGGTGACGACCGTGCCGCGCGCACCGGGGATCTCGAGGCCGTACGTCGCCCCGAGATGCGCCTCGAAGGCCGCCTTGCCGTCGGCCGCGGCGGTCTCGCCGTACACCCGTGGGCTCGGCGACTCGGGGAACGCGGAGTGGTACCCGCGGTCGTGGATCGCCTTCAGGGCGCCGTTCAGGCGGTCACGATGTGCGGAGAGCAGGTCCGTGGTCATGACTGCGATGTTACAGTCGATGGCGCAACCGGTACTAGTGTGTCACAAGCCGACTTTCTCGATGGGGCAGGCGTATGGACGACTTGGCGGCGCGCGTCGCGGCGGCGATGTGGGCCGAGGACACCGCGAGCGCCGGACTGGGGATGAAGCTCGTCGAGGTCGGCGAGGGGACCGCGCGGGTCGAGATGACTGTGCGCGAGGACATGGTCAACGGGCACGGGATCGCGCATGGTGGATTCGTGTTCAGTCTGGCCGACTCCGCGTTCGCGTTCGCGTGCAACTCGCGTAACCGGGTGACGGTCGCGCAGGCGTGCGACATCGTGTTCGTGGCCCCGGCACATCGCGGCGACGTCCTGGTCGCAGCGGCGCAGGAACGGACGACGTTCGGGCGGAACGCGATCTACGACATCACGGTCACCCGCGGCGACGACGTGATCGCCGAGTTCCGTGGCCGCAGCCGGCAACTCTCAGGCACCATCGTTTCGGAGGAAGTACATGAGTCGTGAGGCCTTTCTGGTCGACGGGGTCCGGACGCCGATCGGGCGGTACGGCGGTGCGCTCGCGGCGGTGCGTCCCGACGATCTGGCCGCACATACGATCTCCTCGCTGCTGAACCGGACGGCGCTCGATCCGGCGCGGATCGACGACGTGATCCTCGGCTGCGCGAACCAGGCCGGCGAGGACAACCGGAACGTCGCGCGGATGGCACTGCTGCTCGCCGGCCTCCCGGACTCGGTGCCCGGGACGACGATCAACCGGCTGTGCGGATCCGGCCTGGACGCGGTCGCGTACGCGGCCCGCTCGATCATTGCCGGAGACAACGACATCGTGGTGGCCGGCGGCGTGGAGTCGATGTCGCGGGCCCCGTTCGTGATACCCAAGGCCACCACGGCGTACTCCCGGCAGGCGGAGGTCTACGACACCACCATCGGCTGGCGCTTCGTGAACCCGGCGCTCAAGACGCAGTACGGGATCGACTCGATGCCGGAGACCGCGGAGAACGTGGCCGCGGAGTTCTCGATCTCCCGCGAGGACCAGGACCTGTTCGCGCTGCGATCGCAGCAGCGGGCCGCGAAGGCCCAGGCGAACGGGCGGCTGGCGGAGGAGATCGTGTCCGTCGACGTACCGGGGAAGCGCGGTGCCGTGACAGTGGTGGATGCCGACGAGCATCCGCGGGACACGTCCCTCGAAGCGCTTGCCGGCTTGAAGACCCCGTTCCGAACGCCCGGTACTGTCACCGCGGGCAATGCCTCCGGGGTCAATGACGGCTCGGCGGCCCTGCTCGTGATGAGCGGGCAGGCAGTCGAGCAGTACGGCGTGACACCGATTGCCCGCATCGTGGGGACAGCCGCCGCCGGCGTACCGCCCCGGATCATGGGGATCGGGCCGGCGCCCGCGACCCGCAAGCTGCTCGAGCGCACCGGTGTCGCGCTGTCCGACATCGAGGTGATCGAGTTGAACGAGGCGTTCGCGTCGCAGTCGCTGGCCGTACTGCGCGAGCTCGGGCTGCCCGACGACGCCGAGCACGTCAACCCGAACGGGGGCGCGATCGCGCTCGGCCACCCACTCGGGATGTCCGGGGCACGGCTCGCACTGACCGCCGCACTGGAGCTCCGGCACCGCGACGCCCAGTACGCGTTGGCCACCATGTGCATCGGCGTCGGTCAAGGGATCGCGACCTTGCTTGCCCGTCCCTAGTCGGAGGTGCTGGATGCTTGGCGAACCTTGCCCTGTTGAGCTGCGGGATGCCGGCGAGCAGTTGTCCGTCGACGAGCTCCGGTCGCGTCAGCTGTCGTTGCTGCAGGCAACAGTACGGCGGGCGTACGAGAACGTGCCGCACTACCGTTCCGCGCTGGACGCGGTGGGGTTCAAGCCGGACGACCTGCACGAGCTGTCCGATCTGAGCCGGTTGCCGTTCACCGCCAAGAAGGATCTGCGGGACAACTACCCGTTCGGGATGTTCGCGGTGCCACGGACCGAGGTGGCGCGGGTGCACGCATCGTCCGGGACCACCGGGCGGCCGACCGTGGTCGGGTACACACAGCGGGACCTGGACACCTGGGCCGACCTGATGGCGCGGTCGATCCGCGCAGCAGGCGGACGCGCCGGGGACGTGTGCCATGTTGCCTACGGCTACGGGTTGTTCACCGGCGGGCTCGGCGCGCACTACGGAGCCGAGCGGCTCGGGTGCACCGTCGTACCGGTCTCGGGCGGCATGACCGAGCGGCAGGTGGACCTGATCCGCGACTTCGGGGCCCGGATCATCATGGTCACCCCCTCGTACTTCCTGTCGATCGTCGACGAGCTGGAGCGCCGCGGGCTCGATCCGCGGGACACCTCGTTGCGGATCGGGATCTTCGGCGCGGAGCCCTGGACCGAGCAGATGCGGACCGAGGTCGAGGAACGGACCGGCATTCACGCGGTCGACATCTACGGGCTGTCCGAGGTGATGGGGCCCGGTGTCGCGCAGGAGTGCGTGGAGACCAAGGACGGGCTGCACATCTGGGAGGACCACTTCTACCCGGAGATCATCGACCCGGTGACCGGTGAGGTGCTGCCGGACGGCTCCGAAGGCGAGTTGGTCTTCACCACGCTGACCAAGGAAGCCTTTCCGGTACTGCGGTACCGCACCCGCGACCTGACCCGGCTGCTCCCCGGCACCGCCCGCCCCGGCCTGCGCCGGATGGAGAAGATCACCGGGCGTACCGACGACATGATGATCGTCCGCGGCGTCAACGTCTTCCCCACCCAGATCGAGGAACAACTCCTCCTGGTCGACGGTCTCACCCCGCACTACCTCTGCGTCCTCACCCGCCCCGGCCGCCTCGACGAACTCACCGTCCAGGTCGAAGCCGCCCCCGGCCTTACCGACCGCTCAGCAGCCGCCGCAGCCCTCGCCCACCGCATCAAGAGCCGGGTAGGCGTCACCGCAACCGTCGAGGTAGTCGCCCCACACGCCCTCGAACGCTCCCTCGGCAAAGCCAAACGCATCCGCGACGACCGGTAGCTGTACCGAAGAACGGGTAGTGGTGCCGGTCGACCGGTCGGTCGCGGGCCGGCTGAGCGGGCGCCGGCGGCGCCGGTGCGGCCGACGCCCGACCACAACCCGTTCTTCGGTACGTCAGAGCAGCACTTCGGTCTGGGCGTCGGCGGGGCGGGACTTGCGGAAGGCGGGTGGGCGGATGTGCGGGCGGACCAGGGCCTCCACCTCGAAGTCCTCGAGGTTAAATTTGGCGGCGATCTCCCGGTAGGTGGCTCCGGTGCGGACCTCGTCGATGACGTCCTCGACCGGTACGTCGTCGACCAGCGGGCGGCCGTTGGCGCGTTCGGGATCCACGATCACGTCGATGTCGTGGTAGATCACCAGCCGGAGCGTTCCGGCGTACCCGTCGTCGGACCAGCCGATCGCGGCCGAACCGCGGCGGAGGACCCCGGGGAAGCCGCCCTGGCTGTCGCGGATCCGTTCCCAGCCGGCCTCACGGCCCTCCGCGGCGATCTCGACGAGCAGATCGCGGCCGTCGTGCGCGAGCCCGGACCACGCCAGCGGGTACCGGCGGCCGGCCCGTGAGCGGAGCGCGACCGCGGCCTCGCCAATCGCGTGCAGCGACAGTCCCGTACGCCGCAGATAGCGGAGCATGTGCGTCT
Source organism: Kribbella sp. NPDC048928 (assembly GCF_043197975.1). Taxonomy (NCBI): domain Bacteria; kingdom Bacillati; phylum Actinomycetota; class Actinomycetes; order Propionibacteriales; family Kribbellaceae; genus Kribbella; species Kribbella sp. NPDC048928. Next base: position 983,711 of record NZ_JBICUC010000002.1, on the reverse strand, counting down.
CGACCAGCCCGGCGAACGTGATCGTCGGCTCGCCACGGCCGCCGCTGCGCGCCTCCAGCGCCCCGGACCGCATCCAGTCACCGAGCGTAGTAGCCGGCAACCCGAGCTGGAGCGCCACCTCAGCCCGCGTGTAGAGCGCCACATCGAACCGCGGATCCACCGCTCACCTCCCTCACAAAGGCGACTCCGCTGAGCATGCCATCCCCGGAGCCGACCTTGAGCACCCATCAACCGTTCTGCGCTGCGGAAATTGGTTGGTAGGGCCCCGAAGAAGGCCAGTACGGTGCTCAGCCATGACTGACGTACAACGCCCTGCCCTGACCGCCGACGAGCGCACCCAGCTGATCGGGTGGCTCGACGTCCAGCGATCCTTCGTCCGGATGAAGTGCATCGGACTCTCCGAGGAGGACGCGCACCGCAAGGTCCTGCCCACCTCCCCCTTGATGACACCGGCGGGGCTCGTCGCCCACCTGCGCTGGGTCGAGTACTCGTGGTTCCAGCTCGGGATGGTCGGGGTGCCGGACACCGGCCAGACGCCATGGGTCGAGGGCGCGCACGTCGACGCCGAGATGTTCGTCGACGACGTACCGATCGCGCAGCTGCTCGACGAGTACGACGAGGAGTGCCGGAGCTCGAACGCGGCGATCGCGGACCTCCCGCTGGAGACCGTCGAGGCCGGGCATCCCACGGAGAAGGCGGCGTCGTTGCGGTACGTCCTGTGCCACATGATCGAGGAAACCGCCCGGCACGTCGGCCACCTGGACATCATCCGCGAGCTGCTCGACGGCACCAAGGGCTACACCGACCCGGAGTAACCCGGTTACGCCCGGGCCGAGGGGTGGATAGGATGTCCGGCATCTGGCACGGGGTAGCGACAAGAGGTGTGATGAGGGAACCCTCCGTACGCCGTTATTCCGGGCGGTCAGTCGAGGAGTGGAAGGCCGCGCGCCGGGAACGGTTGCTGGCCGCCGCGCTCGAACTCTTCGGGACCGACGGCTATCCGGCGACATCCGTGGAACGCCTGTGCACACAGGCGAAAGTGTCCACGCGGCACTTCTACCACGAGTTCCAGAACAAGGAGGCCGTGCTGCTCGCGGTGCACGCGCAGGTGATCGAGCTCGCGGTCCGGAGCACCGGTGACGCGCTCCGGCAGACCGCCGACAAGCCGGTCCGGGAGCGGATCGCCGCGGCCGTCGACTCGTACCTGCGGACCATCATGGCGGATCTCCGGCAGGCCCGGATCTCGTTCGTCGAGGTGGTCGGCACCAGTCCGGCGGTCGAGGAGCAGCGGAACGCGTTCCGGGAGCTGCTGATCGGCAACGTCCGGGATCTCGGCGACACCGCGGTCGAGCGCGGCGAGATCAAGCGCAAGGACTTCCGGTTCCTCGCGCTGGCGTTCTTCGGCGCGGTGAACGCGGTCGTCCACGACTGGATGCTCGCCGAGCCACGCCCGCCCGAACAACGCGTTCAGAAGTCCCTACGCGAGCTTGCGGTGCAACTCATCACGGCCTAGCGGGTCCTCGTCGGGGAGGTAGCGCTTGCGGACCTCGGCGACGGCCTCGTCGCGCGACAAGGCGGCGCCGTCCGCGAACGCGGCCTCGTACGCATCGTTGCCCAGGGCATCGCGAATGTTGTCGACGAGCCGTTGTACGTCGGCGTCCGGGATCGCGCGCAGGCCGCGCATGCTCGCCGCGAGCCCGAGCAGGCGGGCTATCTCGGCCGGCTCGCTGGTCAGCAGGTCGGCGTCCAACCCGATCTCGACGACGGCGGCCGCGACCGGCATGTCCTCCGTACTGAGCGCCAGCCCGACGGCCTCGTGGGCGTATCGCTGGGCCTTCTCGATGTCGCCGATGGACGCGTAGATCCGGCTCAGTGCGCCGAGCATCACCGCCTGGCCGTGCGGAGCGATCCGCTCGGCGTCCAGGTCGAGGGTCGCGTACGCACGCTCGGCCAGCTCGCGCGCCTGGTCGACCCGATCGAGCCGGAACTCGATCTTGGCCAGGCCCATGTACGCCATCGCCTCGCCACCACGGGACCCGGTCTCCTCGGACAACCGCCGCGCGCGCTCCAGGTCCGCCCGGGCGCCGTCGTAGTCACCGAGCTCGAGGCGGCTCATCGCACAGCTGCCGAGCAACTGGTTGACGCCCTCGGTCGTGCCGAGCTCCTCGATCAGCCGGAGCGCCTCGATCAGCGCCTCCAACGCCGCCGCGTGGTCGCCGGTGGTGGCCCAGTACCCGGCGAGGCCGCGCTGCGCCATCGACGTACCGAAGCGGTCACCGATCTTGCGGAAGCCGTCGAGGGCGATGTTCAGGTTGACCACCATCTCCTCGACCTCGCCCTCGTTCTCGCGGAACATGGCGCTGGTCATCAGCCCCATGTTCCGGATCCAGGGATCGGGGTGCCGTCCGGCGGCCTCCAGTTCGGCGAAACAGGTCGCCTTGTCCCGGCGTACGGCGGCCCACACGGCATTGGTGAACAGCCCGATGCCGGAGTCGATCAGGATCTGGTGCTTGCGGGTCATCCAGCGCACTGTGGCAAGGCCGCGGATCCCCTGCTGGAACGAGGCTGCCGGGTCCTCGCTGGCGGACATCCGGCCGAGGGCGAGCAGGTACAGCGCCTCGGCCTTGTCGGTCGGCACACTCTTGCCGGGCACTGCGAGCGCGGCCTGCATCCAGCTGACTGCCTCGGCCGGGCGGCCGCTCATCGTCCAGTACTCACCGAGGACGGCGACCATCTGGACGGCGACTCGCGCGTTGCCGGTGTCGATGGCGGTCCGGAGCGCGTCGATCAGGTTCTCGTTGTCGGCGTCCAGCCGATGGATCCACTCGATCTGCTCGCCGGTCCGCAGCTTCGGCCTGGCCTTGCGGAGCATGCGGCTGAAGTACGCGGTGTGGGCGTGGCGGAAGCGCTCGTACTCGCCGGAGGCGTGCAGCTGCTCACCGGCGTACGCACGGACCGTCTCCAGCATCCGGTAGCGCACCGACCGCTCGTCGGCGGCCGCCTCCACGAGCGACTTGTCCACCAGGGAGGCGAGGACGCCGAGCACGGACTCCGACGGGATGCTCTCGTCGCTGCAGATCACCTCGGCGGCGTCGAGCGTCGCCCCGCCGGAGAACAGCGAGAGCCGCCGCGCAACCGCCTGCTCGTCCGGAGCGAGCAGGTCCCAGCTCCACTCGACCACGGCGCGGAGCGTCTGGTGCCGCGGCAGAGCAGTCCGGGAGCCGCTGGTGAGCAGCCGGAACCGGTCGGTCAGCCGGTCGACGATCTGCGGCGGGGTCAGCGCCCGCAGGCGCGCCGCGGCCAGCTCGATCGCCAGCGGCATGCCGTCCAGCCGGCGGCAGATCTCGGCGACCGCCGCGCGATTGGCGTCGGTCAGCTGGAAGTCGGGGCGTACGGCACGAGCGCGGTCGACGAACAGCTGCATCGACGGATACTCGGCGGTGGCCGAGTCCTCCGGCGGCAGACCGAGCGGACCGACCGGATGCAGGTGCTCACCGGGGATGCTCAGCGGCTCGCGGCTCGTCGTCAGCACCCGCAGCCGCGGGCAGGAGGCGAGCAGCGAGTCGACCAGTCCGGCGACCTCCTGGACCAGGTGCTCGCAGTTGTCGAACACGAGGAGGATGCGGCGGTCGCCGATGACCTCCACCAACCGTTGGGTCGCGGCCCGGCTGGTCGGGATGTGCTTGGGCGCGAAGTGCGCCGGGGAGACGTCGACGTACTCGCTGGCACCGAGGGTGGACAGTACGGCGGGCGCCACGTCGGCGGCGTCGCCCAGGGGCGCGAGCTCCACGAACCAGATGCCGTCGCCGGACTGGTCCACGAGCGACCTGCTCGTCTCGGTGGCCAGCCTGGTCTTGCCGGCACCACCTGGGCCCACCATAGTGACCAGCCGGGTCCCGTTGCTCAGCAGACGGGACAGCTCGGCCACGTCCTCACGCCGGCCGACGAAGCTGGTCAACGGTGCACGCAGGTTGCTCCGCGGTGGTGTTGGCACGGGAGCCGGTGTTGTGTTCGCAACCGGGTCGATCGAGTCGCCCCGGAGAACTGCCACGTGCAGCTCGCGGAGCCGTGAGCCCGGGTCGGCGCCCAGCTCCTCGGCCAGGGTGGTGCGGATCCGTTCGTACGCGGTCAGCGCCTCCGCCTGACGTCCGTCGGCGTACAGGGCCCGGATCAGCAGCTCGTGGACGCGTTCGCGGAGCGGATGCGTGACGGCGAGGTGCTCGAGGTCAGCGATCAGGTCGCGAGCGTGGCCGCAGCTGACGGCCGCCTCGGCCAGATCCTCCTCGGCGGCCAGGCGCAGCTCGGCCAGCCGGTCCGCCTCGACCGCGGCGAACGGGAGGTCACGGAGGTCGGTCAGGGCCTCGCCCCGCCACAGCTTGTCGGCTTGGGCGAGCAGTGCGTGCGCCTTGGCCGGGTCGGAGGTGAGCGCTGCGCGTCCGCGCCGTACCAGCTCCTCGAACTGGAGTGCGTCGACGCAGTCCTGGGCGATCGTCAGCGTGTAGCCGGCCGGGCCGGACTGGACGGAGATGCTCGACTCGGTCGCCGGCAGGCTCGCGCGCAGGCGCGACACCAGGGACTGCAGTGCGTTCGCGCTCGGGGCCTCGCTGCACCACAGACCGTCGACGAGCGTCTCGACGCTCACCGGCCGCCCCGCGGACAGCGCGAGTCGCGCGAGCAGTCCGCGCAGGCGGACGCCGCGGATGTCGAGCGGAGTCCCGTCGGCCGCCCACATCGCGAGAGGACCGAGCACCGCTATGCGCACTCCACCAGCCTCGCACATCCCACCGACCAAACCCCTGCCTTTTGTCACTTGGCTCCCTTAGGCTCCGAACTCGTGACCGATATCGCCGCGCCGGTGCAGACCGCGCTCACCCGTCTCGTCGCCGAACGTCAGTCCAAGGGCCGCGTGCCCGGTGTCGTCGGGGCCGTCGCCCGTGCCGGATCGCTCGCCTGGTCGTACGGGGCCGGATCCGCGGACCTGGAGCATCCGGGCGTACCGCCGACCGCCGATTCGCAGTTCCTGATCGCGTCGCAGAGCAAGACGCTGACCGCGGTGACGATCATGGCCCTGCGCGACGAGGGCAAGCTCAGCCTGGACGACCCGATCGAGAAGCTGATCACGGACAGCAAGCACGAGGGCATCACCGTACGGCAGATGCTCAGCCACGCCAGCGGGATGCAGCGCGAGCCGGTCGGCGACGTGTGGGACCTGATGAAGTTCCCGTCCCGCGAAGACCTCGTCCCCGGCTGGAACGGCGCCGCGCGGATCGGCAGGCCGCACCACAGGTTCCACTACTCGAACCTGGTCTTCTCGCTGCTCGGCGAGATCGTCGCGCGGCTGGAAGGCCGGTCCTGGTACGACTCCGTCAAGGCGCGGATCCTGGACCCGCTGGAGATGCGCCGGACGACGGTCGGCATGGACGGCGGCCCGGCCCAGACCGGGTACTACGTGCCGCCGTTCTCGGACGTACCGGTGCGGGAACCGCTGCTCGACATCGGCGCGATGGACGCGTGCGGCGGGCTGGCGTCGACCGCCGAGGACCTGGCGAAGTGGGCGATGTTCGTCGCGAACCCGGTCGACGAGGTGCTCTCGAAGGACACGCTGGACGAGATGTGCCAGGTGCAGATCATGGCCGACGTGGACCGCTGGCAGCTCGCGTTCGGACTCGGGTTCATGCTGCTGCGCCGCGGCGACCGGTTGTTCGTCGGGCACGACGGTGGGATGCCGGGCCACATCACGTCGACGTTCGTCGACCGCTCCTCCGGTACGGCGGGGATCGCGCTCTTCGGCTCCACGTCCTCGCCGGCCCCGAGCGCGCTGGCGACCGACCTGATCATCAAGGTCCTCGAGGACGACCCGCTGCCCGACGAGGCCTGGGTCCCCGGCACCTCGGTCCCCGACGAACTGGTCGAGGTCCTCGGCACCTGGTTCACCGAGGGTTCGCCGTTCGTCTTCTCGGTCAAGAACGGCACCCTCGAGGCGAAGAGCCCGACAGCTGCCGAACACCAGTCCCCCGCCGTCTTCGAACGCCTCTCCGAAGACACCTACCGCACCGTCTCCGGCCGCGAAACCGGCGAACTCCTGCACATCACCCGAGACCCCGCCGGCCACCCCACAAAGTTGCACTGGGCAACCTACCTCTGCACCCGCCAACCCCTCGCCTTCAGCGAGATCATGCCTGGATGAACCGTGTTGCCCGGAACCAGATCGTCGGATAGCCTTTGAGCATTCCCCCAGTTGCTTCGGTGGCTGGGTGCGAGGCCCCACTTCGGTGGGGCTTCTGCTTTTTCACCACCCGGCCGGTTTCCGGATCACCGATCCCGTGCTGTCCGGCAGCCGATCGGGAAGCTGGCTGGCACTCAGGACTCCCGCACGAATCTGCTTCGCGAACGTCGGTCGACAGGTCCGCAGTCTCTGTCGTGCCGAGAAGTGCTGCTTGTGGACAACTCAGGTCCATCTGCCCCGGGATGCCCCTGGATGCCCCTTAAACGACGCAGAAGTCGTTGCCTTCGGGGTCTTTTAGCCAGAGGTGGTCGAGGGGGGTGGTGTTTTCGTGGGGCACCTCGCGGAACAGGGTGGCGCCGGCCGCGAGGAGGGTTTCGGCGGTGCTGCGGATGCGTTGTTCGCGGAGGTGCTGAGGTTCGGAGCGGCCGCCTGCTACCTGGAGGTCCAGGTGCAGACGGTTCTTGACGGTGCGCGGCTCCGGGACCTTGAGGAAGGAGATGGACGGGAGGACGCCGTTCGGGTCGGAGATCGACGCGCCGTCGTTCCACTCGTTCTCGGGGACGTTGAGCTCGGTGAGCCACGCCTCCCAGGTGTCCCAGCCGGCCGGCGGATCGGACTCGGTGTAGCCCAGCGCCGTACACCAGAAGCGCGCGACCAGCGCCGGGTCCACGCAGTCGATGGTGAGCGTCCAGTTGGTCGTCATACCGACCACTCTGACGCCCACCACCGACAAATTTCAGGTACGGCGGCGGTAGGCGCGGATCGCCAGCGGAGCGAAGACCGCGATCAGGCCGACCATCCAGGCGAGGGTGATCAGCAGCGGCTTCTGGATCGGGCCGCCGAGCATCAGGCCGCGCATCGTGTCGACCAGGTACTTGACCGGGTTCACGTTCACGAAGGCCTGCAGGAAGCCCGGCAGGGTGCTGGTCTGTACGAACACGTTGCTGCCGAACGTGAGCGGGAACATCACCAGGAAGGCGACGCCCTGCACGCCCTGGGCGGTCTTCAGGGTCAGCCCGAGCCACACCCAGATCCAGCACATCGACAGCGCGAACAACAGCACGACCACCAGCGCGAGCAGCCCGTACCCGACCCCGTTCTGGAACCGGAACCCGAGGATGAAGCCGGTCGTCATCAAGATCACGATCGACAGCGTGTACCGCACCGCGTCCCCGAGCACCGCACCGATCAGCGGCGCCACCCGGGCGATCGGCAGCGACCGGAACCGGTCGAACACACCCTTCGCGAAGTCGTCGTTCAGCGCGACGCCGGTGCCCATCGTGGAGAACACCACGGTCTGCACCAGCAGGCCGGGCAGCAGGAACGGCAGGTAGTCGTGCCAGGTCCCGCCGTTGGCGATCGCGCCGCCGAACACGAACAGGAACAGCACCAGGAAGATGATCGGCTGGAACGTCACGTCCGCCAGCGCCTCCGGGTTCTGCCGGATCCGGACGATGTTCCGCCAGGCCAGCGTCAGGCTCTGCTGGGCCCACGCCAGCGGATTGCTGCGGCGCGCCAGGTGGGCCGCAGGCTCAAGAGTTGCCGCGCTCATCGACCGACTCCTTCCAGGATGTTCTCGGACTGCTTCGCTTCGGCGGTGTGCCCGGTCAGCGCCAGGAACACCTCGTCCAGGCTGGGCAGCCGCAGCGACAGTTCGGTCACCGCGATCCCGGCTTCGTCCAGCCGCCGTACGACGACCGGCATCGACGAACCGTCCGTCACCGGCACACTGACCAGCGTGTTCACGACGTCGACCGTCGGCCGCGTACCGACCGCCTCGGCGACGATCGCGGCGACCCGCTCGATGTGCGACGGCTCGGCGGGACGTACGTCAAGCGATTGCTTGCCGGCTTGCGCCTTGAGCTCCGACGGCCGTCCGTTCGCGACCACGGCGCCCTTGTCGAACACCACGATCGAGTCGGCCAGTGCGTCGGCCTCCTCCAGGTACTGCGTGGTGAGCAGGACCGTGGTGCCGTCGAGCACCAGGTTCCGGATCGTCTCCCAGACGCCGTTGCGGGCGTGCGGGTCGAGGCCGGTCGTGGGCTCGTCCAGGTAGAGGATGCTCGGGTTGCCGACCAGGCTGGAGGCCAGGTCGAGACGCCGGCGCATACCACCGGAGTACGTCTTCGCGATCCGGTCGCCGGCGTCGGTCAGCTCGAACCGCTCCAGCAGCTCGTCCGCCCTGGCGCGCGACTCCGGCCGCGAGTAGCCGAGCAGCCGGCCGATCATGATCAGGTTCCGGCGGCCGGACATGTCCTCGTCGACCGACGCGTACTGCCCGGTCAGCCCGATGATGCTCCGGACCTTCCCGGCCTCCCGTACGACGTCGTAGCCGCCGACCGTCGCGTGCCCGGCGTCCGGCCGGAGCAGCGTGCCGAGAATGCGGACCGCGGTCGTCTTGCCGGCGCCGTTCGGGCCGAGGACCCCCAGAACGGTGCCGGTCGGCACGCTCAGGTCGACGCCGGCAAGCGCGGTCGTACTGCCATATTTCTTGACCAAGCCGACCGCCTCGATAGCGACCTGGTTCGTTGTGGTCATCGGATTCCTCCCAGTGGTCTTACTCAACTGGGACTACCATCCTGCGTCGCCCTGGCACCGGGCTGGCACTTCGCTGACAGCCCGTGTCAGCGCGCTGGCTCAGCCCTTCAGCGGAACGATCTGGTTGGCCAGCAGCGCCTGGTACGCCTCCGGGTTGTACCGAGCCAGGTTCCCGCGCGCCTTCCGCCGGTACTTGAGAATCTGCCGCGTCCCGATCGCCCACAGCACGTACTGGAAGGCCAGCGCGAACTTGAAGTCGTCGATCGCCTGCGGCGCACCGCCCGACGACGCGTCCAGCAGGACCCCGACCATGCCGATGCAGAGCAGCGTCGCGATGAACCCACCGGTGTTGACCATCCCGTTCGCGGCGCCGAACCGGGTCGTCGGGTTGAACGTCCGCGCGTAGTCGAGTCCGAGCATCGACCCCGGACCGCCGGCCGCCTGCACCACGATCAGTGCCAGCAGCACCGGCATCGGGGCGCGCCCCGGCCACAGCAGTACGACGGTCCACATCACCACCGAGCCGGCGATCACCGCCAGCACGATCCAGGACCGGTAGAACGGGAACTTGGCGGCGTACCGCCCGACCAGGGGCCCGTAGCAGAGGCCCGCCAGCACAGGGACGATCAGCATCGCTGCAGCGGTCGTTGGTGCGACCCCCTGTCCCTGGACGAGGAACGGGAAGCCCCAGAGCAGGCCGAACGTGCTGCCGGAGAAGCTGGTGGTGAAGTGCGTCCACAGCCCGAGGCGGGTCCCCGGCTCCTGCCAGGCGCGGCGCAGGTTCTTCTTGACCTCGTTGAGCGGCTGCTTGGCGCGGCGGAGCGGCTCATCGTACGGCGTGTTCTTGACGAGCAGCAGCACGAGCAGACCGGTCACAAGGCTCAGCACGCTCGCGGTGGCGAACGTCGGCGTCCAGCCGAACGCGTGGAACGCCGCGGCCATCGGGACGGTCGACATGATCGCGCCAAGACCGCCGAGCATCCCGGTCGCCTGTGACATCACCGGCTGGCGCAGCGCGGGGAACCAGGACATGACCACGCGCAGCACACTGATGAAGACCAGTGCGTCACCAACGCCCAGCACTGCACGAGCAGCAAGAGCGGCGGGGTACGAGTCGACCATGCTGAACGCGGACTGCGCCACGAACAGCAGACCGGACGCAGCGATCAGGAGGCGCTTGGAGCCGTAGCGGTCGAGCAGGACGCCGACGGGAACCTGCATGGCCGCGTACACCGTGAGCTGTACGACGGTGAAGCTGGCCAGCGCCGACGCGGAGATGTGGAAACGCTCCGCGGCCTGCAGACCGGCCACGCTCATCGAGCCACGGTGCAGCACAGTCACGAGGTACGTCAGGACAGCAGTGGCCCACACCGCCCAGGCTCGCCGTCCGCCCAGGGGGTAGAGGAGTTCGGTCACCGGGTGCCCCGCAGATCTGTTGCGGCCTCTGCGATGTGGGTGACGACGAGCTCGCGGAAACGCTTGACGCTGTTGCCGCCGAGGGCCTCGATCATCTCCTGGTGCGCGGTGATCGACTTGTCCATCCGGGCCGGCTGGACCTCGATCCCGGGCACGCCCATCCGGACCTGGCGGTCGCGGAGGCTGTTGTAGAGCTTGGCGAGAATTTGGTTGCCTGCGGCATCGACGATCGCCTCGTGGAAGGCCCGGTCGGCCTCCAGGAAGGTCTTCGCGTCACCGGCCTTGCGGTGCGCGCGCATCTCGTCGACGCGCTCGGTGAGCGCCTCGATCAACTGCTTGCGGCGCGGCCAGACCTTCGCGGCGGCGTGCGTCTCGATCAGCTCGCGGGCCTCGAGGACGTCCTCGATCTCCTGCGGCAGCACCGGCAGGACCAGCGCGCCCTTCTTCGGGTAGAGCTTGACGAGGCCGGACTCCTCCAGCCGCAGCAGTGCCTCGCGCACCGGCGTACGGGAGACACCGACCGCACTCGCCAGCTCACCCTCGGTGAGCAACTCACCGCCCGGATATGTCCGCTCGAGGATCGCGGCCTTCACGTACGCGTACACGCGCTCGGCCGCGGGGATCTTGTCCACCCCCGGCGCCGCCTCGACCACCACCCGTGCGATCTCCGCGGTCTCTTCACCCAATGTCAACGCGTCGTTCGCCGCGTCCCCGGTTGTCACTGCACTCCCACCCATACGACTCGTATACCTGTTGTATCTATCCTACCTGGAGACGTAATCCACTGTCCAAGCGAGATATTCCCCAAGTTATCCACAGGTCGGTCCACAGTGTGTGGGCAACGGAGGGTGATGCAGGGTTTCCCCTGTGTTGGGGACGAGCCGCTCCGCTGGTCGGTGATCCGGCCTAGAGTCCCGGGTTATCGGCCCGGGCCCGTCCGCCCGGACCTTGCCCTGAGGAGGCCTCGTGTCCCGAACATCCCGTCCTCGCCGGCTGGCCGCCGGTCTCTCGGCGGCCGCGCTCGTCTGCGTGTCACTCGGCGCGACCACCAACGCGAACGCCGCCGACCCCGAGCCCGGCCCCCTGATGAACTACGTGGTCAACACCAAGGCCACTCCCGGCCACGTCCGGAAGACCGAGGACGCCGTGAAGGCGGCCGGCGGCTCGGTTCTGGTGTCGTACCGGCAGTTCGGCGTGGTGGTCGCGCAGTCGACCAACCCGGACTTCAAGACCGACGTACGCAGCGGCCACAACGGCAAGGAGGTGCAGTCGGTCGGCGCCACCCGGACCGCGGCGGTCAGCGAAGGCGCCGGCGGGCTCAACGCACTCGCGGCGACCCCGGCGCCCGACCCGCGCGAGGGCGACCAATGGGACATGGTCCAGATCAAGGCCGACCAGGCTCACCAGGTGACCGACGGGTCGCGCAAGGTGCTCGTCGGCATCAACGACAGCGGCGTCGACGACACCCACCCCGACCTCGCCCCGAACTTCGACGCCGCGGACTCCGTGAGCTGCATCAAGAACGGGGTGCCGGACCGGACCGCCGGCGCGTGGCGTCCGACGACCAGCTCGCACGGCACGCACGTGGCCGGTACGGTCGCCGCCGCCCGCAACGGCGTCGGCATCGTCGGCGTCGCGCCCGGCGTACGGATCGCGTCGGTCAAGGTGGTGAACGACAACGGCTTCATCTACCCGGAGTACTCGATCTGCGGGATCGTCTGGGCCGCCGAGCACCACATGGCCGTGACGAACCACAGCTACTTCATCGACCCGTTCGAGTTCTGGTGCGCGGACAACGGCGACCAGGGCGCGGTTCAGGAGGCCGTACGGCGTGCGTACGCCTGGGCGACGGGCGAGGGCACGCTCTCGGTTGCGGCGGCCGGCAACTCGAACTACGACCTGGCCAACAAGACCACCGACAGCGGCAGCCCGAACGACTCGACCGCCGTCACCCGCACCATCAACAACAACTGCCTCGACATGCCGACCGAGCTGCCCGGCGTGATCACCGTCGCCAGCACCACCCAGACCCGGGCGCGGAGCAGCTTCTCCAACTTCGGCCTGCACAAGATCGACGTCGCCGCCCCCGGCAGTTCGATCCTGTCCACGCTCCCCGGCGGCGGCTACGGCCTGATGAGCGGTACGTCGATGGCGTCCCCGCACGTCACCGGTATCGCGGCCCTGATGAAGTCCGCGCATCCGTCGTGGGGTCCCCGTGACATCGAGCGCGCTCTCCAGCGTGAGGCCGACGACACCGCCTGCCCCACCACCCCCGACGCCCGCTGCACCGGCACCACCGCCAACAACGCGTTCTACGGCGAAGGCATAGCCGACGCCCTTGACGCAGTCACCCCCTGACCGAGTGGGGGTCCCCCGCCCGGGACCCCCACTCACATTCGGGCTCTGAGGACGTCTACCTCGCCACCTGGGCTGAAGGGGTCGTAGTTGTGTTCGATCAGCCAGCGGACGGACAGGAGAGTTCGTAGCGACCACCAGGCGCGGATGATGGCGGGGTCGGCTTCGCCGCCGTACCCGGCCAGGACGTCGTCGAGGTGCTCCGGGTGGCCGAGGGTCATGGTCGCGACGTCGCGGAGCGGATCTCCCTGGCCTGCTTCGGACCAGTCGATGATGCCCGTCAGCTCGTCACCGTCCGCGAAGACGTGGGCGATGTGCAGGTCGCCGTGGGTGAACGCCGGCGTCCACGGTCGCAGCGCGGCCTGGGCGACCTCCCGGTTGCGGGTCACCAGGTCGCGCGGCAGGACGTCGTCGGCGACAAGCCGCTCGCATTCGGCGTCGAGCTCAGCCGCGAGCTCGTCGAGGTTCCCGCCGTTGCGGCCGATCCAGGGTGGCAGCGGCGCGTCGTGCAACCTGCGGAGCGCGGCGCCGGCTGAGGCCCAGGCTGCCGGGGGCGAGGTGGATGGCCGGCAGAGGCGGGCGAGTACGGTCCCGCGGACCGCCGCGATCGCGAGCACGGGGGGCTCGTGCCACAGGATGTCCGGGGTCGGGACCGGCGCCAGCGTCATCGCCTCGACCTCACGCTCCAGCCGCGCGCGGTCCGTGTCCACCTTCAAGAACACGTCCCCGACCCGCAGCGTCGCGCGCTCGGGATGAGCAACAACAACGCTCACCTCATCCATGCCCACCCAGTATGCCGACGACGACCGTCCGAGTCGCCTGCTTTAGCTGGTGGTGATGAGGATGATGCCGGCTACCACGACGGCCGCAGCGGCAGCTCGTTTCGGGCCGAAGCGCTCCTTGAAGAAGATGGCTCCGATGACGGCGCCGAAGATGATGCTGGTTTCACGCAGGGCGGCGATCGCGGCCAGGGTGCCACGGGTCTGGGCCCAGAGCACGAGCCCGTACGCGACCATCGAGACGACACCGCCCGCGAGACCGGACACGATCGCGGGACGAGGAAGGTTGAACGCCTGCGGCCCACGCCACGCGAGCACCGCGATCGGAACCGCGAACCCCTGCAGCATGAACACCCAGCCCATGTACGTCGCCACCGGCATCTTGTGCACCGCGACCCCGTCGACGACCGTGTACGAGGCGATCATCAACCCGGTGCCGATCGCCGCGAACAACGCCGGCACCTGACTGCGTCCGGGCCTCCCGATGAAGACGAGCCCGATCAAACCGGCCGAGACGAGCAGCACGCCGGCCAACTCCAGTACGGCGAGCTGCTGGTGCAGTACGACGATCGACACCACAGCCACGACCCACGGCGACGTACCGCGGGCCAGTGGGTACATCTGGCTGAACTGCCCCAGCTGGTACGACGCCAGCAGCCCACCGAGGTACGCGAGATGCAGCAACGCCGACGCGATGATGAAACCCCACGTCCCGGCCGGCGGCAGCCCCATCACCAGGACCCCGACCAGCCCGATCACCCCGGCGGCGAGCTCGAACAATGCCAGCCCAGCCACCCGATCCGGAGCCCCGTGCGCCATCGCGTTCCACGTAGCATGCAGAACAGCAGCCCCCAGCACCACCAAGATCACCACCACCCCCACACCCTCTCACCACCAGCCTGAGCCGGTCAGGCGGATTATGTGGCGTTCAAGCGGCGCTTGGAGCCAGCAGGCCGAGGGCTTGGAGGCTTTGAGCGGTTTCGAGGATGGTTGTTTCGGCGGGGCGGGGAGTCCAGTCGAGGAGTTTTCGGGCGCGGGTGTTGTGGATGACCGGGCGCGGGAGGTCCGGCCCCGGCGCCTCCTCAGTGGGTGTGTCGGCGCCGAGCTCGCGGTGCAGCAGTTGAGCGATCTCCAGGAAGCTGGTGGCCGGGTCGTTGCTGACAGCAAGGAAGCGGTTGCCTGCAGCATCGGGGGTGGCCATGGCGCGGACGTGCAGGTCGGCGACGTCGCGTACGTCGGCCACTCCGAAGCGGGCGCGCGGTACGACCTGCATCGTGCCGTCGAGCATCAGCTTGATCAACTGGGTCGAGGAGCGCAGTTCGGCCGTGAGGGTGGGGCCGAAGATGCCGGTCGGGTTGACCACTACCAGTTCGGTTTCGGCGTCGCGCATCAGGTCCCACGCGGCGCGTTCGGCGATCGCCTTCGAGCGCGGGTACGGCGCGAGGCCGGGCGTATCGGGATCCGTCCAGTCGTCCTCGGTGTAGTCGGCCCCGGGCTTCGGTGAGTAGCCGACCGCGGCGAACGACGAGGTCAGTACGACGCGTCGCGCGCCGGCGGCCTGGGCTGCTCGCAGTACCCGCAAGGTTCCTTCGCGGGCGGGAACGATCAGCTCGTCCGGGTCCTCCGGCTGGACGACGGGGATCGGCGAGGCGGTGTGATGGATCTCGGCGCACCCGTCCACCGCGGCCGGCCAGCCGTCGTCGGACAGCAGGTCCGCCTCGACGATCTCCAGGCGGCTGTCGTCCGCATCACCCCGACGTACGGCCGCACGCAACGCGTCGGAGCGCGCCGTGGAGCGTACCGTCGTACGGACATCCCGGCCGTCCCGCAGCAGACGCGCGATCAGATGCGTCGCCAGATACCCGGACCCGCCAGTCACCAGGACCGGGCTCATCGGAGCGCTCCCAGGTCGTCGACGACCCCGATCAGGCGCTCGATCGTCGCCGCCTCGGCAGTGTCGTCGCCTCGGTCGCGGGCGTCCCAGAGTGCTGCCTTCTCGCGGAGGTATCGCAGGCGTGCCTGCTGCGCCGCGATCTCCGCCTCGACGCGCTCGGCGTGCCGGAGCAGGAGATCGCGCTGCTCGCCGGCGGCCTCGCGGCCACGACCACGATTGGCAAGGTACGTACGCATGTCCCCGATGCCGACGCCGGCCGCCCGCAGGCAGGACAACGCCTCGAGGGTGTCGACGTCGGTGGTGCGGTAGCGCCGGTGCCCGCTGCTGGTGTCGCGATCGATCGGACCGACCAGCCCGACGTCCTCGTAGTACCGCAACGTCGGCTCGCTCAGACCGCTGCGGCGCGCGACCTCCTGGATGGTGAAAACCGTCATGCCGTCACCGTCACATACCTCAAGCGCTTGAGGTCAACCTCAGCTCCCGGGGCTGTTGTACCTGCGGATCATCCGGTTGAAGAGGGTCAGACCGGCCGCGAAGATGATCGGGCCGCCGAGAGGTGAGGCGGCTGCCAGCCAGGTAGGGATCGGGAGTTCGTCGCTGCGTCCGAGGAGCACCGTCGCCGGCAGGTACGCGATGAAGGCCATCGGGAAGACGAAGGTGAGCGAGAGGAATCCCCACCGGTTGAACATCGTCAGCGGATAACCACTGAAGCGGGTGATGGTGTCGTCGGCGAGGATCCGCAGCGACGCGGTGGACGTCATCCGGAAGGACAGCCCAGCCAGGAGGGTCTGCAGGCCGGTCTCGACCAAACCGCCACTGACAAGCGCGGCGATCAGGAACGCCACTTTCCCGGGTGTCCAGGACACCGCTGACTGTGGAGCGAAGATCGCCAGCGATCCGAACCCCAGAAGCGCGTCGCCGAGCGCCGCCAGCGGTGCATAGCGGGTCATGACCTGCAGATAGATCCCGGCTGGGCGGAGCAGGTAGCGGTCGACGTCGCCCTGCTGGATCGCGGTGTCGATCGAGTACAGCGCGCCGAACGGGACGACGTAGAACGCATGCGCGGCCAGCCGCATCGCGAACAGGAAGGCAATGTCGTTCAGCCGCCAGCCGTGGATCACGTTGAACTTCGCCAGCAGCACCCCGATGAACAACAACTGCGTACCCTGCAGGGCCACGCCGCCGATGATCATCGCGAGAAAGCTGACGCGGTACCCCATCGCGGCACGCCAGGACGCCCGCAGCAGGATCCGGCCAGCGCGCAGGTCCTGTCCGATCGCCGACCGTGGTCCAGCCGTCTCAGCCACCGAGAACCACCACCCTGTGGACCGCCCGCCGCCAGACAAGTTGCAGGAGCACGAAGAGGGCGAGCACCCAGCCGAGCTGAAGCGCCAGCGTTCCGATCAGCTCGCCCCCGTGCCTGGTGCCGAACCAGATCGACAGCGGGGCGTAGATCTGGGCCTGGAACGGAAGCCGGCCGATGATCGGCTGCAACCACTCCGGCATGAACCACAGTGGAATCAGTGCACCGGACAGGAACGCCGACGCGAACCGGTAGAGGATCATCACGCCGCCGGTCTCCAGCGTCCAGAACGCGATCATCGACACCAACAGGTTGATGGTCATGATGTTGGCGATGCCCAGCAGGATCGACACGGCCGAGGCGAAGAGATCAAGCAGCGACCGTGGCGCCTGGACGCCTCCGAGAGCGAGGCCGACGGCCAACCCCGCGACACCGATCGGAAGCCTTCCCACCATCGTTCCGGCCGCCTGGGCCAGATTCTGGCTGATCAGCGATCGCGGCCGCATCATGTCCACTCCGATCTGGCCGCGGAACACTCGTTGCGGGAGCGACGAGAACTGCCAGGGCATCACGACGGACTGGATGCAGCCGGCCAGCACCGCGTACGCGACGGCTGTGGAACTCGCGACTCCGGCGACCTCGTCGTGACCGTCGTACAACACGCGCCAGACCGCCACGGCCAGCACGGTCTGGATGACGAAACCGATCACGCCGAACAGGAGATCCGCGCGGTAGGCAAGAACCGACCGATATCCGGCTCGGTAGAAGCCCCGCAGCCCGGTCAGCCGGGTGCCGAGCGTGTCCGCCGGGGTGATCACGCCGTTCACGGGGCAGCAGCCTGCGTCCGCTGTGAGTACAGCTGCCGGATCACGTCCTCGAGGTTCGGTTCGAGCAGAGTCAGGTCGGTGATCGGGTAGCGCGAGGTGAGATCGTGGATGACCTTCGGCGCGGCGGTCGTCGCCGGCGCGAACCGCAGTGTGGCCTTGAACCGGTCGGCCGAGATCACCTGCGCGAACGGCGACGAGATCGTGGCTGCGTCGACGTCGCTGCAGTGCACCACGATGTCCCGGGTACTGACGAACTGCGCCTTGAGGGTCTCGATGTCACCCTCGTACAGGATCTTGCCGTGGTCGATGATCACCACCCGCCGGCACAGCCGCTCGACGTCGTCGGTGTCGTGGGTCGTCAGGATGACCGTCGTACTGCGGCCTGCGTTGATCTTCGCGACAAACTCACGAATCTTGCCCTTGGCAACAACATCGAGCCCGACCGTCGGCTCGTCGAGGTACAGGATCCGCGGTGCGTACAGCATCGCGGCGACCAGGTCCCCACGCATCCGCTGGCCCAGCGAGAGCGACCGCACCGGGGTGTCGATGAACTCGTTCAGGTCGAGCAGTTCGATGAACTCTCCGAGCCGCGCCGAGTAGGTCGCGGAGTCCATGCTGTACAGGTCTCTGATGATTTCGAACGAGTCCCGCAACGGGAGGTCGTACCAGAGCTGGGTGCGCTGACCGAACACTGCGCCGATGGCCCGGGCGTTGCTGCGCCGATCACGCCACGGCACCCGCCCGGCGACCGTGATGGTTCCCGACGTGGGCACGAGGATTCCGGTGAGCATCTTGATGGTCGTGGACTTTCCGGCACCGTTCGGTCCGAGGAAGCCGATCAACTCACCCTCGTCGATGCCGAAGCTGATGCCGTCGACCGCCCTGGTGACCTTGCGCGCCCGGGTGAACAGGGATCTCGTCGCCTCGAAGCGGCCGGGCCGGACATCGGGCCGCGAGAACTCCTTGATGAGGTCAGAAACCTCGATGATCGGGAGCATCCCGCGATGCTAGCAAGAGCAGGACAGCCCGGCCCGGCGCTGCGTGTCTCCGATCAGCTGCGGCGCAATTCAGGCAAGAGACTCGATCGCCTGAATCGTCTGGGCCAACTCGGCGCGATGTTTGTGGTGGATGTCTTCCGATCTGGCAAGAGCATTCCTGCTCGCCTCTTGCTCGTACGCGGGATCAGTCGTCAACCGGCTGAGCTGACTCCGCCACGCTTCAGGGTTTCTCGGGTGCAGATAGATCGCAGATGATCCCATCGCCTCCCGGACGCCCGCCAGCATGTTCGATACGACCGGAATCCCGGACGCGGCGGCTTCAAGCGCCACCATTCCGTACGACTCTGATTTCGACGGCATCAGCAGGATCCGGGTGCGCGACCACACGTCCGATCGCATGTCATCCGTGTGGTTCTGGATGGTGACATTTTTCGGGAGGTTTTCCGTCTCCTGGACGCCGTAGCCACCGACCACGCCCAGAAAGGGAATCTCCGGGAGTTGTTCGGCCAGCGAACGGAAGATGCCGACCCCTTTGTCCTCGCGGAGATTCACCAGAGTTACATGGCTCCCTTTCTGGATGCGATGAAGCTCTGGGTTGACGGGTGGGTGGAAGACCTCGGACCGACCGCAGTGGGTCGTGAAGAAGTCGCGCAGCAGTCGCGTGTTGAAGATCGTGAGATCGGGCCGGCCGGCGATCAGGTTCCGGTAAGCCCTGGGGTCGTCTCCGTGAATGACCTCGATGTACTTGGCGCGGTGCGACCTGGCCAGCTCGGACGCTGTCGCGCTGGCGCCGAGCTGGCTGATGACCACATCGATCGATCGCGAACCGTCGAAGATCGCGCGGAGTTGCGCGATGGTGCAGACCTTGATCTGGATCCCGTCCAGGCAGACCTCTTCGAGCGGCAGTACGGAGTCCCGCCGGACCTCGGGAATCACCAGAACCTGAACGGAATGGCCGGCCTCCGCCAGTCCGCGTAGCAGGGCATGCGTCATGACCTCGGCGCCTGCCCGGCGCCAGGGAAGGTACAACGGAAAGATCGCGACAATGTTGATGACAGGTGCCTTTCTGAAGGTCAAGCGCTCCGAAGTTTCGCGGCGAGGGCTGTGGTGGATCGGCCCGGGACGAGCGGAATCGCGACCGTACGACCGTGCCAGGCCTCGAGCAGGGACTCCTCGGGAAGTCGCGCATCGAGGTAGTCGGCGCCCTTCACCCAGACATCCGGACGGAGATCTCGGAGGGCCTGGCCAGGCGTCGGCTCGTCGAAGACGACCACGGCATCGACACATTCGAGGGCGAGCAGCATCTCGGCCCGATCGGCCTGCGGCACGATGGGTCGGCCGGCGCCTTTCAAGCTCCGAACGGAGTCGTCGGAATTGATCAGCACGACCAGGACGTCACCCAACTGCCGCGCGGAGCGGAGGGTCCGCAGGTGCCCAGGGTGGATCAGGTCGAAGCAGCCACCAGCAGCGACAACGGTGCCGCCCGCCGACCGGATGCGCTCGACCAGCGGCCTCCAGTCCGACGTTGATGAGCGATGGACCGAAGCTGCATGGCCCATTGCGGCGACTCCGCCACCCGCGAGGAACTCGCAAGCCTCGTCGACGGCGGCGTCAACGGCTGTCGGTGGGTCCGCGCCGGCGGCGAGCTGGGTCGCGACGGAGGCGGTGAACCGATCGCCCGCGCCGCAGGTGTCTCCGGCCACCTGGCGAGGTGCTGGAACGTACAGGCAATGGTGGCCGCCGCCGGAGACGACCGCGCCGTCCTGGCCGAGAGTTACCGCTACGGCAGCGACGCCCCACTCCCGACGCAGCCGGTCGGCGGCGTCGATCGAGCTGCTCAGGCCGACTCCGCTGACTCTGGACAGCCGACGGGCCTCGTCCGCATTAGGAGTCACCAGGCTGACGTTCTTCGTGGGCGGAACGCCACGAGCATGCGGGTCCCAGACGATCGGCATCAAACCGGCGAGTCGATCCAGGCGCTCCCGGATCAGAGGTGCAGCGGCGACGCCACGCGCGTAGTCGGCGACAACGATCGCGTCGGCATCGTCGAGGCAGCTCAAGTCCGGCCCGCCGAACACGGGAACGGCTGTCGACTCGCAGTGTTCGTCGAAACGGCCGATGACCTCGGATCCTTCGAACAGGCGGGTCTTCACCGGCGTACGACTGCGGAGCTCGCCGGCGACGACGTTCACACCCTCGAGCTGCGCGACGACCGACGCTGCGCTCTGATCGTCACCGATCGCCGTCAGCAGGGTGACCTCATGGCCGTCGTCGCGCAGCATCGACGCGACGAGACCCGCCCCGCCCGCGCGGCGCAGCCGCCGACCGACGTCCAGCACCGGAGTAGCGAAGGGATTCGGTTCCCGGGTCACGCCCAGGATGTCCACATCGAGAAAAGCATCCCCGACCACTGTCAGCCGCAGCGATCGGCCGATCATGCGTGGTCCGCCGGTGCGATCCCCCGCAGCGTCGGCTCGAGCGCTTTGCAGAGCGTGTGGATCAACACGAGATGGCCTTCTTGCACCTGGTGACGAGGCCCGACGACGCAGATGGCGCTCTCGACAGCATCCGCGAGCGGGTTGGGAGCCGCGCCGGTCATCGCGAGAGTGTGCACCTGCAGTGCCGAAGCCACGCGCGCCGCCCGCATCAGGTTGGGGCTCTCGCCACTCGTGGTCAGCAGGATCAACACGTCTCCCGGACGTGCATGCGCCCGCACCTGGCGTTCGAAGGTCTGCTCGTAACCGAAGTCGTTCCCGATCGCCGTCACGGCCGAACTGTCCGCGTGCAGCGGGATGGCGGAGAACGGAGGCCGGTCGCCGTCGAACCTCCCCACCAGCTCCGCGCTCAGGTGCTGGGCTTCGGCAGCCGAGCCGCCATTTCCAGCCACCAGCAGGCGCCCGTCGTTGGCGAAACAGGTCCCGAGGCGGTCGGCCCAGTCGAGCAGCGTCCGGATATGACCGGGCAGCGCGGCGATCGTCGCCGCCGAGTCCTCGAGGTGCCGTGTCACCGAAGCCGCGACGGTGGCTTGGACCCCGGGGCCAGGGGCGGGCCGAGCCGAGAGGGTCAACGCCGGCCCCGCAGCAACTCGCTCGAGACGACCTGCTCGACGAAGCCTGCTGCGGCATCCATCAACTCGGGCGCTCGCTGGAGATCGACGGTGTTGCGCAAGGCACCGGGGGTGACCGTCGCCAGGGCGGCACTCGGGGTGTTCATCGCGGCGGAGAACTTCACGGTGACGGCCGCCCAGGCGAGGAAGACCTGGAACATGATCGGGCGGGTGATGATCGGGTCGACGGGCCAGGTAGCACGCCAGATGCGCTCGAATTCGGCCACCAGCTCCCGCCCGTCCCAGCCATGTGCCCTGAGCCAGTCGAGGGCGGACGTTTCCGTGATCGCCTCGGCCGGGCGGGCCGGAGTCGTCACCCTCGCCTCGGCCTGCCAGCCCACATAGGGCAGGAGATCAACGGCAGCGCCGGCGCCCGACGCGTCGGGTGACCAATCCCCGGCATCGTCAGCGAACAGCGCCGACCGGATCGGTCCTCTCTCGACCTTGTCGGGCCACAGGCTCGGCTGATGAGTCACGTCGTGCTGCACAAGATTCGGCACGGAGATGCCGACGGACAGACCGCGAGCCCGGCAGAACTCCCACATCAGCTTAGAGTCGCGGGTTTCACCGCGTTCGATAGCTTCGGCGCAGCAGCGGGCGAACTCCTGCGCGGCATCCGCGCGCATCAACATCGCCTGCGGTGGGATGGACCGCTGGAAGATCGGCGCGATGCCACGGCCGTGCATTGCCGCGATCCGGACCGACTGCCCGTTGACCGATCCCCAGTCGGCGAACATGCTGACCGCGTCGCAGTCACCGGTCGACACGGCGCCCAGCCGGGACTCGAAGTCGACGCAGAGGGTCGTGTCGTCCTGCAGGACGAGGTGGTACCCCTCAGCACCCGCGCTGTCCCAGGCAAGTGCCGCTGTCCTCATCGCCGACGGCGCGCCGTCCGGCTCTGGGTCCAGGACCACGGCCGGGCTCAGGGTCGGCAGATTCGCGGCCAGCTTCTCGGCGCGTTCCCACCGTCGAGGATGCGCCATGATGCTTGCGCTGATCTTCAACGTCGCTCCTTTCGCCGGACGAGCACGGTTCCCGCAGTCCTGAAACAAAGGGCTGGCATATTGCAGTTGGTCATCGATATCCTCGGACCGTGAGCGCACATGGATTCTACTGAGTTCGTGTCAATACCAATCATGATTCCGCCCAGAATCTCTGCCGCCCGGCCGCCAAGTATCCTCGGGTTCGAGCGCATTCGCAACCGGATTGCGCGTGTCGCCGTCATTCACGACACCGACCGTTGGTATCTCGGAGACTTCCTCCGCGCCCTTCCCTGGGCTGCCGTCGCAGCGTCGATCGCGGCGACAGATCTCCATTCGGACACCTCGTACGGAGCACTCGCAGAGACAACGGGTCTCTTCTCCGACATCCTTTCTGTACAGGCGCTTTCGGCGTCCGTGGCGTCGCAGTACGACCTGGTGGTTGTACCTTCCGCCTTCCCGCCCACGGATCTGGATCCGCGCTTCTCACGAGCCCTCTATTCATGGAACGACGGATGGCTCTATGCCAGATACGGAACCATATTCGCGCGCGGCGGCGCGACCGCCATCAATGCATTCGACCGGGCGGCTGAACAAATGCGGGAAATCGGTCTTCCGGTCCCGCCGCCGGTTCGAATCCAACCCCGGCCCGCCGACATTGAAGCGATCGAGGTTGCCAATGGCCCGCCCGTCATCATTTACAATCCGACGGCTTCGAATCCAACGACGCGCCGCACTTCGGTACCCAAGGAAATAACATCGGTCCTCGATGTCGGTGAACATGAGGATTTGATTCGCGCGCTTCTGCAGAAGCTTCCGGCGCACCATTTCCTGATCGGAAGTGCGCTCGTTCCCAATGACGTCTTGAACCGCGGCCTCATCGCCGAACTCGGGGCACGTTTCGCGGCGGAGAGCCGGGTTGTCACCGTCCTGGAGGCGGCACCGCAGGCCGTGTCGCTGAGCGGCTTCGCGGCCCTGCTGGCGTCGCCCGCGGTCGAGGCGACGATCGGAACGGCGACCGGCACGAACACCCACCTCGCGGCGCTGGTGGGAAAGCGATCGTTCTGCCTCGAACGAGCGGTGGACGATGACATCCGGGCAACGTGGCGGCAACCCGAGGCTGTCTCCATGGGGGCAATCCACTGGCGGAACCCGAGTCCGCTCGCCGGATCCGTCAATCTGCGGTGGGACTCGAAATCTCGAGACGAACTCCTGCAAGCGGCCGATGCCTTCGCACTGCATCTCGCTGTCGGACGGCAGGGCGCCGCTGCCGTCTCACCCGAGCCGGAGCGATGCGTCGAGTACGCCGGTGATCTCGTACGGGCATTGGAAAGTGGCTCGGATCGTCCCGCGCGGGCGGCGCTGCGGCTGTCCAGATCACTGACTGCGGCTGCCGTCGCGATCTATGCGGACGTCACGGAGGAGCTGACCTATCTGGCCGACGCCGGCCGGGAGTACCGCACCCTTGAAGAGCTCGACCTCGCATCCGCCGAGCTCGACGATGCAGGCCGACGGCTCATCCGCCAAGTGCTCAGGAACTCGGCACTCCACCGGTTGGCTCAGGAACTGGCGCCCGCGGAGCCGCCGGCATCGTCGAGCAGTCCGGCGCGGATCCTCGGCCGGCTCCGGTCCGCGGTTCCACTCGCCGACGACCAATTGGCCGAGCTCGGGCTGCCCGATCAGCACGCGGCGCGGCAATGGATCGCGGACACGTTGCGGGACACGGTCGCCGAGGTGGCCGCGGACGTGAGTGCGCCGGAACTCGTCGTCGGCTGGCAGCATCGCGTCCGCGTCCTGGAGTCGTCGGTCGTCAAACGAGTCTTCACGAACCCCGCGAGTGAGTACTTGTCGGACGAGTTCACCCGGCGATGCATCGATGACGTACTCGAGCGCGGTGGCGGTCTCGTTCCCCCCTCTGCGCGGGCCGGCGACAACGGCGTCGTGTCTCGTCGACTCGCGATGTTCGTCACCCCGGATGGGGATCACGCCGAAGACCATCTCGGCGGAAGATGCCTCGAGGAGACGCACCTCGCCGCCGGATGGGTGTCCACGCACGTCAGCCACTGGGCGGCGCTGATGGATCAGGGCCTGTTCAACTTCGACATCAAGTTCAAGGACACCGGGGTGGACCAGCAGGGGATCTACCTGCTGGCCGACTTCTCGAGCACCATGTTCCTCGAGCGTGCGCTCGCCTACCGGCGTGGCGATCGCCGGCTGTCGATGGATCGCCTGTGTGTCAACGAGATCGTACGGAACGGGCAGTTCTTCTCGCGGTTCGCCAACGGCGGCGAGCTGGTCGACGCGTACGCCGGCGCGATCTTCGAGTCGCTGCGGTTCGACGTACGTCCATTGATGCCGGGCTGGGTCTGGGGCGACCAGGAATCTCCAGCAGCTGACGAGCCTGCCGCACAGGTGCGGGCCATGATGGAAAGCCGGATCCGCGACAAGTACACGGCCTTCCCGGCTGTACCACTGGTCTCCGAAGCGGCCGACCGTTCCTTGCTGGCTGCAGTGTCGCAGCGCGTCTCTGATCGCCCACGAGCACCATGCCAAGAACACCAGATCGGATGAGACCGGCCGTCTTCCTGGATCGCGACGGCACCGTGACGGAGCCTCGTCACTATCCCAGCCGTCCGGACGACCTGGTGCTGCAGTCCGGTGTCGCCGCAGGCATCAAGTTGTTACGACGCGCCGGGCTGGCGGTAGTTCTCGTGACGAATCAGTCGGGTCTTGCGCGCGGCTTCTTCGACGGCGCCGAACTGGCAGCCATGCACGCACACCTCGATCGGCTGCTGACCCGCGAAGGCACGGAGTTGGATTCGGTCGAGGTGTGTCCACACCATCCCGACGGTGTGGTGCGGGGGCTGACCATGGTCTGCGGATGCCGCAAGCCCGCCCCTGGCATGCTGCTCAACTCCGCGGCCCGGCTGGATCTCGATCTCAGCAGGTCCTGGATGGTCGGCGACACACCGAGCGATGTCCAGGCTGGGCAAGCCGCCGGCTGCCGGACAGTGCTCGTCGGGCAGGCGACCGACAGCGTCCGTTCTCCGAACCCGGACGCCTACTTCGCGACGACTGCGCAGGCGCTGCACTTCATCCTCAGTCAGGTCGACGGCTGACCGGTACAAGGCGAAAGGCCCGGACGGGATTGTCCGGGCCTTTCGTCGTACTGGAGCTCAGAACATCAGTGCGCGGGCGGGATCCTCGAGGATGCTTGCGACGTCGGCGAGGAAGATGGAGCCCTTCTCGCCGTCGATCAGCCGGTGGTCGAAGGACAGCGCGAGCGTGGTGATCCAGCGCGGGACGATCTCGTCGTCCACCACCCACGGCTGCTTGCGGATCGCGCCGAACGCGAGGATCGCGGCCTCGCCCGGGTTGATGATCGGCGTACCGGCGTCGACACCGAACACGCCGACGTTCGTGATCGTGAACGAGCCGCCGGCCTGGTCAGCCGGCTGCGTCTTGCCCTCGCGGGCAGTGGCGACCAGGTCGTTCAGCGCCTTGCACAGGTCCGGGAGGGTCAGTGCGTCGGCACCCTTGATGTTCGGGACGATCAGCCCGCGCGGGGTGGCCGCGGCGATGCCGAGGTTGACCGCGCCCTTGTACACGATCTCCTGGGCTTGCTCGTCCCAGGCAGCGTTGATGATCGGCGTACGGCGGGCGGCCAGCGTGACCGCCTTCGCGACGATCAACAGCGGTGAGACACGCAGGTCCTTGAACGCCCTGTCCGTCTTCAGGCGCTCGACCAGCTCCATCGTGGCGCTGACGTCGACGGTGATCCACTCGGTGACGTGCGGCGCGGTGAACGCACTGGCGACCATCGCCTGGGCCATCACCTTCTGCACACCCTTGACCGGAACGCGCGTGTCCTCGCGCCCACTCACCACCGGCGCCGGTTCGTATGCCGCGACAGCCGGCGCCTCCGCAACAGCCGGGGCCGCCGTATGCGATTCCACGTCAGCCCGGGTGATGATTCCACCTGGTCCGGTCGCCGTCACCGCACCCAGGTCGATCCCCAGATCTTTCGCCAACTTCCGCACCGGCGGCTTGGCCAACACATGCACAGCCCCGTTGCCCCCAGCAACCGGCGCCTGCGGCGCCGGGGTGGTGACGGCGGGTGCTGGTGGCGGGGCCGGGGTTGCTGCGAGTGCGGCCACACCTGGTCCGCCCGCTGCGGGTTTGCGTTGGCGGCGTTTGGCTTCGGTGGTTTTGGGGCCGTAGCCGACCAGGACCGCCGTACGGCCGCCGTTCTCCGCGGGCTCGGGGACCGCCGGAACCAGGTCGTCCGCGAGCGGCTCGTCACCGGCGGACTCGGTCTCCACCGCGATGATCGGGGTGCCGACGTCGACCGTTTCACCCTCAGGGACCAAGAGCTCCTTCACGACGCCCGCGAACGGGACCGGGAGCTCGACCAGCGACTTCGCGGTCTCGATCTCGACGATCGTGTCGTTGAGCTTGACGGTGTCGCCGGGCTTGACCTTCCAGCTGACGATCTCCGCCTCGACGAGCCCTTCACCGACGTCGGGGAGGCGGAACTGCTGCGTGCCCATCAGTACCCCATCACGCGGTCGACGCCGTCCAGGACCCGATCAAGGTCCGGCAGGTAGTCGTCCTCCATCCGCGACGGCGGGTACGGAGTGTCGTACCCGGTCACGCGGAGCACCGGCGCCTCGAGGTGGTAGAAGCACTCCTCGGTCACCCGCGCCGCGATCTCCGAGCCGGGGCCGAACGAGTACGGCGCCTCGTGCACCACGACCGCGCGCCGAGTCTTCTTCACCGACGCGAAGATCGTCTGCAGGTCGAACGGCGCGATCGTCCGCAGGTCGACGACCTCCAGGTTCCGCCCGTCCTCGACCGCGGCCTCGGCCGCCTGGACACACGTCTTCACCATCGGGCCGTAACAGAGCAGCGTCGCGTCCGTACCCTCGCGCACCACCTTCGCCTTGTGCAGCGGCAGTGCCGGCGGCGTGGACTCGTCCAGCTCGGCCTTCTCGTGGTACCGGCGCTTCGGCTCGAAGAAGATCACCGGGTCGTCGGACGCGATCGCCTGCTGGATCATCCAGTACGCGTCCACCGGGTCGCCGCAGGAGACGACCTTCAGCCCCGGTACGTGCGCGAACAACGTCTCCGGCGACTCCGAGTGGTGCTCGACCGCGCCGATGCCACCGCCGTACGGGATCCGGATGACGATCGGCATCTTGATCTTGCCCATCGACCGGTAGTGCATCTTCGCGACCTGGCTGATGATCTGGTCGTACGCCGGGAACACGAACCCGTCGAACTGGATCTCGCACACCGGGCGGTACCCGCGCAGCGCGAGCCCGACCGCGGTGCCGATGATCCC
Organism: Kribbella sp. NPDC048928; assembly: GCF_043197975.1. Taxonomy (NCBI): domain Bacteria; kingdom Bacillati; phylum Actinomycetota; class Actinomycetes; order Propionibacteriales; family Kribbellaceae; genus Kribbella; species Kribbella sp. NPDC048928. Next base: position 955,945 of record NZ_JBICUC010000002.1, on the reverse strand, counting down.
GGACTCGGCCAGCGGGGTGTCGATCACCCGGTCCTCACCGAAGTCCTTCTGCAGGCCTTCGGTGACCCGGAAGACGCCGCCGAGCTTGCCGATGTCCTCGCCCATCACGACGACCTTCGGGTCCTTCTCCATCGCGGACCGGAGACCGGCGTTGATGGCCTTGCCGAGAGTGATCTTGGTCATCGCTCAGCCCTCGCCTTCGAACGAAGCGGCGTACGCGGCGTACTGCCCGCGCTGCTCGGCCAGTTGTGGCGTCTCCTCGACGTACACATGCTGGAAGAAGTCGGTCAGCTCCGGCTCCGGCAGCGCCAGGCAGCCGGCCCGCAGCTCCGCGGCGACCTTGTCGGCCTCCGCCTCGACCTCGTCGAAGTAGTCGTGGTCGACGCCGGCATGCCGGGTCAGGTACGCGTGCACGCGCTCGATCGGGTCCTTGAGCTTCCAGTGCTCGAGGTCCTCGTTCAGGCGGTACTTCGTCGGGTCGTCGGAGGTGGTGTGCGCACCCATCCGGTACGTGTACGCCTCGATCAGCGACGGCCCGCTGCCTTCGCGGGCCCGTTTGAGCGCCTGCTGGGTCACGGCGTACGTAGCAAGGACGTCGTTGCCGTCGACGCGGACGCCCGGGAAGCCGAAGCCGGCCGCGCGCTGGTACAGCGGGATCCGGGTCTGCCGGTCGATCGGCTCCGAGATCGCCCACTGGTTGTTCTGGCAGAAGAAGACCACCGGCGCGTTGAACACCGAGGACCAGATGAACGCCTCGTTGACGTCGCCCTGGCTGCTGGCGCCGTCGCCGAAGTACGCGATCGTGGCCTCGCCGTCGTCGGCGTCGCCGATCGCGTGGTCGCGTTGCTGGCCCATCGCGTACCCGGTCGCGTGCAGCGTCTGGGCGCCGATCACGATCGTGTAGAGGTGGAAGTTGTTGTCCTTGGGGTCCCACGCGCCCTGGTCGACACCGCGGAACAGGCCGAGCAGGTTCAGCGGGTTGACCCCCTGACACCACGCGACGCCGTGCTCGCGGTACGTCGGGAAGACCATGTCCTTCTTGTTCAGCGCCCGGCCGGAGCCGATCTGCGCGGCCTCCTGGCCGAGCAGCGACGCCCAGAGGCCGAGCTCACCCTGACGCTGCAGGGCGGTCGCCTCGGTATCGATGCGGCGCACCAGGACCATGTCCTGGTAGAAGCCCTTGATCGCCTCGTCGTCGAGGTCGAACGAGTAGTCCGGATGCTCGACGCGCTCGCCTTCGGGCGTCAGGAGCTGGACGAACTCGACCTCTTCGGAGGCCTGGGGCGGACTCACCGGCGCCTTGTGGGGCGCGAACACTTCCGGGGCAGGGCCCGGCACCGACTCACTCACATGCACTCCTCGGGTTCGAGCGCGGGATCGCCGCGACCGCAACGTTGCACGGGTCCCCCCGTTCTTGCCGGATGCGGCTGTCGCAGGTTGGGTCCGCGTGATTCCAGGGGTTGATGCACTGCTGGCAGTGGACCATCTCACCGGTCTCACTCCCATCTTGCCGGACACCGTACCGACCAGGTGCCTGATCCGCTAACTGTCTGGACTCCGGCGGGTACGGCGGTACCGAAATGGGTCTCGCGCTGAGACACCAGTCCATCAACTGGTCCCATCCGCACGCTCATCTTACAGACGTACGCGGATCTCGACGAGAAGTGTCACAAATACGTCTCGACCTGCCGGGTTGGCGGGATCCCGCCGCGCGGTGGCCGGAAACCGCCTTGTGCGGCCGCCGCCCCCGGATCTAGCGTAAGCATCGTTCTTGCATGACACCCCTGACACCCCGAGGATGGTTGCGATGGCGACTGCCGCCCCGGCCGGAGTGGTCGAGACTGGTTCACGGCCGGCCTCCGGCGCGATGATCTGGACCGCACTCGGGGTCGTCTATGTCGTCTGGGGTTCGACGTACCTGGCGATCCGGGTCGTCGTCGAGGCCGAGATCCCGCCGATGCTCGGGATGGCCACCCGCTTCCTCACCGCGAGCGCGCTGATGGCGATCGGCCTCGCCCTGAAATCGGGATGGCGGCGACTGCGGATCACCCGCCGGGAGGCGATCGGCGCGGCTACCGTCGGCATCCTGCTGCTTGCCCTCGGCAACGGCGCGGTCGCGATCGCGGAGCAGACCGTCCCGTCGGGGCTGGCGGCATTGCTGGTCGCCGCGATCCCGCTGTGGCTGATGCTGCTGCGGGTCGGCGGCGGCGAGCGCCCGCGGGCCTTGACCTGGGTCGGCGTACTGATCGGGTTCGGCGGGGCCGCACTGCTCGCGTTGTCAGGTGGCAACACGAGCGCGAAGCCGCTGTCGGTGGCGATCCTGGTCGTCGGCACGATCTGCTGGGCGACCGGCTCGCGGTACGCGCCCCGGCTCGGTCTCCCCCGCGATCCGTTGGTGACAGCGCTCTACGAGATGGCCTTCGGCGGTACGGCGATGGTGCTGCTCGGCGTACTGCGGGGCGAACCCGGGCGGCTGCATTTCGATCGGATCCACGGCTCCGGGTGGATCGGGCTGGCGTACCTGGTCGTGTTCGGGTCGCTGCTCGCGTACACGGCGTACTCGTATCTGCTCGCGAACGCACCGATCTCTCTGGTCGGGACGTACGCGTACGTGAACCCGGCGGTCGCGGTGTTCCTCGGCTGGCTGATCCTGAGCGAACCGCTGACCTGGCAGATCCTGCTCGGCGGCGCGGTGATCATCGTCGGGGTCGCGCTGGTCGTCACCTCGGAGCGCCGGCGGTCGGCGCGCGGGTCGGCTCACTGACCCGGAGAATGGGAAAGACCCGGGCCCTAGGGACCCGGGTCTCCCACCGCTGCCGATGCGCGCGGCAGCGGGTCTGGCTGCCGGTCGCGCCCTGCCCCGAAAAAACACGGCACGAAACTCCGGCAATGGTTCCAAATTGTTCCGACGAATCGTGCTATTGCCAATTCGGCAGCCACCGAGTCCACCGAAACAATCCTGCGATCCGTCACCCGCGCTGACTCAACGACGTATCCTCAGCGCGGTTACGGGCGCTTCCATCTCAACTTCCGCTCGCCGAGATCACTGTTGTATCAGGGAAAATAGTTGACGAAAAAGTTTGTAACCGGCCGTGCCAGGTGTCGTTAGCACTAAGACGAATCCGTCAAACCCGAAAGGAAACCTGGCATAATGCAGGTAACTCGTAAGATCGTCGCGGCCGCGGCGGTGGCGACGGTCGCCACCCTCGGTCTGGCAACCGTTGTGAGCGCCAACGTTCTCGACGACACCCAGAAGAAGGCCCAGGACGCGGGTCTGGCCGACGCGGTGTCCGCGGCGAGCAAGGGCGGCTACGACCAGGGCCACGCGCGCTGGTGGGGCATGCACAAGGACGGCTCGCTGGTCGCCCTCGACCGCAACGACCTCGGTGCGGTTCAGGCCTGCCACAACTTCGGTGCCGGTACCGGCATCGGCGGCACCGTCCCGGCCCAGGACATCACCGGCATCATCGGCTGGGGCAACGACGGCAACAGCATCACCGCGGTCAAGACCTGCGAGCAGGACAACACGCAGGACCGCAAGTGGTACAAGGCCGACAGCAACGGGCTCGTGTCGATCAGCGACAACAAGGTCGGCCCGTGGCAGGTCTGCCACAACGAGATCGACGCCACGGGCATCGGCGGCACCGTTCCGCTGACGAACCCGACCGGCATCCTCGGTTTCAACAACGACGGTAACTCGATCGACTCGCTGAAGACCTGCGAGCAGAGCAACCAGCAGAACAACTGACCCTCCCTGGTCAGTGATGATGCAGGACCCGAAAGAGCCACCTCGGTGGGGTGACTGATTCGGAGCAACACCGCGGCGCCGGGAGCAAGCCTCACTCCTCCCGGCGCCGCATCCTTGTCTGCAGGTGCTCGAACCCGCGGGAGCTACTCCCCGCGCTGCCGCCAGGATTGGGCGACGGTCAGGAAGAGGTTGTTGGCTTCGGGTTCGCCGATGGTTATGCGGACGCCGTCGCCGGGGAAGGGGCGTACGGAGACGCCTTCGGCCTGGACTGCTGCAGCGAACTTCACGGTGTCGTCGCCGAGTTCCAGCCAGACGAAGTTCGTTTCGGGCTCGGGGACGGTCCAGCCGGCGGAGCGCAGTTCGGCGACCACGCGGCGGCGTTCCTCGACCAGCGCGTCGACGCGCTCCAGCAACTGGTCCTCGACGGCGAGCGACGCGATCGCGGCCGCCTGGGCGACGTAGCTGACCCCGAACGGCAGCGCGCACTTGCGGATCGCGGCGACCACGTCCGGATGCCCGACCGCGTACCCGACCCGGAAGCCAGCCAGCCCGTACGCCTTCGAGAACGTCCGCAGCACCAGCACGTTCGGCCGGTCGCGGTACAGCTCGACGCCGTCCACCACATCGGTGTCCCGGACGAACTCGCGGTACGCCTCGTCCACCACGACCAGCACGTCCGACGGTACGGCGTCGAGGAACGCGACCAGCTCGTCGCGATGCACCACCGGGCCGGTCGGGTTGTTCGGCGTACAGACCAGGACGACCTTGGTGCGGTCGGTGATCGCGGCCTCCATCGCCTTGAAGTCGTGGCGGGCGTCCACGGTCAGCGGGACCTGGACCGAGGTCGCGCCGGTCAGTTGCACCGCGATCGGGTACGCCTCGAACGAGCGCCAGGCGTACACCACCTCGTCGCCGTCCGCGACCGTCGCCTGCAGCAGGTGGTAGAGCAACGCGACCGATCCGGTCCCCACCGCGAGGTCGTCGACGGGCACGCCGAACCGGGCCGACAGCGCCTCCAGCAGCTCCACGGCCCCCATGTCCGGGTAGCGGTTCATCTGCGCGGCGGCCTCGGTCGCGGCGGCCAGCACTCCCGGAAGCGGCGGGTACGGGTTCTCGTTGCTGGACAGCTTGTACGTCGGACGGCCGTCGGAGCGCTCCGGCGGACGGCCGGGCTTGTAAGCCGCGACATCGTCCAGGCAAGCGCGAAAGCGAACCTCGTTGTCAGGGGTCATGCCCGCAGGTTAGTCCTTACCGAATCCCCGCGGAAGCGACCTGGAGCACACCGTTTGACTCCGGCCACAACGAGCCTCAAACTGACTGATTGTCGGACAATCAGGGGATCTATAGTTGGATCCCGCAGGGTCAGGGAGGGTGTCATGGGGCAGCCGCTGGAGTGGGGTCGTCGCTATCTGATGGTCCGGCCGGACCACTTCCGGATCGACTACGTGATCAACCCGTACATGTCCACGCAGGACCAGCCGGACCCGGCGCTGACACTGAAGCAGTGGGACGCGCTCCGGCAGGCGATCCTGGACGCCGGCGGCGAGGTCGAGGTGCTCGAGCAGCGCGCCGACTCACCGGACATGGTGTACGCGATGAACCTCGGCCTGGCCGCCGCGGACGGCCGCGCGATGCTCTCGCACATGCGGTTCGAGCCGCGCCGGAAGGAGTCGCTGAGCGCGGCCGAGTGGTTCACCGGTCACGGGTTCCGCCTGGACCGGGTCGGCGGCGAGGGCGTCGGACCGCACTTCGAGTCCGGGGACGCGTTCGTGTTCGGCGACAGCCTGGTCGTCGGATACGGCCCGCGCACCGAGGCGGACGCCCTCAAGCACCTCGCGACCGGGTGGAACCTCCGGGTCCGCGGGCTGCGGATCGCGCACGAGGGGATGTACCACCTCGACCTGCCGTTCTGCCCGGTGGACAGCACGCACGCGATGGTCTACCCGCCGGCGTTCGATGCCGCGAGCCAGGGTGCGCTGGCGGGGATTGTGCCGGACCCGATCGTGCTCACCGACGAGGAGGCGTTCGCGTTCTCCGCGAACTCGATCGTGGTCGGGGCGACGATCATCATGCCGGCCTGCTCACCGCGGCTGCGGGAGATCTTCGCGGGCCTCGGGCTGCGGGTCGTCGTCCTCGACCTGTCCGAGTTCCACAAGGGTGGCGGCTCGGCGCGCTGCCTCACCAACCCGCTCGACTTCCCCCTGCACACCATCACCACGGCCGGCGGCGAGCTCGTCCTCCCGCTCTGATCCGACGGCTACTTGCCGGTGGTCCAGATGATGTCGAGCGTGCTCGGGTCCCAGCCGTAGCCGTCGATCCACTCCAGGGCCTTGGCCTTGCCTTGCGGTCCGAAGACCTCGATGCCGAGCGAGATGGCCTCGGGGTTCTTCGGATCGGTCTTGGAGGTCTCCCGGGTGGCCTCGAACCCGTCGCCGATGTACGGCAGGTAGCTGATCACCGGGTACTTCGCGAGCAGTCTGGCCTGCATCTCGTCGAAGTGCCGGCCGGCCTCGGCCTCGAGCTCCCGCTCCTGCTCGGGGTTCTTCGAGGCCCACTCGTAGCCGTCGGGCCCGTTCGCATAGAGGTACATCTTGTACTGGAGGGCGTCGCCGGTCAGGTCGATGTCCTGGCTGTAGCTCTGGAAGCCGCGCCGCGATCCCTCCAGGGTGTGCCGGCCCGATTTGACCTTGATCTCGCCGTTGGCCGGAATCTCGTGCCCGTCCAGCCGCAGGGTGAGGTCTCCCGGGATCGACTGGACGATGAGCTTGGTCTGCGAGCCGCCCCGGAACAGCAGGATGCTGCCGATCAGTACGACGATCACCGCCACCGCGACACCGCCGATGACCAACGGCCGCCGGTTCTCCTCAAGCATCGGTACTCCCGTCCTTACTCAGCTCGTCGGCGTCGTCGTCGGTGTGGTCCCGCCCTTGACCCGGAAGACCCAGAACCCGCTGGGACCGACGTCGTACAGGTGTCCCGCCGCCGGTACGTGGTCGCCGAGGGACCCGGACGCGGAATCGAATCCGCCGCCGTCCTTGCCCCACGGGCCAACGTACAGATACGTGTGGCCGGGGCCGTTCAGGACGTCACCGGGTTTCATGCCGCCCGGCGGCTTCGAGTCCCAATGGTCCCACTTCTCCGGGTGCGCCAGCATGTAGCTGCGCTGCACACCGGTTCCCACGTTCGGGAACTTCGGGTCGGCGCCGCTCATGTGCAACACGGTCGCGACGAATCGCCCGCAGTCGCTGTACGGAGTCTGACCGTTGGGGCCGTCGTTGTACTTCTTCATCGCGGCCACGAACTCCGGCTTCGCCGCGCTCGCCTCGACACTCCAGTGGTTCCTGGCGTCGTCCGGCCAGGCGAGGTTCTTTGCGACCTGGGCGATGTTTCCGCTGCCGGCTCCGCAGGGGTCTGCGGCCGGGGCCTTGGGATCGCTGCTCGCCGGTGCGCCGCCACCGAAGGTGGCCAGTACGTGCTCGGCGTTCGCCTTGCGCTCGGCGTAGCGCGAGTTGTTCGGGTTCTCGTACCCCGCGAAGCGCTCGAACTTGCCGCCGAACGCGACCGCGGCAGCGTCCACGGTCGTCGCCGCCTTCACGGCGTCGCCGGCGGCCTTCTCTGGCAGCGAGCCCTGGCCGAGGAGCTGTTTGTGCAGGAAGTCCAGCTGGAACGCCAGCGTGCCGATCTCGTCGTCGCTGGCGCCGCCCGACCTGGCCGGGTTGATCATCTTGCGGGCCGGGGTCCACTGCACGATGCCCCAGCCGCCCTCGGTGCCGATCACATCCATCGGTTTGCTCACCGTGCCGGGCTTGGTGCCCTGGAGGCGGCCCGGTTCGACGCCGGACTCCGAGATCATGTTGCCGACGATGCCGGCCGCCTGCTGCTTGGAGTAGCCGACCGAGACGAAGTAGTTGAAGGCCTTCTGCTGGTTGTTCGTACCCGTCAGGTCGCCGCCCGGGCAGGAGCCGCAGCCGTCTCCGGGGTCCTCCTCCGCGCTGGTGTCGGGCACGAACGGGTTGGCGTTCAGATGGGTGTTCTTGAGGTGACCGTCGGATTCCTGGTCGATCCAGATCTCGAGGTGCAGGTGCGGGCCGGACAGTCCGGGCGGGCTCTCGTCGCCGGAGCCGGAGGTGGCGATCTGGTCGCCCTTCTTCACGGCCTGGCCCGCATGGACCTTGATGGTCTTCAAGAACTTGTAGTGGCTCTGGACCTCTTGCTCGTGCTTGATCACGACCTCGTTGTCCTTGGTCGAGACCACGCTGCCGTCGGCAACCGCGTACACCTTGCTGCCCTCGTCGACCTTGAAGTCCATCCCGGAGTGCATGTCGCCGGTGTTCGGGTCCGGGTCGGCCCAGTCCTGGGAGATCTCGGTCTTGTCGGTCGGCCACGCGAACGAGGCCGAATCCGCACTGTTCGCCGGGGACAACGCGCAGGACGCGGCTTCGGAGTCGATGCTCATCAGCGAGCCCAGCATCATCACGATGGCGATCACCAGGGCGAAGATCAGGAACGCCGGCGCAGCGAGGAGCGGCAGCAGCTTCTTGGCATCCACGATCTGCTCCTCGCTCACTCGAGTGGTCTTCCACGCCGATCCGCGGAAGGGGCGGCCACCAGGTCAAATGGTGCCTGAAAACCGGGTCAACGTGTCGAGAGTTATCCACAGGCCGCGCAGCGGGGCGGGGCGGACGCGACAACGGACCCCGTCTGGACGAGAATCCTCCCATGTACGAACGGCTGCGGGTGGACCGCTCGACCACGGTGGACCGGGTGGTCGACGCGCTCCGCGCCGCCCTGTTCGCCGGCGATCTGGAGCCCGGTACGCCGCTGCGCGAGCAGCCGCTCGCCGAGGCGCTGGGGGTCGCCCGGAGCACGATCCGGGAGGCGATGACCATGCTCGTCACCGAGGGCCTCGCGGTCCGCGAGCCGAACAAGGGCGTCAGCGTCGCGATCCTGCACCCGGCGGCGGTGGCGGACATCTGCCGGGCCCGCTTCGTCCTGGAGTCCGCCGGCATCCGGGCCTGGTACGACGCCGACGAGCCGGCCCGGGAACGGGTCCGCGAGGCGATGCGGGTGTTCGCCGCGACCGCCAAGGACGGCGCCGACCCGGAGGCACTCACCGAGACCCACCTGGCGATCCACCGCAGCCTGGTCGCGCTGACCGGCAGTGAGCGCCTGATCGCGACCGCCGACTCGGTCACCGGCGAGGCCCGGCTCGCGCTGGCCCGGGTGGACGCGCTGCGCCAGGACGCGCGCCAGCAGGTCGCGTCGCACCGCAAACTCGTCCGGCTGCTCGAGCGCGGCGAGCTCGACGAATGCGTCGAGGAGCTCCGGCGGCACCTCGCCGGCGCCGAGGAGTCGCTCCTCGAGGCCATCGCGATGCCGCCGAGCTGATCCCATTTGCCTGGCTGACCCATCAAATGAGGGGTTCCACACCCTGAGTCAGGGTGTGGAACCCCTCATTTGCCTGGCTGACCAGGCAAATTGCCTGGTCAGCCAGGCAAATGGGATCAGGCGAGGCCGGCTGCGGTGACGGTGTAGGTCGTGGGGCCGACGCGGAGGCCGGTCAGGCGGGCGTTGGGGTCGAGTTCGGTGACCTGGGGGTTGGCGGTGACGGTGCCGTCCAGGGCTACCTCGATGCCGAAGATGCCCTCGAGGACCAGGCTGACCCAGGAGCCGGAGGACGAGCAGGACCAGTCGATCAGGTACGGGAACTGGGGCGGCGACTTCCGTGCGCCGCCGGCCATCGCGGGTTGCGCCTCCTCGACGAAGTGCGCCTGACCCGTCGGGCCCTGGTTCGCGGTCTTCGCGAGACCCGGCAGCCAGTCCAGCAGTACGTCACCGCGCCCGAGCGCGAACAGTGCGCGCCCGGCGTCGGCCGGCCAGGCCGGGTAAGCGCCGTTCCACTGGTGGTCCGGGCGGAGGCTGAACGCGGCATCCGGGTCGTACGGCGACAGTGCCCGCATCCACGTGGGTGTCTGCAGCTCCCGCTGGAAGAACGCCACCATCTCCGCGCGCTGCGACTCGGACAGGTCGTCCGGGATCGTCGTACCGACGATGTTGAAGTCGTAGCAGTGCCGGACCGGGACCAGCGTGCCGTCCGGCTGCCGCGCGTGCCAGAAGCCCTTGCCCTCGACGTACAGCTGGTTGACGTGACCTGCCTGCGCTGACGCTTCCTTGCGCAGCAGGGCGGCCCGGTCGGTGTCACCTGACCGGTCTGCGAGCTCGGCCGCGACACGCATGCACCACACGTTGGCGGCGTTGAAGCTGGCCACCTCGTGCACGTAGCTGCTGACGCACTCCAGCAGGTTGTCGATACCGCCGTAGTCCGCGAGTGCGTGCTCACCGCGCAGACCGCGCCAGGCGGTCGCCCAGTCGTGCACGTGCTCCCCCACCTGCTTCGGGCCGACCTGTGCATCCAGGAAGGCGCCGTCACCGGTGAAGCGCACGTAGTCCCGTACCAGGCGGGTCATGGCGAAGTCGTTGACGGAGTACCAGTAGCCGACCGGTCCTCCGGTCAGCCACTCGGTGCCGAAGTGCTTGTGGGTGTCCAGGGTGATCCAGTGCTCGATGTGCTTGCGCATCGGCTCCGGGTCCAGCAGTGCGTGGGTCAGGGACGAGAGGCTGTAGTCCCAGATGAACGTCGTCGTCTGCCAGTACCGCGGCATCAACGTGTCGTACGTCCGCCCCAGCACCGACGCCGGGTTGTCGCGCCGGAACCAGATGACGCCGAGCACACCCCACCAGTACAGCTTCTGCAGCGCCTCGTTGGACGTCTCCAGGACGGGCAGCGAGCCGCTGAACCCGTCGCTGTCCGGGTCGAACGCATCCGCGATCGCCACATCCCACATGCTCTCCGCGACAGTGAGCACCGCCGGTACGTCAGCCACGCAGACGTCGAAGTGCTCCGACGCCTCGTCCAACGTGCCCGCCAGCACATGCACGTACGACAGCCGGCCGTGCCCGGCGTCGTCGAGCACAACGGTCGCGTTGAGCATCCCTCTGTCCACAGTGCTGGGCACATCAAGGCCCTGGAGGCTCACGGCTGATTCGGACGCGCCAGTGCCGACAACCCGATTGTCAACAATCTGCAGGGTGTTCGGCTCGGACGGGGGCTCCGGGCGCAACCAGCCTTCGGCTGAGCGGGTCGCGGTACTTGCGAGCGAAAGCCCCAGCTGGACGGAGCGTCCCGGCTCGCCGGCAATGTCCAGTTGTACGACCACAGCCGGCCGGCCGGGGGCGCAGGCGGTGGAGGTGCGCAGGTGCAGCCCGTCGACGGTCGTGGAGCGTACGACGCAGTCCGGCCGCCACACCACCTCGACCGTTCCACCGTACGAGCGGGCCAACCGCCCGTCGACGTACAGCTGGCCGGTGATCGTGTCGCCGTGCGAGTACGGCGGGAAGTTCACGCTGCGGATCGCCAGCACGTCCAGGTCGACCTGCGCGGTGCCGAGGAAGTTCGTCAGCCCGGGCGGGTTGAACATGTCGTCGTACGTGTGCGTGAGAACGTCGCTCGCCAGGTCGGCGCTACGCGGAATCATGAAGGGTCTGCCCAATCGGTGTTCGGGAGGAGCGGGTACCAGTCCGGGCGGGCCGGATCGCGGTCGTACGGATAGGGGCCGAGTTCGCGGAACAGTTCGGCGTACTCGGCGAGCTTGTCGCGGTCCAGCTCGACGCCGAGCCCGGGTCCGTCCGGGACCGCGATCGCGCCGTCGACGTACGGAAGCTTGCCGCCGGCAATGATGTCGTCGCGCAGGTGGTGGTAGTGCGCGTCCGCGGCGAACGACAGGTTCGGTACGACGGCGCCCAGGTGCAGCATTGTCGACAACTGGATGCCCAGCTCGCCCGACGAGTGCACGGCGACGCCGAGCTGGAACGTCTCACACACGCCGGCTGCCTTGATGCACGGCCGGATCCCGCCCCAGAACGTCGTGTCCAGCAGGATCACGTCGACCGCGGGGTCCCGGACGTTGGCCGCGAGCTGTTCGAAGTTCACCACGACAGTGTTGGTGGCGAGCGGGATCGGGGTGTTCTCGCGAACCCGGCGCATCCCGTTCAGGCCCCAGGCCGGGTCCTCGAGATAGTCGTTGTCGAGGTCCTCGATGCCGCGCGCGAACCGGATCGCCTCCTCGACGCTGAACGCGCCGTTCGGGTCGAACCGTACGCGGTGCCCGGGAAACGCCTCCGCCAAGGCACGGAAGCACTCCCGCTCGTAGTCCGGCGGAAACACGCCGCCCTTGAGCTTGTGCACGCTGAACCCGTGCTCGTCGACCAAGGAGCGCGCGTGCGCCACCAACTGCTCGGCGGTCCGGATCTCACCGGTGCCGTCGTCGTTCGGGTGCCGGAAGAACAGATAGCTCGCGAACGGGACCTTCTCGCGCACCTTCCCGCCGAGCAGTTCATGCACCGGTACGCCGAGCTCACGCCCCTGCAGGTCCAGGCACGCGAACTCGATTGCCGCAAGCAACTGCGTGCGGTTGTTGTACAGGCTCGCGGTCGGGTTGGCGAGCATCCAGCGCAGCGCCTCCGTACGCGCCGGATCGTGGCCGACCAGGTACTCCTTCAGCCCGGTGACCGCGGCCTCGGCGCTCTGCCCGCCACCACCCATCTCGCCCAGCCCGACCAGCCCGTTGTCGGCCTCGACCTCTACGACAGTCCGTACGAAACGTCCCCAGTGCGCTCCGTTGCTGTGCCGCAGCGGCGCCTCCAACGGCACCGTCACCGTGGTCGCGCGGATATCGACGATCTTCACTTCGCGTCCTCCGGCAGTACGACGGGAAGGCCCGCGGTCAGGCCGCCGTCGACCTTGACGTCCGCGCCGGTCATGAACGACGCGGCCGGCGAGGACAGGAAATAGATGACCTCGGCAACTTCTTCGGAGGTCGCCACGCGGCCGAGCGGATGCGAGCGACCCCACTCCGCGACCACCTCGTCGGTCGAGCGGCCGCCGGCGAACTGCGCGGCCGACGTCCGCAGCATCGGGGTGTCGACGGAGCCCGGGCAGACCGCATTCACGCGGATCCCGTCCGGTGCGTGGTCGACAGCCATCGCGCGGACCAGGCTGAGCAGTGCGCCCTTCCCCATCGAGTACGCCGCGACGCTCTTCTGCGCCGCGTACGCCTGAACGGACGCCACCACCACGACGCTCCCGCCCCGCGGCAGCTTGGGCACGAACGCCTGGCAGGCGAAGAACACCCCGCCGACGTTCACCGCCAGCACCTCGTCGTACACGCTGTCCGGTGTGTCGACGACAGTCCCGTACCGCTGGATGCCGGCCGCACACACCAGCGCATCCACCGCACCGACCTCCTCGGCGGCGGCTGCAAGCGCGGCCCGGTCCGAAACATCTACCTGAACGCCAGTCACCCGATCGCCCAATGCCGCGAGCGAAGAGGTGTCGCGGTCGAGGACCACGACTTGGTCGCCGGCGGCGAGGAACCGTTCGACGGCACCTCGTCCGATCCCCGCGGCACCCCCGGTGACCACGACTTTGCGGCTACTCATACACGTCCTTTCAGAACTGGCCGAGGGCGAGGCCCCGGGAGAAGAAGCGTTGCGCGGCGAGGAACAAGATCACGGTCGGCAGCGAGACGAGCAGGCCTCCGGCAAGGACCGTCGGCAAGGCAGCACCGCCGTACGTGCTCTGCAGGCCGGTCAGTGCGGGCATGATCGGGCGCACCGAGTCGGACTGACTCAGGGTCAGGCCGAGCAGCAGGTCGTTCCAGACGAACGTCGCCTGCAGGATGAAGATCGCGGCCAGCGCCGCACCCGCCATCGGCAGGTAGATGCTGCGGAAGATCCGGAACAGCCCGCCGCCGTCGACCACCGCGGCCTCGAAGACACTGCGCGCGATCCCGGTGAAGAAGTTCCGCATCACGAAGGCCGAGAACGGCACGCTGATCGCTGTGTAGACGATGATCATGCCGGTCCGGGTGTCGTACAGCCCGGAGTTCGCGTACCCGGAGAACAGCGGCATCAGGATCATCTGCAGCGGGAAGATCGTCCCGCCGAAGATGAACACGAACCACAAGAACCCGCGCTTCAGCTTGAGTACGACGATCGCGTAGCCGGCCGCGGCGCCGATCAGTACGGCGAGCACCGGCGCGATCACCGAGTACATCGTGGTGGCCACCAACGTGTCGCCCAGCGACGCCTTGCTCCAGGCGTCACCGATGTTCGCGAACAACGAGAAGCCGGCCGGCTTCCAGACGGTCTTGGCGTCGTACCCGTCGATGGACTTGGACGCGTTGACGATCAGCAGGTACACCGGTGCCAGCCAGACCAGGCCCAGCAGCATCAGCACTGCGGTCTTAACCCTGCTCACGGGCGTCCCCCAACTGGTAGCGCAGGTAGAGGATCGACGCGGCGAACGTGACCAGGCTGAGGAACAGCGCGATCGCCGCGCCCTGCCCGTAGTCGTTCAGCACGAAGGTCTCCTTGTACATGGACAGCGCCAGGGTCTCCGACGAGGTCCCGGGACCGCCCTGCGTCATCACCCACACCACATCGAACGTCTTCAGACTGCCGACGAGCGAGAGACCGATGACGACCGTGGTGATCGCTCTGAGCTGCGGCCACAGGTGATGGCGGAACAGGCTGAACCCCTCAGCCCCGTCCAGACGGGCTGCTTCGAGCGGCTCGTTCGGGATGGACTGGAGGCCTACGACGAACAGCAGGGCGTTGACGCCGGCCGCCTGCCAGGTGGTGGCGACGATCATCATGATCGTGTTGCCGGGACCTGCCTGCAGCCAGCCGGTGTGGGCACCCGGGAGCCCGAAGAACCCGAGTGCCTGACCCAGCGCGCCGTCCGGCTGCAGTACGAAGCCCCAGATGACGCCGACAGCAACGCCCGAGATCGCGTACGGCAGCAGGAACGGCAGCCGCAGCCACGTGCCCCACTTGTGCCCGTACGTCATCACGGCGATCAGCAGACCGAGCGCCACCGGCAGCGTGATCATGCCGGCCACCCACAGCAGTGTGTTGACCAGCGCCCCGATCAGGTCAGGGTCGCTGAACATCGCCTTGTAGTTGGCCAGCCCGGACCACACCGGTGACGCCAGGCCGTCGTAGTCGGTGAAGCTGACGTACGTCGTCCACAGGAACGGCAGGTACAGCAGCAACGCCACGACAGCCGCGGCGGGCAGGCCGAAGAGCGGTGCCACGCGGGCACCAGTCCGGTCCGGGCGCTGCCTGCTCGCCCGGACCTTCAACGGCGGCCGCTCGATCGTCGAAGTCACTTCTGCTTGGCCCAGTACGCGTCCGCCTCGGCCTGGATCTTCTGCAGGCCCGGCATCGGGTCACCCGGCTTGGTCACGAACGCGCCGAACACCTCGAGCGCCTTGTTCGCGACCGGGACCGGGGTCGCCTCGAACCACCGGTTGATCAGCCGGTACCCGTCGCCGCCGACGTCCTTGTTCAGCGTCGCCAGGCCCGGGTCCTTGACCTCGGCCTTCGGGTTGAACGACAGGTCGCCGCGCGAGTTCGCCCAGGCGGTCTGCGCCTGCGGCGTGACCCACCAGTCGGTCCACTTCTTGACCGTCGACGCATGGTCGCTGGCCGCGGCCGAGCAGACCGGTCCGGTCTCGAAGATCATCGAGGTCTTCGGCAGCGACGGGTTCACGTTCGGGATCACGAAGAAGTCGTAGTCGGTGCCGGCCTTCATCTTCAGCGTGTTCAGGTTGCCTGAGAACCAGGTGCCGAAGTTGATCATCGCGACGTCGCCGTTCTTCAGCTGCGCCTGCGGCTCGGTCTTCGAGCCCGGGTCGCTGAAGTACCCGGCGTCGATCATCTTCTTCCACTCGTTCATCACGTCGACCACGCCCGGGTCGGTGTACTTCGCCTTGCCGGCCGCCAGCTTGTCGTACAGGTCCGGGTCCTTGCCGGCCAGCAGCGTCTCGAACCAGACGAACGAGAACAGGATGTTGGTCTGGTAGAACGGCTTCACGCCGATCGCCTTGACCTTGTCCGCGGCCTGGGTCAGCTCGGCCCAGGTGGTCGGCTTCGCGGTGATGCCGGCCTTCTTGAAGACGGCCTTGTTGTAGTACATCACCCAGTACCCGGCGTTCAGCGGCACGCAGTACTGCTTGCCGTCGTAGGTGAAGTACTGCTTGAGCTGCTCCGGGATGTTGCCGTCGGCAACCGCCTTGGTCCACTGGTCGGTGGTCTCGGCGACGAGCTTCTGGTCCACCAGATCCTGAAGCTCCTTGCCGGTGTGCCAGCTGAACAGGTCGGCCTTCTCCTTGGTCCGGAACGACGACCGGATGAAGGCGGTGTACGTGTTCGAGTCGGAGTACCCGACCGGCTCCATGCCGACACCGATGTCCTTCTTGCTGGCCGCGCCGACCTGGGTGAACGCGTCCTTCCAGCCGCCCTTGTCGTTGTAGAACTTCAGCGAGTCCACGGGCTTGTCGGCACCCTTCTTCGGCGCCACAGCCCCGCCGCCTCCGCCACAGGCGGACAGTGCGAGCGCGCCCACCACCACCAGTGCGGCCAGCGCCTTGCCTTTGTTGCGTTGCATGATGCGTCCTTCCAGCTCAGGGCTTCTGAACTCGGTCGTTGATGACGGCCAGCACGCCGTCGAGATGTTCGCGGGTGAGGAGCTCGGCCAGGTCGGGGTCGCCGGACCGGACGGCGTCGTAGATCGCGCGATGCTCGTCGAGATCGGCCTGGCGATCGCCGTGGATGTGCAGGATCTCGAGCTGCTCACGGGAGTTCACGACGGTCACGGACTCGACCACCTCGGCCAGGGTGGCGTTGCCGGACGCCTGGGCCAGCGAGCGGTGGAAGTCCATGTTGACCTCGGCCAGCTGTGCGCCGTCGCCGGACGCGATCAGTCCGGCTGCTGCGTCGAGGTCCTTGGCCATCTGCTCCAACGCCGCCTCGACCTGAGTCGTCGCAGCCAGTGCGGCCACGGGCGGCTCGATCAGTACGCGTGCCTGCAGCAACTCCACGAGCCGGCCAGGACTCGGTGCCAGTGCCAGGGGGTTGGCCAGCACCAGCCTGCCGACGTTCGGCCCGACGTACACGCCAGAACCGTGCCGGAGCTCCACAGCCCCGGTCGCCTCCAGCCGGCGCAGGGCCTCCCGGACAGTGGGTACGGCGACCTTGAACCGCTCGGCGAGCGACCGTACGGCCTCGAACTGGTCACCGGGCGTCAGCTTCCGCTCGGCGATCAGCGCGAGCATCGACGTGGCCAGGTCATCCAGCAGACTCCGCCGTACGACGCCTCCGGAGGAGCTCACTTGGCCGCCGCCAGCGTGACCGAGAGGAACCGGGGGCGGTAGATGCTCACGTCGCCGTACAGCTCGTCGCTGACCAGGCTGTTGACGTTGTAGCTCACCAGGAGCGAGGTACCGCGCCGCAGGTCCGGGTGCTCGTGGGAGTTGTACGTGATGATGTTCCCGCCGGTCTCCGGCGTCTGGTACAGCTCAACCGGCTTGACCCACGGGCCGGTCGGAGAGCAGGAGAAGTACCCCAGGACGCTCTTGCTGAACAGCTCCTTGGTGTTGTGCGTGACCAGCAGGTAGCCGTCACCCCAGCGGGTCACGCTGTGCTCGTTCGCCACGCCTTCGAGCACACGAGCCGACGCGGCCTCGTCCTGGGACCAGCCGGAGCCGGTCCAGTACTCCCACGGCTTGGCGGTCAGGTCGTCGCCACGGACGCGGGCGACGTGCTGGTACTTCGACCCGCCCAGGTCCTCCACCCCGTACACGTAGGTGTAGCCGTGATCGCGGAGCAGCCAGCCGGACCACTGCACGTTCGCGGACGACGGGAGCGGCTTGAGCGACAGCAGCTTGAACGTCTTGCTGTCGAAGCGCGCCAGGTAGTTGCTGGCCCAGTGCCAGTCCCACTGACCCGTACCCGTCTTCTCGAACCGCAGTGCGACCACGTCGAGGTCGCGACCGGCGTGGCTGGTCTGTGCGGCGCCGAACCAGTACCAGCCGTTGGCAGGCGGCGGTACGAGCGCTGTCGGGGCGGCAGCCGTACCGCCGTGGACCGTCTTCAGGTCGGAGCCGTGCTGGATCACGAACGAGTTGTTGATGAACGGCGCCGTGGTCGGACGGGAGCCGTCCGCGTTCACCGGGCCGAGGAACGTGTCGGAGAAGATCCACGCCGTACGGCCGCCGGACAGCGGCACGGAGTACGTGCTGTCGGCCCCCGTCCAGCCCTTCCCGGTGTTGCTGTAGGCGTTCAGCAGACCCTCGGGCGCGGCGTGCGGGGTCGTCTTGGCGGTCCAGTTCGTGCTGACCGTGCTGCAGCTCGTGGGCGCAGCGGCGGCGGAAACAGCGGGGACAGCGAGGCTCGCTGCCGTCAGAGACAACGCAACAACCGCAACCAGTGGGCGTGACATGAAAATGATCAGATCACTTGGTCATTTTCGTTGTCAAGAGTCAGGGTTCGATCAGGGCGCGTACCGAGAGTGGTGTCACCCCGTGGGTGGGAGGATCGACAGCATGAAGAACTTGATCATCAGACTGCTGGCGAACGCCGTCGCGCTGGCGGCAGCGAGCTGGATCGTCGGCGGCATCACGCTGCAGGGCGCGACCACCGGCAAACGGGTGCTCACGCTGCTCATCGTGGCCGCGATCTTCGGCGTCGTGAACGCGATCGTGAAGCCGGTCGTGAAGGTGCTGTCGTTCCCGCTGCTGATCCTCACGCTGGGGTTGCTGACCTTCGTGATCAACGCGGCGATGCTGCTGCTGACGTCCTGGATCACCGGCAAGCTCGACGTCCAGTTCCACGTCGACGGCTTCTGGTCAGCCCTGTTCGGCGCGCTGATCATCAGCATCGTCGGCATGATCATCAACGCCGTCCTGCCGGAGAAGGCCGAAGTCCACTAGCCAGCCGTAGTGGGTGGAGACAGGAACTGGTGGGTGCAGACAGGCAATTACCTGTTCACACCCACCAGTACATGTCACAGGCCGCCGCGCCGGACCGACGCGGGGCCGCAGGCTCAGGCTTGGCCGATCTCCGACTTCAGCTGGACGAACCAGTCGACGCCTGCGTCGAACTCCTTGCCGCCGGCGATCCGCGGGAACTCGATCGCCCGCAGCTCGTCGCCGCGCTCCTCGTCCTGCCCGACGACCCCGGACTCACCGCGCAGCGCGGCGTCGACGGCGTAGTCGGTGCACTCCTTGATCAGCGCGAGGTCGCGGTCGTTGGCCGCGGCCGACCGGCTGAAGTAGCCGCTCTTCTGCACCATCGTCTTCTCCGCGCCGATCCGCTCCGCGAACTGCTTCGCGAACCAGGCGCCCGGATTGATGGTGTCCAGCTTGACGTGCCCGAACGGGTCCCGCCCGACCTCCTCGCCACGCGCCTCCAGCTCTGCCACGATCGACGGCACGCCCGCACCCTCGGACAGGAAGATGTTCACGCAGTCCGCGGAGTCCATCACCTTGCGCAGCCGCTCCGCCTCGGCGTCCAGGTCGATCGTTGCCTCCGGCACGTACACGGCGTGCACCGACCAGCTGTCCTTGTCCAGGCCGATGCCCGGGTTCCACTCCTGCGCGTCGACCCACTGCTGGTACTCGCGCGCGGTCTCCGCGGTCAGCCACCCGCAGTTCCGGCCCATCACCTCGTGGACGATCAGCATCCGCGGGTTCGAGCTGTGCTCGGCGATGATGTTGCGGGCGAACAGCGCGCCCTGCTCCGCCGCGGTCCACGCACCGAGGCTCTGCCGGATCGGCACCACGTCGTTGTCGATGGTCTTCGGCAGGCCGACCACGGTCAGGTCGTAGTCGTGCTCCTGCAGGTACGCCGCGAGGTCGGCGGCGGTGGTGTTGGTGTCGTCACCGCCGATGGTGTGCAGTACGTCGACGCCGTCCGCGACCAGCCGCTCGGCGGCCACCTGGAGGGCGTTCTGCCCGTCCTGGATCAGGCCGCGCTTGACCAGGTCCGCGGTGTTGGTGAGCTTCACCCGGCTGTTGCCGATCGGGCTGCCGCCGAACTTGTGCAGCACGGCGGCCTTACTCCGCACCTCGGGCGTGACCTCGAGGAACCGGCCGCTGAGCAGGCCGTGGTATCCGTTCAGGTACGCGATGATCTCCACATCGGGCGCCACCTCGGTGTAGCGCTCGATGAGCCCGCCGACGGCGGACGACAGGCAGGGCGCGAGCCCGCCGGCGGTGAGCAGGGCAACTCTGCGGACAGACTTGTCGGCAGCCATGGTCGAGGTCCTTCCAGGGGTCACTGAAGTCGGCTACAGACTAGTGATGCAGACCACCCCTCGGGGTGGTTGGGGTTCAGCTCGCGGACAGCGGCACTCTGCGCGGCGGGACCGGCGTGGAGACGATGAACGAGCTGGTCGTCTGTCCGTGCACGAGGAACTTGTCCAGGACCTCCTCGAGCGCCGCGATCTCGGCGACCTGGACGCGCAGCAGAAAGCAGTCCTCGCCGGAGATCCGGTGGCACTCGACGACGGCCGGGGTACGGCCGGCGAGCTCGATGATCTTCGGGATCTGGTTCGGCCCTGGCCGGAGCCGCACCCAGGCGGCGACCGGCAGCCCGACCGCGGCCGGATCGACGTCGAGCCGGTACCCGCGGATCACGCCGGACTCCTCGAGCCGCGCGACCCGCTCGCGCACCGTCGGTGTCGAGACTCCGAGCCGGCGGGCCAGCTCGGTGGTCCGCAGCCGCGGGTCCGCGGTGAGCTCCTCCAGGATCCGGGTGTTGAGCTCATCCAGCATTTGGCTTCTCATTTCAGTAAGCACAATCGCCTCCTAGCCTCCGATCTGCCATGGAGATGCGCAGACTCCCTTCCTATCGTAGTGAGGGTGACAACCCTCGCAGAAGCCCCGCCCCGGACCGGTCTCGCCACCGGCGCCGCTGCCGTGACCGTCGTCTTGTGGGCGTCGTCCTTCGTCGCCATCCGGCACGTCGGCACCGAGATCTCCGCCGGTGCGCTGTCGCTGGCCCGCCTCGGGCTGGGCAGCATCTTCCTCGGCGCCCTGCTCTTCGTCCGCCCGCGTCCCGTCCGCCCGCTGCCGGCCGGAAGGCGCTGGCCGGCGCAGCGCGACTGGCTGCCGCTGATCGCCTGCGGCGTGCTCTGGTTCGGCGTCTACAACCTGGCCCTGAACGAGGCCGAGCGCCGACTCGATGCCGGCACGTCGGCGATGCTCGTGCACATCGCGCCGCTGCTCATCGCCGTACTCGCCGGATTCGGTCTCGGTGAGGGCTTCCCGCGGCAGTTGGTGATCGGCGGCCTGGTCGCGTTCGCCGGCATCGTCGTGATCGGTATGTCGACCTCCAGCGGCCGCGCCGAGACATGGGGTGTCGTCCTGTGCGTGGTCGCCGCGATCTCGTACGCAGTCGGTGTGGTCACCCAGAAGCCTCTACTGAGCCGTCTGCCCGCTGCTGAGATCACCTGGCTCGCCTGCACGATCGGCGCAGTCGTCTGCCTGCCGTTCGCACCGACCCTGGTCGATGAGTTCCGTACTGCCGACGCAGCAACCATCTGGTGGGTCGTGTACCTGGCGGCCTTCCCCACTGCGCTCGGCTTCACCACGTGGGCCTTCGCGCTCAGCCGTACCAGCGCCGGCCGCATGGGCGTCACCGTGTACGCCGTACCCGTCGTAGCGATCGCCCTGGGCTGGCTAGTCCTTGGCGAGACACCTGCGGTCCTAGCACTGGCCGGCGGCGCTCTGTGCCTGACAGGAGTCGCAATCTCTAGGAGAGCAGCATGAAGTTCGGTGTATTTGTCCCACAGGGCTGGCGGATGGATCTGGTCGAGCTGGCCGACCCTGTTGAGCAGTGGGAGGCCATGACCGCCGTCGCCCGTGCAGCCGACGCAGGTCCGTGGGACTCGATCTGGTTGTTCGACCACTTCCACACGGTGCCTGAGGAGGTCCGCGAGACTGTCTTCGAGATGTGGACGACCACGGCGGCGCTGGCCCGTGACACCTCCCGGGTGAACCTGGGACAGCTGGTTGGATGCAACGGGTATCGCAACCCGGCACTGGTCGCCAAGATGGCTGCCACGGTGGACGTCGCCAGCCACGGTCGCATGTACGCCGGACTCGGTGCAGGCTGGTCGGAGCAGGAGTGGAAGGCCTACGGCTACCCCTGGACGAGCCAGAAGGAGCGCATGGGTTCGTTCGTCGAGTCGGTCGAGCTGATGCACCGCCTGTGGACCCAGGACGACGTGGTGTTCGACGGGCAGTACCACTCGGTCGACAAGCCGTACGTGGTCCCGCGGCGCAAGCCGAAGCTCTGGATCGGCGGTGGTGGTGAGCAGGTCACGCTGCGGCTGGTCGCGAAGTACGGGGACGCCTGCAACTTCGGTACCGGACGGGTGGACGTCATCGAGCGCAAGCTGGCGATCCTGCGCAGGCACTGCGAGGACGTGGGTCGCGACTACGACGAGATCACCAAGTCGACCAGCCTGAACGTCTTCCCGATCGAGGCCGGTGCCGATCCGGTGTCCGCGACGGCCACGGCACGTGGTCGCTGCAGCCTGGACGAGTTCCTGGAGATCGGCTCCGGCGGCACCTCCCACATGCTGGCGGAGGTGGTCACCACGAAGCAGCTCAGCGAGCACGTGGAGCGGCTGGCGGAGGCCGGGATCGACTACGTGATCTCGTACATCCCAGGCGTCGCCTACGACCACGAGCCCCTGCATCGCTTCGCGGAGGACGTCGCACCGCAGTTCAGCTGAGTGCGGAGCGCAGGTGCTGGTGGATGCCGTCGTACGCCGTGACGCGTGGCAGCAGCCGCTTCGGGACCTTGGTGACCACGCTGTAGTTGGCGTCGACGACGTTGGCCAGCGGGACCTCACTGACCTGGCTCAGCAGCTGGTACGCGTCCAGCTTGTCGAGTCCGTAGAGATCACCGAGCCAGCGGACCATGTCCACCTGCCCTGCTCGCCACGCATCCTCGAGCGGGCGGCTCGATCCGACGACGGCGAGGTACTCGTCGTTCTCGATCCGGGGCCAGACCGGTCCCGGAGTCTTGAGCAGATCGACGATCAGGACGACGTTCATCGCGCCCTCGACCGCGGTCCCGCAGGACTCCCCCTCGCCCTGGCGGTAGTGACCGTCGCCGACCGAGAACAGCGCGCCCTCGACGTTGACGTTCAGGTAACACGTCGCACCGGCACGCAGCTCCGGCGTGTCCATGTTGCCGCCGAACACGTCCGGGACCAGCGCCGACCGGACCTCGCCGGCGGCCGGCGCGACGCCGACCGTACCGAGCATCGGTTCCAGCGGGAGCGCGATCTCCAGCTCGCTGCCCTGCGCCTGGAAGCCCACGGTCTGCCGGTGCGAGTCCACCTCGTAGATCCAGGTCCGCTCCGGCAGCGGGTCCTGCAGTGTCGCAGTACGGTCGGTGCTGGTCAGACCACCGAAGAACGGGATGGTCGCCGAGGCGCCCCAGGTCCGCGCGGGCGTCAGCTCGACGAAGTGCAGCACCAGGGTGTCGCCCGGCTCCGCACCCTCGACATAGAACGGCCCGGTCTGCGGATTCACGAACGGCATGTTCAGCGAGGCACTCGCCAGGTCCGTCGTACTCCGGAGACTCCCCGCGAACGCGTCCTCCGTCCACAGCCGCAACGCAGTACCCGGCTTGACCCGGCGAACCGGCGGAACCCCACCGAAGGTCCAGGCGAAGTCGGCAGGCTCTGGGGTGAATTCGAGAATGTCCACGCCTGACAAGTTATGTGAATTGGACGATCAGCGGGTTCTCAGGCGATTCTCACAGAAGCGACTTACTCTCGGTGGCGGAACTTCTAGCGGAGCGGGGACTACAGATGCGGGTACTGGTGGTGGACGACGACCGGGCGGTCCGGGACTCGCTGCGCCGTTCGCTGGAGTTCAACGACTTCGAGGTGGTGACCGCGTCCGACGGCGCCGAGGCGCTCGCGGTGATC
Organism: Kribbella sp. NPDC048928; assembly: GCF_043197975.1. Classification (NCBI taxonomy): domain Bacteria; kingdom Bacillati; phylum Actinomycetota; class Actinomycetes; order Propionibacteriales; family Kribbellaceae; genus Kribbella; species Kribbella sp. NPDC048928. The sequence goes on along the minus strand of NZ_JBICUC010000002.1, from coordinate 932,342 downwards.
GGCAACGTCGAGCCGGACGTGGTCGTGATGGACGTGATGATGCCGCGCCTGGACGGGCTGGAGACCACCAAGGCCTTGCGGGCCGCGGGCAACAATGTGCCGATCCTGGTGCTGACCGCGCGGGACGCGGTCGCCGACCGGGTGGACGGCCTGGACGCCGGCGGCGACGACTACCTGACCAAGCCGTTCGCGCTCGAGGAGCTGCTGGCCCGGCTGCGCGCACTGCTGCGCCGCAGCACCACACCGGGCGAGGGCGGCCAGCGCGGCGAGGTGCTGCAGTACGCCGACCTCGTGGTCGACGTCGACGCGCACGAGGTGCACCGCGGTGAGGTCGCGATCCAGCTCACCCGCACGGAGTTCTCGCTGCTCGAGCTGCTGATCCGCAACCCGCGCCGGGTGCTGGAGCGCGCGGTCATCCTGGACGCGGTCTGGGGCTACGACTTCCCCACCACGGCCAACTCGCTCGAGGTGTACGTCGGCTACCTGCGCCGCAAGACCGAGGTCGACGGTCTGCCCCGGCTGATCCACACCGTCCGCGGCATCGGGTACGTACTGAGAGACACCCCACCGTGAGTCAGCAACACCCTCAGGGTTTCCCCTCGTACACCGGGGGACCGCAGCAACCTTCGGACACCGAGCCCGCACTACCTGTTGCCAACGGCAACGGCGGTCGGGTGGCGGCGACGGCTGCCCGGACCCAGACCTGGTGGAACGAGTCGCTCCACAAGCTCAGCCTGCACGCGCGCGTAACGCTGCTGGCCGCGGTCGCCGTCGGTCTGGCGGTCGCGATCGTGAGTGTGGCGGCGTACATCACCGTCCGCCAGCAGATGTACCAGAACCTCGACAACAGCCTGCAGCAGCGGGCTGTCCAGGCCGCGCGGAACGGCGTCCTGACCAACCTGACGAACCTGCAGAAGGCCTCGGCCGACGCGTTCGGGCTGAGCGACATCCGGGTCGGGGTGCTGGGCGCGAACGGCGAGGCGTACGGCGCCCAGCAGAGTCCGCTCCCGCCGCTCGACGAGCACGAGCTCCAGGTTGCCCAGGAGCAGAGCAGCGAACCCAGCATCCGGACCGCAGGAGCACGCAACGGCGCCTCGCACTTCCGCGTGATCGCGGTCGCCACGCGCTACTGCCCAGCGGGCCAGACCGACTACTGCTCGGCCGAGCCGGACGACTTCCTGAAGCCCGGTGCACTGGTGGTGGCGCAGTCGCTGGGGTCGATCGACCAGACGCTGCACAACCTCGGCATCGTGCTGTGGGCGTTCGGGCTGATCGGCGTCATCGGGGCCGCGTTGGCCGGCAACGCCGTGGCGCGATCCGGGCTGCGGCCGCTGGCCCGACTGACCGGCGCCGCCGAGCACGTCGCGGTGACCGAGGACCTGAAACCGATCCCGGTGACCGGGACCGACGAGATCTCCCGGCTCGCGGTGGCCTTCAACGCGATGCTCGGCGCGCTTGCGCAGTCCCGCGACCGCCAGCGCCGGCTCGTCGGCGACGCGGGCCACGAGCTGCGTACGCCGCTGACGAGTGTGCGGACGAACCTCGACCTGCTCGCCCAGGCGGACAAGCGCGGAGGCCTCCGGTCCGAAGACCGGCAACAGTTGCTGGACGACGTACGGGCTCAGATGGACGAGCTGACCCAGCTGATCGGCGACCTCACCGAACTGGCCCGCGACACCCCGCAGGTGCGGAACGCGGAGCTGATCGAGCTGTCCAACGTGGTCGAGGACGCGGTCATCAAGGTACGGCGGCGCGCCCCCGGCCTGGACTGGGACGTGCAGCTGATGCCGTTCCCGGTCTGGGGTGACGAGCGGCTGCTCGGGCGCGCGGTGATGAACCTGCTCGACAATGCAGCGAAGTACAGCGTCCCGGACGAGGCGGGCCGGCCGACCGACCGGGAGCACGACGACGGGCAGCCGCGCGGGCACGTCGCGGTCCGGCTGCTGGACGGCGTACTGACTGTGACCGACTCCGGGCCGGGGATCGCCGAGGCGGACCTGCCGCACGTGTTCGACCGGTTCTACCGGTCCAGCGAAGCGCGAAGCCTGCCCGGATCGGGGCTCGGACTCGCGATCGTCAAGCACGCCGCGGAGCAGCACGGCGGCATGATCTACGCCCGGAACGCCCCCGGAGCAGGCGCCCAGTTCACCCTCTGGCTCCCCCACGCAGCCACCCAGACCCGCTGACTGTCGCCTGCCCCCTGCCTGACAGGTCCTTCAGAGGATCTTCATGGAGTTCTTCGGTCACTCCGAGGGGATCTTCAGGCGCCTTTCAGGTCCGGCGGACAAAGTACTTCCCATGACCGAGAACCAGCCGCAGCAGCCGCAGCCGCACCCCGGCCAGAATGCACAGGGACAGCAAGGGCCGGAGCGGACGCAGCAGCTGCCGATGTACGGGCAGCATCAGCAGCAGCACTACGCGCCGCAAGGCGGGCAGCCGCGGCTGGACTCGGGGCCGCAGGGGCAGCGGCCGGGCCAGTACCCCGCAGGTGGGGGTGCCTACCCGCAGTTCGGGCAACCGGGGACGCATCAGGGGGCGTCTCCGGGCCCGAACTGGCCCCACGGACCGCAGCCGCCGGCGACGGCTGCCGCCCCGAAGCAGAAGCGCCGGGCCGGCCTGGCCGCGGTGGCACTCACCGCGCTGCTCGTCGGTACTGCCGGCGGCGTCGGTGGCGCCGCGGTGTACTCGGCCAGCAACGACCACACCACGAACACCCCGTCGGTGACCGCCCCGCTGAACGGCAACCAGGCGGCTCCGGCTGCTGCGCCGGACGGCTCGGTGCAGAGCGCCTCCGCGAAGGTGCTGCCGAGCGTGGTCAAGATCGCCGTCGTCTCCTCGCAGGGTGCGGAGACCGGTTCCGGCATCGTGATCAGCAAGGACGGCCTGATCGTCACGAACAACCACGTGGCCGCCGGGCTCGGCAGCGCCGGCAAGATCTCGGTGATGCTGAACGACGGCCGGACCGTACCGGCGACGATCAAGGGCACCGACCCGCTCACCGACATCGCCGTGATCAAGGTCGACGCGACCGACCTGACGCCCGCCACGCTCGGTTCGAGCGGGAAGCTCGCGGTCGGCCAGGGCGTGGTCGCCATCGGCTCACCGTTCGGCCTGGAGGCGACCGTGACGAGCGGGATCGTCTCGGCGCTGAACCGCCCGGTGACGTCCGGCGACGAGCAGCAGGACAGTACGACAGTCTTCCCAGCAATCCAGACGGACGCCGCGATCAATCCAGGGAACTCCGGCGGCGCCCTGATCGACCTCGCCGGCCAGGTGGTCGGTATCAACAGCGCGATCAAGACCGCCGGAGGATCGGGACAATCCGAGGGCGGCAACATCGGCCTGGGCTTCGCGATTCCGATCGACCAGGCCAAGCCGATCATCGACGAGCTGGTGGCCAAGGGCAAGGCCACCCATGCGAGGCTCGGCGTGACGGTCGGCGACGCGCAGTCCTCCGACGGGCTCACCAGTGGGGCACGCCTCGGCGAGGTCACGTCCGGCGGTGCGGCGGACAAAGCCGGTCTGCAGTCAGGTGATGTGGTGACCGCTGTGGACGGCAAGACGATCGCGTCAGGGGACGCGCTGGTCGCCGCAGTCCGTTCGCACCGCCCGGGCGACCAGGTGAAGCTCAGCATCACTCGCGGCGGCACGAAGCAGACCCTCACCGCCACCCTCGGCTCCGACAACGGGAACCCGACGGGCTGACCGAGCGTCTCACCCTTAGACCGGACTGCGCCGCCCACCGAGCGGCGCAGTCCGTTCCTGTATTACTGGACCGTGGAGATCTTCCGGGCGGACGAGCGGTTCGCGACGACGTCGGACTGGCTGGAGTCGCGGCATTCGTTCTCGTTCGGGGCGCACTACGACCCGGCGAACGTCGGGTTCGGGTTCCTGGTCGCGCACAACGACGAGACGGTTGCCCCTGGCACCGGGTTCGGCACGCATCCGCATCAGGACCTGGAGATCGTCACCTGGGTACTGGGGGGCGCGCTGGCGCACCGTGATTCGCAGGGGAACAGCGGCACGATCCACCCCGGTCTCGCGCAGCGGATGAGCGCGGGCTCCGGGATCCAGCACTCGGAGTGGAACGACGGCGCGGACCCGGTGCACTACGTCCAGATGTGGGTACGCCCGGAGCAGTTCGACCTGCCGCCGTCGTACGAACAGAGCGAACTCGATCTGCGTACTGGCGAACTCGTCCCGGTCGCCTCAGGTCTCGCGAAGCACGCCGCCTCGACCGCGATCCGCCTCAACCAGCCTGCCGCCGGGATGTCCGTCGCGCGACTCGCGGCGGGCGGCACGATCACGCTGCCCACCGCCCCGTACGTGCACCTGTTCGTCGCGACCGGTACGGCAACCCTCGAGGGCGCCGGCGAGCTCAGTACCGCGGACGCCGTACGGCTGACCGGCGCGGACGGCGAACGCCTCACCGCCGGCCCGACCGGCGCCGAAGTGCTCGTGTGGGAGATGTACTAGGCCTGCTCGCTCATTGTCCAGACATGACGGAGGGACTGGCCGGCGACGCCTTCGGGGTTCTGGGCGAAGCCTTCGACGAACTGGCTCATGTGCTGCTGCCAGCGCTGGTCGGTCGGGTTGTCGCGCAGGTACGCGACGGCGGACTCGTAGTCGTCGGACTCGACCAGATGGAACAGGTCCCGGCCGCTGCGCCAGATCGACCAGTCGCTGATGCCGGCGGCGTGCATCACCGTGATCAGCTCCGGCCAGACGCGGGCATGCTCGGTCTCGTAGGCCTCTTCGGTTCCGGGAATCAGGCGGCTGTGCAGAGCAAGGCGGGTCACAAAGGAGCAGAATACGCCGCGTCCGGCGGGCGTGGAACGCGGTTCCAGATTCCGGCAGACCAATTCACGCAGCGTCTTGCCCCTGATTCACCCTTCCTCTGCTGCCAACTCCTGAGCGGGCCGGGGCGTCGTACTTGGGCAGGTTGAGTAAGTTTCCGAGGTAGCCACACGCCGAAGACCGTGTCCCGGTGTCCATCCGTCGTCGTGCGAGAGTTGGGATTGTGAAGCGAACCACTGCCATCGTCTGCCTGAGTAGTCTGCTGATCACCGCTGGTTGTTCGGACAGCAAGTCCGGTGGCGGCAAGTCCGGGAACGACGAGCAGCAGGCGTCCGGAGCGGTCATCAAGCAGTTCGCCGACGCCTGGGTGAAGGCCTGGGCGCCGAACGGCAAGCCCGACGCGGCCGGTGCCCTCACCGACAACCCGACGGTGTTCTCGAAGCGCCTCGACGACGTCGACAGCGCGCTGGTAGCGAGCACCGTCACGGTCGCGCCACAGGGCGACCCGAAGTGCTCCGACGACAACAACTGCACCCAGGAGCTCGCGGTCGAGGCGCAGTTGCGCGGCATCGGCGCGATGAAGTGGACCAGTACGGCCACCGCGGTCAAGACCGGCGACGCCTGGAAGATCAAGGCCGCCGGCGACACCATCTACCCCGGCCTCGGCGACGCGAACTACCTGAAGCGGGTCCGCGCGCTGCCGGCCCGCGCGTCGATCCTGGACCGCAACGGCGTCGCGCTGACCGCGAACCGGCAGGTCGTGATCGTCGGCGTCGCGTCCGGCACCAAGGCCACCGCGGCGACGTACGCCGCGTTCACGAAGTACCTCCAGGTCGACGGGGCGAAGCTCGCCGCCCGCGCGAAGGCGGCGCCGGCCGGGCAGTTCGTGGACGCGATCACGATCCGCGCCGAGCAGTGGGAGGCGCTGCGGCCGAAGATGAGCGCGCTGCCGGGCGTCCTGACCATGGGCGGCACCCAGTCCCTGCCGCCGACCGCGACGTTCGCGCGTTCGCTGATCGGCACCATGAAGACCGCGACCGAGGACACCCTGAAGAACGCCGGCCCGACCGCGTCCGCCCAGGACCAGGTCGGTACCACCGGCCTGCAGTACGCGTTCCAGCAGCAGCTCGCCGGGACACCGGGCGGCACGGTCACGCTGCGGGACGGCAAGACCAAGCTGACCATCAAGACGGTCTTCAGCCAGAAGGGCACCGCCGGCAAGCCGGTGAAGACCACGCTCGACACCAACATGCAGAAGGCCGCCGAGGCCGCGCTGGCGACGAGCAAGCTGCCCGCCTCGCTGGTCGCGGTGCAGGCGTCCACGGGCCAGATCCTCGCGGCCGCGAACGGCCCGGACCCGACCACGTACAACAAGGCCTTCCAGGGCCGGTACGCGCCGGGTTCGACGTTCAAGATCGTCACCTCGGCCGCGCTCCTCGGCGCCGGTGAGACCACCACGACCATGCTGCCGTGCACGGACACGATCAACGTGTTCGGCAAGTCGTTCAAGAACTACGACGGTCTGGCGGCGTACGGCAACGGCACCATGCAGAAGGCGTTCAACGAGTCCTGCAACACCGCGTTCATCTCGCAGCACGGGAAGCTGCCGAAGGACGGCATGACCAAGGCCGCCGCGATGTTCGGCATCGGGCGGGACCTCGGGCTGTCGCTGTCCGCGTACGGCGGTCAGGTGCCGGCGCCCAAGGACGACGTCGACCAGGCCGCGTCGATGATCGGTCAGGGCACCGTGACGGCCAGCCCGCTGGCGATCTCGCTGGTCGCCGGTGCGGTCGACCACGGTACGGCGATGAAGCCGGTGCTGGTACCGGGCAAGGACGCGGCCGGCGCGGCGGCGTCTCCGTTGCCCGCGGCAACGGTTGCGGCACTGCGGACGTTCATGCGGACCACGGTCACCAGCGGTACCGCGAAGGTGCTGGAGGGCAGCGGCGCGGTCGCCGCCAAGACCGGTACCGCCGAGGTGGTATCGAACGGCAAGGTCATCACGAACGCCTGGATGGCCGGCTACCGCGGCGACGTCGCGTTCGCGGTCATCGTCGAGGGCGGCGAGTCCGGCTCGCACACCGCGGGCCCGATCCTGAAGCCGTTCCTGGCCAGCTTCAAGTAGGAAGTTGCTGATAGTTCGCTGAGAGTCCGGGTCCGGGCGGATTTCGTCACCTACCGTTTCCGGATGGAGAGCCTGACGTGTCCCAAGTGCCATGGGCTGATGCGAACCTACGAGCGCAGCGGCGTCACCGTCGACCAGTGCGGTGACTGCCGCGGCGTCTTCCTCGACCGCGGCGAACTGGAACACCTCGTGGACGCCGAACTGCGCTTCAACGCGCCACCACGGCGCGAGGAGAAGCACTACGACGACCGGCGGTACGAAGACAAGCGGTACGGCAATCAGCAGTACGGGAATCAGCAGTACCCGCGCAAGAAGAAGAAGTCGTTCCTCGAAGACCTCTTCGACTGATCCCTACCGCTTGACGGCGATCACCGTGCCCTGGGCCAGTGCGCACAGGGTTTCGGTGTCGCCGTCGACGGTGCGGAGTTCGCACGTACAGGTGGCCTGCCGGCTGGTTGCGTGCGCGACCGTGGCGACGGCTCGCAGTACGTCACCCTTGGCCGGATGCAGGTAGTTGATGGTGAACCCACCAGTCAGCACACTCGGGCCCAGAGCCGTACCGCCCGCGAACGTCAGCGCATTGTCGGCCGCGTAGCTGAGCACGCCGCCGTGCAGAAACCCGTTCTGTTGCTGGAGATCCGGGCGGATGTCGAGCTCCAGCGTCGCACCCCCGTCCCCGAACGCCGTCACCCGCGCCCCGACCAGCACACTGAACGGCTGCATCGCCAGCAACTCCTGCGCAAACCCCAACGTCAACTCGGTCACGTTGTGCACCTTAGGCGAACTGCCTGATCAGGTTGGCGAATTGTTGCGGCTGGTCGAGTGGGATCAGCGTGTAACTGTCGTCGATCAGCTCGAGGCGCGCCTGGGGCAGCAGCTCGGCGAGCCGGCGGCCGTGTTCGAGCGGCATCACCCGATCGGCGGACGCCCAGATCACGAGCGCCGGCCGGTCGAAGTGCGCGAGCTCGGGCGCGGTCTCGTCGAGCAGGCCGCGGTCCGCGAAGACCGCCCGCAGCATCCGTACCGCATCGACGCGGATCTCGGGCGACTCCAGTACGGGCCTGATCCAGCGCGCGACCGCCGCGTCACCGCGCTTGGTCAGCGTTCCGAACGCGAACGGCGCACGACGCGCCGGCTTGAGCCGCAACTGCTGCATGAACGCACCGAACAGCGCCGGCGACAGCTTGCCGGCCATCGCGATCGCCTTCCCCGTCAGGCCGGGCGGCAGATTCCCGAACGCCTCACACGAGGCCAGCACCGCGCGCCCCACCCGCTTGGCACCGTCCCGCAGGATGAGCTGCACGAGCGCCCCACCCGTGTCGTTCCCGACCAGTACGACGTCGCGCAGGTCGAGCCGCTCGAGGAACTCGACGACCAGCGCGGCAATGCCCGGGAGCGACAGATCCGCATCGGGGCTCATCGGCAGCCGGTGTGCGCCGAGCGGCAGCGTCGGGGCGATACATCGGTGGTCCGTGGCGAGGTCGGTGATCACGTCGTCCCATAGCGACGCGTCCATCAACAGTCCATGCAGCAGCACGACCACCGGCCCGTCGGTCCCGCTGTCGACGTACTGCAGGGTCCCCGAGGACAGCTCCAGCTCGTTCATCGTTCCTCCTGTTAGTATGAATCTCATACTATACGAAACTCATACGTAGGAGTTCTCTCGTGACGAACATCCTGGTCACCGGCGCGACCGGAACCGTCGGCCGGCCGTTGGTGGAACTGCTCAGCGGGCGCGGGGCGAACGTCCGCGCGGTCGCCCGGTCCTTCGATTCCGGCGTGCCGACGAGCGTCGAGCGCTGTACTGCGGACCTCGCCGATCCCGCCGGCGTCGCGCCGGTGCTGAAGGGCATCGACGTCCTGTTCGTCCATCCGCGGGCGGTCGGCGAGCGAGCCGGTGACCTGCTCGCGGTGGCGGTCGAGGCCGGCGTCCGGCGGGTCGTGGTGATGTCGGCGATCAATGTCGACGACGACCCTGCGCTGCAGCCGTCGCGCTGGAACGGCGATCGCAACCGGGAGGTCGAGGAAGCGGTCGTCGCGAGCGGACTGCCGTGGACGGCGGTGCGGCCGACATCGTTCGCCGGCAATGTGATTGGGATGTTCGGTGGTCAGATCCGGGCCGGCGACGTGGTGCGCGCACCGTACGCGGGGTTCACCGAGGCGCCGACCCATGAGGGCGATCTGTCCGCCGTACTGGCCGAGGTTCTGCTCGACGACGCCTGGGAGGGTCAGCGGCTCGCGGTGACGGGGTCGGAGGCGCTCACCCAGGAGCAGTTGGTGGCGGTCATCGGCGAGGTGCTCGGACTTCCGCTGCGCTTCCAGGAGATCCCGGCGGATGCTGCCGTACGGGCGATGACCGCCAACGGACTGCCTGAGGGCTTCGCGGTCGCCCTGATGGAGCGGTACGCGCGCGATGATGCGGGGATCGTCACGGACACCGTCGAGCGGGTTCTCGGACGGCCGGCGCGGACGTTCGCGGAGTGGGTGGACGAGCACCGGGCGGCCTTCCGGCGCTGAAAGGTGGTGGACGGCGCTTTCCGGTCGGAATACCGTGGGGGAGGCGGCAGCCGCACGTCGGAAGGATCCACAGGACGCTGCCCGGTCCTGACAATCTCCCGAAAGCGGTGCACTCACGTGACACCTGTTCACGACCTGCCGCCGGTCATCGCGGCACACGACCTGACCAAGACCTACACGTTCCACAAGCAGCGTGCCGGACTCGGCGGCGCGCTGAAGAGCCTGGTGCGGCGCAAGTACGAGACCCGGCTCGCGGTCGATCGGATCTCGTTCGCGATCGACCGCGGCGAGGTCGTCGGACTGCTCGGCCCGAACGGCGCCGGCAAGACGACGACGCTGAAAATGCTGTCCGGCCTGCTCTACACGACCTCCGGCGAACTGGAGGTGCTCGGCCACACGCCGTCCGATCGCAAACACGACTACCTGCGGCGGATCGCGCTCGTGATGGGCCAGAAGACCATGCTGTGGTGGGACGTCCCGGCGATGGAGAGCCTCCTGCTGCACAAGGACATGTACGGCCTGTCCACCGCGGAGTTCGACCGCAACGTCGCCGAACTCGCCGAGCTGCTCGACGTCCAGGACCTGCTGAACGTACAGGTCCGCAAGACCTCGCTCGGTGAACGGATGAAGCTCGAGCTGATGGCGGCGCTCGTACACGGACCGGAGATCCTGTTCCTGGACGAGCCGACGATCGGGCTGGACGTGGTCGCGAAGGCCCGCGTCCGCTCGTTCCTCGGCGATCTCAACCGGGCCCGTGGGACGACGATCCTGATCACCAGCCACGACATGGACGACATCGAGGCGCTCTGCTCGCGGGTGATGATCATCGACCACGGGCGGCTGCAGTTCGACGGCGGGCTCGACGACCTGGTCCGGACGGCGCAGCCGCGCAAGCTGGTCCAGGCGACGTACGCGACGCCGGTCGATGCCACCCGGCTGACCGCGATGGACGGGGTGGGCGCGGTCGAGGTGACCGGCCAGATCGTCCGGCTGGAGGCTGATCGGGAGCGCGCGGGATCGGTGATGGAGCAACTCACCCGGCTCGGTCCGCTCGTCGACCTCGACGTCGCGGACGCCGACATCGAGGACATCATGCGGGACCTGTTCCAGCGCCGGAGCTCGCTGTGACGGGCTCTCTGACGGGCCCTCTGACGGGCTCTGTGATGGGTACCGTCACGCGCAACCTCCGCGTCGTCCGGCGGATGACCGCGGCCGAGGTCGCGCAGGGGTCGGTGTACCGCGCCGCGTTCGTGATCTTCATGCTCTCGAACATCACCATGCCGATCATCTCGCTGCTGATCTGGCGGACGGCGATCGCGAGCGGGGCCCGGTTGCCGGTCGACGAGCGGTACGTCACGACGTACTTCGTGCTGCTCGGGTTCGTGACGATGGCGACCTCGTCGTGGATGGCGGGATTCCTCGCGCAGGACATCCGGCTCGGGAAGCTGTCGAGCTGGATGGTCCGGCCGGCGTCGCTGCTCGTCGGGTTCGTTGCGAACAACCTGTCGGAGAAGTTCCTGAAGCTGTTCGCGCTGGTGCCGATGATCGGCATCGTGTGGTGGATCTTCCGCGACTCGATGAACATTCCGGCGGGTCCGGGGCGGTGGGTCCTGTTCGCGATCAGCATCGGCCTCGGGGCGGTCCTGGCGTTCACGATCGACATCCTGGTCGCGTCGCTGGCGTTCTGGATGGACGACGTGAGCGCCTTGGTGCAGGCCCGCGTGATCATCGCGAGCGTGCTGTCCGGCGCGGTCGTACCGCTGGCGCTGATGCCGGAGTGGTCGCGCGGGTTCGTCGACCATCAGCCGTTCCGGTACACGGTGTCGTTCCCGGTCGAGATCGTCGCGGGCCAGCTCACCGGCCGCGAGTTGCTCGCCGGGCTGGGATTCCAGTTCGGGTACGTCGTCGTGTTCGCCGTGATCGCCCGCGTGGTGTGGTCGGCCGGGATCCGCGCGTACTCGGCGGTGGGCGCATGAATACGTATGCAGCGGAGCGTCCGCCACTCGACCGGAGCTGGTGGCACATGCAGTGGCGGCACGTGCGGCTGTGGCGGCGGTTCTTCGCGCAGGCCGTCGTACGGGAGACGCACTACCGCGCGCACTTCCTGACCACGTTGCTCGTCGGGCTGGTGCAGCTGGGGCTGGGGATCGTACCGACGTTGCTGCTGTTCGGGTTCACGGCCGAGGTGCACGGGTGGTCGCGGGCGCAGGTGATCGCGCTGGTCGGGGTGTTCCAGATCGTCACCGGGCTGATCGGCACGTTCATCGCGCCGAACCTGAACCGGATGACGACCTACCTCACCGAGGGCGAACTGGACGGCGTACTGCTGCGGCCGGTGTCGAGCCAGTTCTATCTGACCTTGCGGTGGATCAACGTCGCCGAGCTGACGAACGTTGCCAGCGGCATCGTCGTCCTGGTGATCGGGCTGGTGCAGGCCAGGATCGGCTTCGGGCCGGGCCAGGTCGTGCAGGCACTCATCCTGGTCGGCTGCGGACTCGTGCTGCTGACGGCGGTGTGGTCGGCGATGTCGTTCCTGGCGTTCTGGCTGCAGTCGGTGAACCCGATCGGCTTCGTGTTCCTGAACCTGATGGAGGCCGGCCGGTACCCGTTGGTGTTCTTCCCGCTCGCGGTCCGGACGTTCCTCACCTTCGCGTTCCCGGTGGCGTTTGCGACGACGTTCCCGGTCCGGGCGCTGGCGGGCGACCTCGACTGGTGGCCGGTCCTGCTCGGCGTCGTGCTCTCGGCGGTGGCGTTGCTCCTGGTGCGGCTGTTGTGGCGGCGCGGGCTCCTGACGTACTCCAGTGCGTCCAGCTGATGTGGTTACCTGTGCCGTATGAGCTGGTGGATCCTGCACGTGGACATGGATCAGTTCATCGCGGCCGTCGAGATCCGGCGGCGGCCTGAGCTTCGCGGGCTGCCTGTCGTGGTGGGTGGATCCGGCGATCCCGCCCTGCCGCGGCAGGTGGTCGCCACGGCGTCGTACGAGGCGCGCGCGTTCGGCGTCCACTCCGGGATGCCGGTGCGGGCCGCGTACAAGAAGTGCCCGGCCGCGGTCTTCCTGCCCACGGACCCAGCGGCGTACGACGCGGCGTCGGCCGAGGTGATGGACACCCTGCGGTCGTTCCCGGTCGTGGTCGAGGTGTGGGGCTGGGACGAATGCTTCGTCGGCGCCGAGACCGACGATCCGGAGGCCCTGGCCGCCGAACTGCGGACCGCCGTGGCCGAGCGGACAGGGCTGACCTGTTCGGTCGGGATCGGCGACAACAAGACCCGCGCCAAGCTCGCCACCGGGTTCGCGAAACACGAACGCTCGCACGCCGAACCATTCGAAGGCGCCGGGCCGGTCGAGGGCGCCTCAGGTGGCGCCGGCGTCTATCGCCTGACCGGCGCGAACTGGCGCGAGGTGATGGACCACCGCCCGGTCCGCGACCTCTGGGGCATCGGCTCGCGGATGGAACGCAACCTCAACGAACTCGGCCTGCTCACGGTCGCCGACCTGGCCGCCGCGGACGTCGACGTACTGAAGAAACGCTTCGGCCCCAAGATGGGCGCCTGGTACGCCGCACTCGGCCGCGGCCTCGGCGACACGCAGGTCACCGACGTACCCCGCGAACCCGTCTCCCGCAGCCACGAGGAAACCTTCGCCGCGGATCTCGTCGAACGCCCCGACATAGAACGCGAACTCCGCCGCATCGCCACCGAACTCACCCAAGAGGTCGTCGCCGAAGGCCGCACCATCCAACGAGTCTGGGTCAAGCTCCGCTTCGTCAACTTCTACACCCCCATCAAAAGCCGCAAACTCCCCGCCCCGACCCAGGACCCCGAGGTCATAGCCGCAACAACCATGGCCCTCCTGGAAAAGTTCGACCTCCACCGCCCCATCCGCCTACTAGGCATCCGCGTCGAGTTCGTCCCCCCACCGACCTGACAGCGCCCGCTATTTAACTTTATTGAGAGAAAGTTATATAGCGAGAACTCGCCGCGTCCCTGCCCCGGGCCGACGGCGAACTGGTTCCGCTTGCCGTGGTCCTGCTGCGCATCGAGTCGATCCTGGCCGCCCATCGCGCCCTGATGCACGACCAGACCTACGCTCGCCCCGGACAGCTCCGGGACGGGCAGGTCTGGATCGGCGGTGGTCCGACTCCGCACACCGCGGCGTTCGTCCCGCCCCGGCACGAACGGGTCCTCGCATTGATGGATGACCTCGTCGCCTTCTGCCGGCGGACCGACGTCCCCGTACTCACGCAGGTCTCGATCGCCCACGCACAGTTCGAGACCATCCACCCGTTCAACGACGGGAACGGCCGCACCGGCCGGACACTGGTGCACGCGATGCTGCGCCGGTCCGGCGTGACGCGACGGCTGACCGTCCCGGTCTCCGCAGGCCTGCTCACCGACACCGACGCGTACTTCGCGGCGCTCGGCTCGTACCGCGAGGGCGACCCCACGCCGATCATCACCCAGTTCAGCCGCGCGTCGTTTGCTGCCGTCGGCTCGTCGGCGACCTCACCGGCATCTACGCCACCTGGCAGGACACCGTCCCGTCGCGGAAGGGTTCGGCCGCCCGTCGCCTGCTGCCACACCTGCTCAGCCAGCCGGCGGTCACCGTCACGTACGTCCGGCAGCACCTTGCTGTCTCACAACCCGCTGCGCAACGTGCGATCGACCAACTCGTCGACGCACAGGTCCTGAAGCAGATCAGCACCGGACGGCGGGACCGCGCCTGGGTCGCCCGTGACGTGATCACCGCCCTCGACAACTTCGCAACGCGCACCGGCCGCCGAGCCTGAACCCCAACGACCGCCGATCAGGTGAGGGTGGTGAGAAGGTTGGCGAGGGCTGGGTAGGTTTCGTGGACGGGGGTGTGTTTGGCGAGGCGGTGGCGTTCGAGGCGGACGGCGGCCAGGTGCCAGGCCTCGTAGATGCGGGCTCGGTGGGCGGCCTCGGGCGAGCGGTCCAAGGGGCCGTACGAGTCCCAGAAGGATTCGCGTTCGTCGGTCCTGGCTTGGGCCATTCGGATCGTCCAGTCGGCGGCGGGGTCACCGAATTCGGCTCGGTCGAAGTCCAGCACGCCGGAAATCAGGGGCTCCGGTGCGTCGGCGTCGAGCATGCAGTTGACCGTCCACAGGTCGCCGGTCAGCAGCCGCGGTTCGCGGATCTCGTCGAGGAGGGCGCGGTCGCGGGTGGCTACGGTGGCGGCTGTTCGTACGTCGGTGGCGTCGAGGCCGGCGTGCTCCAGGTCGTCGGCGATCTGTTCGAAGGAGGCGATGACGAGTGCGCTCCAGGAGGTGTACGTCGGGCCGGCCGGGCGTCCGAAGTACGGTCCGCGTACGTCGTGAACGCTGCGGGTGATCGCCCCGAGTTGGCGGAAGAACGTCGTACGGCCGGATCGTGGATAGTGGCCGAGATGCTCAGGCGCGGGGAGACCGGACAGGCAGCTCTGGATCATCCAGTCCCGGTCGACAATGTCGTGCGACCAGTCGACCGCCAGGACCCGGGGCATCAACGGTGCGATCACCGCGAGCCAGGGCGTCGCGGCGTACTCGTTCCGCATCAGCTGCCGCTCCGACCCGTACTGCACGGACTCCCGCGGCGCCACCCGCAGAACCACCGGACCGCTCTCGAGCTCGACCCGGTACACAGTGTTGTACCCGCCAAGTCCCAACTCGACCGCCTCCGTCGCCCGCACGTCCTCCCCGAACGCCCGCCGGCAGATCGCCAAGATCTCCGGTCCCGACAGCGACTGCTGAAACGCGTCCTGGGGCCGCTCGAGGGTGTGCAGTCTCATGAAGTCATCCTCACGCCTGAACGGATCTCCACGCAGGCAGAACCCCCTGAATCGAGGCGTTTGCCCCTAAAAAGGGGGTTGTGCCTGCGTGGCGGTACTCACAGCCGGTACGTTCGCGTGGCGGTGGCGCCGAAGACGGCGTCGCGTTCGGTCGGGGTGAGGTTCGCCGTTAGGGTCTCGGCGGTTTCGACTACCTGGTCGTACGTCGCCGCGAGCAGGCAGACGGGCCAGTCCGAGCCGAACATGACCCGCTCCGGACCGAACGCGTCCAGCACGACGTCGGCGTACGGCTGGAGGTCGGCGGGTTTCCACGTGGTCCAGGGCGCCTCGGTCACCATGCCCGAGAGCTTGCACGTGACGTTGGGCAGGGCGGCCAGCTCCCGGAGCCGGGTCGCCCACGGCTCCAGCGGTTCGCCGATGACGGGCTTGGAGATGTGGTCGAGGACGAACGTCAACTGCGGCAGCTCACGCGCCGTCCGGATCGCGGCCGGCAGGTGCGGCGCCTTGGTGAGCAGGTCGTAAGCAAGGCCGGCGTCCGCAACCGCACCCAGACCACGCTGTACGTCCGGACGCAGCAGCCAGTCGATGTCGGGCTCGTCGTGGACCTGGTGCCGGATCGCCTTCAAATACAGGCCATCCGGCCGGGCAAGGAGACCGGCGAGCGCGTCCGCGACGTCGTCCGCGGTGAGATTCACCCAGCCGACCACGCCACCGACAAGGTCGTTGCTGGCAGCAACCTCCAGGAATTCGACCGTCTCCTCGACCAGGCCGATGGTCTGCACCAGCACGGTCGCCTCGACGTCGGCGGCCGCCGCGAGCGGCGCGAGGTCGGAGATCGCGAAGTTCCGCCGGATCGGATCCAGCTCCGGACCGGCCATCCACGACTGCTCGCGAACGGTCAGGTCCCACACGTGGTGATGTGCGTCGACCCTGCGCATCCTGCGTACCTCCTCATCCGACCCGGCGGTCGTCGATCGCGTCCTGGTTCCAGTCGATGCCGAGACCGGGCGTGTCCGGCGCGACCGCGTGCCCGTCGACAATATCCATCTCGGTCGACGTGATCGCCCGCAACTGCGGGATGTGTTCGACGTACCGGCCGTTCGGTACGGCGGCGGTGAGGCTGACGTGCAGCTCCATCAGGAAATGCGGGCAGACCTCGAGGTTGAACGTCTCAGCCAGGTGCGCGACCTTCAGCCACGGGGTGATCCCGCCGATCCGGGCGACGTCGACCTGGACGATCCCGGCGCCGCCGGCCGCGACGTACTCGCGGAACTGCGAGACCGAGTACAGCGACTCGCCGACCGCGATCGGAATCGAGGTCCCCGAGGCCAGCCGGACGTGCCCGGTCAGGTCGTCGGCCGGCAGCGGTTCCTCGAACCAGGACAGGTCCACGGCCTCGAACGCCGCAGCGCGCCGGCGGGCCTCGGGATAGGTCATCGACTGGTTCGCGTCGACCATGATGTCCATCGCCGGCCCGACCGCGTCCCGGACCGCGGTCAGCCGCTCGAGGTCCTCGTGCACGCGCGGCTTCCCGACCTTGAGCTTCACGCCCGGCCAGCCGGCCTTCTGCGACGCGAGCGCACCGGCGACCAGCTCGTCCGTTGTCAGGTGCAACCACCCGCCCTCGGTGTCGTACAGCGGGACCTCGCGGCGGTATCCGCCGGCCAGGCGCCACAGCGGCTCGGCCGCCCGCAGGCAGCGCAGATCCCAGAGCGCGGTGTCGACCGCGGCCAGGGCAAGGGAGGTGATCGCGCCCACGGTCGTGGCGTGGGTCGACCAGAACAGGTCCGACCACAGGGCCTCGACGTTGCGCGCGTCCGCACCGGTCAGGCGCGGCAGCAGGTGGTCCCGGAGCAGCGCCAGTACGGCGGTGCCTCCGGTGCCGATCGTGTACGAGTACCCGAGGCCGGTCAGCCCGTCCGCCGTGGTCAGCGAGACGAAGATCGTCTCCTGTTTCAGGAACGACTGGACGGCGTCGGTCCGGACGGTCTCGACCTCGAGGTCGACCAGGAACGCCTCGGCCCGGACGATCGCCGTACTCACATTGCCTCCCGAGATCCTATAGGATATTGCGCATCTTGATGTTGCCGCCTCACACTGGACCCGTCAAGGCGGACCGCGAGTCGCTAGGTTGGGCAGATTCATGTTGGGAGGAGCGACAGGTGACGGATGCGCATGCAGGTCTGGCCGGGCAGCTCGCCCGTCTGCCGCAGCGGCAGGTGCTGAGCGACGACGTCTACGAGACGGTCAAGGGCCTGATCATGGACAGCGTCGTCGAGCCCGGTACGCGGCTGAACATCGACGCCCTGACCCGTGAGCTGGGCATCTCGCAGACCCCGATCCGGGAGTCGCTGGCCCGGCTGGAGTCCGACGGTCTGGTGATCAAGGAGCCGTTGCGCGGGTACCGGGTGTCTTCGCGGCTGACCCGCGCGGAGTTCGAGGACCTCTTCGAGTACCGGCTGCACATCGAGCCGTGGGCGGCCGCGCGCGCCGCGGAGCGGGCCGCCGACGAGGACCTCGCCCGGTTGAAGGCCGAGATGCTTAGCTACACCGACGTGCCGGATCGACCGTCGTACGACAGCTACCGGGCGATGGCCGGGCACGACCAGCGCTTCCACGACCTGGTGCTGGAGCTGGCCGGCAACGAGACCGCCCGGCTGTCCTTCCAGCGGACACACTGCCACCTGCACCTGTTCCGGCTGTACTACGGTGGCGGCATCGCGACGAAGGCGTTGCGAGAGCACAAAACAGTGGTGACCGCGGTCCGCAAGGGTGACCCGGAGGAGGCGGCCGCGGCGATGCGGTCGCACATCGAGGCCTCCCGCGCCCGCCTGCGACTGATCTACGACAAAGAGTCATAGGAGACATCTGTGGAACTGCTCCGCCTCGGGGCGGTCGGTGAGGAGCGCCCGTACGTGCGCGCCGCCGACGGCACCGTTCACGACCTGACCCCGCTGACCGCCGACATCGACGGCGCGTTCCTCGCCGCCGACGGGATCGCCCGGACGCGCGCCGCGCTCGAGGCCGGTGAGCTGCCGGTCGCCGAGACCGACGGCCTGCGGGTCGGCGCCCCGGTCGCTCGTCCTGGCGCCGTGGTCTGCATCGGCCAGAACTACGCGGCGCACGCCGCCGAGTCCGGTGCCGAGCCGCCCAAGCAGCCGATCGTGTTCTTCAAGCACCCGAACACCGTCGTCGGCCCGTACGACGACGTGCTCGTCCCGCGTGGCTCCGTCAAGACCGACTGGGAGGTCGAGCTGGCGGTCGTGATCGGCAAGCAGGCGCGGTACGTCGAGACCGACGAGGACGCGCTCGCCTGTATCGCCGGGTACGCGATCTCGAACGACGTGTCCGAGCGCGCGTTCCAGATCGAGGTCTCCGGTGGCCAGTGGTCGAAGGGGAAGTGCTGCGAGACGTTCAACCCGTTCGGGCCGGCGCTGGTTCCGGCCGACGAGGTCGACCCCACCAACCTGAACCTGAAGTCGTGGGTGAACGGCGAGCCGCGGCAGGACTCGAACACCCAGGACATGATCTTCTCGGTGGCGGCGCTGATCCGTGATCTCTCGCAGTACATGGTGCTCAGCCCCGGCGACATCGTGAACACCGGTACGCCGGAAGGCGTCGCGATGTCCGGCCGGTTCCCGTACCTGTCGCCCGGCGACGAGATGGAGCTGGAGATCGACGGCCTCGGCCGCCAGAAGCAGTCCCTCGGCAAGGCCTGAAAAACTGTCCCCGGCCGGCCTTAGTGTCGGCCGGGTGACCGACTACCTCGCGGATATCCAGACGTCCTACGACAATGTCGCCAGTTCGTACGCCGACTTGGTGGTGGATGCCGCGGATGGGGAGGACGACGCGTTCGACCTGCTGACGCAGCTTGTCGCCGATGCAGACGGACGGGTCGTTCTGGATGTCGGCTGCGGGCCGGGGCGGACCACCGGTTCGCTGGCCAGGCGCGGTCTGCAGGTTGTCGGCATCGACCTCTCCCCCGGCATGATCGAGGTCGCCCGCCGCGATCACCCGGAGCTCGACTTCCGGGTCGGCTCGATGACCGCCCTGGACATTGCGGACGGCTCGGCCGCCGCAATCGTCGCGTGGTGGTCGATCATCCACCTGCCCCGCGACGTCGTACCGCGGGCGTTCTCCGAGTTCCACCGGGTGCTCGCTCCGGGCGGTGTGCTGCTCCTCGGGTTCCACCTCGGCACCAAGTCGACGCACAAGACCTCCGGGTACGGCGGCCACCCGATGAACATCCATGTCCATCGCTGGACCGCGCCCGGGCTCAGCGAGATCGCGGTCGCGGCCGGCTTCACGCCGTACCCTTCCGATCTGGCCGAGGATCGGCTGCTGTTCCGCCGCTGACTAAGGAGAATTCCCGAGGGCGGTGGCCGCTTTTCGCAAGTAGCCTCTGCGCATGACTTCTCGCGTGCGGACGGTGACGTTCGATGCCCACGACCCCTATGAGATCGCCGGCTTCTGGCTCCAGGTCCTGAAGGCCGAGCGCCCCGACGACGACCAGCCCGGCGACCCGTACGCAGCGGTGCCCGCCGACGGCCTGACCGTCCTGTTCGAGCAGAACAACGACGAGAAGGCGGTCAAGAACCGCGCCCACCTCGACCTGGAGCCCGAGACCACCCGCGACGAGGAGGTCGCGTGGCTGCTGACCCTCGGCGCGACCATCGCCAACGACCACCGCGAACCGGACGGCACCGGCTGGGTCGTCATGCAGGACCCCGAGGGCAACGAGTTCTGCGTCCTCCGCAGCGCCTCCGAACGCGCCGCAACCAGCTGACCGGCTACAGGTCGTCGACGTGTGGCGTCTGGCCGGTGAAGGTCAAACGCCAGTCGGTGGTCTCGGCGGTGGCGGTGAGGTCGTAGCCCTCGCGGCGGGCGGTGAGCTCGTGGCGGCCGTCCGTGACCTCGGAGAACGTGACCTTCCAGCCGCGGGACTCGAGGGTCTCGGCGGCGAAGCCGATCTGGGCCTCGGGGTCCGGCGTGGTGGTCGGGTCGCCGGTCTCGACGGTGATCGTGCAGACGGACTCCGGGCCGCGGTCGCCGGACAGCGCGCCCTGGTCGACGGGACCGACGTCCTGCGTCACCGTCGGGGTCTGGTCGGGTACGACGGTCGCTGCCACCACCAGGAGTTCAGAGCGGAGGAAGTTGCGGGCTTCGGTCAGGGTCACGCTTCCGTGATACACCGTCCAGCCAAGGCTCGCGAGGACACGCCGTACACCGATTCTCAGGAAACGACGGGTGTCTCTCCGGTGAACGTGATCCGCCAGTCCGTCGCCCAGGCGTGGACGGCGACGTCGTACCCGTCCCGCGCCGCCGCGACCCGGTAGTGACCGTTCTCCGGAGGTACGACGTCCGCTGTCCACCCCCGGCTCCGCAACGCCGCCGCCGCGGCCTCGACCGCCGCCGCCGGGTCCGGTGACTGCGGGTTGCCGCTCTCGACCGTCACTCGGGCGACGGTCGCGGATCCACGGCCGTCGAACAGTACGCCGGGGTTCACCGGCCCTGGGTCGTGCGTGACGACCGGCCGCTGATTCGGTACGACGGCCTCAGCCACCGCCACCAACTCGCTCCGCAGGAACTCCCGTCCGTCCGTCACAGCCCTCGCCCCTCTCGAGCTCCGCCGGTCGAACGCGGCGTCGCGGATTGTTGCGCGGCAGCCGCTGCCGACTCCTTCGACGGCTTGGTGAGCGACACCACTCCGTTGTACACCGACGAGGCCACATGGGCGGCCTTGTTCAGTACGCCGCCCCACGACGTACCGAGAACGAGCTTGGTCTCTGCCTCGCGTCCCGTCTTGGTGGTCGTGATGTGGTCGACGTCGCCACGGACCACCCGGCCGATGTTGCGCAACGCCTCGCTGTTCGGCCGGTAGTACTCGTTGTGCCAGTGCACCGACACCGGGTCGTCCCCGCCGCGCGGATCAGCCGTCGCCATCCGGATCGCGTCGTCGAAGTTCGCCGGATCCGGCCCATGCCATTCCGAGTACGAGACGTAGTCCCCGGGCGCGCGTTCGGTGTACAGCCTGGTCGGCGGGAGGACGAAATCCGAGGCCTCGTCGATGTACGTCTCGATGCCGGGCGACCCCGTCATCACCAGTCGTCTCGGGCGCGCGCCGCCCTCGATGACCGCCTGCGCGGCAACATCGGTGCCGTACGAGTGCGCGACTACCGTGACATCCGCGTTCTCGTCCTTCAGCTGATTGATCTCGTTCAGGGACGCCGCGAGTTGCGGGCCGCCCTCGAGCGCCGCTTCCTTGCTGGCCGCCTCCAGCAACCCGTGCGGCGAGTCGTAGTCCAGCCACACGACCACTGCCGTACCGGGGCCGGCCTCGTCCTTGATCAGCCGTCCGCGGTCCGACTGCCCGCGGAACGTCTCCAGGCTGTTCCCCATGCCGGGGACCAGCACCGCGATGTTCTTCGCCGCCTGGAGGTCGCCGAGCACCTCGACCGCGCGGCCCTGTCCCTCCGGGTCGACCTTCAGGAACTGCCGCGGCCGCTGTTCCTCGACAACGTTGCCGTCGGCATTCACCTCGCTGACGGTGACCGGGGTGAGCAGCTCCTTGACGGTCGCGAGCCGCTGCTCCTGCTCGGCACTCGCGGAGCCGGCGCCGACCGCGGCCTGCAGCCGGTCGCGGGCGGCGACGAGCAGGTCGTGGTTCGCGCGGAACCGTTCCGCCAACTGGTCGGACTCAGCCATCGCGACTCCCCGTGACATCCGGTCACCTGGGCGTGCGACCGGGGCAACCGCAGTTTGTCAGGCCGAAGGTCCGAAAGCGAGGGACCAGTTGCCGGAGTGGTGTGACAGGGCGATCGTGTCCAGCGGCCGTACGTCGACGTGCCGGAGCGACTCCGCGGGGGCGTCGACGACGTACAGGACGACCGCCCGGACGACCGCGGGATGGACGATCGCGACCGCGGAGGTGCGCTCGTCGTGCCGTTCGACCAGGTCCCCGAGCCAGTCGGCGACTCGGGTCAGTACGTCGTTCTCGGTCTCGCCGCCGGGAGTGGCGTTGTGCGGCCGCTCGAGCCACGCTGCCACTCGCGACGGTTCGGACGCGAGCAGCTCCTCCAGGCCGCGAGCAGCCCATTCGCCGTACTCACGGTCGCGCAGCGCCGGCTCGACCACCGGGTCGAGCCCGAGCGCCGCAGCTGTCAGTACGGCAGCCCGCTCCGGCCCCGCGTACACGACGTCGGCCGCGAACTTCAGCTCGCGCGCCGCCTCGACACTCGCCGGATCAGGCTCGGCGTCGCCACCGAGCACGAGTCCACGCAGCGCGGGCGTCAAGGCGTGCGCCACCAGCGTCAACCTCAAACTGCCACCTTCTGTCGGGCCGGCCGGCGATCCACCGCGACCGCGTACCCGAATCCGAGCAGGAGCCACAGGGTCGCCTGCGTACCGAGCGAGGCGAACCGGAACTGCCACAGCAGCGTAGCGGGGAACGTCTCCGGAACCTCGTTGATCCGCGGCAGGATCAGGTACGCCACCACGACGGTGACGAGCACCCCGACGACACCGCCTGCGAGCCGGGCGACTTCGCCGTACCGGGCGGCCCACCGGGACAGCGCGACGCCGCCCCAGACCGCGAGCAGGCCGATCACGAGCGTCAGGAGATACGTGACGGTCCGCCTGGTGATCGTGTCCGGATCGCCGACGGCGGGTGGATTGGGTGGGTACTTGAAGAACGGGACCAGGACGATCCCGACGAAGCCGGCCGCGGCGAGTCCGAGCGCGGCGTACGCGTCGTTCCCGGTACGGAGCTTGCGCCGCAGCAGCGTGAACGCGACGGCGAACAGGCCGCCGAGCGCAACGCCGTACAGGCTGGTGGCGAGGAACAGGCCGGCCTTCTGGCCTTCGCGGCTGACGAGCGGCTGCTCTTCCGCCTGCTCGGTGCCGTCAGCATGGTCGTGGTTGTGGTCATGGGTGTGCGCGGCGCCGCCCTCTTCGATCGCAATCGCCGCGTCGACACGCGGCTCGCCCATCACGTAGGCGAACGTTCCGGCCAGCAGGCCGGCGAAGAGTCCGACGATCAGTCCGCGCACCAGGAGCGATCCGAAGGTGCGCATCGTCTTAATGGCAGGGCACGCCGAGCAGGTGGCGACCGTCGTGCATCAGCTCGTGCAGGTACATCCCCGAGCGGGAGACGGCCCCCTGGTCGAACCCGACCAGGTACGCGAGCAGCAACATCAGGCCGACGCTGAGCAGCGCGGCACCGAGGATCTTGGGAGAAAGCGCCGGTACGGCGACCGAGCGGGCAGGAACTGCCATCTGAACTGGACCTCCTGGGGAAGTGCGCGTCCCCTTAGAAAGGCTGCTGTGCCCGAGCGTCCTGACTTACGAGCCGAAGCTCGATCACAGTGGCGCGGCCGTGCCGGTCTCTCACCGGCTTCCCTCATGGCACCGCAGGTTGACCCTCGAACCGTAGAGCCCCACCCCGACCCCGGTCAACGCACCACGACGGCCCGGTGACCAATCCCACCTCGCGGCAGGTGGGGTCAGGAGGCCGGGGTTCGGCGGGCGGCTTGGAGACCAAGTAGGGCGAGGAGGGCGGGCAGGCCGAAGGCGACCAGGTAGGCGGCACTTTCGGAGTGGGGTTCCATCGCGGCGAACAGGGAGCCGCCGATGGCCAGGACTGTTGCCGTGAACAACGAGTCGCTGAGTTGCGCGGCCGAGCTGTTGGCACCCTGTTCGGCGCGCGGCGAGTATTCGAGGACGAGCACCGACAGGGTCGGGAAGACCGTACCCATCCCGAGGCCGGTCAGGCTCCAGCCGAGGATGCCGACCAGGACCGGGACGTGCGGGTTCAGCGTGAGGGTCGCCGTGGCGATGCCGAGCACGATCGCGATCATCCCCGCCTGCAGGAACACCGTGTTCGAGAACGGTTGGTTCGGACGGCCCCGGTACCAGGATGCCGCGCTCCAGCTCAGCGCACTCACCGTCAGCACGAGCCCGGCCAGCGCCGGCGACAATCCACGCTCACGGGTCAGCATCAGCGGCAGGAACACCTCAGCCCCGAAGCCCGCAGCGGCCACCAAGCCCCGCAGAGCAACAACAGACGGCAACCCACGCCCGAACGCGAACGTCCCACGCGGCAACAGTCGCGGCCCGAACGCAACCACACCAGCCAGCCCCACGACCAGTAGCCCAACCTGTACCAGCCCGCGCTGCTGACCGCCGTAATGCAGCAGTCCAACACCAATCGCGGCCGCGACCGCCCATAGCGCCCGCTTGTCCCACAGCCTCCCCGGCCGTACGTCGTAGGCACCGCTCTTGGCCAGCCCTGGCCGCATGACGAGAGCTGCTGGTATTGCGATGACCGGTACGGCGAGGAACACGATTCGCCAGGTGGTGTGCTCGACGATCAGGCCGGCGATCGCGGGACCGACCAACGACGGCACCACCCAGCCGGTCGCGAAGGCCGCGAAGATCCGTGGCCGCAGGCGCGCCGGGTACAGCTGTCCGACGACGACGTACAGCGCGACCGTCAGCAGACCCGAACCGAAGCCTTGGATGATCCGCCCGGCGACCAGGACCTCCATCGACGGCGCAAAGCCCGCGATCAGCAGTCCGCCCAGGAACCATGCCGTACCGTGCCAGAGCGGGCGGGTCGGACCCTTCAGGTCGCTCCAGGTGCCGGAGACAACCATCGCGACCACACCCGACGCGAGCGGTCCGCCGAACGCGAGCGCGTACAGGCTGAGCCCGTCGAGGGCCTGTGCAACAGTCGGCATCGCGGTCGCGACCGCCAGCGACTCGAAGGCGACCAGCGTGATCAGCGCAACCATCCCGACGGTCAACGCACGGTACTGCGGGGACAGGACGCCGCTGGTGTCAGTGGCCGGCTCGGCAAGGGTGCTCATGCCGAGAACTGTCGGTGCTCAAGTGCACTTTAAGTCAATTGGAGGATTGCGGCGAGTACGAGCGCGATGATCGGCGGGACGGCCTGGGTGGCGGCGGCGCGGGCCATGCGGCGGTCGGAGGCGAGCAGGACGACGCCCGCGCCGGCCATGCAGGCACAGGCGAAGAGGGCGATCGCGTGGCCCTTGTCACCGCCCCAGATCAGTCCGCCGAGCGCACCGATCGCCAGGAACAGGTTGTAGAAGCCCTGGTTGAAGGCCCACGGCCGGGCGACCTCCACCTCGGCGTCCTTCACCAGGAATCGCCGGTACGTACTCGGCTTGCGGAACAGCACGCTCTCCATCGCGAACACGACCACATGAAAGACACCGGCAAGCGCGACAAAGACCTGAGCAACGACGTTCATCCGCGGAACGTACCGCTAGCTGCGCCAATCCGTCGCGAAGGCGCGCGCTGGGTTGAGCCGGAACACGGCGTCCGCGACGTCCGCGCCGAAGTACCGCGTGATCCGCGGCAGTAGGTGGGTGAGCAGGTACGGCATGCCCGGCCCCTCGCCGGTCGAGGCCCGCGCCCGGGCGCTTGTCGTGTCGCCGCCGAGCAGCAGGCGATCGCCATACCCACCGTCGATCAAAGCGGCCAGGCAGTCCGTCAGCCGCGGGTCGGTCGCGTTGTTGGCTCGCGAAGGCCCATCGAAGGCGAGCCACGCACCCCGCTGCGCCAGCTCGAGATGGACGCGATGGTCCGGAAAGCGGTTCAGATGGCCGAGGATGACCGCGGCCGGATGGACGTCGAGCTCGTCGACGAGCAGGTCCAGTACGGCGTCGGCGGCCGAGCCGAGCTCGTGGTGGATCGCGATCGGCGCATTCGTCGCGTGATGCGCCTCGGCGGCCGCGCGCAGCACCAGTTCGGCGTGCGCGTCGAGGAGGTGGAACCCGCTCGCGACCTTGATGATCCCCGCGCGGACCTGGGTGTCGCCGATCCCGGCCGTCAGTTCGCGGACGAAGATCTCGGCGAGCTGGTCCTGCACCTTGTCGACGAAACCCTCAGGGTAGTGCTCGCGCCGGTGCAGGCCGGTCGCGGCGACGATCGAAACGCCCGTCCGGGTCGAGATCCCGGGCAGCAGCCCGGCGCGCCGATTGAGCCCGTACGGAGTCCACTGCACGATCGCCTGGCCGCCCGCGTCCGCGAACGTACGCACCTCGGCCACCGCGGCCGCCTCGTCATCCAGCGCCTGATCCGCCGGCAACGCGGCCGAACGGAAGAACAAGTGGTCGTGCGAGTCGGTCACGCCCAGCGCACCCGGCACCAGGTCGTTCAGCACCGTACGGATCCGCATCAGCACCTCGTCATCTCACTGTCAGGTCACGGCTCCCAGCACGGGAACCGTAACCTGACAACTGGAGCGTGTCTCCTGATCCCCCGCCGTAGCTCAGGCGGCCTGGCGCCCGGTGGAACGACGCCGGCCGCCACGACGTGCGGGGCGGCGCCCCGGACCTGCGGAGCGTCCGCCGCCTGCGCGGCCCGGCGTCTGCTTGGCGGAGGAGGCCTGCTTGGGCGGCGCCTGCTTGACCGCCGGCTCGACGTACGTCCGGTCGCCGGGGGCGAGCTCGGACAGCAGCGGGTGGTCGGCTCCGACCTTGGTGATCGTCGGGGAGATGCCGGCCTTGCGGGTCAGGTCACGGACGTCGCGGACCTGGTCGTCGGTCATCAGCGTGACGACGGTGCCCTCGGCTCCGGCGCGCGCGGTCCGGCCGGAGCGGTGCAGGTACGCCTTGTGCTCGACCGGCGGGTCGGCGTGGATGACGAGCGTGACCCCGTCGACGTGGATGCCGCGGGCGGCGATGTCGGTCGCCACCAGGGTCCGCGCCGAACCGTCGGAGAACGCCTCGAGGTTGCGCGTGCGCGCGCCCTGCGAGAGGTTGCCGTGCAGCTCGACGGCGGGCACGCCCTGGGCGATCAGCTTCTTGGTGAGTGACTTGGCGCCGTACTTCGTCCTGGTGAACACCAGCGAACGCCCGGGCGCCGCGGTCAGGTCGACGAGCACCGGGAGCCGGGCGTCGGACTGGACCTGCAGGACGTGGTGCGTCATCTGGGAGACCGGTGAACGCGCCGAGTCGACACTGTGCGTGACCGGGTCGGTCATGAACCGGCGGACGAGGACGTCGACACCGGCGTCCAGGGTCGCCGAGAACAGCAGCCGCTGCGCAGTGGCCGGGGTCTGCTCGAGAATCCGGCGGACGGCGGGCAGGAAGCCGAGGTCGGCCATGTGGTCGGCCTCGTCGAGCACGCTGATCTCCACCGAGCCGAGCTTGGCGTGACCGGCCTGCATGTGGTCCTCGAGGCGGCCCGGGCAGGCGACGACGATGTCGGCGCCCTTGCGCAGGCCGTTGATCTGCGGTCCGTGGCCGACGCCGCCGAAGATCGTCATCGAGCGCAGGCCGAGCTGCTCGGCGAGCGGGGTGATCGAGGCCTGGATCTGCGTCACGAGCTCGCGGGTCGGGGCCAGGATCAGCGCACGGGGGTGGTTCGGACGGCGCTTGCCGGCGCCGGCCGCGAGCCGCGCCAGGACCGGCAGTACGAAGGCGTAGGTCTTGCCGGAGCCGGTCCGGCCGCGGCCGAGAACGTCCTTGCCGGCCAGGGAATCCGGCAGCGTGGCCGCCTGGATCGGGAACGGCTTGGTCACGCCGGAGGCAGCCAGGGCAGTGACCAGCGAGGCCGGCACACCGAGCTCGCCGAACGTACGGTTGTCATCGGCAACTGTCTCGACGACGTCGTCGCCGAGCGTTCCCTGATCGTTGCTTGCAGCAACCTCTGCGCGTGGGGCAGCGGACTGCTGGTTGCGCGCGGTGCCGGAGCGGCGCCGGCGGCGCGGCCGTGCGGACCCACCACGCGCGTCGCCCGCTGCGGCGGGGGCGGCGGTGGACCGGCGGTTCTGGGGGGCGGACTGGTTGGGCGTGGTTGTAGACGTGGGGCGGCGGACCGCCATAGAAGTACTCCAAAGTTCGGGGGGTCGTCCTGCCCGGCGCGGCTGGTGGGCCGCGGCGCGTGGTGGTCGACTGCTGGCGCACAGTTACCGTGCGCTCACCGGCCCGAGGCAGAACTGGGCGGGCCGTCACAGACAGTCTACGGCACGGGTGGGTGCGGCTGGTCGAATTGTTCACAGGATGCTCGTCACACGGGTTACGTTCTGCCCGTGACCGAGTTCCGAGTGGATCCGCCGACCGCTGCCGGCGAACGTGAGCTGCTGCAAGGCTTCCTCGACTACCACCGGGGAACCCTGCTCTGGAAAGTGTCCGGGTTGAGCGGTACGCAACTGGTCGAACGGTCGGTCGATCCGTCGACGATGTCGCTGCTCGGGCTGGTCCGGCACCTGAGCGAGGTCGAGAAGTACTGGTTCCATCGCGCTCTGGCCGGCCATGACTCGCCCCCGAAGTACTGGACCGCCGAGCATCCCGACGGCGACTTCGACCTGGCGACACCCGCACAGGCCGAGCAGGACGTCGAGGACTTCCGCAAGATCGTGAAGCTGTCGGACGAGCTCGCCGCGCGGCACGCCCTGGACGACACCTTCATCCGCCCAGGTCACGAGGGGCCGTACTCGGTCCGCTACCTCTACATCCACATGGTCGAGGAGTACGCGCGCCACAACGGCCATGCCGACCTGCTCCGCGAACGGATCGACGGCGCGGTCGGCGAGTAGGTCCTGGCTGCTAGGGCTTGATCGAGTTGATCAGGCTGACGATGTCGCCGGTCACGCCTCTGAAGCCGGGGAGGCGCGAGAGGCGGAGCAGGCGGTCGACGAGCGGTACGGCGCGGTCGATCAGTGTGCGCGTACGACGTACGTCATCGCTCTGGTCGTGCACCCAGAACAGGACGACACCCATCTGGAGGAGCCAGAGCAGCTCGGGGAGCTCGGCCTTCAGGTCGGGCGGGAGCTTCAGGTCGGAGCCGTCGACGACCCGCCGGAAGACCTCGACGCTCGCGTCCCGGGCCGGGTGCGACTCCGCGCTGAACGGCGACAACGGGCTGCGCGGATCGGCGGCCGTCTTGAAGAACGTACCGGCGAACTCGTGGTACGGCGCGGCGACGTCCAGCCATTCCTGCAGTACGCCCCTGAGTCGCGGCACGAACGCCTTCTGACCGGCGAGAACGGACTCGACCGCGTCCCGGTGCTGATCCTGGAGCAGGTCGTAGTACGCCTGCATCAGGTGGTCCTTGGAGCCGTAGTAGTAGTACGCGTTGCCGACCGAGACTCCCGCCTCGTTGGCGATCGCGCGCATCGTCGTGCGCCCGTACCCCTGCTCCCGGAACAACCGCAACGCGGTCGTCAGGATCAGCTCACGCGTCTGCTCACCCTTCGCGGTCGCACCGTCCGTCACACCGGTCAGCGTAATCACCCCCATTCAGTCGCCGCAGCCCCGCCGCCGCCTCCACCATCGCCCGCGCCACGGGCCGCATCATCGGACTCGCCAACCGTACGGCGGTAGGCCTGTGCTCCCCCGTGGCCCACAGGCAAACGATCCACGCGCGGTCGCCGACGTACACCGAGCCGTCGTCCGCAACCACTGTCACGTCGCGCAAGGTGGCCGCATGATCCAGCGCGGGGTAGAGCGCCCGCGCGTTCGCCGACCCCGCCGCGACGAACCGCAGACGCACCACCCCGCCGTACCCGTCCGGCGCCGGGGTCTGCGCGGCCAGCCAATCCTTGAACCGGCGGCACAGGCCACACTCGGCGTCGTACAGAACGGTCAGCTCACGCATGGTCGGCGGGCCAGATCTGTGGCGCGCCTCCCACGAAGCCCGGGCCGTGCACGGTGTCGTTCGGCGGCACCGGCGGCCGGGTCATGGTGTCGAGCCGGCTCCGGGTACGGATCTTGTTGAAGATCCAGACGTTGGTCAGATGCACCACGCCGAGCACGAGCATCACGACGCCGAGCTTCACACTCAGCTGCTCGAACACGCCGCTCGCGTCCTCCACCGGGCTCCCACTGCGCAGGAACAGCGTCACGAACCCGAGGTTGAGCAGGTAGAACCCGACCACGAGCAGCCTGTTCACCGCGTCGGCGAAGTCCTCGTTCCCGCCGAACACGTCGACCAGGAAGATCCGCCCGTTCCGGCTCAGCGTCCGCGCCACCCAGATCGTCAGCGGCACCGCGATCAGCAGGTACAGCAGGTAGGTCGTCACCGTCATGCTCATCATCCACCCCACATCTTGAACACGTTCAAATTCCTTGTGGTCCTGACCGTACGCCGCTCTTTTGAACATGTTCAAGTCGAGGTCCACGTGATCTGGATCTCCCCTGGGGCAGGATGGCGTCATGACGACCTGGGTCTTCGAAGGAACCGTCCTCCCCGCCGGGGACAGCGCCCGCCTGACGTTCGGCCAGGATCCGTCCGGAGAGCAGTTGCCCGGCCGGTACGCCGTACCGGGGCTGGTCGACTCGCATTGCCACCTGACGTTCGACGCGACGGTGAACGGACCGGTCCTGCGTGGCGAGGACTTCGCGGCCGATCGGCTGGCTGAGCTGGCCGGAGCCGGAGTCAGCGCACTCCGGGACGTCGGCGGCAACCGTGACGTCACCCTGCGGCTCGCCCGGGACGCGGATGACGGCCGCCCGCTCGTGCTCGCAGCCGGACGCTTCCTCGCGCCGGCCGGCGCGTACTTCCCACAGGCTTACGAGCCGGTCGCGCCGGAGGACCTGCTCGCCGCGGTCGAGGCCGAGATCGCCGACGGAGCGACCTGGCTCAAGCTGGTCGGCGACTTCCCGGAGGTCGGTCCGGACGGCCCGATCCGGGGCAGCAAGATCAGCCCGACGTACGACCTCGAACTGGTCGCCGCGATGGTCGACCTTGCGCATTCCCGCAACGCCCGCGTCGCGGCGCACGTCAACACCGACCACGTGACCGGGCTGATCCAAGCGGGGATCGACTCGGTCGAACACGGTACGGCGCTCACCGAGCGGGACCTGGAGGCGCTGGGCGCGCGCGGAGGTGCCTGGACTCCGACGCTGTCCGCGTCGGTCAGCCCGAGCCCGAACGAGACTGCTGAACAGAAGGCCCGGCGCGAAGGACGGTCGGCGTACCTCGCCTCGGTCCTCCCACTAGCCGAGCGGTACGGCGTCCGCGTACTGACCGGATCCGATGTGGTTGGTACGGTCGCCGGCGAGATCGACATGCTCGTCAAGCACGGACTGTCGGTCGAGCAGGCCATCACGGCCGCGTCGACCGGCGCGCAGGACTTCCTCGGCCTCACCGGGACCGGCAACCTCGTCACGTACGAGGCGGATCCGCGGGATCATCCCGACGTACTGGCGCGGCCGGCCGCGGTCGTACTCAGCAACCGGCGGATCCGGTGAAGGAGAGGGACCTCGACCGGTGGGTCCAGAAGTACCGGAAGGCGTGGGAGTCCAACGACCGCAAGGACATCGCGGCGCTCTGGACGGCGGAGGCGACCATGTACCGGCGCCCGGACGAGGCGCCGGTGGTCGGCCGGGACGCGATCGTGGACGCCTGGCTCGAGCTCGCGGACGCGCCGGGCGAGACGACGTTCGAGTACGAGGTACTGGGGTTCGGCGACGGCGTGGCGTTCGTCCGCGGCTGGACGACGTACCTGACGAATCCGCCGGGCGAGTTCAGCAACCTGTGGGTGATCCGGATGGAGAAGGACCGCGCCTACGAGTTCACCGAGTGGTGGATGGAGAAGCCGCGGTGAGCTACTGTTCGAGTAGGCACTCAGGGTGCCACCGGTCCGCGGGAAGGGCTCAGCCCACCTGAGGAGCTGCACCCTGTGCACAGTTTGACCTCCTTTCTCGCCTGACGATGCGGACAGCAGGCTCGTAGAGAGGAGGTCGGCCATGCCGACCATGCCGACCCGACGTCTTCCGGACGACCCGAACCTGGACCATCTGCGCGGCCAGGCGAAAGCCCTGCTGAAACAGGTCCGCGGCGGCCAAAGCTCCGCGCTGGCCGACGAGTTCCATCCCGTGCAGAACCTGGCGGACGCGCAGCTCGTGATCGCCCGCAGCTACGGCTTCCCCAGCTGGCCGCGGATCGTGCGGCACGTGGAGCTGGTCGATCACTACAGCCGTTCGCCACACCGGCAGTCCGTCGGTGGACCGCTCGAGACCCCGGAGCAGCGGGCCGACGAGTTCCTCCGGCTGGCGACCCTGCACTACGGGCAGGACGATCCGGCACGGCAGCGATCCGCACGCGAGCTCCTGGAGCGATTCCCAGAGGTTGCCCAGAGCAACATCTACACCCAGGTGGTCGCCGGAGACCTGGACGGGATCGACTTCTCCGCAGCGAGTACCGAGGGCGGACCGTTCCGCTGGGAGCCGCTGCTCTATCTCACCTACAGCCGCCTCGAGGCGCCGCATCAGCTCGAGATCGCGCGCCGGCTGCTCGAGAACGGCGCGGATCCGAACGCCGGCTACCTGTGGCAGGGCATGCCGTCACCGTTCACGGCCATCACCGGCGTCTTCGGCCGCGGCGAGGGTGATCAACCACCGCACCTTCATCGAGTCGAGCTTGCACGGCTGCTGCTCGACGCGGGCGCCGACCCCAACGACAGCCAGACCATGTACAACTGCGGTCCCGGCTGTCCCCCGCCGTACGACGATGTGCATCTGGAACTCCTGCTGGAGTACGGCCTCGGCCGCGGTGACGGAGGCCCGTGGCACGAACGCATGACGACCGCACACCCCACTCCGCAACAATTGCTCGAGGACGAGTTGGTGTTCGCATCCTGGGCCGGTCTGCTGCACCGGGCCGAGCTGGTCCTTGCCCAGGGCACCGATCCGGAGGGCACCGGCACCCGGCACCCGGCGTTCGGCGGCGAACGTCCGTACGAGCTGGCCGCCGTCCAAGGGCATACGGAGATCGCGGAGCTGCTGCGGGCGCGCGGTGCGGCACCGTTGGACGACGTCCACGAGGTGTACGCCGCCGCAATGCGCGGTGAGACACCCGACGTCGACGCCGAGCTGGCCGCCCGTGCGGTGGCGCGCATCAGCCACCTTCCGGTACGCGCCGCCGAGATCGGGAGGACCGAGGCGATGGAGCCGCTGCAACGCTTGGGGTACGACCTCGGCCGGCTGTACGGCAGCACCGCGCCGATCCATCGGGCCGCGCTGAACGGTCACCTGGAGACCGTACGGAAGCTGATCGAGCTCGGCGCCGACCCGGAGCTGCGCGACCTCAACTACCACGGGAACGCGCTGGGCTGGGCCGAACACAACCACCAGGACGCGGTGGCCGACTACCTCAGGGGCTTACCGCGAGGAACAGGAACGCGCTGAACACCGCCAGGTGAACGGCGCCCTGCAACAGGGTCGCCCGGCCGGTCGAGAGCGTGATGATGGCGGTCACGACGGTCAGCGCGAACAGCACCATCTCCTTGCCGCCGAGCCCGAGGACGAGCGGCCCGCTCAGCCAGATCGAGGCGACGGCGATCGCGGGGATGGTCAGGCCGATGCTGGCCAGCGCTGACCCGAGGGCCAGGTTGAGGCTGGTCTGGAGACGGTTCCGCAGTGCTGCGCGTACTGCGGCAACCGTCTCCGGCAGCAGGACGAGCAACGCGATCACGACACCGACCACGGACAACGGCGCGCCGGCCGACTCGACCGCGGACTCCAGCTTCGGCGAGACGGTCTTGGCCAGCCCGACCACCGAGATCAGGCAGACGAACAGCAGTGCGAGGCTGAGGACCGCGGTCTTCGTGCTCGGTGCGGCCGCGTGCTGATCCTCGTCCTCGTCGACATCACTGTCCGGCGCGACGGGCAGGAAGTAGTCCCGATGGCGGATCGTCTGCACGAACACGAACACGCCGTACAGAACCAGCGACGTGACACCGGCGAACGCGAGCTGCGCGGGGCTGAAGCGCGGCCCCTCCGCACTCGTGGTGAAGGTCGGCACCACGAGGCTGAGCGTCACCAGGGCGGTCATCACCGTCAGAGCTGAGTACGACGCCTGGACGCGAAACTCCTGCACGCGGTGCCGCAGCGAGCCGACGACGAGTGCGAGCCCGAGGATGCCGTTGGAGGTGATCATCACGGCGGCGAACACGGTGTCGCGGGCCAGCGAAGCGGCCTTGTCGCCGCCGGACGCCATCAGCGTGACGATGAGTGCAACCTCGATGACTGTCACCGCGAGCGCGAGGATCAACGTACCGAACGGCTCGCCGACCCGATGCGCGACAACCTCGGCGTGGTGCACTGCCGCGATCACCGCAGCGCCGAGCCCCAGACAGACCAGGATCAGCAGAACCGCACCGAGATTGCGATGCCAGGTCGCGGCCAGGACGACGAAGGCGAGCGGCGGCACTGCCAGCGTCCAGCGCGGCAGCTCGTGGATCACAGAGTCGGTCATCCCCGCTCAGCCTATCCGGGGAATCGGCTTGGCATCGGGGGAATCGCGGGTGATGCTTCTCCCAATGACTATCGACATCAGGGACGCCCGGCCCGAGGACTGGACGGCGATCTGGCCGTTCTTCCACGAGATCGTCACGGCGCGCGAGACGTACACGTACGACCCGGATCTCACCTCGGAGCAGGCCGAGGCACTGTGGATGTCGCCGTCGAGTTCTCCGCTGGCGCGGACGACGGTCGCAGTCGATGCCGACGGCACCGTTCTCGGCAGCGCGAACATGTACCCGAACCGCCCCGGCCCGGGCGCGCACGTCTCCAGCGCGAGCTTCATGGTCGACGGCAAGGCCCGCGGTCGCGGCGTCGGCCGGCGGCTCTGCGAGGACATGATCGCCTGGGCCGGACGATCCGGTTTCCGCTCGATCCAGTTCAACGCGGTCGTCGAGACCAACGAACCCGCCGTGCACCTCTGGCAGGCCCTCGGCTTCCGGATTGCCGGCACCGTCCCCGAAACCTTCGACCACCCCAAACTCGGGTACGTCGGCTTGCATGTGATGTACCGTCCGCTTACATGAATCGCGCCCGCCAGATGTGGAAAGCGCTCGAACCGTTTCACGCGATCACGTACTTCGCGCCTGAGACGCGGAAGGCGACCGACGCGCTCGGGCTCAAGGGCGGGTGGATGAGCTACTTCGGCTGCCGTGCTGCTCCGCTCGGGGCGGTCGGACCGGAGATCGTGGCCGCGGTGTTCTACAACTTCCATCCGGCGATGGTCGGGCGCTCACTCCCGGACGCGTGGAGCTACGCGACCCCGGCCCAGCTCCTCGACGCGCGCCTGGCGGCGGTTGACAGCGCCGTACGTCGACTGTTCCCGGACGCCCCGTTCGACCGGGCCGCGGCACTCGCCCGGCAGGCCGCCGAGCTCGCACCGATCGCCGGGCGACCACTCGCCGCGGCGAATGCATCGTTGGAGTGGCCAACTGATCCTGGAACCGCGCTCTGGCAGGCGACCGCAATCCTGCGGGAGTCACGCGGCGACGGGCACGTCGCGGCACTCGTCACCGCCGGCCTCAGTCCCTGTCAGGCGCTCGTGACGATCTCGGCCGCGACTGGTCCTTCGAAGGCCGTCTTCCAGGCCAGCCGGCGGTGGAGCGACGAGGAGTGGGATGCGGCCTCAGACGATCTCCGGACGCGCGGTCTGCTGGACGCCTCCGGAGCCCTCACGCCGGCCGGGCACGCACTGCGGCAGCAGGTCGAGGACACCACGGACGCCCTCGCCGACCAGGCCTGGCAGGCGCTCGGCGACGAGCTGACCACCGAACTGCACGACCTCGTACACCCCTTGAGTGCCGTCCTGATGGCAGACGGCCTGGTCCCACCCGACAACCCCATGGCCATGCGCTGGGACTGACCGATCGCTATGCGCGGGGACTGATCCGATCGGCGAGCGCGCGCAGCGATCGTGCGAGCTCGTCGCCGCTCGGAGCGCTGTCCGGATCGAACATGCGCTGCGCGACGACACCGAGCAGCATCGCCTGGAGCAGTGAGCCGATCGCCTGAATCTCCTCGAGGTCGGCATCCGGGCCGACACCGCCGAACAGTTGCGCGAGCCCTTCGCGCGCCTCGCCCTGCATCTTGGCCAGGTCCGCGACCAGCTCCGGCATGCTCCCCCCGAGACTGAGCACCTCGAACTGAGCGGTCCACAGCGCCCGCATCCGCGGATTCTGCAGGCTCTCGGCGATCTGCCCCCAGGTGCCCACGAACTGCTCGTAAGGCACCCGCGCAGCCGCCCGCCCCGTGCCCGCACCTTCCGCGCCCGCATCAGTCGTACCCGCGTCAGTCGTACTGGCGGCGTCTGTCGTCGTGGCTGCGACCTCGGTCGCCCACTCGTTGATGAGGAGCTCGCGGAGCGCCTCATTCAGCAGGGCGTCCTTCGAACCGAAGTGGTACCCGATCGCCGCCAGGCTGACCCCGGCAGCGGTCGCGATGTCGCGCGCCGTCGTACGGCCGTAGCCCTTCTCCAGCAAACACGACTTCGCACCCTCGACCAGGGCTTCGCGGTTTCCCATGCCCCGCACTCTAACACAACCGTCTCATACATATGTCTTGCACAATCGTCTAAGACCGTCGTACAGTCACCGCATCAACCGAGCTTCCGGAGGGGTGCACGATGACGACGGTTCTGATCTCAGGCGCGAGCGTGGCGGGTCCGGCGCTGGCCTACTGGCTCCAGCGGTACGGGTACGAGACGACCGTGGTCGAGCGGGCGCCGGCGCCCCGTCCCGGCGGCTACGCGGTCGACTTCCGCGGGGCGTCGATGACTGTGCTGGAGCGGATGGGCATCCTGTCCGCGGTCCAGGAGCGTGCCACCCGGATGGGCGCGATGACGTACGTGAACGAGGCCGGCAAGAACACGGCGACGACCTCCGTCGAGGCGTTCAGCGGCGAACTCGAGATCCTTCGCGGCGACCTCGTCGAGATCCTGTACGACCTCACCCGCGACACGACGGAATACGTATTCAACGACTCGATCGCGGAGCTGACGCAGGACGGCTCGGGTGTCGACGTGGTCTTCGACAGCGGTACGCAGCGGCGGTTCGACCTCGTGATCGGCGCGGACGGCCTGCATTCGAACGTACGGCGGCTCGCGTTCGGGCCGGAGTCGTCGTACATCCACGACCTCGGGTACTACGCCTCGGTCTGCACCGTCGAGAACCACCTCGGCCTCGACCACACCGGGCAGATCTTGAACGTACCGGGCAAGACCGTCGGTACGTACAGCGCCCACGACAACACCGAGGCGAAGGCATTGTTCTACTTCACCTCCGATCCGCTGACCTACGACCGGCGCGACGCCGCAGCACAGAAGGCGATCGTCGAGCAGCAGTTCGAGGGGATCGGCTGGGAGGTGCCGCGGCTGCTGGACGGGCTGCGGACCGCGCCGGACTTCTACTTCGACTCGATCAGCCAGATCAAGCTGGACAGCTGGTCACGCGGTCGCGTCGCATTGTGCGGAGACGCCGGGTACTGCGCTTCGCCGCTGTCCGGGATGGGTACGAGCCTCGCGATCGTGGGAGCGTACGTACTGGCCGGCGAGCTGCACGCGGCCGACGGCGATCACGGCGCGGCGTTCGGGCTGTACGACGTACGGATGAGGGACTTCGTGGAGGCGTGCCAGAAGCAGGGCGTCGACGGGGCGAGATGGTTCATCCCGGCGAGCAAGCGATTCACCGTGCTGCGGAACCTGATGTTCCGGATGATGCCCTACCTGCCGTGGCGGAACGTGATCCGCGACATGTCGCTCAAGGTCGGGAACGCGATCGAGCTGAGGGCGTACGCTGCGTCACCGTCCGAAGGCCTGCCTTCGCGGCCCGCAGCACCGCGGCCGTGAGCGCGTCGAGGACGCCGGACTCGAGCTTCCAGTGCTGCCAGTACAGCGGCACGTCGATGTACTTGCCTGGGGCAACCTCTACCAGACGGCCCGCGGCGAGCTCGGGTCCGGCGACCTGATCCTCGATCATCCCCCAGCCGAGCCCGATCCGGACGGCCTCGTGGAACGGGGCCGACGCCGGGATCGCGTGCGACGGCGGATCCAGCTTGCGCCGCGTGACCTTGCGGACCAGTCGGTGCTGCAGCACGTCTTTCTCGTTGAACACCACCATCGGCGCCGCAGCCAGTGCCTCCGGCAACGGTTTGCCGGTCAACCAGCGTTCGGCGTACTCCGGAGTTGCGAGCGGGAGGTAGCGCATCTTGCCGAGCGGTACGACCCGGCAGCCCTGCACCGGCCGCGGGTCGGCGGTGACTGCGGCGAGGACGGTGCCGTTGCGCAGGTACTCGGCCGAGTGCTCCTCATCCTCCTGGTGCACGAGGAATCGCGCGTCGTGCGTACGGGACAGGTCGAGCATCGCGGGCAGAAACCAGTTGTTCAGCGAGTCCGCGTTCACGGCGAGCGGGATGCGTTGCGCATCGATCGTGCCGCGGACGGCCGCGATCGCCTCGAGCTCGAGCAGAGCGACCTGCCGCGCGAGCCGGAGCAGCGCCTCCCCCGCCGCGGTCGCCCGGGCCGGCTTGCCGCGCATCACCACGACCTGACCGAGGCGGCTCTCCAACGCCTTGATCCGTTGACTGACCGCGGACGGCGTCACACTGAGCCGACGCGCAGCCGCGTCGAAGCTGCCCTCGTCGAGGACCGCCACGAACGTCTCGAGCTGCACCGAGTCGAACTGCATGATGAAGCAATCCTAATGGTGCGTCAGAATCTTTAGCTGGTTTGGAGCGGCTCAAGGTCCTTACCGTCGAAGACATGCCCCTCCTCGCCGGCTTCGTCACGTCGCTGTCCCTGATCGTCGCGATCGGCGCCCAGAACGCGTTCGTCCTCCGCCAGGGTCTCCGCCGCGAGCACGTCCTGCCGGTCGTACTGACCTGTGCACTGTCCGACGCAGTACTGATCACGAGCGGCATCGTCGGCCTCGGCGCACTCCTCACCCGCAGCCAACTCGCCCTGGACATCGCGAAGTACGGCGGCGCAGCGTTCCTCTACTCGTACGCTTTCCTCGCCGCCAAGCGCGCATTCAAACCCGGCGCCATCACCCCCGCCGACCACGCTCCCGCGGCGCTCCGCACTGTCGTCCTCGCATGCCTGGGCTTCACGTACCTCAATCCGCACGTCTACCTGGACACCGTCGTACTCCTGGGTTCCCTGGCCAACCAGCAAGGCACCAACAACCGCTGGCTCTACGGCCTAGGCGCCGTAACCGCCAGCTTCACCTGGTTCTTCGCCCTGGGCTTCTTCTCCCGCAACCTAACCCCCCTCTTCGCCCACCCCCGCGCCTGGCGCCTCCTCGACACAGCCATAACCCTCCTAATGACAACCCTCGCCACCTACCTCCTCCTCTGACATCCGGCTCTCCTGACAGATCCGTGGATGCTGATCCCCCTCCCCTCCCCGTCCCCCTCGCCATGGCGCCGAGTCGTGGCGTTTGGCCGGACCCCGGATCGCCGAGTCGTGGATCGAGCCTGCAATCGGTCGCATTTCGCCGCCACAATCCACGACCCGACAAAACGTGAGGCACTACGGCCCACATCCGGCGTCGACAGGTCGAAGGCCCGGCAGGCGCGCGCCCACACCTGCGTCAGAAGAGTGGACATCCGCTGCTCTGGTGGGTTCTTCGCTCGTACACCAGCAGAGAACCCTCAACGCGAGTGGAGATCCACAGGCACACATTCACCTCGCAGCCGATCACTGGCGTCTGTGCGTTGATCACCGTCGAGCTGTCCGCGTGCGGATGGGGCCCGTTGGAGATGGGATTCCCGGCGGGATGGGAGAGGATCAACCCGTGGATGTGACGGTGTTGTGTGATGCGGTGGCGGTTTTTCCTGAGGGGGTGGGGGAGGCTTTTCCTGGGTGGGGGAGTCGGGAGGGGGAATGGGTTCGGCGGGTGGTGCCTGGGAATGTTCGGGGTGGAGCTTCTGCGCCTGGAGCGACCGAGCGTGGGTGGTTGCTGCATTTTCATAGTTACTTGGTGGTGGGGGACGACGGGGTGGTGCTGGTCGATGCGGGGGTTGGGCCGGCGGGTGGGGAGGCGGCTGAGTGGTTGGGGGTGAGTGGGCGGTTGCCTCAGTTGTTGCAGCAGGTGGGTGTGGCGGTGGAGGACGTCGATGCGGTTGTGGTGACGCATGTACATCTGGATCACGTGGGGTGGATGTCCGACGGGGTGCGGCCGGCGTTCCTGCGGGCGGAGTACGTCGTGCAGCGGGACGAGGTTGAGCACACGCGCAGCGGGTCGACGTACGCGAGTCGCATCCGTCCGATCGAGGAGGCCGGCCAGTTGCGAGTGGTCGACGGCGAGACGGCGCTGCGGGGCGTGCGGTTGCTGCCGACGCCGGGTCATACGCCGGGGCATCAGTCCGTGGTGACCGAACGGGCCTTGCTGGGCGGTGACGTGCTGGTGCATCCCGCGCAAGCGCGCTGGCCCGAGCTCACGTACGTCTATGAGCAGGATCCGGCGACGGCCGTGACCTCGCGCCGTGAGGTGCTGGCGTTGGCGGCCACGCTGGGGATCCCGATCGCCGCCGCGCATCCGCACGCCGCGCTGTCGTCAACAGCCGAGCCAGTCACCTCCGCAGGCACCGGCGACGAGATCTGCCCGCCGTACCAGCTCTAATCCGTAAGGACCGGCGAGGCCGTACGTGCTTCAGCGGTAGCCGGTTGTGTCTGCGGGCTTTCCGGCGCTCTCGACCTCGACGATGTACCGCCAGGCGTCCGGGCGACTGCCGTCCAGATCCGTGAAGCCGTAGAGCTGCGCGAGTTCACCGCTCGAGGTCGACTTCCCGTTCCATCGCCGTACGTCGGGATCGGCCGCAAGCGCCGCGACCGCGCGACCGACGTACGACGGGCTCTCGGAGATCGCAAAGTGCGGGACCTGTGCCGTCGCGTCCCGCCAGTTGTCCTCGCGGACGCCGAACCCTTCGAGCATCGCCTCGGACCGCAACCACCCCGGCGACAGCAGTACGGAGGTCGCCTCGTACTTGTCCAACTCGTGCGCCAGCGCGAACGCGATCCGGCCGACCACACCTTTGGCGACGTCGTAGAAGAACGACACCCGGTAGTTGTCCGCGTTGTACTCGTTCGTCCCGTCAGTCATCTCGACCACCAGACCGCCGGGCGACTTGATCAGCAACGGCAGCGCATAGTGCGCGGTGATCGCATGCGTATTCACGCCCAGCTGCAGCAACCGCAACCCGCCGTCGAGGTCGCTCTCCCACACGGTCTTGTCCCACTCGGGCTCACCGTGCTGTCCCCAGATGTCGTTGACCAGTACGTGGAGCGCGCCCTGCTCCTCCTCGATCCGCGCGACGAGCGACTGCACCTGTGCGGGATCCAGATGATCCACCGGTACGGCGATGCCGTGGCCACCGGCCTTGTCGACGAGCTCGGCCGTCTCCTCGATCGTCTCCGGACGATCCATCTCCGACCGCTGCGCCCGAGTGCTACGCCCGGTCACGTACACGGTCGCGCCGGCCGCGCCGAGCTCGACCGCGATTCCACGCCCGGCCGCCCGGGTCGCCCCGGCGACCAACGCCACCTTCCCCGCCAACGACTGCATGCCACGCTCCTTTATCCATACGTTGTACGATTATGTACCATACGGCGTATGGTTAACGTCGGCAAGCGCTCCGGGCGTCCACGCGCGGGGGAGGAGCGGCTCAGCCGGCAGGCGATCCTCACCGCCGCGCTGCGGATCGTCGACGACGAGGGCATCGACGGGCTGACCATGCGGCGACTCGCGGCGACGCTGCAGGTCAACCCGATGTCGCTGTACCACCACCTGCCGAACAAGGCCGCCGTGCTGGCCGGCCTCGCCGAACTCGTGTTCGCCGGACTGGAGTTGCCCGACCCCGGCGACGCGGTGCCCTGGGATGAGCAACTGAAGGCAGCCGCCCGCGCTTACCGAGACGGACTGCGCGCGCACCCGAATCTCGCACTGCAGGTGCTGTCGGACACGTCCGCAGTGTCGGACGTCGTGGTCGTGACGATGGAGCCGTTCTACCGCGCCCTCGACCGCGCCGGGCTGACACCGCGGCAGATCTTCGAAGCCGCGAACACGCTGGTCGACTTCATCCACGGCTTCACTCTCGGCGAGACGTCCGTCCAGGGCGAGACCTTCGAGCTTGCCCCCGACCTGCTGTCCCGGGTGAGCAACCTGCCGGAGGGCAGGGCGCCGATGCTGACCCGGATCGTCAACGAACTGGGCGAGGACGGCCTCGCCTACGACTTCGACAGCGGGTTCGAAGCCGGACTCAACATCCTGGTCGCCGGCCTCGCGCGACAAGCAGACTAGGTTTCAGCCGTCGCCGGACTGCGCGGCGCCGGCAGTGCGGCGGGTACGACGAACGCCGTCAGCAGCACTGGGACAGTCAGCGCCGCGACCAGGATCGACATCGTGAACCACACCGACCCGATCGCGAACCCTCCGTACACCGCGATCGCGGACACCTCGGAGAACAGTCCGGACACCGACGTCACGGTCGCCCGCGCGGGACCGGTGATCGCGTCCTGCAGCCGCGCCTCCGACACCACGATCACCAGTTGCATGACGCCGTACCCGATCGCGATCGGCAGGAACCCCCACGCCGATCCGCTGAGCGCGCCAACGGCGATCAGTACGGCGGTCAGCACCAGACCACTCGCGAACGTTGCTGCGGGCAACTTATATGCCGGACCCGCGAGCGCGCCGCCGAT
This sequence comes from Kribbella sp. NPDC048928, assembly GCF_043197975.1. NCBI lineage: Bacteria > Bacillati > Actinomycetota > Actinomycetes > Propionibacteriales > Kribbellaceae > Kribbella > Kribbella sp. NPDC048928. Next base: position 889,650 of record NZ_JBICUC010000002.1, on the reverse strand, counting down.
CGCCTGCGCCGCAACGGTTCCCGCGATCAGCAACGGGATCACGCCGGTCGCCGCACCGGTGTCGCGAGCGAGCAACGGGAAGTATTCGTCGAACGCCAGGAACCCGCCCAACAGCGCGACCAGCAGGACAGCCCGCCGTACGAGTCGACTCGTCGTCACCTCGGACACGCCCGCGCGCAACATGTGCAAGTAGCTGCCGACCACCGCCCGCGCGCCCGTGACCTCGGCGACCTCGACTGCACGGGCCTCCGGCAACGACCACGCGACACCGGCCTGCGCAACGCAGCTCAGAACGCTGACCACGCCGGCCAACACGTACCCACCGACGTGGAACAGCGGTGCCGCGAGCGCAGTCGCCGCGAGGTTCATCACGAACGACGCGGAACGGGCGCGACCCAGCAGCGTGGGGTAGTGCGCGGTGCGCTCGCGGGCGGCCAGTTCGTCGTACACGAAGGCCTCGTAGGTACCGGACATCAGCGCCGACGACACGCCCCACAACACGAAGCCGGCCGCGAATCCGGCGTACGACGGCAAGGCGATCCAGACCGCGTACCCGAGACCGCTGAGCAGAGCACCGAGAATCAGCAGCTTGCGCCGCGAGTAGCTGTCCGCCCAGGCGCCGGACGGCACCTCGAACACGAAGCCGGTCGCGGACCAGATCACGAACAACGTCGAGATCTGCGCAGCCGTCAGCCCGTGATCGGTGAACAGCAGCTGATACAGCGGATAGAGCGGGATGAAGTCGTGCAACGCCTCGAAGGCGATGATCCTGGCACTCAACCCGCGGCCGGAGCGTCAAAGGTGCGGTTTCATGCTGTCGACGATACTGCATAAATCAGGCGCGGTTCAGCTGAAATATCCGTCACAGTAGGGCGATGGGAGATGTCAGCGAACGGTTCTGGGCGAAGCTGCCGGACGGCAGCCGGGACGCCCTCGTCAACGGACTGAGCCAGTCCGAGCTGCAGTCCGTCCTGCTGGACGTGACCCGCGAGCGTGCCGCGGCGGTGAAGCCCGCGCGTCTGCTGCAGCGGTGGACGCAGGACCGGTTCGTGGCGCCGTCCGCTGCCGATCCGCGGGAGCTGGTGCAGACACAGCAGCGACTGTGGGGCCTGCTCCCGGACGCCTTCGCGGCGGTTCAGTTGTCGCCGGTCGCGCCGCTGGGGACCTGTTCGGCGATCGCGCCGATCAACCAGCACCAGGTTGTCAGCACGATCCGCGGTACCGAGGTGGCCAGTGATCCCACCAACGAACTGGCGATCGAGGCCGCCGTACGACGGCGTGCCGGGCAGGACCGCGTACACCTGGCGGCCTGTCAGCGCGTGGTCCGCGCGCAACCCTTCGACGGTCCGGGGATGTCCGCGCATTTCGAGCTGTTCGCGCTGGTGTCGAGCGCGCGCGACACCGGTTCGTGCCGGACTGAGACGGAGTTGCTGATCGAGCACCTGCGGTTCTGGCACGCCGTACTGGGCGACAAGGCCGAGCTCACGTTCACCGCGTTCAAAGAGTCCGCACTGCGGGAGCGGATCGAGGACACTGTCCGTCCCGCGCTCGGCGTCCCGTTCACCGAGGACACCGAGCGCACCAAGAGCGCGAACTACTACGCCGGTACGGGGCTCGGCATCGCCCGTGACGGCGAAGGACTCGGCGACGGCGGCTTCACCACGTGGACCGCCGACCTGCTCGGCGACGCGAAGGAGCGCTGCCTGACGTCCTGCATCTCGACCGAACGCCTCACGGCTATCGGAGCTTGAGCAGGCCCGCATCCGTCGCGCGAAAGCCGCAGGCATCGAGGTAGAACGTGGTCAGGTGCGGCTCGAAGTCGACATGCAGCCATTCGCACCCGGCCTTGCGAGCCTCCTCGGCGGCGGTCAGTACGAGGTGCTTGCCGATGCCGCGCCGGCCGTGGTCCGGGTGTACTGCGGTGTCGAGCACGAATGCGTGCGCACCACCGTCCCAGCACACCTGCACGAACCCGACCAGCTGATCGTTGCTAAAGGCACCGACCCAGGTCAGCGCCCACCGCTCCAGCCGTTCCGCCCACGGCTCCACCTCCAGCTCGCCCTCGAACGCGGCCGCATGCAACGCCGACAGCTCCCGATCGTCCACCGCGAACCGCACGACGTACTTCACAGCACCCCCACCGCGGCTTCGAGCCGGGCGTTCCACGCCGCGCCGTCGCCGTCGGGCAGGTCGGACAAACTCAGATAGCCCTGCACCATCACCGAAGGCAGCACCGTGGCGAGCCCGTCCACCGCGCCGTACGCCTCCAACGCCTCCGCCCACCGTGCCGGCTCCACGGACGACACCAGGAACCAGCCGAGATCCAGTACGCCGGGAGCCGCCGACACGTCCTCCCAGTCGAGGAACGCGACCTCGCCGCCTGGCCCGGTCCGCAGGTTCTGCGCGGAGGCGTCGCCGTGCGCCAAAGTCAGTACGCCGGCGGACGCGACCGCCACGTCGACCTCCTGGACCCGCCCGACGAGGCTCGCGCCGAAGTCCCGGACCGGCGCGCTCAGGTCGTGGCGCTCGGCCAGCGCGGGCCAGGTGGAGTCGTACAGCTCCGCGATCAGGTCCTCGCCGGCTCCGATCGGCCGCAGCCACGGCCACCGCTCGAGCGCTGCACCCGCCCAGCGATCGTGGAGGCCTCGAAGCGCGCGGGCGCCGGCCGCCGGTTCCGCGCCGGGCGTCCACGCGGACAGGTCCTCGAGCTCGAGCAGCGTCCCGTCGGGACCGGCCTCCGCCCGATAGCACTCCGGCACGCGAACGCCGACGTACGGCGCGACCTCGCGATAGAAGCGCACCTCGGATTCGAACATCTTCAGGACATCCGGGATCGACCCCGGTACTGCAGGCGCCCGGCGCTTCAGGTGAGTCACCAGGTCAGGCTAGAGACATCGCCCGCCCGGTGGGACCGATTTTTCTAGGCGACGAGCGTGTACGCCACGGCGGTGGCGGAGTAGGCGCGCGGGCCGGACGGGATGCGCCGCGCGGAGCCGTCCTCGACGCGGATCGCCGCGGTCTGGAGGCGAACCGGGAGCGTGGACCGGACCGCGGTCGTCAGGTCGAACTGCACCTCGGTCAGCAGGTCGGTGAGCTCGAGCTCGAGCGCCCGGCAGATCGCGGCCAGGATCTCCGACGACGGCTCCTTGCGGCCGCGCTCGATCTCGGACAGGTACGGCACCGACACCTGGGCCAGCTCGGCGAGCTCACGCAGCGTGATGCCCCGCTCGCGCCGCAGCCGACGGAACACGTTTCCGATCACCTGGCGTAGCAACACGTCTGGCCCTCCTCGCTCCGGATGTCCTGTACCGAGTGTGCCACCCCGGACCGGTCCGCCGCCCCGGATCTGCCCTGAGCAGACGTTCTGCCCTGCGCAGAATCAGCGCTCGAGGGCGTTCCGGAGGTCGGTCGTCAGGTCCTCGGCGTCCTCCAGACCAAGGCTCAGGCGTAGTAGGGCGTCGGTCGGCTTGGCCTCGGATGCGACCAGGCGATGGGTAAGCGCGGCCGGGTGCTGGATGAGGGTGTCCACGCCGCCCAGTGAGACTGCGTGGGTGATGAGCTTCAGGCTGCTCGCCACTCGGGCCGCCGCCTCGAAACCGCCCGTGAGCGTGAACGCGAGCACCGCTCCGGGGCCCGCCTGCTGGCGACCGATCAGCCCGGCCGGGTCGTTCAGGCCCGGGTAGTACACCCGTTCGACGGTCGGTTGCGCGGAGAGCCAGTCCGCGACCTTGATGGCGGTCGCCTGCTGCGCCCGTACTCGCAGTGGCAGCGTCTGCAGTCCCCGGTGCAGTTCGTACGCCGCCAGCGGGTGCAGCAGGCCACCTGTCACAGCGCGGATCTGCCGGAGCCGGCCGACCCACTCCACGCCGGCCGCGACGACGCCACCCATAACGTCGCCATGGCCGCCGAGGTACTTGGTTGCCGAGTGCAACACCAGGCTCGCCCCGTGGGTGGCCGGCTGCTGCAGCACCGGGGTGGCGAAGGTGTTGTCCACAAGCAGCGGTACGTCGCCGGCCGCGTTCGCGACGTACCGGATGTCGACGAGGTCGACGGTCGGGTTGGCCGGCGTCTCGACGATCACCAGGCCGGTGTCCGGGCGGATCGCGGCGGCGACCTCGCTCGGTTCGGCGTACGTGACAGTTGTCCCCAGGAGGCCTGTGGACAACAAGTGGTCGGTGCCGCCGTACAGGGGCCGTACGGCGACCACGTGTGGACGGCCCGCGGTGACGGACGCGAGCAGGCACGCGGTCAAAGCGGCCATGCCGGAGCCGAAGGCGACCGCGCCGTCGGTCTGCTCGAGTTCGGCGAGCGCGTCTTCGAAGCGGGCGACGTTCGGGTTCCACAGGCGCTGGTAGACGAGGCTCCCGCCGTCCGGGCCGCGGCCCTGCGCGAGTTCGTCGTACGACGCGCCGCCGGCGTCGACGCCCGGCAGCGGGTACGTGGTGGACAGGTCGATCGGCGGGACGTGGACGCCGAGGGCGGCCAGGTCGTCGCGTCCGGCGTGCACGGCACGGGTGTCCAGCATCGTCGCCTCCCTGTGGATAACTTCAGGCGACTGTGGAATCTTCTGCGGTCAGACGCAAGAGTTCCGAAGAAAATTCGTCCACAGGGTCATCCACACGCTGTGGATTCTGTGGATGGGCTCTAGAGTGAGGGCATGCCGAAGGATCGTCGGAGCCCGGGACCGGCTCCGCGACCGGCTCCCGAAGGGCTCGACGACGTCGACCGGAGGCTGGTCGAGCTGCTCACGGCCGACGGCCGGATGCCGAACAACGCGCTCGCCGACGCCGTCGGGATCGCGCCGTCGACGTGCCTGACCCGCGTCCGCTCGTTACGCGAACGCGGGGTGATCCGCGGCTTCCACGCCGACGTAGACCTGGCGGCGCTCGGTCAGCCGCTGCAGGCGATGATCGCGATCCGGATCGGCGCGCACTCCCGCGACGAGATCAACCGCTTCCGCGCGAAGGTCCCGACGCTGCCCGGCGTGCTCTCGCTCTTCCACGTCAGCGGCGCCAACGACTACCTGCTGCATGTCTCCGCGGCGACCCCCGACGGGCTCCGCGAGTTCGTCCTCGACCACCTGACCGCAGACCCCGCGGTCAGCCACGCCGAAACCAGCCTGATCTTCGAACACGTCCTCGGGACACCGGACGTCCAGCACTCACCAACCTCGCGCACACCGCGCTCAGCGCGCCGCTGACGCTCAGCCGAGCGGCATCGCGGCCACGCGGTGGGGGTTGGTGAGTGGTACAGATCCGCCGATCAGCGGGGCTTCAGGTTCCAGGCGTTTGCGAGCAACTGGAAGGACTGGCGGCGTTCGGCGGGGTTGTGAATGTTCGTGGTGATGATGAGTTCGTCCGCGCCGGCGTTGTTCGCCTTGCGGCGGAGCTCGGCGGCGACCTGCTCCGGCGTACCGACGGTGACCAGGCCGGTCCATTCCTCGATCGCGGCCTCCTCGGCCTCGGACCACGGGTACGCGGCTGCCTCTTCCGGCGACGGGAGCGGGCCCGGGCGGCCGGAGCGCAGGCGCAACGTGGAGAGCGCGTTGGCGCGGGCGAGTTGCGCGGCGCGTTCCTCGGTCTCGGCGACGATCGCGGCCAGCGCGAGGATCGCGTGCGGTTCACCACCGTGCTCGAAGCGCTGGAAGTTCGTCTTGTACGCCGAGATCACCCCGGCCGGATCGAGCGTCCCGAAGTGCCCCGCGTACGCGAACCCGGTACCGAGCGCGGCAGCCGCCTGACCGCCGTACGTGCTGGAACCGAGGATCCACACCGGCGGCAGCGGTACGTCGTCCGGCTGCGCGCTGATCGGCTCGAACGGATGCCCGGCCGGGAATCCCTCGGCGTACGCGCGAAGCTCGGCGTACTGCTCGGTGAAGTCGTCCGCGCCGAGCGCCTCCCGGCTGCGGCGCAGCGCGAGCGCGGTGCGCTGGTCGGTACCGGGTGCACGCCCGATGCCGAGGTCGATGCGGTCCGGGTACAGCCCACCGAGGACACGGAACGTCTCGGCCACCTTGAGCGGGGAGTGGTTCGGCAGCATGATGCCGCCGGATCCAACGCGGATCGTCGACGTCGCCGCCGCGACCGCCGCGATCATCACCTCGGGGCTCGTGCTCACCACGCTGCGGATGTTGTGGTGCTCCGCCAGCCAGAACCGGTGGTAGCCGGCCGCCTCGGCAGTGCGGGCCAGCTCGATCGTCTCGTGCAGCGCCTCCGACGGCCGCGTGCCCGTCGGCACCGGCGAGAGGTCGAGCACGGACAGGGGCATCGGGTCTGCGGTCACCTTCACGGCAACCGCTCGACGCCGGAACGTATTCCGGTGGATCGCCAGGCAGGCAGAAGTGGTGGTTTTGGGGCGTTCAAGGGCCGAAAACGGGGGTTCTGCCTGCGTGGCGGTACAGCTAGGCCGGGTAGGGCGTGGTTGCGCGGGCGTCGCGGAGTGCGCGGGCCCACCAGGCGAGCTGGCGGAGGAGTGCGGCCGCAGCGGCGGACGTGGTCGGGTCCACCGGCTCGCCGTCGGCGAAGTCCTCCTCGCGGAAGCCGAGGCTGTCGCGGATCGGCATCGCGTGCAGCTCGCCGAAGACCAGCCGGAGCTGCTCGGCCGCGCGCAGTCCGCCGGAACGCCCGCCGTACACGACGAACCCGACCGGCTTCGCGTACCAGGGCCGGCGAACGCAGTCGATCGCGGTCTTCACGTCACCCGGATACGCGTGGTTGTACTCGGCCGTGACGATCATCACCGCGTCCGCGTCCTCGATCCGCGCCGGCAGGGCCTCGAGTGGCGTCCGGCTGAGATCGATCAGGTCGAGCTTGAACTCGTCCGCCCGCTCGACCTCACGCACGAACCACCCGGTCACCGACGTCCCGAACCGCCCCACGTCGAGATTGCGCGTCAGCACGACCAGCCGGAGCGGATGAACAGTCACGCCTCCGGACGCTAATACCTCAACAAGACTTCAGGTCAACTCGTCTCATCCCGCAGCCGAGGCCGAGGGTGGTGCCGCAGGCGGGGTGGTGGTCTTGAGGTTGGTCTGAGCGGCGTTCATGAGTGGGGTCTGGTCGCCGAGAACGCCGACCGTCTGCCAGGACTTGGTGACTGCGGCAACCTGAGGGGAGTCGGCGCCGAACAGGTCGCGCGCGGTGGTCTGGGTCGCCTCGGCGAAGTCCTTGAAGGTGGCGGCGGACGCCAGGTTGCCCGACGTCAGCGTGCCGTACCAGATCTTGCCGGCGTCGTCGTACGCGTTCCCGCCGATCGCGGTCGCGACCAGGTAGAACGCGTGGTTCGGGATGCCGGAGTTGATGTGGACGCCGCCGTTGTCGTCCTGCGTGTCGACGTACCCGGACATGTCGGCGGGCTGCGGGTCCTTGCCGAGCCGCGGATCGTCGTACGCGGTGCCGGGCGCCTTCATCGATCGCAGCGCCACACCCTGTACGCCCGGGAGGAACAGCCCCGCCCCGATCAACCAGTCGGCATCCGCGGCGCTCTGACCGTTCGCATACTGCTTCGCGAGCGATCCGAAGACGTCCGAGATGCTCTCGTTCAGCGCACCGGACTGACCTTCGTAGTCGAGGTTCGCCGTGTACTGCGTGACGCCGTGCGTCAGCTCGTGCCCTGTCACGTCGATCGACGAGGTGAAGTTGCCGAAGATCTCGCCGTCCCCGTCGCCGAACACCATCTGGGAGCCGTCCCAGAACGCGTTCGCGTAGCCGCGGTCGTAGTGCACCGACGAGACCAGCACCAGCCCGTTGCCGTCGATCGAGTCGCGTCCGTAGCGCTCCTTGTACAGCGTCCAGGTCGCGCCGGTCCCGTCGTACGCCTGATTGACCGCCTGGTCCTGGACCGCGTCGTCACCCTCGGAGCGGACCAGCGTGCCGGGCAGGTCGGTGCCGTTCTCGGCGTCGTACACCTTGCGCTGCCGGCCGCCCGCAGCCTTCGCGGTCTCCGGAGTACGGCCGGCCGCGGGCCGGGTTCGCAGTACGGCGTCGTGCTGCAACGACTGCCGGATCCGGGCTCGGACGCTGGGGTCAGCCGCGGACCGCTCGAGTTGCTCGAGCAGGTACGGCGGGATGATCGAGTGGAACACCACTACAGGAAAACGCCACGAGCCGATAAACTCAAGCATTTGTGGCAGCCACGCAGCGAGTTTCAGAAATGCGGCCCGAAAACCAACGGGTGGCATTTTACCACGAGGGGTTGGAATTGCCGAATCCGGTCGACGCCGAACAGGCACACCTGACGACTTTTTACACCGCGCTGGACGCCGAGCGGGCGCGCACCGACGCCCGTACCGACGACGAGCAGCAGATCAGTACCCGCAACCGCCAAGCACTGCACCAGCGCGACGGGCGGATCCGCGATCTGAAGCTGCGCCAGGCCCGGCTGAACTCCGCCGAGGAGGGGCTGTACTTCGGCCGCCTCGACGACGCCGACGGCGAGGTGCTGCACATCGGGCGGATCGGTCTGCACGACGACGAGTACGAGCCGCTGCTGGTCGACTGGCGCGCCCCGGCCGCGCGACCGTTCTACATCGCGACCGCCGTCGCGAACCACGGCATCGTCCGCCGCCGGCACCTCCAGACCCGCCTGCGCCGGGTGCTCGACGTCCAGGACGAGCAGCTCGACCTCGGCCGCGAGGCCGCCGACCCGTCGAAGCCGGGCACCGGCGTGATCGGCGAAGCCGTACTGATGAAGGCGCTGGACGCCCGCCGGACCGGCCGGATGGAGTCGATCGTCCAGACGATCCAGGCCGACCAGGACCGAATCATCCGCTCCGAACTGCCGGGAATCCTCGTTGTCCAAGGCGGTCCCGGTACCGGTAAGACCGCGATCGCGCTGCACCGCGCGGCATTTCTGCTGTACACCCATCGCGAGCAACTGGAAAAGCGCGGAATTCTCGTCGTCGGCCCGAATGCGGCGTTCCTGCGGTTCATCGGCCAGGTGCTTCCGTCGCTCGGTGAGGACGGCGTGCGGCTGGTCACGATCGCCGAGCTGTACCCCGGGATCAACGCCACCCGGCCGGAGGCTTCGGAGAGCGCCGAGGTCAAGGGCCGGACGGTGATGGCCGACGTGATCGCGAAGGCGGTCGACGACCGGCAGTGGATCCCCGAGCGCCCGGTGCGCGTGACCGTGGAGCGCACCGAGCTGACGCTGGAGCCGTCGGTGTGCGAGGCGGTCCACGCCCGCGTACGCAACCGCAACCTCACCCACAACCAGGCGCGGCCCTTCGTCCTGAACGAGATCACTGACCACCTCACCACCCAGTACGCAGACCTGATCGGCACCGATCCACTCGACGGCGAGCAGTTGCTCGACGAGTACGACCTGGCCGAGCTGCGCAACGAGGTCCTCGCCGAGCCTGCCGTACAGGCTCTGCTCGAGCGGCTGTGGCCGTTGCTCAGTCCGCAGAAGCTGCTCGAGGACCTGTACGGCGACGAGGACCGGCTGGCGTCCGCGGCACCGCAGCTGTCCGCGCTCGATCGCGAGCACCTGCTGCGGTACGGCGCCGACTGGAGCCCGGCGGACGTGCCGCTGCTCGACGAGGCGGCGGAGCTGCTCGGTGACGACGGGACCGAGGCGGCGCGGGAGCGAGCCGCGCGGGCGCGCGCAGTCGCTTATGCACAAGGCGCTCTCGATGTTCTGTCGGGTTCCGGGTCGACGGACTACGACGACGAGGACGAGGCGGAAATCCTTACCGCAAAGGACATTCTGGACGCCGAGGCGTTCGCCGAGCGGTACGAGGCCGACGACGACCGGACGCTCGCCGACCGCGCGGGCGCCGACCGGCGCTGGACGTACGGGCACGTGATCGTCGACGAGGCGCAGGAGCTGTCGCCGATGGCCTGGCGCGCGATCGCCCGGCGGTGCCCCCTGCGGTCGATGACGGTGGTCGGCGATGTGGCGCAGACGAGTTCGGTCGGCGGCGGTACGTCCTGGTCGAGCGCGCTCGGTGAGACGTTCGGCGATCGCTGGCGGCTGGCCGAGTTGACGCTGAACTACCGCACGCCGGCCGAGGTCATGGAGCTGGCGAACGCGGTCCTGCATGAGGTGGACCCGTCGGCACACGCACCTCAGTCGGTCCGTTCGACCGGCGTACGGCCGTGGCATCTCGACGTACCGGCTGCCGAGCAGGCCTTGCACGTCTACAAGATGGCGGCCGAGGAGACGGCCCACGGCGAGGTAGGCGTGATCACGTCGCGCAGCCGGCTCGAGCTGATCCAGGAAGCAGTCGACGGCCTGTCCGGCGTCACGGTCCTGACCGCCCGCGAGGCAAAAGGCCTCGAGTTCGACTCGGTCCTGGTCGTCGACCCGGACGGCATCGTCATCGAGTCCCCCCGCGGCCTCCGCGACCTGTACGTAGCCCTGACCCGCTGCACCCAACGCCTAGGAGTAGTAGGCGAACTCCCCGACGCACTACAAACCTCGCCCGCCTGGAGCTAGCAACGCGATGTTCCTCCCGGGCTGAGTGCAGCAATCGATTGAGCCAGCTTGTCCGTCGGCGGATGGAATTCCGGGACGAGGCATGGACAACGGAAAGTGACGTAGCTTCAATGGCTTGCGGGGGGAGTCATGAATGGAGCACCGTATTCACGCACGCAGTGTCACCGGCGGAACCAACGCGGTAATGCGACCTTGGCAGCTCTGGGAGGAGTGGCGGTCGGCGTCATCGTCGTTCTGCTGGCCTGGCTCGTCGTACTGACGACGAGGGACGATCCTGCGAGGAAGGTGGCGGACGCACCGCCGTCGGCTCCGGTCGCCGCAGCACCTGCAGCGTCCGTCCCGGCGTCTGCTCCCGCGTCCGTCACGACGCGGACCGTCGCACCGAAGCCGTCGGTCAAGGACACCTCGGGACGAGACGTCCGCGTGCTGCCGGCCGGATTGTTCTGCCGGGACCTGGACGCCAAGGGATACAGCTACGTCGCGGCCGTCGACTACTGGCGACTGCACGGGCAACCGAACCAGATGGATGCCGACCGCAACGGAATTCCGTGCGAGACCGTCTACCCGCGCAGCGATGTCGCCGCCTACTGGAACGGGCGCGTGATCAGCGGCGCCGTGTACTGGTCGTCCGGGCTGTTCTGCCGCGACCTTGCCGCCCGCGGTGCGTCGTACGCCGAGGCCGTCAGGTACTGGTGGTACTACGGCATGCCGGACCGGATGGACGCGGACAAGAACGGCATCCCGTGCGAGACGGTCTACTCGCCTGGAGCGGTCAACGCGTTCTGGAATCCGTGACGCGGCCCGCGTGGGCGGTCTTCCTGGCGGCGGCGGCGCTGGTCATCGGTGGTGGGCTGCTCGGCCTGTCGGCCGGCGGCGTCCTGGACAGAACATCACCCGTCGCCGCTCCAACGCTTGCACCCGGACCGACTACATCAGCACCAACTCGATCCCCGTCATCATCCAGCACACTTCCACGCTCGGCAGCGCGAACCCCCACGACCAAACCTCGCCCGACCCCAGCTCGTCCAACTGCACTTCATCCGACTGCGGCGCGCACCGCGATCAGGTACGTGTTTCCGGTGGGCGGTTGTCGCGCGGACGCGTCGCAGAGTCATCACGACTACCCGGCGTCGGACATCTTCGCCGCGGTGGGCTGCCGGTTCGTGGCGCCGGTGGACGGGCGCGTCGACGAGGTGACCCGGGCCGACGTGTGGGATCCGAAGACGAACCGCGGCGCCGATCGGGGCGGCCTCTCGGTGTCAGTGATCGGGGTCGACGGAGTGCGGTACTACGGGTCGCATCTGTCTGCGATCCAGCCCGGGATCACCCCTGGAGTGACCGTACGCGCGGGCCAGACGCTGGGACGGACCGGCAAGACCGGGAGCGCGCGACCGACAGCACCACACCTGCACTTCGGCATCAGCTGGCCGACCGGCCGCGACACCTGGTGGCTCCGCCGCGGAGCCGTCCCACCGCAGGCGTTCCTCAACAGCTGGCACCACGGCGGACAACTGTCGCCCACCAAGCTGGTCACCCAGACCCACGACACCTACGGCGTCGACCGCGGCTGCCGATCGTATTGCTGAAGGTCTGGCCGGCGCCCCCCGCGAGTTTCAGTTGATCGGCATGCGAAGTCGGCGAGGCATGTCGAGGACTCTGCTGCGGTTCCGACGTAGCGGAGTCAGTGTCGTGCGGAAGGAGAGAGCGTGAATTTGAACAGTATGTTGCTTGGTAGTGCGGATGCTGAGCGGTTGAAGGCTTGGTATCGGGACGGGTTCCGGGCGAAGGTGGACGGGTACGGGAACCTTGACCTCGGCGGGTTCGGGCTGGTGATCGAGCAGCGCGAGGACGTCGCGGCGCGGAACGCGGAGCCGGGGCGGCACATCGTGAACTTCGGGGTCGACGACATCGAGGCGGCGGCCGCGCACTTGCGGACGCTGGACGTCGAGTGGCTGGTCGAGCCGGAGGACCGCGGGCCCGGCTGGTTCGCCACGCTCGTCGATCCGGACGGCAATTACGTCCAGATCATTCAGTTCAAGCCGGAGTACTACACGCAAAAGTAAAAAGGGGCGGCAAGCGAGGGGCAGAACGCCCAGGCTCGCTTGCCGCCCAAACACCGGTGCCCTTCGGTGGTCGAGGTGAGGTTCTCGACCTGGCGACGTTCCGGGTGGGTTGTCTGGTGAGATACGGAACGCGAAAAGGTACCGGAGGATTTCTCAGGACGCACCCGATCAGCGGGGTGCTACGTCCCACATACGCTCGCCGGGCAGGGGGTCGGGGAGCTTGTCGAACGCCGGCATCGGGTCGTTGGTGACTCGCAGTCCGGCGAATCGACGGCTCATGGCATCTGCGTACCGCTCGGCCAACGCCGGCTCGGCGTTGTAGTCGGCGATCACGTGCTCACCGAACCAGACACGCACGCGTCGGCGCTGAACGGTCTGGGTGGCGGTGGCGGTTGTCACTGGTCCTCCTGGCTGTACTTCAAGGGGTGGTCGGCCTGGAAAACGCGGGCGAGCGCGGTGCCGGTGCGCCGTGTTGTGTTCACCGTCACGTCACTTTCAACGGAGGACGGCGAGTCGAGGTCACGCCCGGATCCGGAAATTCTGGCCGACCGCCCAAAGTTTCCGCTCAGACCGCCGACGTGCCGCCGTCGACGGCCAGCTCCATGCCATTCACGTACGTCGAATCGTCCGAAGCGAGGAACAAAGCAACGGTCGCGATCTCCTCCGGAGTACCCATCTTTCCGCGCGGGATCAACGCCTCGAACTGCCGCTTGGTCGCCTCGTCGAACAACTCCTCCTGCTTCGCCGTCGCGACCTGTCCGGGCATCAGTACGTTCACCCGGATCCGCCGGTCCTTCAACTCCGACAGCCACACCCGCGCGTACGCCTGCAGTACGGCCTTGCTCGCCGCGTACACGCTCCACTCCGGGTAGCCCTTGACCGAGGCGTTCGACCCGGTCATGAAGATCGAGCCGCCGTCGTTGAACAGCGGCAGCGCCTTCTGCACCGTGAACAGCGTGCCGCGCGCGTTCAGCCCGAAGGCGGTATCGAAATGCTCCTCGGTGATCTCGCCGAGCCGGCGCTGCTCGCCCACCCCGGCGCTCGCCCACAGCACGTCGATCGAGCCCTTCTCCCGCTTCACCGTGTCGAACAGGCGCTCCAGATCACCCAGATCCGCCGCGTCTCCCTGGACGCCGGTCACGTTCCGGCCGATCGCCTTGACCGCCTCGTCGACCGCCTCCTGCCGTCGGCCCGAGATGAATACGTATGCACCTTCGTCGACGAACAGCTTGGCGCCGGCGAGCGCCATACCGCTCGTCGCTCCCGTGATCACCGCGACCTTGCCGTCGAGCTTTCCCATCACATGCTCCGTTCATCAACGCGTTATGTACACCAGTTAGTGTGCTTAACGTAGCCGTCGGTGAGCTGCTGCGCAAGCTAAGTACACCGATCATTACCCAAGAGGGCTAAGCTGGAGGCATGACGGAGTTGGAGAAGGGTCCGCAGGGCCGGCGCCGTGGGCGGGGCGCGCGTGAGCGCATCCTCACCGCGTCCCAGCAACTGTTCCGCGAGCAGGGCATCAGCCATACCGGCATGGATCAGCTCTGCGCGGTGGCCCAGGTGTCGAAGCGGACCGCGTACCAGCACTTCAGCACCAAGGACGAGCTGATCACCGAGTACCTGCGGCGCTTCGATCCTGAGGTGATGCCCGGAGTGTTCGACAACACCGAGCTCACGCCGCGCGAACGGCTCCTCGCCGCGTTCGACGTACCGACCGGACCTGACGACGTCACCCCGCTGTGCCCGTACATCGCGGCGTCCGTCGAGATCAGCGACCAGCAGCACCCGGCCCGCCGGCAGGCGCACGACTACAAGCTGGCGATCGCCGCACGACTGACGGAAACCGCCCGCGAGGCCGGTGCGACCAATCCCGAGGAGCTCGGCGAACAGCTCGCTCTGCTCCTCGACGGCGCCGCGGCCCGCACCCGGGTGCTCAATGCCGACGCGTTCCGCACCGCCGCCGCGATCGCCGCCGTACTGATCGACGCAGCGATCCCGCGCTGATCACTCGACCTACGCGAACTGGCCGCGCGCCTACTCAAACAGCTCACGCACCTACTCGAACGGGCCGCGGACGGAGACGCCGCCGTCCAGGACGACTTGCTGTCCGGTGATGTACGACGCTGCATCGGAGGCCAGGTACACCACCGCCTCGGCAACTTCCTCGGAACGTCCGAACCGCCCCACCGGGATCTCCTCGACGACGTCATCCCCGACGTTCGCGTTGGCGATCGCGGTGGCGATCGCGCCGGCCGCGGCGACGTTCATCCGGATCCCGTCCCGCGCGTACTCGGCGGCGACCGTCCGGGCCAGGCTGAGGATGCCGGCCTTCATCACGCCGTACGCCGCCTGCTCAGGTGCCGCCATGAATCCGGTGACCGAGCCGACGCTGACGATCGCGCCGCCGGTGCCCTGCGCAAGGAAGACCCGGAGCGCGGCACGGACCGCGCGCGCAACGTACCGGAGGTTGACCTCGTAGATCGTGTCCCAGTCCGCGTCGGCCATCTCGTGCAGCTTCACCGCGGGCACGAACGCGACCTGCCCGCCGACAACGGTGACCAGTACGTCGAGCCCGCCGAGCTTCTCGACCGCGCCCGCGATCATCGCCTCGAGGTCGGTCGCCGAGCGCACGTCGCCGACGATCGGGTACGCCGTGCCGCCGGCTGCCCGGACCGCGTCCGCCGCTTCCCCGGCGCGCTGCAGGTCGACGTCCGCGACGAGCACCGCGGCGCCTTCGTTGCCGAGGGCGCCGGTCGTCGCGCGGCCGATCCCGCCGCCACCGCCGCCGATCACCAGAGCTCGTTTACCAGTGAGTCGCATGCGCGGAGAGTACGGCAACAGCGTCATGAGATTCACAGGGATTCCTCAGGTAGGACACGCCGAAGCTGTCGGAACGGCTCCGTACGCTGGAGACGTGACCATCGAAGACGCTGGTATCAGGCCGCTGACAGACAGCTCCATCGGATCCACCGACCGGGGACCCACGAGCGAGCCCACCGTGGCGAACACGCTCGTCGTGCCCGAGCGGGTCATCGGCGGCGTCGTACCGTCTCCGGTCCGGCCCGGGCCCGCGGGCATCGCGGCCGTCCAGACCGAGCACCTGATCAGTGACGTCGGCGACGCGCTCCGCCTGCTGGACGCGGTCGAGCGCGTCCGCGGGCATGCGCACCCACTGATCCTCGGGCTGCAGGAAGCGGTCGGGATGAAGATGCCGGCCGCGCTGGTGCTGAGCGCGATCGCGAACGGCCGTACCTCGGCCCACCAGGTCGCCAAGCAGGTCGGCATCACGACCGGCGAGGCGGAGCTGGCGATCGCGGACCTCGAAGCGCTCGGCATGGTCCGGACCGCGCCGACGCTGACCGTCACGTCGCTCGGCCAGGCCCGCCTGTCCCAGCTCGACGGTCTGACCGTCCGCGTCCTCGACGTCATCACCGGCATCCTCGGCCCGACCGACGCCGCGCACCTCGTCCGCCTGCTGCACACGGTCGCCGACGGCCTCGAGTCCGCCTCGGTCGCCGCCGCAGTCAACTCGCCGGTCGTCCTCAACAACTAGCCGGTCGTTCTCAGCACCTGGTCGAAATTGTCGGAGTAGCTTCGACGTAGCTGGTGTCGGTCGAACTAGGAGGACATCAGATGTTGAAGGACAGCAAGGCGTTCAGCGGGTTCTCGGTGGACGACATCCCGCGGGCCAAGGAGTTCTACAGCACGACGCTCGGCCTCGACGTCGGCGAGGAGAACGGGATGCTGCGCCTGCGTACGGCGGGTGGCAACAACGTGCTCGTCTACCCGAAGCCCAACCATGTCCCGGCGGAGTACACCGTGCTCAACTTCCCGGTCGGCGACATCGAGGCGACCGCCCGCGAGCTGATCGCCCGCGGCATCACCTTCGAGAAGTACAACGACAAGCACGACGAGCTCGGCATCTTCCACGGCGGCGGCCCACTGATCGCCTGGTTCAAGGACCCGGCGGGCAACGTCCTGTCGATCATTCAGGAGTAGGACGGGTTCAGTGGTCCCGTCCTACAGGCACGGAGTCGTCGTACTGACCTAGGCGGCCGGTGTAGCGGGCGCCGTTGACGTACGGCCAGGCATAGGCCACGCAGCCGTGCAGGCCGAGGGTCTGTTGCTCCATGACCGGCGCCGGTTGGCCGGCGCCCGGGCAGAGCTCGTGGCCGCGGCCGAGCCGGTGGCCGGTCTCGTGGTTGATCATGTACTGCCGGTACGTCGTCAGCGACGCGCCGTACTTCGGTACGCCGTGCACCCAGCGCGCCACGTTCAGCACCACACGCTTCCCGATCCGGCAGCTCGTGTACCGGTCCGGCGCCGCACCGCAGAGCACGTCTCGGGTTTGCGGCGTGACCAGCATCAATGTGAAGTCCGGGTTCGTCCCCGGGCCGACCTGCTGGAACCGCCACAGCCCGTGCGACGCCCACCCTTGCGCCCCGCCGTACGTCGCACGCACGAACCGCGTGAACGCAGCGCGGTCGATCCCGGCGATCCCGCCCTCGATCGCGATCTGGAACTGCATCAGCTTGCCGGCCCGCCCGATCACTCCGGGCGAGGCGGGCAGGACCGCGTACTTCTGCGTTCCGGCGACTGGATACGTAATCACCTCTGACGGCGTCGTCACCGGGTGCGACACCGGAGGTCGCGCCGGTGACTGCAGCGCAGTCCGGCCGGGCTGGGTCGACTCGACCGACGCCGGTACGACACCACGCTGCGGGTAACCGTGCCGCGCGAACGGGCTCGCCGGTAACTGGAACAGCACGCCGCCCACGACCACAGCCGCGACCACGAGTCCGATCGTCCTGACAACACCCCAGCGCCGCATCCGGTGAGCTCCTCACACCACGCCCGGGCGGGCGTGTCCTCACTCTCTACTTGCCACAGTGCCCCGAAACCCTTCTCCGCCCACAGGTGGATATCTGATTTCCACCTCCCGCACCCGGGCCCGGCTCGCGTAGTTTCGGTCGAAGAAAGCACAGTCGTATCAAATAAAGGAGTCTTGGATGAGACGCTGGACCGCGGGCATCGCGACCCTGCTGACAGCCGTCAGCAGCACAGCAATCACCACAGCAGTCCCCGCGGAAACCGCCTGGGGGACGACACCGGAGCCAAGGCTGACCGCCGACGTGAACCGGGACGGTCTGCTGACCCACGCCGACGACGCCGGCAAGACCACCTGGACCGACGAGCGTGGAGCCATCTTCCTGCCGAACCTGGACGACGACGAGCACCGCTGTACGGTCGACCCGGCGGACCTCGACGCACCCGGTCGCGCGGTCGACGACAAACTTGCCGCCTGCAACGATGCCGCCGACGACCGGATCAACGGTCCGCGCGACGCCGCCGACCTGGCGCCGCTCGCGATCGAGGCCGAACGCAACCTTTCGGACCGAGCACGAGGCAGCATCACGATCGCCCCGGCCGGCAAGGCGCGCATCTTCGCGAACGGTCGCCCGGTCGACGCCCTGACCGCAAAGGACCTACGGCGTGGCGTCGGCCTGCAACTCGAAGGCCGCGACATCGTCCGCGACCCGAAGAAGTGGGACGGCCGAATCACCGTCACGCTGTCCGTCACCGATCACGGCCGCACCCGGACCGACACCGTACGGCTGCGGGTCGCGCCGTTGATGCTGCAGAACGATCTGCAGCCCGCCCAGACCGTCCTGGCCGCACGCCCGAACAAGGGCCAGGGCTGGTGGGGCGGCACCCCGCCGTACCAGCAAGGCGCTCCGCGGGACTGGCGGGCGTTCGCATCAACGTTGCGCAAGGCAACGAAAGTACAGTTCGTGCAAGGCACACCGGACGGCTGGAAGGACCTGTGGCTGCAGGACAGCTTCGAGCCGTCGACCGCGAGCATGCCAGCCGTCGGCGGTCCGCACACAATGCGCATCCTGATCCGTTCCGGCAACGTGTGGGACATCCCGGCCCCGAACACCCCGCGCCCGTCCGGGCGGCTGCTGTACCGCGACCTGCGCGGACCGGACGTCGGCATCGTGCAGGAACTCGCGGACAAGGCGTCACCTGGTCTCGACGACCTGTTGAACATGGGCGGCAACATCGAGTCGCTCCCACCGTACGACGGCTATCCGCAGGGGCGGATCGTGTACGGGTCGGGCGAGCGGCACCCGGACGCCGGGTTCATCACGATGGTGACGGGCCAGGGCTACCAGCCGCCCGTCGTGGTCGACACGTCCTGGCTGATGGTCGGGCACGCGGACGAGACGACCCACGTGGTCCGCGCCGGCAACGCCCGCGGCTGGACGCTCGCGGTCGCAGACCCGCGGCTCGCGGCGCGACTGTTGCGCGACGTGCAACGACAGGGCGGTGGCGGCCAGCGACTGTTCGCGGACACCAAGTCGACCTACCAGCCGACCGTCGACGAGTTGCTCCACGGCGGACTGCCCGGCAACGAGGCGGCGGCCAAGCACATCGACGGCCAACTCAAGGTCCTACTGAAGGCCACCGGACTGCGCGAGGACGAACTGGTCCGGCTGCCGGTGCTCTTCGACGAGGTCCCTGGGACGGGGCTGCTCAAGGCAATGACTCCGGGCCTCACGAACGGCCTGTCGGTCACTGACCGTAAGTTCGCCGCACCCGATCCGCACGGGCCGCGGCTGCACGGCCGGGACGTCTTCCGCCACGTGACCGAGCAAGCGCTGAACCGCAACGGCGTACAGGTGCACTGGGTCGAGGACTTCTTCTGGGCGCACCTGGGCGGCGGTGAGGTGCACTGCGCCACAAACGCGCTCCGCGATACCAGGGCCACTAAGCCTTGGTGGTCCGGAAGCGCAGGCTCGGGTAGCGCGACTGGATGAAGCCGAGGTCGCGGTAGAGGTCGACACCGTCGTCGGTCGCGTGCAGCTCGACCTGGCCGACGGCGGTCTCGTCACAGAACCAGTCCATCAGCGCGACCACGCAGGCCTTGGCCAGGCCGCGACGCCGGAAGTCCGGCTCGGTGCTGACGTTGTACAGGTGGCCGCGGACCGTACTCAGATCTCTCGGGCCCGGCGGGTGCACGTACACATTGCCGGCCGCCCCCGCGACGACTCCCGCCACCGGATCGTCGACGAGGTACGCCGCGAACGTGTCCGGCGACGCCAGTTGCCCGGCGAACCATTCGCGCGCGATCACCCGCCACTGCGCGTCCGGTCCGCCGACGTCGTTGCCCATGGCCGCGAGCATCAAACCGCGTAAGTGGACCAGCGACTCCGTATCGTCCGCGCCCGCCCGTCGTACCTGAATGTCGGTCACCTGGTCGATCATGCCAACTTTTTGCCGAGTCAGTGAATCGTACGAATCATGGCCCCCAGCAGAGCTCAGCGCGCAAGCCGAGGCCGCCGAGCAGATCCTCGACGCGCCGCATCGCGGCGACCGACCGGGATCGGCGCACTGGCGATCGCAGTGCTCGGTGTGCTGGTCCCCGGCACGGCCTACCTGGCCGCCCGCCGCACGAGGCTCGGCGCGGTGGTGACCTTCGTGAGCCTCTGCCTGTACGGCGCGGCGGCCTACCTCGCGCTGCGCCGGCGGGACGCGGTGATCTCGTGGGCGCTGAACCCGTCGCTGCTGCTCTGGATGGTCGTCGGCCTGAGCGCGATCGGGATCGCGTGGGTCGTCGTCCTGGTCTCGTCGTACAAGATGCTCCGGCCGCTGACCGCCGGGCCGGCGTCCCGGATGCTCGGCTCGCTGGTGATCGGCGTGCTCTGTTTCGGGATGGCGTTCAGTACTGCGACCGGCGCCCAGGCGCTGATGGCGCAGCGTGAGCTGGTCGACAAGGTCTTCGCCGGCGGCGACTCGAAGAGCGTCACGCGGCCGACGATCACGCCGAAGAAGGACGTCTGGGACCAGTTGCCGCGGCTGAACGTGCTGCTGCTCGGCGCGGACAACGGCGCGGACCGGCAGGGCACCCGGACCGACACCGTGATGGTCGCGAGCATCGACACCAAGACCGGCAACACCTCGCTGATCTCGCTGACCCGGAACTTCATGCGGATGCCGTTCCCGGCCGATTCGCCGCTGCACGAGAAGTACCCGACCGGCTTCTGGGATCCGAGCGAGGGTGACTCCGAGGATTCCGAGTTCTACCTGGACGCGATGTACCGGAACATCCCGAAGAAGTACCCGGGCATCCTCGGCCCGTCCGACAACGAGGGCGCGGACATTCTGAAGGTGTCCGTCGGCGAGGCGCTCGGGCTGAAGATCCACTACTACGTGCAGGTCGACCTGAAGGGCTTCGCGCAGTTCGTCGAGGCCCTCGGCGGGATCACCGTGAACATCAACTACCCGGTCCCGGTCGGCGGCAACGACGACAAGAAGATCCCGCCCAGCCGGTACCTCGCTCCGGGGCCGAACCGGAAGCTGAACGGCACCGACGCGCTGTGGTTCGCGCGCGGCCGGTACGGCCTGCCAGGTGCGGACCTCGACCGCCAGGCCCGCCAGCACTGCACGGTGAAAGCACTCGTCGAGCAGGCGTCGCCGCAGAACGTACTGGCCAACTACACGTCGATCGCGAAGGCCGGCGAGAAGCTGATCCGCACCGACATCCCGACCAAGCTGCTCGGGCAGTTCGTCACGCTCGGCCAGCGGGTGAAGACCGCGAAAATCACCAACATCGACCTGGACAAGAAGAAGAACTTCCCGAACGGCCGGAACCCGGACTACGCGGCGATGCGGGAGATCGTGGCCAAGGCCATCAACCCGCCCGCCAGTACGCCGAAACCGGGCCGGACCGCCACCACCGCACCGTCGGCCCTGTCGTCACCGGTGAAGCCGTCGAAGCCGCGCTCCACCCCGACGCCGGCCAAGGGCGACCTGGCGTCGGACTGCGCGTACGTCCCGGGCAAGCACTGACCGGTCAGGCGTAGCGGATGCCGAGGCCTCCGTCGACGGCCCAGTTGGCGCCGGTGACGAAGGCCGCGGCCGCCGAGGCGAGGAAGCAGACCACCTCGGCGACATTCTCCGGCGTACCGATGCGGCCGAGCGGGTGCACGCCGAGCGCCTTCTCGCGCTCGCCGGGGATCGTGTCGAAGAACTCCTCGAGCAGGTCCGTGGCGATGTAGCCGGGGCTGACCGCGTTCACCCGGACGTCGTACTGCGCGACGTCGAGCGCGAGCGACCGTGTCATCCCGACCAGGCCGGACTTCGCGGCCGCGTACGGGAACATGCCGGCCTGGGTCAGCTTGGAGTGGATCGAGGCGATGTTGACGATCGAGCCGTGCCGGTTGTCGATCATCGGCTGCAGCACCTGGCGGGACATCAGGAACGCGCCCTTGAGGTCGACGTCGAACACGTCGTCCCACTCCGACACCGACATCTTGGCCGGGTCGGCGTACGAGTTCTTGCCGGCGTTGTTGACCAGTACGGTCACCGGCCGGCCGAGGTCCTCGACCAGCTTGCCGACCGACTGCCGTACCGACACCTCGTCGGTGATGTCGCCGACGGCCGCGGCCACCGTCGCGCCAGACTCGGCCAGCTCCGCCGTCGTCGCGGTCAGCTCGTCCGCGAGGATGTCGATCAGCCCGACCGCCGCACCCTCCGCCGCCGCCTTCACCGCGACCGCCCGGCCGATCCCGCGCGCGGCCCCCGTCACCAGCACAACCTCATCCACCAACCGACCAGTCACAACGTCTCCCTCAACCTAGGTGTGGCTGCCAGCCTCATGCCGTAGCGAGCAGGTGCTCGGTGCGGTGCCTCGGCGTGCTGGAGGGGAGGCCTCGATGTGGTTTCATCGTGGCCTTTCCTCCAGTGCGGCGAGGTGCCGTGCCGAGTGCCGCGCAGTAGGCGTGGGGCTGGCAGCCGCACCTATGGCGTCGGGTACGACCCTAGTCGGGACCGGCAGTCAGGCTCGGATGTTGGTCAGGATGCAGAACTCGTTGCCGTCGACGTCGGCCATCGGGATCGCGTCGCGCTCCTGGCCGCTGTCCAGCCGGGTCGCGCCGAGCGCGATCAGCCGCGCGGCCTCGGCCTCGGGATCGCCGTCCGCGACGACGTCGATGTGGAACCGGTTCTTCGGTGGCTTCGGGCTGACGGGCGGGCCGCCCCAGGCGACCTTCGGGCCACCCTGCGGCGACTGGATCGCGGTCTCCTCGTTCTCGTCCCACACCAGTGGCCAGTCGAGCGCCTTGCTCCAGAACACCCCGACGTCCCGGGTGCCGTCGGTCGCCACCTCACCGAGGAACGCGGTGTCGGCGAGGAAGTTGTTCCCCGCCTCGATCACACAGAAGTCGTTGTCCTCCGGATCCGCGAGGACGATATGTCCTTCCTCCGGCTTCTGCCCGATGTCCTTGTGCCGGCCGCCGAGCTCGAGCGCCCGCGCCACCGTCTCCTGCTGCTCCTCCGGCGTCTGACTGGTCAGGTGGAGGTGGAGATGGTTCGGGCGGTCCATGGCGACATCGCTCGGCAGGAACCGCAGCCGGAACGGGGTCTTCGCGTCCGGCAGAAGTTCGTTGCCGTCGGCCTGCTCCCACCCGAGGAGGCCGGCCCAGAACCGCGCCATGTTGGCGGGATCCTTTGCGTCGAGCGACAGTGCGTGCAAGGTCGTGCTCATCGGATCTCCCATCGTCGGGGGCTGCCACCGTAGGGCGGGCCGGATCGGCACCGCAAAGCAATTAGCAGACGGTCGCGGCGGCGACCCGTGCGTGGTGGTCGGCCTCGGCGCGCGACATCGGCTGCCGGAGCAGGACCAGCTGGTGATAGATCGGACCGGTCGCGGTCAGCAGGAGCTGCTGCGCATCGACGTCGGCCGGGACCTCGCCGCGCGCGACAGCTCGCCGGACAATCAGCGCGGTCCGCGCGTAGCGATCCTCCCAGAAGCGGGTCAGTGCATCGGCTGCTTCGGCCGTACGGAACGAAGCGGCGATCACCGCCTGGGTGACGGACGGCCGCGCGGTCAGCGCGGCGTGCACCTCGCGGTTGACTGCGATCAGGTCGCCCTCCAGCGAGCCGGTGTCGGGCGGCTCCCAAGCGTCGTCGGCCCCGGCGCGGAGCAGGTCGACGAGCAACCCCGGCACGGTCTTCCATCGCCGGTAGAGCGTCGTCCGATGCACGCCGGAGCGCGCCGCGACGGCGTCGATCGTGAGCCCGTCGTACCCGTGCTCGGCGAGCTCGGCGTCCACCGCGGCGAGGACGTCGGCGCGCACGCGCGCGGTCCGCCCACCCGGCCTGCTTGCGTGCTGCTCCTCGACCATGGCATCATCTTAACGCAACTATCGTCGCATTAGTGGGAGCCAATGATCCTCAACGAGTTCAGCATCGATGGTGCGCCGTACGGCGTGGTCGAGGCAGCGGGTGAGGTGTGGACGACGCTGGTCCACACCGGCCTGGTCGCGACCGCATCCGGCCGGGTCTTCAACCTCGACGCGCCACAGTCCCGCCCGAGCGTGATCGTCGACGGGCCGGACGACGCCGTGTGGTTCACCCGCAACGGCGACGACCGGATCGGCCGCATCTCCTATGACGCCGCGATGTCGGCGGTCGAGATCGCCGGAGCGCCGTACGGGCTGTGCGTCGGACCCGACGACGCCTTGTGGTGCACGCTGATGAGCACCGACGCGATCGGCCGAATCACCGTGGACGGCGATGTGTCGACGTACCCGATCGGTACGACCGGGGCGTTCCCGGCGATGATCACCTCGTACGGTGGCGACCTGTGGTTCACCCTCAACCAGGCGAACGCGATCGGCCGGATGACTGTGGACGGGGCCGTCAGCACCTATCCCCTACCGACCGACGCCGCCGGACCGGTCGGGATCAGCGCGGGGCCTGACGGCGTCTGGTTCACCGAACTGCTGGCGAGCCAGGTAGGACGGATCACCACCGAGGGGAAGATCGACGAGTTCGCCGTGCCGCTCGACTCGAAGCCGCATGCCGTTGCCGCGACCGCTGACGGAGCCTGCTGGGTCACCCTGTGGGGAGCCGGTGCCGTGGCGCGACTGGATGCCGACGGCAACATCACCGAACAGCACCCATTCGGCAAGGATTCCGAGCCGCACGGCCTGACTGCCGGCTCCGACAACTCGATCTGGGTCGCCCTCGAAGCCGGCTCACTGGCCCAACTTCATCCTTGACGGCAGTTAGTTGCCGACGCCAAGGGTCGACATGTGGACGGGCGGGTAGCGGTCGCCACGAGCGGCTCCGCGCGGAACTGCTCGCTCGATGGCCGCGAGGTCGTCAGTGGAGAGCTGGACGTCCAGGGCGGGAAGCGCCTCGGTCAGGCGCTGCCGTGAGCGGGCACCCACCAGCGCGACGATGTCGTCGCCCTGGGCAACCACCCACGCGATCACCAACTGGGCGACGGTGCAGCCCTTCGCCTCGGCGACCGTACGGAGCGCTTCGACCAGGGCGAGGTTGTGGTCGACGTTCTCGCTGGTGAAGCGCGGGCTGGCGCCCCGATGGTCGCCGGGTCCCGCACTGTGCCCCGCGGACCAGTGACCGGAGATCAGTCCGCGGCCGAGGACGCCGTACGCGGTCATCCCGATGCCGAGCTCGCGCAACGTCGGCAGCACCTCCGGCTCGACCGCCCGCGCGATCAGCGAGTACTCGATCTGCAGGTCGGAGATCGGGTGCACGGCGTGTGCCCGGCGGATCGTCTCCGCGCCGACCTCGGACAGTCCGATGTTCCGTACGTACCCGGCCTCGACCATGTCCTTGATCGCGCCGACCGTCTCTTCGATCGGTACGGCGGGATCGAGCCGCGCCGGCCGGTAGATGTCGATGTAGTCCGTGCCGAGCCGGGTGAGCGAGTGTGCAAGGAACGTCTTCACCGCCTCGGGCCGCCCGTCGAACCCGAAGTACTGCAGCCCTGGGCCGGCGAGCATGCCGAACTTCACGCTCAACTGGTAGCTGTCCCGCGGCCTGCCCCGCAACGCTTCGGCGAGCAGCAGCTCGTTGTGGCCCATCCCGTAGAAGTCGCCGGTGTCGACGAGCGTGACGCCGGCGTCCAGCGCGGCGTGCACGGTCGCGATGCTCTCGGCCCGGTCGGACTCGCCGTACGCACCCGACATGCCCATCGCCCCGAGGCCGAGCGCCGACGTGCTGGGACCGGTCTTGCCGAGGGTTCGCGTCTGCATGGTGTTCTCCTTCGTCGGTTTCCTCCACCTTGGGTCGGGTCCGGCGGGCGCGGTAGCGGAGCGTTCATCCTGGGAGTCCCGCTCCCTGGCTCGCGGACCGGCCGGGAGGCAGCATGGGGGCATGGAACGTGACGAGCTCGCCGACTTCCTGCGCCGGCGCCGCGCGGCGATCCGCCCCGCCGAGGCCGGGCTGACCGAGAGCCCGCGGCGGCGGACGAACGGTCTACGCCGCGAGGAGGTCGCGATGCTGGCCGGGATGTCGGTGGACTACGTCGTACGCCTCGAACAGGGCCGCAGCAGTCAGCCGTCGACGCAATTGCTAGCGGCGCTCGCACGGGCGCTGCGGTTGTCCGACGACGAGCGCGACCATCTGTTCCATCTGGCCGGGCATCAACCACCGCCTGCCGACGGCGTCGCGAGCCTGGCCCGGGCCGGGCTGATCCGGATGCTCGACCTGCTCGGCGACACGCCCGCGATGGTGCTGTCCGATCTCGGGGAGGCGCTCGCGCAGAACCGGATGTCGATGTTGCTGGCCGGCGACCACACCGGTCTGACCGGCGATCGGCGCTATCTCGTCCACCGCTGGTTCGTCGAGGCCGACGGGCGCGACGGCTGCCCGCCCGAGGATCGGGACCACCAGTCCCGGCAGGCGGTCGCCGACCTCCGCGCGGTGGCCGGGCGCCGCGCCACCGACCCAGTCGTCACCGGCTTGGTCGAGCGCCTGCAGCAGGCGAGCGCCGAGTTCCGCGAACTCTGGTCCGACCACGAGGTTGCCGTCCGCCGTGCCGACCAGAAGACCGTGCTGCACGCCAAGGTCGGTCCGATGCTGATGGACTGCGAGACCCTGATGACTCCCGACCAGGGCCAGGTCCTCCTCGTCCTCACTCCCGCCGATGCGCAGACGCGGGACCGGCTCGACCTGCTCCGCGTCCTGGGCACACAGGAGTTTCCCGCCGACTCGTCGCAGTCGTCGTGAGGGGATTCACCCTCAGGAGGGAAGCGCTGCGGACCGCTGCTGGAGGACAGTAGTGGTGTGAGCACGGTCGTGCAGGTACGGGGCCAGCGGGTTCGTGATGTCGTCGCGATCGGCCGGCCCGCGTTCTGGGTGGTGTCGATCGTCCCTTACTACACAGGGATTCTGCTCGCGACCCATCGGCTGTTCCCGCCCGTGCACGAATGGCCGCGGCTGATCGTCGGCGCGGTCGTCATGGGTCCCCTGGTGTGGCTCGCGGTCCTTGCCGTCAACGACGCGTACGACCTGCCGAGCGACCGGCTCAACCCGCGCAAGGCGAAGTCGCCGCTGCTCGACGGGCGGATCACGCTCCGTACCGCGACCCGCCTGGCCTTCGCAGCCGCCGTTGCAGCGGTCGGGTTGAGCCTGGTCGTCGGCGTCGTGTTCGCGTTCGGCGTGCTGCTCGCGGTCCTGCTGGGGTACGCGTACTCCGTCCCTCCCGTCAGGCTCAAGACCCGTGCAGGCTTCGACGTCGCCGTGAATGCCCTTGCGTTGGGGGCTTTCGGGCCGTTGGCCGGCTGGGCGGCGATCAACCCGGACCTCAGCGACTTCCCGTGGCTGATGGGCCTGCAGGGCACGCTCGCCGCCGCGGCCCTCTACCTGCCCACCACGCTCGCCGACCTCGAGGCGGACCGCGCCGCGGGCTACCAGACGATCGCAGTCAGGTACGGCGCACGGACGACGTACCTGATCGGGTACGGCGCGTGGATCGCAGCGGCCGCGTTGTCGGTGATCCTGGCCGCGACCGGCACGATCATCCCGCGCAGCATGCTCCTGCTCGAGGTCGTGATGGTACCGGTGCTGATCCTTGCGTACGGCAAACTCATTGGCCCACGTCAGTCGTTCAAGGGCATCGTCGTGCTCGCGTCGCTGTTCCTCTTCCCCTGCGGCACGTTCGCCCTCACCTACACGGGAGTCCTCTGAGCATGTACGAACCGTTCGAAGCCTATGACCACGGCATGCTCGACGCCGGCGACGGCAACCAGGTGTACTGGGAGGTCTGCGGCAACCCGGACGGCAAGCCCGCGCTGGTGATCCACGGCGGCCCGGGCTCCGGTGCGGGCGCGTTCTGGCGGCGGTTCTTCGATCCGTCGAAGTACAAGGTGGTGCTCGTCGACCAGCGCAACTGCGGCCGCAGTACGCCGGACGCGGCCGAGCCGGACGTCGACCTGAGCACGAACACCACGGCGCATCTGATCGCGGACTTCGAGCAGCTCCGCGAGCAGCTCGGCATCCCGAGCTGGCTGATCCTCGGCGCGTCCTGGGGCGCGACGCTCGGCTTCGCGTACGCCGAGCAGCACCCGGAGGCGATCTCCGAGATCGTGCTGTTCAGCGTCACCAACACCACGAGGCGCGAGGTCGAGTGGCTGACCCGCGAGATGGGCCGGATCTTCCCCGAGGAGTGGGAGCGGTTTCGCGATGTCGTACCGGAAGGTGAGCGCGACGGCAACCTGGCGCTCGCGTACAGCCGGCTCCTGCACGATCCGGATCCCGCGGTCCGCGAGCACGCGGCGAAGAGCTGGTGCGCCTGGGAGGACACCCACGTCCGTACGCACGCGGACTGGCAGCCCGACCCGCGGTACAACGACCCGGTGCTGCGGCTCCGGTTCGCGCGGCTCGTCACGCGCTACTGGGGTCATGCGGCCTGGCTGGAGGAAGGCTCGCTGGTCCGCGACGCCGGCAAGCTCGCCGGGATCCCGGGGGTGCTGATCCACGGACGGCTCGACATCAGCAGCCCGGTCGAGGTCGCCTGGCGGATGGCCCAGGCCTGGCCGGACGCCGAACTGCAGCTGGTCGAGCAGGAGGGGCACGGCGCCGGAGGGGCCCGGACCGAGGAGCTGATCATCGAGGCACTGGACCGTTTCGCTTTACGGTCCTGACCGGATTTTCCCCATCGTGCACGTGCACGTGCACGGGTGGCAAAGATTTGATCACTGATCTTTACAGCGATGGAACCAGCCGGAACCCTTGGGTCGCATGACTGAGCTGGATTCCCGCCCGGAGCTCGAGACCGTCTACACCCTGAGCCGGTCCGACGTTGCGCGCTTCGCCGACCACGGATTCGTGAAGCTGAAGAACGTGCTCAGCCCGGAGACGATCGCCGCGTACGAACCGGAGATCACCGGCAAGGTGATCGAGCTGAACACGCAGCACCTACCGCTGGAGGAGCGCGACACCTACGGGAAGGCGTTCCTCCAGGTCTCGAACCTCTGGCAGGACAGCGAGCGCGTCCTGGAGTTCGTGTCCTCGCCGCGGCTGGCGAAGATCGCGGCGCAACTGCTCGGTGTCCAGTCCGTACGGCTCTACCACGACCAGGCGCTCTACAAGGAGTCTGGTGGCGGCGTCACGCCCTGGCACGCGGACCAGTACTACTGGCCGTTCACGACCGACCGGTGCGTGACGATCTGGGTGCCGCTGCAGGAGACCCCGATGGAGATGGGCCCGCTGTCGTTCGCGGCCGGCAGCCACAAGTTCGAGTTCGGGCGCGACCTGCCGATCAGCGACGAGTCGGAGCGGGTACTGCAGCAGGCCCTGGCCGAGCAGGAGTTCCCCGAGGTCTCCGAGCCGTACGAGCTCGGTGAGGTCAGCTACCACCTCGGCTGGACGTTCCACCATGCGCCGCCGAACACCACCGACATCCCACGCCGGGTGATGACGGTGATCTACGTCGACGCCTCGATGGAGATCTCGGAGCCGGCGAACGGCAATCAGACCGTCGACCTGGCGACATGGATGCCCGGCAACGAGCCGGGCGAGACGATCTCCTCGCCGCTGAACCCGATCCTTTACTGACCGCCGCCGCTCCCGGACCTTTCCGGGGTGTCGGCCGACCTCTGTACCTATTAGTATGTACGGCATGAACTCACCGATCAGCCGTGTCGTCGTCCTCGACCAGCAACTTCCGGAGGCGCTCCCGGTGCAGCGCGTCGAGGTACGGCGGATCACCATCGACCCGCACACCGCGCTCGGCGCCCACGTCCACAACGGTCCCGTGTTCGGGAACATCGTGTCCGGGTCGGCGATCTACCAGCAGTCGGCCGGCTCCGAGCCCCAGGTCCTGCACCCCGGCGACGTGTTCTACGAACCGGCCGTCGACGAGATCATCCGCTTCGACACCGAGGCTGAGGGCGTCACGTTCCTCGCCTACTTCCCGCTCACCGCCGGCCAAGAGGCAACCCTCGACCTGGTCTAGTGGACCGCCACGCAGGCAGAACCCCCTGAAACGGGGCCAAAACGACCCGGAAACGGGGGTTCTGCCTGCCTAGCGGTCCAGCTTCCGCTTCTGCGGGTAGATCGTCTCGCCGCGGGCGAGTTGCTCGACGAACTGCGCGATCCGGTTCGTCCTGGTCTCGGCGCGCTTCACGCTGGTCACCCGGTGGATGACCGCGAACCGGTTGGCGCTGGTGAGGATCTCGAACATCGCCAGCGCCTGCGGTTCCGCGGCCAGCGCCGCCGCCAGGTCGTCCGGCACCTCGCGCGCACTCGCCCCTCCGTACGCCTTGTCCCAGCGACCGTCGGCCTTCGCGCGCTCGACCTCGGCGCGACCGGCGTCCTGCATCCGCCCGTCCTGCTCGAGCCGCGCGATCAGGTCGACGTTGCGCTGCGACCACATGCTCCGCGTGCGCCGCGGCGTGTACCGCTGGATGAACGTCTGCTCGTCGCGACCCCGCCGCTGCCCGTCGATCCACCCGTGACACAAGGCCTCCTCGAGCGCCTCGTCGTAGGTCAGGCTGGTCGGCGACGTCACGTTCTTCTTCGCCAGTACGAGCCAGACGCCGTCCGGTTCCCGATGGTTCTTCCGCAGCCAGGCACGCCACGCGGCCGCATCCACGACGATCAGCTCGGTACTCATGACGCAGCCTCCCGGTAACGAGCGGCCAACTGGGCCGCGGCATCCTTCAACTCCTGCGGACCGACGAACTCCAGATCGCACTCGAACATCCCGAACGTCGCCGCCAGCCCGGTCCACGACCAGCCGCTGATCGCCAGCCGGCAACTCGTCGGCGAGAGTTCCTCGACGACCGCTCCGTAACCGGCCCACTGCGCGATATCGGACGCCTTCGCCTGCAGGATTGCCTCGCCACGGCACGGGTTCTTGTCCTGCCCGCGGAAACGGTCGGAGATGAACGTCGCGATGTCCGGCGCCGGCAGTTCGCGCGGCGTGAACCGCGGACCGGTCGGCGTCTTCGGCGTCATCCGATCGACCCGGAACGTCCGCCAGTCCTTCCGGTCCAGGTCCCACCCGACGAGGTACCAGCGGCCGCCCCACGTGACCAGGTGATGCGGCTCGACCTGGCGGGGCGGCGTCCACACGTCGTCCGGAGCACCGGGCGCGGCGTAGTCGAAGCGCAGTACCTCCTGGGCACGTACGGCCGAACCGATCGCGATCAGCTGGTCCGAGTCGATCTTCGTACGGCGGTCGGCGTACCGGTCGACGGTGGTGACCTGCAGCGCGTCGACCCGGTGCCGCAACCGCGCCGGCATCACCTGACGAACCGTGGCCAGCGCCCGCAGCGCACCTTCCTCGATCCCGGTGACCGTGGTCGTTGCCGTCTGCAGCGCCACCGCGACCGCGATCGCCTGGTCGTCGTCGAACAGCAGCGGCGGAAGCTCGGCGCCGGCGTCCAGGCGGTAGCCGCCGTCCGGTCCTTTGGTCGCGCGCACCGGGTAGCCCAGGTCGCGGAGCCGGTCGACGTCACGACGTACGGTCCGCGGACTCACCTCGAGCCGGTCGGCAAGCAGTGCGCCCGGCCAGTCACGACGAGCCTGCAGCAGCGACAACAGCGCGAGCAGTCGAGCAGAGGTTTCGGACATGCCTTCAGATTGCCACGAATAGCGGCCAGAACCTGTCCTCTTCCACTGGAAATGTCTCTGCTGCAGCCCCCGACCGAAGGAGACATCGTGATCAGCACCCGAGCGCTCACCAGGGATTTCGTGGTGAGCCGTACCGAGACCGTGCACGCCGTCCGCGGCATCAGCCTGGACGTCGGTCCCGGCGAACTGGTCGCCGTCCTCGGCCCGAACGGCGCGGGCAAGACCACCACGCTGCGGATGCTCACCACCCTCATCACCCCGACCTCGGGCACCGCGACGGTCGCCGGGTACGACGTGACCGCGCACCCCAGCCAGGTCCGGCGACGGATCGGGTACGTCGGTCAGGGCAACGGAGCCGGCCACACCCAACGGGTCGGCGACGAGCTGACCAGTCAGGGCGTCATCTACGGGCTCGACCGCCGCGCCGCGAAGAGCCGGGCGGGCGAACTGCTCGAGGCGCTCGAACTGAAGGACCTCGCGCAGCGCAAGGTGTCCGACCTGTCCGGGGGCCAACGCCGGCGCCTCGACGTCGCGATGGGCCTGGTACACGGGCCGTCCCTGCTGTTCCTGGACGAGCCCTCGACCGGTCTCGATCCGCAGAACCGCGCGAACCTGTGGGACCACATCCTCCGGATGCGCGCCCGGTACGAGATGACGATCGTGCTCACCACGCACTACCTGGACGAGGCCGACTCGATGGCCGAGCGGGTCGTCGTGGTGGACCACGGCGAGGTGATCGCCGACGACACCGCGAACACCCTGAAGGCGAAGCTGGCCGGCGACCGGATCGCGATCACCGTTGCCCCGAGCAACATCGACCGGGTGCGGCAGCTCGCCGGCCGGTTGCCCGGCGCTCGGGAAGTGGTGGCCGTCGGCGACGAAGTCAGCGTCCGGGTCGCGGACGGTCCGGCAGCACTCCCCGAGTTGATCGCCGCCACCCAGCAGGCCGGCGTACCGATCGCCGCGGCGCAGGTTTACCGGCCGACGCTCGACGACGTATTCCTCAACCTCACCGGCCGCAGCCTGCGTGAGGACAACCCCGGAAAGGCCGCTTGAGATGACCACCCTGACGCTTGGACCGACGCTCGCCCCGACCACCGCCCAGCCGTCCCGGAGCCTGCTGCGCGACATTCGGATCGTGATGACTCGCGAACTCCGCCCGGTACTGCGGGATCCGTTCAGCCTGCTCTTCGGGATGATCCAGCCGCTGGTCTTCCTCGCTCTGTTCGGCCCGCTGCTGTCGGGGTCGATGGGAGCCACGTTCGGGGCCGGCGTCTGGCAGTGGTTCGTGCCGTCGATCCTGGTGATGACCACGCTCTTCGGTACCTCGACCACGGGCGCGAACCTGCTGTCGGAGTTCCAGACCGGAGCGCACGAACGGATGCTGGTCACGCCGCTGTCCCGCTCCTCGTTGCTGATCGGCCGGGCGCTGAAGGAGATGGTGCCGCTGTTCGGGCAGGCGGTGATCGTGATCGCGGTGATGACACCGTTCGCGTTCGACCTGCAGCTCGGCGGCGCGATCGTCGGGCTGGCCCTGCTCGCGGTCTTCGGTGTCGGCCTCGGCTCGTTCAGCTACGCGCTGGCGATCGCGGTCCGCAAGCAGGACTGGATGTTCTGGGTCGTGCAGCAGACGTTCCTGTTCCCGCTGATGATCCTGTCCGGGATGCTACTGCCGCTCGAGACCGGTCCGGAGTGGATGCGGATCGCGTCGAAGTTCAACCCGCTGTCGTACGTGGTCGACGCCGAGCGAACCCTGTTCTCGGGTGACGTGTGGTCCGGCGCGGCGCTCTGGGGCCTGATCGCGGCACTCGTCACGGCCGCTGTGGGGCTGACGGTCGGGATCCGCGCGATGCTCCGTTCGGCGAACTGACCCAAAGGGGCCAATGGCCTCATTTGGCCATCCCGGCCCATATATTTCACCTACGGTAGCGCTCAGATCACCCACCGCCCCCGAAGGAGATCTGATGAGGCCCCGCCCCGCCTTGTTCGCCGTCTTGACCTCGCTTGCCGTCGCCGCTCTGGCCGGATCGAACGCCCTCGCCGGCCCGAGCGCTTCGGCGGCCGAGGCGCCATCGGCCGTCCCAAAGGTTGTGGCGCCGGCCGCGACCGACACCGACGGCGACTCGCTGCCGGACGCGTGGGAGACCAACGGGTACGACGCCAACGGTGACGGCGTGGTCGACGTCGACCTGCCCGCGATGGGCGCCGACCCGAACAAGAAGGACCTGTTCGTCGAGATGGACTACATGGACGGACTGCTCGCCAGTACAGCGGCTCTGGACCGGATCGTGCAGGTCTTCGCGTCCGCGCCGGTCAGCAACCCGGACGGTACGAGCGGTGTCACGATCCACCTCGACGCAGGCTCCGCAGGTGGGGCGAAGTACGACCTCGGTGGTGGCAACGAGGTTGCGTACGACGCCGATCTCAACCCGTCGGCGACGCAGACCAACGCGATCAAGGCGGCCAACTTCGCCGCGGCACGCAAGGCCGTCTTCCACTACATGCTCTGGGGCGACAGCTACGACGGTGGCTGCAGCAGCGGGCAGGCGTTCAACATCCCCAACGACACGTTCATCGTCACGGTCGGCCCGAAGTGCAACTGGAAGGCGACCGACGACACCAACGTCGGTACGTTCGTCCACGAACTCGGCCACAACCTCGGACTGCAGCACGGCGGCACCGACGGCCTGAACTACAAGCCGAACTACCTGAGCGTGATGAACTACTCGTTCCAGCTCGGCGGCGTGCTGAAGGCCGACGGCACCAAGTACTGGGGCTACTCGAACGTCCAGCCGGCCTCGATCAACGAGGCGCGACCCGACGAGACCGCCGGCCTCGGCAGCCTCGGCGCCGGGTACAAGACGAGCTGGAAGTGCCCGAACGGCGCGACCCGGACCACGACCGGCGCCGCGAACCAGCCGATCGACTGGAACTGCGACGGCGACGCCACGGACACCACCACCGCAGCCGACATCAACGGCGACAAGACCACGTCGATCCTGATCGCCCAGAACAACTGGGCCAACATCGTCTTCGGCGGCGGCGCGGTCGGCGGCGGCTCCGAGCCCCGCACCAAGACCCCGGCGTCCGAGCTGAAGGAACTCACCCACGACGAGGCCGAACAACTGCACCGCTGAGCACGCGGCCCTCGCACTCTCAGGTGTGCGAGGGCCTCGGCGGTCTTCGGATGCGGACCGCCAGCACTCAACAACTGCACTCTCGGCGCACGGCTGAGCGTGGAGAGGTGCCTCCGGCGTCAATTGATGAGTGCTGGCGGTCCGCCCCAGACCCCGGACGCTGCGGTTTCGCGGGCCCAGTCGGTGAAATCGCGGGGCGGGCGGCCGAGGACGCGCTCCACGCCGTCGGACACGTACTCGGAGCGGTGGTTGCGGATCACCGTGAACAGGTCGCGGACCGCCTCGGCGTCCTCCTGCGGCACGCCCTGCTCGAGCATCTCGGCGACATGACTGTCCGGGTCCAGGTCGACGTAGCGGATCGGACGACCGGTGGCCGCGGTCAGTTCGGCGGCGACCTCGGGCATGGTCAACGTACGCGGGCCGGAGATCGCCAGCACCTGGCCGACATACGACTCGTCGAGCAGCGCCGTGGTCATCACGTCGCCGACGTCATTGGTGTCGATCCACGCCTCCGCACCGGTGCCCGCGGACAGCCGGATCTCCCCCGCGAGCACGTGGTACTGCAGGAAGTCCTCGCTGAACCCCTGCGCGAACCAAGCCGGCTGCACGATCGTCCAGTCCAGCCCGCTCGCAGTCACCACACTCTCCAGCTCGAGCTGTCCGTCGTACACGGCGAAATCGCGCCCAGAGCTGCCGACGCCGCGACCCGACAGCAGTACGACACGACGCAACCCGTCGGCCTGCTGGATGAATCGGCCCGCCTGCGCGAGCCCGGTCGGCCCGACCGGTGGTGCGAGGTACGCCGTCTTGGCGCCGCGGAGCGTATCCGCCCAGGTGCTCTCGTCGTACCAGTCGAACCGCCGCTCGC
Organism: Kribbella sp. NPDC048928; assembly: GCF_043197975.1. NCBI lineage: Bacteria > Bacillati > Actinomycetota > Actinomycetes > Propionibacteriales > Kribbellaceae > Kribbella > Kribbella sp. NPDC048928. Next base: position 854,248 of record NZ_JBICUC010000002.1, on the reverse strand, counting down.
TGGAGCGGGACGCCAGCCGGTACGGGACGCCGCGCGCGTCGAGCTGAGCCGCGACGCGACGGCCGGTCTTGCCTTTGCCACTGAGGATCAGAATCGGTGTCATGACTCCAGTCCACCGGGTTCCGGTGAGACAAACCATGGCTGCACGCTGCACTTCGATGTTCGGAACGCTCAAACCTGACATAGACTCACTTCATGGACGTTCTCGACGAACTGCTCACCGGGACCCGCGCGCAGGACGGCGTCTTCAACCTGACGATCCTGGATCTGCCGTGGGCTCTGGAGATCCGCGACGAGGCGCCACTCGCCCTCGCCACGGTGGTCCGCGGTTCCGGCTGGTTGACGCGCGCCGGCGTCGAGCCGCAGCGGATGGAGCAGGGCGACGTCGCGATCGTCACCGGCCCGGAGCCGTACGTCGTCGGCGACTCGCAGCAGACCGCGCCGGTATTGCGGATCCACCCCGGCGGGATCTGCGAACGGTTGCCTGGGGCACCGATCGACTACTCGGCGCAGCTCGGCGTCCGGACGTACGGCGGCCGGAAGACCGGCGAGGTAATGGTTGCCAGCGGCACCTACCAGGTCGCCGGCGATGTCAGCCGGCGACTGGTCACGGCACTCCCGTCGGTGCTCGTGGTGCCCGCGGCCGAGGTGGCCGGAGCGGTGATGGACATGATCACCAGCGAGATCCAGCGTGACGTACCAGGGCAGCAGACCGTGCTCGACCGCTGGCTCGACCTGGCGCTGATCACCACGCTGCGCGCGTGGTTCGCCCGGCCGGATTCGCACGCACCGGGGTGGTACCAGGCACAGACCGATCCGGTCGCCGGTACTGCGTTGCGCCTGCTGCACGAGGATCCGGCGTACCCGTGGAACGTCACGGAGCTCGCGGATCGTGCCGGGGTCTCGCGCGCTTCGCTGGCCCGCCGGTTCACGGCTGTCGTCGGCGAGGCACCGATGAGCTACCTGACCGGATGGCGGATCACGCTCGCCGCCGACCAGCTGCGGTCGACCCGGGACACGGTCGAGACGATCGCCCGCCGGGTCGGCTACGCGAACGCCTTCGCATTGAGCGTTGCCTTCAAGCGCGTCCGCGGAATCACCCCCACCGCCCACCGCCGGGCCGCTTGAAAGTCTCAACGCACGGGTTCAACGATACGATTGAGGCTCATGGGCCATCAGGAGATCCCGCTCGCGCTCGGCGAACTGCGGCAACTCAGCCTGTGGACGGCGGACTGCGCCGAGCAGGCGCTGCCGATCTTCGAAGCGGCGGCGCCAGGCGATCGGCGGGCCCGGGACGCGATCGAGGTCGTGCGCGAGTTCGGTGCCGGAGGCAAGCGAACCAAGGCGATCCGGACCGCTGCCTGGGCGGCGCTCAAGGCAGCCGGCGAGCTGACCGATCCGGCGGCCGAAGCGGCTGCCCGGGCCGCGGTCGGCACCGCCGGCTCGGCGTACCTGCACCCGTTCGCGGCAGCCACGCAGGTGAAGCACATCGTTGCCTCGGCACAGTACGCGGCGTACGCACATGAACTGTCGACCGGCGATCCGGCGGCGGCCGATGCAGTGATTCGCTGGGCGATCGACCGCGTCCCGGAGGTGGTCCGGGACGTGATCGCGCGCTATCCGGACGGTACGCCGGGCCGCAGTCGGCTGGGCGACTTGCACCGGCGGGTGGAGGCGGAGCTCAGGCGATCGTTGACTTCATGAATGCGAGCGCCTGCGGCCAGGCCAGCCGGTACGCGTCCGCGTTGACGTCCTTGCCGTGCCGCGACTTGTCGGAGAATCCGTGGTCCGCGCCAGGGAAGTACTGCGCGAACGTCGCGCCGGCGGTCCGCGACTGCAGCACGGTCTGCAGCGTCTCGAAGTCCGCGTTCGGTACGGCGGTGTCCGCGCTCGGGTAGCTCACCAGCACCGGCGCCGTGATCCCAGCCGCTTCGGCGATCGCGTCGTACGTGTGGTGCGGCGGCCGGTTCGACGGAACCGTCGGGTGGAAGGCGACGACGTTCGCCACCCGCTGGTCGCGCGCCCCAAGCAGGAACGCGAACCGCCCACCGAGGCACCACCCGATCACGCCGACCTTGTCGCACCCGAGCTCGTCGAACAGGTAGTCCAGCAAGGCGCCCTGCTCCGCGAGCGCAGCGTCGTCGTCCATCTGCTTGAGCATCCCGCTGAGCTCTTCACGCGTCGCGTTGTCGGTACTGCGGCCCTTGAACGGATCCCACGACAGCGCGGTGATCCCCTCGCCGGCCAGCTCGTCGGCCCACTCCCGGATCTGCTCACCGATGCCGGTGATCATCGGCAGCATCAACATGCCCGCCCGCCCGACCTGCGCCAGATAAGCGTCCTGCTCCCCTACCGTCACCTTTACGCCCATGAGCGTGATCTTAAGGTCAGCTGACGCCGACCGTCTGGTGGTCCACCTCGATGACACCGACGATGCGCTCCAGGTCCCGCCCGTACGGTTGACCGATGTACTTCTGGGCGATCTGGTCGACGAGGGCCCAGCCTGCGTCGCCGTCGATCCAGTCGACGACGCGGCCGCGGACGATGACCGGCTCGTACGGGTTGCCGACCGGGGCGAGTGAGAGCGCGACGCGGGGGTCGCGGCGCAGGTTGCGGGCCTTCTGGGAATCCGGGCCGGTCAGGAAGATGATCTTGTCGTCGAGCGTGCTCACCCAGAGCGGGATCGAGTGCGGCGAGCCGTCCGGCAGGACGGTGGCAAGGTGGGCGATCGACGTGCTCTCGACGGCGGCGCGTACGGCGGGCTTCAACATGGCAGGCTCCTTCAGCGAACGATTTCGTAGTGCAGGTGGGTGACGCCGGGGGCCGGTACGGCCTCCAGAAGGTTCAGGCGGATGTGTTCCGGCAGCTCCTGGAAGAACGGGCGGCCACCACCGAGCAGGATCGGGACCTGGTGCAGGATCAGTTCGTCGACCAGTCCTGCCCGGAGGGCCGCGGTGACGGCACCGCCGCCCATCAGCCCGACATCCTTCCGGCCGGCCAGCTCACGTGCCGCGGCGACAGCGTCCTCGATGGTGTTGGCGAGGGTCTGCCGCTCGCTGACCTCCGCCACCGGACCGTGGCTGAGCACGACCAGCGGCGCCTTCGGGTGCGGGCTGTTGCCGCCGAAGTGACCGGAGTCGTCGTACGTCTTGTGGCCGGCGATCACCGCACCGACCCGCGCCGCCTCGGCGTCGAAGACCCGGGCGCTCGGCGCGCTGAGCTTGAACCCGTCGAACACCTCACTCGGTGTGTCACCGTCGAAGTACCAGTCGAACAGCATCGGCGCATCGCCGAGCCCGTGGTCCGGACCGGAGTCGCGTCCGGTGATGTAGCCGTCGACCGAGACCGCGAGGGCGCAGATCACCTTGCTCATCGTGTTCACCTTCCGTTCGGGGTTCCTTGAAGGAACGCTAACATGCCGAAGTTCCCTAAGGGAACCCCAACGGCTAGACTGATTCCATGCAGCGCACAGACTTCCGTGAGATGGCGTGCTCGATCGCGCGCACGCTGGACGTGATCGGCGAGCCCTGGTCGCCGTTGATCCTGCGCGACATCTGGGTCGGGCTCGCGCGGTTCGAGCAGCTCCAGGCGGACCTCGGGATCTCCCGCAAGGTCCTCACCGAGCGGCTGAACCACCTGGTCGACCGCGGCGTGATCGAGCGCCGGCCGTACGACCAGCGCCCGCGGTACGAGTACGTACTGACCGAGCGCGGCCGCGAACTGGTCGACGTCCTGATGGTGATGGTTGCCTGGGGCGACAAATGGCTGGCCGGCGAGGCGGGCCCGCCGGTCCTCTACCGGCACCACGCCTGCGGCGAGATCAGCCACGTCGACCTGGTCTGCGCCAACTGCGGCAAACCGATGCACGCCGACGACGTCGAGGTACTTCCCGGCCCGGGCGCAGCTCAACCGCAGTAGGGCCGATAGATCTCGAGGTTGCTGTCCACGCGGGCGATTCGGTCGAAGCCCCAGGTGTCGACGCCCGGGCGGTCGACCTCGTTCACCACCCGTGCGGACAGGTCGCGGAGACCGCGGGCGAGCAGCGCGAACTCGAGATGATCCGCATCGAGATCGTGGGCGCCGTACTCGTCGAGGAAGTCCACGAGCGGCTCGCCGTCGGCGGCCACCCACAGGTCGTACTCGCGCGGCCCGATCACGGCGTTCTCCCAATCGAGGATGGCCGCGACCTCACCGTGCTCGCCGATCAGTACGTTCAGCCCATGGAAGTCGGTGTGGCAGACGACCTCCCGTACGGGCTTCAGTCGTGCCCGTACGTCATCGAGCCGCGCGATTGCCGCCGTCACCACGTCTGCTCGCTCGGCGATCCACGGATGTTCCAAGTACTCAGCGAGCATGTGGATGTGCGGTTCGCTGATGTCCGCGGGCGGCAGTGAGACCTGCCGCGGCGCCTCATGCACCTGGCGCAACGCGCGCGCCACCACTCGCCAGTCGTCCCAGGTCGCCGTACGCCCCGCTATATAAGGGAAAACAGCGTAGGCACGCGACCCGCTCAACGCGGACAACTCGCCCTGCACAGTCCGTACCGGCTCCACGACGGGCAGGCCGAGGGCGTGCAACTCCCCCAGCTGCTCCAGCCCGATCGGCCGCTCGCCTTCCTTCCACCGCTTCACGAACCACCGGCGGTCCGCCACCCAGCCCTCGGTGGCGAATCCGCCGGCGTGCGGCACCAGCTCGGTGGCGGTCAGCCCGTAGTCGCGTTCTAGATCCACCCCTGCATCAGATCACTTCTGGGCCGCGCAATCAGATCATTTCTGGGCCGCGAGCATCCGCAGGACGGCGGCGTTCACCAGGATCAGGATCAGCACCGAGAAGATCAGCAGCGCCACCTGCGCCGGGAGCAGGGCGATTCCGAGCCCGATCAACAGCACGGGGATCGCAAGCCCGGCGTACGCGATCAAGAAGAGCGCGGCCAGGACCTCACCACGCGACGACGGCTCGGCGAGCGACGCGGCGGTGGCGACCGCACCGCGGAAGACCAGACCCACGCCGGCACCCGCGACGACGCCACCGATGACGAAGAGCCAGAGGCTCGGGATCAGCCCACCGACCGCGACACCGACCAGGCCGACCGTCATCGCCACCAGACCGAGCCGCAGCTGATGCGGCCGCGACATACGAACGAACACAGCCTGGCTGCCCGCACCTGCGGCGAAGACCGCGAACGTCACAACACCGGCGAGCAGCCGCGACGTCTGGTGCAGTACGCCGGCCAGGAACGTCGGCGCCAGCGAGGTGAAGAGTCCGAAGATCGCGAACGCGGCGAACGCCCCGATCGCCGACGCGAAGAACAGCGGGCGGGCCGAGGACGGGAGCGCGACCCGCTGCGGCCGGTACGCAGGACGCTCCTCCAACCGCTCCACGGTCTCCGGCACCAGCGCGATGCCGAGCGCACTGAGCAGCAGCAGGACCAGGAAGATCTCGTACGGACGCTGCAGCGGCGCGTCGACGTACTGCGCGAGCAATCCACCCACGAGCGGACCGAACGCCAGGCCGCCGAGGTTCACCATGCTCGAGATCAGCGCGGAGCGGCTCGGGTCCTCGCCGGGCCGCGCGATCTGCCGCAGCTCGGACAGGTGCGCGGTGGCGGTCGCGGTCAGGACGCCCACCCCGACGCCACAGATGAACCGGGCGAGCAGCAGCCCCGGGACGGCCGGCCAGATCAGGAAGATCGCCGCGGACAGAGCCTCGGCGAGGACCGCGAGCAGCGCTACCCGGCGACGGCCGAGCCAGTCGCTGACGTGGCCGGCCAGGTACAGCGAGGCCATCACGCCGACCGCGTAGCTGGCGAAGATCACCGTGATCATGAACGTCGGGAAGCCGTCGCGCTGCTGGTAGATCGCATAGAGCGGAGTCGGGATCGTCGAGAAGGCCATCGTGGTGAGGAAGGCCGCCGCGATCACCCAGAATCCCGGAGCGTGCGCGAACCGGATCCGTACGCCGGTCCGCGAAGAGGTCATGGTGGACATGGTTCCAGCGTGCCGCGACGGATCTATCGAGTCCAACGAAAGTTCTTGCATGCTCTTATCGAGATCCTCGATAATTCGGAGCTATGGACAGCCGCCAGCTGGAGTACTTCGTCGCGGTCGCCGAGGAGCTGAGTTTCACCCGAGCGGCGCAACGGCTGTTCACGGTCCAGTCCACGGTGTCGGCCGGCGTCCGCGCGCTGGAGACCGATCTGAAGACGACCCTCTTCGACCGCTCGACCCGGCGGGTCGTACTGTCGGCCGCCGGCCAGGCGTTGCTGCCCGAGGCGAAGGCGGCGCTCGAGGCGCTCGACCGCGCACGGGCCGTGGTCGAGGAGGCATCGTCCGGGCTGCGCGGCAACGTCCGGATCGGGACTCTGGCCCGGCTCAGCCTGGTCGACCTGGCCGACCTGCTCGGCACCTTTCACCACAAGTACCCGCTGGTGGAGGTACAGGTCACCACCTCGCCGACCGGATCCACCGGCCTCGCCGACGATGTACGGCATGGCCGGCTCGATCTCGCACTGCTCGGCCTGCCCCGGTCCGAGCTGCCCGGACTCGACGTCCACGACCTCGCGACCATGCCGTTCGTGGCGCTCGTGCCGTCGACGCACCGGCTGGCCGGACGGGACGCCGTACGCCTCGACGATCTGATCGACGAGCGCTTCATCGACATGCCGCCCGGCTTCGGGAACCGCCGGCAGATCGACCGGGCCTTCGACGCGCTCGGCCGGCCGCGGCGGATCCAGGTCGAGGTGCCGGAGCTCACCGCGATCCCGGACTACGTCGGCGCCGGACTCGGCGTCGCGGTGGTCCCCGACGTCCAGCTCGCCGCCGAGCCGGGGGTCACCAAGGTGGCGCTCACCGGCATCGACCTGACCTGGACGCTGTCAGTCGTCACCGCGGGCGGCCGGCGATCGAGCCGGGCGACCACCGCCCTGCTCGACCTGATCACCGACTCGGCCGGGCCCGAGGGCCGGTTCTTCTGACCTGCCCCCTTCGTTCACGAGGGAATGTAAGTTCGGCCGCGGTCGTTGCAACTAACACTTCGGTGATGAATCACCGAGCCAGACACCCAAGACCTGGGGGCCTTTGCTACGGATCGTCCGGCACGTTCCTGCCGGCGGAGGAGAGGAAGCGCGACATGGCAACTGTCTCGTTCAAGGGAGCGACCCGGGTCTACCCGGGCACCGACCTGGCCGCAGTGGATACGCTCGACCTGGATATCGAGGACGGCGAATTCATGGTGCTCGTCGGCCCGTCCGGGTCCGGCAAGTCGACAGCACTGCGGATGCTGGCCGGGCTCGAAGAGGTGAATGATGGAGCGATCTTCATCGGCGACCGCGACGTCACGAACGCGCCGCCGAAGGAACGCGACATCGCGATGGTGTTCCAGAACTACGCGCTGTACCCACATATGTCGGTGGCCGACAACATGGGCTTCGCCCTGAAGATGCAGGGCATCCACAAGGACGACCGCGCCAAGCGCGTCATGGAGGCGGCCAAGCTGCTCGGTCTGGAGGAGTACCTCGACCGGAAGCCGAAGGCGCTGTCCGGCGGTCAGCGTCAGCGGGTCGCGATGGGGCGTGCGATCGTGCGTAACCCGCAGGTGTTCCTGATGGACGAGCCGCTGTCGAACCTCGACGCCAAGTTGCGCGTTCAGACCCGTACGCAGATCGCCGAGCTGCAGCACCGGCTTGGCGTCACCACTGTCTACGTCACCCACGACCAGGTCGAGGCGATGACGATGGGCGACCGGGTTGCGGTGCTTCGCGACGGCAAGCTGCAGCAGGTCGACACCCCGCTGAACCTCTACGACCGGCCGAAGAACAAGTTCGTCGCCGGCTTCATCGGCTCCCCCGCGATGAACCTGATCACCGCCGAGATCACCGACGGCGGCGCGAAGATCGGCGACTACGTGGTCCCGATCGCGCGCGAGTTGCTGGCCAAGGCCGGTGCCGACAAGACGCTGACGATCGGTGTCCGCCCCGAGGCGCTGCACATTGCCGATGAGGGCCTGCCCGTCAAGGTGTCGGTGATCGAGGAGCTCGGCTCGGACGCGTTCCTGTACGGCTCTGCAGACCACGCCGAGAACCAGCAGATCATCGCCCGGATCGGCACCCGCCTGCACAACGACAAGGGCACCGAGGTCTACCTCGCTCCGGACCCGGAAAAGGTGCACCTGTTCTCCACGTCGACGGAGGAAAGACTAGTAATTTGACCCTGTGGGCTTGTGGGAGAAGGACGCACCAGGAGTGATGGAGCTGCCGTCGGGGCGGCTGGTCCGCGGACGCGGTCTGCGGCACGGCCCGGCGGCAGCGCCGTTTCCGACGTACGGCGTGTACCTGCTCGGCAAGGAGCCGCCCGACGTCCCCTGGGAGACGCATTGGGTGAAGTGGCCGGACTTCCGGCTCCCGTCGGATCGGACTCAGGCACTGACAGAGTTTCGCGCGGCGCTGGAGCGCACCGCGACCGGTCGCGTCGAGTTCGCCTGTGACGGCGGCCGCGGCCGGAGCGGTACGGCGCTCGCCTGCCTCGCCGTACTGGACGGTGTGCCTGCTGACCAAGCCGTCGCGTACGTACGGCAGCACTATGACAAGCACGCGGTCGAGACGCCGTGGCAGAAGCGCTATGTACTAAATCTGTTGACCCAGGCGTGACGGATCGCGTTGGCTCGGGCCGTGACGATCGAGCGGAGCAACCCTGACGGCCTGCATGCGACGCCTGGCTATCACCACGTGACGCGAGTGCAGGCGGACACCTTGGTGTACCTGGCGGGGCAGTGTCCGCTGCAAGCCTCCGGCGAGCTGGCCGCGGGCGGCCTCGAAGGGCAGACGGCGCAGGTCATCGCCAACATCCTGACCGCTCTCGAGTCCGTGGGCGCCACCCCCGAGAGCGTCGTCCGTACGGTGATCTACGTCGCCAGCTCGGACCGCGCCGACCTGAGCGCGGTCTGGACGCAGCTCAACGCCTCACCACTCGCGCCGGCCTTCACCACGGCGAGCACACTGCTCGGCGTCGCACAGCTCGGATTCCCCGGGCAACTGGTCGAGGTGGACGTCACCGCAGCTCTGTGAGCTGGTGGTTCGCCCAGAGTCGCCTCGTCGGGTCGTAGCGGCGTTGGAGGTTGGTGAGCCGGTTGTAGTCGTCGTACGCGTCGGCCACCTCGGCGGCGGTCAGCTTCCCGAAGCTGAAGTTGAGGGCGCGGCCAACGGCTGCCGTACGCCACGGTTCGAGGACCTTGTCGCCACCGGTGCCCTTCCCCGGGGTGAGGACGGTCAACGAGTACTTCGCCGCACGGCGCCCGACGGCGTTCGGGATCTCCGGTTCACGGGCCAGCGCGCCGCCGAGGTGGCGGATCCCGATCACGTGCATCCGTGACGCTCCCGGACCGGCCAGCTCGGGCAGCGTCTTGAGGGCGTTGAGGTCGTCGAGCAGCACATTGCGCGAGCTGTAACTGTCCGGGCGCTCCGGCTCCGCGAAGATCTGGCCCGAGTCGACGTACGGGATCACGCCCACCGTGTCGAGCACCGGCGTCCCGATCGCCCGCAACGGTGCGATCAGCTCCTCGCCCCGTTCGCCGAGGATTGCGAGCTGGACCTGGCCGACGTACTTCCCGCGCACCGGCTCCGGCACCTGCGGGATGTCCGGGATCGGCAGGATCGCGATCGCCGACGTCACCTCGTCGGGCACCGACTGCGTCCACTCCCGCCACTGCTCCGGCACCTCCGGGTACTCGGCGAGGTCGAAGTACAGGCTCCCGCCGAAGATCGTAGGTACGTCGAACAGGTCGACCTCGATCCCCGTCACCACACCGAAGTTCCCACCGCCGCCGCGCAACGCCCAGAACAGATCCGGGTCCTCCTCCGCGTTCCGCCGGACGCCGTCCGGAGTCACCACCTCGATCCGCCGGACGTGGTCCGCGGCGTACCCGTACCGCCGCGCCATCAACCCCAGCCCGCCGCCGAGCGTGTACGAGATCGCGCCGACGCCCGGCGCGCTGCCGGACAGCGGCGCGAGACCGTACGGCGCGCTTGCGGTCAGTACGTCCCGCCAGGTCGCGCCCGCCTCGATCCAGGCCGTCTTCCGGCCGGCGTCGACCGTCACACCGTTGAAACCGGCGGTCGCGATCAGCACCCCGCCGTCGATCCCTTCGTTGAGTCCGTGCCCTGCAGCCTGGACAGCGATCCGCAGGTCGTGGTCGATCGAGTAGCGCACCGCCTCCTCGATCTCGTCCGCGCTCGTGACCGGGAAGACCACCGCTGGCCGGTGCGGGTCGCGGCGCTGGAACCCGAGCCGCGCCTCGTCGTACCCCTTGCTTGTCGTCGTCAGCATCATGAAAGTCACGCTAGAGCCCCTTGCGGACATATCTTGTCCGCAAGCGATCATGGATGGATGAGTGCCCGCAAGGAAATGCCCGGCCGGCTGCTGCGGCTGTTGTCATTGCTGCAGAGTCGGCGCGAGTGGTCCGGGCACGAGCTGGCCGACCGCCTCGGCGTCACCGAACGGACCGTACGGCGAGACGTCGAGCGGCTCCGTTCACTCGACTACCCGGTGACCGGCACCACCGGGACCGCGGGCGGCTACCGGCTCGGATCCGGAACCCACCTGCCGCCGCTGCAACTGGACGACGACGAGGCGATCGCCGTCGCGCTCGGTCTCGTCGGCGCGGCCGGCGGCGGGTTGAGCGGGATGGCGGACAGCTCGATGAGCGCGCTCGCGAAGCTGGAGCAGGTCCTGCCCGCGCGGCTCCGGCCACAACTCGCGGCGGTCGGCTCGGCCGCGGAGGCGATCCCGCGTCCCGGCGTACCGCAGGTCGATCCGGGCGCCCTCGCCGTCCTCGCCCGCTGCTGCCGCAACCACGAGATCGTTGCCTTCGACTACCAAGGACGCGCACGCGGTGCGACGCGACGCCGGGTGGAGCCGCATCAGCTGCTGACGCTGGCCTGGCGCTGGTACCTGCTCGCCTTCGATCCGGAACGGGACGACTGGCGGAGCTTCCGCGTCGACCGGATCTCGTCGGTGACGCCGGTACTGCATCGCTTCACCCCACGCGTGCTGGACGGGCCGTCGTACCTGGTGGAGTCGTTCGCGTCGGCGCAGTACCAGCACTCCGTCCATCTGACCGTACGGGCATCTGCAGCCACTGTCTCCGCAACCTTCGAGGGGATTGTGCGCGGGATCGTCGAGCCGGTCGATTCGTCGACGTGCACCGTGCGGTTCAGTGCGGACACGCCCGCGCTGCTGCTGACCCAGGTTGCCGCGATTGCTGCTGTCGCGCCGTTCGTGGTCGACCACGCCACGCCGGAGACCGCTGCGCTGATCGGCCGGGTGGGCGACCAGCTCAAGCAGTCGTTCGGGGCCTCAGGCAACGATCAGGCCGACTCCGAGCGTCAGGACGCCGATCGCCAGGCAGACCGCGCCTGACCAGAGGACCCAGAGGAACTGGTTCGGCTGGGTCCGGTCCTTGCCGGCCGAGGACGCGAAGAACCCGCCGGACATCAGGATCGCGGCGACCGGCATCGCGAGCCGGGCGACCCACAGCCAGAACCCGGTGAGGCCGGTCTGGTCGACGTACAGCAGGGCGACCAGGCTGAGGATCACCAGAACTCCGGCGTGGGCGTGACCGGCACGGGCGAACGACTTCTGGAAGTCGGTCATCGGCACCTGGCCGCGGACGATCTTGGTCATGAAGTACCCGCCGAACTGGATCGTCACGACGGTGAGCAGGATGACACCGGCGATGACGCGGGATGCGTCGGTCATGCGTAGACCTCTTCTTTCTCGACTGGTGTGCTGACGCGGGACGTCCGCGCGATCCACAGCGCGACGGCGATGTAGAGAACCTGTTCAGGGATGCGTTGCCACAGCGGCGTCGCCTCCGCGCCGCCGAACGAGATGTCCGCGACCGCCTCGTGGATGTTCGCGGGCAGGAGCCCGACGAACAGCGCGGCCAGCGCGTAGCCGGCCGGCTTGCGCGTCGCAGTCACCACCAGGCCGATGGCGCCGAGCAGCTCGAAGACTCCGGTCAGGTAGACGAGCGCGTCGGCGGACGGCAGGAACGGCGGCACGATCCGCACCATGTCGGCGTGGTTCGGCATCACCGTCACGCTCGCCGGTACGAAGTGCGCGCTCGCGGTCAGCAGCAGCATCACGGACATCGCGTGCGCCGCGGCGACCGGCCAGGTCGCGAACCGCCGGACGCCGAGCGCACCGAGCGCCCGGAAGGCGAGGGTGCCGAGGATCAGTACGAGCAGGATCATCTGACTCGCCTCCTTATGGATAGTTCAGATATCCGCTTATGGATACTGCTACTATCCATCACAGACGACAGGAAGGCAAGCCATGCGAATCGGGGAACTCAGCAAGGCCACCGACGTCCCGGTGCCGACGATCAAGTACTACCTGCGCGAGGGCCTGCTGCCCGCGGGCGAGCTCAGCAGCCCGAACCAGGCGGCGTACGGTGGGACCCATGTCCGCCGGCTGCGCCTGATCCGGGCCCTGATCGAACTGGCAGGAGTACCGGTGGCCACCGTGAAGGAGATCCTCGAGTCGCTCGACGCGGACACCGAGCCGCTGCACGAGCAGATCGGCCGCGCGCATCGCGCTCTGACTCCGACCCGCCGGCTGTCTGCAACCGACGAGGCCCGTACGGCGGCGACCGCTCAGGTCGCGGACCTGATCCACGACCGCGGCTGGTCGGTCGACCCCGAGGCGCCCGCGCTGGCCACGCTCGTCGAGACCATCGCCGCGCTCCGCACGCTCGGCCAGGACAACCTCGTCGCCCACCTCGACACGTACGCCGACGCCGTCGAAGCCTTCACCCAACTGGAGATCGACGCCGTCACCACCAACCCGACCCGCGACCAACTGGCCGAATCGGTGGTCATCGGCACCATCCTCGGCGAAACCCTGATCGCCTCCCTGCGCCTCCTCGCCCAGGAATCCATCTCCGCCGAGCGCTGGAAGGACCGCTGAATCAGACGCGAGGCTTGAGCACCTCCCGGCACCACGTACGGAAGTCCGTGCCCGTGATGGCGGCTCTCGACCAGTCCGCGTCGTAGATGCCTTCGTCGTGTGCGGCGAACGCCTCGGCCACGTCCTGCACCGCCTGATCGTCGGCACCTTGGGAGCGCAGCAGCGATCCGTAATCCTCGATCGGCACGCGGCGGTAGGTGATCGGACGCCCGAGTTCCTGGCTGAGCACCTCCGCCATACCGTCCGGAGTCAGGCGATCAGGCCCGTACACCGGAAGGTCTTCCTGACCGCTCCAGGCCAGATCGACGAGCAGACCGGCGGCCGTACGGGCGATGTCGCGCGTCGCGATCATGGCCAGCGGGTGATCGCCGGCGCCCGTGAGCGAGAACGTCCCCTGCGTGCGGATGGATTCGAGGTGCCGGAAGAGGTTCTCCATGTAGAACGGCAGGCCCAGCGCGCGGTACGCCGCACCGGATGCCGCGAGCTCTACGTCCATCGCGAAGGCTGCGGAGAGTACGCCGGCCCGCGTCGGCCAGCCATGTCCCGCACTGGAAACCGCGACGACATGCCCCACGCCGTGACGAGCGACGGCGGCCCGCCCGGCACGGGCGAAGTTGAGGTAGTGCGCCTCCGCGCTCGACGCCTGCGGGTTCGGCGGGACGAGCCAGAACAGTGCATCGGCGCCCGGCAAGGCCTTGTCGAGCACGGCCGCGTCGTCGTGCGAGCCCTCGACGATCTCGACCCGCTCGCGAACCGCGTCGCTCAGCCGGGACGCGTCGCGAACGATGACACGGACCTGAGCGTCCTGGTCGAGCAGCAGGCCGACCAGCTCGGAGCCGATCTGCCCGGTCGGTGTGGTGACGGCAATCATCAGTACGCCTCTCATAACATGAACAGGAATTCCGGTTCCGAATCTAGGCCCGGCCCTGGGTTCCCGTCAACTAGAGTGCAGACATGACCTCCAGCGACCGCCCGTTGCGCGCGGACGCCAGGCGCAATCGCGACGCGGTCATCGACGCGGCCGGCGAGCTGTTCGCCCAGCACGGCGACGCCGTGCAGATGGACGAGATCGCGGCGCGCGCCGGGCTCGGCGTCGGCACGCTCTACCGGCACTTCGCTGACAAGCAGGCGCTGATCGCGGCGATCATCGGCCGGCGCTTCGCCGCGATGACCGCGCTCGCCCGCAGCGCCGACCAGGCCGAAGACCCGTGGACCGCGTTCGAGCAACTGCTCTACGGCTACCTGGAGTCCGCGCGCACCGACGCCGCGTTCTGCCTCGCGCTCCTCGGGCCGGAGAAGCCCGACTGGAACGAGATCGCGGCGGAGAAGGCCGAGTTCTCGGCCGTCACCGAACAGATCGTCCGACGCGCGGTCGAAGCCGGCCACCTGCGCGAGGACTTCAGCTCCGACGATTTCATCCTCATCACCCGCGGAGCGATGGCGACCATGACCGGCGCCGGCGACTGGCGGCGCTATGTACAGCTGACCCTCGAGGGCATCCGCCGTTAGCAGGCGCCGCCAAGGCCCGGGAGGAGTTTGGACAGGGCTTTGTGGAGGGCGCGGCGGTCGGTCTCGGTCAGCGGGTCGAAGACCAGTTGGCGGACGAGTTCGACGTGGCCGGGGGCGGCCTTGACGAGTTCGGCGTAGCCGTCGGTCGTGAGGATCGCGTTCGTGAAGCGTCCGTCGGCGGCGTCGGGTTCGCGACGTACCAGCCCACGGTTCTCCAGGCGGCGGATCAGATGCGAGAGCCGGGAGAGCTCGGAGTTGGTCAGGATCGCGAGCCGGCTCAGACGCATTGTGTGGTCCGGCTGATCCGAGAGGCCGGCCAGAACGTAGTACTCCAGGAAGCTCAGGTTGGAGTCGCGCTGCAGCTGCTCCCCGAGCGCGCCGGTGAGCAGCGCCATCATCAGCTGCAGCGTCTGCCAGGTCTCCAGCTCGGCAGGCAGCAACCAGCGCGGCTCGACCGCCTCCTCCGCCACTTCACTCCCCATGACTGCAGCATAGCCAGGACCGAGTTGACTTGAACTTTCATGTTAACCGGCTTACCTTGGCTATTGACATGAACATTCAAGTCATCCCCCCCGAAGGAGTCGTCGCCATGAGCGACCTGAAGATCGCCATCATCCTCGGCAGCACCCGCCCCGGGCGGAACGGCAAGGCGGTGGCCGACTGGGTGGTCGAGCAGGCCGCGCGCCGTACGGACGCCACCTATGAACTGATCGACCTGCTCGACTACCCGCTGCCGCACCTGGACGAGGCGATGCCGCCGGCCGCCGGGCAGTACGCCGGCGAGCACACGAAGGCGTGGGCCGCGACCATCGCGGCGTACGACGGCTTCGTGTTCGTCACCCCGGAGTACAACCACTCCACGTCCGGTGTGCTGAAGAACGCGATCGACTACCTGTACGCCGAGTGGAACAACAAGGCGGCCGGCTTCGTGTCGTACGGCTCGCTCGGCGGCGCGCGGGCGATCGAGCACCTGCGCGCGATCAGCGCCGAGTTGCAGCTCGCGGACGTACGGCAGCAGTTGTCGTTCTCGATGTTCACCGACTTCGAGAACTTCAGTACGTTCCGGCCGGGACCGCAGTACGCCGACCAGGCGACCGTGCTGTTCGATCAGCTGGAGTCGTGGGCGCGCGCCCTCAAGCAGGTCCGCGTCGGCCAGCCGATCGCGGCATGAACGTCGCGGTCTGGATCATCTCCGGCGTACTCGCCGCGCTCTTCCTGCTCTCCGGCGCGGCGAAGGCCCCCGCGACCAAGGCATCGCTGGGGGCCAATCCGCGGATGGGTTGGGCCACTCCGTTCCCGATCGGCCTGATCAAGTTCATCGGCGTCGCCGAGATCGCCGGGGCCCTCGGGCTGATCCTGCCCCGCGTGTTCGACACCGCCACCTGGCTCGTGCCCGCCGCCGCCATCGGCCTCGCCGCCACGATGCTCGGCGCGATCGTCACCCACGGGCGCCGGTCGGAGTACCCGAACGTCGCGATCAACACCATCCTGCTGGTGCTGACCGTCTTCGTCGCAGTAGCACGCCTCAGCTCCTGACGTACGTACCCTTGTGGGTACGTAACTGATTGGGTACATTGCATCCATGGATGCGGTACTGCACGCGTTGGCCGACGAGAGCCGACGCACGATGCTGGCGATCCTCCGGGATCATCCGGCCGCGGCCGGCGAGCTCGCCGACGCGCTGCCGATCGCCCGGCCCGGCGTCTCCCGGCACCTGCGCGTGCTCCGGGAGGCCGGGCTGGTCGACGTACGTCAGGAGGCGCAGCGACGGATCTACACGCTGCGCCCCGAGGCGCTCGTCGAGGTGGACGAATGGCTGGACGGCTATCGCGCGCTGTGGCGAAACCGGCTCGACGCGTTGCACACCGAAATAGCCCGCGGAAAGAAGGCGCGAAAGTGAAGCTGATCGGGACCATGAGGGCGCTCGACGAGACCCGCGGAGCCGTCCGCGTCGAGGACGTGTACGACACCGACATCGACGACCTGTGGCAGTCGTGCACGACACCGGAACGACTCGCGCGCTGGATCGCCGAGGTATCGGGTGAGCTGCGCGTCGGCGGGACGGTTCAGGCCGTCTTCACCAGCACCTGGAACGGCCCGGCGCGGATCGAGGTCTGCGAGGCGCCGCACCATCTGCTGCTCACCACCGAGCCGGGCACGGACGACGAGGGTCAACTCGAGGCCTGGCTCACCGCGGAAGGTTCGCGGACCAGGCTGGTCGTCGAGGAGCGCGGTCTGCCGGTCGGCAAGCTGCATTACTACGGAGCGGGCTGGCAGGCGCACCTCGAAGATCTGAGGCGGTCACTGATGGCGGACGGCCCCACTCACGAAGGCGGCTGGTCCAACGAGAAGCCCGCAACCGCGTGGCACGAGCGTTGGACCGAGCTGACCGCGACGTACGAGGGCACGGAGGTCGGCTGATGTCGGATCGGATCAAGTTCAGCGGCGTCACCGTGAACGCACCCGACGCGCTTGCCCTCGCCAACTTCTACGCCGAGATCACCCGCGGTGTTGCGAAGGGCAACGAACACTGGGCGATCACCACCGGGCCCGACGGGGACATCGGGTTCCAGCAGGTCGCGGACTTCCGTCCACCGCAGTGGCCGGACGGCGAGGTCCCGATGGAGATGCATCTCGAGTTCTACGTCGACGACCTGGAGGCGACGGAGACCCGCGTACTGGCCGCCGGCGCGACCCGATTCACGTACCAGCCGAACTCCGACCACTGCTTCGTGTACGCCGATCCGGCAGGCCATCCGTTCTGCCTCTCCACCTGGGACAGCCCGCAAGTCGACTAACTGCGCGACGCCGCGACCTCACCTACCTCTGCTCGATCGGGCGTGCTGCAGGGTCGTTCGGTGCCGGCGTCGCGAGCAGGCTGCGGACTCGTCGCGGGGTTTGGCCCAGCTCGCGCCGCATGCTGCGGGTCAGGTGCGCCTGGTCGCTGAAGCCGAGGGCGATCGCCAGGCCGGCGAGGTCGGCCTCGCCGTCCGCGAGCCGCTGCAGCGCTCGACTCACCCGGACGCGATTGCGGTAGCGGCTGAGGCTCATCCCCGCGTGATGGTGGAAGGTACGGCTCAGGTGTGACGGCGACGCACCGAGCGCGTCGGCCAGCGCGATCAGGCTCGTACTGATCGGATCGTCCGCGAGCATCGCATCGCGCGCACGATCCGCGAGCGCGTACCGTCCGGGCGCCGGCAGCTCATCAGGCTCCTTTCGCAGCGCCAGCCGGAGCAGAGTCACGACCGCCTCGACGGCCGCAAAGTCCGGGTCGGCACCGGTACGCAGGAGCATCCGATGAGCCAGCTCGAGCCGTCCGTCTACCCGCACGTCGGGCCGGCGGTGCCCGTCGATCCCCTCGCTCAGCCGCTCCCCCGGCAGGCTGATCGACGTACAGACGTCGCCCCCTGCGGGGTGTGAGAACCGCGCCTCATGACCCGGCGCCTCCAGGTAGCCAGTGGTCGGATCAACCGTTACCCGCCGCCCCTCGGAACGCAACCGGAACCGACCGCTCCGAACCAGCACAAGGTGCGCCGCAGTCGCCTGCTCAGGCGACGACCACCCAACCTGATCGTCGCTGCACTCGACAACCCGCACCACCACCTGCGGACTCTCCGCCAACGTTCTGGTCACGCGCACCTCTAAAACCTACCGACCCCCACCGACACTTCCAGCGGCCTTGGAGCGATCCGCATATTCGTTCAAGACCGTCGGCGGCGGCTTGGCCGAGGCTTTGGGTGTGGGCAACAGTCTTGTGAGAAGTGCCGCGCGTCGGCGGTCGATGCTTGCTGTTCTGCTTGCCGGGCAGGCGATGGCGTCGATCGACGGCTCGATCGTCTCCGTGGCGGCTGAGACCATTCGTCGCGGTCTGGACGCGAACGACGCCGAGATCCAGTTGGTCGTATCGAGCTACCTGCTGACCACCGGCGTACTGTTCGTCACCTGCGCGCGGATCGGGGACGTCATCGGTCACCGGCGTGCGTTCCTGATCGGGCTGAGTTGGTTCACCGCGGCCTCGGTGCTGTGCGGGATCTCGGTCAGTCCGTCGATGCTGATCGTGTGCCGGATCGCGCAAGCGGTCGGGGCGGCCTTGCTGACACCACAGGTCTTCTCGCTCATCCACCTGCAGTGGGAGGGTGCCGAGCGTCGGAAGGCGATCGGCCTCTACAGCATGGTGCTCGCGTTGGGAGTCGCGCTCGGCCAGGTGTGCGGTGGGCTCGTTGCTGGTGCCGACCTGTTCGGGCTGTCCTGGCGGCCGGTGTTTCTGGTCAACGGCCCGATCGGTGTGATCGTGCTCGCCGTCGGGGCGCGGTACCTGCCGAGCTCGCGTTCCCGAGAGCCTGCTCACCTGGATCTCGGCGGGGTGGCGCTGCTGACCGCGGCCATGACGGCGATCACGCTCCCGCTCATCTTCGGCGGATCCCACGGCTGGCCGGCCTGGGTGTGGATCATGCTGGCGGGCGGAGGTCTCCTGCTCGCGCTCTTCGTACGTCACGAGACCAGGTCACTGCATCCCGTACTCGACCTCGCCGCGTTGAAGCCGCGGGAGCTCCAACTGGGATTGGTTGCCTGCTGCATCGTTATGGGCTGCTACACCGTCCTGTTGCTGACGCTGACCCTGCATCTACAGTCCCACCTCGGCTACACCCCGCTGCAGGCCGGGTTGGCCTTCGTCCCGTACGCCATCGGCTTCGGCGTACTGAGCCTCACCTGGAGCGCCTGTCCGCGCTGGGTGCAACGCGCCCTGCCGATCGCCGGCCCACTGGTGTACGCGACCGGGATGCTCCTCCTGGTGCTCGCCTATCGCGAGGAATGGCACCCGATCGGCGCCACAGCCCTCCTGCTCCTCGCCGGTGCCGGGCACGCCGCCGGCTACAGCCCACTGATCGCGCAGATCACCTCGCGCGTCGAACCACGACTCGCCTCGGCAATCTCCGCACTGAACTCCACCGGCCCCGTACTCGCCGAGGTCGTAGCGGTCGCGGGCCTCGGCAGCCTCTACTTCGCCGCCCCAACCTCCGCCACCGGCCTCCTCCGACTGGCCGCCGCAGTCACCGCACTACTAGTCCTCGCAGCAACCTGCGCAACCGCCGCCATCCACATCCACATCCACCAAGGCGGCAGCGGTCAGGGGTCTGCTGTTCCCAGGTAAACGGGTACCTGTTTGGAGCCGGATCGGCGAGCGATGGTGGGCACATGACAGACACCATCGATCCGAAGAACTGGTTCATCACGGGTACCTCGCGCGGCTTCGGCCGGGCGTTCGCGCAGGCGGCTCTGGACCGCGGCGACCGTGTCGCGGCAACTGCCCGAAATGTCAGCGCGCTCGCTGACCTGGCCGCTGCGTTCCCCGAGACGCTCGTTCCGCTCGCTCTCGACGTGACAGACGCGGACGCCGCTCGATCCGCGGTGGCCGACGCAGAAGACCGCCTCGGCCGACTCGACGTGGTCGTCAACAACGCCGGCTACGGACACTTCGGTGCGGTCGAGGAGGTCACCGACGCCGAACTACGCGACCAACTCGAAGCCAATCTGTTCGGCGCACTGCACGTCACGCAGGCTGCCCTTCCGGGCATGCGCGAACGCGGTCACGGCCACATCGTCCAGGTGTCCTCGATCGGAGGCATCGGTGCGTTCGCGAATCTTGGTGCGTACCACGCGTCGAAGTGGGCCCTCGAGGCGCTCAGCGAGTCGCTCGCGGTAGAAGTCGCCCGGTTCGGCATCGCGGTCACGCTCGTCGAACCCGGCGGCTACGCCACCGATTGGTCGGGAGCCTCGGCGCGGCACAGCAACCCACTCGGCGCGTACGACCCGATGCGCGCCGAGGCCGCGGCCCGCCGTAGCGCGCAGGCGCCCGGCGATCCGACCGCGGCGGCGCAGGCGCTGCTCGAGATCGTCGATGCCGACAAACCGCCCCTGCGGGTCCTGTTCGGCGCGCAGGCACCCGGCATCGTCCGCAGCATCTACGAACGCCGACTCACCGAATGGGACGCCTGGTCCGAACTCTCAGCCCGCGCGCACGCCTCGGTCACCAACTGACCCGGCCGCGCCGACCGAGAGCTCAGCCGTCGTGAGCCATGTCCACGAACCGCGAATAGTGCCCCTGGAACGCCACCACTACATCCGCCGTCGGCCCGTTCCGGTGCTTGGCCACAATGAAGTCCGCCTCCCCCGGCCGAGTCGACTCCCGCTCATACGCATCCTCCCGATGCAACAGCAGTACGACGTCCGCGTCCTGTTCCAGGCTGCCGGATTCGCGGAGGTCGGAGGCCATGGGGCGTTTGTCGGAGCGTTGTTCGGAGCCTCGGTTCAGCTGGCAGATGGCGACTACCGGGAGCTCGAGCTCTTTGGCGAGGAGCTTGATGGAGCGGGAGAACTCGGAGACCTCGAGCTGGCGGGACTCGACCTTCTTGCCGGACGTCATCAGCTGCAGGTAGTCGATGATGATCAGCTTCAGGTCGTGGCGCTGTTTGAGGCGGCGGGCCTTGGCGCGGATCTCCATCATCGTCAGGTTCGGCGAGTCGTCGATGAACAGCGGGGCCTCGGAGACCTCGCCCATCTTGCGGGCCAGCCGGGCCCAGTCCTCGTCGGTCATCTTGCCGTTGCGCATGTGGTGCAGCGGCACCTTCGCCTCGGCCGAGAGCAGTCGCATGGTGATCTCGTTGCGGCTCATCTCCAGCGAGAAGATGCACGAGGTCAGGCCGTGCTTGATCGAGCAGGAGCGGGCGAAGTCCAGGCCCAGGGTGGAGTTGTGGGTCGGGATCATGGTCTTGCCGGCCAGGTACAGATGGTCGGCGTTGTCGACCTCGACGCAGCGCACCGGCACGCTGTCCACCGGGTCGACCCACTCGAGCCGCCGCTCCCCCTCGCCGGTCAGCGCGGCCGGGTAGCCGTGCCCGGCGATCTGCCGCGGCTCCGATCCGGGGATCGACGGTGTCAGCCCAGGACTCGCCGACATCGCCGTGAACAGATCGGCGGTCGTGCAGATCACCGGGCGGCCGCCGTCCTCGACCCGCCACTGGTGCTCGGCGTCGGCGACGATCGCGCTGCCGTCGGAGAACGACAGCCGGAAGCACGGCCGGTCCACCAGCACCTCGGTCGCCGCGACCACCGTCGTCGGCAGCCCCTCGGCGTCGAGCAACTGGTCGCCGACCGCGACCTCGGCCATCGTGGTCCAGCCGCTCGGCGTCGGCAGCGGCGTGTCGAGCGCCAGCGCCTTACCCATCGCGGGCCGGGCGGCGACGATGATCATCTGGCCCGGGTGCAGTCCGTTGGTCAGCTCGTCCAGGTCGGTGAACCCGGTCGGCACGCCGACCATCGCGTCACCGCGGGAGTCGATCGCCTCGATCTCGTCGAGGGTGCCCTCCATGATGTCCTTCAGCGGGGCGTAGTCCTCGGCGGTGCGCTTCTCGGTGACCGAGTAGATCTCCGCCTGCGCCTCGTCGACGACGTCGTCGACCTCGCCCTCACCCGCATACCCCAACTGGACGATCTTGGTGCCGGCCTCGACCAGGCGGCGGAGGATCGCCTTCTCCCGGACGATGTGCGAGTAGTAGCTCGCGTTCGCCGCGAGCGGGACCGCGGCGACCAGGGTGTGGACGTACGGCGCGCCGCCGATCCGGGTCATCTCGCCGCGCTTGTTGAGCTCGGCCGCGACCGTGATCGCGTCGGCCGGCTCGCCGCGCGCATACAGGTCCGTGATCGCGTCGAAGACGACCTCGTGCGCCGGACGGTAGAAGTCCGTGCCGCGCAGGTTCTCGATCACGTCGGCGATCGCATCCTTGCTCAGCATCATCGCGCCGAGCACGCACTGCTCGGCCGCCAGATCCTGAGGTGGGGTGCGGTCGAAGCCCATCGCCGGACTGCGCTCTTCGTGGCCGCCGTCCTGGCCCCCGCGGAACTCCGCCACGCTCACTTCGCCCGACCTCCTCGCCAGCACTGCCGATCATCGGTGCCGGATTCGAACACCTGATCGAACCATAGCCAGCCCCGCGGACAATTTCTGTTCGGCGGACGGCATCGGCCTCGCGACCGTACGCCGGTCCTGTCGCCCAAAGCCACCTGGTCATCCACAGGGGGTGGGGATGAGCTGTGGGTAACTCGGCGAAGTGCTGTGCACAGGTTGGGAACAAGCCTGTGGACAGCTGCCGAAAAACTGTCCACAAATGCGCTCTGACCTGCGGTTTCTCCAGTACACAACTGTGGAGAAGAAAAACTTGGGAAGGTTCTTCCGGAGTCCGGGACGGACCAGGTTTTCCACAGGGTGCGTCAGGCACAATAACGGTCATGCCCCTGACGCTTGTGCTCACCCGGTGAGGCGGCGGCTGTTCGGCGATCAGGACCGGGAGATCCTGCGGCTCGCGGTCCCGGCCTTCTTCGCGCTGGTGTCCGAACCGCTGATGCTGCTCGCCGACTCGGCGATCGTCGGCCACCTCGGTACGCCGCAGCTCGCCGCCCTCGGCGTCGCCGGGACGATCCTGCAGACCCTGGTCGGGATCTGCGTGTTCCTTGCCTACGGCACCACCTCCGCCGTCGCCCGGCGGATCGGGGCCGGGGACCACAAGGGCGCGCTGGCGCAGGGCATCGACGGCCTCTGGCTCGCGCTGCTGCTCGGGGTCGTACTGGCTCTGCTCGGGCTGGCGCTGGCGCCACAGGCGATCGGGGCGTTCGATCCGTCCCAGGAGGTCGCCGACCACGCGGTGACGTACCTGCGGATCTCCTGCTTCGGCATCCCGTCGATGTTGCTCCTGCTCGCCGCCACCGGCGTACTGCGGGGGCTGCAGGACACCAAGACCCCGATGGTCGTCGCGATCACGGCCAACCTCGCGAACATCGGGCTGAACGTCCTGCTCGTCTACGGCCTGCACCTGAACATCGCCGGCTCCGCCCTCGGGACCGCGCTCGCGCAGACCGGCGCCGGGATCGCGCTGGTCGTCGTCGTGGTCCGTGGCGCCCGCCGCGACGGCGCCAAGCTCCGGCCGGACCGCCCTGGCATCCTTGCGTCGGCGCAGATGGGCGTACCGCTGATCGTCCGGACGCTCACGCTCCGGGCCGCGATCATCCTGCTCACGTTCGTCGCGACCGCACTCGGTACGACGTCCGTCGCCGCGCATCAGGTCGCGTTCACGCTGTGGTCGTTCCTCGCGCTCGCCCTGGACGCGATCGCGATCGCCGCGCAGGCGCTCACCGGCCGCGCGCTGGGCGCCGGCGACGTCGCGGGGACGCGGGCGATCACCCGCCGGATGATGTGGTGGGGCCTGTTCTCCGGGCTGATCGGCGGGCTCGCGCTGTGGGGCCTGCGGGACGTCTACGTCCCGTGGTTCACCACGGATCCCGAGGTCCGTCGTACGCTCGCCGCCATCCTGATCGTCTCGGCCCTGTGGCAGCCGGTGAACGGCGTCGTGTTCGTACTGGACGGCGTCCTGATCGGCGCCGGAGACGGCCGGTACCTGGCGGTGGCCGGGGTAGTGGCGCTCGCACTGTACGTGCCGCTGGCGCTGGCGGTGCTGTGGCTCGGTGGCGGGATCGTGGCGCTGTGGTGGGCGTTCGGCGGCTACATGCTGCTGCGGTTCCTCACGCTGACGCTGCGGGAGCGCCGCGACGGGTGGCTGGTCACGGGCGCTACCCGCTGACCCCGGCGTACGGCATCTTGGAGCGGACGAAAGGAAGCGGCATGCCCGACACCCACGACGACCCGTCCGTCGAGCTCGACCTGGTACAGCGGGAGCAGGGCGACGACGACTCCGAGGGCGCGCGTGAGCGGCGTGCCGCCAAGGCTCGCGCCGAGGCTCACCAGAACCCGACCCGCGACCTCGACGACGAGGCCCGTAAACACCTCGAAGAGACGGACGAGCAGGTCCACCTGGACGAGGAGGAGACGGCCGCGCGAAACGAGGAACTCGAGCTCGCCACCAAGGACCAGCAGACGCTCGAGGAGCATCGTCTCCGCGGGGAGGATCTGGCCACCGTGGAAGCCAACGAGGCGATGCGGCTCGCGTACGTCGACGAGCAGCTGAGCGCGACGCATCGGCAGTTCGCCACGAACGACACGCAGCGTGAGATCGCCGACCGCGCCCACGGACGGCATGAACGGGACGAGGCGGCCGCCCATCCCGACGAGCCCGGTTCGGCCGAGCTCGACGCCCGGGGCCGGCGGATGGAGAACCTCGCCACCATCGAGGGCCGCAACGCCCGTGCCGAGGACCGGATCGCCGATGGGTACGACGACTCGGCGCAGGAGCACCGCGAAGAGGCCCGCGACGCCCAGCCGCACGCGTCCGAGGCGGTCCGCAACCCGCCGGAGGAAGCACCCGAGGCGCAGCCTCCCCAGGAACGCCTGCACGTCCGTGGCCACGCCCAGGTCCGGGACAAGCAAGGCAAGGCCCTCAAGCCGAACCCGAGCCGCGCCGGCACCCCCGACCTGAACATCGACAGGCGCCGGGAACGTAACTAGGGCTGCAGCTTCTGGACGTGGATGATCGCCAGGTTCGCGGCGACCACGACGACGAACACGAGGCCGAGCAGCGGGTGCCCCAGGCTCCACAGGGCGGCACCCGCCAGGCCGAACACGAGGACCTTCACGGTCCAGCGGTGGACGGACGTACCGTGCGACGCCTTCGGCGCTGCGAACAGGCCCCACAGTACGGCGGCCAGCAGCGGCAACCCGACGGCGAGCAGCCAGCGCATCGCGGTCGTACCGCCGGTGTCCCAGCCCCAGCGCGCGAAGATGCCCAGGGCAAGGATCTCGACGAGGAACGCGAGCAGCAGATTAGCTGCCTTCCACACCTCAGACGCCGCGGATGTTCGGCTGCCGCTGGTCGAAGAACAGGCCGGCCGGCGGCTCCTGGACCGGGAGCGGCGGGATCGGGTAGTCGGTGTGCTGGTTGTTCCGGCAGGCCGCGAACGGGCCGTCCGGGTCGAGCAGCGCCATCATGTGCGGGTCCGCGTGGTCGCGCCACCAGACCGACATCCCGGTCGCGGGGTCGAGCCGGAGGTGCTCCCAGGCCCGCCAGATCGAGTCCAGCCGGCTGAGCGCCTCCGCGTGCCGGTACCACTCCGGGCACCAGACGAACTGCTGCCCGAGCCGCCGCGTGTAGAGGTAGATCAGCCGGTCTTCCACGAACTCGGCGACGTGCGGGTAGAAGAGCTCCTGCTCACCATCCACCGCTGCTGCCTCCCTCGTTCTGCTCCCAGATCGGCTTCTCCGGGCCACGTTGCTGGATCGCCGGCTGCTGCGAGGCCACCCACGGGTTGTTGCTCATCGGGGCGTTCATCGCCGCACCTGGATCGTACTTCTGCAGGGACGCCTTGACCGCACCGGCGTCCGGACGGGTGAACCACGGGACGGTCTTCACCATCGTGGCCGGGTTACCCGACGAGAGCACGACCGCGCGACCGGGCGGCATCGCGGCGAGCTCGGAGACTTCGAGGATGTTGTGCCGCTGGACCTGCTGGCTGGTGCCACGCTTGCCCTCGTTGTACGACGCCGAGTTGGACTGGATGTCGTAGTCGCCGACCATCTTGCTCAGCCGCTCGAGGAAGTTCGTGTCGGCGCCGCCACCGCCGTACACGCGGATGTTGGCCGAGCCCCAGAGCTTCTCCATGCCGTGGTCGCCCCAGCACTCCTGGCCCTGCGCCCAGGACTGCAGGATCGTCATCAGCACGATGCCGCGGGAACCGAAGTGCGAGTACAGGTCGGGGAGGTTCTTCCACCGGCAGACGTTCGCGGCCTCGTCCAGGACGCCGACGAGCGGCTTCGGCATCCGGCCGAGTGCGCAGCCGCGCGCGAACTGCTCGGCCGCCTCGACGACGGCGACAGTGAGCGCGGTGACCAGCGGACCCGCCGTACCGGCGCCCTCCTTGGAGAGGCTGTAGAGCGTGCCGCCCTGGCGGACGAACTCGTGCGGGTTGAACTGCGGACGGTTGTCGTTCGGGCCGTTCGGGATCACCCAGCGGGTGACCTTGCGGTTGATCAGGAACTGGGCGCTCTGCTGCGCCGTACCGTAAACACCGGCGCGCTGCTTGTCCGGCGCATTGATGACACCGGCGAGCCCGTCCGCGGACATCTGCAGGCCCGGGGTGTTGCGCAGGATCCGCTCCGGCTCGTCGTTGCGCTGGTCGGCGAGCCAGCTGTACACCTGCGTGATCGGGCGCTTCGCCACCGCGGCGGCGAGCAGCAGGCCGGCGAGCAGGTCGGTACCGGCGGCGTCGAAGAACGCGTCGGTCTGGGCGCCGACCGTACGCTGCGAGGCGACGAAATGTTCCGCGAGCTCGCGCGCCTTGGTCTCGTCGGTGATGTAGGTCAGCGGGTTCCACCACCAGTTCGGCGGCTCCTCGCAGACCTCCTGCGGATCGAACACCCACAGCGGGCCCTTCTCGGAACGCGGCCCGCGGGTGGCGTCGACGATGTCGCGCTTGTTCGAGGTGGCGACGACGCAGCCCGGGGCGTCCAGGATCGCCGGCACCGCCCGGGAGGTGGTCTTACCGGTACGGGGACCCCAGATGTCGACGTGCATGTCTTCCCAGTTGCCGAAGACCTCGAGGTTGTCGGTCACCGTGCGGCCGATCAGGATGCCCGGGCCGGCCT
The DNA here is from genome assembly GCF_043197975.1 of Kribbella sp. NPDC048928. Classification (NCBI taxonomy): domain Bacteria; kingdom Bacillati; phylum Actinomycetota; class Actinomycetes; order Propionibacteriales; family Kribbellaceae; genus Kribbella; species Kribbella sp. NPDC048928. Next base: position 827,191 of record NZ_JBICUC010000002.1, on the reverse strand, counting down.
CGGCGATGCCCAACTGGTTCGCCTTCGCCTGCGCACCCTCACGGGTGAGCTTGTAGATCTCCGACCGCTTCGCCATCAGCGACGCCTGCCGGTCGACCCGGCCGACCGACTGCTGCTTGTTCCGGATCAGCCACCAGGCGCCGCCGGCCAGGCCGAGCAGCACCACGACCTCGATCACCAGGACGCCGGTGGCGGCCCCGGACCAGTGCAGCTCGCCCTTGGCGAGATCGACGATCGCACCGAACGGGTTCCCGGCCGGATGCGTTCCGTTGATCGCGGAGGCGACCTTCAGCGCGATCCACAGCGTGCAGACCACCAGCGCAACGGCACCGACAAGGACGAAGATGAAGATTGCCTCGGGTGATACCGAGCCCGGTCCGGTGCTCTTCTTGCCCTGGGCCATTTACTCGTCAACTCCCGTTCTGGCGACCACGCGGGTGGTCGGGTCGGGGGGCGGCAGCATCGCCGGGTCGTCCAGGCTGTACTCGCCGACGACGGCCTCGCTGCCGTCCGGCGCGATCTCGACCTTCTGCGGCTTGCCGTCCTCGCTGGTCGTCCACAGCTTGTTGGTGTCGTTGATCTCCCGCTCGACCGAGGTCAGGCCGACGTGCACCGGGATGCCCGGGCGGCCACCGACCTTGACCAGGAAGTTTCCCCGGCCGGGAGGCGCCGCCTCCTTGCCGGTGGCCGGGTCCCAGGCCGGCGGGTCCTGCCAGCCGACGAGCATGTTCTGCTCCTCCTGCGACATCGACACGACCTCGGTCAGGTTCTCCATCTCGGCGCGCGGCAGGCCGCCACAGATGACCATGCCGGAACGCTCGACGAAACCCTTCGCCTTCATCCGGTCCTCGGGGTTCGGCAGTGCGAGCAGGTCGGACATGGTGTGCGAGATCATCGCCATCCCGACACCACGCTGCCGGTTCAGACGGGTCAGCGCGTCGACCCGGTCGACCAGGCCGCTGCCGGCCCGCAGTACCCGCCACAGCTCGTCGAGGATGACGAAGTAGTGCCGCCGCGGTTCCAGGCCGGCGTCGGCCAGCGCCTGCGAGACCGCAACCGCGCCGAACCCGTACGACCAGCAGGCCAGCAGTACGGCGGCCTGCAGGCTGGTCTCGGAGTCGTCGACGTTCGACACGTCGAAGACCACCGGACGGTCCATCTGGATCGGGTTGTCGGTCTGCTCGGAGAAGATCTCACCCAGCCGGCCACCGCCGACCAGACCGATCAGCGACGCCTCCAGGCCTTCGGTGATCTGCCGGTAGCGGTCCAGACTGCCGCGGTCCAGGGCCACGTTGCGGACCCGGTCCGGGGCGTCCTGGATGACCTGCAGCAGGTCGCGGAGCACCGGCGTACCTTGGAAGCGCTCGTCGAGCACCTTGAGCGCCTCGTCGAGGATGGTCTCCTCGCGGTCGTTCGGGTTCTGGCTACGCATGATGGCGATCAGCGCGGAGACCATCGTCTGCCGGCGGCCGTGCGCGTCGGCCTGGATCGCCTCCCGGGCCTTGCCGGTGAGCCGCAGCGCGGCCTCGCGGGACTCGCCCGGGTCCAGTACGTTCAGGTGGCCGCGGCCACGGCCGAGCTGGATGACCTGGCCGCCGAGGGCCTCGATCAGGTCCTTGTAGTCCGGCTTGAGGTCGCCGAGCACCAGCGGCTGGACGCCGTACCCGGCCAGGCCGAGCGCCATCCGCCGGGTGATCGTCGACTTGCCCAGACCCGGCTTGCCGAGCACGAACATCGACGGGTTCGAGATCAGCTTGGCCCGCATGAACCAGCTGATCGGGTCGCAGCACATGGTCGCGCCGGAGAGGATGTTCCGGCCGATCGGTACGCCGACCATCGGGCTGCCGGTGCCGGCCGAGAACGGCCACATCCCGCAGACCTGCACCGTCGTACCGCGCCACTCCTGCGGAGCCTGCAGGTACGTCGAGTAGCCGCCGCCCGCGCCGGGCCAGCCGCGCGGCATCGGCCGCCGGCCCCTCCTGCTCGGGTCGACGGGCTTCTTCTGCTTCTTCTTCTTGTCGCTCACTGTGACTCCCCAGACGCCACTGCGCTGAACCCAATCATAGGGATTCCCGCAGTCCGGCGGGCACTGCGAGGTGGCTCGACACCACGACGCCGAGCGGCAGCGCGGCGACGAACGCGGAGTCCTGCGAGCCGTACGCCGGCCGCAGCAGCACGCGCGCGGTGGCGCCGAGGTTGTCGATCGCCGCCACCATGTCCGGCAGTTGCTCCGCCGACATCACGGTCCCGGTCACCACCATGCCGAAGTTCACCAGGCCGGCGCCGCGGGCCTCCTCCTGCGCGGACCGGTCCGCTGCCCGGGCCTCGGCCAGGCTGCGTGCGGACGGCCGCGCGGACGTGGTCGCGCGGAATGACGCGTTGCGCTTGTCGGCCTCCACCATCCGGGCCGCCGTACCGGCGTCCAGCGGGCGGTAGAGCAGCGTGACGCGCTTGCGGTCGATATCGGGATGTGGCCCGACAAGCTGGGACAGCACCGACGAGAACACCTCACCGCGAGGTGCCTGTGTCATCTGCCACGTCATCGACCAGGCGGAGTCGTGGCGGTACTTCTCCCAGAACGCCTGCGCGGCGGCCGGGCCGACGTCCGTCCACTGCAGCTCGGGCGGCATGCCCTGGCTGCGGGCCTCGTCGATCAGCGAGGCGGACGCCGGGTCGTACGCGATCCGGACGGCCTCGCACAGCTCCTGGGCGCTGACCGGCCGGGCAGCGCCCGCTCCGGTGGCGTTCAGGCTCTGGGTCAGCGCGGGCAGCCGGGCCGCGAGCTCCCGGCCCATGTCGTCCTCCTTGCGCCGCTTCCCGCTCCGGTCGGTGCCCTTGAAGGTCAGCGCGACCCGGGCGGAGACCAGCGCGGAGCCCTCCGGGTAGGTCTGCACGACCTCGGTGAGCATGGCGCGGGAGATCGGCGGCGAGCCGTCCATCATGTTGTTGCCGACCTCGCGGCGCAGCCGGATCCCGGTGTCCGGTGCGCTCTCCACCGTCACCGAGGCGGCGACGATGCCCGGCTCGTGGCCGAGGGACGCCAGCCACTGGCCCCAGTGCGCCACCCAGATGTCGACCTGTTCCTCGTCGACCAGCGAGGCGCCGTCGGGCTCGGCGTTGATGACGACCGTGAAGTGCCGGGTGCTCGGGTAGTAGAGCAGCGCGAACGGGCGGCCGTACGAGTCCTGGTACTCACTCAATTGGGAGGCCGAGGCGAGACCGGGAAGCTGGAACTTGCCCCAGGCGGTCCGGCCGAGCGGGCCGGAGCGGTACAGGTTGTGCTTAGCCATCTTTGCTCGTTGCCATCCAATGTAGGTCGAGAGCCGTTGCAGCGTCGACTGCCCGTGCTTGTCCTTGGTCACCAGGAGCCCGAGCACGACGCCGACGACCACCAGGGTGACGAGTGCGGCCTTGATGCCGCCGGACATCGTCGCGATGACCACCAGCAGCAGGCCACCCATCATGATGGCCGTGCCGAGCATGCCCAGGCCGGCGATGCCCGCGGAGGCGGGCTGCCGCCAGTTGCCGTAGGTGCGAGGTGCGCGTCGTACGTTCTCAGCCGCTGCCACTTGGTCCGTCCGGTTCTGGTGGTGGTGGCTGGTTGCCTCCACCGTCGTCGTTTGAGCCCTGTGCGGTGTCGGGTGTGCTGCCGCTCGGGCCGCCACCACCGCCACCGCCACCACCGCCGCCTCCACCACCGCCACCGCCGCCGCCGGCACTTTCGCCGGTCGTCTCCTCGACGCCGGTACGGGCGGCGGACTGGATGCCCTTGGCTACCGCAACGCCGACGATGATCGGTGCAGCCACCGCGGCGGCCGGGCCTGCGGCAGCAGCCGCACCACCACCGGCAGCGGCACCACCACCGGCAGCAGCTCCACCACCAGCAGCTGCGCCGCCACCAGCCCCACCGGCGGCACCGGCAGCCGCGCCGCCTTCACCACCAGCGGCCGCAGCACCTTCACCGCCACCGGCTGCGCCTTCGCCACCACTTGGGCCACTACTCGGTGCCTGTTGCTGCGCTCTGCCGACGTTCTGGGCGCCAGTCGGCCCGTCGCTCTCACCACCGGGGCTGTCCGACCCCTGCTCGGCGCTCTTGTTCGCCATGTCGCCGAGCTTGTCCATGCCGACCATCCGCGCCGCGATCATGCCGGCGCCGGCCGATCCCGCGGTGGCGGCGACCATCGGCACGATGAACCGCATCAGCGCCGGCAGTGCGAACAGCGCGAGCACCAGCATCGTGACGCCGGTGACCATGTTCATCACCGTGTTGCCGACGTCCTTGCCGCTGAACGCCAGGGGGTCGCCGTTGTTCGTGGTCAGCCGGATCGCGGTGGCGTAGACGATCGCGGCCACCGGTTTGTAGAGGATGAAGGCGAAGATCCAGGCCAGGATCTTCTTGAACCAGTTCCGGCCCATCTCGGTGTTGGTGGCGGACGCCGCGATCGGCAGCACCCCGAGCAGCAGGATCAGCATCGCGGTCCGGACCACCATCAGCACGATCTGGATCACGCCGGCGATGATGCACAGGATTCCGATGCAGATCATCAGGCCGATACCGAGCCCCGGAGCGCCGACGACCGTACCCGCGGCCGTGGCGAATCCGAGCAGCGCGATCATGGCCTTGCCGAAGTCCTCGGAGCCCTCGGGATCGACATGGCCGTAGACGTGGCACTGCCAGCCACCGACGTTGTGCACCAGCGACGACTGCGGGTCCGGGTTCTTCGCCAGCGCCGTGGTGATCAGGCAGTTCGAGAACGAGTCGCCCCAGCTGATCAGCACCTGCGCCAGGGCGATCACGAAGGCGCAGGCCACGGCCAGGGTGAGCAGCGCCTTGAGCAGCTCGCGGGCGGACTCGCCGCGTTGTGTCCAGGCCATCTGCATGCAGCCGACGATCAGGCCGACGGTGGCGATCGTGACACTGATGAACGAAGTGTGTTCCCAGACCCAGCTGACCGTCCCGCTCGCCGGGGTCCCGGCGCCGACGTTGCCGATGGTCGGTGTCTTGACGTAGATCCAGAAGGTGCCGATCGTGCTCATGATGAGCCCGACTGCTTGCGCCAACGCGTCGAGAATTGGTTGGAAAATCAATTCGATCAGCTTCCCCACTAAGCCCTTGGCTGCGTCCCCGGCGACGTTCAGGACGGCCTCGAACGCGTGCTTCATCGTGTCGACCCAGCCGAGCGGAATCATGTCATCACGTCTTCGGTGAGACGAACCGCAGGATGGCCGGCAGCGCCACGATCGCGACGATCATGAGCGTGATGCCCATCGCCATGTTCAGCGTCTCGGAGCTGCCCTTGACCGCCCCGTCCACGGGCGGCGCGCCGCCGATCAGGAGAATGGCCGTGGCGTAGATCAGTGCTGCCACCGGTTTGTAGATGATGAAGCCGACCAGCCAGCTGATTGCCCGTTTGAACCACATCATCCCCATCTCGGTGTTCGTCGCGGCCGCGGTCAGCGGCAGCATGCCGACCAGCAGCACGAGCATCCCGTACCGGACGACCATCAGGGCCAGCTGGATGATCCCCGTGATCACCATCAAGATGCCGACGAAGATGACCAGCATGAAGCCGAACGTCTCCGACGGGCCCTTGAGTGGATTGATCAGGACCGTGGTGAGCTTGTCGACGGCCGCGTCCTGGGTCACGTGACCCTGCGAGTCCCTGGGCAGCAGCGCAGCGTTGATGATCCACTTCGAGAAGCTGTCGGAGGCGCTGATCAGGGTGGCCGCGAAGGCCGCGCCGCCAGCCGACACGACCACCAGCGTGAGCAGCGACTTCAGAATGTCGCGGAGCGGTTCGCCGCGATGCGTGAACGCCATCTGCATCGCGCCCACCATCACCGCGACCCCGCCGACCACCACGACGATGAAGGACGTGTGGTCCTGGATCCAGCTGGCGGGTCCGTTGCCGTTGACACTCGGGGTGGCGAGCTCGATCCAGAGGAAGCCGAGCGCCTTGATCACACTGGCGACGGCCTCGAGGATGAGATCCCGGATCGCCTCGAAGATGTGGCCGAAGAGCTTGCCGACGAACCACTGGACGGCCTCTCCGACGTACTTCGCGACGCACTCGGGCCAGTCTCCCGGCCACCACGAACATCCGAGCGTGATCATGAGGAACCACTGAACCTTACGTAGCCGTTGAGCGAGGACAGGATGTCCGGCTCGACCGTTCCGTTGAAGCTTCCGTCATCCTGCAGCACCGCGCGCCAGTCGCCTTTGGACCACTGCATGGTGACGAGCAGTGCACCGACTCCCTGGTCACCGAGCTGGGACGCGATCTGGATGATCGCCTGTGAGCCGTCCTTCGGGTACGCGACCACCTTGAAGCCGACGAACTGCACGCTGGTGGTGTCCAGCGGCGTCTGCATGTCCGCCTTGGCCTGGGCGATCGCCCTGACCTGGCCGGGACCGGGCACCACCCGCTCCTTCAGGACGTCGAGCGCGATGGACCGGTTCTGGACCTGCCCGAGCAGGACCATGGCCGCGAGCACGGCGCCGGTCGGCGAGTGCGCGAAGCAGTACTTGACGCCGTTCGTCCGGGTCGCCGCGGGTCCGCCGGCCACCTGCAACGGGATCAGCATCGCCCCGTCGAACTGCCAGGTGACCGCCGTGGGTGCGTAGTACCGCGGAATCGCCTGGGGGGGCTTGGCGACGTGGCAGCCGCCGACGGTGTTGTTCGCCGGCGGCGGGGTGACCCGCGGGGTCGTCGACCCGGTCGGATCCGGTGTGGCGGGCGGTCCACTCGGCTCGTCGGTGGGCTGGTCAGTGGGCTCGGCCGTACGCGGTGTCTCGGTCGGCGTGGCCGCCGGGGTACCCGATCCACCACGCAGCACGAAGAACGCCACGAGACAGAGGATCAGGGCCACGACGACGATCGCCCCGGCGACGAGACCGCGCTGCTGGAGCATGCCGGTTCCGTCGCCGTCGGAGTCCTCGCCCGAGTCCGGGTCCCTGCTGAACAGTCCCACCTACGATCAACCTCCCCGGCAGGTCCGTGCGAGTCGGGCTGCCGTCACTTCAGGGTGTCGACGATCGCGGTCGCTGCACCGATCACGATGCAGGCGGCCAGCACCCAGCCGAGGCGGGCGGCGTGCTCGCCACCCTCACCGCGGCGCTGACCGATCGCCATCATGCCGCCGGCGATGATGATGCCGAGGCCGCAGACGATGTAGGCGATGTACTTGACCCAGCTGACGACCGTGTCCAGGCCGTCCGTCACCGGCTTCGGCAGATCTTCGGTCATCGGGACCAGGGTCGGCAGCTCGGTCGCCAGGTGGTGAAGCAACATCATTATGAAACGCCTTTCAGTACGGGGCGGGGTAGTCCGCTGGGTTTGACGCGCGAAGTGCGTAGATGGATTCGAGTACTTCGAAAACCTCGTCGGGGGTGTTGTCAGGCGTGGGAGCCTCCCCTCTGCGCCACTCCTCGATCCACGGGATGTCCCAGACCCTCGGAACACCCCCACCGACGATGTCGGCGAAGTCGTCGAGCACTCGGGGCAGCCGGCCCGGGGCGTCCGCGATCAGCACGAGGCCGAGCACTGCGACTCCCTGAACGACTCCCGAGGCCCACTCGATCGCGGCTCGCTGAGCGGCACGCAGTCCGGACCCGTGGGTCCGGGCAACCAGGATCACCGGTGTGGGCACCGGCGGTGGCGGGATCGGCCAACGGTGGTTGGCCGCCCGGGTCCCCGGAAGCAGGACGGACATCGTGGTCTCGCCGGCGCCACCGTGCACACCGACCCACCACAGCGTGTCCGCAGCCGGAATCGCGAATTTGGGCAGCCGTTGGTCCTCCGCGGGCGCCGGCACCCCGTGCTGCGGGGCGGACGGCCCCCGCGGGGTGATGTCCGGCTGAGGTCCGGGACCCGGTGACGCCTCCTGCTGCGGACCCGGGTTCTGCTCTCGTGTCCACGGGTTCTGCGTCATGGCCCCTCCTCTCGCTGTCCGTCACAGGCTGTCGCCCACCGTATTCTCTCGCTTTCCGGGTGTACTTTCGTGACCCATCCACAGGCGAGGATGTTTCTACCCCCTTGTCGGGGTCAGTCGAGCCGCCGGGCCCGCGTGGTTTCTGCGTGCCCGGAATCCCTGGCATGCCTCGTGCGGGGGACATGCTAGAACGAGGACGTCGGAACCGGATGAGCGAGGGAGATCTGTGGCGCGAATGAGAGGTCACTGTGGCTGAGAAGATCCCTTCCTGGCCAAAGGTCACGATTCGGCTTTACGACGACCACAACGCCGAGGTGAAGATTGCCGGGCGTAGTCACCCGCTCAACCACACCGACCCGCGACAGGCTGCGATCCAGCTGGTCGCGGAGCGCGCGGCCCAGCTGGGACGCCCGGTCAAGGTCACCGCAGTCGAGTCCGACGGCGCCTCCTGGCCGCTGGTCGTGCACCCGGACGGGCAGGTCGACGGCATCGACACCGACGCCGGCAAGAAGAAGCCGATCTGGCCGATCGTCCTGGCCATGGCCGTGGCCGTCGTGCTGCTCGGCGGGACACTGCTCTATCTGACGGTCTTCAGCAAGCTCGGCGACCACAAGCCGGTGGCGACCGTCTCGCCGAAGCTGCCCTCGCTTCCAGGGCCGGACGTGCACGATGACGACTTCCCCCCGAAGACGCAGCCGCCGGGCTACACCGCCCATGCCAGCTGGACCGTCGACATCGCTCCGGACAGCACGCCGGCGATCCGGCCGGACGGTACCGAGGTCGCCGTCGTCGTGACGGACCCGGACTCGTCGAACAAGAAGAAGCTCGTCGTGTTCGACGGCAACGGCAAGGTGCTGTGGCAGGACACGATCTCGAAGGACGCCGACAATCCGGTCTACACCACGATCGACGGCAAACTGGTGCTCGCGGTCACGACCAGCGACACGCTGTACTACTGGGCCGGCGACGGCGCGCAGGCGAAGGAGATCGAGCTCCCGGACGGGGCCGATGTGCAGTTCTTCGGCAAGTCGCCGTTGATCATGCTCTCCGGCGACAACGCCGGCGCCATGGTGATCTCGGGCGGTGTTCTCAAGGCGATCCCGCAACCACCGCGGCTGTCGACGATCCTGCTCGCCGAGGGCGATCGGGCGTTGGTGTCGCGGTACGACAGTCCGATCTACTGGGCCCAGCCGGACAAGGGGCTGACCCCCTTGAAGCTGGAGAAGCCGGGTGGATCCGGGGACGTCAAGCAGGTGGTGGCGGCCAGCCCCGATTACGTCCTGGTGCTGTGGGCCCTCGCCAAGGACCCGAGCAAGGTGATCCCGGTGGTGCACTCGACCGCCAGCGGCAAGATGGTCGCGGTCTGCGAGAGCCAGCAGGGCAGCGGCGTCGACAACTGGGACTGGGTGCCGGGTCCGGACCGCAAGTCCGCCGCCTGGGGCGAGTGCCTGATCAATCTGTCCACCCGCAAGATCCACATGGTCCCCGGCTTCAAGCCGCTGTCCATGGCCGGCGGATTCCTCTACGGCACACTCGACAGCAAGACGGTCGCCCTGTCCTCGAACTGGACGCCCTACACGCTGACGGCGGTCACAAGGCCCTGGGGGATCGCCGGTACGCACGCGATCATCGTCTACGACTCGGTCCTCTACGCCTTGGACCGGAAGTGAACGCGCGGCGTCGTACGGCGCGCATCCTCACTGCTCTCGCCGCGGTCGGCGTCCTGCTGGCGCCGTCCACGCAGGCGCTGGCCGACGACAGCGAGCCGGAGCCGACCGCCTGGCCGACGGTCGACGCCGCCGGGAGCACCTCCGACCAAGCCTCGGAGCCCGAACCGGTCAAGTGGCCCGCCCCGGTCGAAAACCCAGGCTGACCTGCCAGGTCGGCCGGCCCGGTTCAGGAGCAGCCGGCGTGGGTTGCCCGTAACGTCGAAGGCCCGCGCTCCCCAGTGGGGAGCGCGGGCCTTCTGCGTACTGCGGGTGTCAGCCGGCCGCGACCTCGAGGCGGACCGTGGCGGCCACCTCCGGGTGCAGCTGGACGGCCACCTGGTGCTTGCCGGTGGTCTTGATCGGCGACGCGATCGCGATCGCGCGCTTCTCGACCAGCGGGCCGCCGGCGGCCTTGATGGCACCGGCGATGTCGGCCGGGGTGACCGAACCGAACAGCCGGCCGGTGTCGCCGGCCTTGACGTCCAGCGTCACGGAGAGCTGCTCGAGCTGGTTCTTGACCTCGCTCGCGTGCTCCTTGCCCTGGATCGCCCGGGCGTCACGCGCCCGCTTGATCGTGACGATCTGCTTCTCGGCGCCGCGGGTCCAGCCGATGGCCAGGCCACGCGGAACCAGGTAGTTACGGCCGTAGCCGTCCTTCACCTCGACGATGTCGCCGGGAGCCCCGAGGCCCTCGACCTCCTGAGACAGGATGAGCTTCATGGTCCGCGCCTCCCTCAGCGAGCGGTGCTCGTGTACGGCAGCAGGGCCACCTCACGAGCGTTCTTGATAGCGGTCGCGACATCGCGCTGGTGCTGCACGCAGTTCCCGGTCACCCGGCGGGCGCGGATCTTGCCGCGGTCCGAGATGAACTTGCGCAGCAGCGCGGTGTCCTTGTAATCGACGTACGTCGCCTTGTCCTTGCAGAAGCCGCAGACCTTCTTCTTCGGCTTCCGAATGATCTTGGCCATTGTGGTGCTCTCTTCCTTCCAGAGCCCGGCTGTCTGCCGGAATGGTCACTGACTAGTGAATTGCGGGCCGATCAGAACGGAGGCTCCTCCGTGGAGCCGCCGCCCTGGCTGGCCCAGGGGTCGTTCTGCTGGGCGGAGGACTGACCGCCGCCGCCCTGCGGGGTTGCCCAGGGGTCGTTCTGGGAGGCGCCGCCACCCTGCTGGTTGCCGCCACCCTGGTTGCCGCCGTAGCCGCCGCCCTGGTTGCCGCCACCACCTTGGTAGTTGCCACCACCTTGGTTGCCGCCACCACCGAAGCCACCGCCACCACCGCCGTCGGAGCGCGAGGTCTTGGAGATCTTCAGCGTCGCGTACCGCATGCTGGCGCCGATCTCCTCGACGTCACACTCGAAGACGGTCCGCTTGTTCCCGTCGCGGTCGTCGTAGCTGCGCGCCTTCAGACGCCCGTGCACGACGACCCGGGAACCGCGGGTCAGAGACTCGGCAACGTTCTCGGCGACCTGCCGCCACACCGCGCACGAGATGAAGAGGGTCTCCCCGTCCTTCCACTCGTTGCTCTGCCGATCCAGCGTCCGCGGGGTCGATGCGATGGTGAAATTCGCCACCGCAGCGCCCGAGGGCGTGAAACGCAGTTCCGGGTCACCCGTGAGGTTTCCGATCAGGGTGATGGGTGGTTCGCCTGCCATTGCCGTTCCTCCTGTTATCGGGTGTGGCTGTGTCTTCAGCTATCGGTAGGACTATTGGTACCGGCCGGTGCCGACAGTACCGATGGCTGCTGACGACCCCAGGGTCAGTGCTGGTCCGGCCGGATGACCTTGGTGCGCAGGATCGACTCGTTCAGCGTGAGCTGACGGTCGAGCTCCTTCACCACCGCCGGCTCGGCGGTCAGGTCGACGACGGCATAGATGCCTTCGGACTTCTTCTTCACGTCATAAGCAAGCTTGCGACGACCCCAGATGTCGAGCTTCTCGACCGTGCCACCTTCCTTGCGGACGATGTTCAGGTACTGGTCGATGGACGGCTCTACGGTGCGCTCATCGAGCTCAGGGTCGAGGATCACCATGACTTCATAACGACGCATGCGCGAACTCCACCTCCTTCGGACTTGGCGGCCACGGTCTCTCCGTGGCAGGAGGGCGATGCGGTGTGCTCCGTACCGGCACTTGCCACCGGCACCAAGCAGTGAGCCCGGTCGATGGACCGGGCCACAGCAAAAAGAGTACCAGCGTTCGGACGGCCGATTGACCATATCCACAGGCCTGTTCCGATCACTCTGCGTCAGCAGGCGGCCTCGATCCGGTCACGCTGACGGAGCACCAGCAGAAGCAACGGTACGGCGAGAACCAGCGAGATCGCCGCCAGTACGGGGAAGCCGCCGATCGTGAACAGCCACGGCGATGTGGCGGTGGCGAGCGCCGACACCGTCCAGATCGACGACTCCACACGACTCTCCAGTGCGGCCGATCCGAGCTGCGCGCTTCCGCCGAGGTAGCAGAGGTTCCACGCGTACCCGAGCAGGAACAGAGCGGGTGTGAAGACCAGACCGGTCCTCGTGACGAGCAGTGCGGCCACCAAGAGGCCGGTGAGTCCAGCAAGCGTCACGGCGCGCGGTCCGAAACGGTCGATCAGCCAACCGGTGAGAGGCGACAGGGCGAACATCCCCAGGGTGTGGACAGACAGCATTACTCCCAGGGCACCCAGCCCGGCGTGGTGTTGGTGGGTGTGGACAGGCACCGCCGTGGTCACGGACACCATCACCAACTGCCCTACGACCATGACGCCGGCAGCCAGCAGCACAGGTCGTCCGCCAGGCTCCTCGCGGACCTGTGGTGCGTCGGTCGACCCGGTACGTCGGATGTACGTCGCCGCGACCAGCGCGGAGAAGACCGCAGCCAATGCGAGCAGGAACGGTCCTGCGATCGCGGGCAGGCCGAAGCTGGAGGCAGCGGACTGGGAGGGCTCCAGGAGGAACGGTCCGCCCGCTGCGCCGAGCGTGCTGGCCCAGACGACCGTACTCATGGCCGAGGACCGTCTCGCCGTAGGTACGAGGTCGGCTGCGGCGTAGCGGGACAGGAGGCTCGCTGCGTTACCTGCTCCGAGCAGGAACATGCCGATGAAGAGCAGGGCGACCGGAGCGCCGACAGCGGCGAGCACGGTGGCCGCTCCGCCTGCCACGCCGAACCCGTACCCGAGCCGAAGGGCTTGTGCGCGTCCGAGCCGGGCTGTCCAGCGGCCGACCGCCACAGCGCCCGCGGCGGTGCCCAGCACACCCGCGGTGTTGGGCAGCCCGGCCAGCGCCGGACCGAGGTCGTCGGCGATCAGGATCGCGCTGATCGCGCTCGCGGCGACCATCGCGGCGTTCATCAGGGCGGCGGCGAGAATGACGGGGATCAGCATGCTCACCACGCTAGAAAGCCGCGGCGCTCCGTTGAAGGCACGATGAAAGGCGTCCAGCCTTGTGGAGCAGCGATCTGAAAGGTGTTCTTGAGCTATGACCTTTCAGGAGCGTGAACTCGACGCCACCGACTGGCAGATCCTCGCCGCGCTGCAGGCCGACGGACGACTGTCGTTCAACCAGCTCGGCAAGCGGGTCAGCCTCTCGCCGCCCGCGGTCGCCGACCGGGTACGGCGGCTGGAGGAGGCCGGCGTGATCACCGGCTACCGCGCCGAGGTGGATCCGGGGAGAGCCGGGCAGCCGCTGTCCGCGTTCGTACAGATGCGCTGTACGACGGGACGCTGCCTGCTCAAGACCACCCGCGCCGAGGACTTCCCGGAGGTGCTCGAGATCCACAAGCTGAGCGGCAACGCCTGCTCGATGCTGCGCGTCCGGGTGACGTCGATGCAGCACCTGGAGGGCCTGTTCGAACGCCTAGGTGAACACGGCGAGATGAACACCCACATTGTGTTGTCCACAGAGTTCGAGGGCCGGCCGGTGCAGCCGCCGGCCCCCGGCGAACGCAAGGTCACGCGCTCAGCCGGCTGGGGCACCTGAGGTCGTGGCTGGAACTGTCCGGACCCTCTTCTAGGGTGTGGTTATGACTGTGAAGCTTGGTGCGCACGTGGAGCAGGAAGACCCGCTGGCCGAGGCGGCCGATCGGGGCGCCGACCTGGTGCAGTTCTTCCTGGGGAACCCGCAGGACTACAAGGCGCCCAAGCTCGCGTACGCCGACGGCGAGGCCGCGCTGAAGGAGCGCGCGGCCACTGCAGGCGTCGATCTGTACGTGCACGCGCCGTACCGGCTGAACGTCGCGAACACGAACAACCGGATCCGGATCCCGAGCCGCAAGCTGCTGCAGCAGACGCTCGACAAGGCCGCCGAGATCGACGTCAAGGGCGTGATCGTGCACGGCGGGCACGTCGGCGACGAGGACGACCCGGAGGCCGGGTTCGACAACTGGCGCAAGTGCATCGAGCGCGCCGAGCTGCCGGTCCCGCTGCTGATCGAGAACACGGCCGGCGGTGAGAACGCGATGGCCCGCCAGCTGGAGCGGATCGCGCGGCTCTGGGAGGCGGTGCAGGCCTCCGGCAACGACCGGCTGGAGAACGTCGGTTTCTGCCTGGACACCTGTCACTTCCACGCGGCCGGCGAGGACCTGCCGACGATCGTCGAGCGGGTGCTGGCGATCACCGGGCGGATCGATCTGGTGCATGCGAACGGGTCCCGGGACGAGTTCGGCTCCGGCGCCGACCGGCACAGCAACTTCGAGGAGGGCCACATCGACCCGGCCGAGATCGTCGCGGTCGTCGAGGCCGCGGGCGCGCCGGTCGTCGTCGAGACCCCGACCGCGAACAACGGCCAGAAGGCCGACCTCGACTACCTACGGTCGCACCTCAAGTCGTAGGGTCCGCGGGCGGCTTCTCGCGATCCATCCCGTAGATCCAGTAGGTCAGGGCCCACGGGAGCAGCAGCGAGAGCGCCGAGCGGTTGTCGGTCGGGACTGCGAGGCCGCAGATCACCGCGACCGCCACGACCACCGTGCTCACCTGGAAGAGGTCGAAGGAGCCGACGGCGCGGGTGCGCAGCGTGACCTTGTCCCGCGCGCACCCGACGTACAGGGCGATCAGCGCGAGGACACAGAGGATGACCGCGATCGCGCCGAGCCAGGCGAGGGCGGTGAAGTTCTTCTCGGTCTGGGCCATGCCGGACAGCACGAACCCGCCGGCGAGCAGGGTCAGCCAGGCGCAGGACCATTCGAAGGTCCGGATCGTACGCCGGGCGCGCTCGGCAGGATCCTCGTCCTCCGCCGCCTTCTCCGACTCCCCCGGCTCCTTCGAGGCTTTCGGGTCCGTCGAGGGATCGGGGTCTGGCCGTGTCATGGGGCCTCCCGGCCTGGACTGAGGAGCGGAGGGAGCGCAGCGACTGGAGCGACGAGGGAAGGCCGGGAGTTGCAGCCCCATGACCCGCCGCGCCGGAGGCGTGGCCAATTGCACTGCACCATGAGAGCGACGGTAGCGCAGAATGAGGTTATGCAGCCTTGGGCGGAGCAGTTCCCCGATCTGTTCGCTCCGGGCTACTGGGCCTGGGGCGACCTCGACGTCCAGTACACCGTCGAGGAACCGCGCGACGAGCTGATCAGCAACGTGCACGTCGTCTGCCGGACCGCCGGCGGAATCGTTGTCTGCACCAACGATCTCGGCTGGCGCTTCCTCCCGGGCGGGACCCGCGAGCCCGGCGAGACGATCGAGCAGCTGGTCCGTCGCGAGCTGATCGAGGAGGCCGGCGCCCGGGTGACCGGCCCGTTGACCTGGCTCGGTGCCCATCGCGCCGACCATCGCCGGCCGGCGCCGTACCGTCCGCACCTGCCGCACCCGGTCTCGTACTGGGCGAACTTCGTCGCCGACGTCGTCATCGAGCACCCGCCGACCAACCCCGACGACGGCGAGCAAGTCACCGACGTACTGGTGCTGCCGCCGGACAAGGCGGCCGAGTACCTCGACGGCCAGGTGGAAGAGGTCGGCTCGGTGGTCAGGCTGGCTCAGGCAATGCAGCTGGTTTAGCCGCCCGCCACGGCAGCAGTACGGCGCTGAGCGCGCAGCAGATGCCCGCGACCCACAGGGCACCGCGCATCCCGACCGCCGTCGCGAGCACGCCACCGAGCGCGATGAACAACGGCTGCAGGCACCGCGAACTGATCGACCACGACCCGATCACGCGCGCCATGAACCCGTCCTCGGTCATCTCCATCCGGTACGTCGTGAACGACGGGTTGAACGCACCGGCGCCGACGAGGAGCGCGGTCTCCGCCAGAGTGATCAGCACGAATCCGCCCCAGCCGTGCGGCGCGAGCGGGAAGAGCAGCAGCCAGGGAGCGCGCAGTACGCCGAACACCAGCAGCATCCACTGCAGCCCGAACCGCCGGGTCAGCCGCGGCGCCAGCCGCGCACCTATGAACCCCCCGACACACGAAACGCCGAGCATCGCTCCGTAGGTCCACGCGGGCAGGCCCAGGTCACGCAGCATGAAGACCGCCAGCAGCGGCGAGGTCATCATCGCCGGTCCGCCGAAAAGCTGCGAGTTCCAGAACAGGATGCGGAGGCCGCGGTGCCGCAGGATGTAGCGCCAGCCGGCGGTGATGTCGCGCTTGCCTTCGCGTTTGACCGGCTCCGGCTCGGGCTGCTGGATCCGCCGGATGCCGAGCGCCGACCCGAGGAACGAGACCGCGTCGACTGCGAGCGTGACGGTGGCGCCGACCAGGCTGACCAGCGCGCCGCCGACCGCGGGACCGATGCTGAGCGACACCCAGTTCGTCTGCTCGAAGCGGCTGTTCGCCTCGGCCCTGCCCGCAGACGGCACCAGCGCCTTCAGATGCGCGCCGCTCGCCGACTGGAACGCGATCGTGCCGGCTGCCTGGATGACACCCGCGATACATAGGTGCACATAGGTCAGTACGCCGAAGGCCGCCGCGATCGGCACCGACACCAGCGCGACGAACCGTACGAGGTCCGAGGCGATCATCACCGGCCGCTTGTGCCGCTGCTCGATGAAGTCCCCCATCGGCAACGCGAGCACCCCGCCCGCCAGTGCGGACAGCGCCGCGAGCAACGAGACCTGGAGCGTGCTGGAGTGCAGGGCGAGTACTGCGACGAGCGGCAACGCGCCGAGTCCGACCGCCGATCCGAACGCACTGACCGTGAACGCGACCCACAACCGACGGAAGTCCCGACCCAAAGACATCCCGCGATCGTAGAAGTAGGCACCGACAAAATCAGCGCAGGTTCAGGCCGCCGTCGAGGAGGATGACTTCTCCGGTCAGGTAGCTGTTGTGGACAACCGCGGAGATCAGGTCCGCGACGTCGGCCGGCTGGGCTGCGCGACCCATCGGGCTCGAGGTTTTCCACAGGTCCTGCGCTTCGGTCCACGACTGGGTCAGTGGTGTGTCGACGAGTCCCGGAGCGACCGCGTTGACCCGTACCGACGGCCCGAGTGCGGCGGCGAGCAGCTTCGTCGTGTGGTTCAGAGCGGCCTTCGAGGTGGCGTACGCGATCGAGCTGCCCTTCGGCCGGACGCCCGCGTGGCTCGTGACGTTCACGATGCAGCCTTCGGACGTACGGAGTGCAGGGAGCGCCGCTGTACAGAGCAACCAGGGCGCGATCAGGTTGACGTCGAGCAGCTGCCGCCAGTCGGACGCGGTTAGTCCGTCGAGGTCCGCGTGCGGGACGGGCCAACTGATGCCTGCGTTGTTGACCAGTACGTCGAGACGCCCGTACTCGGCCACGACCTCCGGCACCAGTGCCGAGGCAGCCGCATCGTCCGCGAGGTCGGCCTGGTGGTACGACCCACCCAGCTCCGCGGCGAGCGCTTCGCCCGCGTCCCGGCTCGACCGCGAGTGCACCGCGACGGTCATCCCGTCGGCGGCCAGCCGTCGTGCTGTCGCGGCGCCGATGCCGGACGCGGATCCGGTCACCAACGCAACCTTCACGCGCCGTACCTCAGGCCGTCGAGAAGCAGGTCGAGCAGACGGTCGGCTTGGTCGCGCCGGCCGCTCGCGGCCAGACCGACGCCGCTCAGACTCAGCAGTACGTCGTCGGCGGTCACGTCGGACCGCAGGTCGCCCGCGGCGGCGCCGGCGTCGAGCATCGGCTTGATGGCACCGACCAGCAGGTCCCGGCTGTGCGCGTACGGGTCGGCGCCGGATGCGATCACGGCGCGCAGCGCGTCGGCCATGCCGAGCTTGCGGGTCATGTAGTCGATGAAGCGGTCCATCCAGGCTCGCAGCGCGTCCGCCGGGGGCAGCTTGGCGAGCAGCTCGGGGGCAGCGTCGCAGACCGCCGCGAGCTCACTGCGGTACGCCGCCTCGATCAGTGCCTCGCGGGTCGGGAAGTGCCGGTAGAGGGTCCCGATGCCGACGCCGGCATCCTTTGCGATCCCTTCGAGGGTCGCCTCCAGGCCGCACTTCGTGAACGCCTGCGACGCGGCGGTCAGGATCTGGCCGCGGTTGCGCTGGGCGTCCGCGCGCAACGGACGTTCGCTCGTACTGCTCATGTCCCCTCCCTCCGGACAAACCTAGCCGAAGTTGATATCCGGAGGCTCCTCCGGTTAACTCGAAAGTACCGGAGGCTCCTCCGGTTAAAGCCTAGCTCGCAGAACAGGACTGAGCCTGATGAGCAGAATCACCACACCCTTCGGCTACGAGTCGACCGCGGCCGAGGTGATCGCCGGAGTCGACCTGAGCGGTCGGCGCGCGATGGTCACCGGCGGCGCGTCCGGGATCGGTGTCGAGACCGTCCGTGCGCTCGCCACGGCCGGCGCCGAGGTCACGCTGGCCGTACGGAACACCGCCGCCGGTGAGCGCGTCGCCGGGCAGATCATCGAGGCCACCGGTAACAACCACGTGTTCGTCGCGCCGATCGAGCTCGCCGACCGCGCCTCGGTGCGCGCGTTCGCCGAGACCTGGAGCGGCCCGCTGCACATCCTGGTCAACAACGCCGGCGTGATGGCCGAGCCGCTGAACCGGACACCGGAGGGCTGGGAGCACCAGTTCGCAGCCAACCACCTCGGGCACTTCGGCCTCGCGCTCGGCCTGCACGCGGCGCTTGCGGCGGCCGGTGACGCGCGGGTCGTGTCGGTGAGCTCGAGCGCACACCTGCGCTCCGACGTACACCTGGACGACCTGCACTTCGAGAACCGTCCGTACGAGCCGTGGGCCGCGTACGGGCAGTCGAAGACCGCGAACATCCTGTTCGCCGTCGAGGGCGCCAAGCGGTGGGCCGCGGACGGGATCGTGCTCAACGCCCTGATGCCTGGCGGGATCCGGACCGCGCTCCAGCGGCACGTCCCGGAGGACGTACAGCAGCAATGGGACCAGTACCGCTGGAAGACGGTCGAGCAGGGCGCGGCGACGTCGGTCCTGCTCGCCGCCTCGCCCGTCGTACAGGGCGTGACCGGTAAGTACTTTGAGGACAACAACGAGGCACTGCCGACCGTCGCGGGCGAGAACACCGGCGTCGCGCCGTACGCCCTCGATCCGGAGTCGGCCACTCGGTTGTGGGACCTCTCCGAGAAGCTCGTTTGATCAGACACCGGCTCAGCTTGCGGCCCGACCAGGGCCGCTAGGGTTAACGGAGCCGGGCCGGTAGCCTGACCCACCGTGAGTGACTTGAGCATCCGGACCATCTCGTCCGACGAGCACGCCGCGTACATCGCGGCGCAGCCGGCCGCGAGCTTCCTGCAGACGCCTGGCTGGGCCGCGGTGAAGAGCGAGTGGAAGGCAGAGTCACTCGGTTGGTACGAGGCCGGGAAGCCTGCCGACCTGGTCGGCGTCGGCCTGGTGCTCTACCGGCAGATGCCGAAGGTGAAGCGGTATCTCGCCTATCTGCCGGAGGGCCCGGTGATCGACTGGGACGCGATCGACCTCGGCAGCTACCTGCGCCCGCTCGCCGCGCACCTGCAGGAGCGCGGCGCGTTCGGCATCCGGATGGGTCCGCCGGTGGCGACCCGGCGCTGGAACGCGCAGACGATCAAGGACGCGATCGCCGGCGGGCAGCAGCCGCGGCTCGGCGACGTCCGCCCGGACGTGATCGAGCCGTCCGGCGCGACCGTCGGCGAGAAGCTCCGCAAGCTCGGCTGGAAGCCGCCCCGGATCGCCGAGGGTTTCGCGGCCGGTCAGCCGCAGTACGTCTTCCAGGTGCCGCTGGCCGGCCGCACCGAGGACGACCTGCTGAAAGGCATGAACCAGCTCTGGCGCCGCAACATCAAGAAGGCCACCAAGCTCGGGGTCGAGGTGACGCAGGGCGGACCGGAAGACATCAAGGCCTTCCACCAGCTGTACGTCGAGACCGCGGAGCGCGACCACTTCACGCCGCGCCCGTTGCCGTACTTCGAGAAGATGTACGCGGCGATGGCCAACCAGCCGGCCGATTGCTGTGACTTCCGGATCTACAACGCCCACCACGAGGGCGACCTGGTCGCGTCGACGATCTGGGTCCGGGTCGGCGGTCATTCCTGGTACTCCTACGGGGCCAGCTCGACCGCCAAGCGGGATGTGCGCGGATCGAATGCGGTCCAGTGGCGCATGATGACGGACGCACTCGCGGCGGGCGCGTCCGTGTACGACCTACGGGGCATCACCGACACCTTGGACCCGAACGACCCGCACGTCGGGTTGATCCAGTTCAAGACCGGTACCGGCGGCGAGGCCGTCGAGTACGTCGGTGAATGGGATCTGCCGTTGAACAAGGCGCTCTACACCGCATTCGACCTCTACATGAGACGGCGTTGACACCATGCCCCTAGTCCTGCACGTCGATTCCGATCGATGGCGCGAGCACCTGCGTTCCACGTGGAACCCCGACATCGTCCCGGTCGCCAAGGGCAACGGGTACGGGTTCGGGAACCACCGGCTGTTCGCGGAGGCCCGCGCGCTAGGCGCCCGGACGGTCGCAGTCGGCACGTACTTCGAGGTCCCCCCGGATCCGCGGGAGGACGTCGTGGTGCTGTCGCCGTGGCGGCCGTTCCTGGAGATGCCGCAGAGCCAGAACGTGATCCACACGGTCAGCCGGCTGGCCGACCTGGTGTCGATCCCGGCCGGCAGCCGGGTGCTGATCGAGGTGATGACCTCGATGCGCCGGCACGGCATCGGCGCCGCGGAACTCCGGCACACGATGCTGCTGAACGCGCTCGACCGGATCCGGTTCGAGGGCTGGTCGCTGCACTTCCCGATGGGCGCGGGCGGCACCTCGGCGAACCTTCGCGAGGCACAGCAGCTGGCCAAGGCGGCGCTCGACGTACGCAAGGGCCGGCTGTGGGTGTCGCACGTTCCGCCGCAGAAGCTGACCGACATCGGCGACGACGTGAAGCTCCGGATGGGCACCCGGCTGTGGCTGGGTGACCGTGGAGCGCTGTCGGTGAAGGCGACCGTGCTCGACGTGCATTCGGTCCGCCGCGGCGAGCGCGTCGGGTACCGCCAGCGCCGGGTGAGCGGTGACGGACACATTCTGATCGTCTCCGGCGGTACGGCCAACGGCGTCGGGCTGGAGGCTCCGACCGGCGCCGCGACCGTACGGCAGCGGGCGATCGCGATGGCCAAGGGCAGCCTGGACGCGGCCGGGATGGCGCTGTCCCCGTTCAGCATCGAGGGCAAGCAGCGGTGGTTCGCGGAGCCGCCGCACATGCAGGCCAGCATGCTGTTCCTGCCGTCCTCGATCGCCCCGCCGGCTGTCGGCGACGAGGTCGACCTGGACGTCCGCTACACCACCAGTACGTTCGACAAGGTGTCGATGGATTGACTTCAGGTCCACCTGAAGTTGCAGCGTGGACCGTATGAGCTTTCTGGAGCGGATCGAGGAGCGACCCGGTGCCGCCGAGCTGCGTGCGGCGTCGTACCGGATGCTGGGGCTGAAACGCGGCGCGACCTGTGTCGATGTCGCCTGTGGCGCGGGTCATGCGGTCGCCGAGCTGGCGAAGCACGGCCTCAAGGTGACCGGGATCGACGCCGATCCCGACGCGGTCGAGGCGGCCCGGGAGCGGGTGCCCGGGGCAATGTTTCACGTGGCACATTCCAGCGACCTGCCGCTGGAGGACGGGTCGCTGGACGGCTACCGCGCGCTGCGGCTGTTCCACCTGCTCGACGATCCGGGCCCGACGATCGCCGAGGCGCATCGCGTCCTGCGTCCCGGCGGGCGGATCGTGGTCGGCGGGCAGGACTACGGCTTCGTACTGATCGACAGCTCCGACCAGGACCTGACCGACGTGATCCGCCTCGGTCTTGAGTCCCGGACGGTGTCGCCGCGCGCGGTACGGACACTCCGGGACACCCTTCTCGACCAGGGCTTCCGGGATGTCGAGGTAGCCGTACACACCGAGGTCGTCACCGACTATCGCGAGCTGGCGCCACAGCTCAGGTCGGCCGCCGGCGCCGCGGTCGAGAAGGCGCTGATCACAAAGAAAGACGCCGACAGCTGGCTCGCTGAACAGTCCCGGCGAGGACGCCGCAATCGCTTCCTCGCCGTACTTCCGACGCTGCTCGTCGGGGCCCGCCGCTGAGCTGAGCGGCGGGCTCCGGCCGAGTCAGCGCTGCTTGAGCGGGCCCTGCCAGCGGACGGTGGGCAGAAGTGCTGCCGGGTCCACGCGGTCCTTGTTGGCGGAGACGATGTCGAACATCGACTCGATCAACGTCTCGGACAGCAGGTGCGGCTGGAGGCCGAGGCCGACCAAACCGGTGTGCTTGACGTTGTAGTAGTGCTCCGGCTGCTCGACGCGCGGGTTGTCCAGGTGCTCGACCTGCACCGGGCCGGGGAAGCACTCCGCGACCAGGTTGGCCAGCTGGGACACCGAGTAGCTCTCGGTCATCTGGTTGAAGACCCGGAACTCGCCGGCATCTGCCGGGTTCTCCACGGCGAGCCGGATGCACTCGACCGTGTCCCGGATGTCGAGGAAGCCGCGCGTCTGGCCGCCGGTGCCGTAGACCGTGAGCGGTTCGCCGAGCACGGCCTGGATCGCGAACCGGTTGAGCACCGTCCCGAACACCGCGTCGTAGTCGAACCGGGTCGCGAGCCGCGCATCGCGGACGGTCTGCTCGGTCTGCTGCCCGTACACCACGCCCTGGTTGAGGTCGGTGACGCGCATTCCCCAGATCCGGCAGCCGAACTCGAGGTTGTGCGAGTCGTGCACCTTGCTGAGGTGGTAGAACGAGCCCGGCTTCTTCGGGTAGAGCATCCGGTCCTTGCGGCCGTTGTGCTCGACCTCCAGCCAGCCTTCCTCGATGTCGATGTTCGGCGTCCCGTACTCACCCATCGTGCCGAGCTTGACCAGGTGGATGTCCGGGTTGGTCTCGGCGATGGCGTACATCAGGTTCAGCGTGCCGACCACGTTGTTGTGCTGTGTGTACACAGCGTGTTCGCGGTCGATCATCGAGTACGGTGCCGCCCGCTGCTCGGCGAAGTGCACGATCGCGTCCGGTTCGAACTCCCGCAGCACCTGGTAGACGAAGTCGGCGTCGAGCAGGTCGCCGACGTACGACGGGATCGTCTGCCCGGAGACCTCCTTCCAGGCCTGCACCCGGGACTCGAGATCCTCGATCGGGACCAGGCTCTGCACGCCCAGCTCGCGGTCGTACCCGCGGCGGGCCATGTTGTCGAGCACGGCCGTGTGATGGCCGCGGTCGGAGAGGTGCAGGGCAGTCGGCCACCCCAGGTAGCCGTCACCGCCCAGTACGAGTACGCGCACGGTTCGGCCGCCTTCCGTCAGGAAACTTCGTTACGGTCCTTCATATCCCGAGTACCCACTGGCGTAACGTGACCAGCCCCACCTATTCGCTGGCAATCGGCTGAGAATCCCCTCCAGGCTGCCACGGCCTGGTGCAGGGGTGCACAATAGGGCCCGATGCGCGTTCTCACCAAGCTCCGATCCCGCCGCGGCAGATGGTTGCTGTGGGCGAAGTACTCGGCGTCCTCCGTGGTCGCCACGGTGGTCAGCCAGGTGGCGTTCGCGCTGTGTTACTGGTTCGGTACTCCGGCGCTCGTCGCGACTCTGGTCGCCTGGCTCGCCGGCGCCATTCCGAACTACCTGCTGAACCGCCGCTACACGTGGGGCCGCAGCGGACAGAAGTTGCCGTACACAATCATCGTGGTCGGCTCCGCGATCGCCGCCGCGCTGGTCACCTCGCTGACCGCGCACCTGGTGCAGCCGATCGAGTCTCACGCGTGGAAGACCGTGCTGGTCAGCGGGTCGTACCTCGGGACCTACGCGCTGCTGTTCATCGCGAAGTTCGTGCTGTTCGATCGGCTGGTGTTCGCCAGCTCCGAGCCCGCCGCCGACCGCGCCCCAGAACGTACTCCCGTAGCCACGTAGTCGTCATCACCCGCCCGTAGTTCGCGCCGTACACGATCCCCGGGCCCTTCTTGCTCGTCCCGTCGCCGCGCCGGCGCATCGTCATCGGCAGCTCGACGACGCGGGCCTGTAGTGCGAGTGCACCCAGCAGCAGTTCTGACGACTGGTACTGCGGCTCACGCAACGTCACCGCCGTCGCGAGCTCGGCCCGCATCGCGCGGAACCCGAACGAGGTGTCGGTCAGCTTCTTCCGGGTCAGTACGGATGCCAGTACGGCGAACACCCGCACGCCGACCCAGCGCAGCCGGCTGTCCGCGTCCTCGGCCCCGAGGCGGCGCGACCCGGTGACGAAGTCGGCCCGGTCGAGCAGGATCGGCTCGAGCAGCACCTCCAGCTCGTCGTTGTCGTACTGCCCGTCCGCGTCGGTGGTGACGACGTACTGCGCCCCGCCCTGCGCGGCGACGTGGTACCCGAGCCGGAGCGCGGCGCCCTGCCCACGGTTGCTCGGGGCAACACAGACGTGCGCTCCGTGCCTGCGCGCGACCTCGGCGGTGTCGTCGGTGGCGCCGTCGACCACGACCAGTACGTCGACCGGCATGCCGGCACAGGTCCTGGGCATGTCCTTCAGTACCGGTCCGATGCCGTCCGCCTCGTTGTACGCCGCGATCACGACGACGACCGGCGCGAATTCAGTTTGCTGGAAGGGCCTCTCCGCCTCGGAGTCGACCGGGTCCGGGTAGTCGGCCATCGCGGGACGCGCCTGGTCCTTGCCGAGTACGGCGCGGAGGCCGATCACGCCCGCGAGCGGGAAGAACACCAGCCCGGGCAGTTGATAGCGCCAGGAGAACTCGAACGCGGCGGATCCTAGGAGGAGGATCACGCCGGCTGCGGCCGGGAACAGGGCGGCCGCGCGGAGACCGGACGTCTTCGCTCGGCCCAGTCCGGCCACCGCGGCCAGGGCGATCAGTACGTACAGCCCGAGCAGGACGCCTGAGGTGTAGCCGCCGTCGAGTTGATAGGCGCGCAGGATCTTCGCCGGGACGCTCGCGACGGACGGGTCCGAGCCGCCCCACTTCTTCGCGACCTTGGCGGTGTTGGGGTCCTGCAGGTTCGGATAGGTGGGCTGGAACTGCCAGCGCGACAAGGGCACGTCGTCCGGGGACGAGGTTCGCGTCGGCGCGAAGCCCTTCGCGAAATCCTTCAGCGCGGCGCGGGTGACGTCCAGTGGCTGATGCCTGATCACGAGCCGCGCGAACTTGGTGGCCAGCTCCCGCTTGGTGGTCCCCGGCGGCAGCGGGCCGGGCCAGTTCTTGTCGCCGTACCGATCGTGGGCGTACGTGTCGACGCCGAGTCGGTGCCCGAGCGGCTCCTTGGGGCAGAACAGCTTGGT
This sequence comes from Kribbella sp. NPDC048928, assembly GCF_043197975.1. Taxonomy (NCBI): domain Bacteria; kingdom Bacillati; phylum Actinomycetota; class Actinomycetes; order Propionibacteriales; family Kribbellaceae; genus Kribbella; species Kribbella sp. NPDC048928. Next base: position 801,925 of record NZ_JBICUC010000002.1, on the reverse strand, counting down.
GCCTTCGTCGAGCGGGAGCTTCGAGCAGTCCGCGACGACGGCGGTCCGGCCGTACAGGATCTCGTTCTGCGCACCGGTGAATCCCCAGCGGCCCGTCTCGGCGCGGAAGTAGCCGACGTACGCGCCGAAGACCACCGCGAAACCTGCCACCGCGGCTGCGGTCCGGCGGATCAGCAACCGGCGATCCCGGCGCCAGGCGGAGCCGACGACGACCAGGTAGAGGACCACCGCGATGAGCATCGTCATGCCGATCGCACGCACCGCGAACGCGGAGCCGACGAGCAGCCCGGCCCAGGCGGCCCGCTTCCAGCTCGGCGCGCCCTTGCCGAGCAGGAGCCAGAGGATGCCGACGAGCAGCACGTCGAACGTGGTCTCGGCCATGATGTTCTGCTCGATCTGCACCTGGTACGCATCGAGCAGGATCGGTGCGGCGGCCACCGCGGACAGCCAGCGGTAGACCGTCAGGCGGCGGGCGAGCGCATAGATCGCGACACCGAGCAGCAGCCCGGTCAGGTGCTGGATCACCGCGACGAGCGTGATGCCGCCGAGCCACACCAGCGGGATCAGGACGAAGTCGTACCCGATCGGGTTCAACTGGTCCGGCTTGAGCGCCGACATGTTCTCGAGGTAGTGCTGCGAGTCGATGTAGACGATCGCCGGCCGGTACGCGACGGTCGCGAGGATCCGCAGTACCAGCCCCAGCAGCAGGAAGATCGAGAGCAGCCAGTGCTTGCGCAGCACCCTCCGAGCGCGGCCGGCGAGCCAAGCGAGGGTGACCTTCTCCCTCACTGTTGCTTGAAGTACTGCCACGTACGCGCCAGGCCGTCCTCCAACGAGACCGTCGGCCGGTAGCCGAGATCGTTGGTGATGTCCACAACCACGGCCGGCATCTCGCCCGCCGGAGCCTCGATGTGCTCGGCCGGCACCGGGCATCCGGTCACCGCGCGCACCGTCTCGATCATCTCCAGTACGGACACCGAACGCCCGGACCCGACGATCGCGCGGCCGTCGTACTTGTTGTCCAGCGCCAGCAGGATGCCGCTCACCACGTCCTCGATGAACACCAGGTCGCGCCGCTGCTCACCGTCGCCGTACACCCGCACGCCGGTTCCGCCCAGCGCGGCCCGCATCATCCGCGGCACGAAGCTGTCCTTGTGCGACATCCCCGGCCCGTACACGTTCGTGAACCGCAGCGCGGCAGTCGCCATCCCGTAGCTTCCCGAGTACGCCGAGAGCAGCATCTCGCACGCCGCCTTCGTCGCCCCGTACGGCGTCAGCGGCCGCAGCGGAAGATTCGTGTTGATGGTCGACGTACCGACATCACCCACCACCGCGTTGGTGGAGGCGAGCACGAACCGGTCCACGCCACTGCCCCGCGACAACTCCAGCAGGACCTGCGTAATGGTCACGTTCTGCGCGAACGTCTGCATCGGCGCATCCACCGACCGCAACACCGACGTCATCGCCGCCAGATGCACCACCGCCGTCGGCCGCGTCTCGAACGCCGCCACGCAGGTCTCCTGCTCCGCAAGATCCCCCGTCACCACGTGCACCCCGTCGTCCCACGAAGAATCCGGCGGCTCCCGATCCACCGCAGTAACCGCAACCCCCCGCCCCCGCAACGCAGCCACCACAGCCCGCCCAATAAACCCAGAGGCCCCCGTGACCAGCACACGCTCATCCATACCGCTCAACCTACCCACACCCTCACCCCCCGGGCCACGGTCCTCCACCCCTCACTGATCGTCACCGACCTGCTCCAGCACCTCCAGATAGTGCGCGTACTTCGCGTCCAGTCGCTCCCGCGTCTCCACGTCGAGGTGAGCGCGGCGGGCTGGGTCGGTGTTGTTCTCGATGTCCGCGCGTTTGATGAGGACCGCACCCGGCGTACGGGCGAGCCTCGTCAGGTAGCCGTCATCGTCCTCGTCCGCACGATGGGTGAGCGCGTCGACCAACTCGAGCACTCGGCCTGGCACCCCCAGCTCCTGGAGCTGCTCGACAGTGCACCGCTCGTCCTCGACCGAATCGTGCAGCAGCCCCGCCATCTGCTGGTACTCATCGGCTCCGTTGCGCCGGGCGATCTCCGCGACCGCACGGACATGGAGCACGTACGGCGCGCCGCCCTTGTCGGTCTGCTCCCGGTGCACCGCGGCGGCCAGCTTCCCGACCGATTCCACGCTGTCGACCGGACCGGTCAGGTACGAGTACGCATCCGCCCACACCTGGAACCACGCCTGCAGCCGCTCGTCCACACCCGCCAACGGAACAAAATGCTCAACCGTCTCCGCGTAATACGACCGCTGCTTGGCCACCCGCGGATGCGTATGCAACCGCTGCACATTGCTGTACCGATCCGACAACTTCAAAACCAGCACATCCCGCGGGGCATGCACCAGCTTCGCAAGATAAGCCGATCGCACAGATCCCTTCGACTCCCCTACTTCCGGAATGGTGACCGCCGCAACCAGCTCCGCCGTACGCCGCCCGAACCGCTCCTCCACCTCAGCAGCCGTCCCGTCGGTGTCCTCAACCACGTCATGAAGCACCCCGGCCCGCAACAGGTCGCCATCCGTCACGCCAAGCCCCACCGCCAAAACCTCCACCACCTGCAACAAATGCTGCAAGTAAGGCTCACCCCCTGGCCGAGCCTGCCCCTCATGCCACACCCCCGCAGCCGCAACGGCCTCACCCAACCCACCGAGAACCTCATCCGGCACCCGCCCGAACAACCCAGCCCCGGCAGCACCCCAATTCGCCCAACCAGCAAAAACTCGCACTTCGCTTGAGCTACTCACCGAACTCCTGACCTCTGCCGTTGTCCACACTCCTGGGCAGCGGCTCGCCCGGGTACAACTCCTTCCAGAGCCACGCCAGAAATTCGTCATCAGTCTTCCAGTCGTCGTACGCCGTAGCTGTGTCGATTGCTCCGGGTCGCAAACCTTCGCGATCACCCCGAACCAACCTGGACAACTCGTCCTTGAAGATCACCATGCGGTCCCCACCACGCCCAGCCCTCGCCATCTCGACGAGTTCTTCAAAGTTGTCGTTGCGGACTTCTGGATGGTAATGCGTCTGAATAACTGCAAGGAACGTAGCGAACGGCAGCGATTTATCCTCGAGCCAGTACGAGCCAAACGCTAATCGCTCCCGTTGCCGAGGGGCTACCTCCCCGGGATACAACGCGTCCCACAACCACCGGAGGAACTCGTCGTCACTGCGTTGGTCGTACTCCGCAGCCAAACCGATCGCCTGCGGATACAGCCCTTCCCGATTGCCCTCCAGCAACTGGATGAGTTCGCCCCTGAACGTCGCGAACGGCGCCGACGGCGCCGACCCGTCCTCGAGCCAGTACCGGTCGATTTCATACATCATTGCTTCACCACCGACACTCAAACGCTATTCGGATTGCTTCGGCGAATTTCCAGTGGAATCGCCCGAGGAGTCCGGCAAGGGCGCCCCGGGGTAAAGCTCCCGCCACAGCCAGGCGAGAAACTCCTCGTCTGTAGTCCAGTTGTCGCCGTCGGCCGCGAGGCTGATTGCGTCGCTCGGCAGGCCCTCTCGGTCGCCTTTCAGCAGCCGAGAGAATTCCGCCTTGAACGCCTGCAGTTCGACGTCGTCAGCGCGATCGCTCCGCACCCGCCGCTTCAGCGCCGAGAAGTTGTCCGGATCCGCCTCGGAGTGCAGGTGGGACTGGACCACCGCTAGGAACGTGGCAAACGGCGCATCCGGATACTTCAGCCAGTACTCACCGGAGTAACTCACGTGAATCTCCTCAGTCATTCTTCGAAAGGACGCGGGAACAGCGTGTAGATCCCGTACCTTTTGGCCTCGACATTCCGTTTGAAGACGATCTTGATATCGCCTCCCTCGAATGTCGGGATGCGTTCAACCTCCGGTTCGCGCAGACCGGAGAGATCTGACCCGGTTCGCTTCGCCTGCAACCATTCTTTCCGTACAGACTTGGCTTCGGGCCAATCCTTCAACCTGAAGCCTGAACAGAACTCATGTCCGTCCGGGCCCAACAGGTCCCTGATCGGCACGACGAGGTCACGCGGCTGCACATTCTCGTCGAAGGGACCGTCGAGAACGGCACGCACCTTAGGATGCTCGGCCGCCATCACATAGACCGCAGCGAGAGCGGTCGCGTCGTGCACCCTTGTCGAGTCTTTACCGCAGTAGTGCTGCTTGGTCTGATCGAGGCCATCGACGCCCGCTTCGCGCTTCACCGGGTCCGTTTGGGCGGGGTCTTCGTTGAACGCCACCCTGCGCGCCTGCAGGTCATCCGAGCCCATCGCACCGTGCCGGATGTGGCCGTGACCTTCCGACTGATCGATCGAGGCGTACACGCTTTGGACGATCGGCTCGCAGTCGGCCGCCGGAGCCAGCCACGGTCGAGTGTCCTTGTTAGCCGCGATGTAAGCGACGCCGGTCCGCACGTCTAGCGAAGGTCGATCGCTTGCTTCGGTTCGCTCGCCGGGGTGAGCGTTGGACACCTCTGGTTCGGCAGGTCGAGGCATCGCCAGCCGCTCTGGATCCCAACGGTCGAAGCGATCCCTGACAGTCTCACCGCCAATCTCGATGTCGACGGGGAATGTTCCCCGGTCACCCTTCTTGTGCACATCGTCATCTGTCCGTCGATCGGTGCCGGCCTCGTCGGCAACTGCTTCCTCGTCTACCGCTTGGTCACTCCGCGATGTCTCGCGTGGACTGGAGGTGTCAGCGTCCTTCTCTTCAGCGGACTCGTTGGGCTTGGGAGTTGTCGGTGGTTCCGGGGATGCGGGCGGCTCTTTCGGGTCCTTCGGATCGCTTGTCGGGGCTTCCGGTGCGTGCGGCGGCTCGGGGAGACCGGTGGGGTCGGGTACGCGGGGTTCGGCCTCGTCCACCGGCTCCTTTGGGGACGGGGGCGTGGGCCTGGGTTCCGTGGAATCGCGGAGTGATGGCTCGTCGGCGCGGTCGACCTGCGCAGGCTGATTCTGCTCCTGAGGGTTGTCGGCGTCGCGACTGTCCGGGGCCCAGCCGTCGCGGTTGAAGAGGGGGTTTTCGGCCATGCGTTGGTGGCGGTCGGAGGGGAGCTGCGGTTCGGGTTTGTCGGTAAGTGGGATTTCTGGGCGGTCGGGTTTGTCGATCGCGGGTGAGGGGTCGGCATCGGGTGCCGGTTTGTCGGTGGGTTCGTCGGTGGATTCGTCGGTGGGGCGTTCGGCTGGCTTCGCGTCGCTTGGGGCGCGGGGCTCCGGAGATGGGGCGGGGGGCCGATCGATGGGCAGCTCGGGAGGTGGAGTGTCCGGCGCGGTTGGCCCGGTGGGCTCTACACGGCGGTGGGCGCGGCTGTCCATCAGGGGTGCCTGTTGGTGGGGGCGGGCGGGCGGAAGAGGTGGTGGTGCCAGGCGTTTGGGATTTTCAGGGCGTCGGCGGCCTCGATGATCTGCAGGGTTCGGTCGGGGGCGCTGGAGAGTTTGGATGCTGCGGCGGCGAGGGTGCCGTTGCCGAAGAGGAGAGAGTCCGAGGGGCGGCCGGGTGATGCCTCGAGGATGGCGTCGATCTGGTCGTTGATCGAGGTGCCGGTGAGGTTCAGGCCGCGGGTGCGCCACGCGTCGGTTGCCGGATGCGGTGCGTCTGTTGGGCCGTCGTAGTCGCGCAGGTCGTCGGCGATGTCGGCGTACCGGTAGAAGCCTGCCTGCCACTCGATCTCTCGTCGTCGGCACGGGGGTTCGCGGTGCGTCAGGAGGGCCGCGGCGGTGTCTGACAGGTGTTTGGACAGCGCCTGGGGGTCGACGTCGGCGGTGATTGCGTCGGCTCGGCCGGTGACGGCGGCAGTGATGGCTCCGGCGAGGGCGCATTGCAGCTCTCGGTCCGACCAGGCGCCGGTTGGTTCGGGCGGTACGGGTCGGGCGAGGTTTGCGAGGTGGGCGACGGTGAGGAACTCGATCCATACGGTCAGAGTCGGGTTCTCGCCGAGGATCCGAGTGGCGGTCGCGATGTCCCGCACGGTGCAAGGCGTATGCGTACAGGCTGATCCGCACGCGGCGGTGCGGCGCGAGGCTGTGGCGACGGTCGGTGGGTGCAGGGCGCGGCGTTCGTGGGGTTCGTTGTGGGGGACTTTCAGGAGGATGGGGCGGTCCATGCCGTCGGTGAAGGTGGCGGCTCGGCCGGGTGGGAGGGAGACCACGGCTCGGGATTGGGCGGGGTCGAGGTTCATGGTGGTGCCGACGGTTTCGCGGTCGTCGGCGGCGGGGAGGCGGTGCAGGATCTTGAGGGCGGAGTTCTTGACGACGTCGGGGATGACCTTGCCGGGGATCTGTTCGGCGATCACGAGGCCTTCGCCGTAGGCGCGGATCTCGGCGAGCAGGCCGGCGAAGAGTTCGACCGCGTGGTTGGTGGTGCCGTCGGTGGTTGCCTTGAGCAAGCGGTGCGCCTCTTCGACGACCGTCACGTGGTGCAAGCCGGTCGCGGACGTGCGGTGGACGCGGAGGTGTTCGATCAGGCGGATCAGGACGACGCCCATGCAGAACGCCTTGTCCTGGTCGTCGCCGACGTCTTCGAGCTCCAGTACGACGTTGCGTCGCAGCAGGTCCGCGACGTCCAGCGGGTGCCCGCCGCCGAGGAAGCGGCCGGGCGTACCGAGCAGCAGTGAGGTCAGCCGTACGTCGACGAAACCGCGGACGTCCGCGGCGAGCTCGGCGCCGTACCCGATGTCGTCGACGACCGCGCACGCCGTGGTCTGCAGGTCGGCGAGCGTCGGGTACTGCGTCGCGCCGGAGCCGAGCGCCAGGTCCCAGCCGTACGACGTGTAGGACCGGGTCAAGGCCTGACTGAGAACCTGTGGAAAAGGTTCATGCGCCTCGAACGCGGCGAGGAAGAGCGCACGTACCAGGTCAAGGTGGGTCTGTAGCGGGAACCCCGCTTCGGGTTCGAGCGGGTTGAGGCTGAGCGGTACGGCATCCGGATCGCCCAGCCGGATGACCGCGACCGACGAGTCCGCACCGAGCCGGCCGGCCATCCCGGCGTACTCCGCCTTCGCCGGCTCGATCACCAGCCACGGAACATCGGCCGCGCTCAGGCCCTCGAGCAGATGCCGGATCGTCTGCGACTTGCCCGAACCGGTGGCGCCGGCAACGAATGCGTGCCGATTGAGCGTGTCCAACGAGACCGTCATGGGCGCAACAACGCGGCCCGCGGTGTCGATCACATCTCCGAGCGGGATCCCGTCCGCGGGCGTCTCCGGCGTCAGATCGAACCGCACCTGCTCAACCGCACGAATTCCGGCGATCTCACGCGCCGGCGGCCGCGCGATCGCCGCGAGCAGTTCACCGGTCGCAGCGAACGAAGGCTCGCCGGCCGTCAGTGTGTACGGCGTGGCATGCAGGTCGGCTGCTCCGGCCAAGGTCTGTGCGACGAGCCGCGCCGATGCCTCGTCAGCAGCACCCGCAAGAACCTGCACCGTCCACAGCCCACCCTGACCTGTGGAAAAGTCGCGGTAGCGGGCGCGATTGCGTTCGAGCTCGAGCGCCTCGCGGCCGGAGATCTTCTCCCGGTCCAGCCCGATCGTCATCCGCAGATGCAGATCGTCGAGCAGCTCGGCGCGTTCCTCCGCTGCGATCGGCGTCGCGCGCACGAGCCACGCGAACGCCGGCAATCCCTCGACCAGATCCTCCAGCGTTCCCGCCGGTTCGACCTCGGTCTCGGGAAGCGCGCTCAGTACGTCATGTGTGCCCCGAACCGCCAGCCAGGCTGGGAAATCCACCGTCTCCGCTCCGACGCCTCGCGCGCCGGCCGGATAGGGCACCGCACCGGCGGCATCGGGCTCGATCCCGACACGTACCTCGATCGGCCCGTTCGCGACCGTGCGGGTCCAGCAGCAACTGAACGGCTGACCCGACGCGGCCTGCAGCACCAGCACGGGCAGCAACCCTCGCCGCAGTGCGGTCAGCCGGTGCGCAGCATCCGCGTCCGATCCACCGATCAGCGGCACCTCGGTGATCCGCCACTGCGGAATCATGGCGAGGCCAGCCGCGGGTCGCAGTCACCGAGCCGAGGGCTGGCCGGGTCCAGCGGGTCGACCATCACGAACGCGGTCGGCGACAACCCCTGCAGTACGGTCGGTTCGACGGCGAACTCGTACTGACGCTGGTACCCGATCGACGTACTCTCCGTCGTCCCGCTCGACGTCGAACTCGAGATCGACTCCGACCACGACGTACCGCCCGTGGTCGACGACGAGTACTGCTCGCCGGAGCTCTTCGACCCGGACCGGTGCCGCCGGCTGAACAGCAACCCGAACGTCGCCTGCCGGCTGTCCGAGGTCTGCACGCCGACCGAATCGCTCGTCGACGCACTGTTGCCGCGCGTCGTGCTGTCGGAGGTCGACGTGGACGTGTTCGTGCCGTGTGAGTACGTGAACTGACTCGCCACGAGCCGGTGCTGCCGCCCGATGAACGTCGCGGCCTGCTCGGCCTCCTTCGCGTTCCCGAGGCGCATGAACAGAACGGCGTCCCCGCCACCGAGAACCTCGACCGCACTGTCCCGCAGATGCGCGAACAGCAGTACGAGCCGCAGACCGTTCCGCCGGCAGATGCTGTCGAACCGCTCCAGGTCGGGCCGTGCGAACGTGTCGGCGCCCGCGATCACCACGATCCGCTCGCCGCGCCCCGACAGCTCACCGCGCTGGATCCGCACCATCGTGATCTGGAACAGCAGGTGCCTGAGCAAAGCCGCCGTGAGCTCCGACTCCCGGTGCGACAGCTCGAAGACGCGCAACGACACCTCCTCGCCCTCCCACCCGTCCATCGGCTCGTCACCGGTCACCGCGGCTGCACTCCAGCAGCCAGCCGGAACAGCCGCGCCTCAGCGGAGCGCCTGGCCGACTCACTGAGCAGATCGGTCAGATTCGCGTACTCAGAGCGGGTCAGCGCACCACGCTGGTCCGGTGTGAGCTGCCGCAGGAGCACCTGGAACGCGAGGTTGAGCCGCGTAAAGGTGACGGGTGCATCCGTAAGGCACTCGACGACCTGCTGGACCAGCGTGGCGTCAACACCGCGTGACTCGCTCTGCTCGGGCTCCGCGGCACGTAGGCCCTCGGCCACGACCACACCGATCTCATCTGCAGTCAGGGCAGTCAGCGGGTTCCCAGCGTGCTCCGGTACGACGGCGGCTCGGATCGGCGCTCCGTGCTCCTCGGCCAGGCGCTGCAGCGGCTCAGCCACGGAGTCCTGGGTGAGGTCAAGAACGACCAGCCGTCCACCGCCGCTCATCAGCGAGCTGCCCATTGCCAGCAACGCAGCACGCCAGCCTGCCGCGGTACCTCCGTACAGGTCGACGCGTTCCTTCGTCACTGGGCCGACCGGGACCCAGGGACGTACGGCGCTGACCTCGAGCGACTTGGTCCGCTCCCGTTCGTGCAGGTCCTGTTGCCAGGCCGCGACGTCTCGCTCGAAGCCGGCCATTGTGCTGACGCAGTTGGCCAACCACAGCTGATGTTCTTTGACGGCTGCCCGCCGCAACTGCTCGGGGCGTCCCCAGCACATCCACGCCAGCCCGAGCGCCACCAGGAGCGGCACCAAGCCCAGCAACGGCTGCACGACGACGGCGACCACGACAGCCGCGACGACGGCTCCAACCATCACCCAGGTCAGAACCGGACGCAGCCGCGCAGCTGTAGCACGCTTCGCCTCCAGGGTGGCAAGCACTGACGGCGGGGGTACGGCAGGCACTGGAGGAGTCTGTTGCTCGACAACAACCACCTGACGCCCGCGGTACTCCCAGCCCCACTGCTCGGCCTCACGCGTCTGAACGGCGTCAGCCACGCGAAACACCGCCCAGCCGCTCCAGCACCACACCGCGCGCCAACTCGGCCAGGGCCGTCTCCGCCTCCTTGACGGTTGCAGTGGCGCGGCTGACGGTCGTGTCGCGCTCCGCGTCGTCCGCCGAGGTGAACCGCCGACGGCAGCCGGCACAGTGTGTCGCGGACAGGTCCGACCACGTCCCGCAGTACGAGCAGCGGCGTGCCTGTAGCAGCCGCTCCGCTGTGGACAGCCGCTGTCGCTCCATCAGTGCGCGCTGCCAACGGAGCTGTGACTGTGGCAGGTACTCGACCAGTTGTCGGTCGGTGAAGCTCTTGCCGCCGCCGGCCAGGACCGCGGCAGTCAGCCGAGCGGCCGCATCGCGGTGGACCGCGGACGGCTTCCCGATCGGTCCGACCGTGACCAGCAGCGGGAACCAGCCGAGGGTCTGTACCCGCAGGGCCGTGTGGTCTCGTCGCCATCGCAGCGACATGGTCGAGTTCTCGTCCGGGTCGGCGATCCAGCCCGCGGGGCGCAGCGCCACCTCGAACAGGGCCCGCTGCGGAGCGTCCAGCGAGGCATGCGGCAACAGCAGATGCGTGTGCTGCCGACGCACGAGCTCCACAGCCACGCGGTCCTCCCGAGTACGTGCGGTCCCCCGCGGACCGCGCAAGGTAACTCTAGTTACCGCCTGTGCCCGCCGCAGCACGATTGCGTTGCCACTTGTGGCAAACTCACCAGCCAATGCGGACCGACTGCGACGAAGCCTTGACCCCACGTGATCGGCGGGAGACGATTCCGGCCGGGCGTGGGCTGACAACCTTGTCATCGGGGCCGCGCACCCACACCGGCGGACGGGGGTCGCGTCGGTCCGGCCGTGCAAGGAGCGTAGATGGATCTCCGCCGCCCACTGGGGCTCGTCACGTCTCTCACGTTGGTTGTGACACTGTCTGTTGCCATGACGCCAGCGCATGCCGCCTCACCTGCTGCCTCGGAGCAGCCGGTGGTCAGCGGCTCGTCGTACTTCACCTCGTTCGAGCCCGGTCAGCCGCAGCCCGGCTACACCGACGCCGTGGAGACCGGTCCGGACGGGAAGCCACGCACCGATGGGGTGCGCGGCCCGACGCCGACCGGAGTCGGCGGCAGCGAGATGGACAAGGTCACCAAGGTCACCGCGAGCGGTGAGAACACCGGTGGCGGCGAGATCGCCACCAACGTCGCCGACGGTGACAAGTTCACCAAGTGGCTGGTGTTCGAGCCGACCGGCTGGCTGGTCTACCAGACCTCCGCGCCGGTGGTGATCAAGAAGTACGCGCTGACCTCGGCGAACGACGCCGACGGTCGCGACCCGAAGAACTGGACGATGTCCGGCTCGAACGACGGCAGCACCTGGACCACGCTGGACACCCAGACGGACCAGAGCTTCGAGAGCCGCTTCCAGACCAAGGAGTACAGCTTCGCCAACGACACGGCGTACACGTACTACAAGCTGGACGTCACGCTGAATCACGGCGAGGACATCGTCCAACTCGCCGACTGGTACCTCTCGAACGGCGATCCGCTGCCGCCACCCGGCCCGGTCGCCGAGTCGCGGCTGGACTCCGGCCCGACCAGTGCCTACAACGCCCGCGCCCGCGTCGGTTTCACCGGCGTGAAGTCGTTCCGGTACGCCGGCCACCAGACCACCGAGGGCCGCGGCTACACGTGGAACAAGATCTCGGACGTCGACCTGAAGGTCGGCAGGGACACTCGTCTGTCGTACAAGATCTTCCCCGAGCACGTCGAGGGTGATCTCAGCTATCCGAGTACGTACGCCGCCGTGGACCTGGCGTTCGACGACGGTACGTACCTGAGCGACCTGAAGGCGAAGGACCACCACGGCTTCGAGCTGAGTCCGCGCGGCCAGGGCGACTCCAAGGCGCTGTACACGAACCAGTGGAACAACATCGAGGCCGATCTCGGGAAGGTTGCCGCCGGCAAGACCATCAAGCGGATCCTGGTCGGCTACGACAAGCCCTCCGGACCGGCCGAGTTCCGCGGCTGGCTGGACGACATCCGGATCGCCGCCGCGATCAACCCGGACCGCGCCGCGCAGAAGACGGCGGCCAAGCACCCGTCGGACCTCGCGCTCACCACCCGCGGCACGAACGCGACCGGCGGCTTCTCGCGGGGCAACAACTTCCCGGCGACCGCCGTACCGCACGGCTTCAACTTCTGGACGCCGGTGACGAACGCCGGCTCGACGTCCTGGCTGTACGACTACGCCAAGGGCAACAACGAGGCCAACCGGCCGACGATGCAGGCGCTGTCGATCAGCCACGAGCCCAGCCCGTGGATGGGTGACCGGCAGACCTTCCAGGTGATGCCGTCGACCGCCGACACCCCGACCGCGGACCGCAAGGCGCGGGCCTGGTCGTTCAGCCACGACAACGAGGTCGCCCGGCCGTACTACTACGGCGTCACGTTCGACAACGGCAACGCGGCCGAGATCGCGCCGACCGACCACGCCGCGATGCTGCGGTTCAGCTTCCCGGCCGGCAAGGCGTCGCTGGTCTTCGACAACGTGAACACCAGCGGCGGCCTGACGCTCGATCCCGAGACCGGTGTGGTGACCGGGTTCAGCGACATCAAGAGCGGCCTGTCCACCGGTGCCGGCCGGCTGTTCGTGTACGGCGTGGTGGATCAGAAGGTGGTTGCCTCCGGCAAGCTGTCCGACGGCGGCGGCGCCGGTGTCGGCGGCTACTTCTCGTTCGGCGCGAAGACCACCCAGGTACAACTCCGGATCGCGACCTCGCTGATCGGCACCGCGCAGGCGAAGAAGAACCTCGAGCTCGAACTGCCGGCCGGATCGAAGTTCGCCCACGTGAAGGACGCCGCGCAGGAGCAGTGGGACAAGAAGCTGAGCACGATCGAGGTCGAGGGCGCGACGGCGGACCAGCTGACCAGCCTGTACTCGAACCTCTACCGCCTGTTCCTCTACCCGAACAACGGCTCCGAGAACACCGGTACCGCGTCGAAGCCGGTGATCACGTACGCGTCGCCGACCTCGCCGAAGGTGGGCACCGACACGCCGACCACGACCGGCTCGAAGATCGTGGGCGGTCAGACGTACGTGAACAACGGCTTCTGGGACACGTACCGGACGGTGTGGCCGGCGTACTCGCTGTTCTCCCAGGACGACGCCGCGGCGCTCGTCAACGGGTTCGTCCAGCAGTACAAGGACGGCGGCTGGATCTCGCGCTGGTCCTCCCCCGGCTACGCGAACCTGATGGTCGGTACGTCGTCCGACGTGGCCTTCGCGGACGCGTACCTCAAGGGCATCAAGGGGATCGACGTCCAGGCGATGTACGACGCGGCGGTCAAGAACGCGTCCGTCGTACCACCGTCGGCGAACGTCGGGCGCAAGGGCATGGACCTGTCCACGTTCAACGGCTACACGGCCAACACCACCGGTGAGGGCTTCAGCTGGTCGATGGACGGCTACATCAACGACTTCGGCATCGCGAACCTGTCGAAGGCGCTGTACGACAAGGCGAAGAAGAACGACCCGCGCAAGCAGGAGTACCTGGACAACTACAAGTACTTCCTGAACCGGGCCCGCAACTACGTCACGCTGTTCGACCCGGCGGTCGGGTTCTTCCAGGGCAAGGATCCGAGCGGCGTCTGGGGCAACTCGACCAGTACGTTCGACCCGCAGGACTGGGGCCACGACTACACCGAGACGAACGCGTGGAACATGGCGTTCTCGACGCCGCAGGACGGGGCCGGACTGGCCGCGATCTACGGCGGGCGGGACGGGCTGGCGAAGAAGCTCGACGAGTTCTTCAGCACGCCCGAGGACGCGCTGCACACCGGTGGGTACGGCGGCACGATCCACGAGATGCTCGAGGCCCGCGACGTCCGGATGGGTCAGTACGGGCACAGCAACCAGCCGTCGCACCACATCACGTACATGTACGACGTGGCGGGACAGCCGTGGAAGACGCAGGAGAAGGTGCGCGAGGTGCTGTCGCGGCTGTACAGCGGCTCCGAGATCGGCCAGGGGTACCCGGGTGACGAGGACAACGGCGAGATGTCGTCGTGGTACCTGTTCAGCTCACTCGGCTTCTACCCGCTGCAGGTCGGCTCACCGTCGTACGCGATCGGCTCGCCGCTGTTCACCAAGGCGACAATCAAGCTGGCCGGCGGCAAGAAGCTGCTCGTCAGCGCTCCCAACAACAGCTCGCGCAACATTTATGTGAAGAGCGTCAAGGTCAACGGCAAGAACTGGACCTCGACCGCGTTGCCGCACGACCTGATCGCCAACGGGGGCAAGATCGAGTTCGAGATGACCGACCAGCCGACCAAGTGGGGCACCGGCCGCAACGACGCCCCACCGTCGATCACCAAGCCGGGCGAGGACCCGACGACGTGGCGGGACTCGACCTCCGACACCGGCGCGGTGACCGGTGCGGGCACCGCAGACGTCTCCACGCTGGTCGACAACGACGCGAAGACGCAGGTCACGCTCACCGGTGCCCAGCCGACCGTCACGGTCGCGCTGCCGCAGGGCCGTCCGGTCGGGATGTACACGCTGACCAGCGGTGCCACCGGTACGGCACCGTCCGCGTGGACGCTGGAGGGTTCGAACGACGGTACGACCTGGAGCACGGTGGATCGGCGGACCGGTCAGTCGTGGGCGTGGGCGTCGTACACGAGATCGTTCAGCATCGCCTCGCCGAAGGCCTACACGCAGTACCGCCTCGTCCTCACGCCGGCCGCCGGTGCGAGTGGCGTCACGCTGGCCGAGATCGAGCTCCTCGGCACCCTGAAGGGCGTCGAACCCGGCACGCACCCGAGCGACAAGCGCGTCGCCGAGACGAAGCCGAGCCCGACACCGTCGCAGTCGATCGACCGCAACTGGGGCTGATCCCGGGTTCGCCGGTTCCTGTCACTTGTAGTGGCAGGAACCGGCGAACTTCAGCAGGGTGTTCATGTCCCAGGCCAGGTTGTACGCGTTGTTGGTGACGCCGACGATCTTGCTGCTCTTGTCCGGCTTCACGAACACCTGCTGCCGGCCGTACGGACTGCCCGGCACGCCGGAGGTGACCGCCTCGTGATTGCCCGCGCGCACCTTCGGCAGCTTCGTCCACGCCGTCGAGTACTTGTCCACGGTGAGGCCCTCGCCCTCGTCCATCAACTTGGTCTGCCGGATGACCACCGTGTACGTCGCGGCGTGCAGGTTGGCGGCGTTGCCCAGCTTCGGGTCGTACAACTCCTGCTGCTGACTGCCCGCGGCTGCGTACACGATGCGCGCGGACCAGCCTTGCGGAACGAGATCGCAGGTGATCACGCCGGGGAACGGCTTCGTGTTGGCCACCAGAGGGACCGCCGTTGCCGGGATGACCGGGGGCTTGCGCTTGTCCGGGTCAAGCCGCACCGAGTCCGGAATCTTCGGCGACTTGGCGGCGGGTGTCTTGGTGGCCGGCGGCTTGGTGGTGTGGGTCGCGGGGGCGGGTTCGCTGTTGTCCGTCAGTGCGGATGGGAGGACGGACCAGCCGACGGCGATGACGACGGCGGTGCTGATGGCGCCGGCTGCGATGCCGGTGATCCGGCGGCGGCGCAGAGCGCCCCGGCCGCGGTTGAGGTCGGCGGCGAGGTCGGAGTCCGTGACGCCGGACTCAGGGCCTGCGGCGTCGTCGAGGAGTTCCTTGAGGTCGGTCATCGCTGGGTCTCCAGGGTCTCGAGTGGCTCGTGGAGGAGATCGCGCAACGTCGCGAGCGCCCGCGAGGACTGCGACTTCACGGTGCCTTCCGAGCAGCCCATCAGCTCGGCGGTGGTGTGGATGTCGAAGTCGCGGAAGTAGCGCAGCACCACGACTGCGTGCTGGCGGCGCGGGAGCTTCGCCAGAGCGGCCAGTACGGCGAGACGCTCCGTCGGGTCCTGACTGGGTGGCGGCGCCGCGTCGTACATCTGCTCGGTGGTCGTCTCGCGCCGGCGCCACATCCGGCGGCGCTCGTCGAGGAACGTGTTCACCAGGATCCGATCCGCGTACCGGGCCGCGCCGTCCTCCCGGCGCACCTTCGACCAGTGCACGTAGAGCTTGGTCAGCGCGACCTGGACCAGGTCCTCGGCCCAGTGCGCGTCGCCCGAGGTCAGCAGCCGCGCGGTGCGCAGCATCCGGCCGCGGTGCGCGGTCACGTACTCGAGGAACTCCGCGTCGCGGTCGCTCACGGTGGGGGGTCCTCCCTGGTCGGCGATCTCCACCCTGGAACTACTGGGTGGACCCGCAAGGAGGTTGCATCAGGCCGCGAGGGCGACGGCTGGTGCGCCATCGCCCTCAGTACGGACCACCCGGCGGAGCCTGCCCCTGAGAGGTTCCGCCGGAACTTGATGAGGGGTGGCGGTCCCCGCCCGGACTGCCACCCCTTCTCTCCTATCGACGTCCGAACCGTCCCGAGGGTTGCCTCATCCCAAAACTGTCCACATGCCGGACATCGACAGGAACCAGACCAGGTTCAGGGCCAGCAGGCCGACCGTGCCGAGCACCGCGAACGTCCATCCCAGCCCGGCTCGCAGCGCCAGGACCGGCAGCGCCAAGGCCGTGGCGACACCACCGAGCTGTACGGCAAGCAGCGGGCCACCGCTCGCGACAGCGCAGCTCGCGGCGGTTGGTGCGCACATCGGGGCACCCAGCTGCCACGCCAGCGCGTACACGACACCTGCCAGTACTCCGACGATCACCGTCTGCAGGCTGACTCTGCCGATCGCTCCCATGGGAACACGCTAAGAACGCGCCAGCCGCAGCGCCTGAGCAAAACTACTCAGCCGGACCAGCGGCCGGTGAAGAACGCCGCCGCCCACACGGCAGCCAGTGGTATCGCCAGTGCCAGGTACAGCCGGCCGAGGAACGGCTTCCGCCGTGCCAGGACAGCCAGACCGATCCAGAGCGGCCAGAGCAGCAGGGTGGCCCGGGTGAGCGAGAAGACCCAGTACGACGTACAGAAGGCACCCAGTGTGGCGGCGACCCACGCAGACTCGCCCCAGGAACGGCGCCACAGCAGCCAGACCAGGAGCACCAGACAGACGAACAGCGCGACCAGCTCCGCCCGGAACATCCACGTCCAGTCAGTGTGGTCCGCCGGGAAGCGGCCCTTGGTCGCGGCGTCGAGCGTGTTGTGCAGGGAGGTCCACGGCCAGGTGAACTTGCGCGGCCAGCCCTTTTCCTGCGCCTGGTGCCACGCGAACCAGGACCCGTGGATCTGTTTCAGGTACGCCATGAAGCCGAGCACCGGTACGACGGGCAACGCCAGCCACGGCAGCGACAACCAATCCCGCTTCTTCGACGTCACGAACTCCACGAGCAGCGCGAAGATCAGGAACAGCCCGGACACCCGCACCGTCGATGCCAGCGCGACGAACACGGCCGCCCGCGCCCAGCGCCCCTGCCGCGCGGCCAGCCAGGCGGGGAACGCGAACGCGCAGAACAGCGACTCGGTGTATCCGGCCGCGAGGAAGACGCCGACCGGGGCGCCGTACCAGATCATCGCCGCGTTGGGCCCGATGCCTTTCAGCTCCGGGAACTCGTACTGCGCCAGGCGCGCGAGGTACACGCCGGCGACCGCGCTGGCGATCGCAGACACGACGACGCCGGCGGCGATGTACCCGATTCCGGTGAACGCGACCAGATGCACGAGCAACGGGAAGCCCGGGAAGAACGCCGCCAACGGCGCGCCGGACGGCTCACCGTGGTTGTACCCGAACTCGGCGACCGCGTTCAGGTGCGCGACGTCCCACTGCAGCCAGGCGTGCCAGACGTTCGGGTAGTCCTTGCCCGGGTTGAACAGCAACGGCGCCGAGACCGACAGCAGGAAGAGCCCGGCGCGGGTGACCAGCCACCACCAGAGCACCTCGCGTCCCTGCGCGCTCGGCAGCCAGCGCTGCCACCAGACCCCGTCCACCCGGGCCCGCCGGGCGCGACCCGGCCGGGGCTCGCCGGCAGCCGCGCGCTCAAACACGCCGCCACCACCGCACACCACACGCCGCCCGAGTCACGCCCCTATCGTCCCTCATCCCGGTACCAAGCCGAGGACGTGCTACTGACCGGTACCGGCGGGCGTCCGTGGTGTATTGCCTGGTTTCGTCGGCTTGGTCGACGTCCCACCGGTCGGCAACGTGATGATCGGCGTCGACGGATCACTTGTCGGATCGGTCCTGGTGGGCGTGTCCGACGGCTTGGTCGGCTTGGTCTTCGTGGGCGTGCTCGGCGGCGGCGTACTCGGAGGCGGAGTGCTCGGCGGCGGCGTACTCGGCGTGTTCGTCGGAGTGTTCGTCGGCGTCGGCGTGAACGCCGGGGTCGAGGTGTCCTTGATGTCGTCGCCGTTCGGCTCTGCGAACGCGGCATTTGGCACGCCGTCGAGCGCCGGCTTCATGAACGCCAGCCAGGTCTTCAGCGGCCAGTTGCCACCGAAGAACGCCGGGTCGTCGCTGTACGGGTCCAGGTCGGACTCGCCGCTGGCGCCGGCTCGGTACAGCACCGAGGTCGACTCCTGCGGCGTGTAGCCGGTCCACCACGAGGTCAGCGTCGCAGAGCCGTCCTTGCAGCCGTCGCAGGCCTTGTTCTTGGCTCGGTCCTCGATGGCGACACCACCCGCCGTGCCGGTCTTTCCGGCCACGTCGCGATCCAGGTCCTTGGCGCCCTCACCGGTGCCCTTCTTGACCACGTTCTGCAGGGCGTAGTTGACCAGCTTGGCGATCTCCGGATCGATGTTCTGCTTCTGCTTCTTCAGCACGCTCGCGTCGGAGTACACCACCTTGCCAGTGGCGTCGCGGACTTCCTTGATCACGTGCACCGGCGTGTACTTGCCGTCGGCAGCGAACGTCGCGTACGCGTTCGCCATGTCGAGCGGTGACGCGTACGCGTCCGGACCGAGCACGGTCGACGGGTTGCCCTTGTCGTCCTCGAGCGTCTTGGTCGCCGGGATCCCGGCCGCCTCGGCCGCCGCGACGACCTTCTCCGGGCCGTTGTCCATGTGGTTGTCGACCAGGTCGTAGAAGGCGGTGTTGATCGACTGCTCGGTCGCCTTCATCAACGTGACGTCGCCGTAGTCGGTGCTGAGCTCGTTGCCGAACTTCTGGCCCTGGACCACGATCGGACTGTCACCCTGGTAGATGTCCCACAGCGACTTGTTGTCCTTCAGCGCCGCGGCGAGCGCGAACGGCTTGAACGACGAACCCGGTCTGGCCTTGAGCGTCGCCCAGTTCAGCTGGCTCTTGAGGTAGTCCGGTCCGCCGTAGAGGGCGAGCAGTTGACCGGTCCCCGGTTGTACTGCGGCCATCCCGACGTGCAGGTTGGTGCGCTTGTCCGGCAGCTCGTTCTTCGCCGCTATCAGCATCTTGTTCTGCTGCTGGTAGTTGAAGGTCGTGGTCACCTTCAGGCCGCCACCCTGGATCTCGTCCTCGTCGAAGTGCTGCGCAAGCTCCTTGCGCGCCATGTCGAGCAGGAAGCCGTTCGGCCCCTTGTAGCGGTTGCTCTTCTTCTGCAGGTTTTCCAGGCTCGGGAGACGCGCGCTGTACTGCGTGTGCTGTTTCTCGGTGATCGTGCCCATCTGCAGCATGCCGTCGAGGACGTAGTGGTACCGGTCGACGATGCGCTGCTTGGTGCGCGGATCCGGGTCGGTCACGTCGAACAAGGTCGGGTTGTTCAGCACAGTCGCGAGCAGGGCCGTCTGCGGGACGGACAGCTGGCTCGGCTCCTTCACGTTGAAGTAGGTCTTGCCGGCGGCCGCGACACCGTACGCACCCTGACCGAAGTAGATCGTGTTCAGGTAGCCCTCGAGGGTCTTGCTCTTGTCCTCCTGCCGACCGAGCTTGGTCGCGATGAACAGTTCCTTGAGCTTCCGCGAGACCGTGCGCTCCTGCGTCAGGTACATGATCTTCACGTACTGCTGGGTGATCGTCGAACCACCCTGGAGCTGCTCGCCGCGGGCGATGTTCACCGCGGCCCGGACCATGCCGCTCGGGGAGATGCCCGGGTTCGTCCAGAACGTCCGGTCCTCGGCCGCGATCACCGAGTCCTGGACGTACTTCGGGATCTGCGACAGCGGCACCGTGCGCCGGTTCTGGTCGTAGAACGAGCCCAGCGGGTTCCGTCCGTCGGCGAACGTCACGGTGGTGGTGTTCGTCTTGAACTCGGCGTTCGCGTCGGGGATCTTCGTGGTCTGGTAGATGATGAAGAACGACGCGACGGCGCCGATCACCCCGAGGAAGAAGAGCGCCGCGAGCCAGCCGAGAACCCGGAGCGCCCAGTGCTTCTTGCGCCGGCGCGGCGGGGCGGCCTTCCTACGAGCTTCACTCACTGTGCAATCCTCGACGATCTCGCTGGAGTCATTGCCCCACAGACTACGGTGGGTGTGGTAACAGGCCCGAATCCGCATCGGATGCTAGCAACCACCGGCCGACCGGGCGAAAACTGGTCCACCGCAACCTTCGGTTGGACCCTTTACAACGTTGGAAGGTTCGGGTTCGCTGGGCGATGTGATCCGCCTCTCACTGCTTGCGGCGAGCCTGAGCCTGCTCGCGACCTCCGTGACCCATGCCGCGGCGCCATCTGCCGCCGGCTACTCCAATCCCGTCACTGCCAACTACTCCGCCGACTTCCCGGATCCCTCGATGATCAAGGGCCGCGACGGCTGGTGGTACGCGTACTCGACCGGCGGCCCGTACGCCAAGGACGGGCACGACGGCGACTCGTACAAGATCGCCCGCTCCCGCGACCTGACGCACTGGGAGAAGGTCGGCTCGGTGTTCAACGCGGACAACCGGCCGACCTGGGCGGATCCGACCAGCGGGTTCTGGGCGCCGGACATCCGGTACGTCGGCGGGAAGTACGTGCTGTACTTCACCGTCCACAACACCACCACGACACCGGACAACTGGGACTACGCGATCGGTGCCGCGACCGCGCCGACACCGGCCGGCCCGTGGACCGACTCCGGAGCACCGGTCGTCGCGCCACGTCCAGCGGCCGACGGCGGATTCCAGTGGACCATCGACCCGGCCGAGTTCACCGACACCGACGGTACGCGCTACCTGTACTGGGGCAGCTACAACGGCGGCATCCACGCCGTACGGCTGACACCTGACGGCCTGCGCACCGTCGGAGCGGTCACCGATGTCGCCCGCGACCGCTTCGAAGGCCCGTACGTCGTGAAGCACGACGGGTACTACTACCTCTTCGGCTCCTCCGCGAACTGCTGCGCCGGTGCGACCACGGGGTACGCAGTCTTCGCAGGACGGTCCCGCAGCCCGCTCGGCCCGTTCGTGGACCGCTACGGGAACGACCTGAATGCCTCTCGTACAGGCGGAACGCCGGTCGTCGCGTCGAACGGCAACCGCTGGGTTGGTACGGGGCACTCGTCGATCGTCACGGACCTCAGCGGCCAGCAGTGGTTCGCGTACCACGCGGTGGACCGTACGGATCCGTACGTGACCAACAGCAACGGCTGGCTGCTCCGCCCGATGCTGCTCGACCGCCTGGACTGGATCGACGGCTGGCCGACTGTCAACGCAGGCACTGGACCGAGCGAGTCCAGCACGGCTGCTCCGGTCACCACGTCCACTGCCGCAGCGGGTGACATGCGGGTCGAGGCTGACGTCACCCGTACCGGCCAGGGCGTGTCTGCGCGCGGCGGGCGTGTGAGAGCCGTTGTGGAGCAGGGGAAGCTCCGGCTGACCAGTACTCCTGGTCTGACTCGTTCGGTGCGACTGCCGCTCGATGTACCGGGGACGATCTCGTTGCAGATCCGTGGCAACCGGGCCACTGCAGAGTTCAGCGAGGACCGTCTGGGCGATCCGCTCGCAACGCTCGAGTTGCCTGCCCTGCCAGGACATGGCGCAGCCGCGCCAGTAGGTGACGCCGGCAACTTCTCCGTCGCACCGCTGTACAAGCCGGTCACGCACGCAGCACCGACGCCGCACATCGGTCGTGTCGATCCGCAGTACTCCGACGAGTTCACGGGCGGTCTCGATGCGGGCTGGACGTGGCGCAACGTCAGTCCGGACGCCACGGTCGCCAACGGTGCGCTGCAGTGGAAGACGGAGACGAACGACCTGTCCGACAACAACACCTCCGCCAAGGCCTCGCTGCTGCTCCGCGACCAGCCGCCGGGCAACTTCGTGGTGGAGACCAAGCTGAAGCTCGACGTCGGCACGGACACCGTACGGAACTACCAGCAGGCCGGTCTGCTCGTGTATCTCGACGACGAGAACTGGATGCGGCTCGATCATGTTGCCGGAGGCACCGGTCGGTTCGTCGAGTTCGGCAAGCGGATGCGGTTCACGCCGGTCGGTGCTCCCTCGGTGATCACGTTCGGCGGCGCGATGATCGGCCCGCCGGCCGAGACGACCTGGTTGCGGCTGGCACACGACGTCGTACCGCTGACCGGCGAGCACAGGTACCGCGCAGCGTCCAGCACGGACGGGAAGCACTGGGTGTGGGGTGCAGCGTGGACACTGCCCGCCGGCACGACGCCACGCATCGGCCTGGTGTCACAGGGCTCCTCAGCACAGACAGAGGCCCAGTACGGCAAGGCAACTGCTGGATTCGACTACTTCCGCGTCATGAGGCCTCCCGTTCTGGACTGAGGAGCGCAGGGAGCGAAGCGACCGGAGCGAAGCGACCGGAGCGAAGCGACCGGAGCGAAGCGACCGGAGCGACGAGGGAAGAACGGGAGTTCGAGCCTCATGACCGCCGCGCCGGAGGCGCGGCATTCAATACAGTTACGAGGTGACGTGGGGCGCCAGTAGCGTCACCGCGATCAGCGCGGCGGGGAAGCAGGCCAGGAACATCGTGAACGTGTAGCCCATGATGTCCCGCGCCTTGAGTCCGAGGATGGCGAGCGTCGGCAGCATCCAGAACGGTTGCAGCAGGTTGGCGCTCGCCTCCCCGAGGTCGTACACGACGACCATCCAGCCCGCGTCGACCTTCAGCGCGTTCGCCGCCTGCAGTACGTACGGTGCCTCGATCACCCACTTGCTGCCACCGCTCGGGACGAAGATGCCGAGGATGCACGAGTAGATCGCGACCAGCGGCGGGAAGAAGAACTGGCTGCTCGCGTGCACCAGCCAGCCGGCCAGCCGCGCCGAGATCCCGGTGTAGGCGATCATCCCGAAGATCCCGCCGTACAAGGGGAACTGGAGCAGTACGCCGGCCGCTGCCGGGGCACCGTCACGAACCGCACGCGCCATCCGCCACGGCCGCCAGTGCAGCAGCAGTGCGAGCAGGAAGAGCACCAGGTTGACGGTGTTCAGATCCAGGGCGCTGAAGAAGTTCTTGCCGCTGAAGTAGCGCACCAGGTAGACCGCACCGAGCAGGACGATCAGCAAACTGAACAGTGGCGAGTGTTCGAGCCAGTCACCAGGGCGGCGCTTCTCGTCGCGCTGACCGTTGCCCTGCTGTCCGTTGTAGGCAGACCCGCGCCCGATCAACGGTTTGAGCTCGATGCCGAGCTGCTCCGCGGTCCGCGCATTGCCTTCACCCGGCGCGATGAACCACGCCATCGCGACGCCGATGACGTACACGATCAAGGTCGCGACGAGCGCCTGCCAGGTGAAGATCGTGTCGCTGAGCGGGATCAGGCCGCCGGCGTGACCGGCGGCCTTGATCACCTCCTGCACCGGTGGCGGGCTGCTGCTCGCACTCGCCACTTGCAAGGCCGCCGAGCCTGACAAGCCCTGCGCCCACACGGTTCCGAGACCGAGGAACGCCATCGCACCGAGCGCGCGGTAATCCGCCTTCGGCACGTTCCGCGCGACCTCGCGGGCCAGGATCGCGGCGAAGATCAGGCTGAAGGCCCAGTTCAGGTACGAGGCCAGCATCGCGACCCCGGCCACGAACGCGACCGCGCTCCGCGGGCTCTTCGGGATCCGCGCCAGCCGGGTGATCAAGCGGGCGATCGGCCCACTGGTCGCGACCGCGTACCCGCCGATGATGATCATCGCCATCTGCAGGGTGAACGTGATCAGCGACCAGAACCCGACGCCCCACGCGTCGACGAGCCCGAAGCCCTTGGTCGCGGCCGGATCGTCGGGACGCTTCAGCAGCGGCTCACCGGTGACGAGCCCGAACAGCAGCACCACGAACGTACCGACCAGGACGAACCCGAAGGCGTCCGGCAGCCACTTCTCGGTGAACGCGGTGAACCGCAGCGCCAGCCGGGCGAGCCCGCCCTCGGCCTCGACGTCGGACTTGGCGTGCTTGCCGTGACTGTCGGTCATTGGGCCTCCCGGCCTGGACTGAGGAGCGCAGAGAGCGGAGCGAACGGAGCGAACGGAGCGAACGGAGCGACGGGGGAAGGCCGGGAGTTACAGCCCAATGACCCGCCGTGCCGGAGGCGCGGCAGCTATACCGTCATTACTGTCCGCTCCCGAGCTACGACGCTGTGTCATTCGATTAACGCAGATCGACGCCTGACGTAACAGATTCCCGGGCACGGCGGCGCGCGGAGGTGACAAAGGCCGGGTTTGTCATGAGTTGTCCACAGCTCACGGCTCTGCTTACAGTGGCGGCACGATGTATCGAACCGATACATCAGGTCATGACAAACTGGACCGAGGGAGGTGGCTCATGGGAAACCGCAGTGGGGTCCTGGAGCTCGCCGTACTCGGTCTGCTGCACGAAGCGCCGATGCACGGTTACGAGCTCCGCAAGCGCGTCAACGCCCAGTTCGGCTGGGGACGTGTGCTGTCGTTCGGTTCGCTCTACCCGTGTCTGAAGGCGATGCTCCGCAACGGGCTGATCACGGCCGACCCCGGGACGCCGGAGTCGGGTCGCCGGCCCAAGATCGTTTACACGATCACGGCCGACGGCAAGGACTACTTCGCGCACGCGATGCACGAAGCCGGTCCGTCGGCCTGGGAGGACGACACGTTCGGCGTCCGCTTCTCGTTCTTCGGCCGGACCGATCCGGCCACCCGGTTGCGCATCCTCGAGGGCCGCAGGGCCCGGATGGAGGAGCGCCTGGCCAATTTCCGGGCGGCAATGAGCCGGACGGCGGAGCGGGTCGATACCTACACCCTCGAGCTGCAACGGCACGGCCTGGAGTCGGCCGAGCGCGAGGTCCGCTGGCTGAACGAGTTGATCGACGGCGAGCGGCGGCAACAGCGGCCCCCTGACCAGCACCATCCGCCAACCCAAGGAGATTCCAGATGACCTCGATCCGCGTAGCGATCGTCGGCGTCGGCAACTGCGCAAGCTCGCTCGTCCAGGGCGTGCACTACTACCGCGACGCGAAGCCCGAAGAGCGCGTCCCCGGTCTGATGCACGTCCAGTTCGGCGACTACCACGTCCGGGACGTGGAGTTCGTGGCCGCGTTCGACGTCGACGGCAAGAAGGTCGGCCTGGACCTCGCGGACGCGATCGGCGCCAGCGAGAACAACACGATCAAGATCTGCGACGTACCGTCCACCGGCATCACGGTGCAGCGCGGTCACACCCTCGACGGCCTCGGCAAGTACTACCGCGAGACCATCACCGAGTCCGACGCGGCGCCGGTCGACGTGGTCGCGGCGCTGCGTGAGGCGGCCGTGGACGTGCTCGTCTGCTACCTGCCAGTCGGTTCGGAGCAGGCGGCCAAGTTCTACGCGCAGTGCGCGATCGACGCAGGTGTCGCGTTCGTGAACGCGCTGCCGGTGTTCATCGCCGGCACCAAGGAGTGGGCGGACAAGTTCACCGCCGCCGGGGTGCCCATCGTCGGGGACGACATCAAGTCCCAGATCGGTGCGACCATCACGCACCGCGTGCTGACCAAGCTGTTCGAGGACCGCGGCGTGACCGTGGACCGGACGTACCAGCTGAACGTCGGCGGCAACATGGACTTCAAGAACATGCTCGAGCGGGAGCGCCTGGAGTCCAAGAAGATCAGCAAGACCCAGTCCGTCACCTCGCAACTGCGGGACGAGATCGAGCCCCGCAACGTACACATCGGCCCGTCCGACTACGTGGCCTGGCTGGACGACCGCAAGTGGGCGTTCATCCGGCTCGAGGGCCGCAACTTCGGCGACGTGCCGCTGTCGCTGGAGTACAAGCTCGAGGTCTGGGACTCGCCGAACTCGGCCGGCATCATCATCGACGCGATCCGCGCCGTGAAGATTGCCAAGGACCGCGGCATCGGTGGCCCGATCCTGTCCGCGTCGTCGTACTTCATGAAGTCGCCGCCGGAGCAGTACGCCGACGACGTCTGCCGCGACCTGGTGGAGAAGTTCATCCGCGGCGAGGTCGAGCGCTGACCCGGTTCTGACCCGACGCTGCCCCGTACCCCTCGCGGGGTGCGGGGCAGCGTGCGATCATGGCGCCGGATGACCGAGATCCGCGAGTACCGCGCCTCCGACGCCGACAGCTGGCTGCGCTGCCGCCTGCTCAGCTTCTTCGGTACCGAGTACTACGACGACATCGTGGTGCGCCGTCCGACGTTCACCCGTCCGGTGCATCAACTCGTTGCCGTCGACGACGACACCGTGGTCGGCCTGATGGACGTCGAGGTCTTCGTGGATCGCGCCACGATCGACGTACTCGCGATCCACCCCGACCACCAACGGACCGGCCTCGCGACGCAGCTGCTCGAAACGGTTCTCCCCCGGCTGGACGTCGAGGTGCTGGACGCCTGGACCCGTGGGGATGTGGGGGCGAACGACTGGTACCGGAGGTCCGGGTTCACCGAGAACTTCCGCTATCTCCATGTCTACAAGTCGGCGGAGGACGCGGTCGATCTGGCGCCGCCGGAAGGTGTCGACCGCGTGATGAGCGCGTTCATGCAGGCGCCGATCTCGGCCGAGGCGGCGATGCGCGAGCGGTACTCCCGCGTCCATGTCTGCCGTCAGTACGTGCGAAGTCTGTGAGCACCATGCTGTACGTCGGGTGCGCTCAATGGACTCATCCCGCGTGGCCGCAGCCGTCCCGGGAGAAGCTGCGGTCGTACGCGTCGTGGTGCAATGCGGTCGAGAGCAACACGACGTTCTACGCAACGCCGTCCGCGTCCTCGGTGGCTTCGTGGGCCGCGCAGACCCCGCCCGATTTCCGGTTCGTGGTGAAGCTGCCGCAGGTCATCACCCACGAACGTCGGCTCACGAACACCGACGCGGAGCTCCGGGCGTTCCTCGACGCGATCGAGCCGCTCGGGCCGCGCAACCACGCGGTGTGGATCCAGCTGCCGGCCGCGTTCTCCCCTACCGACCTCGGGACGCTCGCCGCCTTTCTGCACAAGGCGCCTGCCGGATACCGGTACGCCGTCGAGGTCCGGCACCGCGACTTCTTCGACGATCCACAGGCTGCCGCGAACCTCGAACGGGTGCTCGCGCGCGCTGACGCGGAGTGGATCCCGTTCGACACCGGCACGCTCTTCTCCCGGCGGCCGACCAGCTTCGCCGAGCGGGACGCGTGGATGAAGAAGCCCCGCGTCGCCCGCCGGACCCGCGCCCTCACCGCGCACCCGATCGTCCGCTACATCGGCCGCGACTCGGTCGCCGAAACCATCGAAGGCTGGGCGTATCTCGTCGACCTGGTCGTCCACTGGCTCTCCGAAGGCCGCTCCCCGACCGTCTTCCTGCACACCCCCGACAACGCCGAATCTCTCAACCTGGCCCGCCACTTCCACACCACCATCGCCAAGTCCGTCCCCACCCTCGCTCCCCTCCCCACCCCCACAAACCCCGATCCCCCCACACTCTTCTAGCCACCCTCCCCGCTGCCCCACCCCCGCGCGTGCGCTCGCCGGGCTGCGGGCGCTCGCAGCTGGGTCCGGCCCACCAACTCAGAGGCCAACTTCTGAGTTGGTGGGTTCCACCCTCGTATGCGGCCTGCCAACCCACCATCTGGGCGGTTAACCCCTGAGCTGGTGGCGATCGGAGTTATCCACAGTTCCAGAAGTCCTCCGTAGAAACGGCGCCGAACTCCGTATGTTCTCCGCCGACTTCACGACTCGGGAGGACACCTCATGGAACACACCACCGGTACGACGCCGTATGCCGAAGCAAACCGCGCCGACCGCCAGGCGCGCGCAGACTGGCTGATCACCGAGCTCGGCCGGCTCGCGGCCCACGCCGAGACCCCGGACGAGCAGGTCAGGTACCGCCGCGCAGCCGACTCGCTCGTCCGCCTCTCCATCGCCCTGCGCTCGTGACCGCGACCATTCAGGTCCCGGCATCCTTCGGGGACCTGCTGACGGTCAGCGGTGAGACGGCCCGCGCTCTCGCAGGCGCCGACCAGTCCGCGTGGAACGGGAAGATCGTCGCGTCGTCCAGCGCGATGCTCGGCCTGGCGCACTGGGACGGCACGCTCTACCTCGACACCGAGGCAATCCTCGACCCACTCCGCCATCTGTACGAACACGCCGGCGAAGATCACCCGATCGGCACTCTGCGCGTCTATCGGGAGTCCCTCGCCACCCTCCTCCACGAACACGCGCACTTCCTCGGACCGTCCGGCGCCACCCAGGACGCCGCCCGCGAAGGATTCATCAAACCCGGCAGCCGCGAGCTCGAGGAGGGTGTCACCGAGTCCTGGGCACAGGACCACCTCGACGACTACATCCGCCGGCTCGGCATCGACAAAGTTGCCCCCGGCATCAACTCCGTCCGCTCCGTCGGGTACTACCCCGCCTTCGTCCCCGCCGTCCGCCATCTCACCACAGAGCTGGAGCGCCGCAACGGGCTACCGCACGGACAGGTCCTGCAGGACCTCAACCGGCAGACCGCCGCCGGCCAGTTCCCGCTCCTGGTCGATCTCGCCTACAACTCCACCCGACTCCCCAGGCTGGGGCCCGACGCCGGCCTTCGTCCCCGCATCGAGTCCATCCTCCGTACCGGCCTCACCCACCTCGACGCCTACGAGCTGCTCCACCCCGAGCTCGCCGCCGACAAGTCCCGCTCCGCCTCCGAGTCCCTGCTCACCCACCTCGACCAGGAGGTCCAGACCGCCGAGGCTGCCCGCATCTTCCAACCGCTCCGAGCCGTCGTCACCCCGTCCTCGACCCACGTCGCCTTGGCCGGGCTGACACCGCCGACCCGAGTCGCCGGCGCGCATCAAGCCGTGCCCGTCCAACGCCCCGCCCCCGCTACCGCTGGGCTCAGCAGATGTTGAGAGCGCAGCCCGCGGTAGAAGCGCCGTCGTCGGACGCTCGGTACCGGGTGGAGGGTCGTGACTCGTTTCGGGGGCCGCGGAATTCTGTTTCACTGACGAGCATGGGGCTGGAGAGTCGCATCATCAGTGGGCCGGCCGGTCCCGTGCGGCAGATCTGGTCTGCGGAGTGCGACAGTCCTACACCGTTCCGTTCGCTGGCGTCAGCGACTGCTGGTATCGGGTTCGCCCGGATCAGTGGGCGGTGGGCCGTGCACCTACGCGGTCCGGCGACGTCGGCGACACCCGTGGTGTGTTCCGCGGACACCGAGTACTTCGGCGCGGATTTCCGGATCGGGACGTACCTGCCGATGTTCCCTCCGGCGCGGCTGACGAACTTCCGTGACTCGGTGCTGCCGATGCTCCCGGACGGGCGCATCCTGCTGGACGGCCGCGCATGGGAGATGCCGACACCACAGAACCTCGACGTCTTCATCGACCGGCTGCGGCGGGACGGACTGCTGCTGGTCGATCCGGTG
Organism: Kribbella sp. NPDC048928; assembly: GCF_043197975.1. Taxonomy (NCBI): domain Bacteria; kingdom Bacillati; phylum Actinomycetota; class Actinomycetes; order Propionibacteriales; family Kribbellaceae; genus Kribbella; species Kribbella sp. NPDC048928. The sequence continues at coordinate 772,520 of NZ_JBICUC010000002.1, read as the reverse complement.
ATCGAGGAGCTACGGCACGGCGCCGTACGTTCGATGCCGGCCCGCACGGCGCAGGCTCGGTTCCTGCGCGCGGTCGGTCTGCCGCAACGGACGCTGGAGCTGATCGAGCGCGCCCGGTACGCGGTCCGCATGCTGCAGGTCGGCCGGACGATCGCGGAGGTGGCGTCGGACGCGGGCTACTACGACCAGCCGCACCTGACCCGGTCCCTTCGACGGTTCATCGGACACACCCCCGGGGAGGTCGCTCAAGGCAGTGTCGTCCTCGGGCTGTGACGTGCCAGTGCAGCGGCAGGGCTGCGTTTCCGTACAAGACGGGTCGCGAGGCAGGGCGGTAGCTTCCGGCGGCATGAGAGTCATCGAATCGACGTACATCTCGCTCGACGGCATGGTGTCCGGGGAGGCGTTCTGGGGTGCTCAGCAGGGCTTCCAGGGCGACGCCCACAACGAACAGGCCGCAGCGTTGCTGCGGTCCGCCGACGCCTTGCTGCTCGGCCGGCAGACCTACGACGTCTTCGCCGCGTCCTGGCCCGGACGTCCCGGAGAACTGGCGGAGCTGATCAACCCGCTCCCGAAGTACGTCGCGTCGCGCACGCTCAGCGACGCGACCTGGAACTCCGAGATCCTGCCCGGCGACGCCGTCGAGGCTGTCGCCGAGCTCAAGAAATCACGCGAAGGGACGCTGCTCAAGTACGGCACAGGTTCGTTCAGCCGGGCCCTGGTCGACGCCGGTCTGCTCGACGAGCTCAAGCTGTGGGTGCACCCATTCGTCGCCGGCAACGGCGATCGTCTGCTGCCGGACATCGCACCAACCCAGCTGACTCTCGCGGGCGTGACGGAAGTCGGCAACGGCGTCGTCATCCTGACCTACACGCCGACCCGCTGATACCGGTCAACGCCTCAGGTGGCACGCGGCGGGCCGAAGGTGCAGGGTGGGTGGGGTCTGCCGGAGTGGGTCGGAGTGGCTGGAGAGAGTGCGCGTGGATTTTGTTGCTGAAGGTGCCGAGATTCTGCCCGGGCTGGTGGAGTTGCGGCGGGTGTTGCATCGGGAGCCTGAGGTCGGGCTGGTGTTGCCTCGGACGCAGCAGGTGGTGCTGGATGCGCTGGCGGGCTTGCCGCTGGACGTCAGTACCGGTCGCGAGGTGACGTCCGTGGTGGCGGTGCTGCGCGGTGGAGCACCGGGACCGACCGTGTTGTTGCGAGGCGACATGGACGCGTTGCCGGTCGTCGAGGAGACCGGTCTCGAGTACGCCGCTGAGAACGGGAACATGCATGCCTGTGGCCACGACCTGCACACCGCCGGGCTGGTCGGTGCCGCGCAACTCCTGAGCGCGCAGCGCGAGGAGCTCCAGGGGAACGTGATCTTCATGTTCCAACCCGGCGAGGAGGGTCTCGGCGGCGCGGGCTACATGCTGCGCGAAGGGCTGCTGGATGCGACCGGCGACAAACCCGTCGCGGCGTACGCATTGCACGTCTGGGCGCAGGCGGCGCAGGGGACCTTCCAACTGCGGCCCGGGACGATGATGGCGAGCTCGAACCAGTTGCATATCACCGTGCACGGCAAGGGCGGCCACGGGTCGATGCCGGCCACCACCGTGGACCCGGTGCCGGTCGTCGCCGAGATCGTGCTGGCGTTGCAGGCGTACGTCACGCGACGGGTCGACGTGTTCGATCCGGTGGTGGTGACCGTGACGCAACTCGAGGCCGGTGTGGCGATCAACGTCATTCCTAACTCGGCCCGCCTCGGCGCGACCGTACGCACACTGTCCGACGCGATGCTCGAGCAGCTCACCCGCGACTTGCCGGCGCTGGCCGAGCGGATCGCGGCGGCGCACGGGTGCACGGTCGATGCGCGGCTCAATCCGCAGTACCCGGTGACGGTGAACGATGCCGCACGTACGGCGGAGACGTCCGAGGTCCTCGCCGAGGTGTTCGGCGCGGAGCGGGTGGAGCAGCTCGCGAATCCGTTGATGGGCGCCGAGGACTTCTCGATGGTGCTGCGGGAGGTGCCGGGTACGTTCGCGATGGTCGGTGCACGTCCCGACGACGTCACCGCCGCCGAAGCACCGTCCAACCACTCCAGCGTCGTCCGCTTCGACGACGCTGGACTCGCCGACAACGCGGCCGCCCTGGCCCACCTTGCCACCACCCACCTCACATCGGCCTGACTCCGATGATGGCGTGGCCCGGGTTTGAAGCGGGGCGGGTTGGGCCTGTGGCTGGTCGGTCCGCCAGAGGCCGACCAGCCACAGGGGCTCAGGAGGGCGAAATGCCGAGGGTGTACGCGCCGCGGCTGCCGTACGTCGAGTATCCCGTGTTCAGGGGGTCGCCGTACCCGACGTTGTCGATCCGCAGGTAGTACGTGCCCGGCTGGAGGCTGCTCGTGACACTTGCGCCCAGACCCGTCGGCGTACCGGCGTCGCTCTGGCCGGAGGCTGGGTCGTTCGAGGCAACGACTGCACCCGAGCTGTCGAGCAGGTCCAGCTTGATGTCCAGGTTGCCGCCGGTCGGAGCTGGGCTCGCCGTCGCGGTGTAGTTGCCTGCGGCACTCACATCGACGCGGTACACGTCGGTGTCGTCCTCGGCCGCGATGATCCCGGACGCCGGCGTACCGACCGTCAGCGCTGCGGCATCGCCGGTCGTGTTGCCCGCCTCGTCGGTACGGAGGGCGAGGCCGTGCGAGCCGACAACCGCGTAGTCGTCTTCCTTGTTGTTCGCGTCGGCGTATTCGCCCTTGCTCCACTGGCTGATGCCGCGGTAGTAGCCGACGCCCATGATCGGGGCCCAGGCGCCGTGGCCCTGGTAGTACCCGACCGTCGACGTACCGTCGTGCGAAAGCCCGACGTTGTGGCCGGCCTCGTGCGACGCTGCCTCGGCGAGGTTCTTGGCGCCGGTACCGACGCCCTTCGTGAACACCAGCGCCGGCTGGTAGTAGTCGTGCTGGCTCGTGTTGTCGTACACGCCGACGTACGCGACGCCGCCGCAACCGCACCCGGACTGGTACCAGGTGTCGGGATCGATCAGCACTCGCGTCCCGTACTGCTCGTCGGAGGCACCGGACCGGTCGATCGCCGACTGAGCCGGCTCCTGCGTGGTGACGTCCACGTCGAACGTCGAGTAGTCCTCCGCGACGCGGGACCACACCTCGTGGACAGCGTCCTGCTCGGCGGTGCTGAAGTTGGCCGGATCGCCGTCGGTGTCGTACGCGGAGACGTTGACCAGATCGATGCCCTTCGACGCGTTCCAGGCGGTGCCGGTGATGGTGTGGCCGTCGAAGTCGAGGTAGATGACGCGGTTCGAGCCGGGCTTGCTGTGCAGCTCGAACGCCGGGCCGGTGGCGCCCTCGGCCGCGGTGCGCGCCCAGCGTGGCGAGGCTTCGGGTGCCTTCTGCGCGGCCGTCAGGCCCGGCTCGCGGAAGAACAGTTTGCTGTCGGCGTCCAGCCAGGCGGTCTTGTCGGTCGCCAGGATCTGCCGCAGTTGATCGGTCGGCAGTCCGTTGTGCGCGGCAACCTCAGCCAACCGCGACTGCACCTTCCCCAGCGCCTGGCCACCGGCCAGTGGCTGCGCGAGCAGCTGGTCGATCGGCGTCTGTTGTGCCTCGGCCTGGCTGCCGAGCGCAACAGCCAGCCCTCCGAACGCAAGAGCACCGGCACACGCAAGTGCACCAGTACGGCGGATTCTCTTCACACGTTCCTCCTCACAGTCCCCCCAGATGGGCGGGCCCCCCAAAACACGGACCCGGGGCCGTCGGTCTCGGTGGGACCGGCGGCCCCGGGTGGATCGTGGGTCAGGCTGCGGTGACGCGGACGGTGTACGCGCCGCGGCTGCCGTACGTCGAGTAGCCGGTGTTCAGCGGATTGCCGTAGCCGGAGTTCTCGATCCGCAGGTAGTAGCGGCCGGCGGCGACCTGTTTGCTGAGGCTCGCGCTCAATCCGGTCGGCGTGGCGGCGCTCGACTGGCCGGACGCCGGGTTGGCAGTGGCGACGACCGTGCCCGACGCGTTCAGCAGTTGCAGCTTGATGTCCAGGTCGGCGCCTGCAGCTGCCGCGTTCGCGGCGAACTTGAAGGTCCCCGCCTTCAGGTCGATCCCGAACACGTCGACATCGGAGTCCTTCTCGTAGATGCCCTTCGCGGCGGCACCGAGCGACAGTGCAGTGGCAGCTGCGGTGGTGTTCCCGTGGTCATCGGCGCGCAGCGCCAGCCCGTTCTGGCCTATGACCGCGTAGTCGTCTTCCTTGTTGTTGGCGCCGGAGTACTCGCCCTTGCTCCACTGGCTGATCGCCTTGGAGTAGCCGACGCCCATGATCGGCGCCCACGCGCCGTGCCCGGCGTAGTACCCGACGGACGCGGTGCCGTCGTGCGACAGCCCGACGTTGTGCCCGGCCTCGTGCGCCGCGGCCTCGGCGAGGTTCTTCGCGCCGGTGCCGACACCCTTCGTGAACACGAGCGCCGGCTGGTAGTAGGCGTGCTGGCTGGTGTTGTCGTACACCCCGACGTACGCGACGCCGCCGCATCCACAGCCCGACTGGTACCAAGTGGTCGGATCGATGACGACACGCGTTCCGTACTGCTGGTCGGACGCGCCGGAGCGGTCGATCGCGGCCGCGGTCGGCTGTTGCGTCGTCACGTCCACGTCGAACGGCGCGTAGTCCTCGGCGACGCGAGCCCACACGTCGTGGACGACGTCCTGCTCGGCGGTGCTCCAGTTGCTCGTGTTGCCGTCCGTGTCGTACGGCGTGATGTTCACCGTCGCGGGCTTGCCGTTCGCGTTCCACGCGGTACCGGTGATCGTGTGGCCGGTGAAATCGAGGTAGATGACGCGGTTCGACCCGGACTTGCTGTGCAGCTCGAACGCGGGACCGGTTGCGGCGGGGACCGCGGCCTTGGCCCAGCGCGGTGACGCGGCGGCGTCAGATTGACGCTCGACCGTCGTCGCCACCGGCTCGCGGTAGAACAGCCTCCCGCCCTGGTCCAGCCAGGCGGTTTTGTCGCTGGTCAGGATCTGCCGGAGGTGGTCTGTGGACAGCTTGTTTTTCTCGGCGACCTCGGCGAGCCGGGTCTCGACGCGCCCGAGGGCGGTCCGGCCCTGGAGCTCTTGACCGAGGACCTGGCCGAGCGTCAGCGGAGTGGGTTGCTTGGCGTCGGCCTGGCTGCCGAGCGCGACGGCCAACGCGCCGAAGGCGAGCGTGCCGGCGACGGCGAGCGCACCGATCCGGCGGCGATTCAAGCCACGATTCAAGGGACGGGTACTCAGGGGGCGGGTGGTCATGGGGCGGGAACTCCTCAGGTACTCCGGCGTGCCTCACTTGACATCTTCACGAGCGGTGTGCGCGAAGGTACTGTGCGTAGCCTGCCCGAAACCCCCGCCCGCTGTATAGATTCGTCTCGGTATTTAACGCCGACTTGGGAGGGTTCCGATGCGCTTCATGATGGTGTTCAAGGGCAGCGTGGAGTTCGAGGCCGGACAGCCGCCGAGCGCGGAGGGCCTGACCGCGATGGGCCTGGTGATGGCCGAGATGGCGGAGAAGGGGATCCTGCTCGCCGGCGACGGGCTGTTGCCGAGTTCGCACGGCTTCCGGATGCAGCTCGACGAGGGTCAGCGCCGCGTGGTCGACGGCCCGTTCACCGAGACCAAGGAGCTGATCGCCGGGTTCTGCCTGATCGAGGTCGCCTCCCGCGAAGAGGCGGAGGAGTGGGGCTGGCGGTGCATCGCGGCAGATGCGAAGACCGGCGGCGACCCGCAGACGTCCGGTCAGCTGGAGATCCGGCCGATCGCGACCGCGGAATTCTTCGGCGACAACTACACCGTCGAGGCGCGCGACCGGAACGAAGACACCTTCCAGAAGGCGGCCGGGAACCTTCAGAGCGTGTCTGAGACACCCTCCTAGAAGAGCAGCACCTGACGGATCGACGTACCGGCGGCCAGATCGTCGAAGGCTTCGTTGAGGTCGTCGAGCCCGACGGTCGCGGTCAGCAGCCGGTCCACCGGCAGGCGGCCGGCCTGGTACAGGGCGACGTACCGCGGGATGTCGCGGGACGGCACCGACGAGCCGAGGTAGGAGCCCTTCACCGTGCGTTCCTCCGCGACCAGGCTGACGGCGGGCACGCTGAACGCCTGGGACGGGTGCGGTAGGCCGACGGTGATCGTGGTGCCGCCGCGGCGGGTGGCAGCGTACGCCTGCTCGAGCACCTTCGCGCTGCCGACCGTTTCGAACGCGTACTCCGCTCCGCCGGCGGTTGCCGCTCGCACCTGCTCTACGGCATCGGGGTCGCGGGCATCCACTGCTGCGGTAGCGCCCAACTCCCGTGCGAGCTCGAGCTTGGCGGGGATGACGTCGACCGCGACGATGGGGTGGGCTCCGACGAGTACGGCGCCGAGGAGGGCGGACAGTCCTACGCCGCCCAGTCCGAAGACTGCAGTACTGCGGCCTGCGCGGACCTGCGCTGTGTTCACCACCGCGCCGACACCGGTCATCACCGCGCAGCCGAACAACGCGGCGATCTGCGGTGGAAGCGATGGGTCGATCTTCACCGCCGAGCGCCCCGAGATCACCGCATGATCCGCAAACCCAGAAACGCCCAGATGATGGTGAACGTCAGCCCCGGGTGGGCGGTGGGCGGCGTCAGCCCTGGGTAGATGTGACTCGGATAGGTGGTGGCTGCCGGATAGGAGGGTGCCGGCGGTGTTGGCGGTGGCGGCCGGTTCGCAGAGGGCGGGGCGGCCGTCGGCGCAAGGGGCGCAGTTGCCGCAGGCGGGGACGAAGGCGCAGGCGATGACATCGCCCGGCGCGAAACCCTCGGCCGAGGAGTGCACGACCTCGCCGGTGGCCTCGTGACCGAGCAGCATCGGCATCACCCGCGGGCGGGATCCGTCGATCACCGACAGGTCCGAGTGACACAGCCCTGCCGCGCGGATCCGGACCAGCAACTCCCCCGGGCCGGGCGGCGCCAGCTCGAGCTCCTCGACCCGGAGCGGTCGCGAGTCGGCGTACGGCTGTGGCAGACCCATCTCCCGCAGTACGGCACCCTGCAACCTCATCGCATGATCCCTTCGAGCGCCGCGCGGATCCGATCCGGCACCGGCACCGGCCGCCGATCGGAACGCGCGACGAACACGTGTACGAATCGGCCGGTCGCGACCGGCTGTACGGAATCCGCACGGAACAAGGCGATCTCGTACCGCACGCTGGAGTTGCCGAGCTGTCCGCAGCGCAACCCGGCATCCACGACCCCGGGGAACTCGAGCGCCTGCTTGAACGTGCACTGCGAGTCCACGCACAGCCCGATGACGTCACCGCGATGAATGTCCAACCCACCGGAGCGGATCAGGAAGTCGTTGATGACCGTGTCGAAGAAGCTGTAGTACTCGACGTTGTTGACGTGCCCGTAGACGTCGTTGTCCTTCCACCGGAGGGTGATCTCCAGGTGGTGCGGATACGCCTCGCGCTCCATCGACGGCTCCGGCACTAGGGCTTACGACCGACTCCGCACCACAGGCTGCACATGATGTCGGTGAACTCACCGGAGTCGACCCGCCGCTGTGTCTCCGCGTCGGGGAACCAGCGAATCGGCGACACGACGCCCGGATCGATCAGCTCGGTGCCGTCGAAGAACCGGGTCACGTCCTCCTTGTTGCGGACCTGCGCGTTGCCGCCACCGTCGGACTTGTAGCCCTGCACCGCGCGGTCCCACATCTCCGGCGCGAAGTCCTGCGTCGCGTGCGAGATGATCAGCAGCGATCCGGGTGCCAGCGGGGCGAGCAGGTTGCTGACGATCTCGTACGGCTTGAGGTCGTCGGCGAGCGAATGCAGGACGCCGACCAGGCTGAGCGCGACCGGCTTGCTCAGGTCGAGCAGGTCGTTGACCTCGTCGGTGCCGAGCACCGCGTCCGGGAGGGTGATGTCGGCATCGAGGTAGGCGGTCCGGCCCTTCGGTCCGCTGGCGAGCAGCGCGCGGGCGTGGGTAAGCACGATCGGGTCGTTGTCGGCGTACACGACGTGCGCCTCGGGCGTCACCTGCTGGACGATCTCGTGCAGGTTCGGGCTGGTGGGGATGCCGGTGCCGACGTCGAGGAACTGGCTGATGCCCTGCTCGGCGGCGAACCGCGCGGCGCGGTGCATCCACATCCGGTTCGACTGGGCGGTGACGCGGCAGCCCGGGAACGCCTTCAGCAGGTGCTCGCCCGCCTGGCGGTCGATCTCGAAGTTGTCCTTCCCGCCCAGGAAGTAGTCGTAGACCCGAGCCGCGTGCGGCCGGTCGAGCCGCAACTGCTCGTACATGCCCGGCTCGACTTCGGCGTCCTGCGATTCAGCCATGAACATCCCATCCGCACTGCGGCTCAGAACCGAGAATCCATCGTAACCGGTACGCAACACACGGTGACACCGGCATATCGACACTACTCCGGCACGGCGCCACTGCCACCACCTCCGGCGCGTCCGCGGACCGGCTTAACAGAGCCTTGATTCCGGTGAACCTTAGTCCGTACGCCGCGGGCGTGGTGGACTGTTTCGTGAACAGTGAGGGGGCGTCGAAATGGGCGACGTGATGGAGGGCCGGCACACAGCGGCGTACGACGGGGAACTGGTCGTGTTCCTGATCGGGATGCGGGTGAATTCGCCGCTCAAGGTGCGCGAGTGGCTGCCCGTGGCGCGGGCGATGGGGCCGATGCTGCGGGAGCTGTCGAAGGACAAGGAGAGCGGGCTGCTGGGGTTCCGTACGCTGCCGACCTGGCGGGGCGTCACGCTCATCCAGTACTGGGAGTCCGTGGAGAAGCTGCAGGCGTTCGCGGGTGACTCCGGCCGCACGCACCGGCCGGCGTGGGTCGACTTCTTCCGCAACTCGTACAAGGGCGGCGCGGTGGGCATCTGGCACGAGACGTACGTCGTGCCGGCCGGCCACACCGAGACGATCTACGGCAACATGCCGCTGCTCGGCCTCGGCCGCGCCGCCGGCGTCGAACCGGTCGGCAACCGCGGCGAGACCGCAGCCGAACGACTCGGGTAGGCGGATCCCCAGCCCATCACAATTGCCGCTGCCGGGCCCGAGCCAGGCGGGGTCACCTCGAGCAGGCGTGATTGTGATGGCCTGGGCGTCCGGGTCTGCGGTTACAGTGCAGGCGTGCGGTTCATCCGGGATCTTTGGACGCTGTTGCAGCGGCGGGATTTTCGGCGGTTGTTCGCGGTTCGGCTGACGTCGCAGTGCGGTGACGGGGTGTTCCAGGTCGCGCTGGCGTCGTACGTGCTGTTCTCGCCGGAGCGGGCGCCGGACGCCGCCGCGATCGCCGGGTTGTTCGCGGTCTCCCTGCTGCCGTACTCCGTTCTCGGCCCGTTCACCGGCGTCCTGCTGGACCGCTGGTCGCGCCGGCAGATCCTGTTCGGCGCGAACCTGACGCGGGCGGTGCTCGTGATCGGCGTCGGCGCGATCGTCGCGACCGGCAGTACGGGCGTGCTGTTCTACCTCGCCGTACTGCTCACGCTCGGCGTCAACCGCTTCCTGCTGTCCGGTCTGTCCGCCGGCCTCCCGCACGTCGTCGAGCGCGACGAGTTGGTGATGGCGAACGCCGTCACGCCGACATCCGGTACGGCGTCCTTCCTGATCGGCGGCGGGATCGGCGCCGGCGTGAAGCTCCTCGTCGACTCCGACCTCGCAGTACTGGGGCTGACGGTCGTCGTCTACACCTGCGCCGCGCTGCTCGCGCTCCGGCTGCGCCGCGACCAGCTCGGCCCGGACCTGCACGGTGACGAGCCTGGCATCCGCGAGGCGCTGCGTACCATCGCGGCCGGCCTGATCGACGGCGGCCGGCACCTCCGCGAGCGCCGGCAGCCCGCGCTCGGTCTGGCCGCGATCGGCTCGCTGCGGTTCTTCTTCGGGCTGATGACGGTCGCGATGATCCTGCTGTACCGCAACTACTTCTACGGCCCCGGCCAGCTCGACCAGGCGTTCGCCGGCCTCGCGATCGCGACCGGTGCAGTCGGGGCGGGGCTGTTCGTTGCCGCGCTCGTCACGCCGTGGGGCACTCGCGTGATGGCGTTGCAGCAATGGATCACCTGGCTGTTCGTCGGTGCGGCCGTCGTGAGCGCCGTACCGATCGGCTTCTACACCAAGCCCGCGCTGGTGATCGGCGGATTCCTCACCGGGTTCTGCGCGCAGGGCATCAAGATCAGCGTCGACACCCTCGTCCAGACGGGTGTCGACGACGTGTACCGCGGCCGGGTGTTCGCGCTCTACGACATGATCTTCAACGTCGGCCAGGTCTCCGCGGCCGCACTCGGCGCCTGGATCCTGCCCGACACGGGGAAGTCCTACCCGGTGCTGGCGCTGATCGTGGCCGGCTTCGCGATCACCGCACTGCTCTACTCACGTGCCGCGCAGCGCAGTGATCGGCTGGATGGCGGAGGCCTTCCAGGCGGGGTACGTACCGGCGACCAGTCCGATGAACGCACCCAGCAGGGGTGACCCGAACGCCAGCCGGTTGTCGAGGATCGGCGTCCAGTCCCGGATCCAGGACACGCAGACGGTCAGGATGACGCCGACGGCGGTCCCGAGCAGTCCGCCGAGGAACCCGACGAGCACGCTCTCCACCAGGAACTGGACGGCGATGTGTCTTCGCGCCGCCCCGAGCGCTCGGCGCAGACCGATCTCCGAGATCCGTTCCAGTACGGACAACAGAGTCACGTTCGCGATGCCGAGACCACCGACCAGGAGTGCGACCGCACCGAGCAGCAGGAAGAGTGCGTTCAGGTCGGACTCGACTCCCTTCCGTACGGCGCCCTGCTTGGGTGGGGCGTCGACGCTCAGGGTGCTCGGGTCGTTGGGCTGGATGGCGATCGGGGCCTGTTGCGCGATCAGTTGCGCAGCGCCGACGGCCGTACGGATCTCGACGGCGTCCGGCGATTCCAGGTCGTAGGTGTCGCGCCCGGTGCCGTTCGGCATGATCACGGCGTCGTTGAGCTCGGCGCGTCCGGTGACGGAGTCGAGGATGCCGATCACCGTGTACGGCTCGTCGCCGATGAACACGGCCGGTTGCGCGTCGACCCGGTTGATGCCGAGACGTTCGGCCGCGTGTTTGCCCAGGACAACTACCTTGTCGGCGCGCTGGTCGTGACCCGCGTCGAAGAACCTGCCTGTCTTGAGCACTGCGCGTACGGCGTCCCACAGGCCCGCGGAACCGGCCATCACCGGTAGGGCCTTGCCCGTACCGCCGTCCAGCCCGGTCACGTTCTGGACCAGGTCGTCGCCGATCTCCAAGGTGCTGACCGTACCGACTGCGTCGACACCGTTCAGGCGTTCGATCCGGTCGGGTGCGTCCCAGGGGAGTTGGGTCGCCGCCTCACCCTCTTGGCCGGCCTTGTCGTCCGGCGACACCACCACGCGGGTCGCCGCGGCCAGATCGAACCGCTGCGTGATCTGCCCGGCCGCCGTCTGCCCGAGCCCGACAGTCCCTACCAGGGCGGCGACTCCGAGTACGGTGCCGAGGGTCGTGAGGATCAGCCGGGTGGGCCGAGCCGCGACCCCCGCCAGCGCCTCGTCGAGAAGGTCCCGAATTGCGGGGCGGCTGCGGGACGACACCCGACGGCGGCGACGGGAAGTGGACGGCCCGCCGGTCGGGTCCGGGGGGCCTGCTTGGGTTACCACTGGAGGGTTCCGTCGACGATGCGGACCTGGCGCTGCGCGCGGCGGCTGACGTGATCGTCGTGGGTGATGACAGCCAGCGTCATCCCCTCGGCGTGCAGTTCGTCGAACACCTTCAGGATCGCCTCCGCGTTCGTACTGTCCAGGTTGCCGGTCGGCTCGTCGGCGAGCAGCAGACTCGGCTCGGCGACGAGCGCCCGCGCGATCGCGACCCGCTGCCGTTCACCGCCGGAGAGCATCGTCGGCGCGAAGTCCATCCGGTGCGACAGCCCGACGCGTTCGAGCGCGACCCGGGCCCGCGCCATCCGTTCCCGCCGCGGCACGCCGACGTACACCATCGACAGCGCGACGTTCTCCAGTACGGTCCGGTGGTCGAGCAGATGGAACGACTGGAACACGAACCCGATCCGCTCCCCGCGCAGCACCGCCCGCCGCCGTTCGCGCAGGCTCATCGTGTCCACACCGTCGAGCCGATAGACCCCATCCGTTGGGTTGTCCAACAACCCGAGCAGATGCAGCAGCGTCGACTTCCCGGACCCGGACGGCCCGACGATCGACAGGTACTCCCCCTGCCCGATCGTCAGATCGATCCCCTTGATCGCCCGTACTTCGGGCGGCCCCGGAAAGAACCGCCGCACCCCGATCATCTCGACCACGGGCCCCGGCAACGCAACTGCGGTGCTCATTTCCCGACCACCACCTGATCGCCCGCGGACAGCTTCGCGTCGCCCTTCGGTGTCACCTGGGCGAACCCGTCCGCGGACAGTCCGACCGTGACCGGAACCAGCTCGACCTTCCCGCCCCGCAGCACCTCGACGCGCGAGGCCCCGTCCGATCCCGACGACAGAGCAGCCACCGGTACGGCGAGGACCTTGCCGCTGGTGCTCTTCACCGGGATCGTCACCCGCACGTTCGCGTCCCGGAGCAGGGCCAGCTGGCTCGCGGTCAACGCGTTCGGCGCGACCACCACGTCGTACTGGTTCCCGTTCTTCGCGACCCGCCGGACCTTCGCCGCGATCGGCGTTCCGTCGACCTCGAGGGATGCCGTCATCCCCGCCTTCAGGCGCTGTGCGGTCTCGGCGTCGACCTTGAGTGTGACGACGAGCGAGGCGCCGCTCGCCGACATCACCACCCCGTTCACGGTCCCGCCACGCTCGACCTTCACGTCGTCGACCCGGCGCGGGAGCGTCTTCACGTACACGACCTCGGACACGGGCAACGGCGTACCGGCCTTGGACTCGGCCTCGGCGCGGGCGTCCTGCGCATCCGCGAGGTTCTCCTCCGCGTCGTCGACCGCGCCCTGCTGCACCGTGGTGTCAGCCTCACTGGACTGTGCAGCCTGAGCCGCCTTATTCTTGGCCGCCTTCAGTTGCGACTGCGCCTGGCGGAGCTGCTTCTTCGCTGCGTCGACCTGCTTCTTCGCCTGGTCGACGGCCTGCGTGAGCTGCTTGTCCGGTTCGGGTGCGTCGTACCCGGCGTCCTCGTACAGCTGCTCGACGGCGCCCGACGTACTGAGCGTGTACTCGTCGTCGACGGTGCCCGGGTCGTACCCGAGCCGATCGAGCGTCTGCTCCAACTGCAGTACGTCCGGCCCCTTGCTCCCCGGTGACAGCGTGCGATACATCGGCAGTACGCCGGCCAGCCCGATCACCGGCCGCCCGGTGATCTCGAGCAGCGCCTTGCCCTCCGTGATCGTCGAACCCACCGCCGGCACCTTGCCCGTGACGATCGCTGGTGTGGTCAGCCCGCTGGTCTCGACCCGGATGTTCACCGCGCCGTCGAACGACGCGTCACCACGCCCGACCACCTTGCTGGACAGCGTCTTGCTCGCGACCGGCACGGTGATCTGGGACGCGGACGGCGGCGCGGTCTTCGCGGCCGCGTCCTCCGGTGAACTGATCCGGCTGCCTGCGACCACTCCAACGCCGAGGGACGCCACCGCGACTCCCGCGACACTGACGAGTACCCGGCGACGGGACTTGGGCGAAGCGGTCACCGGTTCGCCATCTCGTCGCGGTACGCCTCGAGCTCGGCCTTGTGCTGCTCGACGAACTCCTTCTCCTGCTCGTACTGCACCTTCTTGTACGCGTCGTCGTACCCGCCGGCCTTGCACTTCTGGTCGGCCACCGCGAGGTCGATCTCCGACTTGCGCAGCTCGGACAGCTTCGCCGCGTCGACCTTGTCGAACGACGGCGGCCCGGTGATCGTCTTCATCGGCTGGCCCTTGGCCGCCGGCTTGTTCCCGGTCAGCTCGTCGAGCTTCTTCTGGACCTGCTCACGCGCATCGTCGACCTTCTTGAGGCCGGTGTGCCCGGCGTCGGCCATGCAGTCGGTCCAGGCGGTGGTCGCGTCCACGACGCGCTGGTCGGTGTCGATCCGCTTCTGCAGCGCCTGGATGTCCTTGAACAGGCTCTCGAACTTCTTGAAGTCGACGTTCCCGCGCGCGTCGCCGTACACCTGCTTGACCGCCTTGCCGCGGCAGCCGAGGTCGGTCCCGCCGCTCGTGCTCGGACCGTCGTCGTCGGGGTTGCCCTGGATCACCACAGCGCCGTTGCCGGTCGCGTTCGGCCCGTTCAGCGCCTTGTCGTACGCCTTCTGCGCGGCCGGCGAGAGCGCCTTGCGGATCTTGGTGTTCGGGTTCGAGTCCTCGTCGCCGGCCTTCGACCAGTCGATGGTGCTGATCCCGTACCCGTACTGCTCGGCGAACTTGTCCGGCGGCAGGTTGAACGCGTCGCTGAACTTGCCCTTCGCGGCCTGTTCCGGCGGTACGGCGACGTAGTCGAAACCGGCGGTCTTCATGCATGCGACCGTGGCGTCCTCGACCTTGCGCTGCTTGGCGAGGTCCTCCTCGCTCGGCTGCTGCGCGCCGCCGACCCGGCTCGCGATCCGGATCGCGCCGCCGCCGGACGAACTGACGAAACCGTCGCCCATGTACTCCGCGAGCGGGCTCTTGCCGCTCTTCTGGTCGGACGCGACCGGCGCCTTGTCGTTCCCACAGCCGGTCAGCGCGAGGACCGCCAGCACGGCGAGTGCAGTTTTCGTCTTCATGGCGGTCGAGCCTGGGCGCCGGGCAATGAAGAACCTGTGAAGGACCGGTTTGCACCCGATGCTCTCAGCCGATCTTCATCGGATTCTCATCAACATCCGGGACATTGAGCGGTATGCCAGCGCGGATTCTGGTCGCCGAAGACGACCTCAAGCAGGCGGAGCTGATCCGGCGGTACCTCGAACGGGAAGGGCACCTGACCGTCGTCGTGCACGACGGGCGGGAGGCCATCGACGAGGCCCGCCGGCGCAGCCCCGACCTGCTGGTGCTCGACGTGATGATGCCCAAGGTCGACGGCCTCGACGTCTGCCGGGTACTGCGGGCGGACGGCTCCAACGGCATGGACGTACCGATCATCATGCTGACGGCCCGTTCCACCGAGGACGATCTGCTGCTCGGGCTGGATCTGGGCGCGGACGACTACCTGACCAAGCCGTACAACCCGCGCGAGCTGGTCGCCCGGGTGCGTACGGTGCTGCGCCGTACGCGGATCAGGTCCGAGGGCGAGGTGTACCGGATCGGCGAGCTGGAGATCGATCCGAACCGGCACGAGGTCCGGCTGACCGGGAAGCTCGTCGACCTGACGCCGGCCGAGTTCAAGATCCTCGCCTGCCTGGCAGCCTCGCCGGGGCGGGCGTTCTCCCGGCAACAGTTGCTCGAGCACGCGTTCGGCTTCGACCATTACGTGTTCGACCGGACCGTCGACGTGCACGTGATGAACCTGCGGAAGAAGATCGAGCCGGCGCCCGGCGCCCCGGCGTACCTGAAGACCGTGTACGGCGTGGGTTACAAACTGGCCGAGGTGAGCCATGCGTCGTAGCGTGCTGATCCGCTTCCTCGGCCTGTCGCTCGCCGTCGCGCTCGGTGCCGTGATCGCGACCGCGCTGATCGCGACGTACAGCACCTCAGAGAAACTGCAGGGCGAGATCGACGCCAACACCGGACAGCTGCAGGTGGACGGCGAGATCTACGGCGAGCTGTCGAAGTACGCCTCGGACCACACGAGCTGGTCGGGCGTGGACAAACTGGTGCACGACCTGGCCGACAAGCTCGGCCGCCGGGTCGCCGTGACCTCCGAGGACGGCACGCTGATCGCGGACTCCGCGCGCCGGCTCGGCGCCGCCCCCGAGCTCCCGACGGTGCCGGCGGCAACAATCGACGTACGCACCGCGGGCGTCCCGAAACTGGCCGGCGTCTCGAACGCGACGAACGTCTACACCGCCCGGAAGACCGTCGCCACCGACGCCGGGGGTGGATTCGTCGCGACGGCATCGGCCGCGCCGCCGTTCGTCGCCTTCCCCGACTGGGGAATGACCGCTCAGGAGCGTCAGGCAAAGGAACGGCTCGCCAAGCAGGCGGTCGCCTGTTACGAGGCCAAGGGCCGGCCCGCGAGCGTCCGGCTGTCTGGCGAGAGCAGCCCACAGGTGATGATCGAGTCGACGCAGGCGGTCGCCGGGATCCGCGTGATGGAGTCGTCAGGCGGCACCGCCGAGAAGGACAGCTGCACCCCCGCAGGGCTGTACGCGCCGAGCGCCAAGGCCAAGGTCGTCAACGATGATGAGGTCCGGCGCGCGACGGCCTGCCTGGACGCGGCGCACCTGCTGTACCAGGTCAACGATCTGCAGGGCGTGAAGGTGGTCGAGCCGAAGGACAGGGGCGACTTCTCGGACAAGTTCATCGACTGCACCAGCCAGGCCCGCGTGCAGGCGTTGACACCGTACGTGGCTCCGCCGGCGCAGTTGTATCTCGGGGCGAAGAGCACGTTCAACGTGTTCTCGGGCGAGGGATTGGTGCGTACGGCAGCGACAGCGCTCGGCGTGGTGCTGATCGCGGCGCTGGTGATGTTGTTCGCCGGCCGGCGGCTCGTACGGCCGATCGTCGCGCTGACCGGGGCGGCGCAACGGATGCGCAACGGGGACCATGCGGCGCGCGTACCGGTGAGCGGGAAGGACGAGGTGGCCCGGCTGGGGCACGCGTTCAACGACATGGCCGAGGCGATCCAGCGACACGACTTCCAGCGCAAGGCGATGGTCAGTGACGTCGCGCATGAGCTGCGGACGCCGCTCGCCAACATCAAGGGATACCTGGTCGCTTCCGAGGACGGAGTCGTACCGCTCGACGGTGCGCTCGTCACGTCGCTGCTGGAGGAGACCGGGCTGCTCGAGCACCTGGTCGCTGACCTGCAAGACCTCGCGCTCGCGGACGCCGGCATGCTCCGCCTGCACCCAGCTCCTCGTGACCTGACCGAGTTGGCTCAACAGGTCGTACTGGCTCATCAACCCGCAGCCGAAGCTGCCTCAGTCACTCTCACCTCCACGGCTCCTGGGCCCGCGCCAGCAGTCGTCGACAGCGCGCGCATCCGGCAAGCCCTGGGCAACCTGGTCTCGAACGCCATCCGCTACACGCCGTCCGGCGGCCGGGTGATCGTCGGCGTACGGGCTGTGGACAACGGGTACAACCTGACCGTCACCGACAACGGGACCGGGATCGCGGACGAGCATCTGCCACATCTGTTCGACCGCTTCTACCGCGCCGACGTCTCGCGAGCGCGTACGACCGGCGGCAGCGGTTTGGGCCTCGCGATCACCAAACACCTGACCGAAGCCCACCACGGCCACATCAAGGTCACGAGCCAACTGAGGGCCGGATCAACGTTCACCATCTGGCTCCCTGCCACACTGTCCGAGTGACCCAGCCACGTGCGCGGAAGGCCCGGCTCGCCGACGTCCACGAGATCGCGTCGGGGATGCCGCACGTCACCAAGTGGGAGCGGGACGACGGCACCGACCGCCCGGTGTACCAGGTCGGCGGCAAGTCGTTCGTCTTCTTCCGCACCGCTCGGCCGGACGCGGTGGATCCGGTCAGCGGCGAGAAGTACGACGACGTGATCATGATCTGGGTCGAGTCCGAGGCCGAAAAACTCGCGCTGCTCGCCGACGACTCCACCCCGTTCTTCACCACCCCGCACTTCGACGGCCACCCCTCGGTCCTGCTCCGCGCCCGCGACCTCCCCACCCTCACCAAACAAGAACTCACCGAAATCATCCAAGACGCCTGGCTAGCCCAAGCCTCCACCCGCCGAGCCACCACCTGGCTGAACGCCCACCGCCTCACCCCTTAACCCGTCGCACCCCTGCCTCAACCACCACGAGCCGTGGGTGTGGACAGGATCCGGTGGGTGTGGACACGTTATTTCCTGTGCAGAGCCACGGCTGCGTGTGCACGGCCACCTGATTCGGCTGGTTGTTGTTAGTTGGGGGCCAGGGCTCGGGCGGTGTCTAGGAGGCTTGTGCCGGTGGGGAGGGTGGCGATTATGGGGGTGTCCAGGCCGTTGGTTACGTAGCGGTTGATGTGGGTGCGGCATTGGGCGGGGGTGCCGTGGACAATGAGGGCGTCGACGAGGGTGTCGGGGATGGCGGCCATGGCGGTGTTGCGGTCGCCGGCGGCCCAGGCGTCGCGCATCGGTTGCATGGCCTCGCCGCGGCCTAGCCAGTCGTGGAACGCGGCGTAGCCGGGGACCGTCAGGTAGGTCGCGATCAGGAAGCGGCCGATGTTGCGGGCCATCTCCGCGTCCTCGGTGACGCAGACGAAGATCCGCGCCGCGAGTTCCTTGTCCGGGCCCAGTTCCGCGCGCACCTGCCGTACGTCGTCCGCGGAGAGCCAGTTGGTGATCGCACCGTCGGCCTCCCGGGCCGCCAGCCGCAGCATCTGCGGGCGCAGCGCCGCGAGCATGATCGCGGGCGGTACGTCGGGCGCCTTCTCGAGCCGGAACCGCTTGACCGTGAAGCTGTCGAACTCCCCGTCGACCTTCTCCCCCGCGAACGCTTGCCGCAGGAACCGCAGCACGTCCCGCGTCCGTGCGAGCGGCGGGTCGTACGCGATCCCGTTCCACCCGGTCACGATCGTCTCCGACGACGCCCCGATCCCGAGCACGAACCGCCCCGGAGCGAGATCCGCCAACGCCGCAGCGCTCATCGCCAGCGCAGCCGGTCCACGCGTGTGCACCGGTACGACAGCCGTACCCAACCGCAGCGACGAGTCCCACTCAGATGCGAGCACCAGCGGCGTGAACGCGTCCGCGCCGGCTACCTCCGCCGACCACAGGTCCGTGTACCCGAGCGAATGCAGCTCCGAGATCAGCGCGCGATGCTCCCGCAGCGGTACGCCGGTCAGCGGAACGGTCAGCCCCCAACGCATTCAGATCATCCTCTTCAGCAACGGCAGCGGCGCGACCCGCAGCACCTGGGCGAGCGGCCACCACGGCCGTGCCGGTACGTACGCCTTCGACTTCTCCGCCTCGATCGCGGCCACCATCGCCCGTACGCCCGGCTCGGTGTCGACGATGAACGGCGTGTGCTTGACCCGGTCGTTCATCTCCGACCGGATGTACCCGGGGTAGATCGTGCTGACCTTGATCGGCTTGCCCAGCAGCTCAAGCCGGAGGCCTTCACCGAGCGCGGCGAGCCCCGCCTTCGTCGCGGCGTACGTGGTGACCGTCTTCGGCATGCCGCGCAAGGCAGAGATCGACGCGATCAGGACGAGGTGGCCGGCGTTCCGCGCCCGGAACAGCTCGAGCGCCGCCTCCGCCTGGGCGAGCGCGCCGACGAAGTTGGTCAGCGCCGTCTCCCGATTCGCCTCGAACCGTCCGGTGCCGAGCGGCGCGCCCTTGCCGAGCCCGGCGTTCACCACGATCCGGTCCAGCGGCAGCTCGGCGTCGATCGCGCGGAACACCTCGAACACCCGGTCGTGATCGTTCACATCCAGGCTGTGGATAACCACGTTGAGCTGTGGATAACGTTCGGTCAGCTCGGCGCGGAGCGTCTCCAGCCGTTCGATACGGCGCGCGGTCAGCGCCAGGTCGTGGCCCTTCGCGGCGAACTGCCGCGCCATCTCCGCACCGAGGCCGGAACTCGCGCCGGTGATCAGGATGTTGCGTCGCATCGCGGGAGTCCTATCTGTAAGTGAGCAGGTCCGCACCGAGGTGGACGTGCTCGTTGTAGCTCACCACAGTCAGGCCGCTGCGCCCGGACACGACCTTCGTGATCGCAGTGTTGATCGTCACCGGGTTCAGCTTCGCCCACAGCCCGTCGCCGCCGGACAGCAGCCGGCTGACCACGGCCGCGATCGGCCCGCCGGACGTGAAGACGAGCGCGGTCTCACTCTTCGCGAGCCGCTCGGCGGTCCGTCGTACCGCGTCCTCCGACCGGTCACAGAACGCGGTGAACGACTCGGAATACCCAGCTTCACCGTCGATCCAGCGCTGGGTGGCCGCCGTGAACATCTCCTGGAACGCCCGCTTCGGGTTCCCGGTCCGCGCCAGGTCGGCGAGCATCACCGGGTGCCGCTTGTACGCGGGTTTGTGCGCCACGATCACCGCCTGGTGATCGAACTCGTCGTACCCGCGATCCACCTCCGCAGCGAAGCCGGCGAGCGTCGCAGTCTGCTGATGCCGGCGCATCGAGCCTGACATGACGACATCCGGCTTCACATCACCCACAACTGTGCTGAGATGCGCGGCCTGTTGCTCACCGAGCGCTGACAGTTTGTCGTAGTTGCGCGCACCGAACGACGCCTGCGCGTGCCGGATCAGGTAGATCGCTGCCACTCACGCCTGCCGGATGATCCGGCGGCAGCGCCGCTCGAGCAGATTGACCGGGAGCCAGAAGTTCTTGAACCGCGGGTTCCGGGTCTGCTTGTGGTGGTAGCGGTAGTAGATCTGCTGCGCGATCACCGCCAGCCGGAACAGCCCGAACACCTCGTAGAACGCCCAGTTGTCCACAGGCTGACCCGACTGCTGCACGTAGTACTGCACGATCTCGTCGCGGGTCAGCATCCCGGGCACGTCCGACGGCTGCAGCCGGAACCGGCGGAACGCCCAGTCGTCGTCGGCCTGCACCCAGTACGCGAGCGCGCTGCCGAGATCCATCAACGGATCGCCGAGCGTGGCGAGCTCCCAGTCGAGTACGCCGGCCACCCGCAGCGGATCGTCCGGGGTCAGGACGACGTTGTCGAGCCGGAAGTCGTTGTGGATGACGCACGTACGGACGTCGGCAGGTTGATGCGCCGCAAGCCACGCCATCACGCGCTCGTAGCTCGGCACGTTCCACGTCTTCGCCTTGCGGTAGCGCTCGGACCAGCCGGTGACCTGGCGCCCGACATACCCCGCGCCGCGACCGAGATCCTCGAGCGTGGCGGCGGCCGGGTCGACGGCGTGCAGCTCGGCGAGCGTGTCGATCAGCGTGAACCCCAACTGGCGCGTCTGTGCGGGCGTCAGGTCGACGCCGAGCGCGTGATGACCCGGGATCGTCCCGGCGACCCGCTCCATCACGTAGAACTCGGAGCCGATCACGGACTCATCGTTGCAGTGCGCAACCATCTCGGGGACGTACCGGAAGACCGGCTTGAGGCCCTTCTGGATCCGGAACTCGCGACCCATGTCGTGTGCGCCCTTGGCCTTGGTCCCGGCCGGCGGACGCCGCAGGATCAGGTCGTGGCCCGGATAACTCAGCAGGTACGTCAGGTTGGACGCACCGCCGGAGAACTGCCGCACCTCCGGCAGGCCGTCCGGTACTGCGGTCTGCTGCCGCAGCCAGGCGTCCACCGCCGGTACGTCGAACGCGTCCTCGTCGCGGACGGGCCGCGCACCATCACCCATCCTTGGCCTCGGCGCGCTGCTGGGCGCGGGTCGCGATCCTGCGCATCTGCCGGTCGTACAGCGGCCGCGCGAACCGCTTGGTCAGGTACGCCATCCGGGCCGGCCGGTCCGGGATGATCAGGTACGTCTTCTTGTTGATACCGGCAACCACCACGGCCGCGATGTCGTCGGCCGAGCGTGGCGACTTCTCGATCAGCTGCCGCGCGGTCGCGCCCATCGCACTGTCCGCGCCGCGGATCGAGTCGGCCAGATTGGTACGGAAGAACGAGGGGCAGACCACCGACACGTTCACGCCGTACGGGCCGAGTTCGTGCGAAAGCGTCTCGGAGAGCGCGACCACGCCCGCCTTCACCGTGTTGTACGAGCTCATCATCGGCGGATGCACCAACCCGGCCGCGGACGCAGTGTTGACGATGTGCCCGGATCGTTGCCGCTTGAAGAGCGGGACGAACGCCCGGCATCCGCGGACCACGCCCATCAGGTTGATGTCGACGATCCGGTCCCACTCGTCGAGCGTCTCGACGTCGATCCGGCCGCCGGTCGCGATACCCGCGTTGTTCACCAGGATGTCCAGACCACCCCAGTTGTCCGTGCACCACGCGACCGCCGCATCCCAGTCCGCCGGGTTGCGGACATCGAGCTTCAGGTACGACGGACCGCCGTCCTCGGCAACGTCCGTACTGAGCACCTGGTGGCCGTCGGCAACGAACCGGGCGACCAGCGCCGCACCCAGCCCGCTCGCGGCACCCGTGACGAGGACACGACTCACTTGGACTCCTGAGCAGCGGCTGCGGAGAGGTACGACGCCAGCTCGATCCTGGCGATCACCCCACGATGCACCTCGTCGGGTCCGTCGGCCAGCCGCAACGCGCGAGCGCCCGTCCACGCGGCCGCGAGCGGGAAGTCCTCCGAGAGGCCACCGCCGCCGTGCAGCTGGATCGCCATGTCGACAACGTCCTGCGCCATCCGCGGTACGGCGACCTTGATCTGGCTGACCTCGCTCAACGCGCCGACCAGGCCCTCGGTGTCCAGCAGGTACGCCGTCTGCAGGACGAGCAACCGCGCCTGGTTGATCGCGATCCGCGCGTCGGCGATCCGCTCGCGGTTCCCGCCGAGGTTGACGAGCGGCTTGCCGAACGCGGTCCGGCTGCTACCGCGCTGCAGCGCGAGCTCGAGCGCCTTCTCGGCGAGGCCGACCAGCCGCATGCAGTGATGCACGCGGCCCGGGCCGAGGCGGCCCTGGGCGATCTCGAACGCTCTGCCCGGTCCGACCAGGATGTTCGCGGCCGGGACCCGCACCTCGGTGAACGACACCTCGCCGTGGCCGTACGGCTCGTCGTACCGGTTCATCGTCGGCAGCAGGCGCTCGACCTTCACACCCGGCGTGTCCCGCGGGACGAGGACCATGGTGTGCCGTGCGTACCGGTGGGCGCCGGGGTCGGTGAGGCCCATGAAGATGAGCAGCTCGCAGTCCGGGTGGCCGACGCCGGTGCTCCACCACTTGCGACCGTTCAGCACGACCTCGTCGCCGTCCAGGATCGCTGTCGCCTCCATGTTGGTGGCGTCGGAGGACGCGACGTCCGGCTCGGTCATGCAGAACGCGGACCGGATCGTGCCGTCCAGCAGCGGCTCCAGCCAGCGCTGCTTCTGCTCGGCGTTGCCGTAGCGGAGCAGGACCTCCATGTTGCCGGTGTCCGGCGCGTTGCAGTTGAAGATGTGCGGCGCGATGAACGAGCGGCCGGTGAGCTCCGCGATCGGTGCGTAGTCGAGGTTACTCAGGCCCTCGCCGTACTGCTCGTTGCCCGGCTCGGCGGGCGGCAGGAACAGGTTCCACAGGCCGGCGTCGCGCGCCCTCGCCTGCAGGTCCTTGATGATCGGCTGCGGTTGCCAGGGATCACCGGCGGACCGGATCGCGCTCTGCAACTCGGCCTCGGCCGGCTCGATCTCGGTACGCAGGAAGGTCTGCGCGCGCGCGATCAGCTCCTGAGCCCGGGCCGAAGGTTCGAACCCCATCAAGACTCCTCTCCCTCGGCTTGACCGTAGCTCAGCGTCTAAGCAATGCTCAATAGATGGAACACCGTCTGACAGCGGACGACCGCAAGCGGCAACTGGTCAAGATCGGCCTGATGATGCTGCGCGACAAGCCGATCCACGAGTTGTCGATCGACGCGATCGCGAGCGAGGCCGGAATCTCCCGCGGACTGCTGTTCCACTACTTCCCGAGCAAGCGGGACTACTACGTCGCGGTCATCTCCGCGGCCGGCCGCCGTCTGCTCCGCGTCACCAAGCCCGCCGACTCGCTGGCCCCGGAGCAGCAGCTCCGCGAGATGCTCGTCCAGTTCGTGGCCTTCATCGAGCGCCGGCGTACCGCCTATATCTCGTTCGTCCGCGGCGCGGCCGGGGGCGACGACTTCGCGGTCGAGGTGTACGACGAGACCCGCGCGGGCCTCACCAAGCGCGTCCTCACCTACCTCGGCGTGCCCGAGGTGGCCGACGAACGTATGTCCGCCGAGTACCTGCGCATCCACGCCTGGCTGTCCTACACCGAGGACCTGGCCATCGAGTGGTCCGCCCTGCTCGAGGAGGACCGCCCGTACGGCGCCGACGCGCTGGTGGACCATGCCATCGACGCCCTACAGGTCCTGCGCAAGCTCTGAATCATTTCGTCGGCGGTAAAAGTATGCGCCGAGGCGGAGCGGCATGCGCTTGAATCGGACCCTGCGCAGGGCGTGCTGCCCGCTGCTGGGTTCGTCGAGGCCCGGGCCGGCGCTGCCTTCCGCGCGCTGCTGGACAGCAGCAGCTGGGTGGCCGACGAGCCGTGGACGCCTCTGGTCCGGGACCTGTCTGCACCGGTGGAGGAGTTCGGGCTCCGGATCGAGTACGTCGACGCGCAGCACCTTCGCGACGACATCCTCGAGGACCGGATCGCGGTGCACCGCTCAGCGTTCCCCAAGACGTCGTTGACCCTTGAGCGCTGGCAGACCATGGCCGCGGGATCGCCGTACCGCCGGGGTCGCTGCCTGGTCGGCTACGACGCCGACGGCCGCGCGATCACCATCGCGGCAGCGGCCGCGTTGCAGGAACTGGGATCGTCGAGCGTGACCGTGTGCACCCCGAGCAGCAACGTCGGTGGCGTCGCGGCGTACGTGTCGGCCGGCTTCGAGAAGCTGCCGGACGTCACCGACTTCGCCCACAAGAGCTAGCGTTCGTCGCCGGACCAGTTCTGGTTGAAGCCGCCGAGGTGGGGGTGGTACATCTCGCTGCCGTCGTGCTGGGTGAACTCGACCTTCAGCCACAGGGCGTCGAGCTCGAAGGTCTCCACGCACGCGTCGATCAATGCCTGCGCCAGCCGGGCGCGGGTCTCGGTCGGGCGCCCGGACCGGATGTCGCACATGATCAGGCCGGATGGCGTGGGCGGTCCGGACTCGTGGCAGCGCCACACGCCGCCGCTGCCGAGCGCGTGCACGGACACCGTGAGCAGATCCATGCCGACCTGCATGATCTCCCCGTAGATGCGGCCGATGCGTTCCGCGAACGCACGTTTCGTCGCTTCGTCCGCGGTCAGCGGCAGGTCGACCTGGATCGAGGGCATGTCGTTCCTTCCTAGTGGTTGTTGGCGGTCTCGAGGTGCTGGGCGGCCGCGAAGAGCAGACCCTCGCGGCCCGGTGCGGTGACGAGTTGTACGCCGATCGGCAGCCCGTCGAGGCGCCCGGCGGGGATGCTGAGCGCAGGCGATCCGGTGAGGTTCCACGGGCAGGTCAGCGACAGCAGCGCGGACCGTACCTCCAGCTCGGCGCCCGCGACCCGGACGCTGCGCTCGCCCACAAGCGGCGCGACAACCGGTACGGCAGGCAGGGCGAGGACGTCGTACGCCGACAGCAACTCGTCGACCAGGACCCTGAACTCGTGACGCGCCGCGTCGGCCGCGGCGTAGTCCCGAGCGCTGATCTCCCGGCCCCTGCGAAGCCGGGCGAGCACCTCCGGATCGATGAGGCCGGCGTCGGTCTCGAGATGCTGCTCATGCACGCGGTACGCCTCGCAGCCTTGCAGCGTCGAGAAGATCTCGAACAGGTCCTCGGTCCGCGACCACTTCGGAAACCCGTCGACGATGTCGACGGCGAAGCCGGCGTGCAGGACGGCCTGCCGCGTCAGCTCCACGACCTCCGGATCGGTGACAGCGATCGACTCCGGCGGAATCCATCCGACCGTGAGCCCAGCGGCCGGGACCGGTTCGGCCGGACTGTCGGCCAGGGCCTGGTAGCCGAGGCGTGCGTCCTCCGTCGTCGCGGTGAAGATCCCGACGTGATCGAGCGTCGGCGCCAGCGGGTACACCCCGCCGCTGGGAATCGCGTCGTACGCCGGCTTGAGCCCGACGACACCACACAACGCAGCCGGCACGCGGACCGAACCGGCCGTGTCCGTGCCCAGCGCGAGCGACACCATCCCGGCCGCCACCGCGACCGCGCTGCCACCGCTGCTGCCACCGGACATCCGGCTCGGATCGATCGGGTTGCGGGAGGCACCGTGCACGGATCGATCGCCCGTGGCGCCGTACGCGAACTCGTGCAGTGTCGTCTTGCCGATGATCACGGCGCCTCCGGCCCGCAACCGGCGTACGACCTCGGCGTCTTCGGTCGCGGTCGCGCCGAAGGAGGTGGCCGACCCGCAACTGGTGGGAAGACCGGCCATGTCGATCAGGTCCTTCACGGCCACGGGGATGCCGTGCAGGGGTCCGAGGTCGATGCCTGCGGCAAGCTGTTCGTCCGCCTCCTTGGCGGCGGTGCGGGCGCCGTCGTCGTCGATCAGAGTGAACGCGTTGAGGGTCGGGTTCAGTTCGTGGGTACGGCGGAGCGCGGCGTCGACGACCTCGGTCACGGAGGTCTCCCGGCTGCGCAACGCCCGGGCCAGTTCAGTAGCAGTCATGAAGTGAATCCAGGGACGAGTCGGAGCGCCGGGACGATGAGCGCCGTACACAGGCTCATCGAGGCGACGTTGCCGACGAACGGATGGAAGGTCTTCGGCAGCCGCGACGAGATCGCGGCCGCCACCGGTGGCGCGATCAGCGCACCGGCGAGCGCACCGACCAGGATCGACTGGAGGCTCCCGCCGAACGCGAGCACCGTGGCCGGCGCCACCGAGACGACCGGCACGAAGGTCGGGTAGAACCCGTGCTGCCGCCAGCGTTTCCGCCAGATGAGTACGCCGGCGAACGCCGTGATCACCTGGCTGGCGAGTACTGCGCTGAAGAGGCCGGATCCGTACGCCGTACTCGACGAACTGATCAGGTGGGCGACGACTGCTCCGGCGAGGAGTGTGGCGCTGGCCCACTCGTTGCCGAAGAACTGCGCTTCGGAGAAGTCCGCCAGGGCGCGGCGCGGTACCCAGAGCAAGGAGTTCTCGGGTCCGGCCGCGGCAGGCTTATTTGCACGCCAGGCTCCGGCCGATGGCATCCAGCGAAGGCGGCCACAGATCCAGAACGCGACGGCGGCACCGAGCCACATGCCTGTGGTCGCTCCGACCACAGGCGGGAGGTTCAGGGGTCCGCAGACGTACTCGACAGCAAGGATCGAAGCGGGCGGAGTGAGGAGTGCCCCGAGGACAGCCGCCGACAGGGCGATCCGCCGGCCCGGTCCGTAGAGGACGACAACCGCGGGAGCTACCGAGACGAGTGGCACGAAGAGCGGTTGCCAACTTCCGGGGGAAAGCGTCCAGCCCCAGATGAGGTTGCCCAGAACCAGGCTCGCAAGTGCGCTCCCCGCAGCCCACGGCCAGAGGCCGGAGCCGCAGGCTTGGGTGAAGCCTCGGTGGCGCCACGACGTGCGGTGCGCGACGTGGCCGAGTAGGCCGCCGACCAGCAGTAGCGCGCCGGCCGGGGCGACCGCGTAGTACTGCGGCTCGCTGATCGATCCGAGCAGCCAGGAGACGAGTCGGGCCGGTTCGCGGTAGTCGCCGTTCCAGGGCTGCCCGCCCTGGGCGAGCCACGCGAACGTCCATCCGGCGAGCGCCAGGAGCGCTACGAAGACCACGCCGGCACCGATCGCGGCACGGCGCGAACCGATGAGTCCCGCTGTACGCCGGACAGTCGCACCGCGCGCCGTCGTACCTCGTGCCGGTGTATCTCGGGCGGTTGTCACGGGGTCACCGCGGGAGCGGAGCGCGGTCGCTGTAACCCAGCATCTGGTCGTACAGGTCGGTACGACGGTCGCGGTGCAGATCGTTGAGCTGGTTCCAGATCGGCGCCGTCCGGGCGGCGGTCAGGTCGACGTCCGCGTAGATGATCGTGTCCTCGTCCGGGCCGGCGATCCGGTCGATCGGCCAGCCGTTCGTACCGGCGATCAGCGAGTTGCCCATGAACCCGGCGCCGCGTTCCTGGCCGATCCGGTCCGCGGTCGCGATGAAGACGTTGTTGGCGTGCGCGGCCGTCATCGTCAGGTACGCCGCCATGCAGACCCCGCTCGCGTCGTACAGCGGCGGCGGCGTCCACACCCAGCCGGTCGGAATGCAGATGATGTCGGCGCCCATCTGCGCCACGATCCGCGCGGTCTCGGGGAACCAGATGTCCCAGCAGACCAGCAGGCCGATCCGGCCGATCTTCGTGTCGTAGACGGCGAAGCCCTCGTTGCCGGGCGTGAACCAGAGCTTCTCGGTGTTCCACAGGTGCGTCTTGCGGTACCGGCCGATGTAGCCCTCGGGGCCGACCAGGACCGCGGTGTCGTAGAGGGTGACGCCGTCGCGCTCGGCGACACAGCCGACGATGTAGACGTTCCGCTCGGCCGCGATCCGTACGAACGACTCGACGGTCGGACCGTCCGGGACCGACTCTGCGTGGGCGTACGCCTCCTCGCGGGTCTCGAACACGTACCCGGTGGTCGCCAGCTCCGGGAGCACGATCAGCCCGGCTCCCCCGTCGGCCGCCGCGGTCAGCCGCTGCTCAACCGCCAGCGCGTTCGCCTTCAGGTTCTCGACGCCCACGCGGGGCTCGAACTGCACGACCGCCACCCGCACCGGGCTCACGCGGGTCTCTGCCTCTGTCATGACCGCACACCTCTCGCTCGCCGAATCTGGTTTCAACTTGAAACCGCGTGGCAGTGAGCGTAGAGCAGCTGGTTTATACTTGCAACCAGTTGCCGGAACTGAATTGCCCGGCCGTACGAGGAGGCAGGCGCGAATGCCGCAGCGCGTGACGCACGAGACCGCCGAGTGCCCGGTGGCGCGGGCAGTGGATGTGATCGGCGACCGGTGGTCGCTGCTCATCGTCCGCGACGCCTTCGACGGGATCACCCGCTTCAGCGAGTTCCAGCGCAACCTGGGCCTGGCGAAGAACATCCTGTCGTCGCGACTACGCGAACTGGTCGCCCACGGGATCCTGGAGATCGTCCCGGGCGCGGACGGCAGCGCCTACCACGAGTACGCGCTGACCGAGCGCGGCCGCGACCTGTTCGTCATCCTCGTCAGCCTGCGCCAGTGGGGCGAGGAGCACCTGTTCGAGCCTGCGGAACAGCACTCCGTACTCCTCGACACCCACCACAACAAACCGCTCCGCAAGCTGGAGCCCACCGACACCACCGGCCGCGTCGTCACCCCCTCCGAAGCCTTCGTGCAGAAGGTCTCGGACTAGGGCAGGAGTTCCGGGGTCAGGGCCGGAGCTTCCATGTCCGGGTCAAAGGGGAACAGCGGACGTAGTACTTCGTGGTGACCGAGGCGGAGGAGGTCCTGGTCCACGCCGCCGGGGGTGAGGGCGAGGAGCCAGTCGGCCGCGAGGTTGTAGAGCTCCGGCTCCAGGTAGCCGATCTTGACGATGACGAGGTCCGTGGCCGCTGGGTCCAGGCCGAGCAGCGTGAAGTCGGCGATGTGGTGGTACGGCTTGCGGCGGCTGGTGAGGATCGAGTGCAGCCCACCGGCCTTGACGACCGCGACCGTACCGCCGACCGGATCCTCTGAGATCGAGAAGACCGTGCCCGCAAGCGCGACGGGGCCCGACGGACCGGAGTCAACCTTGCCGCCCGCACTCACTTCGATTGGGTTGCCGAGGCCGGCCGCGACGCACGCCGCGACGGCATCCGGGTCGGTGATGCTCGCGTGGATCGCGGTGGCCTTGCCGGACGCGAGCTCCTCGACCTTGAGCAGCTCACCGAGAGTCCACGAGACGTCGTCCGCGCCGCCCGCGGTCGGGTTGTCGCCGGAGTCGCTGATCAGGAACGGGCGTGCGCTGCTCGCAAGGCCGGCCGCGACACACTCCTCCAACGTCCCGGTCGGAGCTACGAACTCGAACCCGTCCCGCGCCTCCCAGTACGCCTGCGCCAACTCGGCCGCCCGCGCGGTGATCAGCTCCTCGTCGTCCCCGGTGACCACGACCGCCGCTCGGCAGCGGGGTTCGTCGGCCCACGCGTACCCGACCCAGACTGCGGCATCCAGTACGCCGGGCTCGTCCGCGATCTCGCCCACGCGCCGGTAGATCGACTTCGCCGGCTCCAGCCGCGTCGAGGTCTTCTCGCCCGGCAGCAGTACGGGCACCTGCACCCACGCCTTGCCCGGCTTGCCGGCGCCGGACCGCAGCCGCTCGACGAGGTTCCGCAGGGCGCGCTCGCGGCTCTCCATCGCGTCCTCGTGCGGCGCCATCCGGTAGCAGGTGATCAGATCCACCGCCGTACCGAGCTCGCGGGACACGTTCCCGTGCAGGTCCATCGAGGCCGACACCAGTACGTCGGGACCGAGCACGGTCCGGATCCGCGTGGCCAGATCAGCCTCTGCGTCCTGCCGTCCGACGACACTCATCGCGCCGTGGATGTCGAAGAACAATCCGTCGAGCCGACCGGCGTCCTCGAGGCGGGTGATGATCTCCGCCGACAGGTCGTCGTACACCTCCGGAAGCACCGCGCCGCCGGGCAGCGAACGCGCGTGCAGCAGCGGCACCCACTCGATCCCCTGCGCCCAGTCCTTGCCGAGGAAGTCGTACCGCTCCAGCAGGTGGTCTCCACGCCGTACGTCGAAGTCCGCCAGCCCGGCGCGATGCGGCGAGAACGTACTGGACTCGATGGCGATCCCGGCAATGCCGATCCGAAGGTTCATGCCTAAAAACTCCCACAACCGAGCCGTTTCGCGCATCGGCCCCGGCTCGGTTGTGGACACCGCGGATCAGTGGTCGTTGACGAAGGTCACGTACTTGTGGCCGGACCCGCTGCCGTCACCGTCCATCTCGAGTCCGATCGTGTCGCCCTCGTGCAGGTCGAACTGGTAGCCGTCGGCAGCCGACCGGGTCATGCAACTGCCGTAGCCGTTCTTGACCTCGAGCCGGTACGACTGCTCGACCCGGTCCTGGACGACGACGTACGCCCCGGACCCGTTCGCCGCGGAATCGCACAAGGACACCCAGTCTCCGTGCTCCTCGACGTACACCGTCACACCGGTCGTCTTGTACACGTGGTCCCAGACGATGCCGCCGGGAGGCTCACTGGCGAACGCGCTCCCGGTCGTCAGCACGGCCGTGGTGGCGGACAGGGCCAGTGCGCCCAGCAGGACGCGGCGCAGGTGATATCTCACAGCAGCTCCTCAGATGTTCCAACAGGTTCGAGTGGAATCCTGACGGACGATCGGGTCAGGAGCCAAAACCGGCGACGGGTCCAGTACTGCCGCGGACGACGAGTTCGGTGGCGAGTTCGATGTGGAGGGCTTCGAGGGCGTGGTGTTCGAGGAGGCGGATCAGGAGGCTGACGGCCATCCGGCCCATTTCCTGGAGGGGCTGGCGGACCGTGGTGAGTTGCGGGGTGGTCGACCGGGCGAGGTCGAGGTCGTCGAAGCCGGCGATCGACACGTCGGCGGGGACCGACAGCCCGCGCTCCGACGCGGCCCGGAGAGCGCCGACCGCGGCCTTGTCGTTGAACGCGACCAGCGCCGTCGGCCGCGGACTCAGGTCGAGCAACTCGCCGGCGGCTCGGTACCCGTGGGCCGTCGTCGGTTCGTCGTGCCGGACCAGCGACGGATCCAGCAGGATGCCGACGTCCGCCAGCGCGGCCGCGTGACCGCTCAACCGCGCATCGGCAGCCAGCCACTCCCGCGGGCCGGCGATCACGCCGATCCGCGTGTGCCCGAGCCCGGTCAGGTACGTCGTGAGTTGCCGGGCGCCGGCGTGATGGGCGGCGGAAACAGACGGAATGTCGCGCGGCAACGCGGTGCGCGGATCGACGACCACGAACGGGAAGCGGCGGGAACTCAGCCGGACCAGGTCCTCGCTCGGCTCCGGCGGCAGGATCAGGATCGCCCCACCGATCGATCGCTGCGAGGGCAGGGATTGCAGGACCGGATCGTTCGCAACCGCCTCGCCCGCGTTCAGGACGACCTGCCGGCCGTGGCGGTCGAGCGTCTCGGCGATCGACGACACGATCAGCCCGAAGTAGTCGGTGAGGACGTACGGGCAGCGTACGTAGACCGCACCCTCAACCGGTTTCGGCGTACCGCCCCGGGGTCGTGGCCCGGGCAGCCCGAGCTCCTCGATCGCCTGCTGCACCCGCCGACGGGTCTCGGGCGTGATGCCGCCCAGCTGATTGACCACCCGGGACACGGTCGCGAGTGACACCCCGGCCGCCTCCGCGACGTCTCGCATCGTCGCCCTAGCGTGCGGCATTTGTTACATCCCGTTGTTTCACGCTCAGCACTCTACGTCCACGCTCCCAGACCTTGACAGTGCTCGATCGCAGGCGTGTTCTGTGGCCGTTTGTTTCAGCCCTGAGGAGTGCGATGAGAACACCCGCCTTCGGCGTCGCCCTTGCTCTCGCGGTGGCGTCACTCACCGGTCCTGCCCAGGCCCGTCCGCCGACGACCCAGGTGCACGTCTGGGTCACGACCCCCGACCGCGCCGAGCTGCTGCACGAGCGCGCGCCGGTCACGTTCCACGACGGTGCGAGCGACCTGACCACGATCACGGTCGACCCACGCACGACATACCAGACCATGGACGGCTTCGGCGCCGCGATCACCGACTCGTCCGCCGCGGTGCTGTACCGGCTCAGCCCGGCCGATCGCGAGCAGACGCTGCGCAAGCTCTTCGATCCGGCCCAGGGCATCGGCGTGAGTTTCCTGCGCCAGCCTGTCGGCTCGTCCGACTTCACGGCGGCGAGCGAGCACTACACGTACGACGACGTACCGGCCGGCCGGACCGACTTCGGGCTGCGCCAGTTCAGCATCGCGCACGACGAGCAGCAGGTCCTGCCGCTGCTCCGGCGCGCCAAGCAGCTCAATCCACAACTCAAGGTGATGGCGACGCCGTGGAGCCCGCCGGCCTGGATGAAGACCGGCGACTCGCTCGGCGGCGGCCGGCTGAAGGACGATCCGAAGGTCTACGACGCGTACGCGCGCTACCTGGTGAAGTTCGTGCAGGCCTACGCGCGGGCCGGCGTACCGGTCGACTTCCTCTCCATCCAGAACGAGCCGCAGAACCGCAAGCCGAGCGGGTACCCGGGCACCGACATGCCCGTACGCCAGGAGGCAGCGGTCATCAACGCGCTCGGACCGCTGCTGCGCAAGGCCAGTCCGCGAACGAAGATCCTCGGGTACGACCACAACTGGACCACCCATCCCGGCGATGTCGAGTCCACTCCGCCTGGCGAGGACCCGGAGACCGACTACCCGTACAAGCTGCTCGAGTCCTCAGCCGCGAAGTGGATTGCGGGCACCGCGTACCACTGCTACTCGGGCGATCCGTCGAAGCAGACCGACCTGCACAAGGCGTTCCCGTCGAAGGGGATCTGGTTCACCGAGTGCTCGGGGTCGCACGGACCGGACGACACGCCGCCGCAGATCTTCCGCGGCACGCTCACCTGGCACGCCCGCACGCTGATGCTCGGGACCACGCGCAACTGGGCGAAGTCGGTCGTGAACTGGAACATCGCGCTCGACTCCACCGGCGGCCCGCACCTCGGCGGCTGTGACACGTGCACCGGCCTGGTCACGTTGCAGCCGGACGGATCGGTCTCCACGGATGCGGAGTACTACACGATCGGCCACCTGTCGAAGTTCGTGAAGCCGGGCGCGGTGCGGATCGGGAGCACCTCGTACGGGACGACCGGGTGGAACGGGCAGCTGATGTCGGCCGCGTTCCGCAACCCGGACGGTACGTCGGCGCTCGTCGTGCACAACGAGAACGACGACCCGCGATCGTTCGCGGTGGCGGTCGGCGATCGGACGTTCGAGTACGAGCTGCCCGGCGGCGCGATCGCGACGTACACGTGGGGGCGGGAGACCGCGAACGTACCGCAGGAGCTGCCGGCCCGAGCCGCGACGACGAGCGTGAACGGCGCCGATGCCGGGCTGCTGATCGATGCGGACGGATCGACCGTGTGGCAGAGCAAGGAGGCGCAAGCACCAGGTCAATGGGTGCAGGTCGATCTAGGCAAGGGCCAGACGTTCCGCGAGGTCGCGGTGGACAGTGGTGGGAACCTCGGCGACTACGCGCACGGCTACGAGGTTGCTGTCAGCAACGATGGGAGCCATTGGAAGACCGTCGCGTCGGGCGTGTCCACGGGACAGCTCAGCACGATCTCGGTGCGGCCGACGCATGCACGCTTCATCCGGGTCACGCAGACCGGCAGCGCGGCGAACTGGTGGAGCCTGGCGGACCTGCGCGTCTACCGCTGAGCCTCGATCCAGCACGCGACCGCGGCCGCCTGCTCGTTGCTCGACGCAATGATCTGGAGACCGACGGGGAGGCCGTCAGCCGGGATCGGCAGGCTGACGGCCGCGTGCCGGGTGAGGTTCGCCAGGCGGGTGTTGTTGAGCAGTTGCTTGCGTACCTCGAGACCGCCGTCGGCGGTGTCCGCGGCTGCGATGAGTGGCGCCGTGGTGAGAACCGTTGGTGTGACCACCGCATCCACCTGGTGGAGCAGTTGGTCGAGTTCGTCGGTGATGCGTCGCGCGTGTTCCTTGGCCTGTTGATGGTCGGCCTCGGTGACCCGCGCTGCCTCAGTCAAGCGTTGCTGGACGTCGGGTTGGTAGCGCTCGTGTGATCGGTTGCTGTGGTTGGCCGCGGCTTCGGGACCTTGCAGGTTGGCGGCGGTGGTGAAGCTGCGCGTCCAGTCCGGGAGTTGTACGTCGACCGTGTCGAGCTTCTCCAGTGCGGCCAGCCAGGCGCTGCGTACCTCGGGAGTGAGTTGGAGGTACTCCGGGTTCGTGACGACACCGATGCGGGGCGCGTCGAGTTCGGCGGTCGCCGGCTGGGACGTCAGGGCTTGTAAGGCGTACGCAGCGTCGGCGGCGGTCCGGGTCAGGACGCCCAGGTGGTCGAGGCTTTGGGAGAGCGGGAACACGCGGTCGGTCGGCAGGGTTCCGTACGACGGTTTGAAGCCGACGACCCCGCACAGCGCAGCCGGGATGCGGACCGAGCCCGCTGTATCGGTCCCGATCGCCAGCGGGACAACACCCGCTGCGACCGCAGCTGCCGATCCCGAGCTCGATCCGCCGGTCATCCGCTCCGGGTCGTGCGGGTTCCGGCACGGGCCGACGCGGTTCGACGTACCTGTACAGCCGTACGCGAACTCGTGCGTATGCGCGAGCCCGATCACGATCGCCCCGGCGGCGCGCAACCGGCGTACGACGTCCGCGTCCTGCTGCCCGATCCCCTCCATCGAGGCGGACCCGCAACGGTGCGGCAGGCCCTCGACCTCGATGATCTCCTTCAGCAGCACCGGTACGCCCGCGAGCGCCCCGCGCCGGTCGTGCGCGGCCGCGGCCTTGCGGGCACCGTCGACGTCCAGGTGGACAACGGCGTTCAGCCCGGCGGCGTCCGCAGCCCGCGACAGCGCGTCCTCGACCAGCTCCACCGGATCCAGAGCACCGGCCCGGACACCAGCAACGATCTCCTCCAACGACTTCACCGGCTCATCACATCACGGCAGCGCGGACGACGGGAGGTGCACCATCGGGAGAGCCCGGACGGCCTTGACCAGGTCCGAGGTTGACCGCTGAGCTGGTGGGTTCGCGCAGGGATGCGCAGGGCGGGGGCAGGCGGGGGGCGGTCGGCGGAGCGCGAACGCTCGGGTGGGTTAGTTCGGGAGGTCGAGGACCAGGTTGCTGCCGTCGCGGTGGAAGCCGAGAGTCTTCAGGTACGGGGTGGAGTCGCGCATCCCGGGCGGTGCGATGACCTGGCGGAACCCGTGCTCGGTGAACACGTCACTGCGCCGGTACACGAACTCGCCGGGCGTGAAGTCGCGGTACTTCGGCACCACGTAGTCGAGGTCGATCTGCGCACGCCCGGTGCCGGCGTCATGGGCGAGGACCACGCCGACCGTACGGTCACCGTGCTGGACCAGAAACGCGTACGGGCTGACACCCGCAGTGAACTCCGGGTTGAACCGGCTGATGTCCTTGCGATGCCGCTCGAGGATGAACCCCAGGTACGCATCGCCGTCGTGCACCTGGAGCACCTGGTACTCCGCCTCGTCATGCCTGTGCCGCAGCAGCCGCCACAGATGCACAACGTTGATGACGGCAAGCACCGCGTTCATCCCGACCATCGGCCAGACGCCGACCACCGCGTTGAACGCAACCAGAATCACGCACCCGACCAGGTTCAGCACCCGCAGCCGCAGAATCCGGGTCTGCACCAACGACCAGACAACCAGCGCCGACCCGCCCCACCCGACAACACTCCATACATCCACAGCGCGAGAGTAAGGCCTGAGTTCGGCGTGGACTCAGCGCTCGGACCACCAGTGGAGGAGTTTTTCGCGGGCGCGCTCCTCGCCGAGGGGGCCTTCGTCGAGGCGGAGGTTCATCAGGAACTTGTAGGCCTCGCCGACCTCGCGGCCGGGCGGGATACCGAGGATCTCCATGATCTGGTTGCCGTCGAGGTCCGGGCGCAGGGCGTCCAGTTCCTCCTGCTCCTGCAGGCGGTCGATCCGGACCTCGAGGTCGTCGTACGCGGCGCGCAGCGAGTCCGCCTTCTTGCGGTTCCGGGTGGTGCAGTCGGCGCGGGTCAGGACGTGCAGACGCTCGAGCTGGTCGCCGGCGTCGCGGACATAGCGCCGTACGGCGGAATCGGTCCACTCACCGTCGCCGTACCCGTGGAACCGCAGATGCAGCTCGATCAGCTTGCTGACCTGGTCGATCTGCTCGTTGCTGAACCGCAGCGCCTTCATCCGCTTCCGGGCTAGCTTCGCGCCGACCACGTCGTGGTGGTGGAACGTCACCTTGCGTGCACCTTCGAAGCGGCGCGTCTTCGGTTTCCCGATGTCGTGGATCAGTGCGGCGAACCGAACGACGAAATCCGGCGTCCGAACAGACAGACGGGATTCCAGATCGATGGCCTGGTCGAGGACGGTGAGCGAATGCTGGTACACATCCTTGTGCCGATGGTGCTCGTCCTCCGCGTCCAGGAGCGCCGGCAGCTCGGGCAGCACGTGCTTGGCCAGCCCGGTGCCGACCAGCAGGTCGAGCCCGATCCGCGGGTGGTCGGCGCAGATCAGCTTCTCCAGCTCGTCGCGGACCCGCTCCGCGGACACGATCGTGATCCGCTCGGCCATCGCGGTCATCGCGGTCACCACCGCCGGGTCCGGTGTGAACCCGAGCTGCGCCGCGAACCGGGCCGCCCGCATCATCCGCAGCGGGTCGTCGGAGAACGAGTCCTCCGGCGTACCGGGGGTCCGGATCCGGCGGTTCGCGACGTCCTCGAGCCCGCCGTACAGGTCGACGAACTGCCGCGACGGCAGCCGGACCGCCATCGCGTTCATCGCGAAGTCCCGGCGGGCCAGGTCGCCCTCCAGGCTGTCGCCGTAGGACACCTCCGGTTTGCGCGAGGTGGGATCGTAGGTTTCCGACCTGTAGGTCGTGACCTCCAGGACCCAGTCGCCCTTCCGACTACCGATGGTGCCGAACGCCTTGCCGATGTCCCAGACATGGTCCGCCCAGCCGGACAGCAACCGCTCGATCACGTCCGGGTGCGCTGACGTGGTGAAGTCCAGATCCTTGCTCCCCCGGCCCAGCAGAATGTCCCGGACAGGACCGCCGACCAGGGCGATCTCGTGGCCGGCGTCGGCGAACCGGGAGCCCAGTTCGTCGACCACGGGTGCGAGTTCCAGCAGGGCCTGGACGGCTCGTTGCTGGACGCCGGACAACGATCCGGCGGAGGCTGACTGGTCGGCAAAGGGTGACACGGGGAACTAGGTTACGGTGACGGCGTGTTGACACGGAGACTGAGGCTCCCGGCGGTGCTGGGTGCCTGCTTGTTGGTTGCTGCTTCGGCAGCGACTCTCAGCGCTCCTGCCAATGCGGAACCGGTCGACGAGCCGGGCGTTCAGGTCACCATCGACTCGTTCGGGCCGGTCGCGCCGAAGGTCGGTCAGGACGTGGTGATCAAGGGCCGGGTGACCAACACCAGTTCGGTGACGTTCAACGAGCCGCAGGCACTGGCCTGTATCGACCGGACCCGGCTGTCCAGTACGGCCGCGCTGGACCGGATCTCGACCGAGCAGAACCTCCCGATGGACAAGCGGGACAGCTGCAGCAACCTGACCAACGACAGCCAGACGTTCCAGCCGTTCGACCAGCCGCTGGCGCCGAAGCAGACCGTCGCGTTCTCTCTCAAGGTCCCGTGGAACGAGTGGCAGATCCGTTCCGAGACCGGCGTGTACGTCGTCGGCGTGACGTTCCGCGGTGCCGGACCCGACGGTGCCCGCGTGATGGCCGGCCGGGCCCGGACCCTGATGCCGGTGCTGGGCAAGAAGCCGCTGACCCGTACGGTCAGCACCGCACTCGTGATCCCGCTGCGGCACCGCCCGACCCAGCTCGGCGGCCGGAACTTCGCCGACGAGTCGCTGGCGAAGGCGATCGCCCCGACCGGTTCGCTCGGCCGGCTACTGGCCCTGGGCAAGCAGCACCGGGTGACCTGGCTGGTCGATCCGGCAATGCTCGACGAGATCCGGCAGTTGGCGAACGGCTACGGAATCCTCGGCCAGTCCGCGCCGGGCGCCGGTCAGGCTGCGGCGATCACGTGGCTCAAGGAGTTCGACACCGTCCAGGCCAAGGGCGACCAGGTCGTCCTGCTGCCGTACGGCGACCCGGACGTGGCCGGCTTGCTCGACTCCGGTGCCCCGCTCAAGGAACTGGTCGGCGAAGCCCGCAAGAAGACCGAACAATCCGGCGGCGAGCAGGCCAAGAGCTTCACGAACGGGCTGCTGCTCGAGGGCGGCGCTGCGGCCGGCCGCTATCTCGGCGCCGCGTCCGGCGGCTTCACCGGCTCCACGCCGGACGACCTCAACCTGGTCACCAGCTCGTCCTGGTCCGCGGCCACCCGGCCGGTTCTCACGAGCACCCCGGTGTACAACGTACAAACGCCGGGTCCCGACCAGATGGTGCGGACCGTCATCGCGGACTCCGACCTGACCCACGGCGGCCCCGACCCGGAGACGGCGGACAGCCCGCTCCAGGTCCGCCAGCGGTTCGCCGCCGTCACCGCACTGATCGCCGCCGCCGGCACCGGCACCGCGTCCGTCGTCGCTCTGCCGCCGCGCAGCTGGGACGCCGACGGGGCGGCCACGGCTGCGATCGCGGCCAGCTTGTCGACGCTGCCCTGGATCACGCCCACCGATCTCAGCTCGATCATCGCCGCCAACCCGAAGCCGCAGCCCACCAAGGCACCGGCCGCACCGCGCTCGAACGGCGTCCTGTCCGAGGCTCAGATCGAGAGCATCAAGCAGCTCGACAGCGCGACCACCACGATGGAGAACCTGCTCGACGACGGCAGCCAGCTCCCCGAGGTGATGACCCAGGCCTTGCTGCGCTCGACCTCGGCCGGCTGGGCCGGGCACCCCGAAGAGGCGCAGTACTTCACCACCATCGAGCTCGGCTCCGCGAACCAGCAGCTCGGCAAGGTGCACCTGGTGAACGCCAGCGTCGACCGCGGCCTGCGCAAGGAGATCAAGGTCAACCTGGCCGGCAGCAAGGGCACGTTCCCGCTGACGGTCACCAACGACACCGACTGGTCGGTACGGGTCGGCATCGAGGTCGCCCCGGTGAACCGCTCCGACCTGAAGATCAAGCGCCCGCAGACCGCCGTGCTCGCCCCCGGGCAGAAGTGGACCCCGCGGATCACCGCGAGCGCCGAGCAGAACGGCCTGATCCGCGCCACCGCCCAGGTGACGAACGCGGACGGCCAGCCGGTCGGCAAGCCCCAGGAGCTGCTCATCCAGGCCAGCCAGTACGGCAGCGTCGGCTGGATCCTGGTCGCTGTCGCCTGCGCACTGCTGTTCGGGACATCGTTCGTCCGCATCTACCGCCGGATCCGCAACGAGCGCCGGAACCCGGCGCCCGCGGCCGAGTCCGCGGCCGAATCCGAGTCCGAGTCCGCGGACACCGGCGACGAGTCGCCCGATCCCGCCCACGATCGCCCGGAGGCGACCGACGTTCCCGAACAAACACCGGGGACGTCGCTGAAAGAAGGAGTCGGTTCGAAGGATGGCTGACCGCACCCTGCGATCCGCGGCGGTGATGGCAGCCGGAACGGTGCTGTCCCGCCTGCTCGGATTCATCCGGATCGCCCTGCTCGCGGCCGCCATCGGCACCGCGCTGCGCGGCGACATCTTCACCGCCGCGAACACGATCCCGAACAGCCTCTACATCCTGCTGGCCGGCGGGGTGTTCAACACCGTGCTCGTCCCGCAGTTGGTGCGCGCGATCAAGAACCACGACGACGGCGGCCAGGACTTCACCAACCGGGTGCTGACGTTCGGCTTCGTCGTACTCGCGGTCGTCACCGTGGGCTGCGTACTGCTGGCGCCGGCGATCGCCGAGCTGTACCTGCCGAAGGAGCTGCACAACCCGTCCCGGGTGACCGAGAAGGCGAACATGATCATGTTCGTCCGGCTCTGCCTGCCGCAGATCTTCTTCTACGGTGCGTTCGTCCTGGTCGGCCAGGTGCTGAACGCGCGCCGCCGGTTCGGCCCGATGATGTGGGCGCCGATCGCGAACAACATCGTCGCCTGCGCGTCGATCGTCACCTTCCTGCTGATCTACCGCACCGGCGACAACCCGCCGACGTACAGCCACGGCGAGGAGTTGCTGCTCGGGCTCGGGCACACGCTCGGGATCGCGGTGCAGCTGCTCGTGCTGCTGCCGTACCTGAAGGCCAGCGGACACCGGTACCGGATGAAATTCGGCCTCCGCGGCACCGGGCTGGGACACACTGCCCGATTGGGCACCTGGACCGTCCTGTTCGTCGCGGTGAACCAGGTGACGCTCGTCGTCGTCACCCAACTGGCGATCGCCGGTAGTGCCTCGGACGATCCGGGCGCGAAGGCGGGTCTGTTCGCGTACAGCACGGCGATGCTGATCATCCTGGTGCCGCACGGCATCGTCACGGTCTCGCTCGCGACGGCGGCGCTGCCACAGATGTCCGCGCTGGCCGCCGACGGCGACACCGCCGAGGTGGGGCGGATGTCGGCGCGTTCGATCCGGCAGACGCTCGCGATCGTGGTCCCGGCGGCGGCCGCGATGATCGCGTTCGCGCACCCGATCGTGACGCTGATCGCCGGGTACGGCTCCGGCAAGAACAACCTGCCGCTGATGTCGTACACGCTGATGACGCTCGCGCTCGGGATCGTGCCGTTCACCGTCCAGTACTTCCAGCTACGCACGTTCTACGCCTTCGAGGACACGCGGACACCGTTCTTTCTGCAGTGCGTGATCGCCGCGACGAACATCGCAGCCGCGCTGATCGGCGTCCGGGTACTGCTCGACAAGGCACACCTGCGCTTCAGCGGTGTGGTGCTCGGTGGGGCGTACGCGCTGGCGTACCTGGTCGCAGTCCTGATCTCCCGCCCGGTGCTGCGCCGGAAGGTGCCGCGCGTGCCGGGCGCGGGGATCGGCCTGCCGCTGCTCGCGATGGTGATTGCGGCGGTCGCCGGCGCCGGTGCGGGACGTGTAGTGCTCTGGGTCCTGAGCCTGGCGATCGACTGGTCCGGACCGATCGGCGCGCTCCTCGAACTCGCCGTGGCCGGGGTCGTGATGCTCCCGGTGTACGCCGGTGTGTCGCGGGTACTGCGTATCCACGAGGTCAACGATGTGGTGTCCATGGTCACATCGAAGTTGCCGATCGGACGCTGATCCGGACCGCTTGTGCATTAGTGCACCACGTGCCGGGTCAGTAGGGCATTAGCATGGGGCCTGCGATCAGGCCGCTGGCTTCAAGGAGGGCGAGAGACACCGTGTCGAACCAGACCGTGAGTCCTGGTGCCCTCCTGGCCGGGCGGTACCGGATCGCCGAGTTGCTCGCGGAGATCGACGGCGCCCGCGTGTGGCGAGCCGTCGACGAGGTGCTCAGCCGTGCGGTCGTCGTGGACGTCCTGCCGGTCGGGGACCCGCGGACCAATCTGCTCTTCGACGCCGCCCGCCGGGCCGCCGCGGCGAACGACCCGCGGTTCCTGCGGGTGCTCGACTGCGACATGCACGACGGCGTGACGTACTGCGTACGCGAGTGGGCCGGCGGCCGGACGCTGGAGCGGATGCTCGGCAGCGGGCCGCTCACCGGGCAGCAGGCGGGCTGGCTGGCCCGCGAGGTGTCCGAGGCCCTCGAGAACCTGCACCGCACCGGCTTCGCACACGGCGCGATCAGCCCGGCGACCGTGGTCGTCACGGACGCAGGCGCGATCAAGGTCGTCGGTGTCGCCACCGAGGCGGCGCTGCGTTCGTCCGGTGCCGGTTCGCCGGAGGAGGACGTGCACTCGCTCGGTGAACTGCTGTTCGCCTCCCTGACCGGCCGCTGGCCCGGCCCGGCTCCCGCCTGGGGCCTCCAGCCCGCTCCGGTCGAGCACGGCCGGCTGCTGAGCCCGCGCCAGGTGCGCGCCGGCGTACCGCGATCGCTGGACGACATCAGCGACCGGCTGCTCGGCGACCCGCCGCGGCACCACGCCCCGCCGATCACGAGCGCGGCCGGTCTGTCCGCCGCGCTGTCCGGAGTCGTCGGCAGCTCCCACGAGCCCCCGAACCAGATGGACGAGACCGTCCAGGTCGCCCGTCAGAACGGCAGCATCGACGACGCCACCCAGGTGGTGCCGCAGGCCCCGCCGCCGGCGCTCGACCCGCACTCGGCGTACAACTCCGAGCCGAACGGCTACCGCCAGCCGCAACAGGCCTACGAACCGGCCACGGACACCCGCCCGGTCCGCCGGCAGCCGTCCTCGTCGAACGGGAACGGCCGGCGCCGCGACGAGCCGAAGCGGAAGGGCTCCTGGGGCGGCCGGATCCTGATCCTGCTGGCGATCCTCGCGCTGCTGTCGGTCGTCGCGATGGCGCAGTTCCTGCTCAAGGGCGCGATGAACAACGACCAGGACAGCGGTGACGGCGGCACCAAGTCGAGTGCCCCGCCGCAGACCAGCACCACCCCGTCGGCGACCACCGGCGGCAAGGCCACCATCGCCGGCGCCAAGGACTTCGACCCGCCGCCGGGCAACGGCGAGGAGCACCGCAAGGACGTCCCGAACACGTACGACGGCAAGCCCGACACCACGTGGAAGACGCAGTCGTACAAGAACAAGCCGAACCTCGGCGGCATCAAGGAGGGCGTCGGCATCATCTACGACCTCGGCGCGAAGACCTCCGTGTCGAGCGTCGCGGTGGCGCTGCAGGGTGACGACACGAGCCTCGAGGTGCTGATCCCGAAGGGCGACACCACCAAGTCGCCGACCTCGATCGACGGCTGGGACTCGGTGGCGACCCAGGAGGACCAGCCCGAGGGTACGGTGACCCTGAAGCCGACGGCACCGGCCGAGACCCGGTATGTACTGGTCTGGCTGACCAAGCTGCCGAAGGTGTCGGACGGTTACCAGGGGATCATCTCGGAGGTCACGATCCAGAAATGACCGCTCACCTGGACTCGGGCAATCCGCCGCCCCGGCCGGACGTCCCGCGCATCGGCGCGGACGAACCGGTTCCGCAGGGTGTGGCGCAGCCTGCCCCTCCGAGTGGCCCGGCGAGCTTCGACCAACTGGACGACCACGAACTGCTCCGGATGCACGTGGCCGGCAACCCGGACTCGTTCGGGTACCTGGTCAAGCGGCACCGGGACCGGATGTGGGCGGTCGCGATCCGGACGCTCGGTGAGCCCGAAGAGGCCGCCGACGCGCTGCAGGAGGCGTTCATCTCGGCATTTCGCCGGGCGGACTCGTTCCGCGGCGACGCCAAGGTGACCACCTGGCTGCACCGGATCGTCGTGAACGCCTGCCTGGACCGGATCCGCCGCCGTCAGGTGCGGGCCGCCGATCCACTGCCCGAGGACGAGGACCGCGCCGCCGAGCTGGCCGGTCCGGCCGAGGACGACCCGGCCGAGGTCCGCGAGCGCCGGCTCGACGTACTGAACGCGCTGAAGCAGATCAACGAGGACCAGCGGGCCGCGCTGGTTCTGGTCGACATGGAGGGGTACTCGATCGAGGAGGCGGCCGCGATCCTGGACTGCGCCCCCGGTACGGTCAAGTCCCGCTGCGCTCGCGGCCGCGCGAAACTGCTTCCGCTGCTGCGGCACTGGCAGACGACCCGGAAGTCCGACGTACCGGAAGAGTCCGCCGCGGAAGCGGTGGGAACCGAATGAGCAACTCCCCCGTCGAAGCGAAGTCGCCTGCCTCTGGCGACCGGACGACTGACACCTTCGACCGGAGTTTCCTGATGACCATGTGGCAACGGCCACGCACCTCCCGTGAGGAGGCGAGCCCCCGATGACCGATCCCGGTCTGCCGACCAGTGAGCACCTCGAGCACCTGGACACGGACACGATCGCCGATCTGATCGAGAACCTGCTGCCTGCCCCCGAGGCGCATCGCGCTCGTGAGCATGTGAAGGCCTGCCCGGAGTGCCAGCAGACGTACGACGCGCTCGTGCAACTGACCATCGA
Source organism: Kribbella sp. NPDC048928 (assembly GCF_043197975.1). Lineage (NCBI taxonomy): Bacteria > Bacillati > Actinomycetota > Actinomycetes > Propionibacteriales > Kribbellaceae > Kribbella > Kribbella sp. NPDC048928. Next base: position 728,321 of record NZ_JBICUC010000002.1, on the reverse strand, counting down.
CCTGGCCGACGAGGGCCGCGCCGACATCCCGATCCCGGCCGACGTCGCCGAGCACCTGGACGCGGTGATCGTGTCCGAGTCGGTGCTGCGGGCCTCGACCGTCGGCGTGCACTCGCTCGCCCAGATCCGCGAAGAGCCGCGCCGGCACCTGCCGAAGCTGCTCGGCGCCGCGGCCGGTGTGGTGCTGATCGCCGCGCTCGGCATCGGCGTCGTGTTCGCGACCAAGGACCAGGCGAACGAGGGCGCCGCGGCCACCGACTCGAACACGCCGCCCGCCGAGACCGTGACGATGAACTCCAAGGACATCGGCTCGTCGGCGAAGCGCTGGCTGGATCACACCCCGAAGGCGATCCTGCACGGTTCGAACGACGAGCAGTCCTGCGCCCGGGCGTTCGCGGCCGACCGCTCGAACTCGAACGTCCGGCTGGTGCAGCCTGCCAAGGTGGACGGCAAGCGGTCCACGCTGATCGGGCTGCAGGGCGCGTCACCGAGCGACATCCAGGTCTTCGCGGTCACCGGATGTAGTGCTCCTGGTGGCGTTGCCACGTCGTTCTACGAGACCACGGTCACTCTCAGCAACCGCTGACCCGCCCGCTGTACGGCGATGCGGTGCACACGCTCCTCGGTGGGTACCGTATTCACACGGTCCCACCCCACCACCCGGCTCTGGGGAATGGTCGGCCTCTAGGATCCGTTGAGTACGACGTCACTGTCTCGACGACACGAGGAACGCCTGAATGAGCGACTCCACAGTCCGCAACGTCATCATCGTCGGTTCCGGCCCGGCCGGTTACACCGCCGCCGTGTACGCGGCACGCGCGGCCCTGGAGCCGTTGGTCTTCGAGGGCTCGGTCACCGCGGGTGGCGCGCTGATGAACACCACCGAGGTGGAAAACTTCCCCGGCTTCTCGCAGGGCATCATGGGCCCGGCGCTGATGGACGAGATGCGTACCCAGGCCGAGCGGTTCGGCGCCGAACTGGTGCCGGACGACGTCACCAAGGTCGACCTGACCGGCGACATCAAGGTGGTCACCGACTCGGCCGGCACCGAGCACCGCGCGAAGGCCGTCATCCTGGCGATGGGCTCCGGCTACCGCAAGCTCGGGCTGAGCGACGAGGACCGGATGTCCGGGCACGGAGTGTCCTGGTGTGCGACCTGTGACGGCTTCTTCTTCCGCGACCACGAGATCGCGGTGGTCGGCGGTGGCGACTCCGCCATCGAGGAGGCCACCTTCCTGACCAAGTTCGCGAAGAAGGTGCACCTGGTGCACCGTCGCGACGAGCTGCGCGCGTCGAAGATCATGGCCGACCGGGCCTTCGCCAACGACAAGATCGAGTTCCAGTGGAACTCGGCGGTCGACAAGATCCACGGCGAGGACAAGCTCAGCCACGTGACGCTGAAGGACACCGTCACCGGCGAGACCCGCGACCTGCCAACGACCGGCCTGTTCATCGCGATCGGCCACGACCCGCGGTCCGAGCTGGTCAAGGGCCAGGTCGACCTGGACGAGGAGGGGTACGTGCTGGTCAAGGCGAACAGCACCGAGACCAACCTGCCCGGCGTGTTCGCGGCCGGCGACCTGGTGGACCACACGTACCGGCAGGCGATCACCGCCGCCGGCACCGGTTGTGCCGCCGCGCTGGACGCCGAGCGTTACCTGACCGCGCTCGAGGACGTGGCGACTGCCGCGCCCGCCACCCAGCCCGTCTCCGTCTGAACCTCAACCATTCCATTCCAAGGCATTGAAGGAGCTACACCCGTGGCCGAGAAGATGAACGCCGTCACCGACGCCGAGTTCGACCAGACCGTACTGAAGAGCGACAAGCCGGTCCTGGTGGACTTCTGGGCCGAGTGGTGCGGACCGTGCCGTCAGGTATCGCCGATCCTGGAGGAGCTGAACCAGGACCACGGCGACAAGCTGACGTTCCTGAAGATGAACGTGGACGAGAACCCGGTTACCCCGAGCAACTACAAGGTCACGGGTATCCCTACTATCAACGTCTACGTGAACGGTGAGCTCGCGAAGTCCATCGTCGGCGCCAAGCCGAAGGCGGCGCTGCTGAAGGAGCTGGCAGCCTTCACGGGCTGATACTGAACGGCCTGAGTCACCCCGCCACACCGGCAAGGAGCTTTACCTGATGGAATCCCCGCACGGCGTGTACCGGATCGGCGACAGCGGTGAGGCGGTCGCAGAGATCGTCGGCAAGCTGCAAAGACTCGGGCTGCTGGCCGGCGGTCACGACGTCTACGACGAAGCGACCGCACACGCTGTCCGGGGATTCCAGCAGCAACGCGGGCTGATGATCGACGGGGTCGTCGGCCCGCAGACGTACCGGGCGATCGACGACGCGCGCTGGCGGCTGGGCGACCGGCTGCTGACGTACGTTCCGGCGCATCCGCTGAGCGGTGACGACGTGCAGAGCCTGCAGGCGAAGCTGCAGGAGCTCGGGTTCGCGGTCGCCCGGATCGACGGGATCTTCGCGGCCGACACCCAGCGCGCGGTGACCGAGTTCCAGCGCAACATGGGTCTCCCGGCGGACGGCACCTGCGGACCGTCGACGTTCAAGGCCTTGCAGCGGATCCGCCCGATGGCGACCGGCGGCCGTCCGGACGCGCTGCGCGCACGGGAAGCAGTGCGCGCCGCCGGGCCGCGGCTGTCCGGCAAGACCGTGGTGATCGACGCGGGGCACGGTGGCTTCGACTACGGCTGGGAGGGCTTCGGCCTGCGCGAGTCCGACATCGCGTACGACCTGGCCGCGCGGATCGAGGGCCGCCTCGGCGCGACCGGCGTACGGGCGTACCTGTCCCGCGGCCGCGACCAGGGGCCGGACGAGCTGGCCCGCGCTGCGTTCGCCAACGACACCGACGCGAACCTGTGCGTCTCCCTGCACACCGACGGTTCGATGAACCCGGAGGCGCAGGGCGTCGCGACGTACTACTACGGCAACGACCTGCACGGCGCCTCGTCGAGCGTCGGCGAGCAGTTCGCCGGGCTGGTACAGCGCGAGATCGTCGCCCGTACCGACCTGCTGAACTGCCGTACCCACGCGAAGACCTGGGACCTGCTCCGCCGCACGAAGATGCCGGCGGTCCGCCTCGAGATCGGGTACGTCACCAATCCGCACGACTCGGCCCGCCTGGCCGACCCCGCCTTCCGCGACGTGATCGCCGAGTCGATCGTCGTCGCCATCCAGCGCGTCTACCTCCCCCCCGACCAAGACGCCGCCACCGGCATGCTCCGCTTCGGCCAACTCACGGTCTAGTGTCCTGGGTCTGCCCGACTCTGTGCACGAGATCCGTATCCTGGGCACCGCTCCGTACGGATCTCGTGCACGAGGTCGCAGCGCCAGCCCGGGTAGGTGAGGATTCAGGATGCGGGATCTCGACTTATCTCACGGACTTCAGGCGCACCCGACCCGGCTGGAGCAACTTTGTGCTGAAGGATTAGTGCAGCGAGCCCGTCGGAAGAAACTGCCGGCCCCCGACCCGGTTCGTGCCGATGGGTTGGTCAGCGAGCTCATCGACGAGCAGCGCCGGTGATCGGCTATCTCGATACAGCGGCATTCGTCCCGCTGATGGTCAGCGAGCCGAGTAGTGCGGCCTGTCGCCGCGTCCGGCGACAAGCGGCTTCTCGATGCGTGGAAGTCGTTGGGGTTGGCAACGTTCGACACCAACACACCCGAGTCCGTGGCTTGAGTTCGCGCTACGAATGATCCTCGAGCTTGATCGTTGGCAGGAAGCGATTGAGGGGTTGGGGTAGCCACCAGGCTCGATTGCCTAGGAGGCGCAGGATGGCGGGGACGATGATGCAGCGGATCAGCAGGGCGTCGAGGAGTACTGCGGTGGCCAGGCCGAGGCCGAATTGCTTGAGCATCCGGTCGGGGCTCAGCAGGAACGCGCCGAAGACCACGATCATGATCGCGGCGGCCGCGGTGATCACGCTGCCGGTGGTCGCGAGCCCTTCCCGTACGGCGGCCTGCGCGTCCTTGGTGCGCCGCCACTCCTCGTGGATCCGCGACACCAGGAACACCTCGTAGTCCATCGACAACCCGAACACGATCGCGAAGATCATCACCGGGACGAACGCCTCGATCGGCCCCGCCTGCGCGCCGAACCAGCCCAGCTGGAAAACCAGCGTGATCACCCCGAGCGAGGCGCCGATGCTGAGCAGGTTCAGGAACGCGGCCTTCAATGGGATCAGCACCGACCGGAACACCGCCATCAGCAAGAGCGCCGACAGTCCGACCACCACCAGTACGAAGATCGGCAGCCGCTGACTCACCGCGGCCGCGAAGTCGTCCGCGGCGGCCGTCGACCCACCGACGAGGTACGTCGCGTTGGTCTGCGACTCGAGCTTCGGCAGCGTGTCGTCACGCAACCGCTGGACGAGATCGCTCGTCGCCGCATCCTGCGGGGCCGACTTCGGGAACGCCAGAACCGTGGCGACCTTCCCGTCCGGTGTCAGCTGCGGCGGAGTCACCGCGGCGATGTCGGGATCCGCGGCCAGCGTCTGCCCCGCGACCTGTGCCGCCTCCTTGCCGCCCTCGGTGACGACCACCAGTGGTCCGTTGAACCCGGGCCCGAACCCGTCCGCCAGCAGGTCGTACGCCTTCCGGCTGGTCTTCACCGGATCATCGGTCCCCGCATCCGCGAACCCGAGCCGCATCCCGAACGCCGGCAGCGACAGCGCGATCAGTGCGAGCACCCCGACCACCAACGGGATCCACGGCCCACGCTGCACAACGCCGGCCAGCTTCCGCCAACCGTCGCCAGGGGTACGGCGCTGTTTCGCGGCATGCTTGCGCACGTTCCGCTCGATCCGCTTGCCGAACAGCGTCAGCAACGAAGGCAGCAACGTGACCGCCGCGAGCATCGTCATCAGCACCGTCAGCGTGACGCCGAGCGCCACCCCCTGCAGGGATCCGAGCCCCAGCGCCAGCAGCCCGAGCAGTGCGATCACGACCGTGCAGCCGGCGAACATCACCGATCGCCCGGCGGTGTCGAGGGCAACGACCTTCGGATCGGCCGTGCCCTTGAGCAGCTCGTGGCGGTACCGCGAGAAGATCAGCAACGCGTAGTCGATACCGACACCGAGCCCGACGAGCATCATCACCGGTGTCGTGTACTCCGGCACCGTGAACAGATGCGATGCGAGCATCAGCAGCGCGACCGTACTGCCGACGGCAAACACCGCGGTCAGCAGCGGAAGTGTTGCCGCGAGCAACGATCCGAAGAGGAACACCAGGATCACCAGTGCGGCCAGGATCCCCGCACCCTCGGAGATGCCGCCCGGACTCTCCGCGGCGTTCCGCGCGAGATCCCCGCCGGCCTCCACCTGGAACCCGTCCCGCGCGAAGTCCTGCGCGCGATGGATGATCGTCCGTACGTCGGCGACCGGCATGTCCGTGGCCGCGACGTCGAGGCTCACCGTCGAATACGCAGCACGTCGATCTGTCGACAATGCACCCGGAGCCGCGAACGGGTCCGCAACCGAGGCCACATGCGGAAGCCCGCGGATAGCCGCGAGCATCGACGCGACCCGCGGCTTCTCCGCCTCGAGACCACCGTCGGCCCGGACGACGATCTGCACCGATGCCGTGTCGCCCTTGGGCTGATGGGCGGTGAAGATGTCCGTCACGCGTTGCGAGTCGGTGCCCGGCAGCGAGTTGTCGTTCTTGTAGTTGGCGCCGACCACCGTCGCGGCGGCGGTGACCGCAGCCAGCACCAGCACCCAGAGCAGGAGTGCCAGGCCGGCGTGCCGCATTGCCCAGCCCGACGCCCGGTGCAGGAGCCCGGGCCGGGTCGCTTGTCGGATCGGAGTGTGCACGGTCATCGCGAATCCTCGATAAGTAGAATGGCTACATGTTGCCTCTCGACATTAACACGCATATGAGTAGACTGGCTACATGAAGGCGGATGCTTTGCGTGGACACCTGGACCCGATGATCCTGGCGGTCGTCGAGCACGAACCGCTGCACGGCTACGCGATCATGGAGGCGCTGCTCGACCGCAGCGGCGGCGAGCTGGACCTACCGACCGGCACGCTGTACCCGGCGTTGCGGCGGCTCGAGCGCGCGGGCTACCTGGCCAGCGAGTGGAGCACGGTCGGCGGCCGCAAGCGCCGTACGTACCAGCTCACCAGCTCCGGGGTGAAGATGCTCGCCTCCGGCAAGCAGGACTGGCTGACGTTCCGAGCGGTCGTCGAAGGGGTGCTACGCCCGAGCCAGGCGTAGCCCGCGGGCGGCCTGGATGCTGACCAGCACGAGCGGCAGCACGACGAACGTACCGACCACGCCGAACGCGGGCACACCCGGAGTGTGGACGCTGGTCGCTGCCATCAGTACGCCGATCCCGGCAACCAGTGCGGAGCCGACAAGGGCGAAGAGTGCCGTCACGCGGCTCAGATGCTCGCGGACGACGGGGTAACGCACCCCGATCCCGGTGCCGAGCACGGCGAGCACCGCGCCGACGATCACCACACCGCCGATCGCACGCACGCCGGTCTGCAGCAGGGTATTGAGTGCGGTCGCCGTTTCTGGCTCCTGCGTCCAGATCCAGGCGCCGCCCTGCCAGACGATCGGCTGGATCATCAGCGCGATCAGCAGCATCATCGCCGTGCGCCGGCTCTGGCTGATCGCCAGCTCGGAGCGATACCCCGGGACGACGTCGGCGAGGTCGCCGAAGTCGGCGACGGCCTCCCGTTCCGCCTCGTGTCGCTCGCACCCGTCGGCCTCGAACGCCTCGGTGGCGTCGGTCAGGTGGTCGCGGGCCTCGGCCAGCAGATCGGCCTTCCGCCGCCGCGGTCCCCTGAGCTCCCGGCTCAGCGCCGCCAGATAGTCGTCGACCGGCGTACTGGTTCTGGACACCCCATCAGTATGCGCATCCCGCGTCCTCGTCACTTCCGGGGTCCCACTGACTCGTCCCTGACCTTCGAGCGCCGCCGATGCCGTACGACGAAGTAGCCGGCGTACCCGATCACGACCAGGGCGAAGCCGACCTTCTCCGCGACGGGTGTAGCGCCCGTCGGCCACAGGTGTCCCTCGAGGTAGTGGCTGATGTACCCGCCTGAATAGACGGTCTCGCCGCCCAGCCGGCGGAAGTACTTCTCGGTGGCGGTCACAGGGCAGCCGAAGTCGACCAGGACGATGACGAGGTTCCACGCGACGATGGCGAGGTGTAGCCAGATCAGCCTCGGCCAGCGCCAGGCGAGGTATGCGCCGACCACGAAGAACAGCAACAGGGCGCCGTGCACGACCATGACGCAGTCGGCCAGCACCCGCCAGATCATTCGGGGCCCGACCTCAACGCGTCGCGGACCGTCGCCGGGGTCGGCGGTGAGTGCTCGGGGCGGATCGCTCCCATCAGCCGCTCGACGGCGGCCTCCATCTCACTGCGCCAGGTGATCGTCGAGCGCAGGTCCAGCCGCAGCCGCGGATTGCGTGGATGCTCCCGAACCACGCCGAACCCGACCGCGCGCAGGAACTCGGTCGGCCACACACAGCTCGGCCCGTCCCACCGGGAGTCGCCGAACGCCTCCACAGCACGGAAGCCGCGCTTCATCACGTCCTTCACCACCGCCTGGACGAGGACCTTCCCGAGCCCAAGGCCCAGGTACCGCGGCAGGATCCGGCCGGTCGCCAGCACCACGGCGTCCGGACTCACCGGCGCGGTCGGGAACGCCTGGATCCGCGGCAGGTACTTCGCCGGTCCATAGACCGCGAACCCGGCCGGCTCGTCGTCGACGTACAGCACGATGCCGGCGGTCCCCCAGTCGAGCAGCAGCTGGGACAGCCAGGCTTCCTTCTCGAGCGCGGTGTCCCCGTTCCGGCCCGCCTGGCGCCCGGCCACCGGGTCCAGCTCCCAGAACACGCAGTCACGGCACGGCACCGGCAGCTCGTCCAGGTTGGCGAGCGTCAGCGGTTCGAGCCGTCGAGCCATCAGTGCATCCGATCAGGGATACCGGCTGTTAGGTTCGTCACGATGCGTCATCGTACGGCCGGCTCGGCTGCCGGTTCGGGGACCACGGACGGGGTCCGCGCGTCCGGAGTACGGGTCGCCTCCGGCGCGACGTACCGCTGCTGCACCTTCGCGGCCGGTTGCCGCCGGAACAGCTCACCGGCGAACCCGGCCAGCACACCCAGCAACAGGCCGGCGAGTGTCCAGCCAGCTGTCTTGCCCACGCTCATTCCGTTCCACCTCTCAGGCCGCACCGGACTGGCCGGCTGTCTCAGCAGCCAGATTCCGGCATGGTCGAACCTGCCCCTATAAGGCATGGTAGTGAGAGGTCACGCCGATCCCCAGTCCGGACCGGGGTCTGTCGACGTAACCTGGTGACTTCCCCCTCGATCACCGTTGGAGCGATCCTCGTGAGTGCTGACGTGCCCGATGTCCGGCAGACCCGACTCGACAACTACGTCGAGGCGTACGCAGCCCGGACCAAGGGCATGACCGCATCGGAGATCCGCGCACTGTTCTCGGTCGCGAGCCGGCCCGAGGTGGTCTCGCTCGCCGGTGGCATGCCGAACATCGCCGGCCTGCCGCTGGACGTGGTCGGCGGCGCGGTCCGCGACCTGGTGATCGACAACGGCGCCGTCGCGATGCAGTACGGCTCCGGCCAGGGCGACCCGACGCTGCGCGACCAGATCTGCGACATCATGCGGCTCGAGGGCATCGAGGCGCACCCCGACGACGTGGTCGTGACCGTCGGCAGTCAGCAGGCCGTCGACCTGGTGACGCGGGTGTTCTGCGATCCGGGCGACGTGGTGATCTGCGAAGCACCGTCGTACGTCGGTGCGCTCGGCGTCTTCCGGGCGTACCAGTGCGAGGTCGTACATGTGGCGATGGACGACGACGGTGTCGTACCGGAGGCGCTGGAGCAGGCGATCGCCTCCGTCCGCGCGGCCGGCAAGCGGATCAAGTTCTTCTACACGATCCCGAACTTCCACAATCCGGCCGGCGTCTCGCTGTCCGACGAGCGCCGGGCCCGGGTGCTGGAGATCTGCCAGCGGGCGAATCTGCTCATCCTGGAGGACAACCCGTACGGCTTGCTCGGCTTCGAGGGTGAGCCGCAGCGTGCGCTGCGTGCGGACGATCGGGAAGGCGTCATCTACCTCGGCTCGTTCTCGAAGACGTTCGCGCCCGGGTTCCGGGTCGGCTGGGCGGTCGCGCCGCACGCCGTCCGGGAGAAACTCGTGCTGGCGCAGGAGTCCGCGACTCTCTGCCCCCCGACGTTCAGCCAGCTCGCCATCTCGTCGTACCTGGTTCGGCACGACTGGATGGGGCAGGTGAAGCAGTTTCGCGAGATGTACCGCGAGCGCCGGGACGCGATGCTCGCCGCCCTGACCGAAAAGATGCCGGCGGCAACCACTTGGACGCGGCCGCGGGGCGGCTTCTACGTCTGGCTGACGCTGCCCGAGGGCCTGGACGCGAAGGCGATGCTGCCCCGCGCGGTCACGGCGCGGGTCGCGTACGTCCCCGGAACGGCCTTCTTCTCCGACGGTTTCGGGTCCCAGTGCATGCGCTTGTCGTACTGTCATCCGACGCCGGAGCGGATCACCGAAGGAGTCGGCCGGCTCGCCGCGGTGATCAACGAGGAGCTCGAGCTCCGGCAGACCTTCGGCCCGCTGCCCCCGGGCGCCGGACGCGACTACGACGCTCCGGGGCCGGAGCTCACCTAGTTCCAGGTGCAAAGGTTGCGCAAGGGACCAACGGGTGGCCGGGGGTCCATGACGCGGTAGGGGTACCGTTCCAGTGGGCCTCGGGGCCGGCGCCGCGCCGGAGACGCCCACGAGTGATCGGGATATTTGTGATGAGTGATCTGGGTCGAGTGCTGGTATTGGCCGGCGGACTGTCGCACGAGCGGGACGTCTCGCTGCGGTCCGGCCGGCGGGTGTCGGACGCCCTGCGCAGCGTCGGCGTGGAAGTCGAGCAGCGCGACGTCGACGCCTCCCTGGTCGACCGGCTGCGCGAGGATCGGCCGGACGCCGTCTTTCCCGTCCTGCACGGCGTCACCGGTGAGGACGGCGCGCTCCGCCAGGTCCTCGACCTGTACGGCGTGCCGTACGTCGGCGCCGACGCGGCAGCCTGCCGTACCGCGTTCGACAAGCCGGTCGCGTCCACCGTCGTCGGCGCCGCGGGCCTGCGGACACCGGCATCGGTCGTGCTCGGGCACGACACGTTCCGCGAGCTGGGCGCTGCCGCGCTGATGCAGGCGGTCGTCTCCCAGATCGGACTGCCCCTGGTGGTGAAGCCCGCGCGCGGTGGTTCGGCGCTGGGTGCCTCGATCGTACGGTCGGCGGACGAGCTGCCGTCGGCGATGGTGAACTGCTACGCGTACGGTCCGGTCGCACTGATCGAGCAGTACATCGACGGCACCGAGGTGGCGGTCACGGTCGTCGACATCGGCGACGGCCCGCGGGCGCTGCCTGCTGTGGAGATCCGCCCGGACTCGGGGTTCTACGACTACGAGGCGCGGTACACCGCCGGGGCGACGCAGTTCGTCGTGCCTGCCCGTCTTGAGCCGGAGGCCGCCGGTGCGTGCGCGGCAGCCGCCGTGGAGGCGCATCAGGCGCTCGGGTTGCGCGACCTGTCCCGGACGGACCTGGTTGTGGACGCGGCCGGGATTCCGTGGTTCCTGGAGGTCAACGTCGCTCCCGGGATGACGGAGACGTCAACCGTTCCGCTGGCCGCCGAGGCCGCCGGGATCGAGCTCGGCGTGCTCTGCCGCGACCTGCTGGCCACCGCTGCCGCTCGTTGACGTTGATGTCCGACCCTGCGCCCCAGCCCCTCTGGCGTACTGCGATCGCGCCGCGGTGGATCGGGCTGCTCGTACTCGCGCTGGCGATTGCCGGAGTGATGACCCTGATGGGCGTCTGGCAGCTCGGCGTCTACAAGTCGAAGACCGCTGAGGCCACCGCCGAGCGAGCGGCCGCTGCGCCGGTTGCGTTGCAGTCGCTGTTCTCAGTCGACGAAGGACTGCCGGCGAAGGCGGTCGGCCGGCAGGTGACGATCGACGGGACTTGGGGTCCGGTTGCGGACCAGGTGTTCATCTCCGGTCGTCAGCAGGACGGGCGCGACGGGTTCTGGGTCGTGTCGCCGCTGCAAGTTTCCTCGTCGTCCTCTTCCTCCGACGCCGTGATGGTCGTTCGTGGATGGGTTCCGTCGACGTCCACTCCTGCTGCCAAGGCTCCGGCTGGGCCGGTGTCGTTGCGTGGCGTTGTCGTTGCATCCGAGGCCGAGGACTCGTCGGACGATGCGGCGAAGGGACGAGTGCTGTCGTCGCTGCGGATCCCGACCATCGTGCACCTGGTCAAGTACCGGGTGTACGACGCGTTCGTCGTACAGACCGCGGTGTCCGCCGGCATCGTACAGTCGCCTGCCCCGGAGGCTGTCGTGCCGCCTCCCCCACCGACGGATCACGCCGGCCTGCGCAACGTCGCGTACGCCTTCCAATGGTGGATCTTCGCCGCCTTCACGCTCTGGATGTGGGGCCGGATGGTCCTCGACGCACACCGGTCCGAGGACGCCGACTCCGCAGCGGACGCGGACGATGCCGACCAGGGCGGGGAGCGGATGGAGCCAAGCGGTACCGTTTCAGCGTGACTTCCTCTGCCGACCCTGCCACCTCCGCCGGTGCGCAACCACTCACCCCGGCTGTCCGCGGCGCGCTGACCCGGTACCGCGTGATCGCGTACGTCGTCGGCGTAATGCTGCTCCTGCTGGTGTTCCTCGCGATGCCGCTGAAGTACTTCGGCGACAACCCCGGCGCGATGAACGTCATCGGCCCGCTGCACGGCTTCCTGTACGTCGTGTATCTGCTGCTGACCTTCGACCTGTTCCGCCGCGTTCGTTGGTCGTTCCCGCGACTCGTCCTGATGGCGCTGGCCGGCACGATCCCGTTCCTGTCGTTCTACGCCGAGCGCAAGACGTCACACGAACTCCTCGGCCGCTAATCCCGTTGTACGGCGAGGGTGTGCGCCCTTAGCGTCTGGCGCATGCCCAACTCCGTCACCGAGGCGAACCGTGCCAGCTGGAACCAGATTCATCATGCTCGCCCCGGCGAGCCCGCGTCGTACTTCGTTGCCGGCGGCACCACTCTCTCCCCGGAGGAGCTCGCCGCGGCGGGTGATGTGAGTGGCCGCCGGGTCCTCCAACTCGCCTGCTCCTGCGGGGACGAAGTCTTGTCCTGGGCACAGCTCGGCGCGGCAGTGACCGGTGTCGACATCTCCGAGGTCGCGCTCGAACTGGCTGTCGCGAAGTCCACTGCGACCGGAATCCCGGCTGAGTTCATTCGCGCCGATATGACTGCACTGCCGGAGTCGCTGACCGACTTCGACCTGATCTACCTGAGCTGGGGCGCGATCTGCTGGGTCCCCGACCTGACCGCTTTCGCCGGCTCGATCGCGACGCGCCTTGCGCCGGGCGGCTCGATCCTGATCGCTGACCATCACCCGGTCTGGGAGATCCTCTCCGTCCAGGGTCCGAACCACCTGTCGGTCAGCTCGGACTACTTCGCTCGCAGCACACCGCTCGCCACCGTCGACAATGCCAAGCGACCTGTGGGTGCTCGCGACAATCCGGACGCCCCCACGTTCGCTGCTTTCATCTGGCCGCCGAGTGATGTCATCACGGCACTGCTCGCCGCCGGCCTGACGCTCACCAGGTTCCAGGAGTCCGCCGAGGCCGAGATGTACGAAGGCCTGGGTTCGACCGCCGCGCAACTCCCAGCGACGTACCTGATCCAGGCGACTCGCAATGTTTCACATGAAACATTGCGAGAAGCCGACAGATAACTTTGTCGACAAATCCCCATGCCGAGATAGTGTCGTAGTTAGGACCACGAAGTATCTCCGAGAGCGCCATCCTAAGCCGCCGCGGCGAACTTACATCTCTGTGATTCTGGAGCTCCTGGCGCAGGATTCGCGGCGTCTTCGGGCGTGTCAGAGTTGCCCGTCAGGCTGACTCTCGGGTAGGGCGTAGTGAAGCCGGACGGATCCGCCCGCATCCGACTGCACCGACAGCAATTGCAGTCCGGTCGGAGCCTCGCCCACGGCGAGCGGCCGTCCGTCCATGATCGACGGTGTGCCGAGTCCGCCAACCAGCGCCGGCGCCAAGGTCAGATGCAGTTCGTCGACCAGGCCGGCCCGCAGCAGCGCACCGTTCAGTCCACCACCCGCCGTCGACAGAACGCAGCTCACCCCAAGCTCGGTGCCCAGAGCGACCAGCGCTCGCGTCAGGTCCACGCGTTCCTCGCCGACCACCAGATAGCAGACCCGTTCACGACGGAGGTACGCGAGATAGTCGGCCGGCGTAGAACGCGCCACTAGCACCAGCACGTCCCAGTCAGCATGCTTCTCCGTCCAGCGCACCCGACCGCGGCTGTCGACCACGGTCAGCCAATAGTGCGGTGGCGATGGCTGATTGGTGATGTCCTCGGGAAGGAAGTGCGTGTAGAGCACCGGCGCATCACCGTCGTACGCGGGCAACTTGTCCGGGATCTCGCTCTCGCTCACGAAGCTTCCACTGCCCTCGAGGACCGCGTTGCACCCGTACTGTCGGCTGACCAACTCGAGGGCGTCGATCGCGACCGAGTCCGGGGCCGGTGGCGTCATCGATCCCCAGAGCTCCGAGCTCGGCTGGTGCATGAGGAGCGCGTTGCGGGTAAGCGCGACCTTCCCGTCGACGCTGGCTCCCACACTGACCACCACGCGCGGTCGCTTCTGCACCGTAGACCCCCTCCGCCTCCCTCAACACCACCCACCAGAACTACCACCCCCCACCGACATTCACCGCGCACCGGTGGAGGCCGGTAGACGGAGAAGGACGGTAGACGGAGAAGGACGGCGGCCGGGTCACGGATGGCGGGCGGGTCACGGCGGGTGGCGGCGGGCGGATGATGGACCGCGGGCGACGGGCGGCGGCGGGCGGCGGCGGGCAGCGGGCAGCGGGCAGGCGGTACGAAATCCCCCGGGGGACGCCGCAAAGGCGCGGATGCGCACGGTCAGCCATCTGTGCGGCAGCGACGGCCGTCAGGGTGCTGTCCTGGGCCCCGCGCCCTCCCTCCCCCTCCTTCTCCCCCTCCACCTCCCTCGCCCGCTCCACCTCCACCTCCTTCCCCCGCCCGACCTCCTTCGCCCGCCCGACCTCCCTCGCCCGCCCGACCTCCACCGCCCGCTCCACCTGCCGGCCCGTCGTTCGCCGAGTCGTGGCGGATGGTTCAGCCCCCGGCACGTGAGTCGTGGATCTTGGTCGCCGAAAGCGCCGTTTCCCGAACCGATTTCCACGACTCGACGCGCTGGTGCGTCGGGCGGGGGCTCGATCGTCGGGCGCGGGGGCGTTGGGTGAACGGGACCAGAGCGCGACGGCATCGTCGCGGCGAGCTCGGCCGGGGAGTTGGCGATGTCCTTCGTGCCGAGGTTGGTGGCGGGTCTCGCTGACGAAGGTTCCGTTGACCTGGACGCTCGCGCTGCAGGCGTACTGGTCGGCGGATAGCTCGAGGATGCTGATTGGCTCTGCGTCGTCGGTCCTCTGGCTCGCTCAACGGCAGGTATCAGAAATGCCAGCGCCCGCCGACAATTCGGCGGGCGCTGGTGGAGAGACGGCAGTACGGGTCAGGGCCCGGTCACCTTGTTCGGGTCCATCAGCCCGACGATGCGCTCGAGGTCGTCCAGAGTCGCGAACTCAACGGTGATCTTGCCCTTGTTCTTTCCGAGGTCGACCTTGACCCGGGTCTCGAAACGGTCGGACAGCCGATCAGCCAGGTCGACCAGACGCGGGGCGACAGGCTTGTTGCGGCGCCGCGGAGCGACCGCATCGTCGTCGTTCATGTCGCCCAGGGCAACGATCTCTTCGACCGTACGCACCGAGAGCCCCTCGGCCACGATCCGCTGTGCAAGGCGCTCGATGGCGTCTCCACTGGGAAGCCCGAGCAGCGCGCGTGCATGCCCGGCAGACAGCACCCCGGCCGCGACGCGACGCTGCACGGAGGCCGGCAGCTTGAGCAGCCGCAGCGTGTTGGAGATCTGCGGACGCGACCGCCCGATCCGGGTCGCGAGAACCTCCTGCGTACAGCCGAAGTCGTCGAGCATCTGCTGATACGCCGCCGCCTCTTCCAGCGGGTTCAGCTGGCTGCGGTGCAGGTTCTCCAGCAGGGCGTCGCGGAGCATGTCGTCGTCCGACGTCTCGCGAACGATCGCCGGGATCGTCGCCAGGCCGGCCGCCTGCGTGGCGCGCCACCGGCGCTCACCCATGACGAGCTCGAACCGGTCGTCCTCGAGCCGCCGGACGACGATCGGCTGCAGCAGGCCGATCTCCTTGACCGAGTGGACGAGCTCATCCATCGCGTCTTCATCGAAGACCGTTCGCGGCTGCTTCGGGTTCGGGGTGATCTTCTCGACGTCGATCTCGGCGAACGAGGCACCCGGGACCACGGCCAGCTCCGGTCCCCCTGCCGTGGCCGGCTGCTGAACCGGAGGCGCGCCCGGGATCGAGTTCGACTTGCTGCCGAGGGTTGTGGTGCCAGGCGCCGGCGAGCTGGGAATCAGCGCACCAAGTCCGCGTCCGAGTCGGGTATTCATCGCGCTCCCTCGAGTTCGACATCCTGCTGAGCCAGTGCTGACCTACCACAACGCCTGCCGGATGCCGTCACACTCACCTCGGCCCCCGCGCTCCGTTCCACGTGAAACGGTGCCACACAACGCCACCGTTTCACGTGGAACGCTCGCCTGTCACACCGCGGAGCTTCAGGGGTTGTTCCGCAGCGCGATCTCGCGGGACGCTTCCAGGTACGACAGCGCGCCCGCCGAAGCCGGATCGTACGCGAGCACGGTCTGCCCGTGGCTCGGCGCCTCCGAGATGCGGACGGACCGCGGAACGGCGGTGCGCAGTACGGCGTCCTTGAAGTGCCCCCGTACCTCGGCCGCGACCTCGCCGGCGAGCTTGGTACGGGCGTCGTACATCGTCAGCAGGATCGTGGAGACGTCGAGCCCGGGATTCAGGTGCGACTTCACCATGTCGATGTGGCGGAGCAACTGCGAGAGCCCCTCGAGCGCGTAGTACTCGCTCTGGATCGGGACGAGCACCTCGCGCGCGGCAGTCAGCGCGTTCACCGTCAGCAGGCCGAGGGACGGCGGGCAGTCGATGAACACGTAGTCGTACTTCTCGCCGGCGCTTTCGGTCTCGGCGAGGTACGCCTCCAGGACGCTCTTCAACCGGCTCTCACGGGCCACCAGGCTGACGAGCTCGATCTCGGCGCCGGCCAGGTCGATCGTGGCCGGGATGACCTGGATTCCAGGGTGCTCGGCGCACGGCTGAATCAGCTTGCTCAGCGGCTCGCCTTCGATGACCGCCTCGTACACCCCCGGCGTACCTTCGGCGTGGTCGATCCCGAGGGCCGTCGAGGCGTTGCCCTGCGGGTCCAGATCGATGACGAGGATCTTCGCGCCGTACAGCGCGAGGCCGGCTGCGACGTTCACCGTCGTGGTGGTCTTGCCGACGCCACCCTTCTGGTTCGCGACGACGAACACCCGGGTCTCGGCGGGGAGCGGGAACTCACGGCCCATCGTGCGTCCTTCATTCACCAGCAGGGTCCGTTCGGTCGCGGCGGCGATCGGAGTCTCGAGGAGTCGTCGCTGAAGCTCGTCCGACGTGGCCCGCGCGGCGATCTGTGCGGCAGTCATAGCGCCCATTCCAATAGGTGCGGGACTTGGCCCGAAGAGGATGTCTGTAGGGGTCGGGGCGGGTCTGCCCCCAGCTCCATCCACAGGCTTCTGTGGATGGATTCCCGTGTGCGGGGGCGGTTTCGACCGGTCGTCATCCACAGGCGGTGGAGACTCCGACAGGTCCGGCTCGATGTCCGTCAAGGACGCCGAATCGGGCCCGGAACCATCATCCCGCATGTCCGGCGTTTCACGTGAAACGGAGCCGGACTCAGCAGCAGTTTGTACGTCTAGGCCGGCCGCGGCGGCGGCCTGCAGACCCGAAGTGTCGATCGGCGGAACACTGACGGCCGGCCGAGTTGTCGCGGCCGGGGACGCAGTCGCGACCGGAGGTGCGGGGGCCGGGGCGAGATCGGGCGACGGGTCCTGAGTGACCACGCGGACGGTGGAGTCCGCCTCGGTCGGCCAGCCGATGCCCTGCGATGACCTCGGTTCGCCGGTGCTCTTCTCAGGCCATCCGAGGGCACGACTCACCAACCCGCTCACCTCCCGTGTCTTCCGTGCCGGGATCCCCCTGCAGCACGTCCGGCCACAATACTCACGACAGTCGTGGGGAGGGCCAGTTCATCGCCGCCGAGTTGGTGAATATGACAAACCTCTGCACCAAGCTTCATCAGTTCGCGCTCTGAGCCGTCCAATTCCTCCTCTGCGGACGACCCTTTCATGGCCAGCATCAGACCGCCTTCGACACAGAGCGGCAGGCACCAGCGCGCCAACTTGCCCAGCGGAGCGACCGCTCGAGACGTCACCACGTCGTACGACGCCGGCGGCAGATCCTCCGCGCGGGATCGTACGACCGTGGCGTTGTCCAGCTCGAGCGACTCCACCGCCTCCTCGAGGAAGGTCGTCCGGCGGAGCAACGGATCGACCAGGTCGACGTGGAGATCGGGCCGAACGATCGCGAGGACGATGCCGGGCAGCCCCGCACCGGTGCCGATGTCGGCGACCGACGACTCGTCCGGAATCAGGCGCTCGACGACCGCACAGTTCAGCAGGTGCCGGTCCCACAGCCGCGGGACCTCCCGCGGTCCGATCAGACCCCGGAGCGTGCCCTCGGTCGCGAGCAGTTCCGCGTACGCCGAAAGCCGGACCGCCGCCCGTGGGAACAACTTGTCCACGAGCGGCGGTGTTTCACGTGAAACGAATTCGGTCACTGCAGTGCGACCATCATGGCTGGATCACCACGCGGCGGCGGGGCTCCTCGCCCTCCGACTCCGACGTCAGGCCGGCGGCCGCCACGACATCGTGGACGACCTTCCGCTCGAACGGCGTCATCGCGTCGAGCCGCACCGGCGTACCGGTGGCCTTGGCCTCCTCCACAGCCTTCCGGCCGACCTCTTCGAGCTCGGCCTTCCGGTTGGCGCGGTAGTTCGAGACGTCGAGCATCAGCCGCGACCGCTCACCGGTCTCCCGGTACACGGCCAGGCGGGTCAGCTCCTGGAGCGCCTCCAGGACCTTGCCGTTCTCGCCGACGAGGTTGTTCAGTTCGGCGCCGACGATCGAGACCGCGGCCCGGTCACCGTCGATGTCCATGTCGATGTCGCCGTCGAGATCGGCGATGTCGAGCAACTCCTCGAGGTAGTCGGCCGCGATGTCGCTCTCGGCCTCGAGTGCCTTCAACCGGTCGCTGCCGGAACTCTTCGGGCTGACCGACTCGTCCGCCGTCTCGGTGTTCTGAATGCCGTCGCTCACGGCCACTCCTTCGAATGCTTCATAGTGTCGAGGTCCGCCTCACGGGGACCCGGGTCGATCAAAGGGGAGAACGGCGCGCGCGCAGGCGTCAGCGCGAGCCGCCGGAACGCTTCTGCGCCGCCTTCCGCTGCGCGGCCGACTTCGCCGCGGGCTGGCGCTTGCCTCCGGACCCCTTCTTGCCGGCCGGCTGCTTCTTGGCAACACCGGCCTGAGTCTTCTTCTTGGGTGCATCCTGCTTCGGCGCGTCCTGCATCGGCTCGGCGTCCTCGGTCGTCTGCCCGTCGCTCGACGCGGCCGAGCCGGTCCCGACGGGGCCCGTCTTCCGGTCGCTACGGGACTGACGCTTCGGCTGCTGCCGCTGCGCCGGGCGGCGGTCCGACCCGGTGGCGGTGTCGGTCGCGGCACCGGCCGTGCCCGGAACGTTCTCGTCGGCCGGGCGCCCGTGGCGCAGGTTGGCCTCGCGCTTGCGGGCCTGCATCGAGTCGTAGGCCGGCGTCCCCGGAGCCGGGTTGCGGCGGATCACGTAGAACTGCTGGCCCATCGTCCACAGGTTCGAGATGAACCAGTAGATCAGCACACCGATCGGGAAGTTGAAGCCACCGATCAGGAAGAAGATCGGGAAGACGTACAGCATGACCTTCTGCATCTGAGCGGCCTGGCCGGTGAGGGCCTCCTTCGGCATGTTCTTCCGCATCAGCTGCAGCTGCGTGGTGAACATGGTCGCCGTCATCAAGATGATCAGCACGATCGCGACAACCTTGACGTTGCCGGCGCCGTCGCCGCTCGCCTTCAGGAAGGTCTGCGAGATCTCGGCACCGAAGATCTTCGCGTGCTGCAGCGAGTTGACGTGCGGCTTCATGATCTCGCTGTGCCACTGGCCCTTGGCGGCGTAGTCGAGCACCCGGAACAGCGCCAGGAAGATCGGCGACTGCAGCAGCAGCGGCAGGCACGAGGAGAACGGGTTGGTCCCGGTCTCCTTGTACAGCTTCATCATTTCCTGACCGAGCTTCTCCCGGTCGTGGCCGTACTTCTTCTGCAGCTCCTTCATCTTGGGCTGCAGGAGCTGCATGTTCCGGCTGGAGCGGATCTGCCGGACGAACAGCGGGATCAGGATGGTCCGGATCACGATCGTCAGACCCGCGATCGACAGCGCCCAGGCCCAGCCGCCGTTCGGGTCCAGGACCTGGCCGAGCAGCCAGTGCCACCCGACCAGCAGTGCGGATACGGCCCAGTACAGCGGCGTCATGACCGTGTTGAACAGGTCTACGATCCCGTCCCACACCGCGAGCCCGGGGATGGCCAGAAGAGTCACTCACACACCTCGCTGCACAGGCCCGGCGTCGGCGGACGGTCCGGGCTGGTTGGCGGAGACTGACTCTCCGCGCTGGTCGACATCTTTGGGTGGAACGGGGTCGTAGCCTCCGGGGTTCCACGGGTGGCAGCGGATGAGTCTCCTCATCGCCAGCCAGCTACCGCGCACCGCACCGTGGCGCTCGACCGCTTCCAAGGCGTACGCCGAACAACTCGGGTAGAACCTGCACACCTGCCCGTACAGCGGGCTGATCAACAGACGGTACAGCTTCAGGAAGCCGATGATCCCGCTGCGCACGGGATTGATCCGCATCATGACTTCTGCAATCGCCGAAGCGCACCGTCGACGTCCGCGACCAGGTCGTCGTACGACGCCGTCGCGGACGAAGGCAGTGCGCGAACCACGGTCAGGCTCCCGGCCGGCAGGTCGGGCAGTCGCGTGGCCAGGACAGCACGAAGGCGGCGGTGGACCCGGTTCCGCAGAACCGCGTTGCCCACCGCCTTGTTCACAACGAACCCGACGCGCGCAGGACCGGTGTCGCCGGTCGCTGCCAGCTGATGGAGAACCACCGCGCGCCGCGCCGCGCGCCGTCCGGACCGGACGGCGCGACTGAAGTCGTCGGACCGGCGCAACCGGTTCGACGCGGGCAACACGAGGTGGTCACCGTCGCTGAGGTCGCTCAGGCCGCGAGGCGCTGGCGACCCTTGCCACGGCGGGCGGCGATGATGGCGCGACCCGCACGGGTACGCATCCGAAGACGGAAGCCGTGCTTCTTGTGCCGGCGACGGTTGTTCGGCTGGAACGTCCGCTTGCTCACTGGAATGACTCCGGTTACTCGAGATCACAGAATTTGTCGACAAATCCACTGATCGGATCTGTCCCTTGGTGCAGTCCTGCACATCGCCGGAAAACCAGTGGGATGGTCCCGCAGGGAGCGCAGCACGAAACGGCCGGCTCAACACCGACCGATCCACGGTACGTGCCTGCCTGTGGACAGGTCAAACCGGGTATCCCCAGAGTTTTCCACAGCCTTGTGGACAGAGTAGTGGGTAACTGGTTGCCGCCGTTCTCGTCACTGTCCGGACCGAGCTGCCACAGAGAGCGATCGCCAACCATGGTTACGCTCCGGCGTCTACCCGACACGCCGGAGGTTGCCCCCAATTTCCTGTTCATAGCCTGTGGATGACGGCTTGAAGGTGGCTATCCAGACTTGTTAGCGTCACTCCCTCACACCAGAGGTCACAGACCCCGCCATCGGTAACCAACCTGCTCCGGCGGTCGTTCACAACTGTGGACAACCGTGTGGACAGCGAGTCGGGACGGTGTCGGGTCGAACGGTCGCGCCGCCCGGATCATCCGGAACGCGCCGGCCACCGCAGCGATGGATTCGGGGAGCAACGCGTGGTCGAGGACCATTCCGCCAGTGCGGAATTCACACCGGTGGAATTCACGCCAGCTGAGCACCGGACGGACCACGGTGCCGAACCGCGGCAGGACCTGCGGCCCGAACCCGACGCGGACATCCGCCCTGAACCCGAGGCGAACTTCCGCACCGAGGTCCCGCCGGCACCAGAACCTCTGCCCCGCGCTGATGCCCCGCCGCGCCCCGATGCTCCGCCCCGTCCCGAGCCGCAGCGGAGTGAGCCTGCGCCGCGGACGGAGACGCCCCGGACCGAGACGCCGCGGATGGACCCGGGCGACTACCTGAGTCCTTCGCTTCCGATTCCGATGCCCGAGCCGTCGGTCTTCGGCTACCGTCCCGCGCCACCGCAGGCGCCGTACGAATATCGCTCCGAGCTCGAACGGGCGGCCACCGATCTTCCGGCCGGCCCACCTATGCCCACCGCTGGTACGACCTACTTCGGTGCGGCCCCGGCCGTCGGCAACTACCGCCATCCCGGCAATGCCTGGGGTGCTGCGGAATGGGGTACCGGCAATGCCAACGCAGCTGGCTCGGTACCGAATGAGGGCGAGGCACGTGTGGACAACGCAGCCACCAACCAGTGGTCACCGGACGACCGAACCGCCAAGCAGCCCGTTGCCGAACAGTTGCCGCCCGAACAGTTGCCCCTCGAGCAGCCGCCGCACGAGCAGCTGTCGCTCGAGGACGCCCAGACAGACGGACCGTCTGAGGAGCAGGCACCCGAGCAGCAGCCCGCCGAGCAGCCCCAGCCACAAGCCGCTCACCCACAAGCTCCTCAGCCGCAAGCTGATCAGCAACCGTCCCAGCCGCTCGCCGCACAGCCACACTCCCAGCCGCACGCCCCTCAGCAGTCCCAGCCGCTCGCCGCTCAGCAGTCTCAGCCGGACGCCGCTCAGCAGCAGTCCCAGCAGCAGGCTCAGGTGATGCCGCACCGGTTCCAGGCGATTCTGCAGCAGTCCGCACCGGACCAGGCCTCGCCGCAAGCACAGGTGCCGCAACTGTCCGACGGACGGCAGCCGCAGCACGAGCAGGCGCCGTACCAGACCCAGCAGCAATCTGACGGGCAGCAGCAGTCCACTCCGCAGCAGACCCCGGTGCACCAGCAACAGCAGCTCGGGCAGCAGCAACCGCAGCAACCTCAGCAGTCGGCGTCGCACCAGCAGGAGCCGCAGCAACCCCAGCAGTCCGCACCGCACCAACAGGATCCGCAGCAGTCGCAACAGTCCGCGCCGCACCAGCAGACTCCGCAGCAGCACCTCCCCCAACAAGCGGCGCCACAACAGTCCGGCCCGCAGCAGGCGGCCTCACAACAGCACGCTCCTCAGCAGGCGGCTCAGCAACAGCCGTCAGCCCCACAACACCAGCCCGCTCAGCAGCAGCAGTCGGGCCAGCAGCAGTCGGCGTCGCACCAGCACGCACCGCAGCAGGCCGCACCTCAGCAGCACGCTTCCCAGCAGGCCGCTCCGCACCAGCACGCACCTCAACAGCAGTCGGTGCCGCAGCAGCAGATGGGGCAGCAGCAGGTGCGGGCGGAGGCGCCGGCGGCTACGGATCTGGGTGAGGCGTGGGCGCGCGTTCTGGCCGGCCTGCCGCCGAACCAGCGCGCCTGGCTGACGAACTCGCGCCCGGTCACGCTGCATGAAAGTACGGCGATCGTCGCGGTCCCCGACGACTTCACCCGCGGGCAGCTCGAGACGCGTCTCCGTCCCGACCTCGAGCGGATCCTCACCGAGAGCTTCGGTCGCGACATCCGCATCGCCGTCACGGTCGACCCCTCGCTCGACCCGGAGCTCGGCCAGCAGCAGGCCCAGCAGCAACCGGCCCAGCACCAGGCCCCCCAAAACCAGCAGATCCAGAACCAGCAGGCCCAGCACCAGCAACTCCAGGCCCCACAACAGCAACAGCCCCAGCAACAACAGCAGTACGGGCAGCAGCCCCACCAGCAGCCACCGCCCGTACGCGAGCCGATGCACACCGACGGTGCGTACCAGCCGACCATCCAGTCAGCTCTGACCGACCCCGCCAACGTCCCGCAGTTCAGCCCACCGCCGGCACCGCAGCAGTACCAGCAGCAACAACAGTCGAACTACGGCCAGCCGCTCGGCTCAGTAGCCCCGCCGCCGAACGGTTCCAGCCAGCCCACCGAGGCGCAGGCCGAGGCGCGTCTGAACCCGAAGTACACCTTCGAGACCTTCGTCATCGGTAGCTCGAACCGCTTCGCCCACGCGGCCGCGGTCGCCGTCGCCGAGGCCCCCGGCAAGGCGTACAACCCACAGCTGATCTACGGCGATTCCGGTCTGGGCAAGACCCACCTGCTGCACGCGATCGGCCACTACGTCCGCAGCCTCTACACCGGCGCCCGGGTCCGGTACGTGTCGAGCGAAGAGTTCACCAACGACTTCATCAACGCCATCCGCGACGACAAGGCGTCCCAGTTCCAGCGCCGGTACCGCGATGTCGACGTCCTCCTGATCGACGACATCCAGTTCCTCGAGGGCAAGATCCAGACCCAGGAAGAGTTCTTCCACACCTTCAACACGCTGCACAACGCGAACAAGCAGATCGTGATCAGCTCCGACCGCGCACCGAAACGCCTGGAGGCGCTGGAGGACCGGCTGCGGAACCGGTTCGAGTGGGGCCTGATCACCGATATCCAGCCGCCCGACCTCGAGACGCGGATCGCGATCCTCCGCAAGAAGGCCGCCACCGAACGGCTGACCGCGCCGCCGGACGTACTGGAGTTCATCGCGACCAAGGTGCAGACCAACATCCGTGAGCTCGAGGGCGCGCTGATCCGCGTCACCGCGTTCGCCAGCCTGAACCGGCAGCCGGTCGACCTGAGCCTCGCCGAGATCGTGCTGAAGGACCTGATCCCCGAAGGCAGCAAGCCCGAGGTGACCGCGAGCATGATCATGGGCCAGACCGCGTCGTACTTCGGACTCTCGATCGACGACCTGTGCGGTTCGAGCCGGAGCCGCGTCCTGGTGACCGCTCGGCAGATCGCCATGTATCTGTGCCGCGAGCTGACGGATCTGTCGCTGCCGAAGATCGGTCAGCAGTTCGGCGGCCGCGACCACACCACCGTGATGCACGCCGAACGCAAGATCCGGCAGCTGATGTCCGAGCGGCGCAGCGTTTTCAACCAGGTCACCGAGCTGACCAACCGGATCAAACACCAGGCAAAACAGCAGTAATCAGGACGCACAGGTTGGGGACGCAGCTGTGGAAAACTGTGGGAAACCCCCGCTCTGGCTGTGGATCGGCTGTGGGGACAGAAATCTTCGTCCACGGCTGTCCTCAACCGAAGCGGGCGTCGTCCACACGGCGTCCACATGGCAATTCGTGGCCTGACCTGCGAACTCGTCGCTTTTCCACAGTATCCACCGGTGCGAAGAACACTATGGAATCTATAGAGAGCTCGAAGGCCACAAAACGATCGAGCGGCCCAACCTGGGGAAAACCCCGATCTCGCGCCGGCTGGCCGGACCTGTCAGGCTGTTCCCACAAGCACCACGAGCAGCACCGAGAGCAGCACCGAAACCACCAGCGGTACGACGCCGACGCGACCCGCCCGAAGCGCCTCGTCCGGCCCGATGGGCGCACAGCACACTTGTCCGTGGCAGGATCTGCCTGGCACACAGCCGAAACAGGAGGCACCCAGCGGTGAAGTTTCGCGTCGAGCGCGACGTACTGGCCGAGTCGGTGGCCTGGGCCGCGCGCAGCTTGCCCAGTCGTCCCAGCGTTCCGATCCTCGCCGGCCTTCTGGTCGAGGCCGAGGACGGGCAGATCACCCTGTCCGGTTTCGACTACGAGACCTCGGTCCGGGTCACGGTGCCCGCGCAGGTGGCGGACGCCGGCAAGTGCCTGATCTCCGGCCGGCTTGTCGCCGACATCTCCAAGAGTCTCCCGAACCAGCCCGTGGACGTCGCCGTGGACGGCGCGAAGGCACAGGTCACCTGTGGCAGCTCGCGCTTCACGCTCCAGACGCTTCCCACAGAGGAATATCCGGCCCTTCCGGAGCTTCCGGCGGCCAGCGGCACGGTGAAGGCCGAGGTCTTCGCCCAGGCCGTCTCGCAGGTCGTCACGGCGGCCGGCCGCGAGGACACGCTGCCGGTCCTCACCGGCGTCCGGGTCGAGATCGAGGGCTCGACGATCTCCCTGCTGGCCACCGACCGCTACCGGCTGGCGATCCGCGAGCTGGAGTGGAACCCCCAGTCCCCCGATGCGTCGGCGGCCGCGCTGGTGCCGGCCCGGGTGCTGTCCGAGACCGCCAAGGCGATGACCGGGTCCGACGTGATCGTCTCGCTGGCGGCTCCGGGCACCGGTGACGGCATCGTCGGCTTCGAGGGCCAGGTGTCCGGCGGCAACCGGCGCGCCACCACCCGCCTCCTCGACGGCGAGTTCCCGAAGGTTCGCGGCATCATCCCGACCGATTCGGCGATCGCGACCCGGGTGCGGATCGACACCGCGACCCTGGTCGAGGCGGTCAAGCGCGTCGCCCTGGTCGCGGAGCGGAACGCACCGGTCCGGCTGACCTTCGACGACGACACCGTGACGCTGGACGCGGGCAGCGGCGACGAGGCCCAGGCGTCCGAGTCACTGGAGGCGCGGGTCGTCGGCGATCCGGTGACCGTAGGCTTCAACCCGACGTACCTGCTCGACGGTCTTGGCGCGATCGGTACGCCGGTCGCGCACCTGGCCTTCACGCAGGCGACGAAGCCGGCCGAACTGACCGGTGTCAGGGACTTCGACGGCGAACCGATCAGCGAATTCCGGTACGTGCTGATGCCGGTCCGCCTGAACAGCTGAAAGCCAACAGAACAAGGGGATTCAGATGGAGCTCGGCCTTGTCGGTCTCGGCAAGATGGGCGGCAACATGCGCCAGCGGATCCGCAACGCCGGCCACACTGTGGTCGGGTTCGATCACAACCAGGACATCTCCGACGCCAAGGACCTCGCCGACATGGTCGGCAAGCTGTCCGCCTCCGGTCAGCCGAAGGTCGTCTGGGTGATGGTGCCGGTGCAGGCCATCGACCCGGTCGTCACCGAGCTGGCCGAGCTGCTCTCCCCCGGCGACATCGTCATCGACGGCGGCAACAGCCGCTGGACCGACGACACCCGCCGGGCCGCTCAGCTCGCCGAGAAGGACATCCAGTTCGTGGATTGCGGTGTCTCCGGCGGCGTCTGGGGCCTGGAGAACGGCTACGCCCTGATGTGCGGCGGCGACAAGGCCACCGTCGACACCGTGATGCCGATCTTCGAGGCGCTCAAGCCGGAGGGCGAGTTCGGGTTCGTGCACGCCGGCAAGGTCGGCGCGGGGCACTTCTCGAAGATGGTCCACAACGGCATCGAGTACGGGATCATGCAGGCGTACGCCGAGGGCTACGAGCTGCTCGAGGCGGCCGACATCGTGGACAACGTGCCGCAGGCGTTCCAGTCCTGGCGCGAGGGCACCGTGATCCGCTCCTGGCTGCTCGACCTGCTGGTGAACGCGCTCGACGACGACAACCACCTCGAGAAGATCAAGGGCTACGCCGACGACTCCGGCGAGGGCCGGTGGACCGTCGAGGCCGCGATCGACCACGCCGTCCCGGTGCCGGCCATCTCGGCGGCGCTGTTCGCGCGGTTCGCGTCCCGGCAGGAGGACTCGCCGGCGATGAAGGCGATCGCCGCGATGCGCAACCAGTTCGGTGGCCACGCGGTGAAGGGCGCCGAGGCCGCCGACCCGTCGTACGCCACTCCGCCCAAGCACTGAGGTGTACGTCACCGCCCTGGGTCTGCTCGACTTCCGGTCCTACCAGCAGGCGGAGGTCCAACTCGCTCAGGGCGTGACGGCCTTCGTCGGTCCGAACGGCCACGGCAAGACCAACCTGGTCGAGGCGATCCACTACACCGCGACGCTCGGCTCACACCGGGTGGCGAACGACGCCCCGCTGGTGCGCGCCGGTGCCACCCGGGCGATCGTGCGGACCGAGATCCGCAGTCAGTACGACCGGGACGTGGTCGTCGAACTCGAGATCAATCCCGGGAAGGCGAACCGGGCCCGGATCAACCGCTCGCCGGTGCCGCGGCCACGCGAGGTGCTCGGTCTGCTCCGGACGGTGCTGTTCGCGCCGGAGGATCTGGCGCTGGTGAAGGGCGACCCGTCCGAGCGACGCCGGTTCCTGGACGAGCTGCTGACCCTGCGGGCGCCGCGGATGGCCGGCGTACGGGCGGACTACGACCGGGTGCTCAAGCAACGGAACTCGTTGCTGCGGAGCGCCTCGCAGGCCCGTCGGCAGAACCGTTCGAGTGCCGCCGAGGGACAGCTCCGTACGCTCGAGGTCTGGGACTCGAACCTCGCCCGCACCGGCGCCGAGCTGCTCGCCACCCGCCTCGAGCTGCTGGAGGCGCTGCGCCCGCTGGTCTCCAGCTCGTACGACGCCGTTGCCCGCGGCAAGGGTGATGCGCGCCTGGAGTACAAGTCGTCGGTCGCGCTCGAGCCGGGCGTCGCGTCGCGCGAGCAACTCGAGGAAGTACTCCTGGCGGCGGTCCGGGAGAAGCGCCAGGACGAGCTCGACCGTGGTGTGTCGCTGGTCGGTCCGCACCGCGACGACGTCGTTCTCGGGCTCGGCGACTTGCCTGCGAAGGGGTACGCGAGTCACGGTGAGTCCTGGTCGTTCGCGCTCGCGCTGCGACTGGCGTCGTACGAACTGCTCCGCGCGGACGGGGGTGAACCGGTGCTGATCCTGGACGACGTGTTCGCCGAGCTGGACTCGCAGCGCCGGGACCGGCTCGCCGAGCTGGTGCTGCCCGCCGAGCAGGTGCTGGTGACCGCCGCGGTCGGCGCTGACGTGCCCGCTGAGCTCAGCGGGACGCGCTTCGAGGTGGGTGAAGGGGTCGTTCAGCGTGCCTGAACCCCCGGATTCCTCTGAGAGCCTCCCTGAGAGCGACGCAGCGACCGAGCTGCCGGCCGAGGAAGCGCACGACAAGCAGGGCCTGGAGCTGGCGAAGTCGCTGGCCGGGCGGCTCAAGCAGCAGGCGGCGAAGGGCGGCATCAGGCCGGTCAAGCGCCGCCGCCGGCCGCGCATCGACGGCGCGCAGATCAGCAGCGCCCGCCCCGACGACCGCGACCCGCAGAAGCTGACCAACACCCTCGGCCGCCTGATGCGCGACCAGGGCTGGGAGGTCGACGTCGCCGTTCACGGCGTCATGGCCCGCTGGCCGACCATCGTCGGTCCGGAGATGGCCGAGCACTGCAAGCCGGAGTCGTACGACGACACGGTGCTCACCGTCCGTACGTCATCGACCGCATGGAAGGTCCAACTCGACCTCCTCGTCCCGCAACTGATCTTCCGCCTGAACGCCGAACTCGGCGAAGGCACCGTCACCCAGGTCAAGGTCCTCGGCCCGAACACCTACACCTGGCGCAAGGGCCCCCGCACCATCCGCGGCGGCCGCGGCCCGCGGGATACGTACGGATAGCCGCCTGGATTGCCGGTACGACCCAGGGCTCCCCTAGGATCAGGCGCGATGCGCACGATCGTCGACGGCTTTCGCGAGATGGTCCACCTGATCGGGGATACGTTCCGGCTCTGGTGGAAGAACCTGCTGCCCATGACCACCTGGTGGGCGGCCGGCTTCCTGGGCTTCACGGTCTGCTCGCAAGGCGCGATCTGGCTGGCCAAGCACGCGCACTCGAGTCTTGGCACCGGTCTGTTCGCGGTCGGCGTACTGCTGCAGATCAGCGCGACCGTCGGCATGATCCGGACCTGTGCGATGTCGCTGTACCGCTGGCGGGACGCGGCGAGCAGCGATGCGGAAGAAACCTCCGACCCGACCCAACGCGGCCTGCTCGAGTTGCTCGCCGTGACCCTGCTGCCGCTGGTGGCGGTCTGGTCGGCCTGGGGCTTCTTCGACGCGCAGGTCAGCCAACTGAGCGCGAGCGCCCTGGTGCAGAACGGCCTGCAACCCGGCTCCGGGTTCTTCAAGCTCGGCAATCATCAATGGCACGGGTACCTGCCGGCACTCATCATCCTGCTGGTCATCCGGCGGTTGCTGCAGGCCGTCGACGACCGGTGGCCCAGCCGTCCGGTGAAGTTCGCGCAGGTCTGGTCCGAGGCGTTCTTCGTGCTGCTGACCTTTGTCATCACGCCGTTCGCGATCGCCGACGGCAAGGAGTGGTTCAAGGACCGGAGCTTCTGGTACTGGTCACTGGACTGGTGGGACGGCTTCAAGAACGTCTTCGACAAGATCCACATCCCGATCCCGGCCGGTATCGAGTTCCTCTGGGGCTTCTTCTTCGACTCGCTCTGGCCGCTGTTCAAGGATGGTGTCGCCGAGCCGCTGACCTGGCTGGCGATCACCACGGTCGTCTTCGGCCACCGCGTCCTGTCCGGCGGCGGGGTCTTCCGCGGCACCAGGCTGGAGCGACGGCTCGGCACTCAGACTGAGCAGCCCGAGGCGCCGCAGCGCGGCCGGCTCGTCGGCCTCACCTACAAGGCCCCCGACCTGGTGCTGGCCGGCCTGCGGGAGAAGTTCTATCCCGCGATCAACGCGTTCCGGCTGCTCGTCCGGGTCGGACCGGTCTTCCTCGGCGTCGTCTGTCTGGTCTACACGTTCTGGGTGCTCGGCGACGACTGGGCGTTCGTCGCGGTGCAGCGGCTGATCGGGATTCACGGGAACCATTGGGGCCTGATGAACCACGAGATCGCGGCCCTGGTGCAAGGGCTGCTCTTCGAGCCGCTCCGGATCGCGCTGCTGGCAGCCGCGTTCGACCTGTGCATCTCGGTCGGCATGGAGCGCCGTACTGAGGCGGCTGCGATCGCCGAGGTGAAAGCGCCGCCCGCCCAGCCGGCGACCGTGACTGTCTGACCGCCGGGGCCGGCTGGATCAGGGGGTGATCAGCACCCGCCGGTGCAGGTAGAAGTCCTCTGTGGTGAGGCCGACCAGGTTCGGTACGGCGCTCTTGGGGACGATGTAGACCTTCGCGATCTTGGCCGGCTTGTCGATGGTGAACGGGTGGTCGTCGTCACCGCAGTACGTCGGCAGCGGGTACCCGGTGGCCTGCGTGTCGTCCCACGTGTTGCCCTTGCTGTCGCGCAGGAGCGCATCACAGGTGAACCCGTGGTCCTTGAGATACAGACCCTTCTGCGGCGTCACCGTGAGTGTGGCGAGGACGAGCGTGCTCCCGGCCGGGCCGCCGAGCTCGATCGGTTCACCCTCGTCGTCCAGGATCGACGTGTAGACCTTCAGCGAGTCGAGCTTCCACTCGACGCTCGCAACCGTCACCGGGCCCTTGCTCACGACCTCGTCGATCCGGCCCTGCTTGTAGAGGTCCTCGTCATCGGTCAGGTACGGACGCAGCATCACGACGACGCCGACAGCCAGCAGCGCGAGCATCACGAGGATCTGAAGTGTCAGCCGGGTCGCCCGGTTTCCGAAGTTCATGAGGCCACCCGTGTGACGGCACTGTTGACGACGTACTGTTCCTCGGCGCCGTCGACCATCTGCTGGGCGATGGCCTCGGTCGGGATCCCCAGGTCGATGCGGATCTCGGAGTTGTAGTAATTGAAGAACATGCTCGGTTTGAGTCTGAGGGTGAGACCCTTCAGATCGGCGGGGTTGGCCTCGAAGACCACCGACCCGGTCCGCGCGAAGCCGGCGTCCGGGAAGTCGATGCCGCTGTCGGACGGGTCGCTGACCTCCGCGTACACACTGCCGCCGTCGGTGATCAGAGTCGGCGAGAGCGTGTCCGGGTCCTTGACGCCGCGGACCGTGTCCCACTCGATCGCGATGTAGACACCGTTCGTGTCGACCGGTTTCTCGTCATCGCTCGCGTTGTCGCTGAGGATGCTCCGGGCGAACGCGATCCGGGTCACCTTCACCGTCGACCCGCTACCCGCCCAGGGGAGCGCCTGGCCGATCGACCCGCTCACGACCTTCAGGTTCGAGTCGTCGCCGAGCACGTGGTCGGTCCCGGCCAGCCGGGCGACGCCACCGAGCAGGACGAACAGCACGCCGACCAGGATGGTCGCCGGTCGGTACAGCTTCATTTGTCTTTCCCGTCGTCGATGACGACCGTGGGCTTGAGCCTGACGACTGCGGCCGCATCCTCGTTGTGCCAGTACGGCTTGTCCTGCAGACCGAGGGCGGCGTTGTCGCCCTCGAAATGCTCCTGGAGGACGCCGATCTCGACCACGTCTGCCGCGAAGTCCGGAGCGACCTCGAAGTCGGTGCTGCACTCTTCCGGCGGCAGGCCGTACACCAGTGGCCAGCTGAGTTTGTCCTCGTGGCAGGTGTCCCCGCCGGACTCGATGTTGTCCTTGCCGCCGCCCGGCACGAAGCGCATCATGCCGTGGTCCATCGAGGTGCTGGTCTGTTCCTCGGAGTCGATGTTCTTCGCGGTGAAGTACACCTTCAGTTTGGTTTCGGCCTTGGAATACTCGCCCTTGGGCTTCCGGATGATCTCCGCCTTGGTGAAGCCGTACTCGAACCGGCCGGCAGTGATCGTCACGGGGGCCTCCAGGGTCGGGACCGTGCGGCCCTTCTTCTCTTTCCAGCCGCCGGTCGCCAGGACCACGAGGATCGCCGCCACGACGAGCGCGATCAGGATCAGCCAGATCCGCCGGTGCCGGTGAATCACCCGGTCGGCGATCATCGCATCGATGACCTCGTCGAGACTTTCCACGGCAGCGATCCTAGAGGGCGGTGGGTGCGCGCCGGGCATACCGTCCGATGTCGGCTGTCTGGTCTGGACCGGTAGGCGTCCAAACCGTCAGTCGCGAAACCGTCGAAGGCCACTGAGAGGCCGTGAGCGCTTTTCGGCCCCCCACCCGCGAGAGGGGACATGGCGACGAGGGAGAAAAGACGCCCTGAGGTGAGTTTCAGGCGCCTGGTGGCAGGTTCTGCTTCGGTCGACGGGTAGAATGAACGGTGTAGGGCGAGCCGCACCGCCACCATCACCGTGGAGGGCGGCTCTACTGTGCCGCGATGCCTCGCGAACGCGGGGTCCGAGGAGGACAACCACCGGTGACCGACGAGCCGATCGAGATCGACGCCAACCAGTCCGCCGACCCCATCGGCACCCCCGCACCCAGCGAGGAACTCCCCGCGATGCTCGACGCGATCCCGTCGAACGTCGTCGAGCGTGAGTACGACGCGAGTGCGATCCAGGTCCTGGAGGGACTCGACGCGGTCCGGAAACGCCCGGGCATGTACATCGGCTCCACCGGCGAGCGGGGTCTGCACCATCTCGTCACCGAGGTGGTCGACAACGCGGTCGACGAGGCGATGGCCGGGTACGGCGACAGTATCGTGGTCACGCTGCTGGCCGACGGCGGCGTCCGCGTCGAGGACAACGGCCGCGGTATCCCGGTCGACATCGTCGAGTCCGAGGGCAAGCCGGCGGTCACGGTCGTGCTGACCGTCCTGCATGCCGGCGGCAAGTTCGGCGGCGGCGGTTACAAGGTGTCCGGCGGTCTGCACGGCGTCGGCGTCTCCGTGGTGAACGCGCTGTCCACCAAGCTCCAGGTCGACGTCAAGCTGAAGGGCAAGCTCTACACGCAGACCTTCACCAACGGCGTCCCGGACGCCGACCTCGCCGAGATCGGCACCTCGACCTCGAACGGTACGACGATCACGTTCTGGGCCAGCGCGGACGTCTTCGAGACCACGACGTACTCGTACGAGACGCTCGCCACCCGCTTCCGCGAGTACGCCTTCCTGAACAAGGGCCTCGAGTTGGTCATCCGCGACGAGCGGCCGGACCACCTCGACGAGGACGGCAAGCCGCTCGAGCAGTCCTTCCGGTACGCCGACGGTCTGGTCGACTACGTGAAGTACCTGACCGGCATCCGCGAGACCGTGCACCGCGACGTGATCTCGTTCGAGGCGGCCACTGCCGACGACACGATGAGCCTCGAGGTCGCGCTGCAGTGGAGCGGCTCCTTCCAGGAGTCCGTGCACACCTTCGCGAACGCGATCAACACCCACGAGGGCGGCACCCATGAAGAGGGCTTCCGGGCCGCGCTGACCTCGCTGGTGAACGGCTTCGGCGAGGACCAGGGGATGATCAAGAAGAAGGAGGACAGACTCACCGGCGACGACATCCGGGAGGGTCTGACCGCGATCATCTCGGTCAAGCTCGCCGAGCCTCAGTTCGAGGGCCAGACCAAGACCAAGCTCGGCAACACCGAGGTCAAGGGCTTCGTCCAGCGGGTCGTGAACGACAAGCTCGGTGCCTGGTTCGAGCAGAACCCGGCCGAGGGCCGCGAGATCATCCGCAAGGCGTCCGCGGCGGCGAGCGCCCGGATCGCGGCCCGGAAGGCCCGCGACCTGGCCCGCAACCGCAAGGGCCTGCTCGGCGGCGGCGGTCTGCCGGGCAAGCTGGCCGACTGCCAGTCGACCAACCCCGAGGAGTGCGAGGTCTACATCGTCGAGGGTGACTCGGCGGGTGGCTCCGCGAAGGGCGGCCGGGACCCGAAGTTCCAGGCCATCCTGCCGATCCGGGGCAAGATCCTGAACGTCGAGAAGGCCCGGATCGACAAGGTCCTGCAGAACAACGAGGTCCAGGCGATCATCTCCGCGCTCGGTACCGGCATCCACGAGGACTTCGACGAGGAGAAGCTGCGGTACCACAAGATCGTGATCATGGCCGACGCCGACGTCGACGGCCAGCACATCCGGACCCTGCTGCTGACGCTGCTGTTCCGCTTCATGCGCCCGCTGATCGAGCGCGGTCACGTGTACGCCGCGCAGCCGCCGCTGTACAAGATCCGCTGGAGCAACCAGCCGGACGAGCTGGCCTACACCGACCGCGAGCGTGACGGCCTGCTCGAGGCGGGCGCCGAGGCCGGCAAGAAGCTGCCCAAGGAGAACCCGATCCAGCGCTACAAGGGTCTGGGCGAGATGAACGCGAACGAGCTGTGGGACACCACGATGGATCCCGCCAACCGGGTGCTGCTGCAGATCACGCTGGACGACGCGATCCGGGCCGACGAGACGTTCCAGACGCTGATGGGCGACGACATCGAGGCACGGCGCAACTTCATCCAGCGCAACGCCAAGGACGTCCGCTTCCTCGACATCTGATCCGCGCTGCTCACCGACGTACTGATTTGAACGGGATTCTTCTATGACCGAGACCCCCACCTCGCCGGGCCACGACCGGGTCGAGCCGCTCGACCTCCAGACCGAGATGCAGCAGTCGTACCTCGACTACGCGATGGCCGTGATCGTCGGCCGCGCACTGCCCGAGGTCCGCGACGGCCTGAAGCCGGTGCACCGCCGGATCCTCTACGCGATGTACGACGGCGGATACCGGCCGGACCGTGGCTTCAACAAGTGCTCCCGTGTCGTCGGTGACGTCATGGGTCAGTACCACCCGCACGGCGACTCGGCGATCTACGACACCCTGGTCCGGCTCGCGCAGCCGTGGGTGATGCGCGCGCCGCTGATTCAGGGCCAGGGCAACTTCGGCTCGCCCGGTAACGACCCGGCGGCCGCGATGCGGTACACCGAGTGCCGGATGGCGCCGCTGGCGATGGAAATGGTCCGCGACATCGACCAGGACACCGTCGACTTCCGGGCGAACTACGACGGCAAGTCGCAGGAGCCGGTGATCCTGCCGGCCCGCTTCCCGAACCTGCTGGTCAACGGCTCGTCGGGCATCGCGGTCGGCATGGCGACGCAGATCCCGCCGCACAACCTGCGTGAGGTTGCGGCCGCGGTCGACTGGGCGCTGGAGCACCCGGACGCGACCCGGGAAGAGCTGCTCGACGCCTGCCTGCAGAACATCAAGGGCCCGGACTTCCCGAACGGCGCGCTGATCGTCGGCTACAAGGGCATCGACGACGCGTACCGCACCGGGCGTGGCTCGGTCACGATGCGCGCGGTCGTCGACATCGAAGAGGACGCCAAGGGCCGTACCAGCCTGGTCGTCACCGAGCTGCCGTACATGGTGAACCCGGACAACCTGGCGCTGAAGATCGCAGACCTGGTGAACACCGGCAAGATGACCGGGATCGCGGACATCCGCGACGACAGCTCGTCGCGGACCGGGCAGCGGCTCGTCATCGTGCTGAAGCGGGACGCCCAGCCGCGCGTCGTACTGAACAACCTGTACAAGCACACCCCGCTGCAGGACACCTTCGGGTGCAACATGCTGGCGCTTGTCGACGGCGTACCGCGCACGCTCAGCGTGGACCTGTTCATCAGCCACTGGATCGACCACCAGATCGAGGTCATCCAGCGGCGGACCCGCTTCCGCCTGCGCGAGGCCGAGAAGAACGCCCACATCTACCGCGGGTACGTGAAGGCGCTGGACGCCCTCGACGAGGTGATCGCGCTGATCCGGCGCAGCCCGGACGTGGACGAGGCGCGCACCGGCCTGATCCAGCTGCTCGACATCGACGAGATCCAGGCGCAGGCGATCCTGGACATGCAGCTGCGCCGGCTGGCGGCCCTGGAGCGGCAGAAGATCATCGAGCGGTTGCAGGAGCTCGAGGCGATCATCGCCGACCTCGAGGACATCCTGGCCAGCCCGGAGCGGCAGCGGACGATCGTCAAGGACGAGCTCGGCGAGATCGTCGAGAAGTACGGCAACGAGCGCCGGACCGAGATCATCGCGGCCGACGGCGACCTGTCCGTCCAGGACCTGGTGCCGGACGAGGACGTCGTCGTGACGATCTCCCGGGGCGGTTACGCGAAGCGGACCAAGACCGACCTCTACCGGACGCAGAACCGCGGCGGCAAGGGCGTCCGCGGCGCCGCGCTGCGGGCCGAGGACGAGATCAACCACTTCTTCGCGACCACGAACCACCACTGGATGCTGTTCTTCACCACCAAGGGACGGGTCTACCGGGCCAAGGTGTGGCAGCTGCCCGAGTCCGCCCGGGACGCGAAGGGCTCGCACGTCGCCGGCCTGCTCTCGTTCCAGCCGGACGAGGAGATCGCACAGGTCCTCACGCTGCGTGACTACGACCAGTCCGACTACCTGGTGCTCGCGACCAAGCGTGGCCTGGTCAAGAAGACCGCCCTCCGCGACTACGACTCGGCGCGGCAGAGCGGCATCATCGCGGTGAACTTCCGCGAGGACGACGACGAGCTGATCGGCGCCGACCTGGCCACCGCCGAGGACGACCTGCTGCTGGTCTCCCGCAAGGGCCAGTCGATCCGCTTCACCGCGAACGACGAGCAGCTGCGGCCGATGGGCCGGGCCACGTCCGGCGTCACCGGGATGAAGTTCCGTTCCAGCGACGAGCTGTTGTCGATGTCGGTGGTCCGGGCCGGTGCGGACGAGGACACGCAGTTCGTGTTCACGGTCACTGACGCCGGCTACGCGAAGCGGTCCCGCGTGTCGGAGTACCGGCAGCAGGGCCGTGGCGGCCTCGGCATCAAGGCGGTCAAGCTGAACGACGAGCGCGGCTCGCTGGTCGGCGCGATCATCGTCACCGACGAGGACCAGGTGCTGGCGATCAAGGCCAGTGGCCAGGTCGTCCGCAGCCGGGTCGACAGCGTCCCGGTGAAGGGCCGCGACACGATGGGCGTCCGGTTCGCCGGCGTCGGTGAGTCCGACGCGGTCGTCGCGATCGCCCGGAACACCGATCTGACCGTCGCGCTGGAGGAGTCCGAGGAGGCTGAAGCGGGTACAGATGCTGCTGATGCCCAAAATGTGGACGCATCGACAACCGAAACCGCCTCTCAGAGCGTCCAGAAGGATGACGAACGTTCGACGGATGTGGACGGCGCGGCTACCGTCGAAGGCGACGAAGCCGGCCAGGAGGGTGACTGATGACCAACCGCGCGAGGCCGACATGGCCTGAAGGTGCGGCCGACGGCTCCAAGTCCCAGCGCACAGCGCAGGGTTCGAGGCCGTCTGCTGCCCAGGCCAACCCAGCCTCCAACGGTCGTTCCAACGGTGTGCCGAGCAGCAACGGCCAGCGGAACGGTACGCCGAACGGGCAACGACCGTCCGAGTACCGCCCCCAGCCGCGACCGGCCACACCGGGCGCTGGGCCTGCTCCAGTACGCCCGCAGCAGCCCGCTCCCAGCACTCCGGGCCGCCCGGAGCCGTGGGCGCCGTCGTCGAACGGGGCTCCGGCCGCCGGCGCGTACACGGATCAGCCCGAGGCGAAGACCGAGTCGTTAGGTGACCGGATGAGTTCGGCGCGCCAGGCGGTCCTGGACAAGGCCGCCGCGGTGAAGGCGGCGCGGCCGGACAAGGCCGACCGGGCCGAGGCCAAGGAGGCCCGGCTCGCCCAGAAGGACGCGAAGTCGTCGAGCCGCCCGCAGACGCGGAAGGCGCGGCTGCGGATGTCCCGCATCGACCCGTGGTCGGTGATGAAGACGGCGTTCCTGCTCGCGATCGCGTTCGGCATCGTGACCTGGGTGGCGGTCTTCATCATCTGGTCCGCGATCGGCGCGGCCGGCGTGTTCGACAACATCAACTCGACGGTCCGTGAGGTTCTCGGTACGCCGACCGGTGAGCCGTTCCGGGTGGAGAACTACATCAACACCGGCAAGGTGATGGGTTTCACCACCCTGCTCGCGTGCGCCGACGTACTGATCATCACCGCGCTCGCGACCCTCGGATCCTTCCTCTACAACATCGCCGCCGCGCTCCTCGGCGGCCTCGAAGTCACACTGGCGTCGGAGGACTGACCGGACCCGGCCGGGCCCGCTGCGGCCCGGCCCTAACCGGTTTGGGAGTAGGGCACTTGGTGCGGTAATCTCTCCCGGGTTCGACACCGCAGTACGCGGGCCTATAGCTCAGTTGGTTAGAGCGCTGCCCTGATAAGGCAGAGGTCACTGGTTCAAATCCAGTTAGGCCCACCCATCCCGTACCTTTGAAGTGTTACCCGTGTCGACCTGAGCCGAGGAGTCCCAGTGCTGAGAAAGTTCCTGCTGGTGCTGCTGGCGGGCGTCGGTGGATACTTCGTCTACAAGAAGACCCAGCAGTCCCGCGCCGAGAAGGACCTCTGGGCCGAGGTCGCCGACCCGGTAACCCCGGGCCACTGACCACCCCACGGGGGCGTAGCTCAACTGGCAGAGCACTGCCTTTGCAAGGCAGGGGTTAGGGGTTCAAGTCCCCTCGTCTCCACCAACTTCTTCGGGTACTCGGAAGAGCCCCCACGCGGTGCTGCGCGCCGCCCCACCCACCCTCCGGCTGAGCGCCGGCAACGGCGACAGCCTCGTGCCACCGCGCCGCCGATGAAGCCAAAGCCAATGCACTGAGCCGCGCGCGACTCAGCCATCGCATCGATGCCGCCGCCCAAGACTCGATGTGGAGCCTGCACCCCTGATCGGCGAAGTACAGGCCGCTTACTTCGGGGTCTGGACAGGTGTGGATGTTGTGCCGGAGGACCTGCTGCTAGGCGACCCCAGGAGAAAGACGACTCTCGATACGAGACCTGGCGTGTCGGCGTCGACCCAGATCTGAAGTGGGTAGTTCCCCTCCGGAAGTGCCAGCTCCGTCATGTCATTGCTCTGGTCGTTGCCAACCAGTACTCCATGCATGCCGACGCTCAGAACGGTTTCGTGGATGCATCGCACCCCATCCGGTGTGCCTCCCGACCACACCTCCACCCAGACCTGGCACGGTCCATCGGTGCCGATGTCGCCCCGAGTGGCCACGGCGATGCCCGGATATGGAGGGTTGTCGGGGTCGATCAGCGATTCCGCGCGGAACGCGACCCACTCCTGCCCGTCTGTCCACTCGGGATAGTCCTGCCAGGTGGCATCGACGATCGCGACCTGTGCATACATAGGACTCACGTCGATCCGGAGCGGCATGCCCACGCTCCAACCGTACCGGGACTCCCGTACCCAACAGACGTGCGTCAAGGGCCCCAGGACAACGTCGCACCGGAGTGACGCAAGCTCGTGGACCACGGCGTGCCCTCCGCGTGCCCTACCGAGCGCATGCCAAGGGGCTCGACCGGTCACTCAGGGGGTCAAACCGGTCGAGTCCTCGCTCAGCGAACTCACGCTCAAGTCAGCTGGAGCTCCACAACCGCCTTTGCATGGCACTGTTAGTGGTTCAACTCGGGAAGTGAACCCGGCAAGCCTTCCGGACGGTTGGTGAGCCGGGTTTCGCGCGTTCAGAGCCTAGGCTCGGGCTACTCGGTCAGACCTTGATCAGCTCGCAGTAAGGCGCGACCAGTTGCCGCCACTCGCCGCCCTTCGCCCACGACCAGGCGATCGCGTCGGGGATCCACAGCAGCGGATCCAGGTGCGGCGCGAGCAACTCGTACTGCAGGGTGTCTGAGCACTTATGCGCTCGGACCGCGCGGTACAGAGTCCGCTTGTCGAACTCGAGCCGCGATTCGTCGCGTTCTATCACCAGGCGCTCGGC
The DNA here is from genome assembly GCF_043197975.1 of Kribbella sp. NPDC048928. NCBI lineage: Bacteria > Bacillati > Actinomycetota > Actinomycetes > Propionibacteriales > Kribbellaceae > Kribbella > Kribbella sp. NPDC048928. The sequence continues at coordinate 688,844 of NZ_JBICUC010000002.1, read as the reverse complement.
GAAGCCGGCGGCATCCTGGACGATGGCGTTCAGACAGCGCTCACGCCCGGCGTGGCTGTCCGACGGCGTGGCGTAGAGCTTGACGCTCAGGCCGAAGCCATCGATCACAGCCAGAACCTTGCACTGTAGATCCCCGCACAGACACCGAATGTAGGAGTGTCGCCGACGCTGCCAGACCGTTGCCCAGCTTCACTCAGCATTGCTGAGCTCTTCGCCAGGTTCGAGCGGGCGCAAGGGTGCTTTACGAGGGACCGGTGGGTGGGGTTTAGGGGGTGAGGAGGTTGAGGAGGTCGGGGGTGGGGCGGACGTCGCCGAAGGTTCGGTAGATGGTGTGGAGGGTGGCGTTGAGGTCTTGGTCGCGGCGGGCTGCGTTTGCGTCGGCGACCATGAGGACGCGGTAGCCGAGGGTGCTGGCGTCGCGGGCGGTTGATTCGCAGCAGACGTTCGCGACGGTGCCTGTGATCAGAACGGTGTCGATGCCGCGTGCTTGAAGCAGGTCGGACAGGTCGCAGTGGCCTGGGAAGAAGGCGCTTGAGGCTGTCTTTTCTACGATCAGGTCTTCGTCCCGTACGTCGAACTCGTGCCAGATTCGGTCCCGTAGCGGACCGGTGCCGCCTGACTCGCTGAAGAGCTTCGCAACGTCGGCACCGAGGAACTCCTCTGTCACAGCGGTGATCTCAGTACGTCCCGGCAAGACCCAGCCGACTGTCCCACCCCGGTCGCGCAGGGTGCCGGCCAGCGCCTGGATGTTCGGCACGATGCCGCGTGCGTAGTCTGCCTCCGCGACGAAGAACGGCACCATGTCGACCACGACCAGCGCAGTACGCTCAGGCACCAGTTCCTCATAAGCGTGCCGCTTCCCGCGCCTTGCCTCCTGCCTCAGGTACTCCCGCGTCTCGATCGTCCACTCGTGCAGCTTGGGAACCACCGTCTCCGTCACGCGAATCACCCTGCCAGTCCCCACCGACACTGCCGTCCGGGTCTGGGAGCTAGTGGCGTGTCGGACTACGCGGTCACAGGTGGTTCCACTTGCCGAGGGTCGCTGGGTTGCCGTTGGTGGCGAACTTCTTGAGCGCTGTTCGCGCGTGGGTCATGTCGAGGACGAATTCGCCTGTGAAGGTCGCGAGGTCGTTCATGATGGGCACTTCGACAGGCTCTCTCGGCGGTACGGAACCGTCCCCGTGCAGGAGGGCCAGCTCGGTTGGTGTGTACGCACAGTGGATCACCGCACAACTGCCCCGGAAGCCAACCGTTACGACGGGGAACTCCTGGCCGGTCGAGCGCAGTTCCAAGTACCCCTGCCCGATGTCCGCGAGCCGATCGAAGAGGCTGAGCAGGCTGTCCAGGTCAACGGTTCTCTCGGCCGGACGAAATCGCCCGGATTCAACTGAGGTTGCCGCCACGATCACTTCGACCTTCGACAAGGACCTGACTCCTACCGCGTCGACTCCCCCCGAGTATGCCAACCAGACCACCGCCGATCCGCTCTTCTGGTTCGGGCTAGCATCGGGTTGTGGTGGCGACGGCTTCTGGGGTGTTTCGGCGGAGTGCGATCGAGCGGGCGGATCAGCGGGTGTCTTGGGAGCGTACGGACCAAGCCTTCTTCTCCAGCGGGGCGTGTCATGTGCTGGCTTGGACGTGCAGGGACTTCTATCCCGAGCAGGGCGTCGCGTTGGCGGCTATGTATATGGGGGATTTCGAGCATCCGCTGCATACGTACGCGAGGTGGGGTACGTGGGCGTTCGACGCGTCGGGGTGGAATCCTGAGGCCGAGCTGCTGCGGGTCAACAGTGAGTTCGAGAACCTCCCCGTACGCGAGGTTGAGACGATCGAGACTGACCTTCGCGAGTTCTGTGAGAAGCACGTGCACCGGCAGCCGCACCAGTACTGGGCGGATCCGACCGAACGGGCGCGCGCCTATGTGGGCCGGTACGTCCCACCTTGGCTCTAGAGGTCCAGTAGGTAGAGGCTGAACAGCGTGGGGGTTCCGTCGGGGTGGGTGTCTCGGTTGGACGGGAAGTCGCGGACGTAGGTGAAGCCGCACTTCTGGGCTACCCGGACTGATGCCAGGTTCTCGGGTTCCACCCGGATGGCTGCTCGCGTGCCGATCTTGTCGGCTCGCAGGACGTCGCAGATGAGGCGGACGGCGTCGACGGCGAGGCCTTGGCCGCGGGCCCAGGGGTGGACGCAGTAGGACAACGCCACGTCGTCGGGTTCGATGCCGTCATCCAGGTCCGGGGTGAAGTCGACGTAGCCGGCAAGGCGACCGGCCTTCCAGATTCCGAACCCGCGCTTTCCGGTTCCCGCGGCGGCGTTCGCTGCTAGCCACTCGAAGTACTGCATCGTCCCCTCGACATCGCCGTAGCCACCGGTGAGCCAGCGAACGGTCAGTTCGTCTTCACCCGCGCAATGGGCTTCGGCGTCCGCGGCCGTCAGCGGTCTGAGCTCGATCGTCACCAGGCCGACCGTACGGCGAGTACCTCAACCCGTCCACCGGCTTACAGGGACGGGTCTGCCTGCGTCGAGTCGTGGCTAATGGTTCTGACCCCCTCGCCGAGTCGTGGAGAAAGGTCGGCTGAGTGCGCCAGAATCCACGACTCGGCGAACGACCGGCGGCGGAGCGGGGCTGTGGCGGTGGGCTGAGTTGTCGGCTGTCGAGGGCTAGCCGGCGCGGCGGGGGGGCGTGAACAGGTTATTTCAGGTGGGTAGCCCCTCACACCCCTAGGTGGAGGGGTGGAGCCAGGTGGTGAGGATCTGGGTGGTGATTTCGTCCAGGGGGCGGGTGGTGGGGATGGTGAAGTTGCTGATGTCGTTGGTGGTTAGTTGGGTGGAGAGTTCGGCGGCTCGGGTGATGAGGGGGAGCAGGCTGGATTCGTCCTCGCGGCCGCGGTGGCGGATGCGGTGGGCGAGTTCGGTGTCGGGGGCGGTGAGGCGGCAGATGGTGACGGGGCCGCCGGTGGCGTCTTCGAGTTGCAGGCGCTCTTCGTGGTTCTCGACGACGCCGGCGATGATCAGTCGGCGGCTGCCGGCTTGGCGGTAGTTCGACCAGACGGCCGCGAGGTTGGTTGCCTTCAGGCGTGCGTGGTGCGGGTCGTCGTCGGGCGGTGGCCAGGCGGCGCCGAGCAGGTCCAGGTCTACGAAGGCGGGGTCGAGGCCGAGGTCGATGCAGCGGTCGAAGACTCGCCAGCCGACCGTCGTCTTGCCGACTCCTGGCGGGCCTGACAGTACGAGCGCAGTGGGATGGGACACCCGAGCGATGATGCCCGCAGCACCCACCACAGGCAACGCGATTCCACCGCGCGGGGCTGGACGATTCCGTCGGGCAGGCCAGGCGATTCCGGCGGACGGGGCTGGACCGCGACGTGTTGAGCGCAAGAGACTGGACGCAACTGCCGAGGAAGGGGACGGCCATGCGGGTTACTCGTCTGATTGCGAACCTGTCGGTACCGGACATCGACGAGGCTCGTGACTTCTACGTGGACTACCTCGGGCTCACGGACGAGGGACTCACAGAGCTGTCCTGGGTCGCTCGCTTCCAGTCCCTGGACGGTCAGGCCGCCGTGCAGCTCGTCACCCGCGACGAGACGGCGCCGGAGGACTCGGTCATCTCGGTTGCCGTGGGCGACGACATCGAGGAGGCGTACGCGGAGGCGCAGCGCCGCGGGTTCGAGATCGTGTATCCGCTGACGACGGAGCCCTGGGGGATCCGGCGATTCTTCGTACGGGCGCCCGACGGGAACCTGATCAACGTGAACGGACACAAGGACCCGGCACCTGATCGGGTGCCGCAGACATGATGTGAGGAGGTAGCGTCTCCCGCATGTCGGCGTGGGGTGTGCCTGAGCGGCGGGAGCCGCCGAACGATCCGGTGGACGAGCGGACCGCGCTTGACGACCGGCTGGACTTTCAGCGGACAACGCTGTTGATGAAGTGCGGCGGGCTCACGCCGGAGCAGTTGGCGTTGCAGTCAGTACCACCGTCCCCGCTGTCGCTGCTCGGACTCGTTCGGCACCTGTCGGCGGTCGAGGCCTGGTTCCATGCGTACGACGGGCAGCCGGACCACCTGTTCTTCTGGGACTACGTGCCGGACTCGACCGGGGGCTCCGAGGTGGTCGATGTCGCGCGTGCGGCTGATGACCTGGCCAGCTATCAGGCGAGTGTCGCCCGGTCGCGCGCGGCTGTGGCCGGCCGCAGTCTCGACGAAGCGAGCCCCGGCGAGGACTACACGCTGCGGTGGATCTACCTGCACATGATCGAGGAGTACGCCCGCCACAACGGGCACGCGGATTTCCTCCGCGAACGCATCGACGGAGCCACCGGCGAGTAGTTCAGGACGCGAACGCCCAGCGCACCATCAACGGGAACTCTTCGCGCCAGAACGGATCGCCGTGGTTTCCCGGCCGCTCGGTCATCACGATGTCGGCGTCGGCGTCGCGCAATGCGTCCGCCCAGCGGGTCGCGTTCTCGCGGAAGAACGGCTCATCCGTACCGGCCACGAGGTACGTCCGCGGCAAGTGATCCGGCATCACCTCAGGCGGCCGATAGCCCCCGCCGGGCGAGGCGGCGAACACCGAGCCGTAGATGTCCGGATGCCGCATCCCCATCGCCAGCGAGAGTTCCGCGCTCGCCGACACTCCGCACACCGCCGTACGTTCGGGCGGCAGCGCGACGCCGAACCGGGACCGGACCCAGCTCCGTACGTCGTCGACGAAGAAGGCCTCGTGCGCCGCGAACTGATCCGGCTCGAACGACGGCGAGTACTCCCGGATCCGCACCATCTCGTCCGCGTCGTCCGTCCGGTGCGCGCCGACAATCATCGTCGCCGGTACGTCAGCAAGGTCCGGTCCCCACCGCGAGATCAGCTGACCATCCCCCGCATACACAACCGCCTCCGGAGCATCCGCCGGCACATAAACAGTCACCTCCCGCCCACCGTCGTACTCAAATCTCTCGGTGACGAACTCGCCTGATGAACTGGTCATGGATCACTCGCATCCCGTGCTGTGGTTGAGAAGTTCCAGGTCGACCATGATCATGGCGATCGCACCGGAGGCGTCGCGGCCGATCCGTACCGGATAGAAGCCGTCACCCATCCCGCACGAGACGAAGACGGCGACAGTTCGGCCCGCGTCGTCGGTGATCGGGGCGAAGCCGGCCTCGAGGGCCGCGTGCAACAACGTGTCGACCCGGTCCTCATCCGCGCTGAGCGGTGCGAGCCGCTCGAGCTCGGCGGCGTCGAACAGGCAGATCGTGCCCGCATCGACCCCGACCCCGGCAACGGTGCCGTCCGGCATCTCGCCGACCCAACTCCAGCCGACGACCGGGTTGTTGCTGACCTTGAGGGTGGCCGCCGTGACGACGCGCCTGCGGGCACCAGGCCTGTCCGTCTCAGGCCAGACGACGACCGAGAGCAGGAGCGGATATCTGCCGGCGGGCACCTGCGCGAGCACAGGTCCTGTCTCGTCGAAGGAATGCGAGTAGGCCGGATCCACGACGACGACCTGACCGGTTGCGAGGTCGAGCGCACAGACCTCGACGACGTCCAGGGTCGAGGTAGGGCTGTTGGGCCAGTGGTGGCGTGCGCCGTGTTCTAGGAGTGCTCCTGGGGCGAGCCAGTCGTCAAAACTCACTCCGGTCCTCTTCTCCGACGACGTACCTGACCCTGACTTCGGGCTGGCAGACTTGTGCGGGTGAATGGGTTTGATTTTGGGCGTTATCAGGAGGCTGCGGCGCGGACGGGGGCGCCGATCGCGACCGATCACCCGATTGTGTACCCGACTTTGGGTCTCGTGAACGAGGCGGGTGAGGTGGCCGGCAAGGTGAAGAAGATCTTTCGGGACCGGCAGGGTGTGATCACGGAGGCGGATCGGGAGGCATTGACGCTCGAGTTGGGCGACGTGCTCTGGTATCTGTCCGAGCTGTCCACGCGGCTCGGGATCCGGCTCGAGGATGTTGCCGAACGGAACATCGCGAAGCTCGCGGACCGCGCATCGCGCGGCGTCCTCGGAGGCGACGGCGACCTGCGCTGAGCAGCTACGGCTGCGTGAGCAGCTAGGGCTGGAAGTGGTCGGCGGCCGCCTGGATCTGGGACCTGCGTTCGCGCCAGAAGGCTTCGTCGGCGCCAACTCTCGTGTTCCCGCCGAGCCGCCCGTCCAGCTGCTCACGCAGGATGTCGGCGTGGCCGGCGTGCTGGCTGGTCTCCGCGACCATCCGGATCAGCAACACACCGAGCGTCGTGTCGCGGTGCCCGTCGGCCCAGTGAGCGACGTACGCCGGACTGTCCAGATCGAGGTCCGCGACAGTCCGATCGGAATGCGCGCCGACCTGCTCGTACACCCCGACGATGTACGCACTCGACTCGTCCGGCACAGCCCACATGTCGATCTCGTCGTACGGGTCGTCACGGAACCATGAAGGACGCTCGGCCGGCGGTCGTCCGAGCGCCTCGCCGAGGTACCCGTACTCCAGACCCGCAAGGTGCTTCACCAACCCGAGCAGATTCGTACCGGTCGGAGTCAGCGGCCGCCGCCGGTCGTACTCCGGCAACCCGTCGAGCTTCCCGAGCATCGCCGCACGACTCCCCTGCAACACCCGCAGCAACTCGTCCTTCGGATCCACAACAGGCCTCCCGGTCAGTGTTCGATCAGGCCGCCGACCTGGACGGGGCCGACGTGGCCCGTGACCGGTCGCGACAACGCGAGGGCGATGCCGATGTCCACCTGCGCGGAGCGACGCAAGGTGGTGACCTCGGCGAGCGGGGTCCAGACCGATTCCGCGGTCTCGCCGTTCGGCTCGGGCCGGGTGGTGCCGGCGGTGATCCGGACGGCGTAGAAGATGCCGATGTTCTGGTGGTCACCGCGGCCGCGGCGGCGACGTTCGGCGGCCGGGATGACGCGGGAGTCGACGCCGAGGAGTTGCTCGACGACCGACTCGTACCCGGTCTCCTCACTCACCTCGCGCGTTACCGCGTCGAACGGGTCCTCGCCCTGCTCGACGCCGCCACCCGGCAGGGTCCACCAACTGCCATCTCCGTACGGGGAGACGTACCGCGCCAGCAGCACCCGGCCGTCGTCGACACAGACCGCGTACGCCGCCACCCGCTGACTCATGTCATGGACCCTAAGCGAGGTCGGGGATCTTCGCGGCGCTGACGTAGTCGCGGAAGAGCTTGATCTCGCCGTCGCGGATCCGGAACACCTGGATGCACGGCGCCTCGAAGGTCGCGCCGGTCGTGGTGTGCCGGCCTTCGGTGACGAGCTCGACGATCACGACCTCCGGGTCCACCGTCTGGTGCAGCCCGACGATCCGCAGGTCGAGGATGTCGATCGGCCGGTCGCTGGTGTTCAGGGAGAACTCGCGAATCGCGTCGCGTCCCTCCAGCCGCGCGGGCAGCCCGCCGACGGCGAACGGCAGCTCGATCACCGCATCCTCCGCGAACAGGTCGGCGAACGACGCGAAGTCGCGGGCGATCAAATGCCGGCGACGCAGTTCCAGTACGTCCAGTGCGGTCCTCACAACAACTCTCCTTCATTCAACAGATGTAGAACGGCTCAACGAGCGTAGAACGAAACCGCGTCAATGGTCAACAGGCGTAGAATGAACGGGATGAGCGAGCCCCCACCGCGGACGTCGCGGGCCCAGCAGCGGATCGACACCCAGGAGCGGATCCTGACCGCGGCGCGGACGCTGTTCGCCGCGGTCGGTTATGACCGGGCCACGATCCGCGCGGTCGCTGCCGCGGCGCAGGTGGATGCCGGCCTGGTGATGCACTACTTCGGCAGCAAGGAGCAACTGTTCGCGCTGGCGACGCAGGTCGAGACGCCGTTGGTGACCGGCGAGACTCCCGAGGAGATTGCCGAGCAGCTGCTCGGCGTCCTCCGGCAGTCGTTGATCGAGGAACCGATCGGATCGCTGGCGATGCTGCGCTCGATGCTCACCCACCCGGAAGCCGCGGCAGAGGTCGGCAACGCGCATGCCGAACGGGTGAAGGTCAGCAAGGCGATACCCGGTGTCGACGGCAACCTTCGCGCGGCCGTGCTGAGCGCGATCCTGATCGGGGTGGTGCTCGGCCGGCACCTGATCAAGCTCGAAGAGTTGGCCGACGCCGATCCTGAGGAGATCGTCGAGCTGCTCCGCCCGGTGGTCCAGTCGCTGACCAAGGCCGATCAACCGGAATAGGTCCGTCGGCCGGCGGGTTGGCGCGGGTATGAGCCTTGAGTTCGGAGTGATCCTGCCGACGTCCACGCCGGATCCGGCCAAGCCGATCATCGGAGACGTACGAGAGAGTGCGCGGTACGCCGAGGACGTCGGGCTGGACTCGGTGTGGTCGACGGATCATCTGATCGCGAGCGCACCGATGCTCGAGAGCTCCGTCGTACTGGCGACGGCAGCTGCGGTGACGGAGCGGATCACCATCGGGTACAACGTGATGCTGCTAGCGCTGCGGCCGGTGGCGTGGGCGGCGAAGCAGATCAGCACGCTGCAGCACGTGTCCGGCAACCGCCTGGTGCTCGGCGTCGGCACCGGCAATCCGGCGCATGGTGACGCCGGCTGGCGCGCGGCCGGGGTCGAGTTCTCGGAGCGTGGCCGGCTGACGGACGAGGCGCTGGCCGTACTGCCGGGGCTCATCTCCGGTACGGACCCTGAGTTCGCGATCGCACCGGGTGCGGAGGTGCCGCCGATCTTCGTGGCCGGTGGTGGTGCAAGGGCACACCGCCGGGCAGCAAAGTACGCCGACGGCTGGGCGACGATCGCGCTCCCACCGGCCGAGGTCCGCGCCAACCTCGAGCAAATCAACGAGTTGGCCGAAGGCAAGCAACTGAAAGCCACAGTCGTAGCACCACAACTCACCGGCGATCCCCTGGAACAACTCGCCGCCTACGAAGCAGCCGGCACCGAACGCATCATCCTCCCACCCACCGGCAACTGGCGCGAAGACTACGACACTGCCGCAACCCTCCGCACCCAATTCCAAAACTAGTTGCTCACAGCCCGCACCCATCTCCTTCGATTCGTGAGGAGTGGTTGGCGACACGCCGTAGACGGCAACCACGATTCACGACTCGGGTGATGGGTGCGGAGCCTTTTGACACGACTGGGCGTGGTCAGTTGGTCGTGTGTTCGCCGCCGAGGATGGTTGAGAGGACCTTGGTGGTGGGGATCTCCTCGGTCGGGCAGGTGATGATGTTGCGGTCGAGGATGATGAAGTCGGCCAGTTTGCCGGGTTCGATCGAGCCCAGGCGGTCGGCTACGCCCAGGACCGTGGCGGCCGCGGAGGTCCAGCCGCGGATTGCTTCTTCGCGGGTGATCGTCTTTGCGGGGGTGAGCAGGCTGCGACCGGTTCGGCCGTCGGCGCGGGTCAGTGCGGCCCACAGGTGGAACAGTGGCGGGTGTGCGCCGTCGCTCGCCATCGACGTCGGTACGCCCGCGTCGAGACATCGACGCCCGGCCGTCCGACCGGTGCCTCGTAGGTCCCGACGACTCGGCAGGCGAGCTGTCCGTCCGCCTGCAGGGCACGCAGGTCAGGAACGAAGGGCGTGCCGCCATGGCCTTCGTAGATCGTGGTCGTGCCGTTCGCCAGGTTCTGCCGAGTGGCCGCGGTGATCGCCGCCCGGCGTACCTTCTCATCGGTTGCCGGGAGCAACGACAAGAGCTTGCCGACGAGCGGGATGCGCGCGTTGTAGAAGACCAGGCCGTGGATCACGCCGGTCGGTTCGCCGTCCTGGTCGTGTTCGATCCGCAGGCCGGGTACGTCGGGTGTCGTGCGGTCGACGCCGAGCATCGCCAGGGCCTTGCTGTTCAGGATCGCCGGATGCGGCCAGAACGCGGGCGTCGGGATGAACACCGGATTGTCCGGCGCCACCGCGTCCAGGTCGGCACGCGTCGGCCAACGGCCCTCGGCAAGTCCTTCCGGAAGACCGAAGTAGTCGGGCGGCTCACCGATGGAAGTCGTCACGATCCAGACGCCCGGCTCGGTCGTGGCCGCCACGTCCCCGATCCGCTCACTGATCGCAGCAACCGATGTCAGACCGGCCAGCGCCGGATTCGCCGAGTTGTCCACAGCCAGATGCACAGTGTGTGCATGAGAGTCGATGAAGCCCGGCAGGACAGTACGACCGCCGAGGTCGACAACCGGGCCGTCGAACGTGGCCAGTTCCGCATTGCTGCCGACCGCGACGAACCGCCCGTCAGCAACAGCGAAGGCTTCGGCGATCGAGAAGGCGCCGTCGACCGTGACGACGTTGCCGTTCAGATAACAGTCATGAAAGCTCCTGAAGATGGGTGCGGTGCTGCCGCGACGCTGAGTTGACCTTGACCCAAGGGGCAAGGTTTATCCTCACCTGCATGGCTGGAGTTGTGGTGATCGGGGTCGGTCCAGGAGTCGGGGTCGCGGTGGCGCGGCGGTTCGTCCGCGAAGGGATGAGCGCCGGGTTGATCGCGCGCTCGGAGGCGACGGTGAAGACCGCGGCCGAGGCGCTCGGGGGCGCCGACGTACTGGCGGCAACGGCGGACGTGACGGACGAGCAGGCGCTCCGGGCTGCACTCGACCAGGTCGTCGATGCGTACGGCGTACCGGACGTGGTCGTCTACAACGCCGCGTTCATCCAGGCCGACCGGATCGGTGATCTCACCGCGAAGCAGCACCTCGACGCCTGGGCCGTGAACGTGGTCGGCGCGATCACCACCGCCGCGCACCTCGCGCCCGCGATGGCCGAGCGCGGCAGCGGATCGTTCCTGATCACCGGCGGCATGCCCGTACCGAAGCCCGACTACACGAGCCTGTCCCTGGGCAAAGCGGGGGTCCGCGCGCTCGTCACGCTCCTCCACCAGCAGTACGGCGACGCCGGCGTCCACGCTGCGAGCGTCACCATCAGTGGCGGCATTGCGCCCGGCAGCCTGTGGGATCCGGACGACCTCGCCAACCACTACTGGCGCCTGCACAAGCAGACGCCGGCCGAGTGGATCCACGAACTCGTCGTCTAGCCCGGCTTGAGCAGCCCGCGGTTGTACGCCTCGGCGACGGCTGCGGCGCGGTCCGAGACCTCGAGCTTGGCGTAGATGTTCAGCAGGTGCGTCTTGACCGTCGCCTCGCTGATGAACAGGTGCCGCGCGGTCTCACGGTTCGTGTTGCCACCAGCAACCAACTGCAGGACCTCGAGCTCGCGCGGGCTGAGCAGTTCCGGAGCGGGTGGCGTGCGGACGTGGTTCATCAACGTGGCCGCCACCGATGGCGCGAGCACTGAGTGTCCGTCCGCGGCGGCCCGGACCGCGCGCAGGAGTTCGTCGCGTGGCGAGTCCTTGAGCAGGTACCCGGTGGCGCCGGCCTCGATCGCAGGCACGACGTAGCCGTCGGTGTCGTACGTCGTCAGCACCAGCACCCGCGCCCGGATGCCGCGCTCGGCCAGCTCGCTGATCGCGGCGAGGCCGTTCATGCCCGGCATCTGCAGGTCCATCAGGATCACGTCCGGCTGCAGAGCCGCTGCCAGCCGGATCGCCTCGCCGCCGTCGCCCGCCTCGCCGACCACCTCGAACTCCGGCTCGGCCGCGAACATCCCGCTCAGCCCGTCCCGAACGATCGGGTGATCGTCCGCGATCAGCAGCCGGATCATGCGCCCGCTCCGGTGACTGGGACAGTGGCCGAGATGGCCGTACCGAAGCCCGGCTCGGACTCGATCTCCAGCGTCCCGTTCAGCGCCTCGACCCGCTGGCGCATGGCGACCAGGCCGAAGCCCCCGGACTCCGACGGCCGGGTCTGCTGCGGATCGAACCCGGTGCCGTCGTCCCGTACGTCCAGCGCGACCGTCCTGTCCATGTACGACAGCGTCACACCGACGCGGTTCGCCCGCGCGTACTTCGCCACGTTCGCCAACGCCTCCTGAGTCGCGCGGAGCAGGGTCGATTCCGTCTCGGGCGTCAGCACCCGCGGCGTACCGGTCGTGGTCAGTTGCCCGTCGATCCCGTGCAGCGCCGACCACCGCCGTACGACGTCCCCGATCGCCTCGCTCAGCGTCGCCGACTGCAGTGGTTGTGGACGTAGCGCGTGGACCGAACGGCGGGCCTCGGTCAGACTCTCGCGCGCCAGGCCGACCGCGCTCGTCACGTGCCGGCGCCAGTCGTCCGCGGTCTCGGCAGCTTGGAGTTGAGTGACGATCCCGGTGAGGCCCTGCGCGAGCGTGTCGTGAATCTCGCGGGCCATCCGCTGGCGCTCGTCGATCACCCCGGCCTCGCGGGCCTGAGCCAGCAACTGCTCGTGTAGGTCCGCGTTCTCCGCGAGCGTCGACTCCAGCCGGCGGTTGGTCTCGGTGAGTGCGTCGACCGCGTCCTTGCGCTGCCGGCTCAGCACCTCGCCGCGCCGACCGAGCCAGCCGGTGAGGCACATCCCGACCACGTTCACCCCGATCACCGCCGCGGTCGCGAGCAGCCCGACGACGTCCGTCTTCGGGATCGCGTACGACTGCGCATAGCCGGCGATGACCGCGACAGCGCCGACCCCGAACAGCTCCACGGGCCACGGCAACAGCACGAACGTGTAGAAGTACCCGGCCGGGGTGAGGAAGCCGAACCACGGATCGCGCGCCACCAGCACGGCCAGCAGTAGAACGAACCCCACGATGAAGACGGCCATCGCGCGGTGGTCGGTCCGCCGGGCCGGGCGCAACGTGAACATCCCGAGCGTCCAGAGCCCGATCAGCGCGCACAGCCCCAGGTCGATGACGAGCGACCGAGGCTGATCGCGCTTGATCACGGCGGTGACCGCGGTGAGGCCGGCGAGGAGCACGTACGGCACCACGGTCAACCGCATCGGCCAGGCTTGCTCGCTCACGCTACTTAGTGAACACCGAGCGGAGGTGCTTGCCGTTCACGAGCAGTGTCACGGCGAGCAGCAGGAGTCCGCAGACGGCCTGCTCGCTCTTCATCCACAGCGGGAAGGTGCCCGGCAGCGCGATGATCACCACGATCGCGACCAGCATCACCGCCGACACGATCCGGAGTCGCAGGTACCCGCGCCGGGATCCCCGGGCGGTGCTGCGGGCGAACAGAAAGGTCAGCGCCGAGCTCACCACCACGATCGTCCCGCGGGTCCAGACCGCGTCGTTGACGACGGTGGTGTGGTTGCGCAGGGCGATGATCGCGACCAGGGTCAGCACGCTGATCGCGACGTACCCGATCACCAGTAGTTGCACGCTCCGCAACGCGGCGGCGCTGCGCGGGTGTCCGACGTTCACGGGGGTAGTCATCTCGGGGCCTTTCGGGGTCGTTTTCGGTACTACGACTCTCGCGTTCGGGCCGCGCTCGGCGCATCGCCCGGGCGGCCCCAACCGGCCTCCACCGATCGGTTGACCGGAGGCTCACCCGAAGGGCGGGCACGCACAGGATCGTTGCCTGGAGCACCTTCCTTCCGTGTCAATTTGCGCACGGAGTGTCACGAACTGTCACGGACGGTTTACGGCTGCGTGCAGATGTCCGGACAAGCCTTCCGGCGCGGGGAGTGGGCAGCTGATCGTCGAGTCAGGAACACGCAGTCGAGAAGAGTTCGAGTCAGGTCGACCAGGGAGGGTCCGGCACGTGCTCGAGACTTATCGTGGAATTCCACATCTGCTGGACACCTGGTTCGTACTGACCGGCATGACTCTGCCAGTCGCTCTGTCCGCACTCCGTCGCCCCGGCGACCTGATCCCCCGGCTGGCGGCGTTCTGCATGCCGGCCGCGTTCGCGCTGGTGATCGCGGCGACCCTGAGCCCGACGCCGCACGATCTCGGTCAGGTCGGTCTGTGCGGTACACACCTGACGACCACCGGCGGGCTGACCTCGCTCCAGGGTCTGCTCAACGTGCTGCTGTTCGTGCCGGCCGCGGGCATGCTCACACTGGCCGGCGGCCGTCCGGGCGACGGCATCGCCGCCGGGATCGGTCTGTCGGCCGCGGTCGAGGCGGTGCAGGCACTGGTACCGCCGCTCGGTCGCTCGTGCCAGCTGCACGACTTGATCGCGAACTCGATCGGGACGCTCTGCGGGGTCGGGCTCGCCGCGGGGCTCCAGCTGCTGACGCGGAGCGTACTGACCCGGGGCTTGGCGGCGCGGCCGCTCGTGGTCGGCCCGCCGGCGGTGGTGGAGCATGCCGCGATGTTCGTCGTACGGTCGCGGCCGCGGGCCCGGCACCGGCGCGATCCCCGGATGGCTCCCGGACGGCCGGCGAGATATCACAGAACGAATACACAGTTATCCGGATAGTTATCCACAGGCTGTGGATAGGCCCGTGGATGACCGCGTGCGCGCCTGGGGATATCCACAGGTCAGGGCCGGACGTCGAGCCCCAGACCGGCCGCGACAACCATCGCTTGGGTTACATCGATCCGGGCGTCCCGCAGCGTGACGGTCAGCGGATCGAGCGTCGACAGGTCCGATCCGCGCAGGTCGGCGCCGCTCAGATCGGACTTCTGCAGGAGGGCGCCGGACAGGTCGAGGTCCCGGAGGACGGCCTTCGGGGCCCGGACGCCGCTCAGGTCGGCCTCGCGGAACTTCACGCCGGTGAACTCCGCACCCTTGAGGTCCGCGCCCGGTAGCCCGCTGAACGACCAGTCGCCGCCGGACACCTTCATCAGGCTGTACGTGCACTGGTCGAAGAAGCTGCCGACGAACTTGCACCGGGTGAACGTGGCGTCGAACAGCGAGCACCGGACGAACGTGCAGTTCACGAAGGCGGCGTCGGTGTGCGTCGAGGCGTTGAACCGGACGCCGCGGAACGTGCACTCCTCGAACACGCCGCCGTGGTTGTCCACCTCGGTCAGGTCGGAGTCCACGAACAGCACCCGCCGGTACGTCTGCCCCGACGGATCGGCGTCGTCCCAGTCCCGGATCGTCGACTCGGTCGGTACTCCTGCACGCGCAGCCATGCCGCCAGACTGCCACGTTGTACCGACAAAGGCCGTGGCTCGCTGGATCACGAGCCACGACCTAGTTGTGATGCTGACGACGGAGAACGGTAGGCCCATCGACAAATACGGACCGCACGATGGAGAGGTGACCGGAACTGAGCGGGTGATGGTGTTCGGCGCGGGAGGCTTTCTCGGCGCCAGGATCTGCGCGCTGCTCGCCGACCGGGGGATCGAGTACCGCGGACTGAGCCGGACCCGGAGCGAGCCGTACCGGCGCTGCGACCTGGCCGCGATGCACCCGTACGCGCTCGACACCCAGATCGGGATGTACAAGCCGACCGTGATCATCAACGCGGTCGGCGCCACGCTCGGTGAACCGGCCGACCTGGTCCGGGCGAACGTGATCGCCGTCGAGGCGCTGCTCGCGTCGGTCCGTGACCAGGCCGGTCACGCCCGGTTCGTGCAGCTCGGCTCCGCGGCCGAGTACGGCGGTACGGCGCACGGCACTGACCTGTCCGAGGACACGCCGCCGCGGCCGCTCGGTCCGTACGGGATCACCAAGCTGGCCGGATCCGAGCTCGTCCTCCGGGCGCAGCGGGCCGGCGCGGATGCCGTCGTACTGCGGATCTTCGACGTGATCGGCCCGGGCGCCCCGGACAGTACGCTCACCGGCCGGGTGATCCGCGACCTGCGCGCACGGCAGCTGATCGAGGTCGGATCGCTCGACGTCTGGCGCGACTTCGTCGACGTCCGGGACGTGGCGGAGGCGGTCCTCGCGGTCGCGTTCGCGGACGGCAAGCTGCCGCCGGTGCTGAATGTCGGGACCGGTCGAGCGACCCTCGCGCGGGACGTTGCGGGCCAGCTGTTCGAGCTGAGCGGTCAGCCGGCGACGATCGTGGACGAGGCCGACCAGCAGTCCGCACTAGGCGCGGCCTGGCAGCAGGCCGACATCACGCTGATCGGCGATCACCTCGGCTGGTCCCCGAAGGTCGCCCTGGACCAGTCCCTCGCCGACAGTTGGTCTGAGTCAAACTAGTGTCCCGATAGCGTCAAGTTACATCGCTCACGGGACACTAACTGCGTGGAGATCCGCTCGCTCAGTGAGGCCGCGCCGGATCGACGACCACCTGCGGTCAACGAGGATCTCGTCATCACCGGCCCTGACTTCGCCGTGGTCCTCGACGGTGCGACCGCTCCGAAGGGCGTCGAGTCCGGCTGCCTGCACGACGTGCCCTGGCTGGTCCGGCAGCTCGCCGTCCAGTTGGCGCCTCCGCTGCTCGCACGGTCTGCGGCACCGCTGCCCGACCTGCTGGCCGACGCGATCGTCGCGGTTCGCGACACGCACGCCGGCACCTGCGACGTCAGCAATCCCGACAGTCCGTCGTCCACCGTCGCGATGGTTCGCCTGTTCCCGGACCACGTCGAACACCTGGTCCTCGCCGACTCGCCCGTCGTACTGCGCTCACCCGAAGGCCGCGTCACCGTCCACAACGACGACCGCGTCGAACGGCTCCCCGAGCGGACCCTCGAGGCCGTACGCCGGTTGCGCAACCAGCCGGGCGGCTTCTGGGCCGCGAGCACCGAACCCAAGGCGGCGTACGAGGCGATTACCGGGACCACCGACCGCGCCGACGTCGACGTGATCGCGATCCTCTCGGACGGCGCATCACGCTTCACCGAGCGATACGGGCACTCCTGGGACGAGCTGCTCGACGTACTCACGACGGCAGGTCCGCGACAGCTGATCGACCGCGTGCATGCATACGACGCCGTCGCCGCGGCCGGCGGCAAGCGGTACGACGATGCGAGCGTCGTACTGCTTCAGGGGCCGTAGGTCGGGAACCCTGGCCCGGGGTGCTGCTGCCGCGGAGCGTACTGCGGGGGTGCCAGCGGCTGTACGTAGTCCTGGACCGGTGGCGGTGGGGTGGACTGCACCCGCTGCCAGTCGCCGACCTGGAGCATCAGCAACGCCATCGCGACACCGGCGACGATGAGCAGAACGGTCGCGACCGTGAAGCCGATGTCGACCCCCAGCGCGACGTGGACCATGTAGTCCTGCAGGTCGTAGATGTCGACGTACGGGCTGTCCGGGTCGCTGCTGTCCGCGAGCTCGACCACGCGCACGATCCAGATGATCAGCCCGACCGTCGCGACCGTGCCGCCACCGAGCAGGATCACCCAGAACCCGGTCCAGGACGCCCACCACCCGTACAGCAGCGTGCGGATCCGGCCGGACCGCGCGGCGCCGGGCCGGCTGACCGGCTCGCTGGCGCGAACGACGTCCTCGACGACCTGGAGCGGGTACCAGAACTGCACGATCGGGCAGAACCACGCGCCGACCACCCATCCGGGCACCCGCCGGTGCAGGCGGTGCGGCGGGACGATCGGTTGCGGCGCGAACGGTGAGTAGAGGAAGTCGACGTTCTCGCGGGCGCGCCACAGCCACAGTACGAACGCGATCGCGGTTCCGAGCAGCAGGTAGCTGACCAGGTTCAGGAACGGACCGGTACCGGCGATCGACTGGACGCCGCGCTCGATCTCCTCGTCGGAGAGCAGCCCGTACACGAAGCGCTTGACCTCGTCGTACGAACGCCAGAGCAGCACGCACTGGACCACGGCCGCGAGCACGGTCAGCCCCATCAGCACGATGCTGACGATCGCCACCGCCCGCAACGGCCGGAACTGCGGCCCGACCGGCCGGTAGGGCAACGGCTGATAAGGCCCCTGCTGGTACGGCCCTTGCTGATAAGGCCCCGGTCCTTGATAAGGCCGAGGTCCTTGGTGCGGCCCCGGATACGGCTGCGTCACCCTTCCACCTCCCCGCAGCCAAGTTAACCAAAGCCCGGTCTCAGACGGCGGCAAAAGCCTCCCGTACGGCAGGTAGCGCCAAGTCCCGGTCTGCCGCCGACAGGCCGATCCGGGTCCGCCGATCGAGCACGTCGTCCTCGGTCAGCGCACCCTCGTGCCGTACCGCGAACCGCAGCTCCGCGTGCGTCGTCCGCAACCCCGGCGCGATCGGCTCCTGCAACTCCGCGGGACCGTCGATCACGCGCGGCGCCTCCACGCCGTACCGCTGCACGAAGCGCGCCGGCGCGCGCACCGCGGCCAGTTGCGCGCGATCCGCCGCCCCGACCAGCGGGATCCGGTGCGTCTCGCACCCTCGCCGTACGTCGAGGTCCGTCTGCGCGAGCGCCGTGTCGAGCGCGTCCTGCGCCATCCGCCGGTACGTCGTGAGCTTGCCGCCGACGATCGTGACCACTCCGTCCGGGCTGGTGATCACCGCGTGCCGCCGGGAGATGTCCGCGGTCTTGTCCTCGCCCTTGTGGTGCCCGGTGTCGAGCAGCGGGCGCAAGCCCGCGTACGTGCCGAGCAGGTCCGTGCGCGTCACCGGCTGCTGGACGGCGGCGCTGATCGTGTCCAGCAGGAAGTCGATCTCAGCGTCGGTGGCCCGCGGTACGTCGCTCACCGGGCCCGGCGCGTCCTCGTCGGTGAGTCCGACGTACACGCGGTCGTCGGGCGCGGGGATCGCCATCACGACGCGGCGCAGCTCACCCGGGACCGGCACGGTGAGCACGGCGGACAGCCCGCCGAACACCGACTGCGGCAGCACCAGGTGGGTGCCGCGGCTCGGCCGGAGCTTGATGCCGGAGGCAACTTGATCGGCCCAGATCCCGGCCGCGTTGATCACGACCCGCGCGTCCACCGAACGCCGCTCACCGGTCAGCTGGTCGACCAGGACCGCACCGCGACCCGTCACCTCGGTCGCGGCGACCCTGGTCAGGATGCGGGCGCCGTACTGCGCGGCGGTCCGCGCGATCGCCACGACGAGGCGCGCGTCGTCGTACAGCTGACCGTCCCAGGTCAGGAAGCCGCCGCGCATCCCCTCCGGCCGGAGCGTCGGCGCGTACCGCAGGATCTCGGCCGAGGAGACCCGGCGGGAGTGCGGCAGGTAGTCGTCGCTGGTCCGCGCGAACGTACGCAGGACGTCACCGCCGAGGAATGCCGACCGGAGCAGCGCGGCCTGTACGAACCTTGCCTGCGGCAACCACGGCGCGACCTGCGGAACCGGGTGCACGAGATGTGGCGCGGTCGTCTTCATCAGGATGCCGCGCTCGACGGCGCTCTCGTACGCGATCCCGACGTGCCCGGACGCGAGGTACCGCAGGCCGCCGTGCACGAGCTTCGAACTCCAGCGGCTGGTGCCGAACGCCAGGTCGTGCTTCTCCACCAGGGCAACGCTCAGCCCGCGCGCGGCCGCGTCCAGCGCCACCCCGGCGCCGGTCACGCCACCGCCGACGACCAGCACGTCGACGGCCTGGAGCGAGTCGAGCTCACGGGCCCGTCGCGCCGCGTTCAGACTCGCATCGCCCACGGTGCTCACGGTTCCCCCTGCCCCCGGTCGGTCATGGCATCAGATACCGGGTGAGCATCACGCGCAGCTCCTCGTCGAGCTTGGTGTACTCGTCCTTCTCCGCCATCACCGGACCGGACACCGCGGAGGCCAGTGAGATCAGGATGATCTGCCGGGCCAGCCACACCGGATCGCCGGCCCGGATCGAGTCGTC
Source organism: Kribbella sp. NPDC048928 (assembly GCF_043197975.1). Lineage (NCBI taxonomy): Bacteria > Bacillati > Actinomycetota > Actinomycetes > Propionibacteriales > Kribbellaceae > Kribbella > Kribbella sp. NPDC048928. The sequence continues at coordinate 669,406 of NZ_JBICUC010000002.1, read as the reverse complement.
GGCCTGCCCCTGGCGGAGGCCCTCCTCGACGAGCGCGAGATGCGCGACCGTACTGCTGCCGCGACGCTCGAGCAGGTACGGCGTGAGGAACTCGGGGTCGAGCTCGATGATCTTCCGCATCAACGGGTGCACGCGGGTCTTGGCGACCACCTCGACGACGCCCTCGACCAGGCGGGTGCGGCCGTCGGGAGCGTCCGGGTGGAACGCGGACACCAGAGCGATCGTCCACTCCCGGGTCATCAGCGCGGCGACCACGGCCTGCACGTTCGGCCAGCGGCGGTACAGCGTCGCGCGCGAGACCTCGGCGTGCCGGGCGATGTCGGCCATCGTCATCCGGCGCATCCCGATCGCGAGCAGCAGCTCGTACGCCGCGTCCAGGATCCGCTCCTCGCCGATCGCGTTCGCCGGCGTGGGACGGCTGCTGGTCTCTTGGTCCGGTTCGCTGCTACGCTGAGACATCACATGCCAAAGTGTATCAGCGACTTCGGCATCCCGGAACTGTCCAGGGAAGGTGGAGGCCAGGGGGTTCCACCTCCCCTGGACGCTACCTCGCCCAACCACGGAACGGGAGTCAGCAATGACCGAATCCGACCTCCCGGTGGCACAACTCACTCCCGGCCGCTGGGGCGACCCGTCCCACGCCGTAGACCTGCCCGCAGCTGCCCTCGACGCCTTGAAGCGCCTGGGTATCCAGCACCCCGCCGAGCCTGCTGCTGTGACACCGGCATCTGAAGGGGGTGAGCTGTCCGCGGTTCAGCTCGCGTTTCTCACCTCGGTTGTGGGTTCCCAATACGTGCTCTCGGACGTGGACTCTCGGTGGGCTCACACGCGCGGCTACTCGACCACCGACCTACTCCGGTTCCGCGCCGGCGACACGTCGGACATGCCGGATGCCGTCGTCTATCCCGCCTCCCACGACGAAGTACAGGCTCTCCTGACCGGCGCCGCCGAGCACGACCTCGCCGTCGTCCCGTACTCCGGGGGCACCTCGGTAGTGGGCGGCCTCGCCGCGTCCCGCCGCTTCGTCACCGTCGACCTCCGCCGCCTGGACCGGCTCATCGACCTCGATGAGATCTCCAGAACAGCCACCCTGCAGGCAGGCGTCCGGGGACCCGCCGCCGAGGCCCTGCTCGCGGAGCGCGGCTACACCCTCGGTCACTTCCCCCAGTCGTACGAAGGCGCCTCGATCGGCGGCTACGCCGCGGCGAGGTCCAGCGGCCAGTCGTCAGCCGGGTACGGACGCTTCGACCAGATGGTCGTCGGCCTCACCCTCGCCACGCCGCGCGGCACGATCGAGCTCGGCCGCGCGCCGATGTCCGCCGCCGGTCCCGACCTCCGTCAGCTCGTCCTCGGCTCCGAGGGCGCCTTCGGCATCATCACCTCGGTCGTCGTACGGATCCGCCCGCGCCCGACCGAGCGGCACTTCGAGGGCTGGCAGTTCGAGAACTTCGACGCGGCGCTGACTGCCGTCCGGCGGCTCGCGCAGGACGGACCGCTGCCGACCGTGCTCCGGCTGTCGGACGAGGTCGAGACCGCGGTGAACCTCGCCGACCCCGATGTCCTCGGCGGGAGTGCCGGCGGGGTCCAGGCGATCATTGGTTTCGACGGCCCGTACGACCAGGCGACCGCGGACGTCCTCACCGCGGCGGGCGGTACGAATCTCGGCGCCGGACCGGGTGAGACGTGGCGCGTCGGCCGGTACCGGGCGCCGTACCTCCGGGATCCGCTTCTCGACGAGGGCGCACTGGTCGAGACGCTCGAGACGGCGACGTTCTGGTCACGCATCCCGGCCCTGAAGGCCGCGGTCACGGAGGCGCTCGTCGGCGCGCTGAGTGCAACTCCGCCGCTCGTGCTTTGCCACATCTCGCATGTGTACGAGACGGGTGCGTCGCTCTACTTCACGGTCGTGTGCGCCCAGGCCGACGACCCGGTCGCCCAATGGCGCTCCGCGAAGGCCGCCGCAAACCAGGCGATCGCCGACGCCGGCGGCACGATCTCGCACCACCACGGAGTCGGCGCCGATCACCGCGCTGCCTACGCCACCGAGATCGGCCCGCTCGCTGTCGACGCACTCCAGGCCGTCAAGAAGCTCCTCGACCCCAACAACATCATGAACCCCGGCATCCTGCTCCCAGAGAGCTGACCAAGGCGAGGCGGGAGAGGCGGCTCCCGCCGGGAGACCGGTGCGCCGTGCCGGCTCCAGTCGCCGCCACCCTTCTTCTGGTCGCCGCTCTCGTGACCGTTCGATGCTGATGGCAACGCTTGACTTCAAGTTCAGTTGAGGTACGACGGTGTCGGCATGACTCCTGAACCGTCCGAACGTCCTGTTGCCCTGGTGACCGGTGCCTCCGCGGGACTCGGGCTCGCACTGGCGCACGGGCTGGCCGATCGCGGCTGGACGCTGGTGATCGACGCCCGTGGTGCCGAAGCACTGAAAGCCGCCGCGGACGCACTGTCCGGCCACACCGACGTCTTCCCGCTCGCCGGCGACGTCACCGACCCCGACCACCGCGCCGACCTGGTCGACGCGATCACCGAGCTCGGCAGGCTCGACCTGCTCGTCAACAACGCCAGCTACCTCGGCCCGAGTCCCCTGCAGGCGCTGGCCGCTGCGGACCTCGACGAACTGCGTCGCGTGTACGAGGTCGACGTACTCGCGCCGATCGCACTCACCCAAGCTCTCCTGCCTGCACTCACCGCAGCATCTGGTGCGCTGATCAACATCAGCTCCGACGCCGCCGTGGAGGCGTATGAGACGTGGGGTGGCTACGGCTCCGCCAAGGCTGCACTGGACCACGCGACGCGGATCCTGGCCGCAGAGCATCCGGCGCTGGTGGTGTACGCCGTCGACCCAGGTGATCTGCGTACGGCGATGCATCAGGCAGCGTTCCCAGGTGAGGACATCTCGGACCGGCCTGAGCCCGCGACCGTCGTACCGGCGTTCTTGCAGCTGCTCGACAAGCGGCCTGCCAGCGGCAGGTACCGGGCGGCCGAATTCACGCCGGCGGTGACGTCGTGAAGGTGCATCCACACACCAGGTTCGAACTGCCGGATGCACTGAACGCCGGCGAACCGCCCGAGGCCCGGGGTATGTCACGGGATCACGTGAAGCTGCTGGTCGCGGAGGGGTCGACCGTCACGCACACGCGCTTCGACCGGCTCGGCGATCACCTGTGGCCGGGTGACTTGCTGCTGGTCAACACCTCGGGCACGCTGGCAGCCGCCGTCGACGGTCCGACGTACACCGTGCACTTCTCCACACCGCTCGACGACGGCACCTGGGTCGTCGAACTGCGTGCTGATGGTGCACCGATGTTCGACGGTACGGCCGGGCAGCAGGTGGAGCTGCCCGAGGGCATCTTGACGCTGCTGGCGCCGTACGAGGCCTCACCGAATCGGCTGTGGATCGCGCGGCCTCCGGTGTCCGATGTGCTCGGGTACCTGCAGCGGCAGGGGCGGCCGATCACCTACGGGTACATGGGGAAGCGCTGGCCGCTGGCGTCGTACCAGACCGTCTTCGCCAGGGAGCCGGGCAGCGCGGAGATGCCGAGCGCGGCCAGGCCGTTCAGCTTCGAGCTGGTGAGCCATCTTGCGGCGCAGGGTGTGCTGATCGCGCCAATCAGGTTGCACTGCGGCGTTTCCTCGCTGGAGAGCCATGAGCCGCCACAACCCGAGCGGTACGACGTTCCCATGCACACCGCTCGCTTGGTCAACTGGGTCAAGGCGAACGGTGGCCGGGTGATCGCGGTCGGCACCACGGCCGTACGAGCCATCGAGACGGCCGCGCGGCAAGGCACAGTCGCCGCGTCCCGCGGCTGGACCGACCTCGTACTGGGCCCGGACCATCAACCCCAGATCGTCGACGGCCTCATCACCGGCTGGCACGCCCCCGAGGCGTCCCATCTCCTCCTACTCGAGTCCGTCGCCGGAACCGAGCAGGTCCAGCACGCCTACGACGCCGCCGTACAACACGACTACCTGTGGCACGAATTCGGCGACAGCTGCCTACTCCTCCGCTGAGATCAGGAGGCGGCTTTGGTCGGTGGCTCGTGCTGCTGCGAGATGCGGGTGGTGGAGCGATCGGCGGACTGCAGAGCGGTGACTGCGCTCGGGGCGTCCGGCGTCGTCGGTCGTTGGATCTGATGCTCGTTGCCGGGCCGGGCCCGTTTGTCCACTGCGCGTGGGCTCATGCGGATGTCCTTACCAAGCTGGTCCCCCGTCGGGACGTCACCTGATTAGACGAGCACCTCAACCCCGTTGTCACCTGATTTGATCCAACTGAGCAGAAATTGTGGCCTAGGCCATTTAGTTGCACTTTGAACCGCAGAACGCTAGAACGAGGTATGGGGATGAGCCGGGATCATCGCATCGACTCTGGGCTCGGCGCCGTGGTGGACAGTCGACGCGAGGCCGACCGGGAACGGCTGAGACGATTCGCCGACCTCGTGGTTCGAGTCGGCGTGAACATCGAACCGGGACAAGGCGTCGTGGTCAATGCGGACATCGCTCATGCGGAGGTCGCCCGCGCCATCGTCGAGCAGGCGTATCTGGCCGGAGCTAGTTCGGTGGAGATGGTCTGGTCCGACGGGCTGACGCGGCGATCGGAGTTGATGCACGCGACGATCGAGAATCTCACAGCTGACGGGCGTGGGCGCTTGAGCGGATTCGCGGCTGGGCGAACGACGGGTTCGCATCTATTGCCCTCAGCGGCAACCCGCAAGCCAACTTGTTCGCCGACGTCGACCCACATCGGCTGACTGCTGTTCGAATGCAGGAGCGGACGGCAAGTCGGCAGGCCGTACTGGATGGGCGCAGGCGTTGGACGGAAGTGGCGGCGCCGAACGCGGGCTGGGCTACCCAGGTGTACGGCCAGCCGGACGTTGAACGCCTTTGGACAGCTGTGGCGTTCGCGATGAGGCTGGACGAGCCCGATCCCGTCGGACGATGGCGTGCGCGCGCGACGACGCTCGCCGCACGTGCCAGGGCCCTCGACGAGTTATACATCAGTGAGATCAGATACGTCGGAGAAGGCACGGACCTGACAGTCGGACTCATTCCGGATTGTCGCTGGACAGGTGGGGCGGTCATCGATCCAGGTGGTGTTGTCTACATGCCGAACCTTCCGACAGAGGAGGTCTTCACGAGCCCCGATCGTCGCCTCGCGGAGGGCTTCGTTCGTGTGACCAAGCCAGTCGTCATCGCTGGTCAGTTGGTGGAAGGCCTCCGGCTGACCTTTGCGGACGGGCGCATCTCCAAGATTTCAGCAAGCGCCGGCGTCGACGTCGTCCGGGCTCAGCTCGCCACCGACCACGGCGCCCGCAGGCTGGGAGAGGTGGCCTTGGTGGACAAGGAATCCAGAGTCGCTCAAGCCGGTACGGTTTTCCACAACACGTTGTTCGACGAGAATGCCGGCTGTCACATCGCCTGGGGACAGAGCCTGCCGTTCGCCGTCGACAACAGCCACGAGTTGGCGCCGGATGAGCGTGCCGCGAGAGGACTGAACGCCTCGGACGTCCACACGGACGTAGTCCTGGGCGGCGAAGGCCTGACCGTCACCGCCAAGACGCCCCAGGGTTGGGTGACGTTGATCGAGAACGACACCTGGATCCTGACGAACTGAAGACCTGGTTGCCAGACTTGCGGCGGTTGGCCCAGGTTGGGGTGTATTTCGTCCCTGTTCGGGTGGGAAATCTTCCCCAACCTCGCACCCGGCGTGTGGGGCGCGGTGGTGCGCCGACAGTGCGTGGGCGGCGGTTGTGTCAGCTGGATTGGTTTTTGCGGCGGGGGCTGGAGAGGTGGAGGAAGATCCAGGCCAGGGCGGCGCCTACGACGAAGCCGCCCAGGTGGCCTTGCCAGGAGACGTTGGGGATGGCGAAGGACAGGAAGGCGGTCACGGCGACGTACATGATGATCCAGGTGATGTCCAAGCCGCGGGCCCGGCTGATCACCAGCAGGGCGCCGACCAGGCCGAGGACCGCGCCGGACGCGCCGAGGGTCGCGCCGCCGGGGGCCGACAGGAGCCAGACCGCGACGCTGCCGCCGAGCGCGGAGAGCAGGTACAGGATCGTGAAACGGAGCCGGCCGAGCATCTGCTCCAGTGGCGGACCGAGCTGCCAGAGCATGAACAGGTTCGAGAAGATGTGGAAGATCTGTACGTGGGTGAAGGCCGACGTGAGCAGCCGCCACGGCTCGCTCTCGGCCAGCACCGGGACCATCACGAGGTCGTTGACGGCCTGTGGGCTGCCGAAGCGGACCGCGATGAAGACCAGTACGTTCAGCGCGAGGATCGTGTAGGTGACGACCTGCTGGCTGCCGGCGCGCTGGATTCCACCGAGCGACGTCCGGGTCCGCGGGACCGAACGGACGCCCTGGTTGAAGCAGTTCGGGCACTGGAAGCCGACGGCGGCGCTGTTCATGCACGACGGGCAGATCGGCCGGTCGCAGCGCTGGCAGCGCACCCCGGCGGGCCGATCCGGGTGCCGGTAGCAGACGGTCTCGGTCACGCGGGTTGCGTCCCTCCCCTGGATGGAGAAGCGGGACCGGTGGTGAACCGGCCCCGCCAGAAACTCAGGCCATAACGCAGGCCGTTACTCAGGTGAAAGCTCAGGCGTTCCGGCGCTCGACGACGACCTTGCTGATCACGATCGGCTCGAGCGGCCGGTCGCCCGGCGCGGTCTTCGCGGTCGCGATCGCGTCCACGACCTTCTTCGAGTCGTCGTCGGCGACCTCACCGAAGATGGTGTGCTTGCGGTTCAGGTGCGGGGTCGGGACCACGGTCACGAAGAACTGCGAACCGTTGGTGCCGTGTCCCTGCTGGATGCCGGCGTTCGCCATCGCGAGCAGGTACGGACGGTCGAACTGGAGCTCCGGGTGGATCTCGTCGTCGAACTCGTACCCGGGCGTGCCGGTGCCGGTGCCCAGCGGGCAACCGCCCTGGATCATGAAGCCGTCGATCACCCGGTGGAACCCGAGACCGTCGTAGAACGGCCGGGTGACCTGCTGGCCGGTCTCCGGGTCGGTCCACTCCTTGGTGCCCTCGGCCAGGCCGACGAAGTTGTTCACCGTCTTCGGCGCGTGGTTGGGGAACAACCTGATGACGACGTCGCCCTTGTTCGTCTGCAGGGTCGCGTACAGCTCTTCGGCCACGGGGGGTCAACTCCTAGTCGGAATACAACACGTACGCCCTCGATCCTGTCATGCCGCTCCAAGAACCGGTGCATCGACGGGCTGGAGACCAGCAGCAACGGCGGCGAACGGTGTGATGTGTCCCCGATGTGTACGGAGAGTGCGGTGCGGGCACCGGGTGATCGGCTCGGAACGTCGTACGATGCAGATGCAGCCGGATTTGTCCAGAGCCGTAACCAGAACGAGCCCATGTCGCCGATGGGCGGGAGAGCCGTCCGCGGCGCGGGCGGCACCGAGGAGGGAACCGTGGGTTTGAGGAAGTCCAAGGGCCGGGTCGAGGTCGCCAAGGACCGGGTCCGGCCGCTCGCCGAGTCCGCGTCGGAGAAGATCGGCCCGGCCGTCGGCCAGGTCCGTGAGCACCTCGGGCCGGCTGTGGGCACCGCACGGGAGAAGGTGTCGCCGTACGCCGAGAAGGCCGTCGAGCGGGGCGCGCACCTGGCCCACCAGGCGGTGGAGAAGGCCGGTCCGGTGCTCGACGACGCGCTCGCCAAGGTCGGCCCGGCCACCGAGCACGCGGCCGAGAAGGCCCGTGGCCGGCTGAACGACGACGTCCTGCCGAAGGTGACCGCCGCACTGGCCACCCTGGCGGCCGCCGCCGAGCCGGTCGTCGAGGAGACCGCCCGTCGGGGCAAGGCCACCAAGGCCGCGCTGGCCGGCGAGCTCGACGCCCCGAAGAAGAGCCACAAGCTCCGCAACGTGGTGCTGTTCCTGGGTCTCGGCGCCCTCGCCGCAGCCGCGGTGAAGAAGCTGCTGACCCCGCCGGAGCCGGCCTGGCAGTCGACTCCGACGAGCGGTCGCGACTACAGCTCGGCCCCGGCCGGTGCCACCTCGCGCCCGACCGACAGCACCTCGTCGAGCACCGCCTCGTCGTCCGGTACGTCGTCGAACGGCAAGTCCGACGCCAAGCCGGAGTCCGGGGCCCCGGCGTCCGACGCAGCGAAGGCGGCCGCGCCGAAGGCGGAGACGCCCAAGGCGGACGCCCCGAAGGCCGAGGCCAAGCCGGAGGAGTCCAAGGACGAGGTGAAGGCCGCGTCCAACGGCACCACGAAGAAGACCACCACCAGGAAGTCGACGGGTTCGGGCGAGTCCCGTCCCAGCGACTCCTGACACCACCGCAACGGCGAAGGTCCCGAACCCCAGGTGGGGTTCGGGACCTTCGTTCGTCTGGACGTCGTCTTGCGCGAACGACGCTCAAGGCGTGTCTAGGGCCTGCGGCTCCGCGTCGTCGTCGGGCTTGGTCATCGTGTAACGGCCGGCCGAGAGCAGCTGGGTCGCGTACCGGTGGGTGATGCACGGGTACGTGCCGCCGCAGCTCAGGCAGACCGCGTCGTTGCGGTGCAGCCAGGGAACGACCTTGAACCGCTTGGTCCAGGTCATCGGTTCCCGGTCGGGGGCGTGCATCCGGAGCGCCGCACGGGCGACGTCCTGGATCTCCGGGGCGGACCAATCCTCGGCGCTCTTGTCCATCAGGGCACTGAGGTCGGGGTGGTGGTGATCGGTGGTGCGGGCTTTGTTCATTTATGTGTCTTCCAAGGCAGGTGGGGAGGACGCCTGAATCGCTCGCTTCAAACGTTAGTGCCCGGGGCGGACCGTCGCGCCTCGATATCGCTCCACCGAGTGTCAGATCTTCGTCAGGTTCAGGCCCAGAGCGTCTCGAGGGTGATTCGGGCCTCGAGCTCGAGCAGGTGCCGCTTGGTCGGGATGCCGCCGCCGAAGCCGACCATCTTCCCGCCGGCGCCGACCACGCGGTGGCAGGGCACCACGATCGCGATCGGGTTCCGGTTGCAGGCCGTGCCGACGGCGCGGGCGGCGCCCAGGTCGCCGACGATCTTCGCGACGTCGCCGTACGTCTGCATCTCGCCGTACGGGATCCGGGTCAGCTGTTGCCACACCGCGCGCTCGAAGTCGGAGCCGCCGCGGATCGACAGCGGCAGCGTGAACTCCTGCAACTCGCCGGCGAAGTACGCCTTCAGCTGCTCGGCGGCCGCGCTCAACAGCGGGTCGGTGTCCTGCGGGCGGTCGGTGCCGCCGAAGTGCAGCCGGCACAGACCGGTCTCGTCGACCGCGAGCGTCAGGTCGCCGATCGGCGAGTCGACCACGGACCAGTACATAAGGGCCATCCTCCCCGCCGCCGCCGACAGTTTCCGGCAGGAATGCGCCACAACCCGATGCTCTCGCCCGGTCACGCCCTGTTGTGCTATGTCTGATCCATGCCGAGCCGGCCGTCGAAGGTACCGCTGGACCGCTGGTTCAGTTCCGAGCGGGTGATGGGCCTCGCCGCGTCCGTTCTGATCGGCCTCGTCACTGTCACCACCTGGTCGACGGCCTGGTCCGACTGGTATCTCTACCGGACCCGCAGGACGTACGGCAACAACCCGGACAAGATGTCCGAGGCGAATCTGATCTCCGGATCGCTCGGGATCGTCGCCGCGCTCGCACTGCTCGCGGCCGCGGTGGTCTTCATCGTCTGGCTCTGGCGCGTCCGGTGGAACGCGGAGATGTTCTGCCGCGGCGAGCACCGCTACACCCGCGGGTGGGTGCTCGGCGGCTGGTTGGTGCCGGTGGTGAACCTCTGGTACCCGAAGCAGGTCGTCGACGACGTCGTCGCGGCCAGCGACCAGCGGACCGATCCGCTGATCACCAACCTGCAGGACGTTCCGGGCACCCGGCTGGTCTGGGCCTGGTGGCTGACCTGGGTGGCCGGCTTCGTCACCGGGAACATTGTGCAAAGAGGCGTCCTGGCCGGCGCGTCGGAGCTCGGAGATCTGCGGACGAACGTCATACTGTCCTCCGTCTCGGCGCTGTTCACCACCGGCGCGGCCGTGCTCGCGGTGATCCTGATCCAGCGGATCGACGAGCTCCAGAGCATGCGTCCCTGGGTGCCGTGGTGGGCGGTCGGAACAGCGCAGAACGGCTTCCAACCACCTGCGCGGTAAACCAAACCGTCACGCCCGGTCCACTGCGTCGTTACCAGTGGTGATGGGCGTACGAAAAGAACACGTTAAGTCGACACCCTCTGTGCTGGGGCCGGCTGCCCTGGCATACCTACTTCGTGGTATCAATGTGGCTCGGTCACGCGGGGGCAGGATCTGGCCGAAGAGCCGAACAGACGACGGAGTTCCAGCAACGCGAGGGACGCGAGACGTGAGCCACCCGCAGGCATTGATGACCCCTGTCGAGGACGAGGAAGAGTGGCAGCCGCACGCGGCTGAAGAGTTCCAGCGGATCGGTACGGTCGGCAAGATCGCGATCGGGCTGCTGGGTGCCTCCACAGTGACTCATCTGCTCTCCACGTGGTCCGACTGGAACACGTACTCGGTGGTCCACGGCTACCTGACCGGAGCGCCGAACGTCGACGACGCGGATCTGAACCGCGCCGACGCGATCGCCAAGGTCACCGCCGTTCCGAACGTCGTCATCTCGGTCGCCGCCGCGGTCTTCTTCGTTCTGTGGTTGTGGCGGACCCGGGTCAACTCCGAGGTGTTCTGCCAGGCCGACCACCGCCGCAGCCACGGCTGGGTGCTGGCCAGCTGGTTCGTCCCCGGCCCCAACCTCTGGTACCCGAAGCAGATCGTCGACGACGTCTGGCTCGCCAGCGACCCGAAGACCCCTGTCTACGCGGACGACCTGCGCCGGTTCAGGACCCCGCCGCTCACCTCGGTGTGGTGGGTCGCCTGGATCGGCGCGCTCGCGTTCGACGTGGTGGTCCGCCGGTTCCTGATGTGGATGGACGCAACGGTCGGCTCGCTGCGCGGCATCGCGCTCGCCGGGACCGCGTCGCTGGTGCTGACCGCGATCTCCGCGGTCGGGGCGACGATGATCATCCGCAAGATCAACCACATGCAGACCAGCCGGACCTGGGTGCCGTGGTGGGACCAGGGCCCGAAGCTGAGCGCCGTTCCGTCGTACGAGGTGACCCAGGTCCCGTCGTACGCGAACGACGACACCGACGAGCAGCCGGCGATCTCCGAGCCGATCGCGCCGTCGCTGGGTCTGGTCCGCGAGCCGCAGCCGCAGTTGCAGATGGCCGGCGCGCCGCAGGCCCCGGGCAACCCGTTCGCCCCGGCTCCGGAAGCACCGGCCACGAGCCCGTTCGCACCGCAGCAGCAGCCACAGCCGCAGGGTTTCCCGGGCGACGGCGCCGCCGCTCCGGCCGCGTTCGCCGGCGCTGCTCCGGCTGCGTTCGCGGGTCCGCCGCAGCCGGCTCAGGAGGCGGCGCAGTGGAGCCCGTTCGCGCCTGTCGTGGAGAACTGGCAGGACGACAACGGTGGCCCGGCGACCGAGCAGTTCAGCCCGGTCGAGTCCTGGCAGGACGAGAAGCCCGCCGTACCGGAGTACGAGAAGCCGGCCGCGCCGACGTACGCCGCCCCGGAGCCGACCTGGGAGGAGTACCGCAACACGATCACCCAGGACACGCTCGGTTCGGCGAGCAGTTGGCGCGAGGAGACTCCGCCGATGACCGTCGCCGAGCCCGAGCCGTACTCGTACCAGCCGCAGCAGCCGGCCGAGCAGCAGTGGGCGGCCAGCTACTCCGAGCCGTACACCTACGAGTCGGACTACCTGACCTCGACGTCCTCCCCTGCGGAGACGTACGAGGCCCCGCAGCCCGCACCCGAGCCTGAGCCCGCGCCTGTTGCGCGCGCTGGTCGCCGGGCGGCTCGGGTCGCGGTAGACAGCCCGTCGGCGATCCAGCCGGCGGTTCCGGGCCACGCCACGCACACCGAGCACACCGAGCACTCCGGCTACCCCGAGTACTCCGAGCACCCGACGCAGCCGGCGTACCAGGACCACCCCGTCTACGGGCAGTCCGAGCACACGCAGCAGGCATCGCCCGTGTCCGCCTCCTCCGGGTACTACGAGCCCGCGCCGGCCCCGAGCCACGAGGTACAGGACGACTTCCTGACGCCGTCGAAGCCGCTGCCGCCGGTGCCGTCGTACGGACCCGAGCCGACCTACTCGGCCGGCAACGAGTACACGGACTACGGCTCGACGTCGTACACCTCGGACTACACCTCGTCGTACAACTCGGAGTCCAACTCGAACCAGTACGACAACTACACCAGCGGTTCGGAGTACGGCAGCAGCACCGAGTCGTACGAGACCTACAGCCCGAACTACGCCACCGAGTCGTACGGCACGCAGTATCAGCAGGAGCAGGGCGAGTACCAGCAGCAGTCGCCGTACGCGTACGACCAGCAGCAGCCGACCGACCCCGACGAGCAGACCGCCCCGCGGACCCAACCGCGCCGTGGCCGCTGGATCTGATCAGATAGAGCGTATGCGCTTAGGTTTCGCCACCCTCGGTTGTCCCGGAGCAGCACTCGACGACGTCCTGGCACTTGCCCAGGGCAACAATTTCACCGGTCTGGAGCTGCGCGCCGCTCCGGAAGAGTTCACGAACACCGGTCTGTCCACGGCCGAGCGCCGCACGTTGCGGACGCGGATCGAGGACGCCGGCCTGGAGATCTTCGCGGTCAGCAGCTACGTGCGGCTGTGTGCGGTCGAGGAGCAGCCGCTCGAGGCACACCTCGAGCTCGCGGCCGATCTCGGCGCGCTCGGCGTCCGGGTGTTCCCCGGTGACGACCCGGCCGTCGACGGGACGCCGGACGGCCCGAGCGCCGGTGAGATCCGGGCCCTCGACCGCGTGACGTCAGCGTCCCGCGAGGTGCCGATCCTGCTCGAGACGCACGACTCGCACTCGACCGCGCGTCAGGTCGGCGCGTTCCTCGCGCTGCTCGACAGCGACGTACCGGGCCATCAGGTGAAGGCGCTCTGGGACAGCTCGCACACCTGGTCGCACGGCGAGACGCTTGCCGAGTCGTTTGCGCTGCTGCGGCCGTGGCTGGAGCTCGTCCAGTTCAAGCAGGCCGACTCGCAGCAGGACTACCGTCCGGTGGCGATCGACGAGGGCGACTTCCCGATCCAGGAACTGCTGGGGGTGCTCGAGGGCACCGATTACCCGCTCTCCCTCGAGTGGGAGCTGAAGTGGCATCCGCAGTTGCCGTCGCTGGCCGAGACGCTTCCGGCGGTTCACACCTGGCTAAGTGCCCCGTAAGCGGCGTGGCCCGGCGCTATCGACGCCCAGGCGCGATGCACGCACCTGAACGCCGCTATCGCTCGGGCCACGCCGCTTACGGGGCACTGGGCGACGGCTCGGTCAAGTAGCGCGTCATGGTCGGCCCGAGCCAGTAGACCACCTCGTCCGCGGGCATAGTCACGATCGGCGGTAGCTCCAGGATGTAGCGCCACAGTGCGAACCCGAGCATCTGGGTCGAGACCAAGCCGGCCCGGACTTCCGGTGAGTCGATCGCGTGCCGGCGCAACGTGGGTTCGAGCTGCGCAGCGAAGATCTCCCGCATTCGCTGCACCGCGACCTCGTTGGTGACCGCCGTCCGGAGCAGGACGCGCAGGGAGTCATCGGCCTCCCAGCGCGCGAGGAAGTGCCGCACCAGCACCTCGCCCAGCGACTCCAGCGGGATGTTGCCGAAGTCCGGCAGCCGGATGTCGAACTCGGCGGCGGCCGCGAACAGTTTCTCCTTGCTGCCGTAGTACCGCATCACCATCGCCGGGTCGATCGCCGCGTCCGCCGCGATCGCCCGGATCGTGGCCCGTTCGTACCCGTCCGCGCCGAACCGCTCGCGAGCCGCCGCGAGGATCGCCGCCCGGGTCCGGTCCGACTTCTTCTCCGCCATGCCTGCAGCATATGCCAACGGTTGTTGACTTTTGCCAGTGAGCGGCCTAGCGTAAAAGTCAACAAGCGTTGATAAATATTGCAGGCAGGGGAAGGTGCGAACGATGACTCCGCAGAACGCAGAGGTCGTGGTGGTAGGTGCGGGTCCGGTCGGGCTCGCGGTGGCGGTCGGGCTCCGGCTGCACGGGCACGACGTGGTCGTCGTCGACCGGCAGGCCGAGGGCACGAACACCTCGCGGGCCTGTGTCATCCACCCGCGGACGCTCGAGGTGCTGGAGGAGCTCGGCGTCACCAAGCGGCTCGTCGACCTCGGCCTGGAGTTGGAGGCCTTCTCGATCCGCGCCGGCGATCAGAAGCTGATCCCGGTCGGCTTCAAGGACCTGCCGACCGCTTACCCGTTCGTCACGATGATTCCGCAGCCGGTCACCGAGCAGGTGCTGCTCGAGCGCCTGCTGGAGCTCGGCGGTTCGGTCCTCCGCCCGTACGCCGCAACCGGCCTCACGCAGACGGCCGAGGGTGCGGTCGTCACGCTCGACAGCGGCGACGAGATCACGGCGCGGTACGTCGTCGCCGCCGACGGGATGCACAGCACGGTCCGCGAGCTCGCCGGCCTGCGGATGCCCGGCAACACGCTCGAGCTGTCGCTGAGTCTGGTGGACGTACGCGTCGCGGGCGGACTGCCGATCGACGAGGTCGGGCTGTACTTCGCGCCCGCCGGGATGCTCGTGGTCGCACCGCTGCCGGACGGGAGCTTCCGGCTGGTCGCCGAGGTGCACGACGCACCGGAGCACCCGGACGTCGCGTTCGCCCAAGGGCTGCTGTCCGATCGCGGCCGGCGGACGTCGGATCCGAAGGTCACCGAGGTGGTCTGGGGATCGCGGTTCCGGATCCACGAGCGGGTCGCCGACAAGTACCGGGCCGGGCGCGTGCTGCTCGCCGGCGACGCGGCGCACACCCACAGCCCGGCCGGCGGCCAGGGCATGAACCTGGGCCTGCGCGATGCGGTCACGCTGGCGGACGCGGTCTCGAAGGCGCTCGGCGGCGACGAGTCAGGCCTCGACTCGTACGCGACGAAGAGCCGGGAGGAAGCGGTCCGCGTCATCGGACTCGCCCACCGCTTGACCCGCCTCGCCAACGTCCCGCGCCCGGTCCGTCCAGTACGCAACGCCGTCCTCAGCCTGATCGGCCGTACCAGCAAGACCCAGACCGGCCTCGCCAAGCAACTCGCCGGCTTCCCGGAGCGTTAAGCCGCAAATGGCCCCTTCACCGCTGGCATGGAAGTGCGGAAGGGGCCATTTGCGGGGTCAACCGGCGGTCGATTCGCGGATCTGCAGGGTGTACGGCACGGTCAGGTCGCGGTGCGGCGAGTCGTCGGCGCCGGTGATCCGCTCCAGGAGCAGCGCGACCGCGTTGTCGGCCAGCCACTCCTTGTCCGGCGAAATCGAGGTCAGCGACGGCGAATGGAACCGGCCGTCCTCGATGTCGTCGAAGCCGACCACCGCGACGTCCTCCGGTACTCGCAGCCCAGCGTCGGCCAGGCTCCGCAGCGCGCCGAGCGCCAGCAGGTCGTTGAAGCAGAACACCGCGTCCGGCGGATTCGGCAGCGCGAGCAGCTCACGCATCGAGGCGGCACCGTCCGGGCGGTGGTAGCCGGTGCCGGCGAGCTCCAGCGCGGGCTCGTGTGACAGCCCGGCCTCCTTGAGCGCCTTGCGGTACCCCTTCCGACGGACCGCGCCAGTACTGGTCCCGCCGACACCGATCGCCGCGATCCGGGTCCGGCCGAGTGAGATGAGATGCGTCGTCGCGTCGTACGACGCCTGCACCGAGTCGACCGCGACCCGGTCGAACTGGCCGCCGGCCGGGCGTTCGCCGAGCAGCACCAGCGGCTTCCCGGTGTCGACGGAGGTCAGCTTGGCCGGGGCGGTGGCGAGCGGGGAGAAGATGATGCCGTCGATCAGCTGCCCGCGCATCCCGTCCAGTACGAACCGTTCGGCGGCCGCCTCGCCCTCGGTCTGGTCGATCAGCACGGTGATCCCACGGCGCTTCGCGGCCCGGCTGATCTCGGCGCCGAGCTCGGCGAAGTACGGCGAGCCCATCTCCGGGATGGCCAGCGCGATGAAGTCCGAGCGGCCCTTGCGCAGCGAGCGGGCGCTGACGTTCGGCTTGTAGTCCAGCGCGTCGATCGCGGCCTCGACCTTGGCCCGGGTCCTGGCGGTGATGTGCGGGTAGTCGTTGATCACGTTCGAGACGGTCTTCACCGACACCCCGGCCCGCGCGGCCACGTCGCTCAGCCTGGTCGCCATCCGAACCTCCTGTCACGCAGCTGTCGCCCGAGTGTGCCACCGCCGAGCTCTTTACACCGATTGTCAATCGTTGTAGACATCCACGTTAAACGTTGTAAACGATCCTGGGGAGACCCTGTGACTCAGCTCGTGGTGGACCCGGCGTTCGTGGTCGGGGCCTTGGACCGGCGGCTGTTCGGCTCGTTCGTCGAGCACATGGGCCGTTGCGTCTACACCGGCATCTACGAGCCCGGCCATCCGGGCGCGGACGCCGACGGGTTCCGGCAGGACGTACTGGAGCTGGTGCGCGAGCTGGGCGTCACCGCGATCCGCTACCCGGGCGGCAACTTCGTCTCGAACTACGACTGGGAGGACGGGGTCGGCCCGCAGGAGCACCGGCCGCGGCGGCTCGACCTCGCCTGGCGGGCGCTCGAGTCGAACCAGTTCGGCACCGACGAGTTCGTGGCCTGGTCGCGGAAGGCGCAGGTGCAGCCGATCTGGGCCGTGAACCTCGGCACCCGCGGCATCCGTGACGCCGTCAACCTGCTCGAGTACTGCAACCTCCCGCCCGGCACCGAGCTGTCCGACCGCCGGGTCGCGAACGGCAGCCCGGAGCCGCACAACATCCGGATCTGGTGCCTGGGCAACGAGATGGACGGCCCCTGGCAGATCGGCCACAAGACCGCGGAGGAGTACGCCCGGCTCGCCGAGGAGACCGCGAACGCGATGCGCCGGGTGCAACCGGACCTCGAGCTGGTCGCCTGCGGATCGAGCAACGCCGGGATGCCGACGTTCGGCGAATGGGAACGCGTCGTCCTGGAGCGTACCTACGACCTGGTCGACCACATCAGCCTGCACGCGTACTACGAACCGCACGACGGCGACCAGGCGAGTTTCCTGGCGGCCGCCGAGGAGATGGACCGGATGATCTCGTCGGTGATCGCGACCGCGGATCACGTGAAGGCGCTGAAGCGCAGCGACAAGGAGCTCACGCTCTCGTTCGACGAATGGAACGTCTGGTACCAGCAGCACTTCCCCGGCGAGCTCGGCCTCGGCATCCGGGAGGTCGCCCCGCTGATCGAGGACACCTACACGGTCGACGACGCGGTGGTCGTCGGCAGCCTGCTGATCACGCTGCTCCGGCACGCCGACCGGGTGAAGATCGCTTGCCTTGCGCAACTGGTCAACGTGATCGGCCCGATCCGCACCGAGCCCGGCGGCCGCGCCTGGCGGCAGACCATCTTCTACCCGTTCGCCCTGACCGCCCGGTACGCCGGCCCGACCGTCCTGCAGACGGCGACCACCGGCGGCCCCGAGATCGACACGGCCGCGTTCGGCCGGGTCCCGGCGCTGTGGAGCACAGCGACGTACGACGAGAGCACCGGGGAGACCGCGATCTTCGTGGTGAACCGGAGCGAGACCGACAAGATCGACCTGGAGGTCCCGGCGCGCGGACAAGTGGTCCGGCACCTGGCCCTCTACGACGAGGACCGCTCCGCCGTGAACACGGCGGACGATCCGGACCGGGTCCAGCCCCGGGCCGTCGACACCACCGAGGTGGTCGACGGCGTCTGCCGTGCCACACTGCCGCCGGCATCGTGGCACGTGATCCTGCTCAGCAGTTGATTCCAGAGGGGACCCGCCCGTGCCTTCGAAACGACTACTCGCCGCCGCCCTGACGGTGGCCGCAATCGCTGCCGGCACTCAAGCCGCGACAGCCGCACCAGTGGTGACCAGTACGAACCCCGTCTCGGCGGCGTTCGGCGCCGACACGTTCGCCGACCCGTCGATCATCCAGGGCCGGGACGGCTACTGGTACGCGTACGCCACCTCCGACCCGTTGGTGGCGAACGGCCCGTTCGGCCTGATGCACATGGCGCGAACCAAGGACTTCCACTCCTGGGAGTACCTCGGGACCGTCTTCAACGACCAGACCAAGCCCGCCTGGGCCGCGCCGGGATCGTTCTTCTGGGCGCCCGACATCCGGTACCTCGACGGCCACTACGTCATGTACTTCACCGTGACCGACACGAACGCCAACGCCGGCGGCGATCCGGCGATCGGTGTCGCGACGGCCCCGACTCCCTCCGGTCCATGGACCGCGACGGACGGGCCGGTCGTGGCGCCCCGATCGGACGGCAACGGCGGCTTCCTCGGCACGATCGACCCGGCGATGCTCACCGCGGCCGACGGCAAGCGGTACCTGTACTACGGCGGCTTCAACGGCGGCATCTCCGTCACCGAGTTGAGCGCCGACGGCATGCATGCGGTCGGAACGCCGACCCAGGTGACGATCGGCGACCGCTACGAGGGTTCGTACGTCGTCTATCGCGACGGCTGGTACTACTTCATGGGCTCGTCGATGAACTGTTGCGCCGGCCCCACCACCGGGTACTCCGTGTTTGCCGGCCGTTCCCGTTCGCCGCGGGGTCCGTTCGTCGACGCCGACGGTGCGGCGCTCACGGACTCGCGCGTCGGCGGTACGACGGTGATCACGCAGAACGGCAACCAGTGGATCGGCCCCGGCCACCACGCGTTCATCACCGACGCGGCCGGGCAGGACCACATCGTCTACCACGCGATCGACCGCAACACCCCGTGGCTGACGACGCCGTTCGGCATCAACCGGCGACCGATGCTGATCGACGACATCGACTGGATCAACGGTTGGCCGCGCACCAACGCCGGCGCCGGCCCGTCCCAAGGCCCGGTCACCGCACCGACGACCGGCTCCGCACTCGGCATCGACTCCACTGATCCGACCTCCGGACTCCAAGGCGCCACCCGCCGTCCGGGCGATTCGCTCGGCGGTCCGACGGCCGCCATCAATGGCGTCGCACAAACCCGCGCCGCTGCTCCGGGTGGCTCCGTCCGCGTAGAGGCGGACGTCCAGCTCGGCTCGTCCTTCACCACAGTCCTGGGCAACCAGGTGGTGGCGACTGTCGCGAACAATCGTCTGACGGTGACAGTCGGTCGGCGTACGTCGTCGGTGCAGTTGCCCGCGGACTTCGACCGTACGCAGTGGAACAAGCTGTCCGTACAGGTCTCCCAATCAACCGTGACTGCACGACTGAACGATGCAGGCTTGGGGGATGTCTACGGAGAGGCGCAGCTGAACGTGCCGGGCCTGAGGGTGAAGGCGGCGCCGGTGCGCTGGTTGGGCTCGGCCGAGGTCGACAACCTGACCGTACGTCCGGTCGCGAAGCCTGTGACCAAGACGGTCGCTGTCCCGCGGACCGGCAAGCTGCTGGCTGGTGACGACTTCAACGGTGCGATCGGTGCGGACTGGTCGTGGGTGCGGCAGGACGACAAGGCGATCGTTGCCGACGGCAAGTTGTCGTGGCCGTTGGAGAACGCCGACATGACCGGTTCCTCGAACAACGCCGGACTGCTGCTGCACAGTACGCCGGCCGGCGACAGCTGGATCGCGGAGACCAAGCTGCATCTCGACACCGGGCAGGGCGATGTCCGCAACTACCAGCAGGCCGGGATGATCGCGTACCTGAACGACAGCGACTTCGCGCGGCTCGGCAGCGTCGCGATCTGGAAGACCCGCCAGACCGAGTACGGCCGGGAGCTCGTGGCCCGTCCGTCCGACGGCGCGACGTCCTACGGCGCGGCCGCGATCGGGCGCTCGGCGCCGACGTTGTGGATGCGGCTCGCGTACCACAAGAACGCGGCCGGCGAGCACGTGTACCGCGCCGGTACGTCGGTGGACGGGAAGAACTGGACCTGGGGTGCGTCCTGGGTGCTGCCGTCCGCGGCCAAGATCGGGCTCTACGCCCACGGCGAGTTCACCGGCGCAAACCCGCCGCCGGTCGCCACCTTCGACTACCTCCACTTCTACGAAAGTAAGTGAATGACGTTTTCCAACCCGGTGTACGACGGTAGTTTTGCCGATCCGCAGATCATTGCGGTGGGCAACGAGTACTACGCGTTCGCGACCAACGGACCGCTCGGCAACGTACAGACGCTGACCTCCCGCGACCTGGTGTCGTGGGAGCCGGTGGGTGATGCGCTGCCGTCGGTGCCGGGTTGGACGGCCCCGGGGCGGGTGTGGGCGCCCGAGGTCGCGGTCCATGCGCCCGACCGGTACGTCATGTACTACACGTCTCGCGACGTCGCCGCCGGACGGCAGGCGGTCGGCGTCGCGGTGGCGTCCGCACCCGAAGGTCCATATGTCGACAAATCTATGAATCCGCTCATCAGCCAGGCCGACGAGGGTGGTTCGATCGACGCGTCGCCGTTCCAGGACTCGGCCGGCCGGCGCTGGCTGTACTGGAAGAACGACGGCAACGCGATCGGCGTCGACACCTGGATCTACGTGTCGGAACTGTCCGAGGACGGGCTCACGCTGGTCGGCCCGGTGCACCGGATGATCAAGCAGGACCTGCCCTGGGAGGGCAACCTGGTCGAGGCGCCGTACATGGTCGAACGGAACGGGAAGTTCCACCTGTTCTACTCGGCCAACGCCTTCGACAAGGCGGCGTACGCCGTCGGTCATGCCCTGTGCGACTCACCGATCGGCCCGTGCGTGAAGTCCGGTGACCCGATCCTGTCCAGCTCCCCGGACGCCGCCGGCCCCGGCCACAACATGGTCCTCGGCGACTGGTTCGTCTACCACGCCTGGAACCCCACCCAACCAGGCACCGACCCCAAAGGCCGAACCATGTGGCTCTCAAAACTCACCTGGCATGGCGACGTCCCGGTAGTCCAACCCCCACTCGCACAGAACCCGCTCACCCCATAGGCCCCAACCATCTCCGGGGTTGGCCTCTGAGCTTGTGGGTTGGTCCGATGCATGCGGGCGGCACACCCACCATCTCGGAGGTCAACCCCGGAGATGGGCGCGGTTGCTGAGGATGTTGGTCAGGGTTTTTAGGGCTTGGTGTAGGTCGGGGGTGGAGGGGGTTGCGTAGCCGACTACCAGGCCTGGGGGGCCTGGGACCGTTCTGCGGTAGTCCGAGAGGGGGGCTACTACTACGCCGGCAGCGCGGGCGGCGGTTGCGATCTGGCGGTCGTCGGTGGTGGTGGGGAGCAGGAGGGTGACGTGCAGGCCGGCGTCTTGGCCGATCACCTGGCCGTACGGCGACAGCAGGGCGACCGTGTGCGTGCGGCGTTCCGCGTACAGGCGGCGGTTTCGGCGTACGGCGCGGTCGAGGTAGCCGTCGCGGAGCATCGCGAGCAGAGCTGCCTGCATCGGCCAGGCCGGCCAGTCGCCGGAGTTGGCGCGGAACGTGGCGAGCCGGTCGACCATCGCCTCCGACGCGACCAGCCAGCCGAGGCGGAGGGCGGGGCTGAGCGTCTTCGAGAGCGTACCGAGATGCACGACCCGCTCCAGGTCGAGCTGCGCCAGCGCGGGCAGCGGCGCGACGTCGTACCGGAACTCGCTGTCGTAGTCGTCCTCGATCAGCAGGCTGCCGGTACGGCGCGCCCAACGCACCAGTTCGTTGCGTCGGGCAACGGGTAGCCGGCCGCCGAGCGGGTACTGGTGCGACGGCGTCACGTAGACGGCGTCCACGTCGTCGGTCAGTGCGCCGACCTGCAGGCCGTCCTCGTCGACCGGTACGTCGACGATCTCGAGCCGGTGGTCGTGCGCGGCGGCGACCGCGTTCAGGTACCCGGGGTCCTCGATGGCGATCCGGTCGCCGGGTTTCCGCGTGACCGCGAGCAGCAGCCGGAGCCCGTGCACGGTCCCGTTCGTGACCAGTACGTTCTCCGGGTCGCACGCGATGCCGCGCACCCGCGCGACGTGACTCGCGAGCGCGGCACGAAGCTCGGGGAGGCCGGCCGCCGCGTCGTACCCGCGCGGCGGTGCCTGGGTGGACACCTCGCGCCATGCCCGCCGCCAGCCCGGGTCCGGTGTCGGCGCGATGTACGGGATGCCGGGCCGCAACGTCAGCAGTTTCGCGTCGGCGTCCGGGCGGTGTTCCGTACGGCGACGAACGGCGGGTTGCAGCGGTACGACGTCCGTGACGAACGTGCCCGCACCGGTCCGGCCCTCGATCCAGCCCTCCGCATGCAACTGGTCGTACGCCGCCTGCGTCACGGACCGGGACACGGCCAGCTCCCGCGCCAGGTCCCGCGTGGACGGCAGCCGATGCCCCGCCTGGAGCCGCCCGTCCACGACCGCGGCCCTAAACTGCTCAGCCAACTGCAGATGCAACGGCACCCCGGATCCGCGGTCAATCAGCAGCGGCAACGAACTCTGCACAGCTACTAGGATCCCAGCATGGCCATGACCGCGGAGGACGTGTCTCGCTTCGAGCGGTCCAGGGGTCGTCTCGAGGCCATCGCGTACCGCCTGCTCGGGTCGGCGAGTGAGGCGGAGGACGCGGTCCAGGAGACGTTCCTGCGCTGGCAGGCCGCGGACCTGGACCGGATCGAGGTCCCCGAGGCGTGGCTGACAAAGGTCCTGACCAACCTGTGCCTCAACCAGCTCACCTCCGCCCGCGCCCGGCGGGAGACGTACGTCGGCCAATGGCTTCCCGAGCCGCTGCTCGACGGCGACCCGCTGCTCGGTCCGGCGGACACCGTCGAGCAACGCGAGTCGGTCTCGTACGCCGTCCTCACGCTGATGGAGCGCCTGGCGCCGAACGAGCGCGCGGTCTACGTGCTGCGCGAGGCGTTCGACTACCCGCACCGCGAGATCGCGGCGATCCTCGAGATCAGCGAGTCCGCCAGCCAGCAGGTCCTGCACCGCGCCAAGCAGCACCTGGCGGCCGGCCGGGCCCGGACCGAGGTCGACGAGACGACCGCGCGCCGGATCGTGGACGAGTTCATCGCCGCCGCGACCAGTGGGCAGACCGACTCGATGCTGCGGCTGCTCACCGCCGACGCGGTCTCGGTCGGCGACGGCGGCGGCAGGGTGCCGGCCCGGACTGCCGCGGTCGAGGGCGCGCTCGCGGTCGCACGCTTCCTGCGCGGCCTCTTCAAGCCGTCCGAGGCGAAGCGCCTGTACGTCGGTGGCCGGGCGGAGGTCTACGCCTGGCCGGTGAACAGCGAGCCCGCGCTGGTCGTGACCGTGAACGACGAGGTCATCGGCGTGCTGTGCATCGACGTGACCGCCGACGGCATCACCGCGGTCCGGACCCAGGCGAACCCGGACAAGCTGACCCGCGCGACCGAGCTGTTCGCAGCTTCCGATCACGGAGAGCCGCTGCTGACCATCCTGTGAGCTGCTTCACAGTGCGTTCCTGTCATGAATCGGCGGGCTGTCCGGTTCAAGGGGCGACACCGAAGCAGACAGGAGTACCGATATGAAGCACCGCATCGTGGTCCTCGGCGCCGGGTACGCCGGAGCCATCGCCACCGGCCGGCTCGCGGCCCGCCTGTACGGCGACGAGGTCAGCATCACCCTGGTCAACGCCGAGTCCGACTTCGTGGAGCGGGTCCGGATGCATCAGGTGGCGACCGGACAGGACCTCAAGTTCCGGCCGTTCGACGAGGTGTACGCCGGGACCGGCGTCGTCCTGAAGGTCGCGAACGTGACCAGGGTGGACGTCGAGCACAAGACGGTCGCGCTCGACTCAGACAAGCACGGCGGCGAGGAGCTCGAGTACGACACGCTCGTGTACGCGCTCGGCAGCCGCTGGAATCCACAAGGCGTCGCCGGCACCACTGACAATGCGTACGAGATCGCCAGCCGTCCCGGTGCGCTCCGAACCCGGGACCGGTTGTCGACGCTGACGAACGGGCAGCCCGTGACGGTCGTCGGTGGCGGGCTGACCGGCGTGGAGTTCGTGACCGAGCTCGCCGAGGCCCGGCCGGAGCTCGACATCGCGCTGCTGGTGCGCGGCACGCTCGGCGACTGGCTGTCGCCGAGGGGCCGGAAGCACCTCCGCAAGGTGCTCGACCGGCTCGGCATCACCGTCCACGAGAACGCGGCCGTCACGCACGTCGAGGCCGACCAGGTCAGCACCGGCGACGGCAGGACGATCCCGTCCGCGGTCACCGTCTGGACGGCCGGGTTCGCTGTGCATCCGATCGTGCAGGAGACCGGCCTGGAGGTCAGCGAGACCGGGCGGATCGTCGTCGACGAGACCATGCGGTCGGTCTCGCACCCGGACGTGTACGCGATCGGCGATGCGGCGTACGCGATGGGTTCGAAGAACAAGCCGCTCCGGATGTCCTGTGCCTCGGGCCAGCCGATGGCGTGGCAGGCGGCCGACTCGATCGCGGCCCGGCTGACCGGCGGGAAGCTCCCGCACTCGCCGCTGGCTTACTTCAACCAGTGCATCTCGCTCGGCCGCAAGAACGGGCTGATCCAGTACGTGACCAGCGACGACCGCTCCGTCAACGCCGCTCTGACCGGCCGCGTAGCCGCCCTCTACAAGGAGGCCATCTGCAAGGGCGCCGCCTGGGCGGTCTCGAACCCGATGCTCGGCCTGCCGACCCGCCGTCGGCACCTGATCCGCCCGGCCGTCCCGCTGCGCGAATGGACTAGCTGATTGGGGCCGGAATGGACCGTGTCAGGAGGCCACTGCGGCAGCGAACCTGATGACATGACCACCACGCCGCTGCAGCCCACCGCCCGTACGTCGCTCCGGCGCTCGAAGGAGCGCGCTGCCACGGATCGTCGGGCGCTGCACGACGTACTGGCTGACGGCATGTTCTGTCATCTGGGCGTGGTGGTCGACGGCGCTCCGCTCGTGCTGCCCACGGCGTACGGTGTGGACCTCGATCGCGGGCCGGACGGCACGCTGTACCTGCACGGCTCGGTCGCGGCACGCAGTGTCGTCGCGGCCCCGGAGCAGACCATCTGTGTGACCGTCACGCATGCCGACGGGCTGGTGCTGGCGCGGTCCGCGTTCCACCACTCGGTGAACTACCGGTCGGCGGTGATCTTCGGCGTACCGCGGCTGATCACCGATCCGGACGAGAAGCTCCACGGGCTGAACCGGATCGTCGACCACCTGGTCCCCGGACGGTCGCTCGCGGTCCGGCCGCCGAACCGCAAGGAGCTCGCGAAGACCTCGGTCCTCGCGCTGTCGCTCACCGAGGCCTCGGTGAAGACGCGGTCCGGCGGCGCCAACGACGACGAGGAGGATCTCGACCTGCCGTACTGGACAGGTGTCGTCCCGCTCCGCGTCGTCGCCGGCGAACCGGAGAACAACCACGATTGCGACCTGCTGGTGCCGGCCCACGTCCGCACCCGCGCGAACCTGCTCGGCGCCCCCTCCTGACCGCACCTTCTTAGGCGACGGTCCCCTTGTTGTAGTTCTTCTGCGCCCAGAAGTAGCCGACGAGCGCGATCGCCACGCACCACGCCGCGGCCAGCCAGCCGTTGCCGCTGTCCATCGGCGTACCGAGCAGCAGATGCCGCAGGGTGTCGATGATCGGGGTGAACGGCTGGTACCGGGCGAACCAGCGGATGCCGCTCGGCATCGCCTCCAGCGGGATGAACGTGTTGCTCAGGAACGGCAGCAGCAGGCTGATCGGCAGTACGACGTTGCTGGCGCCCTCCGGCGTCTTGCTGGTCAGCCCGAGCGCGATCGCGAACCAGGTCAGGCCGATGGTCAGCCCAATCATCAGCGCGACCGCCAGCAGCCATTCGGCCGGCGACGCGTTCGGCCGGAAGCCGAGCAGGATCGCGAACCCGACCACGAGTCCCAGGCTGACGATCGTCACCAGTACGTTGCCGAGCACGTGCCCGGTCAGGACGGCCGGCCGGAAGATCGCCATCGTCCGGAACCGGGCGACGATGCCCTCGGTCATGTCCATGCAGACCGCCACGGCCGGCGACATCGTCCCGGACGCGATCGACATCAGCAGGATTCCCGGCGTCAGGAAGTCGATGTAGTCCAGTCCCTGCGCGCCGCTGCCGAGGCCGGCCGAGAACGTGTCGCCGAAGACCAGGCCGAACAGCAGGATCATGATCACCGGCATCCCGAGCGCGCCGAGCGACAGGCCCGGGTAGCGCTGGGCGTGCCGCAGCGTGCGGCGGAGCATCGTCGAGGTGTCTTGGAGTGCGTAGCTCATGATGCGGTCGCCTTCTCGGTGGGTTGACCGGTGACGGCGAAGAACACGTCGTCCAGGTCGGGGGTGTGGACAGTGAGTTCGTCGACCTCGAGCGAGGCGTCGTCGATCCGCGCCAGCAGGTCGCGCAGCGCGTGCACGCTGCCGTCGTTCGGTACCTGCAGGACGAGAGCTTCGCGGTTCGGCACGGCGGTGGGCAGCACCTGTCCCGCGAGCGTGAACTCCTCCGGTGAGGTGAACCGCAGGCGGATGTGACCGCCCGGAGCGAGCCGCTTGAGCTCCTCCGCCGTACCTTGGGCGACGAGTCGTCCGTGGTCGAGCACGGCGATCCGGTCGGCCAGCTGGTCGGCCTCTTCGAGGTACTGCGTGGTGAGCAGGACCGTGACGCCGCCGGCGACGAGTTCGCGGATCATCGTCCACATGCTGTGCCGGCTGCGCGGGTCCAGCCCGGTCGTCGGCTCGTCCAGGAAGATGATCCGCGGGCGGCCGACGAGCGTCATCGCGAGGTCGAGCCGGCGCTTCATGCCGCCCGAGTACGTCGACGCGAGCTTCCGGCCGGCGTCGACCAGGTCGAACTGCTCCAGCAGTTCGTCCGCCCGGCGGCGCGTCTCCTGCTTGCCGAGGTGGTACAGGTCGGCCATCAGGATCAGGTTCTCGCGGCCGGTCATCAGGCCGTCGACCGCGGAGAACTGGCCGGTGACGCCGATCGCGGCCCGGACCGCCTCCGGGTCGGCGGTCAGGTCGTGGCCGGCCACCCGGACGTCGCCGGCGTCGGCGGCGGTCAGCGTGGACAGGATCCGGACCACGGTGGTCTTGCCGGCCCCGTTCGGGCCGAGCAGCGAGAAGATGGTGCCTTCGGCAACGTTCAGGTCGATGCCGTCGAGTACGAGCTTGCCGCCGTAGGACTTGCGCAGCCCACGGACGTCGATCGCTGGTGACATGAGAGGTCCTCGGTGTTTTCGGGCAGGGCGAACCTGACCCGGGTGGCTTGACGGGTCGTGCGAGGAGGAGGTTTTGGGCGTGCCTCACCAGCCGAGCGGCTCGGAGTCGAGCCCTCGGTGCTGGGAGGGGTCAGTTAGATGTCGAGGTCTTCGACGGCCGGCTGGTCGGCCGCCTCCTCGACGAGTGCGTAGAGGTCTTCGGGGATCAGTTCGCGGAGCTCGTCGACGGTGTCCACGACGGACAGGGTGGCCTCGCCCTGCGCCATGCTCCAGGACTGGTCGGCGCTCCAGTTGCCGACCCAGGAACGCCAGCCGGTCAGGTAGCGCTCGTCGTCGGCGTTCTGCTTGAACTGGTTGCGGCGGTCCGCGTGCAGTACGAACTTGCCGGTGCGGCTGCGGTAGACCTTGAAGGCCTCGTAGCCGGTGTTGCTGGAACGTCCGCCCTCGGCGAGCAGGACGCCGGAGAACCGTTGCTTGCGGCCGGTGCCCCGGCCCACCCGCACGGTGATCTCGTCGTACCCCTCGACGCGGCCTTCCTCCAGCTCGACGTACTTGCGGAGCGCGATCGAGATCGCCGAGGACAGGTTCCCCGCCAGCTCCTGCGCCCGCTTGTACAGCGGTAGGTCGTCGTCGGACACGTAGATCGTCTTGTTCGGCATGTCTCCTCCTACGTAGAACTATACGCAGACGTCTCCACATATGTCTACGTAGATCTGTACGTAGCTGGGGAAACTGGGGACAGCCGACCTGAACGGTGTGGAAACCGGGTCGCTCAAACCAGAGTTATCCACAGATGTGGGCCAATTTCAGGCCATTTCGGTGGAGAAGTAACGGTCAGCTTGGGGATAACTCGCCCGAATCGGTGTGCACAACTGGGGATACGGCTGTGGATAACTCTCGGATGACTCGGGTCAGATCCACTGGGTGGAGACGACGAAGCCGACCGCGATCAGGCCCATGCCGATCAGCAGGTTCAGGTTGCCGAGGTCTTTCATCACCGGGATCTGGTCACCGGCCACGTAGAAGACGACCAGCCAGGCGAGACCGATCAGCCAGCAGGCCAGCATCAGCGGCGCCACCCAGACGCGTGACTGGGTACGCGGCTTCTTCGGCGTCTTCTCCGCCTTGACCTTCTCGGTCTTCTTCTTGTTGCGACTGCTCGACTCGGGCACGTCTGAACTCCTTGTAAGGACGCATAAGCTAACCGCAGCAGGACCTGTTCCGGTCCGGTCCCGCGCTAGCGTAGTGCAGAGAGCAATCTGGAGATCATGGGTGCGTAGGTTGAGGCGGATTTCGCTGTGGCGTGTGGGTGCGCCACTGGCGCTGATGTGCGCCGGTCTGCTGTTCGCGACCAGTGCCACCAACGCCCGGGGTACCGACCTGCGACCCAGCCGCAACACTACGCTCGCGGGCCTCGTGGAGGAACAGAGCCGCCGCAGCGCAACCCTGGTCCGCCAGCACGCGGCGCTGACCCACGACATCGAGGCGCTGCAGGCCCAGCAGGGCTCGATCGACCCGAAGCTCGCCCAGCAGTTCGAGAGTCTCTCCGAGCAGGTCGGCACCCGCCCGGTCACCGGGCCCGGGCTCTCCGTCACCCTCCGGGACGCTCCGCCCGAGGTGGTGAAGGAGAACCCGGACGTCGACGAGAACTGGCTGGTCATCCACCAGCAGGACATCCAGGCCGTGGTGAACGCGTTGTGGGCCGGCGGTGCCGAGGCGATGACGATCCAGAACCAGCGGGTCATCTCCACCACCGGGATCAAGTGCGTCGGCAACTCGGTCGTCCTGCACGGTGTCCCGTACCTCCCGCCGTACAAGATCTCCGCGATCGGCGACCGGCGGAAACTGCAGGACGCGCTCGACCACTCGCAGTACATCGAGAACCTGCAGGACTACGTCGTGAAGTTCCAGCTCGGGTACGACGTGAAGAACGAGTCCTCGCTCCAGATGCCGGCCTACGAGGGCACCCTGGACCTGCAGAGCGCCACCGTTCCGGGCTTCGAACGGACACCGTCGGTCAGTCCGAGCGTCACCGGGCGATAATGGGCCGCATGCCGCGGATCCTTGTCGTCGACAACTACGACTCCTTCGTCTACAACCTCGTGCAGTACCTGCAGCAGCTGCAGGCCGACACCACGGTGTTGCGCAACGACGAGGTGACCCCCGAACAGGCCGCCGAGTACGACGGTGTCCTGCTCTCCCCCGGTCCGGGAACGCCCGAAGAGGCCGGCGCCTGCGTCGACATCGTGAAGCAGGTCGGTCACAAGGTCCCGGTCTTCGGGGTCTGCCTCGGCCTGCAGGCGATCGGCGTTGCGTACGGTGGCGTCGTCGGCCGCGCGGACGAGCTGCTGCACGGCAAGACCAGCCAGGTGTTCCACGAGGGCGCCGGTGTCCTCGCCGGCCTGCCGTCGCCGTTCACCGCGACCCGGTACCACTCGCTGGCGATCGCCGAGGACAGTGTGCCGAACGAGCTGCGGGTGACTGCCCGTACCGAGGCCGGCGTCATCATGGCGGCCCGGCACCGCGACCTCCCGGTCGAGGGCGTGCAGTTCCACCCGGAGTCCGTACTCACCGAGGGCGGCCACCGGATGCTCGCGAACTGGCTGGCGATCTGTGGCGACCCGGACGCGATCGCTCGCTCCGTCGGCCTGGCCCCGGTCGTCGGCTAGGTCCCCCAACCGAAGCCGGAAAGCGAAGAACCCCTCGAGGCGATCGCCTCGAGGGGTTCTGTGCGTTCAGCCGCCGATCGTGATGCCCGGCGTGGTGGGCGTCGACGGTGGAGTGTCCGTCGGCTGGGTCGGTTGCGTCGGTTGGGTCGGCTCGTCCTGCAGCCTGTTGACCGTCAGCGTGATCAGGGTGTTCTTCGGCGCCTTGGTGCCGCCCTTGATCGACTGCTGCAGCACGGCGCCCTCGGCCGCGTTCTGGTCGTTGCCGAACGTCTGCCCGACCCGGAAGCCGGCCTGCTGCAGTGTCAGCTTCGCGTCGTCGAAGGTCTGGGTGACGACGTTCGGTACCTCGAGGTTCTCCACACCGGAGGACACGGTCAGCGTGAACTCGGTACCCGGTGGGTACGAGGAACCCGGGTCCGGGCTGACCGCGATCACGGTGCCCTTCTTCTCCGAGCTGTCCTTCTCGATCGCCTTGTCCTTGACCTGGAACTGGCCCTTGGACTCCTCGAGCGCCTTGCGCGCCTTCGACTCGGTCATCCCGATCACGTCCGGGACGCCGAAGGCCGACGGGCCCGCGGACACCGCGACGGTGACGACCGAGCCCGACTCCGCGTCCGCGCCGCCGTCCGGGGTCTGGCGGATGATCGCGCCCTTCCCGACGGTGTCGCTCTTCTCCGAGGTGGCCGACACCTTGAGGTTCTGCGCGCTCAGCAGCGTGGTCGCCTCGGCCAGCGACTTGCCCCTGACATCGGGCACCGTCACCTTCGCCGGTGGCGTGTTCGACGTTGTCGCGCCGCCACCGCCGGCCGTGTTGTCGTTGTTCAGGTGCGAGAACAGCGCGTACGCGCCGATCGCGACCGCCACGATCGCCAGGCCGAGCAGGAAGTAGGCCAGGCCACGGTTCCGGCGGGAGCGGGAATCGTCGTCGTCCTCATCCAGATCGTCGCCGCCCGGCGGCAGCACGTCGTTGCCTCCGGTCTGCCGGTACGCCTGGGTCGCAGCCGTCGGCGCCGCCGCGGTCGGCTGCATCTGCCGGGTCTCCGCGACCGCGGCCATCGGCGCGGTCACCTGCTGACCGGCCAGCACCCGGTGGATGTCGGCCCGCATCTCGGACGCGCTCTGGTACCGCTCCTCGCGGCTCTTCGCCAGCGCCTTCAGGACGACCGCGTCGACTTCCGGCGGGATGTCCGGGTCGAACGAGGACGGCGGCAGCGGCTGCTCCCGGACGTGCTGGTACGCCACCGATACCGGGGACTCGCCGACGAACGGCGGCCGGCCGGTGAGCAGTTCGTACAGCAGGCAGCCGGTCGAGTACAGGTCGGAGCGGGCGTCGACGGTCTCGCCGCGGGCCTGCTCCGGAGACAGGTACTGCGCCGTGCCGATGACGGCCGCGGTCTGGGTCATCGTGGAGGACGTGTCGGCGACCGCGCGGGCGATGCCGAAGTCCATCACCTTGACCTGACCCTGCGGGGTCAGCATCACGTTCCCGGGCTTGATGTCGCGGTGCACGATGCCGGCCCGGTGGCTGTAGTCGAGCGCCTCGAGCACGCCGGAGGTGATCTCCAGGGCTCGCTCGGGCATGATCTTGCGGCCCTCGCGGATCAGGTCCCGCAGCGTCTTGCCGGTGACGAGCTCCATCACGATGTACGGGATCGTGACGCCGGAGCCGTTCGGATCCGGCTCCTCACCGGTGTCGTAGACCGAGACGATCGTCGGGTGGTTCAGGGAAGCGGCCGACTGCGCCTCGCGGCGGAATCGGGCCTGGAAGGTCGCATCGCTGGCCAGGTCGACCCGCAGCCGTTTGATCGCGACGCTGCGGCCGAGCCGGTTGTCGACACCCCTGCGGACCTCGGCCATGCCGCCGCGGCCGAGCGGTTCGCCTTCTTCGTACCGGCCGCCGACGAGACGTGCCTGCGATGTCATGACTCAGCCTTCCAACCTGTCTGCGGTAGACACAAAAACACACTCAACTTGCCCACGGTAGCGGCCGCCACACGTGGATCCCCGTTGGAAAGACGCACTGTCATCGCATCATTCCGTATCGTGCTCATTGGCCCAGCACCGCCTCCATCACCTTCTTGGCGATCGGGGCGGCCAGGGTGCCGCCGGCCACGTCGGTGCGCGGGACGTTCGCGTCCTCGATCAGCACCGCCACCGCGACCTTCGGGTCGTCCGCGGGCGCGAACGCGGTGAACCAGGCGAACGGCGGGCGATCCTTCGAGGTCTGCGCCGTACCGGTCTTGCCGGCCACCTGGACGTTCTTGATCTGGCCCGGCTTGCCGGTGCCGTTGTTGACGACGTCGACCATCATCGCGGTCAGCTGACTCGCGACCTGCGGGGTGACCGCCTGGTGCAGCGACTCCGGCTTGGTCTCCGACACCGTCTTCAGGTCCGGGGTCTTGACGCTCTGGACCAGGTACGGCTTCATCACCTCGCCCTTGTTCGCGATCCCGGCCGCGACCATCGCCATCTGCAGCGGCGTGGCCCGGACGTCGAACTGGCCGATCGCGGACTGCGCGGTCTGCGGCGCGTTCGGGTCGCCCGGGAACTGGCTGGTGGCGACGCTCGGCAGCTCGGTCAGCGGGCGGGAGCCGAAGCCGAACTTGGCGGCCTGCTCGCTCATCGCGTCCGCGCCGATGTCCAGGCCGACGGTGCCGAACGCGGTGTTGCAGGAATACCGCAGGGCGATCGTCAGCGTCGCGTTGTTGCTGCCGCCGCAGTTCTTGCCGTCCTCGTTCACCAGCGGGGTCGTGGTCTGCGGGAGCGGCAATGAAGCCGGCGAGTTCACCTTCGTGTCCGGCTGGTACTTGCCGCTGGAGAGCGCGGCCGCCGCAGTGACCAGCTTGAACGTCGACCCGGGCGGGTAGAGCTCCTGGACCGCGCGGTTCGACAGCGGCTTGCCCTTGTCCTCGGTCAGGCTCTTCCAGGCCTTGGCCACCTTGTCGGCGTCGTGCGAGGCGAGCTGGTTCGGGTCGTACGACGGGCGGGTCGCCATCGCCAGGATCCGGCCGGTCTTCGGCTCGATCGCCACCACGGCGCCGGTCTTCCCGGCGAGTCCGTTGTAGGCCGCCTGCTGCGCGGCCGCGTTCAGCGTCAGCGTCACGCTGCCGCCCTGCTGCGGCCGGTTGCTGATCACGTCGATGATCCGCCGGAACGCCATCGACGGGTCCGAACCGTTCAGCTCGGAGTTCATCGTCAGCTCGATGCCGCCACGGCCGTAGAGGTAGGAGTAGAACCCGGTCGCCGGCGCGTACACCGGACCGGACGCGTACGACCGCTGGTACTTGAAGCGGTCCTCGGACGGCTTGCTCTGCGCGACCGGCGTACTGCCGATCAGGATCGGGCCGCGGTTCACCGAGAACTGCGAGTCGCGGACCCGGTTGTTGTCGTTGCGGCCGTTGATCTCGTTCGCCCGGAAGGCCTGCAGGTACGTCGAGTTGGCCATCAGCGCGAGCATCAGGATGATCGCTGCCAGGGCCAATCGCCGGATCGCCGAGTTCACTGCTTCTGCACCGCCATCGCGATCGTATCGTCGGACACTGGAGCGGCCGGGGTCTGCGGCCGCCGGGCCTGGTCGCTGATCCGCAGCAGCAGCGCGATGATCGCCCAGTTGGCGACCAGCGACGTACCACCGAGGGCCATGAACGGGGTGGCTAGACCGGTCAGCGGGATCAGGCCGGTGACACCGCCGACGATCACGAACACCTGCAGCGCGAACGACATCGCCAGACCGGTCGCGATCAGCTTGCCGAAGATGTCCCGGCAGCCGAGCGCGGTCCGCAGGCCGCGCTCGATGATCAGCGTGTACACCAAGATGATCGCGATCAGGCCCGTCAGGCCGAGCTCCTCGGCGAACGAGGAGATGATCATGTCGCTCTGCGCGTAGAGAGTCGCCTCCGGGTGGCCCTGGCCGAGACCGCGGCCGAGGATGCCACCCCAGGCCTGGCCCATCAGCCCGAGCTTCACCTGGCCACCGTCGATCGCCCACGGGTCCAGCCAGTCGGTGACGCGGCGGTGCACATGGCCGAACGTCGCATACGCGAAGTACGCGCCGCCGACGAACAGCAGGCCACCGATGATCAGCCACCCGGCCCGCTCGGTGGACACGTACAGCAGAAACAGGAACAGGCCGAAGAACAACAGCGACGACCCGAGGTCGCTCTCGAAGACCAGCACGCCGAGGCTGACGGCCCAGGCGATCCCGATCGGGCCGAGGTCGCGGGCCCGCGGCAGGTCCAGCCCGAGGAACCGGTGCCCGGCCAGGGTCAGGACGTCGCGTTTCACCACCAGGTAGCCGGCGAAGAACACGACCAGACAGATCTTCGCGAACTCACCGGGCTGGAACGACATGCCGGCCAGCCGGATCCAGATCCGGGCACCGTTCAGGTTCACGCCGAGACCCGGGATCAGCGGCAGCACGAGCAGTACCAGACCGGCCAGGCCGGCCGTGTACGTGAACGCCTGCAGCCGGCGGTGATCTCTGATCAGAACGATGACCACCAGGAACAGCACGACGCCGACCGCGGTCCAGGTGATCTGCTGCGGGGCCGCGGGCCCCTTCGGCACCCGGCCCTTCGCCTCGGCGACGATCGCCAGCCCGAGGTCGATCCGGTGGATCATCGCGACGCCGAGCCCGTTCAGCAGGACGGCGCACGGCAACAGCACCGGATCGGCGTACGGCGCCCGGTAGCGGAGCGCGAGGTGCGCGATCATCGCCAGCAGCCCGATCCCGGCCGCGTAGTACCCGGTGCTGGCCGGGACGGCGTTCTGGACCGTGATGCCGATGTTCACGTACGCGCCGACCGAGACCGCGATCGCGATCACGAGCAGCAGCAACTCCACCCCGCGCCGGGTCCGCGGAATGATCTGGATGACGGACGTCGAGGCGATACTCATCGGACCCCGTCGCAGTCGTCGGGGTCGACCGGGGTGCTCGGGGACGGCGACGTGGACGTGGAGGCCGAGGTCTGGGTGACCGGTGGCTTCGAGACCGGTGGCTTCGAGGTCGGCGGCACGGTCACTGGCGGCTTCACCGTCGGGGTGGGTGTCGGGGTCGGCTTGATCTTCGCGGCACACTCGGTGGCGGTCTGCTGCAGCTCCGCGACGATCGACCGGGCTCCGGCCAGGTTGTCGGCCTGGATGTTCCCCTCCACCTGCTCACGGCTGTACGTCGGAAGTTTGTCGACCTGCAGCGACTGCCGCTCGTACACCTTCGACAGCGACAACCCGGGCAGATCCGCCTCGACGCCCTTGAAGATCGCCACGTAGTCGCCGTCGGTGCCGACGTAGTACTGCTTCTGGGTCCAGCTGTACGCGAACCAGCCACCACCGACGATCACCGCCAGTACGACGACGAGCAGCGCGATCCGGCGCGGCCACAGGAACCGCCTCGGCGGCCGCGGCGCGTACCGCAGCTCCTCGGGGTCGACGGCGGCACCGGCCCCGCCGCCGCCCGGCTCCTCGCCGCGGGCGCGGATCGCGGTCGTCGGCTCACCCCGGCCGGTACTGCCCTGGGCCAGCTCGGCGGCGGCGCCGACCAGTTGCGGCTGGGTCCCACCGGTGGGCTCGGTCTCGACGACGTCCGCCACCACGCAGGTGACGTTGTCGTTCGAGCCCGCCTCGAGCGCGTGCGTGATCAGCTCGACGACGACCGAGTCCGGCGTCCCGGAGGACATCGAGGCCGCGATCACCTCGTCGCTCACGTAGTCGGGGAGGCCGTCGCTGCACAGCATCAACCGGTCGCCGGCCTGGACGTCGAGCATCTCCAGGTCCGGATCGGAGTCCGGCCGGCCGTCGAGCACCCGGAGGATCAGGTTCCGGTGCGGGTGGGTGAAGGCCTCCTCCTGGGAGATCCGGCCCTCGTCGACCAGCGACTGCACGAACGTGTGGTCGTGGCTCAACTGGTACAGCCGGCCGTCCCGCAGCCGGTACGCACGGGAGTCGCCGAGATGCGCCAGCCCGAGCTGCTTGCCGTCGAACATCAGCGCGGTGACCGTCGAGCCCATGCCCTCGCGCTCGGGGTCCTCCTCGACGAGCTCGGACAGCCGCTCGTTGGCGCGGTGCACGGCGCCGGCCAGCGCCTCGATCATGTCGTCGCCGCTGATCTCCGCGGTGTCCAGCCGCCTGATCACCTGTACCGCCGCCGAACTGGCGACCTCGCCGGCCGCCGCGCCACCCATCCCGTCGGCGAGCAGCAGCAGGTGCGGACCGGCGTACGCCGAGTCCTCGTTGTTGCGGCGCACACGTCCGACGTCGGAGAGCGTTGCGTAGTCGAGCGACAGGGTCATCGGGGCAGGCCTACTTCGCGATGTTCAGCGTCGTCCGGCCGATCCGGATCGAACCACCGATCTCGGCCGGGACCGGGCGGGTGACCCGCTGGCCGTCCAGGTACGTGCCGTTGGTGGAGCCGAGGTCCTCGACCCACCACTGGCCCTCGGACTGGAACAGCCGGGCGTGCCGGGTCGAAGAGTAGTCGTCGTCGAGGCGGATCTGACAGTCCGAACCGCGACCGATCACGACCGGTTCGTCGACCAGCGAGGCGCCGACGCCGGCCTGGGGCCCGTCGGCGATGCTCAGCGACCCGGGCAGGCCTTTGCGCTTCTTGGCCGGTTTGGCCGGCTTCGGCGTGCGGGTGTTCTGCGGTACGGCGGCGGCCGCGGCGCGGCTGTCCACCTTCGCACCGAACAGGTCGGACCTGATCACGGACAGCACCGCGAGGACGAACATCCACAACAGGGCCAGGAACCCCAGTTTGATCAGGGTCAGGGTCAGTTCCGACATGGAAGGTCAGTCACCACCCGCTGCTCGGCGGCTGGGCGATCGGCTCGTCCGCCAGACGCAGCGTCATGGTCGTGTTGCCGATCCGGACGGTGGAGCCGTCGGTCAGCTCGGCCTCGGTGGCCCGGCGGCCGTTCACCAGGGTGCCGTTGGTGGAGCCGAGGTCGACCAGCACCACCCGGATGCCGCCCGGGCCCTCGGGCATCAGGCGGATCTCGGCGTGCCGCCGGGAGACGCCCGGGTCGTTGATCTGGATGTCCGCGTCGGTGCCGCGACCGAGCACCACGCCGGGCGGGTTGACCGGCCGGCGGCGGCCGTTCACCTCGAGCATCACCTGCGGGTGGCCGCTGCGCGGCGCCTGCTGCTGTGGCGGAGGCTGCTGCTGGTACTGCGGGACGACCGGCGGGGGGTTCGGCGGCACGTAGGGCTCCTGCTGGTAGGGCTGGGGCTCGGGCTGCTGGTACTCGGCCGGGCGCCGCTGGGGCGTCCCGACCGTCTCGCTGACCACCCGGAACTTACCGGTCGGCAGTTCGTCGTGCTGGACCAGCTCGATGTCGATCGGTCCGGAGAAGGTGTACCGCTGGATGTCCGCGTGGTCGCGCAGCTCGTTCGCCAGCTCGTGGTTCAGGGTCCGGCCGTACGCGTCCAGCCGCTCGAAGTCGTCCGGGCCCAGCTCGATGGTGAAGTGGTTCGGCACCAGCCGGCGGTCCCGGGACAGGATCCGCGCAGTGTTGTCGATCTCACGCTTGAGGGCGGCGGCCAGCTCGATCGGCTCCACGTCGCCTTTGAAAGCGCGCGCGAAGACACCGCTCACAATTCCTTCCAGGCGTCGCTCGAAGCGTTGCAGCGGTCGCACGCCTCCTCCTCCACGGTCGGTACGTCGGACGCTCGTCCACGGTTGGGCGGACACACCGGGTACGACGATCGATCGTATCGGGAGGTTCGACCGAACCCGCAATGTGAAGCACCGCCAGATCCCGTGCTACTGTTCCTTCTCGTCGCCAGGAGATCATCTCAGGCGGCTGCGCGCGGGTGGCGGAATAGGCAGACGCGCACGGTTCAGGTCCGTGTGCCCGAAAGGGCGTGGGGGTTCAACTCCCCCCTCGCGCACAGAAGAAAGTCCCGGTCGATCAGACCGGGACTTTTTGCGTTCCCGGCCACTTTTCGTCCTTTCGGACGATCTCTCGACGGATCTGGCGCGCCAAGCTTCACGATGTACATTATTCTGTACATCGTGAAGACGATGAGCTTTACCGATACGCGCGCGAACCTCGCAACTGCTCTCGATGCGGTCGAGAACGATGCGGAGGAGTTGGTCATCACCCGCGCCGGGCACGAGCCTGTCGTCGTCATCACGCTGGCCGAGTACGAGTCGTTGAAGGAGACCGACTATCTCCTCCGGTCCCCTGCCAATGCCCAGCGGCTGCGCGAGGCGATCGAGCAGGACCGGGCGGGCGGTGGCACTCTGCACGAGCTCGCCGACCCGGACGCCGGTGCCGAAGGCTCGCCGATCCGGGCGTGAAGATCGTCTTCCTCGACCGCGGCTGGGAGGACTACCTGTGGTGGCAGGCCAATGACCGCAAGCTCCTCCAGCGGATCAACCAGCTGATCGACGACGTGCACCGGAACGGCCATGACGGCATCGGCAAGCCGGAGCCGTTGCGGCACGAATTCGCCGGCTACTGGTCGAGACGGATCAACTCGGAGCATCGTCTCGTCTACCGGATCGCGGACGACGGAATCCATGTCATCGCGTGTCGCTACCACTACGGTCCTTGACCCGGTGACGGCCCCGCCGAACAGCTGATGGGATGGGTCAACCGTCAGGGTGATGTGACGGCGGGAGGCCTGATGGCAGAGTGCCGCCTATGGAGCAGGCGCTGGAGCTCGAGGGGCTCACGAAGGTGTTCGGGGCGGAGCGGGCTGTTGACGGTCTCAGTTTGAGCGTGCCGGCGGGGTCGTTCTTCGGGATGCTGGGGCCGAACGGCGCCGGCAAGACGACGTCACTGTCGATGGCGGTCGGGCTGCTGCGGCCGGACGCCGGGACGGCGCGGATCTTCGGCGTCGACGTGTGGCACGAGCCGACCCGGGCGAAGGCGCTGGTCGGGGTGCTGCCGGACGGGCTCGGGATGCCGGAGCGGCTGACCGGCCGCGAGGTGCTGACGTACCTGGGCCTGCTCCGCGGTCTGCCCGAGGACGAGGTCGGACGGCGTACGGCCGAACTGCTGGAGGTGCTCGAGCTCGACCACGAGGACGACAAGCAGGTGATCGGCTACTCGACCGGCATGCGCAAGAAGCTCGGCCTCGCGGTCGCGTTGCTGCACGCGCCGCGGCTGCTGGTGCTCGACGAGCCGTTCGAGGCCGTCGACCCGGTGTCGGCGGCGACCATCCGGACGATCCTGCACCGCTTCATCGTCGGTGGTGGATCGGTGGTGATCTCGAGTCACGTGATGGCGCTGGTCGAGCAGTTGTGCGACCGCGTCGCCGTGATCGCGGACGGGAAGGTCGTCGCCGCAGGCACCGTTTCGGAGGTGCAGGCGGGCGGCAGCTTGGAGGACGCCTTCGTCTCGCTGGTGGGCGCGTCGACGCGCGGGGCGGAGGGATTGGCGTGGCTCTCGCACTGACGTACGGCACGTCGCACACGCTCGTCCGGATGCGGATGGCCGCGTTCCGGCACGCGCTCCGGGACGGGTTCCGGCGGAGCTGGATCATCACCGGCGCACTGGTCGGGCTGGCGCTGGCGGGCGGCACGATCTGGGTGGCTGCGCGCGGCGACGACGACATTCTGGTCGTCGTACTGGCGATCTGGATGCTGGGCTGGGTCGTCGGGCCGCTGTTCACCGGCGGCGGCGACGAGACGCTCAAGCCCGAGTACTTCACGATGACGCCGCTGCCGCCGCGGACGCTCTCCACGGGGTTGATCGTGGCGGCGATGGCCGGGGTCGCACCGGTCATCAGCTTGGTCGCACTGGTTGCGCTGATGGTTTCTGGCCGCGACGTCGCGGCGGTCCTGGTAGCCGTGCCTGCGTTGCTGCTGCAGTTGTTCTGCTTCGTCCTGGCGTCGCGGCTCGCTGTCGCGGTGTACGGCGTGCTGCTGCAGGTGCGGGCCGGTGCGACGATCGCGGCGCTCGTCAACGCGTTCATCCTCGCGTTCACGGCGCAGGGGTGGGCGCTGATCGTCGCGTTCGTGTCCACGGACGTCCAGGGCACGATCGCGCGAGCAGCCCGGATCGCACCGTCCGGTTGGGGTTTCGACGCCGTACAGGCCGCCGGTCGTGGTGAGTGGCTGCAGGTGGTCGGGTTGCTGCTCGCGCTCGTGATGCTTGCGGTGGCGATGCTCTTCGCATGGTCGGCTCTGCTGGTACGTCGTACGACTGTCCCTCGTGCAGGTGCGAAGCCCAAGCGCTTGCTGACGGCAAACACAGCGCAGGGCGCGGCGGCGGCCAAGGAGATCCGTTCGTGGAGCAGGGACCTGGTCTACGGCCACAAAGCGGTCTTCTCGATCGCGTACGGACTGTTCTTCTGCACGATGCCGTTGGCGATCGGGATGCGGTCGATGCTCCCCTGGGCCGGGCCGGCCGGAGTCGTGATGGGTGGCGCGATGGCCGCCAACCTGTACGGCTCGGACGGCACCTCGTTCTGGACGACGCTGATGACGCCCGGTTCCAGCCGGCTGGACGTGCGGGCGCGGCAGCGGGCGTTCCTGCTCGTGTTCGGGCCGTTGGCGGTGCTCATCACCGTCCTGCTGACCTGGTGGTCGGGCGTGGTCAGCGCGTGGCCGCTGGTCTTGAGCGTGCTGCCCGCACTGCTCGGCGGTTCGGCCGGCCTGATCGTCGCGGCCTCGGTGTACGCCGCCGTACCGACGACCGATGCGCACAAGCGGTCCGGCAACCCGCTCAACACGGGTGAGAACGAGGGCGAGTCGATGGGCATCGTCTACGTGATGCTCGTACTGGTCGCGACCACCTGTGCTCCGGCGCTGATCGTGGCGCTCTACTTCGGATGGTGGGGCGTGCCGGTCGGGCTGCTCTCCGGCGGCCTTGCCTGGTGGTACCTCGGACTCCTCGCGGCGCACCGCCTCGACAAGCGGGGTCCCGAGCTCCTCACGCTGCTCAGGCACGGCCGATCGCCCGCAGAGCAGGCCAAGAAGACCGCGGCGTTCGATGCGCTCCCGAAATGGCGCCGTACGCTGGCCGGCTTCTGCCTGGGCTTCGGGGCGCTCCCGTTGTTCCCGCAGGCCGTCGTACCGGCGATCTTCAAGCTGACCGGCAATCACGACACCAAGTCATGGTTCCTGGCCCTCTACCAGGACGGCCCGTGGCAGTGGATCGTGATCGCCCTGATGGCCGCACTGGGCCTGTCGATGTACGCGTACGGAGGCCTCACCTACTACTCCGCGAAGAAGCACGCTCCGGATGCGCAGCCCGCGGCAGCCGCAGGGTAGGGGCTCCGCGGTGGCGGGCGGTCGGGGAGACGGCGCGGTGGTTACGCAGCATCCAGATCGCTACGGCGGCCGCAGCGATCAGACCGGCGATTCCGGCGTAATCGGTCATGCTCATCATCGGTTCTCGATCCTGGCTGGGCGGTGGCGAGTTCCGCTGTCTGACCGGAAGTGACGGTTGCTCAGCACTGACGTGATGGCACAGAACTGACGTGGCTCATTCGTGCCAATGGGCGGTATCGGCTATTGGGCTCGCTTCCGGATCAGCAAGCCTGCTTAGGTGGTGCCGGGAGGTGGGGCGGATGCAGGAAGGGTCGTTGCTCGACGCGCGCGAGGAGCAGACGTACCGGCTGCTGGTCGGCCTGTCCGCCGCGCGGGCTGAGGAACTCGCCGAGGTGGCCGAACTGCCACCGCAGGAGGCCGACGAGGTCCTGCAGCGGCTGCAGGCGAAGGGGCTGGTGACCGCGCAGCCGGCCGACGAGCCGGTGTTCCGGCCGCTGCCCCCGGACGTCGCGTTCGGTACGACGCTGTTGCGCCGCCAGGAGTCGCTCGAGGCCGCGCGGCAGACCGTCGCCTCGCTCAGCGAGGAGTTCCGTGCCAGCGCGAGCCGCCGGGACGCGCACCACCTGGTCGAGGTCATCCTCGGCGCCACCACGCTCCGCGAACGGCTGCGCGACCTGCAGAATTCGGCCCGCCAGGAGATCCTCTGGTTCTGCCGCGCGAACCCGCTGGCGATGCAGGGCGCGGACAACACCGAGGAGTACGGCGCGTTGTCCCGCGGCGTCCGGTACCGCGCGATCTACGAGCGCGCGCTGATCGAGACGCCGGGCGAGCTGGACTCGATCGCCGAGGGAGTCAGCTGGGGCGAGGAGGCGCGGGTGGTGCCGACGCTGCCGGTCCGAATCGCGATCGTGGACCGGCAGACGGCGATCTGCCCGCTGGTGCGCGACGACGAGCAGAGCGTCGGTGAGCCGTCCGCCGCGATCATCAGCCGTGGTCAGCTGCTGGACGCGTTGCTGGCACTGTTCGAGAGCTACTGGGAGCTGGCGACGCCAGTACGCCTGCAGGCCGATCGCCCGGAGCACCCGGAGGGCCTCGACGACTCCGAGCGGCTGCTGCTGTCGCTCCTCGTCGGCGGTGTACCGGACAAGTCGATCGCAACACAGCTGGGAATCAGCCGCCGTACAGTGCAACGCCGCCTGGACCGCCTGATGGCTCTGGCTGGTGTGGATACCAGAACCGGTTTGGCGTTCCAGGCGGCGAAGCGCGACTGGCTGTAGGCGTCAGCGGACGCCGTAGGCGCGGATGACTGTTTGGGTCACCTTTGTGGCGTGCGGGGCGGTGGCTTCGATCTTCAACGACACGGTGTCGTGGGCGTTCGGGACGACGGCCAGGTAGTGGCCGGCGGCACCTATCACTGCGAGCCGCTTCCAGGTCGTGCCTTCGTCGAAGGAGGCCCAGGCCCGCAGCGAGGTCGCGCGCGGCGACTCGAAGCCGACCACGTGGGTCCGGGTGAGTACCCGTCCCGTCAGGTCGACCGGCACCTTGTAGTTGACCTGCTGCAGCGCGAGCGGCACCGCCTGGTCATCCGGCTGCTTGGTCGACCGGAACTCCCAGGACGTCTGCGTCCGCGTACCCCAGTTCCACTCGCCTTCCGTGTCGATCCGCTCGGTCGACAGGTCGAGCTTGTACGCAGCGTCCGCGCTGGACGTCACCACGTCCGCCCACGCGTTCGGCAACTCTGCTACGACCTTGCCGTCGCGGGACAGCGTTGCTGACGCCTTGGTGGTCTCGCCGAGCGTGTAGTGCCCGTCAGCGTCGACAAACGTCGGGATGCGCAGCGAGAGCCGGTCTCCGGTACGGGTGGACTCCACCCCGGGTGCTGCCGCAGGGCGGACAACAGGACCGAACCACGTCTCGGTCGTACGAGCCGGCCGGTAGCTGCGCGGTACTGACGTCATGCCGCCACCGAGCGGGTTCATGGTGTCCCACGTGTACAGGTGGTGCACCCTGTGCTGCCAGACGGAGTCACCCGAGGTCACCCACTCCTCCCGTACCTTCGGGGTCTCGACGAAGCGCTGCGCGTCGTTCCACGAGTACTCCTGCCACGGGCGCCACCCGAACCGCTGCTCCTTGGCCCAGGTGAACCCGCCGTTGTCGGCGTACCGGGTGTTGATCCGGGCGCTGTTCGCCGGCGTCACCTTGTAGTCGATCTTCGCCGGGATGGCCCCGGTCGAGACCTGCTGCACGTCGTACAGGTACGGGCTGGAGGTGGTCAGTGTCAGGTCGATCGTGGCGTGGCCACGCTCGGCCCGGCCGCGGAGCTTCTGACCGTCGTTGTATGTGGTCACCATTGCCGGGATCGGCTCCCGGTCACCGATCGGCCGCCACACCGTCCACGCGGAGCGATCGGCCGGGCGGACCAGGATGATGCCCGCGGCACCGGCGTCCGCTGCTGCTTTGATCTGCTCCCCTTCGTCGTCGGCCGGCATCACGACCACCGCACCGCGTACACCGTCGAGGGACGAATCGGAGTACACGAGCGGGAAGCGCCGCTTGCCTTCGAAGGACGGCGATTGGTGCAGGAGGTTGATGTCGAACGGACCCTGCAGTCCAGGTACGGACGCCTGCACCATGGGCGCCACGAGTTGCCAGCGGGACGCGAACTCGAAGGTGCCGTCCTTGACCGGCTTGGTCGGCGTCACGTTGACCTGGTGGACCGTGCTGAAGTGCATCACGCCATGACTGATCGAGCGGCCGTTGCCGTACACGCGATGCACGTAGTAGCT
Organism: Kribbella sp. NPDC048928; assembly: GCF_043197975.1. Lineage (NCBI taxonomy): Bacteria > Bacillati > Actinomycetota > Actinomycetes > Propionibacteriales > Kribbellaceae > Kribbella > Kribbella sp. NPDC048928. Next base: position 625,653 of record NZ_JBICUC010000002.1, on the reverse strand, counting down.
CAGCACCGCCTGCTGCTCGGACGGTTTCGGCGTCTCGATCGTGATCGGGACCGCCTTCCGGGCATCGATGACGACCTCGATGTCCTTGTCCACCACGACGTTCGGGTCGGTGAACAGACTGGCCTGCTCGTCCTGCGGGTCGTTGCTCTCCACCAGCGAGTGCAGAAGGTACGTGCCCTCCTCCACGTCGGCGGTGATGGACTGGCCGTCCTTGATCCAGCTCAGGACGTCGGAGCGCGAGTTGTCGCCGTACAGCGAGAGCACCGGGACGCCCGTGGGCTTGCCGTCCAGGCCGATGGCGCGGAGCGTGACCTTGTGCGTCGGGCCGGCCCGGAGCGCACCGACCGCGGTGTGCGTGGTGACCCCATCGAGGCCGGAGGCAACGATCCAGCCGCTGTACTGACCGCGGCCGAGCTTCGCCGGATCCAGCGTCAGGGGTACGTCGGCGGAGCCGTGCGCGGGCACCGTGACCGTGGCCGGGAGCGCGAACCTGTCGGCCGCCGGCTTGCCGTCGTCCAGGTTCGTGATCTGCGCCGCCAGGTTCAGCGTGACCTCGGCGTCGGAGTCGTTCCGGTACGTGATCGTCCGGCTGCTCGCGTCCGCCGCCGTCTGCAGTCCGAAATCGGCGACACCGCTCGCGGTGACCTTCTGCGCGACGGCACGGGTCAGGTCGACCCGGCCGGCGCCCTGCTGGTACACCGTCTGGTCCGGTTGCGTCTTCGCGGTGCTGACCAGTGCGTTCTTGAGTTGGTCGGCCTTCCAGTCCGGGTGCTGCTGCGCGAGCAGTGCGGCGGCACCGGCGACGTGCGGAGTCGCCATCGACGTACCGGAGGCGGCCGTGTAGAGCTCGTCGACCGGGTCGCCCATCACGGTGCCGGCGGCGCGGGCGGCGATGATGCCGACGCCCGGCGCGGTGATCTCCGGCTTCAGGCCCGAGTCGCCGAGCCGCGGTCCGCGGCTGGAGAAGTCCGCGAGCTTGTCCTCCCGGTCGACGGCGCCGACGGTGAGCGCGGAGGCCGCCGCTCCCGGCGTGCCGACCGACTCGTCGCGGCCTTCGTTGCCGGCCGCAACGACGAACAGCGTGCCGGACTGGGCGGTGATGTCGTTGACCGCCTGGCTGAGCGGGTCGGTGCCGTCGGTGGCGTCACCGCCGAGGCTCATGTTCACGACCTTCGCGCCTTCGGCGGCGGCCCACTCCATCCCGGCGATGATCCAGGAGTCGTACCCGTAGCCGTCGTCGCCGAGCACCTTCCCGACGAGCAGGTCGGCCTTCGGCGCGACGCCCTTCCGGGTGCCGCCGGCTCCCGCGCCGGTTCCGGCGATAGTGGCGGCGACGTGCGTCCCGTGGCCGAAGTGGTCCTCGGCGCCGCTCGGGCTGCCGGAGAAGTCCTGGCTCTCCTTGACCTTGCCCTGCAGGTCCGGGTGCGTCGCGTCGACCCCGGTGTCCAGTACGGCGACCTCGACTCCCGAGCCCTCGTACCCGGCCTTCCAGGCGTCCGGCGCACCGATCTGCGGCACGCTCTTGTCCAGTACCGGCTTGACCTTGCCGTCCAGCCAGATCTTGGTGACGCCGCTGTTCAGGCTCCGCTGACCGTCCGCGGGCTTCAGTGACTTCCACAGCGCCGGGAGTTGGTCTTTGGCCGCGTTGACGGCGCGGCCGCCGATGGACGGCAGTTGCCGGGTGGTCGTCGTACCGGCGAGGCTCTGGGCGGTACGGACGCCGGGCGTGTCCTTGACGATCAGCGGGAGGCCGGCGGACTTGCCGTACCCGTCCGCGATCAGCTCGTCGACGTCGAACAGGTTCACGTCGAGGACGCCGGTGGAGATGTACGGGACAGCGTCGCTCGGCAGCACCCGGAGGCCGCCGTCGGCCTCGATGGTGTGGAACGAGACGCCTTCGCGGCCGGCGGCCGGATGCACCGTGGCGGCCTTCTTGCCGCCACCGGCGTCGGTCACGTCGACCACGTCACCGGTGATCAGCGTGACCGACGAGGTCACACCCGTCGCAGTGGACTCGGCGGACTTGGGAGGAGGAGCGGCAGCGGACGGGATCACCGTCGCCGCGCCCAGGGCCAGCACTGCCGCGGTGGTGAGCGCGGCGGCACGTCGAGTGGAGGACATAGGCGGATTCTCCTTCGAGAGGTTTGGGGCAGGCACACCTCTGCTTCCGACAGAGTTTGCAGTCAGGTCACACCGATCCGCCCTGTCCAGCGCTGCCGTCCCTGGGACATGGCGCAAGGTGGCCGTTCCGGGCACCATCGACAGATGACGATCACGGCAGTCCGCAGGTGGGCCTGGGTCGGGACGTTCCTGATCGGGGCGGGGTTGTACGTCGCCGTACTGGCGGTGCTCGCCGACACCGGCAATCCGAACCTGTTCCCGACGTTGATCCTGCTCGGCGCGCTCGTCGTACCGCTGACGTTCGTCACGTTCGCGGCCGGGCGCTCGGGCCGCTGGCTGATCGACGGGCCCACGCTCGGCGGCTGCCCGCTGTTCGGTGGCGTGGTGGGCGTGGTCGTCGCGGGTCTGCTCGAGTACGACGCGATGCGCCGGCTCGGGACGCTGCCGATGGTCGGCGTCGGGCTGATCGAGGAGGCGGCCAAGCTCGTCGTACCGGCGATCCTGGTGGTCTTCTTCGGGCACCGGTACCGGGTCTCGATCGGGCGCGGGATCATCATCGGCGTCGCGGTCGGCACCGGGTTCGCGGTCCTGGAGACGATGGGCTACGCGTTCGTCGCGCTGTTGCAGTCGGGCGGGAACGTCGGCGCGGCCGAGCAGACGCTGTTCATCCGCGGCCTGCTGGCGCCCGCCGGGCACGCGGCCTGGACGGGGCTGACCTGCTGGGGGCTGTGGCGGTTCGTGATGGAGCCGACCGGCAGGCACTTCGCCGGCTTCCTCGGGATGTACGCGCTGGCCGTCGCGCTGCACTCCACCTGGGACGGTATCGGCGGCCGGATCACGTACCTGGTCGTCGGAGTGATCTCGATCGGGCTGCTGCTGTACGGTCTGAGGCGCGCGCAGCGAAAGGATCTGCTCCATGCCGGACCTGCCTGACTTCCGCCTCGAGACGTACTTCGCGCAGTGGGAGTTCAAGGCCCGCTACCACCTCACCGCCTCGGACGCGCAGACGCTGCCGATGGCCGAGCTGCTCGCGATGGCCGACGCGGACGGCCGGGCGCGCTGGGAGTCGCTGGACCTCGGCTACACCGAGACCCGCGGGTTGCCTGCACTCCGCGAGGAGATCGCGGCGACGTACGACAACGCCCACCCCGACGACGTGCTGTGCTTCGCGGGCGCCGAGGAGGCGATCTACCTCGCGATGCGGACCTTGCTCGAGCCGACCGACCACCTCGTCGTGATGACGCCGAACTACCAGGCCGCCGAGACCGTGCCGCTCGCGGTCTGCGAGGTGACCGGCGTACCGCTGCGGCCCGAGGACGGCTGGACGCCGGATGTCGACGCGATCGAGCGGGCGCTGCGCCCGAACACGCGGATGGTCTCGGTCAACTTCCCCAACAACCCGACCGGCGCGGTCCCGCCGCCGGACGTCTGGGCCCGCCTGGTGCAGCTCTGCGACGACCGCGGCATCACGCTGTTCTCCGACGAGGTCTACCGCGGGCTCGAGGCCACACCCTTGCCGCAGGCAACGGACCTTTCGGGGACGGCGATCTCGCTGAACGTGATGTCCAAGGCGTACGGACTGCCCGGCCTGCGGATCGGGTGGATCGTCTGCCGGGATCGCGCCGTCCTGGATCGGCTCGATCGCGCCAAGCACTACACGACGATCTGCAACGCCGGGCCGAGCGAGGTGCTGGCGCTGATCGCGCTGCGGGCGCGGGACCGGATCCTCGGGCGCAACCGCGGCATCATCGCGGAGAACGTGCCGCTGTTCACCGAGTTCTTCGAGCGGTACGCCGACCTGTTCGAGTTCAGTGCGCCGGACGGTGGCTGTGTCTGCTACCCGCGGTACCTCGGCGCGGACGGTGTCGAGGCGATGTGCGCGAACCTGGTCGACCAGACCGGCGTACTGCTGCTCCCGGCCGGGATGTACTCCTCCGAGCTGACACCGACGCCGACGGACCGCTTCCGGCTCGGGATCGGGCGGAGCGGACCGGCCGAGGCGCTGGCTGTCTGGGCGGACTGGCTGGACGCGCGAGACCGCCCGGTCGCCAGGTGAGACGCTCACGCTGAGCCATGGACAACGCGTGCCCAGATGAGTACCGTCCGTAAACGGCGTCCGCCCAACGCCACCGAGTCGGTGAGGTGCCGCCCGCCAGTGGTGCCTCGCTGGTAGGTGGGCGAGCAGGCTGGGGCGACACGTCACGGCTTGATGGGGGCCCACTTGCCCAGGTGGGGTGCTGAATGACACTCACTCGTTCAGCGCCCCACCGGTTCAACTCTTCACCTGGTGTTTGTTAGGTCGCCCGGGAAGCTGGGCAGACTGATCTGCGTCCGGTCCCCACCCGCCCCTGGGAGTACCTGTGCCACGACTATTGCGTCCGGCGCTGCTTGTCACCGCCGTACTAGCGTTGCTCGGCTTCGGCATTACGCCGTCGAATGCCGCCACCTCGATCACCGTCGCCACCGCGATCGGTCGTCAGGACAGTTCGACCGCATCGGTCACCGGGTACGTCGTCGGTCAGCCGACCGCGACCAGCACGGTTGTCCGCAGCAACTTCCCGAACGACTACGCGCTGGCGCTCGCCGACTCGGCCTCGCAGACCAGTACGTCCTCGATGCTCTACGTGCAGATCCCGTCCGCGTTCCGCGCGGCGTACGGGCTGCAGAGCAACCCCGGCCTGCTCGGCAAGCAGATCACCGTCACCGGCACGCTGGCCGCGTACTTCTCGCACCCGGGCCTGAAGAACGGCACCGCCTTCACCGGTGGTGGCGGCTCGTCGGACCCCGGTGACCCGGGCGATCCCGGTGACTACTACGCCGGCGCCGAGGGCAAGACCGGTGCCGCGCTGAAGTCCGCGCTGCACACGATCATCTCGCAGCAGACCAAGCTCACCTACGACCAGGTCTGGGACGCGCTCGAGGTCACCGACCAGGACCCGAACAACAGCAACAACGTCATCGAGGTGTACTCCGGCCGCTCGATCGCGAAGAGCAGCGAGGGCGGCGACGTCGACGACTGGAACCGCGAGCACGTCTGGGCCAAGTCGCACGGTGACTTCGGCACCGCGACCGGGCCGGGCACCGACATCCATCACCTGCGTCCCGAGGACGTCTCGGTGAACTCGGCCCGCGGCAACCTCGACTTCGACAACGGCGGTACGGCGGTTGCCCAGTGCACCGGTTGTACGGCCGACTCGGACTCGTTCGCGCCCCGTCCGGCGGTCCGCGGCGACGTCGCGCGGATGATCTTCTACATGGCTGTCCGCTACGAGGGCGACGACGGGTTCGCGAACCTGGAGCTCAACGACCAGGTCGGCAACGGGACCGCGCCGTACATCGGCAAGCTGTCGGTGCTGAAGGCCTGGGCGGCCGGCGACCCGCCGGACGCGTTCGAGAAGAACCGCAACGAGGTCATCTACAACCAGTTCCAGCACAACCGGAACCCGTTCATCGACCACCCCGAGTGGATCACCTCCATCTGGCCGAACTAGGGCGTGTCCGACCTAACGGTTCGCCTGTACGTCCCGTTGGGAGCCGCCCGGACCAAGCGCCGGGCGGCTTTCGGCCGGTCGCTCGCCGGCGGTTGCGAGTTGTGGCTGCGATCCGACCGGGCGGGCGATGCCGGTCTGGGCGGCGGACAGGCCGAGCCGGACCTGCAGCCAGGCCTGGAAACCGGGGTCGGCGACGACGATGTGATGCTTGCCGGACCTGGCGAGCAGGCCGTCCGACAGCAGGTCCTGCGCAGCCCGGTCGCGGCTCCAGGTCGAGTCGTCCCGGGTCCGCTCGTTGGCCGGCCGCAGTAGCCCTTGCGGGCCACTTGCCGCGGTCTTGACCAGCAGGTCCTTCTGAATCGGCGTGCAGTTGTACCAGGCAGCGGCGTACAGCAGATGTGACCGTGTGTTCAGTCGCGTCGATGCGGCGTTGGCCACGGTCGCGGTGATGCTGTCGGAATCCGGCCCGACCAGCTCGAGCGCCGAGGCGGCCAGCGCCCGGAGGCGGGCCGGATTGCCGTTCGCCTCCTTGACCAGTTTGTCGATCGCCGCCGGCTCGTGCCGGATCCCGGCCTGGTCGAGCGGTTCGACCAGGGCCGGACGGAGCTCGTCCTCGGCCCACTGCGGAACCTTGCGGAGATCCATCTTCAAGGGCGTGGTGGTGGCGACCTTGGACTTTCCGCCGGAGGCTGTGCTCAGCCGGGTGACCGACTGCTCGCCGCCGGCAGCGATCAGGAAGACCGGCTTCTTCTCCTCGCCGAGGTGCTTCGACAGCTTGGAGAGCGCAGCGAGGTCGTCGTCGGTCGCCGCGTCGAGGTTGTCGATCATGAACAGCACCGGCTGCCGCTTGGCGCCGGCCAGCTGACCGAGGTACTGCGCGAGCTCGGGCAGCCCGACGCCGACGTTGTCGGCCTGCACGCCCTCGAAGGACTTGTGCAGACCGAACTGGGGACCGCCGGACGGACCGAGCCGGACCTGCGCGGTGTTCATCGTGTTCCGGGTCCGCAGGGCCAGCTGGCTGAGGAGCTTCTTCACGTGCTTGGCCTCGGCGTCGCCGAAGTTCTCCTTGATCGAGTCCAGCTGCTCGTTGACCGCGCGGATGAAGCGGAACTCCAACGGTTCCCGCGGGCTGGCGTCGAGGGTCATCGTGGTCCAGCCCTCGCGCGCGGCCAGCTTCCGCGTCCGGCTGAGCTCCTGGCTCGTACCCACCCCGGGCGGGCCCTGGAAGACGATGGTGTTTCCGGTGGGCAGCCGCTGGTCGAGGGACAGCGGCAGGCCGTCGTTGTCGGTCCGGTCGAGCCGGTGAACCGGGTCGCCGGCGGCGCCGAGGATCTGGTTGATCCGGGTCGCGTCGGTCGTCGGGTGGATCGGTGCGAGCTCGGGATCCCGCTTCTTGAGCTGTACGAAGAACTGCTCCGGCTCGCTCGGAGCACCGTCCTGCCACGGCTCCCGGATGTACTCCCGCAGGTGCGGCTCGGCGATGGTGACGTACTCACCGTGCTCACGGAGCAGACCGCGGGCGACCAGCTCCTGGCGCGCGGCATCCATCGCCTGCCACTTGTCCGGACCGGCCGCCCGCAGCTCCGCGGGCATGAACAGGCCGTTCGGGTCCTGCTCGGCAACCCTGGCGAGCAGCTCGCGCTCGGCATCCCCGCACTCGTTCAGGCGTGGCTCGTACTGGAGCTCCTCCACCTTCTCGACCCGGTCGATCGCCGCGGTCGCCACGTCCATGGTGATCCCGGTGCGGACATCCGCCAGCGCCTCCGCCGCCAGTGCGAAGCCGCGGAGCCGGTACGGGCTGCCGTTCGCCCTGCGGACCAGACGCTCGACCGCCTCGGGCTCGTACGGCACCCGTGCCAGCCGGAGCGGTTCGGTGAGGGCCGGGCGGAGGTCGGCGTCGGACAGCGGTCCGACGTTCCGGACGCTGAACTGGTTCGTGAACGTACTGGCGATCCCGGACATCCGCTTGGACGCCGCCATCATCAGCGTCGTGGACTTCGCGCCGCCGGCCGCGACCAGCCAGACCGGGACGCCGCTCTGCTCCAGATGGATGGCCAGCTCGTTCAGGCCGGCGAGATCCCGGGCGGAGCCTTGGTCGACGTCGTCGATCAGGAGCAGCACAGGCTTCCCGCCCGCGGCCTTGCCGAGCTCGCCGGCCAGGTCGGTCAGCGTTGTGCCCAGCTGGTCGTACGGCGTCGTGTCGAACTCCTGCTTGAGGACGCCCTGACCGATGTTGAGCGGTCCGAGGCCGAGCGGCACGCGGGCTTCCCAGCCCCAGCGGGACTTCCGGCCGCTGCGCGTCAGGTCGCGGACCGTCTTGCGGACGTTCCGGAACCGGCGCTTGCCGTGCTCCCGCTCCAGCTCGGGCAGCTTGGTCAGGATCGCGTTGGTGATGTGGCGTTCGATCGAGACGTTCTCCGACGCCGCCAGCCGGATCGCGAGATAGCCGTTGCGCTCGGCCGCGTCCTCGGCGTTCTTGAGCTCCTTGGTCTTGCCCATCCCGGGCGGGCCGCTGTACATGACCGCATTGCTCACCGGCAGTCTGTCGCCGATCGAGATCGGCTGTCCCTGGCCGTCCGTACGCACAACAGAGAACGCCGGCCGCTCGGAGTCGCCGAAAAGCCTGCTCACGGCAACAGCCTGCGAGAACGAGCGGTCCTCAGCACCTGCTGTACGTGACGCGCGGGTTAACAACTGGATCCCGGCAGTTGAATGACGATCGCGGGCAACTGGTCTACAGGCACCGGCCCGATCGCGCACTTCTGGCCCGAAATGGTTGGAACCGGCCTGCACCGCTGTCACGCTCGGTGTTATGCGAATCGATCGAGTAGTGGCGGCGTTGCTCGCCGTACCTCTTGCGGGAGGCCTGCTCGGTGGTGTGCCGGCCGCCCAGGCCGCCGCTGATCCGGACCTGACCATCTCCCAGGTCACCCTCGACCGTACGTCGGTCGCGGTGTCCGGCCTGAACACCTATCCGATCAACGTCACCGTCAAGGGCGGCTACAACTCCAGTGAGCCCGGCGACGCCAACCTGGTGCTGAACGTCGTCCTCGAACGCACCGGCGGTACCGGCCCGCGCAGCGGCATCGTCTCGGCGGACCTGAAGCGGACCGCCGGCACCGTGCAGAACGGCACCTGGACCGGCCGGCTCAATGTCGCGTCGACCGCCAACGGCACCTTCAAGGTCACCGGCGTGATGACCGGCCCGTACGGCGGCCCGGACCCGGGCACGCCCGTCGACCCGACGCCGTACGCCGGCCAGACGATCACGGTGAAGGGCACGAACCTGCCGAAGATCACCGCCGCCGTGAACCCGCGGGTGGTGCCGTTCGGCAAGCCGTACTCGATCACCTGGGCGGTCACGAACACCGCCACCGGCAAGCCGTACGGCAGCCGGATCTCGATCGGCCTCGGCGTCGACACGCCGTGCGCCGAGGGCGGCAGCCCGCTGTACAGGACCGGGACGAACGGTGTCATCACGAAGGCGTACACGGCCGCCGACGCCGGTGCGCTGAACTGCGCGCACCTCTACACGGATCCGTACTACATCGCAGGGCAATGGCTGTTCCCGGCACGGCCGGCGATCGTGGCGGCGGTGCCGTCGAAGACCAGCGCCCGGGTCGGGACGGTTGTCCCGGTCAACGGTTCGGTCGCGTACGTCACCGGCTCGTGCCCTGTGCAACTGCAGCGGCTGTACGGCCGGACGCAATGGCGGACGGTCAGCGCCGGCGCAGTTCGGCAGTCCGGGCGGTTCACCGTCAACGCGCAGCCGTCGTACAGGGGCCTGATTCCGTACCGGGTGTACTTCCCCGCCTGTCAGCCGTTCGTCGCCGGTGTCAGCAAGCCGTTCAGCATCCGAGGGACATGAGATGAGAATCAGCCGAGTACTCGCCGCGCTGCTGCTCGCCGTACCAGTTGCCGCTGCCCCGGTCGCGGCGCACGCCTCGACTGATCCGGACCTGAAGATCACGTCGGTGACGCTGAACAAGACGAGCGTCGCGGTCAGCGGTCTCAACACCGTCGCGGTCACGGTGACGGTGAAGGGCTCGTACGCGCCGGGTCCCACCGAGCCGGTGAACGTGATCCTGGAACGCACCGGCGGGTCCGGTATGGAGCGCGTGCTGTTCTCCACGAACCTGGTCCGGAACGCCGCGGCCGGTACGTGGAGCGGGCCGGTGCTGGTCCCGTCGACCGCCAACGGCACGTTCAAGGTCACCTACGTCCAGGTCGGGCCGTACTTCCCGGGCAGCGGCTCCATGACGGACCCGACTCCGTACGCCGGCCAGACGCTCACCGTCACCGGCACGCACCAGCCGAAGATCACCGCCTCGGTGAGCCCGAAGCTGGTGCCGTACGGCTCGCCGTACTCGATCACCTGGGCGGTCACCGACGCGCAGACCGGCAAGCCGTACGGCAGCCGGCTCCGGGTAGAGCTTGCCTTCGACAACATCTGCGCCGAGTACATCGGCCCGGGCTACACCCATCTCACCAACGTCAGCGGCCTGGTGACACAGGCACACGGCGCCGCCGAAGCCGAGGGGGTCAACTGTCTGTTGCTGCCTGGCAACCCGTCCTCGGTCGGCGGGCTGGGTCTCAGCATTGCGCGGCCGGTCGTCAAGCCGACGGTGACTGCGGTGCCCTACCGGACGAGTGCGCCGGTCGGCACAATCGTCCTGGTCAACGGGTCGGTCCACACCGTCGAAAGCGGCTGCAAGGTGTACCTGCAGCGGCTGTACGGCGCGACGCAGTGGCGGACCGTCAGCATCAACGCGGTCCGGCAGTCCGGGCGCTACACGGTGAACGCGCAGCCGGCGTACAAGGGCAGCATCCCGTACCGGGTCTACGTTCCGGCCTGCCACTCGATCGCGACCTTCAGCAAAGCCTTCTACATCCGGGGGACCTGATGAAAAAGTTGCTCGCGGCATCATTTGCGGCACCGCTGATGCTGGCGCTGTTTCCGGCGGTGGCACAGGCCGATCCGGATCCGGACCTGAAGATTACCTCGGTGACGCTGAACCGGACGAGCGTCGCGGTCAGTGGTCTGAACACGGTGCCGGTGACCGTGACTGTCAAGGGCTCGTTCGCCCGGGAGCCCAACCAGGCTGTGAACGTGGTCCTCGAACGGACCGGCGGATCCGGCTCGGAGAACGTGCTGTTCTCCACGAACCTGGTACGCAACGCGGCCGCGGGCACCTGGAGCGGGCCGCTCAAGGTCCCCTCGACGGCGAACGGAACGTTCAAGGTGACCAGCGTCCAGACCGGACCGTTCTACCCCGGCAGCGAAACCTCCTTCGACCCGACGCCGTACGCCGGCCAGACGCTCACGGTGACCGGCACGCACCAGCCGAAGATCACCGCGTCGGTGACGCCGAAGGTGGTGCCGTTCTACCAGCCGTACACGATCAAGTGGGCGGTCACCGACGCGCAGACCGGCAAGCCGTACGGCATCCGGATCAAGGTCGCGCTGCTGAACAACAGCGGCTGTGTCGAGTACTTCGGGCCGCGCTACACGCACCTCACCGACACGAACGGCGTGGCGACCAAGACGTACCCGGGCTCACCGGTCGCGCCGATCAACTGCCTGGTCGTTCCGGGTGATCCTTATGTGACGGCATATCTGGGATTCGTCGCGGCGCGGCCGGCGATCGTGGCCGCCGTACCGTCCAAGACCAGCGCGCCCGTCGGATCGATCGTGCCGGTCAACGGGTCGGTGGCCGGCGCACCGTTCAACTGCCCGGTGCAGTTGCAGCGGCTGTACGGCGCGACTCAGTGGCGGACCGTCAGCACCGGCGCGGTCCGGCGATCCGGGCGGTTCACGGTCAACGCCCAACCGGCCTACAAAGGGAGCATCCCGTACCGGGTCTACTTCCCCGCCTGCAAGCCGTACGTCGCGGGCGCGAGCAAGGCCTTCTCGATCCGCGGAACCTGATCCTGTTGGGCGGGTGAGTTAGGCTGACTTAGGTTGCCCTAACTATCCGCCCGAGAGGACCGTGGTCGTGTGACCAGCCCCGCACCCCGCCGCAATCGCGTCTGCAAGCGCGCCGTCGTTCAGAGGACCGAACGGATCACCCCGCACATGATCCGAGTCGTGCTGACCTCGGACGACTTCGCGGACAACGGCTTCACCGACCACTACGTGAAGCTGCTGTTCTGCAAGGACGGCGTCGAGTACCCGGAGCCGCTGGACATGGGCGTGGTGCGCGAGACGTACCCGTCCGAGCAGTGGCCGACGATGCGGACCTACACCGTCCGCGGCTGGGACGAGTCGACGCGCGAGCTGACCATCGACTTCGTGTACCACGGCGACGAGGGTGTTGCGGGCCCGTGGGCGGCGTCCGCGCAGCCGGGCGACGTGCTGTGGTTCAACGGTCCCGGCGGTGCGTACTCCCCGGAGGAGACAGCCGACTGGCATCTGCTCGTGGGTGACGAGAGCGCGCTGCCGGCGATCGGTGCCGCGATCGAGCAGCTTGCGCCGGGTGCGCGGGCCACGGTCCTGCTCGAGGTGGCGGACGCGACCGAGGAGCAGAAGTTCGGCGGATCCGGCGATGTCGACGTGCAGTGGTTCCACCGCACGACCGCCGACGGCGACCGCGGTGCCGGGCTGGTCGCGGCGGTCGAGGCGCTGGACTTCCCGGACGGCACGCCGCACGTGTTCGTCCACGGTGAAGCCGGCTTCGTCTTCCGGATCCGCAAGAACCTCTTCACCGACCGCGCCCTCCCCCGCGACCGCGTCTCCCTCTCCGGCTACTGGCGCCTCGGCAAGAACGAAGACGGCTGGCAAGCCGAAAAAGCCGAGACCAAGTCGCGCGAAGCCGCCACCTAGACGCGGCGCCCACCTTATGGACCGGTCGCTGCTTAGGCTCGATGGATGAGCGAGCAGCAGCCTCCGCGTCCGTACGCCTCCGGCCCCACCGATGCGGCGTGGCCCGGACCCGTAACGGGCTACCCGGGACAGGGCTACCCGGGACAACTGGGCGAGGCGCCGCGGGGGCGATCGGGCACCGCGGGCCGGATCGGCTTGATCGTCGGTCTGCTGAGCGTCTTGGTCAGCGTCGTCGGATCCTTCGTGCTGCGATCGCTGATCTACACGCACTCGACGAGCCCGGGCCGCGACGGGTTTGCCCTGTTCCGGATCGGTTCCGTGGTGGAGGTGATCGTGCTACTGGCCGGGTACGCGACCGCACTGATTCTCGGGATCGTCGGCGCTCGCGCGACTCAGAACCGGCTGTCCGCCGGCATCGCGATCGGCATCGGCGGCGCCGGCGTGATCGGGATCGCCACCTCCTGGCTGGCCACCCTCGTGGGGTCGACCCTCGCCGGCTACTGATCCCCGATCAGGTTGGAACGTGGTGACACCCGGTTAGGGTTCGCGGCGAACGGTCAGTACGTCGATCAGGGTGCTTGCCTGGTTGGTGGGGAGGACCCAGTCCTCGCCGTTCGCCTGCAGGATGACGGCGGGGCCTTCGGTGGCGACTGCGTGCGTGACCGCGATCGGGAACTTGAGCCGCTCCGCGCCGGAGAGCGCGAACTCGTAGGTGCCGGTGACGCTGGACAGCGGGTAAGTGCGGAGTTGGTGCTCGGAGCGCGGGAGCGGGTGCGACTGGATCGTCACCGAGTCCGCGCCGACCAGCACGGCCGCAAGCGGGATGCCACGGAGCCGGAACACCAGTTCGTACGGCGTACTGGCCAGCTCCGGCACGAACGGGACGATCAGCGCGCGGTTGGCTGCCCGCGCAAGCGCCAACCCGCCGACGACCCCGACGATGAGGGCCGGCAGCGCAAGGATCGCCGGCCACCAGACACCGACCGCCAACGGGAACAGCGTCACCATCAGCCCCGCGACGCCACCGAACAGCCCACCAACAGCTGTCCACCACCGCGGCAGATACCGGTGTCGCCGCCGCAGGACCAGCCCCGCCACCAGCATCAGCACCGGCACAACGCACCCGATCCACGCTGCCGCAGAGCCCCCTGCCGCGATCACCGCAACAACCACCAGCAGCAGCACCGGAATCCCGATGTACGTCGCCGCCACGATCCGCTGAACCCGCCGATGCCTGCTCTCCACGGCAAAACCCAAGCACATCGCCGGGGTGACCGCCTACTGTGCATCAGGTGATCGAGATTCCTGCGAAGCTCATCCGGAACCACAGCGAGAAGGCGTCCGAGTGGCTGGACAGTCTGCCGGGGGCGGTTGAGCGGTACGTCGGTGAATGGGATCTGCGCGTCGACGGTGCGGTGCTGAGCGGTGAGGCGTCGCTGATCGTGCCTGTTGTGCGGCGGGACGGGACGCCGGCGATGCTCAAGCTGCAGTCGGTGAACGACGAGTCGGAGAGCGAGGCGCTGGCGCTTCGTACGTGGAACCGCGATGACGTTGTCCAGGTGCTCGAGGACGACCCGGCGACGTCCACGATCCTGCTCGAACGGCTCCGGCCGCGGACGCTCAACGACGTGCCCGACGATCTCGAGGCGACGCGGATCCTCGCCGAACTCCTCACGCACCTGATGGTTGTCCCCGCACCGCCGGGCGTGCGGCGGCTCGCAGACATCGCCGGCCAGATGCTGGCGGATGCCCCCGCGATCATCCCGTTGCTGGCCGACCCGGCCGAGCGCGCGCTGACCCGCCGCCTGGCCGACCGGATGGCGGAGGCGCTGCCCGAGCCCGGTGATCGGCTGCTGCACTGGGACCTGCACTACGAGAACGTCATGGCCGCGGACCGGCAGCCATGGTTGGTGATCGACCCGAAGCCGCTCGCCGGGGATCCGGCGTTCGAGTTGATGCCCGCGGTGTGGAACCGCTGGGACGAGCTGGTGGCCACGGGTGACCTCGCGCAGGCGATCCGGAACCGGCTCGACCTGATGCTGGAGGTCACCGGGATCGAGCGGGACCGGGCGCTCGCCTGGACCGCAGGGCGGATCCTGCAGAACATCCTCTGGTTCACCGAGGACGGCGACACCCGGATCGAGAACGAGCTCGCGGCGGTGGCCGATGCACTCTTCGCGTGATTACATCATTACGTGACGACTCCTACGCTGTACGACTGGGCCGGCGGCCACGAGGCGCTCCGGCGGCTGATCGACGTGTTCTACGACCAGGTGCTCGAGGACCCGGTCCTGATGCCGGTCTTCGGCAACATGAGCGAGAACCACCGTGAGCACGTGGCCGTCTGGCTCGGGGAGGTGTTCCGCGGGCACAGCCGCTACACCGACGAGCTCGGCGGCTACCCGGCGATGCTGTCGCACCACCTGAACCTCGGACTGACCGAGGAGCAGCGCTCGCGCTGGGCGGCACTCATCGCGGCCAGCGCCGACCCGGCCGGGCTCCCCGACGACCCGGAGTTCCGCTCGGCGTTCGTCGCGTACATCGAGTGGGGCACCCGGATCGCGCTGTCGAACTCGCAGCCCGGCGCGACACCGCCACCGAAGGCGCCCGTTCCGCACTGGGGTTGGGGCGAGGCGCCGCCGTACCAGCCCTAACGACAGGACGTAGTCGTATGCGCAGACGCGATGCTGAGCGTGCACAAGCCGCGCGCCGGTCCCGATCAGCCCACACCTCCTGTCCTTAGACCCGGGACCTACCAGGAGTCGGCGGCCTTTGGGGTGGGTAGAGTCCCGGGTTCACGCTGTGTCTGCCTGCGGGGATGCGAGGCTTTAACCTGTGACCGCTCAGCTCGAGTACCCCGACGTACAGGATTCCGAGGCGCTGCTGTCCGTCCAGGGGCTGTGGAAAGTGTTCGGCCCGAAGGCGCAGCGGGTGCCGCACCGCCCGGAGCTTTCCGCACTGGACCGCAGCGCGCTGTACGCGAAGACCGGCTGTACGGCGGCCGTCCGCGACCTGAGTTTCGACGTCGCGCCCGGTGAGGTGTTCGTCGTGATGGGACTGTCCGGGTCGGGCAAGTCGACGCTGGTGCGCTGCCTGACCCGGCTGATCGAGCCGACCGCCGGGCGGCTGACCTTCGAGGGCGAGGACCTCCGTGCAGCCGACGAGAAGCGGCTGCGCGCACTCCGGCGGAGCAAGTTCTCGATGGTGTTCCAGCACTTCGGCCTGCTCCCGCACCGCAAGGTGATCGACAACGTGTCGTACGGCCTGGAGATCCGCGGTGAGAGCAAGCCCGACCGGCGCCGGCGCGCCCAGGAGGTCATCGACCTGGTCGGCCTGGCCGGCAACGAGCACCTGTACCCCGAGCAGCTGTCCGGCGGCATGCAGCAGCGCGTCGGCCTGGCGCGGGCGCTCGCGAACGATCCCGACGTACTGCTGTTCGACGAGCCGTTCTCGGCGCTCGACCCGCTGATCCGGCGGGAGATGCAGACCGAGGTGGTGCGGCTGCACCGCGAGGTCGGCAAGACGATGGTGTTCGTCACCCACGACCTGTCCGAGGCGCTGAAGCTCGGCGACCGGATCCTGCTGATGCGCGACGGCGGCGCCGTCCAGCTCGGGACCGGCGACGAGCTGGTCGGGGCGCCGGCCGACGACTACGTCCGGGAGTTCGTCCGCGACGTCTCCCGGGCCGACGTCCTCACGCTGCGCTGGATCGTCCGCGAGCCGCGCCCGGACGAGGCGCTCGACGGTCCCGAGCTCGGTCCGGACGTCCTGGTCCGGGACGCGACCCGGCTGGTGCTGGAGTCCGACCGGCCGGTCAAGGTCGTGGACGGCGGCACGCTGCTCGGGGTGATCGGCGACGAGGAGATCCTCGCCGTCGTCGCGCCGCCCGAAGACGCCGTCGCCTGATGGCCGCGATCACCAGCGACGTGGAGGTCGAGGTACGCCGGCCGCGGCGCAGCGTGGTGCTCGCCGTCCTGCTGCTCGTCTGGGTCGCGGCGTACTTCGCGCTGCGCGGCATCGACACGCTCGTCCTCGGCGGCCAGGACACCACCGGGCTGCACCGCTGGCTGACCGAGCACCGCGACGACGTCGGTCAGGGCAACGTGTTCTTCGACGCGATCCGGATCGCCGTCGAACACTTCGTCGTCCTGCTGCAGAACGTGATCGCGCAGCCGTCGTTCGATCGTCCGGTCCCGGTGATCGGCTGGCTCGGAATGATCGCGATCGCGGCGTACTGCGCGTGGGCGTTCGGCAACTGGAAGGTCGCCGTACTGACCGCGCTCGGGCTCGGGTTCGTCGGGCTGCAGGGGCTGTGGCAGGAGAGCATGGACACGCTCTCGCTGACCATCGCGGCGGTCCTGCTCTCGTTGCTGGTCGCGATCCCGCTGGGGATCTGGGCCGGGCTGTCCGATCGTGCGTTCAAGGTCGCGACGCTGCTGCTCGACCTGATGCAGACGCTGCCGACGTTCGTGTACCTCGCGCCGCTGACGCTGTTCTTCGCGATCGGGCCGGCTGCGGCCACGATCGCCACGCTGATCTACGCGGCGCCGCCCGCGGTCCGGCTGACCGCGCACGCGATCCGCTCGGTGCCGCCGGAGAGTGTCGAGGCGGCACGCTCGCTCGGCTCGACCGGCGGGCAGACCCTGCTCAAGGTGCTGCTGCCGATGTCGCGGTCGACCGTTGTCGTCGGCATCAACCAGACCATCATGGCCGCGCTGTCGATGGTGACCGTCGCCGCGCTGATCGACGCGCCGGGCCTCGGCCAGACGGTGCTGAAGGCGCTGCAGACGCTCGACGTCGGCGTCGCGTTCAACGCCGGGCTGGCGATCGTCGTGATTGCGATCGTGCTCGACCGCGTGACGACCGCAGCCGGCGACCGGCCCTGGCGTACGGCGAGTGTGCGCCGGCGGGTCCTGCTCGGTGCGGGCGCTGTCGCGGTCCTTGTCGCCGTCTACTTCTCCCGTACGTACGTGTGGGCGGCTGATTTCCCGACGGGCGTGAACGTGGGCTCGCGGATCGCAGTGATCGCGTCGGACGTGACGAACTGGGTGCAGGATGTCTTCGGCGGCTTCACGTACGGCGTCCGCGACGCGGTGACGGTGGCACTGCTCAACCCGCTGGAGGGTCTGCTGACCGGCTCACCGTGGTGGCTGGTCAGTGCGGTCGTGGTCGCGCTCGCCGCCGTACTCGGAGGCTGGCGAGGCGCCGTACCGG
This sequence comes from Kribbella sp. NPDC048928, assembly GCF_043197975.1. Classification (NCBI taxonomy): domain Bacteria; kingdom Bacillati; phylum Actinomycetota; class Actinomycetes; order Propionibacteriales; family Kribbellaceae; genus Kribbella; species Kribbella sp. NPDC048928. The sequence continues at coordinate 608,004 of NZ_JBICUC010000002.1, read as the reverse complement.
CCGCGGTCTGCCTGGTGCTGCTGGTGGCCACGGGCGTGTGGCACGACAGCATGGTCACGCTGGCGTCGACGCTGCTCGCGACCGTGGTGGTCGTGGCGGTCGGGCTCGCGCTCGGCGTGTGGGCCGGCCGGAACCGGCGGGTCGACACCTGGATCCGGCCGGTGCTGGACGCGGGGCAGACGATGCCCCCGTTCGTGTACCTGGTGCCGTTCCTGGCGTTGTTCGGCACCAGCAGGTTCACGGCGATCGCGGCCGCGGTCGTGTTCGCCGTGCCGGTCACCACCAAGATTGTTGCCGACGGCATCAAAGCGGTGTCGGTCGCGACCGTCGAGGCGGCGAACTCGGTCGGCTCGAGCGGGTGGCAGGTGATCAGCAAGGTGCAACTGCCGGTGGCCCGGCGGGCGATCACGCTCGCGGTCAACCAGGGGCTGATCTACGTGTTGTCGATGGTGGTCGTCGGCGGGCTGGTCGGCGCGGGTGCCCTCGGGTACGACGTGGCGGCCGGCTTCGCGCAGAGCGACCTGTACGGCAAGGGGCTGGCCGCGGGGCTGGCGATCGTCCTGCTGGGCGTGATGCTCGACCGCATCACGCAGGCGGCGGCCCGCCGTACGCAGAACTTCCCAACAAGAGGAGACAAGCGGTGAAGAAACTCCGGTACGCCGGTGTGCTGACGGCGGTCGCGCTTGCGCTGACAGCGACTGCCGGCTGCGGTGGGCAGAAGATCGCTGACGACAAGCCCGCTGCCGCGGGGAAGGACTGCGGTTCGTTCAACCTGACCGTGAGCCCGTGGGTCGGGTACGAGGCGAACGCGGCCGTCGTGGCGTACGTCGCGACCAAGGACCTCGGCTGCAAGGTGGTGAAGAAGAACCTCGCGGAGGAGGTCGCCTGGCAGGGCTTCGGCACCGGGCAGGTCGACGTGAACCTGGAGAACTGGGGGCACGAGGACCTGAAGAAGAAGTACATCACCGACAGCAAGGTTGCGGTCGAAGCCGGCTCCACCGGGGTCAAGGGCGTGATCGGCTGGTACGTACCGCCGTGGATGGCGGCCAAGTACCCGGACATCACCGACTACAAGAACCTCAACAAGTACGCTGCGCTGTTCAAGACGTCGGAGTCCGGCGGCAAGGGGCAGTTGCTCGACGGCGACCCCTCGTACGTGACGAACGACGAGGCGCTGGTGAAGAACCTGTCGCTGAACTACAAGGTCGTGCAGAGCGGCAGCGAGACCGCGCTGATCCAGGCGTTCCGGGACGCGGAGAAGAACAAGCGCCCGCTGCTCGCGTACTTCTACGAGCCGCAGTGGTTCTTCAACGAGGTCAAGCTGGTCAAGGTCAACCTGCCGACGTACAAGGCCGGCTGCGACGCCGTCCCGGCGAAGATCGCCTGCGACTACCCGCCGTACGACCTGGACAAGATCGTCTCGAAGAAGTTCGCCGACTCCGGCAGCCCGGCGTACGACCTGGTCAAGAACTTCAAGTGGACCAACGAGGACCAGAACGCCGTCGCCCGGATGATCGCCGTCGACAAACTGACTCCCGACCAGGCCGCCGAGAAGTGGGTCAACGCCAACCAGCCGAAGGTCAACGCCTGGCTGGGTAAGTAGCCCGGCACTGGCCGTCGGTGCAGTCGCGCTGCAGCCTGCCGTTCGAGATGGTCTCCATCAGGCCGATCAACCAGCAGGTCGGGCAACCGCGGAAGGCCACCAGAGCCAGCGGGAGCAGCAGGAGGGCGAGCGGGCCGAAGACAGGGACCAGGGCGAAGGCGGCGACGATGCTGCCGAACCCGATGGTGCCGCGGACAAGGTGACGCGGCAAGGACTTGCTGGCGAAGGTCATGTGGGGGCTCCTAGGGTCTCGCGGACGGTTTGGCGGGCCCGGTGCAGGCGGGACTTCATGGCGGGGACTGTGAGGCCGAGGGCCTTGGCGACCATCGGGCCGCTGTAGCCCTGCACGTCACGGAGGACGAGGACGCGGCGCTGGTCGGGCGGCAGTTGCGCGATCGCCGCCGCGACCGCCTGCGCCTCGAGTTGCCGGAGCGCCTCGTCCTCGGCGGACGGCGCGGTCTCCGGTACGAGGGGCTGGTCCCGGAGTACCGCCCGGGCGCGGCGCAGGCACTCGTTGCGGATGATGCGGAACATCCAGGACGTCAGCGCGCTGGTGGCGCGGAGCATGCCGATCTTGCGGTACAGGATGATCAGCGCCTCCTGCGCCGCGTCGTCTGCGTCCTCCGGTGTTGCGCACAGGGTCCGGGCGAACCGCCGTACGGTCGGATGGGAGTCCGCGACCAGCGTGGTGAGCGCGTCGACGTCACCGTGCTGGGCGGCGCGGATCAGCTGTTCGTCGAGGTCAGCCACGGGCCCGCCGGCGCAGTACGACGACGCTGCAGGTGCCGAGCATCAGGACCGCGACGGCGGCCGCGACGATGATCCAGGTCATGAGGTGCTCCTTCGTCCGGGTGTGATTTCCCGGGTAAGAGGCAGCCGCCCGCGGAAAGGATTCACCGGTGAAGTGGGGTTGAGCTTGTTCACACGGGCCGGGGGCAACTATCACGATGTGAGCGGGCAACGCCGATGACACGCCGGATTCCGGGCGAAACCGGGTAAGTTCACTTCCATGATCATCGTGACAGCTGCACTGAAGGGCGGGGTCGGTAAGACAACCACGTCGGTGTATTTGGCCGCGCTGGCATCTTCCAACCGTCGCACATCCACCCTGGTCGACGCGGATCCGCAAGGCAGCGCCGCGGACTGGATCGCGGATTCCTCCGACGACCACCTGACCAGGATCGAGATCGCCGAGGCGCCGACCGAGCGGCTGCTGAACAAGGCGCTGGACAAGGTACCGCCGGAGGGCATCGGCATCGTCGATATGCCGCCGTCGCACGAACGCCTGCTCAACAAGGCGCTCGAACGGGCCCGGATCGTGGTCATCCCGACCCGCGTCGGCGGCGTCGAGACTCCACGGGTGAAGGCCGTGATGGAGCTCGTCCCCGACGGCGTACCGGCCGGCCTGGTGATCTGCTCGGCGCGCACCTACACCCGCTCGTACCAGGAGGCGATGCAGCAGTACGCCGCCGAGAACATCCCGGTCTGGGGCACCATCCCCGAGCGCGTCTCGATCACCGCCGGCCCGACCGGCCCGCTGGCCGCCGACGGCCTCGAGTCCTACAAGAAGGTCTGGCGGAAGATCCTGGCCGCCGCCCGCACCTGACCGACCCAGCTCACACCCCACCCGAGGTTCGGGTGGGGTCAGCGCTGGAGGGGTGGTTCGCCGCGGACGTAGGAGCGGATGACGGTGGCTGCCGCGCCGCGGGCCCAGTCGTCGAACGTGTGCGAGCGGAGCGTCAGCCGGCAGTCCCCCGCGGCGCCGAAGGCATGTTCCGCGAACGCTCGCCGCATGCGCTCCTCGTACAGGTCGTACTCCGCGACGCCCTCGCCGGCGATCATCACCAGCTCCGGGCCGACCAGGTTCACCATCGCGGCCAGCGCGGAGCCGATCACCTCACCGGCGCGGTCGAACGCCTCGCGCGCCTGCAGGTTCCCGTTGTGCGCCAGCTCGACGGCACCGGCCAGATCCAGGTCCGGCTGCCCGGTCGTCTCGCGTGTCCGGGCCAGGATGGCGTCCGATGACGCGACCGTCTCCACGCAGCCCCGGCGCCCGCACGTACACACCAGGTCGCCGGGCGCCAGCGGCAAATGGCCGAGCTCTCCCGAGACGCCGTACGCGCCGGAGACCACCTCGCCGTTGATGTAGAGCCCGCAGCCGATCCCCGAGCCGATCGTCACCACCGCGAACGAGTCCGCGTTCACGCCGACCCCGAACCAGTGCTCCGCGACGGTCAGCGCGCGGACGTCGTTCGACACCAGGATCGGCACCCGGACCTGCTTGCCGAGCAGTTCCGCGACCGGTACGCCGCGCCAGCCCATCAGCGGCGAGTCCCGGACCACGCCGTGCGTCGCGTCGACGTCACCGGAGATCGCGATCCCGATCCCGGCGAGCGGGCCGGCCACCGCCGTACCGGACTTCAGGGCGCCGATCAGCGCCTTCACATGCTCGGCGAGCCGCTCGATCACCACGTCCGGGTCGGTGCTGTCCAGTTGCTGGTGCCGTACGTTCAGGATCCCGGCGGTGAAGTCGGTGGTGACGCCGATCAGGCTGGTCGGCGTGACCTTGACGCCGATCACCGAGACGCTGCTCGGAACGACCGTCAGCGGGCTCACCGGCCGCCCGATACCGAGCTGGCTCTCCTCGTCGACGGGGGCGTCGGTGACGAACCCGGTCTCGATCAGCGGCGCGACCGCCTTCGTGACCGCCGCCTGCGACAGCCCGGTCCGGCGCGCGATCTCCACCCGCGGGATCGGTCCCTGCGTCAAGATCTTGGTCAGCACCTCGACCCCGGCCGGCGTGGCCAGGGGCAGCGGACGATGGGGACGCAACGGCACGAGAACAACTTACAAGCGGGACGTGCTCATACGCCGGTTTCTGCCAGTGTTGGTGACGTCAGTGCCCACCGGATGGTCCTGGTGAGACCGTCGCCTGCCGCCCGTACGACGGTCCGCTCGGACAGCGGGAGGTACGGGAGTCGCAGCGGCAGCCTGGTCCACCAGGGCAGCAGCCCGATCGCCGCAGCTGTGAGGACGCCGTACGCGGGCCGGGCCGCCCACGGCACCGGCGGATGCACCAGGATGAAACGCGCCGCCTGCCGTGCTTCCGTCGTACCGCGCAGCTCGGGCTGGTACTCCTTCAGCAGCTGCCGCACCTCGGCGAGCGTCGTGGGCGGATCGATCACGCCCAGCTTGCCCGCCACGAGCGCCGCGTCCTCCACGTACTGGTCCTGCTCCGCAGCGGTCAGCGGATGCGCACCGTACCGCTGATGTGCCGCCAGGAAGCTGTCCACCTCCGCCACGTGCACCCACTTGAGCAGGTGTGGGTCGGACGCCCGGTACTTCACCCCGCCCGGGCTGGTTCCGCGGACGCGCTCATGTACCGACCTGACGTGGGCGATCGCCTCCTCGGCGTCGGGGATCGCCCCGTACGTCGTGATCGCCAGGAAGTAGCTGGTACGCCGCAAGCGGCCCCACGGATCGCCCTGGTACCCGGAGTGCGCTGCGACCGCGGCCATCGCGAGCGGATGCAGCGACTGCAGCAGCAGCGCCCGCAGCCCGCCGGCGAACATCGAAGCGTCGCCGTGCACGCGACGGATCGGACGGTCCTCCGCGAACCAGCGCGGACCCGGTGTGTTGTGCACCCTGGCGCGCTCAGCGTGCGGGTCCGGCCCGGCGACCTTGGTCAGGATCATCCGGGCCAGCCCGTCACGCAGCGGGTCCAGCGGTCGAGCGTTGGTGGCGGACACCTCTCCAGTCTGCCTCGTCAGCGCACAGGAACCAGATCGAGCACGGTCTGGTCGATGGAGCTACCGGCCCTGTCGGTGACTGCGGCGCGAACCGAGAGCGTGTGGCCAGGGAGCAGCAGGTGCGGAGGGACCACGGTTCGGTAGCCGTCCTTGGACCGGACCAGGAATCCCGGTGCCCAGTGCTTGCCGCGGTCCGCCGAGAACCACAGGCGTGCGGACGCCGGGGTCGACGTTGTCGCGCCTGGCTGGTAACTGACCCGCAGATCGAACCTCAGCGGCCGCAGCGCCCGCGTGCTGCCGTCCAGTGCCACGTACGGGTCGTAGTCGAGCCGCATCATCGACGGGTGGACCGGATTCTCGCTCGGCCCCGGCGTGTTCGCGGTGAACTCCCAGGTGGTCCTGGCTTCCGTCGAGGACGGCAGCTGGCTGGTCTTCCAGCTGTGCTCGACCCGCCAGCGCGCCGGACCGTCGGGTACGTCGAAGTAGCCGGACGTCTGGTTCGTCTCCCCGACCTGTTGACCGTTGCGATAGAGCGCCAGCCGGGCCGCCTCGAACGCCGAGGTGTCGAGGACGCCGACGTGTCCGGGGTCGGCCACGCCCACCTGGATACCGAACTGGCCGCCGTAGATGTCGCTGCCGCTGACCTGCGGGTGCATCGCTGTCCCGAAGACCGAGCGAACGTCGGCGCCCGGCTGGTAGGTCCGGTACGGGTCGTCGCAGACGCCGGACGTACCCGTCGACGGCAGGCCCAGGCACTGCCACCACTGGATGCCGGGGCCGGCCGAGAGCATCTCGATCCGGTGTGCGGGCACCTTGACCGGCTGCCAGACCGAGCCGCCGAAGGTGGTCAGCGTGCTCGAGGCACCGCGGGAGACGCCGGTCTCGCCACTGCCCCAGACCCCGCCGAACGTCGTGTCGACGCGGGCCATGTTCCGGACCGCCTTCCGGTCGAGGTTCTTCGCCAGCGGCAGGGTGAAGTGGTTCGCGCTCTGGTACACCTCGTACACGTCCGGATCGTCACGGTGCGCCTTCCCGGTGGCCTGCAACTGCCACCGGGTCACCGTCTCGGTGATGCCTGCCTTGGGCGCCGCGGTCGGCTGGACGTAGATCCGGCCGGCAGTCACGTCGGCCATGCTCGGATAGAGGTCCTCCGCCTGCCATTTGCTCGGCTCGGACGCACGCAGCGCGCTGACCGCCGCCATGGTCGCCTCGGTCGGCCGGCCCTCGACGACCGGGGCCTTCAGCTGGGCCGCCTTCCGGGCATCCAGCGTGATGGAGGTCTTCCCGGCGACAACCAGGTCCGGCCCGCCGGTCAGGGCAAGAGTGTCGCCCGTCGTCACCCAGCTGTACATGCTCCACTCGCCGGGCGGGACCCGCCGGGTCGAGCGTCCCTGGTCGTCGAGCCCGAACTGCATGAAGCTGCCGTTCGCGCTGTTGAACGCGTTGACCCATCCGCCGTTGACCGGCTTCCCGGAGCGGTCCAGGACCTGGACGGACACGTCGTACATCGGCGGCTCGTCGTAGGCGTTGAGGGCCAGCCGCAGCAGCTCCTTGCCGTCGGAGCCCAGTACGTCGACCGAGCCTTGCCACATGTCGTCGGCGATCGCGGCCGGGTCCAACGTGACGGTCACGCTCGCCGTACCGCCCGCCGGGACCGTGACCGCGGACGGCGATACGACAACGGCCGCGTCGGACGCCGGCGTACCGGCGACGGACCGCACCTCGTGGTCGGCGGTCGTCACGGCAATCGGTGTGCTGCCGGGATTGGTCAGCGTCACGGTGCGGGTCTGCTTCGAGTCGTCGGGGTGCCGGATCGCTCCGAAGTCGATGACGCCCAGATCCGAGGTCAAGCCTGCTGAGGTGGCCTTGTCGAGGTTCACCCGACCGCTACCTGACCAGGACGTGTACGTGCCGGTGTCGTCGACCGCGCTGCTGAGCCGTGCCTTCAGCTGTTGCCAGGTCAGCTCGGGGTGCTGCTGCAGCAACAGCGCGGCCGATCCGGTGACCAGCGGGGTCGCCTGCGACGTACCGGACATCGAGACGTACAGGTCACCGTCACGCGCACCTGCGCGGGCCCCGGGGATGTCGACGCCGGGGGCCGATACCTCCGGCTTCTGCAGGTACGACCAGGTCGGTCCCTCGCTGGAGAAGTACGCCTTGTGGTCGGTGCCGTCCACGGCGCCGACGGTGAGAGCCGACGCCGCCGTACCCGGGGACTGGATCGAGAACGGGGTCGGCCAGGGCAGCCCGTTGTTGCCGGCGGCCACCACGAACAACGCGCCGCTGCTCGCGGTCAGCCGGTCGACGGTCTCGGCCAGCAGGTCCTCGCCGGACTGCGGCGCACGCCCTCCGAGGCTGACGTTCACCAGGTCGGCGTGCTGCGCGGCGGCCCACTCCATTCCGGCGATGATGCCGGAGGTGGTGCCCTCGTTCTGGGCGTTCAGCACCTTGCTCGAGATCAGTTCGACGCCCGGTGCGACTCCGTGCCGCGCTCCGTCCGCGCCGGCGCCGCTGCCGCCGACCAGCGAGGCCACATGCGTACCGTGCCCGACGTCGTCCTGGGTCCCTTCGCCGGTGAAATCGACCGCGGCGGTGACCTTGCCGGCCAGTGCCGGGTGCCCGTTGTCGATACCCGAGTCGACGACCGCGACCTTCACGCCATGTCCGTCCAGGCCGCGCTGCCACGCGGCCGGCGCCTTCAGCTGATCCAGGTAGCCGTCGAGCGGAACCGACGTGCTGGCCGTCGTCGAGTCGCCGTGTACGGCCGCGTCCAGCCAGATCTTGGCCGGACGGGACGCTCCCGCGGCAGTCAGGGAGGCGCCGAACGTCGCGGTCCTGGCCTTCGGCACTCGTCCCGCGGTCGCGTCGAGGGTGCCCAGGGCCCGGGTCGGGATGAACCCGCTGCTCGCCAGCGTGTGCGTACCGGGGGCTTCACGGACGATGACGGGCGTGTCCGAGCGGTGGGCGTCGTCGTACTTCATCTCGATCAGACCGCTCACGTCGAACAGCGCCGGATCGAGGACGGACGGTACGAGGTCCTGGACCGCGTACGGCACGACGGTGATCCGGCCCTTGTCGTTCCGGATCGTGTAGCCCGTCGTCTTCGCCTCGCCGTCGCGGGACCGTACGTCGACGCGCGGTGTTCCGTTCTTCCCCGGGGTCAGCGTGACGCGATCGCCGGTCAGCAGCGTCACGGTGGCCGCACTCTTGAGCGCCGGTGCGGCACTCGTGAACGCAGGGGTGGGTTCGGCGGCGGATGCCGTACCGGGGACCGTGGCCGCCGACAGCACCAAGGCGCTGCTGAGCAGGAGCGCCGCCGTGCGGGTCCGGATCGTTCTCGACAAGAGCATGCCTCAGGTCATACCTGACCTGTCAGGATCGCGACCAGCAAACGCAGCTGACAGATCCCGGACATGACGGAACCTGGCCAGCCGGCCCCGGTCCCACAGCGGTCAGCTCGGCAACTCGTCCTCGAGCAGCGAGTAGAGCCGGGAGTCCCGCCAGGCGCCGTTCGTGAAGACGTGATCGCGCAGCTGGCCCTCGTAGGTGAAGCCGATCCGTTTGACGACCGCGATCGAGGCCTCGTTCTCCGGACCGATCGCGGCGGTCACCCGATGCCGGCCGAGCGTGCCGAACGCGAACCGCAGCAGTGTGCGGGCCGCGTCCGTGGCGTACCCGCGCCCCCAGTGGTCGGCGCCGATCGCATACCCGAGCTTGGCGGTCCAGGACCCGCTCGGAGCGATCCGACCGAACCCGATCACGCGATCGTCGTTCGGCCGGGTCACCGCGAGCATGTAGTCGGGACGTTTCTCCAGCGCCGACCGTTGGACGATGCCGGCCAGGTTCTGCTCGGCCTTCGCCCGGTCGTAGCTGTCGAACGCCATCCAGGTCGTCACCCGGTCGTCACCGGCGACGGCCAGGTAGTCGTCGAGGTCGGAGGCCCGGAATTCACGCAGTACGGTCAGCTTTCCGGTGAGCTCCATCGCCGCAGGCTACCGGGGGAAGGTCTGCATCGGAGTCCGGGTGAAGGACTCGATCTCCTCCTGGAGCTCGCGGGCGTCCTCCGCACGACCGGACTGCCGCAGCGCCTGGTGGACGCGGCGGGCCGAGTGCACGACACCGTTGATCCGGCGCTCGGTCGGCAGTGTCAGCACCGGGGCCAGCGCATCCGCGGCACCGTCCAGCTCACCGCTCGAGATCCGGGTGATCGCCATCGCGGCGTGGCTGCCGGCGGCATCGCCGAAGGCCCACTCCGGGTGGTTCTGGTCGGTGTACGCGTCGACGGCCTGGCTGGAGTACCGCTGGGCCTGTTCCACCTCGCCGGGCAGCTGCGCGAGCGCGTCGGCGGCGTAGTACAGCTGGCGGTTGCGGCCGAAGGTGCACAGGCCGCCCATGTCGTCCAGGTCGTCGTTGTGGACCGAGTTCCACGCCTCTTCGGCGCGCTCGAGCGCGGCCCGGGTGGCCTCGGGGTTGCCGAGCGCTGCCCAGGCACGGGCCTCGCTGACTGGCAGCCAGACGCTGGTGGTGCTGTTGGCCTGCTCGGCGTACCCGGCGCCGAGCTGGGCGTACCGCACCGAGTCGTGGGGGTTGCCGGCCCAGTACGAGACCAGCGACTGCAGACCGCGCACCCAGGCGCGCAGGCCGTGGTGGTCGGCGTTGTCGGCGCACATGAAGGCGGTCCGGGCCTGGGTCAGCGCCGCGTGCGGGTTGCCGAGGTCGTGGGAGGCCTTGGCCAGCAGCCCGCCGGTGACACCGGCCAGGAAGTACAGCTGGCGATGGTTCTCCGGGCGCTGGCGGCTCTCCAGCAGTCCGAACACGAGATCCTGGGTCTCGACCAGCTGGCCGAGGATTTCTGGCAGTGGGCGCTGCGGGTACGCCTGGGCGGCATGACGTACGTCGTCGTACACCTGTTCCATGGCCTCGCTTCCGAGACCGGACTGGGCCGCGAGGGCAAATGCCCTCGCGCGGCTGGCAGCCATGTCGAGAACCTCCATCTCATTACCTGTCGTGATCCGTCCACTCGCGGCAGGTGCCGGCACCACCTGGGCGGCCTGTTCGGGCACGTACGGTGCGAAGAGTTCTTCGACCGGCTTGCCGAACATGCGTTGCAGGGTGCGCCGGGTCTGAGGAGTGGTCCCTGCGCGCTCGCCCGATGCGAGGCGACGCAGGTGCCGCTCGGTGATGGTTCCACCCAGCTCGACGAACTCGGCGACGATCTCGGAGTAGGTCTGGTTCCGGCGCTGGATCAGGTGCGCCAGCACCGTCTTTGGCGCGTACCTACCCGCCATCGTTCCTCCCGTTCACGTCAGCTAAGACGTTGTCTCGACTCATGCCCCACGACAAGGTGCTGTCCCCCAGATGTCCGCGAGAGGACCGGAAGAGGTCCGGCAAAGGTCCGGTCCAGGTCCTAGAGCGGTCACGTTGGGCTCGTGCACCATTACTGCCATGACAACCAGTAAGTCCAACTGGTTGCAAGGCCTGAGAGTTACGGGGTGAGCGGTAGTGACCATCGCGGAAATGACGTCGAGGCAGCACCGGCGCAGGGTCCGGGTGTGGTTCGGCGAGCACGTGATCGCGCAGTACGTCGCGGAGGCGCCGCTGGCGGCCCGCTACGAGCAGGCGATGCGGCGCCGTTTCGCCGGTCTCAAGGTCACCAACGACCTGCTCGGCCCGCTCGACTCCACAGACTGAAAATCCTGATTTCCGGGTCCTCCTCAGACCCGGTCTGCTGACCCTGGGGTCTCCTCACGCTCAGGGTCGGCGCTTGGAAGGTCCGGAGCACTCCTCAGCACCGGACGAAACCCAAGGTGCGGTCCGGGGCACTCCTCAGCTCCGGACCGCACCGCCCACCGACCCGGCTGGGCCGGCGGTTGAGTCCCTGTATCGCCGCCGCCCAGCCGTTCCAAACCACCTCCTGACCGACACCTCGGGTCAGGCAGGGCCGAGTGTCCTGGGCGGTAGGACACCGGAGGCTCCCGACACCTCACCGGGAACCTCCCCCTTGAGGTGGCCGGTTCCGAGTGTGACCGTCGCGCCTGGGCGGTCACGCTCGGAACCTCCTGACGTTTCAGGCCAGATTGGCGGCCATCCGGCGCAGTACGTCGATCGTCGCCAGGTAGTCGGCGTCGGTGATCCCGTTGGTGATGGTGCGGCGCTCGGCGATGACCTTCGTGGTCAGCGCCTCGAGCGCCCGCTCACCCTCGGCGGTGAGCGCGTCGCCGGCCAGCCAGCCGCGCTCGGTCAGCGGGCCGGTGATTGCTGCGAGCTCCGCCGGGTCGCCGCTCAGGAACGGGGCCAGCGCCGCCGTCATCGGCTGCTTGCGCGCGGCCGCGTTCAGCGCCTGCCATTGGCGACGGGTCAGCCCGTCGTCGGTCAGCAGCCGCTCGAACGACGCCTCGAGCAGCCGGTCGACCTCCTTCACCCACCAGCCGATAGGCTTGTTGTCACCCGACATATGCATGTCATCGACCATATAGTTGGAGTCCGACATGAACAACCCCCACCAACCCCCGCCGTTCCTGCCGAACGCGGACCCGGCGGGCGGGAACCCGGCGGGTGCGGGCTGGGTGGGAGCGGACGCGGAGCGGCCGGGTGGGGACTCGCTGGGCGCGGGTGAGGTGGGTGTGGGTGAGATAGGGGTGGTTGCTGCGGTTGAGGCGGCGATGATTGCTATCCGGCGGCGGCAGACGCGGCGTACGTTTGCGGTCGAGTCGGGCGGGCCGGACCCGGTCCAGGAAGTACTGGACGCGATCGAGGCCGCCGCGCCCGACCCGCTAGGTGTCAACGGTGTCGCCGCCGCCCTCGGGGTAGACCAGCCCCGCGCCAGCAAACTCACCGCCGCCGCGGTCGCCGCGGGCCTGGTCCGCCGCGAAGCCGATCAGACCGACGGCCGCCGCACCAACCTCGTCCTGACCCCCACCGGCCGGGCCCAGCTGGACACCGTCCACGCCTACCGTCGCGCCCACTTCGCCACCGCAATGAACACCTGGACCCCCGAGGAGCGGTCCACCTTCGCCACCCTCCTGACCCGCTTCACCACCGCCCTGACCCCCTAGCCCACCTTTCCGGAACCTTTCCGCCACCCACCGCAAACTTCTTTCCGCAAACCCTCAGATGTCCGCTTCGGGTCCGCCACAGGACCGGACCTGAGCAGCGGGGTTGGTGGTGTAGACAGCGAAGGGGGCGTTGGGTTGTACGTCGGGGGAGGTGGCGGTCCAGCCTTCGGCGTGGATTTGGCCGGCGTACTGCATGCCGAGGCGCTTCATGACCGCTTGGGAGGAGGTGTTGACCTGCTCGGTGAAGGCGATGACTGATGAGGCGTGCAGGGTGTTGAACGCGTAGTCCAGGCCGGCGCGGCCGAGTTCGGTGGCCAGGCCGCGGCCGCGGGCGGACTCGACGAAGGCCCAGCCGAGCTCCAGGCGGTCAGCAGCCCACTCCGGTCCGACCAGGGCGGTGATGGCGTCGGCTGTCGGTGCGTCGGACGGGATGCGGGACAGACCACCGCGGCCGGCGAGGGCGCTGGTGTGACGGTCGTACGCGATCCACTTGTTGACAGCGTCACGCTCCCACCCCGCTTGGTGAGTCGCGACCTGGGCGGCTGCGGCGTCCGGTGAGAGCGTCCTGTCGTACCAGCGCGCCACCCACGGGTCCGCGAACACACGCTGCAGGTCCGGTGCATGTCCGGGGAGGACGCCGTTCGGGCCGGTGATCGGTTCGAGCCGAAGGTGGTCGGTGAAGCGGGTACGGATCGCGTGCGCCACCAGGTCGCGCAGGCGCCGGTCGCCGTCGGTGCGATTGACCATCAGCAGATCCAGGTCGTCCGGCCCGGCCCACGCGGAGGCGTCGTGCTTGCCGGCCTCGAGACGCGGGCGGGTCAGGTCGCCGTCGACGGTGACGAGGTAGTCGACCTCGCGCCGTACGCGGCCCTCCCACTCCCACTCCCAGTCCGCGACCGTCCAGACGATGTCGCGGACCTTCCAGCCGGTCTCTTCCTCGACCTCCCGCGCGAGCGCATCCTCCGGCGTCTCACCCGCCTCGAGGTGACCCCCGACGATGTCCCAGATCCCCGGCAACAACCGGCGTTCCGCAGTACGCCGTTGCAGATACACCCGATGCTCCGAGTCCCGAATCAGCGCACCCACACAATCAACAGCCCGCATCCCGCCAACCTAGCCTCACGCCCGGGTTTCATCTCAGCGGTTATCGCAGCAGGTGGTGGGTTGGCCCACCGCATGCACCGAGGCGAACCCACCAGCTCGGCGGTCAACCCCTGAGCTGGTGGGTTCGCGGGAGGGGTCGGGGGTTGTGGGGAGCCCGGGGTGTTTGTGCGGGGCGAGAGCTCAGCGGAGCGGGCGTTCGGTGATGCGGTTGGGCATGAAGAGGACGGCGACTACGAGTAGGAGGGCGGCTGCGGCGGCTCCGTAGTAGACGTCGTGGATCGCGGGGGCGAGGGTGCCGGCGGGGACCTTTTCGAGGTCGGCGTGGTCGTCGCCGAGGCGGGCCGCGACGACGCCGTTCGCGACCGCGCCGAAGATCGCGACCCCGACCGCGCTGCCGACCGAGCGGGAGAACATGTTCGCCCCGGTCACCACGCCCCGCGTCTGCCAGTCGACGGACGACTGCGCCGCCACGACCGACGGCGATGCGGAGAAGCCGAGACCGATCCCGATCACGAAGCACGCCGCGGCCAGATGCAGTACGGAACTCGTGGAGCCGACCGTGAGCAGGATCCCGGAGCCGAGGACGACGATCAGCGCGCCCATCAGCATCGTCGTCCGGAACCCCACGCGCAGATAGATCCGGCCCGCGAACGACGCCGCGATCGGCCAGCCGAGCGTCATCGCCGCGAGTGTGAACCCCGCGACGAGCGCCGACGTACCGAGGACGCTCTGCGCGAACAGCGGCACGTACGTGGACAGCCCGATCATCAGCAGCCCGATCAGCAGTGCGGCCGCGTTCGCCGAGTTCAGAACGCGCTGCCCGAGCACCCACAGCGGCAGGATCGGCTCGGCGGCGCGGCGCTCGACCAGTACGAACGCGATCAGCAGGACGACCGCGGCGGCCAGGATCGCGATGCTCGTCGGCGAGGCCCAGTCCCACATCACGCCGCCCTCGAGCAGCCCGAGCAGCAGCAGCGATCCGCCGACCGCGAGCAGGATAGCGCCGGCGTAGTCGATCGTGTGACCGGTCTTCTCCGCGACCTTCTCCTCGAACCGGCGGACCAGCACCCACGCTGCCGCGAACCCGAGCGGGATGTTCACGAAGAAGATCCAGCGCCACGAGATGTAGTCCGAGAAGACACCGCCGAGCGTCGGTCCGACGAACGACGAGATCCCCCAGACGCTGGCGACGTACCCCTGGACCTTCGCGCGCTCCGCGACCGTGTAGATGTCGCCGATGATCGTCATCCCGATCGGCTGGATCGCGCCCGCGCCGAGTCCTTGGACCAGCCGGAACGCGATCAGCGCCGGCATGCTCCAGGCGAACCCGCAGAGCACCGACCCGAGCAGGAACAGCCCGACGCCGACGAGCATGATCGGCTTCCGCCCGCGCTGGTCGGCGAGCTTTCCGTAGATCGGCACCGACACGGCCTGCGCGAGCAGGTAGATCGAGAACAGCCAAGGGAACTGGGTGAAGCCGCCGAGGTCGGCCACGACGGACGGTACGGCGGTGGCCAGGATCGTCGCGTCGATCGCGACCAGCCCGACGCTCAGCATCACCGCCAGCAGGATCGGCCCGCGCTCCGACCGGAGCCCCACATCCGCCCGGCCGATCCGCTGAGTAGTCATATCGCTAGTCAATGTATGTGATCTGACAACAATTCCCCTACGCGGCGATCGCCTGCTGGACCGCGGCGTCCATGGGCTGCAGACGGTGGGCTCACGGACGGTTACGCTCCGGGGCGTGAGGATGCGGACGCTGGTGAATGCTGTCGTGCTGGTGGTGTCCGTGTCGCTGACGCTGGTGCTGCTGCCGATCGCGATCAACGTCGGCACC
This sequence comes from Kribbella sp. NPDC048928, assembly GCF_043197975.1. Classification (NCBI taxonomy): domain Bacteria; kingdom Bacillati; phylum Actinomycetota; class Actinomycetes; order Propionibacteriales; family Kribbellaceae; genus Kribbella; species Kribbella sp. NPDC048928. The sequence goes on along the minus strand of NZ_JBICUC010000002.1, from coordinate 592,656 downwards.
GGCGGCACCGCACCCGCGTTTCTGGAGTCGTACGTCGGATGGGTCTGGCCGCTGATCGGCGTGCTCTGGGTGCTTGTGATCGGGACCGCGCTGCTCGAGGTACGGAACCGCCGCCGGCCGCGCCTGTCCAACCGTGGTGCGGACCTGCCGCGGAACCGGCTGAACGCGCTCGACCGCATCGACCGGTACCTGTCCGAACGCCGCGCCGGCTCGCTCGCCTCGCGGACCCGGATCGCCCTGGAGCTCGACGGCCAGCCGGACGCGGTCCGTGCGTTCGACCTGCTTGTGCAGCCGCTGAACAAGTCTGCCCGGCGGATCCCGCACGGAGAGGACATCGCGACGGTCTTCGACGAGCTCGAGGACAGCATGCTGGTCCTCGGCGCACCCGGTGCCGGCAAGACCACGCTGCTGCTCGACCTGGCCCGGCGGCTCGCTGCGCACGCACATGCCGACCAGGACCACCCCATCCCGGTCGTGGTCGACCTGGCCGGCTGGGACGCACAGTCGTCGCACCGCAAGGACGACGACCCGAACGACAGCGCTCTGCTGGCCGGCTTCGTCCGCTGGCTCCTTTACGAGGTGAGCGACCGGTACCGGATTCCGCCGGGTGTCGGCCGTACGTGGCTGCGCGCCGGCCGGCTGGCGCTGCTGCTCGACGGACTCGACGAGATCGCCGAGTCGAACCGCGCCAAGCTCGAACCGGTCCTGAAGGAGCTGCGCCACAACTACGAGGTCAGCCAGCTCGCGGTGACCTGCCGGACGCACGACTACGAACGCCTCCCGCGTCAGCTCAGCCTGTTCGGCGCCGTGCACATCAGACCGCTCACGAGGCAGCGGGTGCTCGACTACTTCGCGACGATCGGGCCGGCGCTCGACGGGGCGCGCGCCGCGATCGAGCAGGACGACGAGCTGTGGGACCTGATCAGCTCGCCGCTGATGCTCAACGTGATGACGCTCGCGTACCAGGGCCGGGCGCCCGAGGACGTCGTGGCCGGCGGAGTCGCCGACCTGCGCCGCGAGCTGTTCGACACGTTCGTCTGCGAGGTCCTGGCCCGCAACCGCAAGATCGGCAGGCAGTACGACGCCAAGACTGCAGTACGGCGCTTGTGGTGCCTGGCCTGGTGGACGCGCAGTCGCGCCGGCGACCGTACTGCCGTACCGCGCTGGATGACGCCGGACGGCTGGTACGGGCTACCGCTGCCCGAGGTCGACTACCTGACACATGCGGTGTGCCTGCCGGCCCTGTTCGGAGCACTCAGTGCAGGTGCGACGCTGATGATGCTGGCGCAGTACGGGGTACTCGCCGGGCTGTCTGTCGCGGGCGCAGCGCTGGTGCTCGTACACCTGCTGCCGCACCCGTGGCAGCAGGTGAAAGGCCACGGGCCGCGACAGGTGATGCTGTACGTCCTGATCGTCCTCACAGGTACCGCCGTGACCATCGCCATCACAGGTGCCGCCCTGGGGCTGGTGGAACTACTCACCGCCAAGCTGGCACTAGCCATTGAGGCCGTGTTGGTCGCAGGTGCGTACGGTGTCGAGCTGATCGTGTTCCACGACAACAGGCGGCGGTTGCTGGTCGGTGTCCGACTGCTGGCAGTGCTGGTCGTCAGTGCGGTCGTACTGCACTTCGGTGACGCCGGTCCGTTCGCTTCTGGCATCGCGATCGGGCTGCTGGTTGCCCAGGGCATCCGTATGGTCAAGTCGCTGCCGACAGACCACCTGTCCGCTACAGAGATCGCGGACACCTGGCGGATGGACGTGTGGGTTGCTGGGGGTGCAGTGGGCGCGTTCCTGATCGCACTGGTGCTGGGCGCGGACCTGTCGTCGCCGCAACTGGAGGCGGTCGCCGGAATCGTGGTCGGGGCCGTTGCTGCGAAGGCCTGGCGGCGCCGACCACCTGTGCTCGCCGGACCGCTGTCCCGGTGGTTGCACGACCTCCTGCTGCACTGGACCGGGTACCTGTCCTGGCGGCGCCGGGCGTTCCTGCAGTACGCCGCCGACCGCTACGTACTCGCACGCACCGGGCACAGCCAGTACGCCTTCATCCATCTACTCGTTCGCGACCACCTGGCGGAGTGCACGCCGGACGAGTTGGCAGCCAAGGTGGACCGCCGGATCGCGGAGCGGGAGCAGGAACGCGGTCACGCGGGCTCCTTGAGCGCGTAGCCGATCAGGCTGCTGAACAGCGCCAGGGCGATCAGCGGGCTGAGTGCGAGCCGCAGCGAGTTGTGCTCGGCGATCGTGCCGAGAATCGGCGTCGCGACGCCGCCGATGCTGACCGCGAGTCCGAGCGTCATGCCGCCCGCCGTACCGACGCGGCCCGGGAGGAAGTCCTGGCCGAGCGTGACATGCAGCGAGAACGGGATCGACATCGCGATCGCGGTCAGCGCCAGGAAGCCGAAGAAGGCCGGCCCCGGGACGAACACCAGGCACGCGAGCGCCGGCGCTGCGACCGCGTACGACGTGCGCAGGGTGCGAATGCGCCCGTACCGGGTCGCGAACCGCCCGCCGAGCAGCGTTCCGAGCGCACCGGCTGCGAACAGTACGAACAGGGCGATGCCGCCCGTCGTCGTACCGCCGCCGACGCGCTGCCCCGCGTACAGCGCGATGAACGTACCGAGGCCGACGAACACGATCGACCGGCAGACCATGATCACCGACAACCGCAGGAACGACGGCCAGTCGTCGGTGCCCTCGGACCGGCCGCGGACAACGGCGTCGGTGACGCGGGAGCGGATCGCCCACGAGGTGATCGCGGCGCCGGCCAGTGCCGGTACGACTAGTACGGGCGTGAGCGCCAGCCCGCCCGCGGCGATGATCGGCGTGACCAGTACGGGCGCCATTGCGAAGCCGAGGTTGCCGCCGACCGAGAACCAGCTCATCCCGACGTGGCTGCCGCCGCTGACGATCCGCGCCATTCGCGCCGCCTCCGGGTGGTACGCCGCGACGCCGAGCCCGGACAGCGCCGCCGCGAGCCACATCAGCCAGTACTGCTGCCCGACGCCGACCAGTGCGATGCCGAGCCCGGCCGTGGTCATCGCGACCGGGATCAGCCAGGTGAGTGGACGGCGATCCGTCAGCACGCCGAACACGGGCTGGACCACCGACGACAGCAGGGTTGCGGCGAGCGTGATGCCGGAGACCGCGACGTACCCGAGGCCGCGCTCGGCGACCAGGAACGGGACGAGCGCCGGTACGCAGCCCTGGTAGATGTCCACGCACGCGTGGCCGGTCGCCATCAGCCCGATTGATCTCCGCACCTATCGATCGTCGCCGGGCCGACCACTGTCCGGCTTCCGATAAGATGCCAACTGATGCCGGAAACCCGCCAACGTCCCGCGAACACCGGCCACCGGCCGATCAAGGCCGGCGGCGGCATCGAACCGCACTGGCACGACCGCCACCAGATCGTCTACGCCGGCCGCGGCGTCCTGTCCGTCACGACCGATGCCGGCAGTTGGGTGGCGCCGGGCACTCGCGCGATCTGGGTCCCGGCCGGCACCGTCCACCAGCACCGCGCGTACGGCGAAACCACGCTGCACACAGTCGGCCTGACCGAGAACCCTCTCGACCTGGACGCGCCGTCGGCCCTGGTTGTGAGCCCTCTGCTCAGGGAGCTGATCCTCACCTACACCGCTGAGGAGAAGGCGGAGTCGGCGGAGTGGCGCCGCCTGCGCGGTGTGCTGCTCGACCAACTGCGGCGGTCCCCGCAGCGGCCGACCTATCTACCCACGGCGAAGGACGCTCGTCTTGCCGCGGTCTGTGAGCTGCTGCGGAGCGACCCCGCGGACAACCGCACCTTGACGGAGCTCGGGCGCGAGGTCGGTGCCAGTGAGCGGACCCTGAGCAGACTGTGCAAGGCCGACCTGGGCATGACGTTCCCACAGTGGCGTACCCAACTCAGACTGCATGAGGCGCTCAGACTGCTCGCCGAAGGACATTCGGTGACGCAGGTGGCGCACGCGTGCGGCTGGGCGTCGACGAGCGCGTTCATCGACACGTTCCGGCGGGCATTCGGTCACACGCCAGGGTCGCGCAGGGCCTGATCGAGGATCCGGCTCCACTGGCGGACGATGCCGCGCCGCCGGGTGCTGTCGTCGGTCAGCAGGTCCGCGAGCCCGAGCCCGCGCGCCAGGTCCAGCACGCCCTGCACGGTCTCGCGTACGCCCGGCGTCCGCTCGCTGACGTCGAGCACCTCCAGCAACGCGCGGTGCGCCTGCCGCCCCACGTGGGCTTCCAGCCGCACAATCTGCTGCCGCAACGGCTCCTCCGTCGACGCCGCCACCCACAGATGGAGCGCCGCCCGGAACAGTGGCCCTGTGTAGACGTCCGCCAGCATCGCCACGATCGCCTCAGTACGCCCCGAGCCGCTCGGCAACCGCGCGGCCTGCGCGCGGATCTCCGCCAGCCGCACCTCGGTCATGTACTCGACGGCGGCCGCGAACAGATCCGCCCTGGTCGGGAAGTGGTGCTGCGCCGCGCCCCGCGACACCCCGGCGCGCGTTGCCACCACACTGACCGTTGTGGCGGCGTACCCGACCTCGGCGAGCGACTCGAGCGCAGCCTCCAGCAGCCGCTGCCGGGTTGCCCGCGAACGGTCCTGCTGCGGTGCCTTCAGCGCTTCACTCATGGGCCTCACTCACGGGCCGCCTCGCGGGCTCGCAGCTCGCGCCGCAGGATCTTCCCGGACGCCGCCTTCGGCACCGCGTCGATGAACTCCACCTGCCGGATCTTCTTGTACGGCGCGACGCGCGCGGCGACGTACTCCATCACGTCGGCCGCGGTCAGCTCGACACCGGGCATCGGCACCACGAACGCCTTGGGCACTTCGTTGCCGTCCGCCGTGACGCCGATCACCGCGGCGTCAGCGATCCGGTCGTCGCCGAGCAGCACGGCCTCCAGCTCCGCGGGCGGCACCTGATAGCCGTGGTACTTGATCAGCTCCTTCACCCGATCCACGACGTACAGATAGCCGCGGTCGTCCACGCGGCCGATGTCGCCGGTGTGCAGCCAGCCGTCCGCGTCGACGGTGGCGTCGGTCTCGGCGGGCCGGCCGAGGTAGCCCTTCATCACCTGCGGCCCACGGATCCAGATCTCGCCCTCGTCCGCATCGTTGCCATCGGCACCGACCAGGCGCTGCTCGGTCGACGGGAACAGCTTCCCGACAGCGCCCGCCGGCGGCGCCGGGTCGTCCTGCGGTACGGCGTGCGTACCGGGCGAAAGCTCCGTCATTCCGTACGCCTGCAGGACGGCGTGCAACCCGAGCCGCTTCGCGCATGCCTCGGCGAGGTCCCCGTCGAGTGGTGCCGCCGCGGACGTCACGTACTTCAGCGCGGACAGATCGACCCCGTCGACGGCAGGGTGCTTCGCCAGCGCCAGTACGACCGGCGGCGCGACGAATGCCCGCGTGATCCGCTGCTCGTCCAGCGTGGTGAGGAACTGTTGCAGGTCGAACTTCGGCAGTACGACGACCGTTGCGCCGAGCCGCAGCGGCAGGTTCATCAACACCGACAGCCCGTAGATGTGGAAGAACGGCAGGATCGCGATGATCCGCTCGTCCTGCTCGAGCGTGATCATCACCTCGGCCTGCGAGATGTTCGTCGCGATGTTGCGGTGCGTCAGCATCACGCCCTTGGCCGCGCCGGTGGTGCCGCTCGAATACGGCAGTACGGCGACGTCCTCGGCCGGATCGATCGTGACGACAGGCTCCGGAGCCGTCGACGCGAACAACTCCTGCACCGAGCGATACCCCTCGGCCTGGTCGCAGACCAGGATCTGCTCGACGCCGGTGCCCTCGACCGCCGCCGTCGCGACCGGCAGGAACAGCGATATCGTCACCAGCAACTTCGCCTTCGAGTCGATCAACTGTTTGTGCAGCTCGTCCGCGGTGTAGAGCGCGTTCACCGTGGTCACGGTCGCGCCGGCGCGGGTGGCGCCGTAGAACACCACCGGGTACAGGATCGTGTTCGGGCTGTACAGCGCGATCACGTCGCCGTGCCGGATGCCGAGCTCCGCCAGGCCGGCCGCGACCCGGCGGGTCAGGTGGTCCAGCTGGGCGTAGCTGAGCTCCTGGCCGGTGACGCCGTCGACCATCGCGGGCCGGTCGCCGAACTCCTGGGCTCTGCCGAGCACGGCGTCGTGGATCGGTACGTCGAGGACCTCGACTGGCGGAAACTCGCTGGTGATGATCATCGGCCCAGGCCTTTCTCAGTAGGACTTCGGCAACCCGAGGCTGTGCTGCGCGACGAAGTTGAGAATCATCTCCCGGCTCACCGGCGCGATCCGGGTCGCACGGGACGCCGCGACGAGCGATGCGACGCCGTACTCGACAGTCATACCGTTCCCGCCGAGCGATTGCACTGCTTGATCGGTGGCCCGTACGGCGACCTCCCCGGCCGCGTACTTCGCCATGTTCGCGGCCTCGCCCGCGGCCAGGTCCTCGCCCGCGTCGTAGAGCGCGGCGGCCTTCTGCATCATCAGGCGGGCCAGCTCGAGCTCGATCTTGATCTGCGCGAGCGGGTGCGCGAGGCCCTGGTGCGCGCCGATCGGCTGCTTCCAGACCTGACGTTCCTTGACGTACGCGGTCGCCTTGCCGAGCGCGTGCCGCGCGATGCCGATCGCGAACGCGGACGCCATGATCCGCTCCGGGTTGAGGCCCGCGAACAGCTGCATGAGCGCGGCGTCCTCGGAGCCGACGAGCGCCTCACGCGGCAGTTGCACGTCGTCGAGGAACAGCGCGTACTGCTTGTCCGGGCTGATCAGGTCCATCTCGATCTGCCGGAACTCCACGCCGGGCGCGTCGGTCGGGACGATGAACAGCGCCGGCTTCAGCTTGCCGGTCTTTGCGTCTTCCGTGCGGCCGACGACGAGGACCGCCTTCGCCACATCGAGCCCCGAGATGAAGACCTTGCGCCCGGTCAGCGACCAGCCGTCGTCGGTCCGGCGGGCGGTGGTGGTGATCTGGTGCGAGTTCGAGCCGGCGTCGGGTTCGGTGATCGCGAACGCCATCACCGTCGTGCCGTCGGCGAGACCGGGCAGCCAGCGCTGCTTCTGCTCGTCGGTGCCGAAGCGGGAGATCACCGTGCCGCAGATCGACGGCGAGACGACCATCATCAGCAGCGGGCAGCCCGCGGCGCCGAGCTCTTCGAGCACGATCGACAGGTCGGCCATCCCGCCGCCTCCACCGCCGTACTGCTCGGGGAGGTTCACGCCGAGGTACCCGAGCTTGCCGGCCTCCAGCCACAGCTCGGTGGTGTGACCGCCCGTACGGGCCTGCTGGTTGAACCACTCGTAGCCGTACTTCTTCCCGAGCTCGCCGACAACCTTCCGCAACTCCCGGCGTTCCTCGGACTCGACGAAGCTCATATATCCTCCCCAACCACGGCCAGTACTGCGCCGACCTCGACCTGTTCTCCGGCTGCCACCTTCAACTCATCGACCACACCGTCTGCCGGCGCGGCGATCGTGTGCTCCATCTTCATCGCCTCCAGCCACAGCAGCGGCTGTCCTTGTTTCACCACGTCACCGACCGCGACCCCGACGCGGATCACCGTCCCGGGCATTGGCGCAACCAACGACCCAGCAGCGACCAGCTGCGCCGGATCCGTGAATCGCGCAACAGGCATGAGCGTCACGGATCCGAGCGACGAGTCCACGCACACGAGCGGCCCAATCGTCGGGGTACGTCCGCCGTACGCGGCGACCTCGAACACCCGCCGTACACCGTCGACCTCGAGCACCACCCGCTCGGAGGTGCTGTCGAGGAGCTTGATGTTGCCGTCCGCAACCAACCCGTCGCGGGTCAGCCGGTACGCCACCTCGTGCACGACATCACCCACGCGATAACTCTTCCGCTGCGGCTGCGACGCCAGATTCCGCCACCCACCCGGCACCCGCACAGGCAAACCGGATGGCGCTGCGGTAACGTCTGCCTGCCGGCCGGCACCGCCCGCATCCCGCCCTGCACCGCCCGCCTGCCGGCCCGGAACGCCCGCCTGGCGTGCGGCGGCGTCTGCGAGTGCGGCTGCGAGCGCCGACACCTGCACCACGTCGTCGCCGACCGATGAGCCCACGCCGTGCGTGTCGAAGAACGCGGTGTTGGTGTCGCCCGCGAGGAACGCCGGATGGCGCAGGATCCACGCCAGCAGATCGCGGTTCGTCCCGACCCCATGGATCTTTGCGCGATCCAGCACGCCCGCGAGCCGCCGCGCCACCGCAGTCCGCGAAGGCCCGTACGCGACCACCTTGGCGAGCATGGCGTCGTAGTACGGGGTGACCTCCGACCCATCCTCGACGCCGGAGTCCACGCGGAGCCCCACACCGCGGCTTTCCGGAACTTTTTCGCCACCAGGTGCAACATTTCTTCCGGAAAGCGCCGCATCGCCGACCTGGAAGCGGTGCAGACGGCCGGTTTGGGGTTGCCAGTTGTTTAGGGGGTCCTCGGCGTAAAGGCGTACCTCGATCGCGTGACCGATGGTTGGCGGCGGATCGGGTGGGAGGTGCTCGCCCGCGGCGACGGCGAACTGGAGTTCGACCAGGTCCAGTCCGGTTGTCTCCTCCGTCACCGGGTGCTCGACCTGGAGACGGGTGTTCATCTCGAGGAAGTAGAAGTTGCCGTCCTCGTCAGCGAGGAACTCGACGGTGCCGGCGCCGACGTACCCAATCGTGGCCGCAGCCTTTCGTGCCGCGTCGAACAACCGCGGGCGCATCGAGGGGATCCGCTCGACCAGCGGGCTGGGCGCCTCCTCGACGACCTTTTGGTGCCGGCGCTGGATCGAGCACTCGCGCTCGCCGACCGCCCAGATCGTGCCGTGCTGGTCGGCCATTACCTGTACCTCGATGTGCCGGCCGGCCGCCAGGTAGCGCTCGCAGAACACGGTCCCGTCGCCGAACGCAGACAGCGCCTCCGCCGACGCCGCGTCGATCTCGGACGCGAGGTCGGCGAGCCGCGACACCACCCGCATCCCGCGCCCGCCGCCGCCGGCCGACGCCTTCACCAGCACCGGCAGGTCGTCCGCCGACACCTGCGCAGGCGTGAGCTCAGCCAGCACCGGTACGCCGGCTGCAGTCATCAACTTCTTCGCCTCGATCTTCGACCCCATCGACGAGATCGCATCCACCGGCGGCCCGATCCACGTCAGCCCCGCGTCGATCACCGACCGCGCAAACGCAGCGTTCTCCGACAAGAAGCCATACCCCGGATGTACGGCGTCCGCCCCCGCCCGCAACGCAGCCTCAACGATCAGGTCGGCACGCAGGTACGTCTCACCGGGTGTGTTGCCCAGCAGATGCACGGCAGCATCCGCCTCGTCCACGAACGGCATCCGCGCGTCGGCAGTCGAGTAGACCGCAACCGTGCCGAGACCGGCGGACCGCGCAGTGCGGAAGATGCGCCGAGCGATCTCACTCCGGTTGGCCACCAGGACCGACGCGAAGGAGTGGGGGGTTGGCAGGCGCATGGCCGGAGTGGACGGGGTGGACGGGGGCGGTGTGGAGGGGGTGGGGGGTTTGGGCATTTGTGTCACATCCTGAAGACGCCGAAGGTGGAGGTGCCTTTGACGGGGGCGGAGTGGATGGCGGACAGGGTGATGCCGAGGACTGTTCGGGTGTCGCGGGGGTCGATGACGCCGTCGTCGTAGAGCCGGCCGGACAAGAACATCGGCAGCGATTCCGTCTCGATCTGCCCCTCGACGTACGCGCGCATCTGCCGGTCGCCGTCCTCGTCGTACGGCATGCCCTTCGCCTCCGCGGCCGCGCGCGCGACGATCGACAGCACGCCGGCGAGCTGCTGCGGCCCCATCACCGCGGACTTCGCGGACGGCCACGCGAACAGGAACCGTGGATCGAACGCGCGCCCGCACATCCCGTAGTGCCCGGCGCCGTACGACGCGCCCATCAGGATCGAGATGTGCGGCACGGACGAGTTCGAGACCGCGTTGATCATCTGCGCACCGTGCTTGATGATCCCGCCCTGTTCGTACTCCTGCCCGACCATGTAGCCGGTCGTGTTGTGCAGGAAGATCAGCGGCGTGTTCGCCCGGTTCGCCAGCTGGATGAACTGCGCCGCCTTCTGCGACTCCTCGCTGAACAGCACCCCGCGCGCATTCGCCAGGATCCCCACCGGGTACCCGTGCACCGATGCCCACCCGGTCGCCAGCGACGACCCGTACAACGGCTTGAACTCGTCGAACACCGACCCGTCCACCACCCGGGCGATCACGTCCCGCGGATCGAACGGGATCTTCAGATCACCTGGCACGATGTCCAGCAGCTCGTCCGGCTCGAACAGCGGTTCGTCGTACGAGGGCGCGGCGGCCGGACCGAGCTTGCGCCAGTTCAGCCGGGAGACGATCTGCCGCCCGAGCCGGATCGCGTCCTGCTCGTCGACGGCGAAGTAGTCCGCGAGGCCGGACTGCCGTGCATGCATCGACGCGCCGCCGAGCGACTCGTCGTCCGCGTCTTCACCGGTTGCCATCTTCACCAGCGGCGGCCCGGCGAGGAACACCTTCGCGCCGCCGTCGACCATCACCACGTGGTCGCTCATGCCGGGGATGTACGCGCCGCCGGCGGTCGAGTTGCCGAACACCAGCGCGATCGTCGGGATCCCCTCCGCGGACAGCCGGGTCAGATTCCGGAACATGGCGCCGCCGGGGATGAAGATCTCCTTCTGGGTCGGCAGGTCCGCGCCACCGGACTCGACCAGGCTGATCACCGGCAGCCGGTTCACCCGGGCGATCTCGTCCGACCGCAGCGCCTTGCGCAGCGTCCACGGGTTGCTCGAGCCGCCCTTGACTGTCGGGTCGTTCGCGGTGATCAGGCATTCGACGCCCTCGACCACCCCGATCCCGGTCACCAGGCTCGCGCCGACGGTGAAGTCCGAGCCCCAACCGGCCAGCGGTGACAGTTCGAGGAAGTACGAGTCCGGATCGAGCAGCAACTCGATCCGCTCCCGAGCGAGCAGCTTCCCGCGCTTGTGATGCCGCGCGACGTACTTCTCCCCACCCCCCGCGAGCGCCTTCGCATGCTCAACATCTAGCGCAGCTAGCTTCTCTAGCATTGCTCCCCGGTTGCTTGCGTCCGAAGATGTGCGGTCCTGAGCCCTCGGATCTTCGGACGTAACAGAGTCGGTCATGAGGTGAACCCCAGTCGTTTCGCGGCGAGGCTGGTGAGGATCTCGGTGGTGCCGCCGCCGACGGCGAGGATCTTCTGGTCGCGGTACTGACGTTCGACCTCCGCCTCTCGCAGATAGCCGAGCCCGCCGTGCAACTGCAGCGCCTGGTCACATACCCACTGCCCCGCCTCCACCGCGGTGTTCTTCGCGAAACAGGTCTCTGCGATCACGTCCTCGCCCGCGCCGGCCCGCCGCGCCACCTCATGTACGTAGACCCGAGCCACCGCGATCCGCCGAGCCATCTCGGTCAACGTGTGCTGCACCGTCTGCCGCGAAACCAACGGCCGGCCGAACGTCTCGCGCTCCCGGCACCACGCAAGCGTGAGGTCCAGCGCCCGCTGAGCCCCCGCATACGCCTGCACCGCCAACGTCAACCGCTCCGCCACGAAGTTGACCGCCAGTTGCACGAATCCAGACCCCTGAGCCCCCACCAAATTCGCAACCGGCACGCGAACCTCCGTGAACGAAAGCTCAGCCGTGTCCGAGCACAACCACCCCATCTTCTCCAGCTTCCGCGAAACCGCGAACCCAGCCGCCCCGCGCTCAATCACGAGCAGGCTGATCCCGTGCGCTCCAGGTCCATCGGTACGGACTGCCGTGGTCACGAAATCCGCCCGGCATCCTGAGGTGATGTACGTCTTCGCACCATTCACCACAAACGCATCGCCCTCGCGGCGCGCCGTCGTACGAAGAGAAGCCACATCCGACCCACCATCAGGCTCCGTGATCGCCAGCGCCCCGATCAGCTCCCCGTCCAACGTTGGACGCACCCACCGATCGACGTGCTGCTCGTTGCCCTCAGCAATGATGTGCGGCAATGCGATCCCACAAGTGAGCAGCCCGGCGACCAGACCCCCGGAGCCACCCGCGTAGTGCATCTCCTCCACGACGGCGATCGCGTCCAGGAGCGACCCGCCGCCACCACCGACCGCCTCCGGAAACCCGACGCCGAGCAGCCCGAGCGCGCCCGCCTTCTTGTGCAGGTCCCGCGGCAGCTCACCGTCTCGCTCCCACTGGTCCAGGTGCGGCAGCACCTCCGCGCGCATGAATCGCCGTACGGACTCCCGCAGCGCATGCTCTTCCGCGTTCACAGCAGGACCTCAGGTACGTCGACGTACCGCGACCGCAGCCACTCGGCGACGGCCTTCGCCTGCGGGTCGAACCGGGCCTGTGCGGCAACGCCTTCGCCCAAGAGGCCCTCGACGACGAAGTTCACCGCCCAGAGGTTCGGCAGCAGGTGCCGCGTGACGGTCAGCGGCTGGGTCTCCGGCAGGAGCTGTTTGAACAGCTGCACGGTGAGCGCGTGCGCGAGCCAGCGCCATGCCTTCTCGTCGCGGACCCAGACGCCGACGTTCGCGTCGCCGCCCTTGTCTCCGGACCGCGCGCCCGCGATCCGGCCGAGCGGAACCTCGCGGGTGCGCGGCGGCCCGCTCGAGAGCTGCAGCAACGGCATCGGCTCCTCGATGTCCTCGACCGGCTTGAGCCGCTGGGTCCGCGCCGCCGGCTTGATCACGTGACGTGCCCCGTCCGGGAGTACGACGACGTGCTCGACCTCGTGAATGTCGACGTACCCGGCCCGGAACACGCCGTACGGCGAACCCTCGCCAGGCGGCGCCGTGACGTGGAACCCGGGGTAACTCCCCAGCGCCAACTCCACCGCGGCACTGCTGAACGCGCGGCCGACGACCTTCGGATCCGGGTCCTTCACCGCGCACCGCAGGAAGACGCTCGCCTCCTCCTCGGTCCCGGCGTTCGGCTTCTCGGTCCAGGCCAGCGTCCACTTCAACTCGGTCGGCCGCTTCGGCAGCGCCTGCTCCAGTTGCCGCTGCACCAGCTCGGCCTTCTGCTCCAGCTGCAGCCCGGTGAGCACGAAGTCGACCTCGTTGCGGAACCCACCCACCCTGTTCAGCGACACCTTGTACGTCGGCGGCGGGGCCTCACCGCGGACGCCGGAGATCCGGATCCGGTCCGGACCGTCGTCCGACAGCTCGATCGTGTCGAGACGCGTCGTCACATCCGGACCCGCGTACCGGGCGCCGGTGATCTCGTACAGGAGCTGCGCCTTGACCGTGTCGACGGTGACCGCGCCCCCGGTGTTGTCGTGCTTGGTGATCACGCTGCTGCCGTCCGCGTGGATCTCCGCGATCGGGAAGCCGGGGCGGCCGAAGTCGCGGATCTCGGTGAAGAACGCGTAGTTCCCGCCGGTCGCCTGGCAACCGCACTCGATCACATGCCCGGCGGCGACGGCACCGGCGAGTTCGTCGTACTGCGTCGGCGTCCAGCCGTGATGCGCCGCGGCCGGCCCGACGATCACCGATGCGTCGGTGACCCGCCCGGTCACCACGACGTCCGCGCCGGCCCGCAACGCCTCCGCGATCCCCCAGGCGCCCAGGTAGGCGTTGGCGGTCATCGGCGTACCCAGGCCGAGCTCCTCGGCCCGGGGCAGGAGGTCGTCTCCTTCGACGTACGCGATCTTCGGATGCAAACCGAGCTTGCCGGCCAGCTCGTCGATCGCCGCCGCCAGACCGGAAGGGTTCAGCCCGCCTGCATTGCTGACGATCCGGACGCCCCGGTCGAGCGCCTCGCCCAGCCCGGTCTCGAGCTGCCGGAGGAACGTCCTGGCGTAGCCCAGGCCTGGATCCTTCAACCGATCGCGCCCGAGGATGAGCATCGTCAGCTCAGCCAGATAGTCACCCGTCAACACATCCAGCGGCCCGCCGGTCAGCATCTCCTGCACTGCGCTGAACCGGTCGCCGTAGAACCCGGACGCGTTGCCGATGCGGATCGGTTCGGTCATGCGAACTGCCCCGGCCGGCGGCCCTTCCCGGGCAGACCGGCGAACGCCTGGATGATGCCGAGCCACTCCTCGACATCCGCGCCCGTGGCCTCGATCGACAGGTCGTCGCGGTGCCGGCGTTGCGTCGCGAGCAGGCAGAAGTCGACCGCGGGAGCACTCACCCGCTGGGTCGCGTCCGCTGGCCCCCAACTCCACTCGTCACCGTCCGGCCCGGTGAGCTCGACGCGGAACTGGTCCGCGGGCGGGGTCCGATCGTTGAGCAGGTACGCGAAGTCCCGCGTACGGACCGCGAGGTGGGCGACGTGCCGCAGCCGGTTGCTCGGTTGCCGCCGGACGCCGAGCGCGTCGAACACGTCCTGCCCGTGCGCCCACGTCTCCATCAACCGCGCGGTCGCCATCGACGTCGGGCTCATCGGCGGCCCGTACCAGAGCACCTTCTCGCCGGCCGGCACCCGCTTGAGTGCATCGGTGACCTCGGCGCGAGCCTCCCGCCAGTACGTCAGGAGCTGGTCGGGCGGCAGTGCGGCGGTCTCCGCGGCCCCGTCGTCGACGTACGTCGTGGGGCTGGCGGCGGCCTTCTGGAGCAAGGCCTTGAACCCAGCCGGATCGGTCGCGGCCAACTCGCTCGCCTCGTCCGTCCAGGCCAGGTGTGCTATCTGGTGGGCGATCGTCCAGCCCTCGGCCGGGGTCGGAGTAGACCACTCCTCCGCGGCCAACCCGGCGACCAACCGGTCCAGTTCAGCACTCTCGGCCCACAGGTCCGCCAGCACTTCGTCCAGTTGCACGCTGCACTCCCTCGCGCGAGTCCTTCGTGCAGCCGAGCGTCCCACGGCCCAGGAAAAGAATCAAGCGTGCTTGTTTTTGCCGAGCTGTACCGCCACGCAGGCAGAAGTCCCGTTTCGGCCCCCAAAACGGCCTGAAAACCGGGGTTATGCCTGCGTGGCGATCCGAGGTGCGTCCCAGTCGGCCCATTGCGCGGTCGCCTTGCGCCACGCGGCCGGGGACACCAGGCGGGCCGCGGTGAGGAGCGCGAAGTGCCGGAACGCGTTGGTGTCGGAGTTGCGGGCGATGCTCGCTCGGGCGGCCGCCATCATCGGGTGCACCCGGGCGCGGCGTTCGCGGTCGTAGCGGGCGAGGTCGTCGGCGTTCGCGGCGAGCACCACGGCGTCCTCGAGTGCCTGGCAGGCGCCTTGCCCGAGATCCGGGGTCATCGCGTGCGCCGCGTCACCGAGCAGCACGACCCGGTCCTTCACGAACGTCGGTACCGGATCGATGTCGAGCATGTCGTTGTGCAGCACCTGGTCCTCGGGCGTCGCGGAGACGAGTTCCGGGATCGGGCCGTGCCACGACCCGATCCGCCGCAGTACCTCGGCGCGGTCGTCGGCGTACAGGATGTTGGGCCGCGGCTCGTTCGCGGTCAGGAACCAGTAGACGCGCTCCCCGGGCAGCGGCAGTACGCCGACCTGCTCGCCACGCCCCATCGTCAGCGACTCCTGCACCGGCCACACCGATCCCGACGGCGTCACACCACGCCAGACCGTACGGTGCTGGAACACCGCGTCCCCGGACCACAACGTTCGACGAGTCACGCTGTTCACGCCGTCGGCCGCGACCACGAGATCGGCCCGCAGTTCCTCGCCCGCGCAGGTGACGGTCCCGTCGGTCGACACCGCGGTCACCTCGGTGTCCGTGTGTAGCGCCGACTCGGGCAGCGCCTTGCGCAGTACGTCGTGGAGGTCGGCGCGGTGGATCGCGAGCACGCCAACGTCCTCCGGATGGTTCCGTCGCACCCACCGGCCACGCGGCGTCCGGATGTTGCCGCGCGAGATCGTCGGCACGCTGCGGTCCGTGACGTCCAGACCCAGCGCGGCCAGCGCCTTGACCGCGTTCGGCCACAACGTCAGGCCGGCGCCGACCTCGGCGATGACCGGTGCCCGTTCGAGCACGCTCACCGACCAGCCCGCCTGACGCAGCCCGATCGCCGCCGCCAGCCCACCGATCCCGGCGCCGATCACCAACGCATTTCGTTCACCAACAACCATGCGCCGGAGGTTAGGGCATGGCGGCCCACCGAACGATCCAGGGTGCGAGTGGTCTCTTCAACAGCTGTCGAAAGGCTTTCGAAGTGGTCCAGTCGGTGCTAGTCAGGTGCAATGCATGGTTCGCTGCCGGGGAAGGCCGCCGAGATCCGGGCGCTGTTGCTCAGTCTGATCGACACGTTGCCGGAGGGCGCTGCCCTGCCTCCCGAGCGCGAGCTGGCGGCCCGCTGGAACGTCGCGCGGATGACGCTGCGCCGGGCCGTCGACGAGCTGGTGATCGAGGAGTTGCTCGTCCGCCGGCACGGCAGCGGTACGTACACGACCCGTCCGAAGGTGGCGCGCTGGCTCGGGATGATCGGGTTCTCCGAGGACATCCGCCGGCGCGGGATGCGGCCAGGCAGCACGATGCTGGAGTTCCGGCACCAGAAGGCCGAGCGGGCCGCGGCGCGCCGGCTGCGGATCCCGGTCGGCGACGCGATCATCGCGTTCACCCGGCTACGGCTGGCCGACGACCACCCGATGGTGGTCGAGCGCACTACGCTCCCGGCCGCGTACGTCCCCGGGCTGCGCGCCGAGGACCTGAACGGCTCGCTGTACGACCTGCTGACCAGCCGGTACGGCATCGATCTGGTGAGCGCGACGTCGCGCCTCGAGCCGATGATGCCCGACGCGAAGACGGCGGGCTGGCTGGACATCCCGACCACGCAGCCGTGTATCGCGCTGCACGGCATCAGCTTCGACAGCCGCGACCGCGTCTTCGAATACACCTCAGCCGTCTACCGCGGCGATCGCTACGCGTTCACCACCGAACTCCGCACCACCACTCCCTCACCCCGAGCCAACGCCAAGGGCCTTTGACCCGTCACACCGCCGGCCGCTCGATCGCGAGCCCGACGCCGAACACGGTCAGGATCGCGCCACCCACGCGCAGGATCGCGCGGGTCACCCGTGCGTCGCGCAACAACTTGGCGGCGGTGCTGAAGACCAACGCGTAGGTGACCAGCGACAGGAAGCCGATGAACGCGAACATCACGCCGAGAACGAGGGTGTCGACGGGCCGTGCGCCCTGGCCGATGAACTGCGGGATCACGCTGGTGAAGACGATCACGGTCTTCGGGTTGGAGAGGTCGCTGATCACGCCTTCCCGGTACGCGCGCCGCCGGCTGTGCGGCCGGCCGGGAACGGACAGCGCCGCGCCCGGATGACGAGCACCACGGACAGGGCGGAGAAGGCGAGGATCGAGGACATGTCTGCATTATCCGGGTGGTTGACGTGTCATGGGGATTGGTGAGCGGGTCGGGGCGTTACTAGGGTGCTGAGGATGGATCTCGGTACGCCGATCAGCACAGTGGTGCCGTCGCTGGACGGTCCGGTGCTGCTCGTGCTGGCCGCCGCCGAGGAAGGGCTGTCGGGGCGGCAGATCCACAAGCTGGCCGGCTCGGGCAGCGTCGCGGGCGTTCGGCTCGTCCTGCAGCGGCTCGCGGCGACCGGTCTCGTACACGGCGACGACTTCGGCAACTCGTTGCTCTATCGCCTCAATCGCAAACATCTGCTCGCGCCGATCGTCGAGCAGCTCGCGAACCTGCGCAGTACGTTGATCACCCAGCTCGCGGCCGAGATCAGCACCTGGCACATCCCACCGGTCCACGCCGGCGTGTACGGCGCCGTTGCCAGCGGCAACGGCGACTCGGACAGCGAGGTCGACCTCCTGCTGATCCGCCCGGATCACCATGACGCCGACGACACCCTCTGGTCCGCGCAGGTCAGCCACCTGATGCAGTCGGTCGTGGACCTCACCGGCAACGCCGCTCACGTCTTCGAGCTCAGTCAGTCCGAGCTCACCGGCCACCTCGCCGCCGAGGCCCCCATCCTGAACGACTGGACCCACCAGAACCTCCACCTGGCGGGCGTACCGCTGGAATCTCTAGACCACCTCGAGGTAGTCCTTTCCGGGTAGCTCGGGGTACGGCGCATGCGGCTCGGTCTGGTACCAGTACGAGGTCGACGCCAGATCGTCCTGGAGTTGCAGGAAACGTCCGTCGCGGCGCCAGCCGAGCGCCTGGACCGTGACGCGCAGGTCCTCGGTGAAGCGGATCGGGTCCTGGATGTGCCAGCGGTAGAGCCCGAACCGCTGCTGGTTGTCGAAGAACCCGTCCGGCTCGATCACCTGCGGCATTCCGAGGTACGGCGTCGTGAACGTCGCGTACTGACCGGAAGGATGCTCGAAGCCCCACGCGCCACCGAAGTAGTCCTCGGTGCCCGTGCCGCAGATCGTCGGGTACTCGTCGTCGCCGTCGAGGTAGAACTTGAACTCGCCCTCGCCCCACCAGCCGCTGTTGTTCGCACCCCACGCCAGGTACGTCCCGACGTACTGTCCCTGGCCACGGACGCCGTCGAGCAGCGTGTGCACCTCGCCGTACGGGACCGGGTTGCTGCGCCGGAACTGCGCGTGGAAGTACGCCATGTCGTCCGGGACCGACGTCCGGGTGAAGTCGACCTGGTAGAAGAAGTTCGAGACCTCGGTCTCCAGCAGGTTCTCGATCGTGATCCGGGCGCCGCCGCGGAACGGCATCTGCCAGTAGCTGTTGAACCCGCCCTTCGGGTTCACCGCGATCGGCACCGAGCTGACCTGGCAGTGCCGGCCCCAGCCGTTGCAGAAGAAGTCGCCGAGCGGCACCTCGACCGACGGCGTCTCCTCGCCGTCCCAGTACATCCTCAGGACCAGCGAACGCCAGGTGTTCGAGTCGACGGTGATCCAGAAGTGCGTGATCGCGCCCGAACCGTCGATGTCCGCGAGCGTCGTGGTCGACTCGGGGGCGAGGTTGACGCACGGCTGGATCTTCCAGCCCGGGCCGAGGTCGCGGGCCTGCCGGGACAGGATCCCTTCGGTCGCCCGCGCGCCGCCGGCCTTGGCGCCGTCCGGGTTCTCCGCGCTGATCGAGTAGGACTGCGCGGACGACAGCCGCGCCAGATTGCCGAGATGGAGGTCGAGACCGTTGAAGTCACCCATACCGGACGACCCTAAGGCGCGGTCGGCGCCGCCACACCCCGTCCGGTGAGACCGCAGGCGTCCGGTTCCGGTCAAGTGGTCTACCCAAGGTGCTTTACCGGCCGCGATTCGTCGGCAACAGTGAACCGGTGCCTGCTTCGTCTGTCGCGCTGATCGGTCCGCCCGGCCCGGCGGCCGCGTTCGCCCCCGCTCTCGACCAGGCCGGTCTCACCTCGGTCCGGTACGACGACCTGCCCACGGACCTCGCCGCGCACCACGCGGTGGTGGTGCTCGCGGGCCGTTACCCGGAGCCGTCGCGGATCGACACGACGACCCTGGCGGAGTACGTGCGGTCGGGCGGGTCCGCGTACGTCGAGTTCGCTCTCGACGACGGTTTCCTGCCTGCCGGTCCGGTACGGGACGCGCACATCGAGCGGATCTTCACGCGCGAGGCGTTCCGGGGCATCGAGCCGCTGAGCATCCTCGACGAGCACCTCTCGCGCGCGCAGGAGGTGGTCGCACCGGCGGGCTCGACCGAGTTGCTCACGTACGGCTCAGTGGCGGGCACGCACAAGGCGGTCTTCGGCCCGCCCGAGCACACCTTCCCGGCTCTCCTCGACGTACGGATCGGCGACGGCCGGTTGCTCTACGCCACAACTGCGCTCAGCCATCACCTTCAGGGCCGCTACAAGCCGGTACGCCGCTGGACGCGCCTGCTGCAGCTGATCGTCGCCGAACTCACGCGCACCGAGGCTGCACCCGACGTCGAGGTCTTCACCGAGCCCCATGTCTGGTCCGCGTCCGGCGAACCGGTGAAGCTCGTCGTCCGCGCAACCACCAAGCCGCAGTCGGACGTCGAGCTGATCGAGGTCTCGCCCGGCCGGTACGAAAGTGAACTCGCCGCGCTTCCCGATGGCGAGCACACCTTCGCGGTCGGCAATCACACCACGAGCGTGAGCGTCGGCCCGCGCCCGGAGCGCTACCGGCGGATGGTCGACCGCGGCATCGCCTGGTTCGACAAGGCCGGCATGTTCTACGACGCTCCCGACGGCTCGAACGGCGTCGCAGAGGGTTTCTCGAACGAGATCGGCTTCGACGGCACGCTTCCGTTCCGCCCGGTCCCGCGCGGCGACTGCTACACGCAGACCGCGCACGCGTTCCGGATGTACGCCGACCTCGCCGACTTCCCGCGCGGCCGTACGATCGCCGCGAACCTGATGCGCCGCGTCGTCGAAGAGGAGCAACTGACCGACCGCAACGCGCTGTACGGCGCCTTCGAACCGCGCGGCGCCCGGACCGATCTGACCGCGACCAACAACCTGTTCGCCGACGACGGCGGCTGGATCGCACTCTTCGCGCTGATCTCCGGCGACACCGAGGCCGGCCTGCGCGGCGTCGAGTCCCTGATCCGGACCGCGAACACCGAGCTCGGCCTCCAGGTCGACCCGTGGCGGACCCCGTCGACGCTGATGGTGAAGGGCTGGGACGAGTTCGGCCGCAGCCCGATCGAGGACGGCCTCGACCTCACCTCGCACTGGCAGAGCTCGGCGTTGTGCGCCTACCTCTACGCGTACGGCATCACCGGCGAACCCTCGTACCTGGAGATCGCCGAACGCGGGCTCGACCACATGGCCTCGCACTATCCGCGCGCCCGGTTGGAGACCAGCCGCACCTGCGAGGCCGGCCGCTTCCTGCTGCCGCTCGCCGGCGGGTACTTCTACACTCGTAAACCCCTTTATCTACAGACCATGCTCAAGCTCGCCGAGTACCTGAAGAGCCGCCAGGGCCCCGACGGCGGGTTCGCCGAGTGGGACGGGAAGTGCCCGCCGAGCAACGAGGCGTACGGGGTCGACGAGGCGTCGATCTTCCAGGCCAACGGCGACCCGGTCACCGACCAGCTGTACGGCACGCCCTTCGCGGCCTGGGCGCTGCCGATCGTGCATCAGATCACCGGCGAACCGGTCTTCGAGGAGCTGGCGCACGGCGTTCTCGACTACCTGAGCCGGATCCAGATCGACGATTCGGCCGACGAGCAACTCGACGGCACCTGGCAGCGTGCGTTCGACTTCGACGCCTGGGAGTACTTCGGGTCGAACGCCGACATCGGCTGGGGACCGTACTGCGTCGAGACCGGCTGGTCGGTCGCCCCGAGCCTGATCGCCGCCATGCAGTACCTGCAGGGCAAGCCCTTCTTCCCTGTACCGCAAGCCGACCGGACCGAGCTTGTTGCCAAGATCCGTGCGGAGTTCGCCTCCATCGCGGACGGTGAACTCGCGGAGCCGGCGTTCCATCGCCGCGACGACGGCCGCATCGGACGCACCCAGGCCGGCGTCCACGCGGTCCTCGGCGACCTGCAGGCGGGTGGCGAACCGGTCTGGGCGCGCAACGATCCGGCGAACTCGTACGAGATCTACGTCCGTGGTGCCGACAACCACCTGCACCACACGTACCTCGACGACCGCACCGGTCAGGGCCGCTGGCAACAGATCGGCGACCTCGAGCTCGCCGACGACCCGGTGGTCGCGTTCAACCCCGGAGCCGGCGCGATCGAGGTGTACGCCCTCGGAGCGGACCGCCGGATCCACCACTGCTCGATGATCGACGTCCGCGGCGGTCACACCCCGTGGGAACCTGTCGGTACGCTGCATTTCACCGGCTCACCGGCCGTGATGTACGACGAGTTGCTCGGCAGCGTCCGCCTCGTGGCGAACGACACCGCCGGCCAGGACCGCCGTACCCGGAAAGTGAACCGCTGGCACCTTCCCTGGCAGGACTACTCACACTGGATCACCGCATGACTCTACTTTTGGCCGGGCCTCCGGCGCCGGCGTGGTCACGGGGCTCTTCCTCCCGGTCTTCCCTCGTCGCTCCGGTCGCTTCGCTCTCTCCGCTCCTCAGTCCAGACCGGGAGGCCCCGTGACCTTCATTGCTATTGACGGCGGGCAATCCGCCCTTCGGCTTCGGGTTCTTCCTTCTGGGCGGACTGGTTCCGGGCCCGGTTATACGCACGGGCCGGATGCCGTGCAGAAGTTGCTGGATGCGATCGGGGCCGCTGCGGCCGAGGCTCAGGTGGACGGGCCGGTCGAGGTTGTTGCGCTCGGGCTCACCGGTTATCCGCAGGCGCCCGGTGTTGCGGAGCGGTTCGCCGCGGACGTCGGCGCGTTGCTGGACGCCGACGAGGTGCGGCTGACGCAGGACATGGTCACCGCGCACGCCGGCGCGCTTCCCGACGGGTACGGCGTGGTGGTTGCCGCAGGCACCGGTCTGGTGTGTCTCGCGGTCGACCGCGACGGGACGTGGCGGAAGCTGGACGGCCACGGGTACCTGTTCGGCGATGCGGGCAGTGCGTTCGCGATCGGGCGGGCCGGGCTGGTCGCCGTACAGCGCGCCCGTGACGGTCGCGGGCCTGTCACCAAGCTTGCCGACACCGCGCTCGATCCGGTGACGCTCTACCGTTCGTCGACGCTCGTCGACGATGTTGCCCGGTTCGCTCCCGAGGTGCTGCGGTGCGCTGCCGAGGGCGATCCGGTCGCGCACGAGCTCGTCGTACTCGCAGCCAACGACATCGCCGAGACGATCGGCGCAGCGATCGCTCAGCTCGCCGGAGAAGGACCCGCGCCGGTCGCGTGCGTCGGCGGGCTGTTCTCGGGCGCCGGCGAGCAGTTGCTCGCACCGGTCCGCGACGCACTGCCCGCGCGCGCCCAGCTCGTACCCGCGGCCGGGAACTCCCTCGACGGAGCCGAACGCCTCGCCACCGGATCCGCCGGAACGTACGCCGACCTGATTGTGACGCACCGTCGATGAGAACCCTTGCCCCCGGCACCCTGGCGGTGTCCTGCCAAGCAGGTCCCGAGAACCCGTTCTACGGGCCGGCCGGGATGGCGCTGATGGCACAGGCCGCCGAGGCCGGTGGGGCAGGGGCGATCCGGGCCAACGGGCCGCAGGACGTCGCCGCGATCCGCGCGGTGACCGACCTGCCGATCATCGGGATCCACAAGCTCGGTGACCCCGACGGCGTGTTCATCACCCCGACGTACGACGCCGCGGCCGGGATCGTGGCCGCCGGCGCGGACCTGATCGCGCTCGACGCGACGCTGCGCCCGCGGCCCGACGGGCACCAGGTCGCGGAGCAGATCGGCCGGATCCACGCCGAGCTCGGCGTACCGGTAATGGCCGACGTGGACACCCTGGACGCGGGCCTGGCGGCGCGGGAAGCCGGTGCCGACATCGTCGCCACGACCCTGTCGGGGTATACCAATGGCCGTCCGCCGACCGGACCTGACGTCGAACTGGTCCGGCAGCTGGCCGCCAAGCTCGACTGCCCGATCGTTGCCGAGGGCAGGATCCGGACCCCCGAAGACGTCCGCAGCGTGTGCGATGCGGGCGCGTACGCCGTCGTGGTCGGGCACGCGATCACCAACCCGATGGACCTCACCGCCCGCCTGGTCGGCGCGATCCCGGTCCCGTAGACCACGACCAGTGGTCTAGTCGATCTTGTCGACCAGGCTCGAATCCCCTTCCGCAGTCACGGTCCGGCGGCGTATCCATGACCCAGTTATTGCCCCGGAGAGGACTCGTCATCATGATCGAGGTCGACCGTCGTACCCTGCTCCGCGCCGCTCTGGCCGGATCCGCCGTTGCCACGCTCGCCTCTTGTGCGAAGCCCGTCCAGGACAAGGCCGCCGCGCCGGCCGCCGGCTCCAGTACGTCCGTGGACGGCAGCAAGCCGCTGGAGTTCTTCAACTTCGACGGCGGCTACGGCAAGGAATGGACCACGATGCCGCTGGATCTCTACCGCAAGGAGTTCCCGAACGCGGACGTGAAGCTGAACAGCGGCCAGCAGCTCCAGCAGCAGCTGCAGCCGCGGTTCATCCAGGGCAACCCGCCCGACCTGATCGAGAACGTCGGCATGGACGGCGCCACCCTGGCCGCGAAGAAGCAGGTCATGGACATCGGGTCGCTGCTCGACATGGAGGCGTACGGGCAACCGGGCGTGAAGGTCCGCGACACGCTGCTCCCCGGCGTCGCCGAGGCCGGCCGGTACGACGGCGTGAAGTACGAGATGCCGTACGTGTTCGGCGTCGGCGGGATCTGGTACAGCAAGCCGCTGATGGACAAGCACGGCTGGGAGTACCCGAAGCACTGGGACGAGATGCTCGCGCTCTGCGCGGAGATCAAGAAGACGACCGACATCGCGCCGTGGACGTACCAGGGCAAGTTCCCCGGCTACCTCACCAACCCGATGCTGATGACGGCGTACAAGGCGGCCGGCCCGGACCTGAAGAAGAAGGTCGACAACCTGGAGCCGAACGCCTGGCGCGACCCCGCGTTCATCGCGGCCGCCGAGGGCTACCAGGAGCTGGCCGCGAAGGGCTACCTGCTGGAGGGTTCGCAGGCGCTCACGCACACCCAGTCGCAGACGTACTGGGCGCAGGGCAAGGCGGTCTTCATCCCGTGCGGCGGCTGGCTCGAGAACGAGCTCGGCGACATCGCCCCGAAGGACCTCGGGATGACGATGGTGCCGGTGCCGGGCATGTCGTCCGCCGACAAGGCCCCGTTCGAGACGGTCACCGGCGGTCCCGGTGGTGCGCTGATCGTCCCGGCCAAGGCGAAGAACCCGCAGGGCGGCCTCGAACTGCTGCGGATCATCGTGTCCAAGCAGTGCATGCAGAACTTCACCAAGGTGACCAAGTCACTGACCGTGGTGAAGGGCGCCACCGACGGCGTCGAGCTGTCCTCGGCGAACAAGTCCATGCAGGACGTGATCGAGGCGGCCGGTACGAACATGTTCTCGGACTGGTCGTGGCGGCTGTGGTACAAGAAGCTGCTGGACAACTCCGACAAGGCGATGGCCGCGCTGATGAACCGCGAGCTCACCCCGGACGGGTGGAGCAAGCAGATGCAGAAGTACGCCGACGAGACCGCGAAGGACCCGTCGATCAAGAAGTTCCACGTCTGATGCACCACGGGAAGTACCGGTTCGTCATCAGCCTGCTGATCGTTCCGCTGGCCGTCTACGCGGTGTTCGTGATCTCGCCGTACGTGCAGGCGTTCCCGATCGCGTTCACGGACTGGGAGGGGCTGTCGGCGACCTACCACTACATCGGGTTCGGGAACTTCGTCACGCTGTTCCACGACTCGGTGTTCTGGGTGGCGCTGCGGCACAACCTGTTCCTGCTGGTCTCGCTGCCGATCATCGTCGTCACGCTGTCGCTGTTCTTCTCCACCGCACTCAACTACCGCGGCGGCGTGCCGGGATCCCGGATCTACAAGGTGGTGTACTTCTTTCCCGGCATCTTGTCGATCGCGATCGTCGGCGTGCTGTGGCAGTTCGTCTTCGAGCCGCGCAGCGGGCTGCTGAACGGGTTCCTGCGCGCGGTCGGGCTGGACGGACTGGCGCGGCTCTGGCTCGGCGACGGGAAGACCGCGCTCGGCTCGATCATGGCGGTGGTCGTGTGGGGCGGCGTCGGGTTCTACGTCGTCCTGTTCACGGCCGCGATGGCGGCGATCCCTCGCGAGCTGTACGAGGCCGCCCTGCTCGACGGGGCCGGTGCGGTGCAGTCGTTCTTCCGGGTGACGCTGCCGTTGATCTGGAACACGGTGCAGACCGCGCTCGCGTTCCAGGTGATCGGGGCGCTGGACCTGTTCGCGCTGGTGAAGATCCTGTCGGTCGGCCCGGGCGGTCCGGACGACGCGACCCAGGTGATCTCGCTGTACATGTACACGAACGCATTCACGTACGGGAAGTTCGGGTACGCGTCCGCGATCGGGGTGACGTTGTTCGCGATCAACATGATCCTGACCCTGCTCACGTTCCGGCTGACCCGCCGCGAGCGGGTCGAGTACTGAGGAGCCTGCGATGGCCTTGCTGACGTCACCGTCGCGGACGGTAACGCCCGACGTACCGCCTGCTGCTCCGGCCCGGTCGCAGGCCGGCGCCCGAGTGCTGGGTGGGGTGTCCCAGGGGTTCCTGCTCGTGTGGGGCGCGATGGTCGTGTTCCCGTTGCTGTGGGCGGTGCTCAGCTCGTTCAAGTCCGACAAGGACATCTTCACCAGCCCGTGGAGCCTGCCGACCCACTGGCAGTGGAACAACTTCTCCCGCGCGTGGAACGAGTCACACATCGGCTCGTACTTCTTCAACAGCGTGATCGTCGTGGTCTCCGGCGTCGTACTGACGTTGCTGCTGTCGTCGGCGGTCGCGTACGTGCTGGCACATTTCGAGTTCCCGGGCTCGCGAGTGCTCTACTACGTGTTCGTGGCGGGGATGGTGTTTCCCGGGTTCCTGGCGCTGGTGCCGCTGTTCTTCGTGATCCAGAACCTCGGGCTGATGAACTCGTACCTCGGGCTGATCCTGGTGTACGCCGCGCACGGGATGTCGTTCTCGGTGTTCTTCCTCACGGCTTTTTTCAAGACCCAGTCGAAGGAGCTGGCCGAGGCAGGACTTGTCGACGGGTGTTCTCATTGGGGTGTGCTCTTTCGCATCATGCTG
Source organism: Kribbella sp. NPDC048928 (assembly GCF_043197975.1). Lineage (NCBI taxonomy): Bacteria > Bacillati > Actinomycetota > Actinomycetes > Propionibacteriales > Kribbellaceae > Kribbella > Kribbella sp. NPDC048928. Next base: position 566,172 of record NZ_JBICUC010000002.1, on the reverse strand, counting down.
CCGCTCGCCAGGCCCGGTCTGGTCAGCATCGGCATCTTCCAGTTCCTCGGGATGTGGAACGAGTACCTGCTGCCACTGGTGCTGAACACCGACGAGAAGCGGTACTTGGTCACCCAGGGGCTGGCGAATATCGCGGTCACTCAGGGGTACCACAGTGACTTCTCCGGTTTGTTCGCCGGACTGACCATCTCGATAATTCCGGTCCTGGCCGTATATCTTGTCTTCCATCGGCAGATCAGCACCGGTATGACCGCGGGAGCACTCAAGTGACCGAACTCCGACTGGCAGCGAAGTCCCTCGACGTCACGCCTCCGCCCGGTCATCTGCTCGACGGCTACGCCGCCCGCGCGGACGTCGCGACCGGCACGGCGGACCCACTGCGAGCGAGCATCATCTGGTTGTCGACCGCCGACGACCCGGGCGTGCTCTGGCTCACGCTGGACGCGATCGCCGTCGGGTGCCAGTTGCGTAGCGAGCTCGCCGCGGCCGCAGGCGCCGCGGCCGGCATCCCGCCGTCGCACGTCGTGGTGTCCGCGTCACACACGCATTCGGGACCGTCCGGCTGGACCGGTGAGATCCATCCGGTGATCCCCGCCGCGCGCGAGGCCGACCTGGTTGACGCGCTCGTCGGCGCGGTGCGCTCGGTGCAGTTGGAGACGCAGCCGGTGACCGCGTCCTGGCGTTCGATCGAGGTCGTCGGCGTCGGTACGAACCGGCATCGGCGCAACGGTCCGCACGACAACACGGCCGGCATCCTCGCGCTGCACTCGGCGTCCGGCGCGCTCGAGGCCGTACTGCTCGACTTCGCCTGTCACCCGACGACGTACGGACCGGAGAACCTGAAGTACTCGGCCGACTGGCCGGGCGCTGCTCGTGCGGCGCTCGCGCCCGCCGTCGTCGGATTCCTCCAGGGTGCCGCGGGGGACGTGAGCCCGCGGTTCACCCGGCAGGGGCGCGGTGCGGCCGAGGTCACGCGCCTCGGATCGTTGCTCGCCGGTCGCGTTCGCGAGGCGCTTGCCCAGCCCGGCCTGGAGCTGCCTCAGGCCGCGCCGGTCATCCGCCGTACGACGCTCACCCTGCCGGTCCGCAACATCCCGCCCGCGGCTGAGGCCGCGAAGGTCGTGTCCGCGGCCGCCAGCCACGTCAACGGCAAGGACGACCCGTCCGGCCGGATCTCACAGACCCGGCTGGACGGCGCCCGCGGTCAGGCGCTGATGTCGGCCGCTTTGTTGCCACCGGCATATGACCTCTCGATCAGCACCGTCTCGATGGGCGGGGTCTGCTGGATCAACCTGCCGGTCGAGCTGTTCGCGGTCCACGGCGCGTGTCTCCAGGCTGACAGCACGCACCCGATCACGCGGGTCATCGGGTACACCGACGGCTACTTCGGGTACGTCGTGGACCCGTGCGCAGCGGAAGCCGGCACGTACGAGGCGCTGATCACCTTCTTCGACCAGCCCACGACGAACCAGCTCCTCAAGCAAACGGCCGACTTCGTCAACAGCTGATTTATAGGGCCTGGAAGCCGCCCAGCTCTTCTTCGAGCAGTTCGGCCAGGCGCAGCGGGGTGCGGTCCTCGTACATCGGGCCGATGAGCTGCACTCCGACCGGGAGACCCTCGGGGGAGCGGCCGGCCGGGATCGCGGTGGCGGGCAGGCCGGGCATCGTCGCCAGACCGGCCCAGACGAGCTGGTCGAAGTACGGGTACTCGACGCCGTCGATGTCGAGCTTGCGTTCCAGCGCGTTGGGGTCGTGATCGTGCGGGAACGCGGGCGTCGGCGTGATCGGACACACCACCGCATCGAACTCGGCGAAGAACTGCCGCCAGCCGTGGCGGTGGAGTTCGCGACGGTAGTTCGCCTGCATCCAGTCGTGGTGGCTGAACACCATGGCGCGGAGTTGCGCGGCGGCGAAGCTCTGGTCGTCCGCGCTGAGTCCGGCGATGCGGTCCTCGAGCTCCTCGATCGGAAAGTGCGCGACAGCGCCCGAGAACAGCAGCTGGATGTAGAGCGTCCCTGCCTCGGCCAGATCAGGCAGCAGCGGACTGTCATGTACGACGTGGGCGCTGTTGCCGACGAGCGCGTCGGCCACCCGGCGCACGCCTTCGCGTACAGCCGAACTGGTCGGGATGAGCGGATGCTCGTCGAGCACCAAGACCCGGAAGTCGCTGAGCCGTTCGTGGCGTGCGGGAGGCAGCTTCAACTCGTGCGCCACGCCGAGCGTCAGCGGGTCCGGCCCGGCCATCACGTCGAGCAGCAGCGTGAGGTCGCGGGCACTCCGCGCCATCGGCCCGACGACAGCCAGGTCGAGGTCGATCGGCAGGGCCGGCGCGGTCGGCGGAACCATGCCACGGTTGGCCGCGAGTCCGATGGTCGGTTTGTGCGCGTAGACGCCGCAGAAATGCGCGGGCGTACGCAGCGAACCGGCGAGGTCGGAGCCGAGCGAAAGCGCCCCGAACCCGGACGCCAGCGCCGCCGCCGACCCGCCGGACGAACCGCCCGAGGTGCGATCGTGGTCCCACGGATTGTTGGTCGTGCCATAGATCTCGTTGAAGGTCTGAATGTCCTGCAATCCCAACGGCACATTGGTCTTACCAACCACCACCGCACCGGCGGCCTTCAGCCGCGCCACCGCCACCGCGTCCTCGGTCGGCATATAGTCCGCGTACTCCGGCATGCCCCACGTCGTGGGCAGCCCCGCCATGTTGTAGCACTCCTTGACCGTCACCGGAATCCCAAGCAGCGGTCGCTCCTCCCCCCGAGCCCGAGTCTGATCGGCAAGCTCCGCATCCGCCCGTGCCCGCTCAAAGTCCCGCACACAAACGGCATTGACCGCCTCGTCCTCCCGCTCGATCCGCGCAATCACCCCCTCAACCAGCTCAACCGAGGTCACGTCCCCAGCCCGCAACGCATCCAAAAGCTCTTCAGCCGACCCAAAGTCCCAATCCATAAATCCGACGCTATAGACCCATCCGAGTAGCCACGAAATACTCTTTCGCGCAACGGGGTCTGTGTATTAGCGGGTCCACTTCTGGGTGTTGGATCCGTTGCAGGGGGTGGTGGTGACAGGGGCACCGTTGCCGGTGCCGACGGCTGCTAGGCACTGGGTTGGGGCGGCGGGGCTGGTGATGGTTTGGTCGGCGTTGAGGTCCCATGCTTGGTTGGGTGCGCCGGTGCAGGTCTCGATGGTGACGGTGGTGCCGGTCGTCATGCACATGTTCGCGTACACCGTCAGTTCTTTGGCGGCTGTGTAGTTCCACGACTGGTTGCCGCCGTTGTTGCAGTCCCACAGATCCAGTGACGTACCGGGTGCCGTCGAGAACCCGGGTACGTCGACGCATCGGCCGCTCGCGACACCCCACAGTGGTTCGCCGGGCGGGGCCGGCGGCAGGGTGTTGGTCGGCTCGTCCTTCAGCAGCCGCCAACCCCACCACAGCTGGTCGAGGCCGCTGCGGCTGTTGACCTGGAGATCCGCCGGTCCGACCTGCGTCGTCATCGAGTACGAGTCGCCCGTACGCAGCCCCGGCCAGTACACGATGCCCATCCCGTTCTCGCGGGCGACCTGCGTGAGCGCACCGAGGTACGCCGTGTAGACGTTCCCCTCGTGGTTGCCGTAGTTGAGCCCGATCGTCATCGGCGAACCTGCCTCGTCGATGATCGTCCGCCACCCGTACGTACCGATCCGCGGCCGCAGGTTCGCCAACCAGGCGGCCTCCGTGGTGTCGGACGCCCAGAATCCGTAGAAGTGCAACGACAGCAGCGTTCCGCGCAGCTCCGGCGCCGCGCCGACCCCGGTGACGTTGTCGTTGTAGCCGGTGCCGGAGATGACGATCCGGCCGCGCGGTACGTCGTGATGCCGGGCGATCCAGCCCGACGTGAGCGTCACCCACTCGGGCAGCGAGTACCCGAACGGCTCGTTCATCGGCTCGAAGTACACGTGCGGGTTCTTCCCGTACGCCTTGACGACGGTGTCCCACATGGCGGCGTACGCGGCCGGATCGTCGACGCGTCCGTCCTTGGCGTTGTCGGCCTCCCAGTAGCTGAGGATGACCTTGAACCCGCGCCCGACCGCCGCATCGATCGCACCGCGGTACGACGTCCACCAGGCGGTCCCGACGCTCGACGGGTTGATCGGCAGCCGGACCGTGTTCGCCTTGAGCTCCTTACGGAACTCGCCCACGATCCCGTCGGCCTTGCGGTACGTCGTCCGGTAGCTGTCCGCCGTACTGAGACCGGACGGGACCACCTCGTCGTGCGCGTAGTTGTCGCGCGGATCGGCCCAGTTCACGCCGCGGAACGCGTTGGTGTCGCCGGGCGGGGGTGCCGCCTGGGTCGAGGGGGCTGTCAGGGCGGTGACGGCGGCGGCGACCGAGAGCATCGCGGCGGCGATCCGGCGGACGGTTGAGCTCATGGGCCTGATGTTCACGCAAACATCAGGCCCGGTCAATGGCTCGCCGACGGCTTTACAGCACCAGTTCCGGCTGGAGCTTCTTGGCCGGCCAGACCCGCTGGTTGCGGGCCGCCAGCGTCGAGGCGGCGATCGCAACCGCGAACCAGGCGCCCAACGCGAGCAGGTCGCGGCCGAGGGAGGCGCCGGGGCCGCCGTACATCAGGTGCCGGACGCCGTCGATCGCGTAGCTCATCGGGAGGGCGTGGTGGAAGAAGTACAGCGGCTGCGGGATCGTCTGCCACGGGAACGTCCCGCCGGCGCTCACCAGTTGGACGACCATCAGTACGAGCCCGAGGAACTTGCCCACGGCACCGAACCACGCCGACAGCGCATGCAGGATCGCGACGAAGGTGAACGACGTCAGGATCAGGAATCCGACCGTCAGCCAGGGGTGCGCCGCGTTGATCCCGAGGCCGACGGTGACGGCCACGAAGACCAGCGTCGCCTGCACTGCGCCGAAGAGGGCCGGAGGCAACCAACCGCCGAGCGCCACCCGGAACGGTGACTGCAGGGCGGCCAGCGCCCGCGGCGACAGTGGTCGCACCAGCAGGAACAGGACATACGCACCGATCCAGCAGGCCAGGCTGAGGAAGAACGGAGCCAGCCCGGCGCCGTAGCTGTCCGCTGTGGCCTGTGAGACGTTCTGCAGCGTCACAGGTGCGCCCAGCGTCTCCGCGACGGCCTTGCGCTGATCAGCGGTCGGGTTGGGAATCTGCTTCACGCCACTGACCAGGCCGGTGTTCAGCTGCGTCGCGCCAGTCTTCAACTGGCCAACACCGGTCGCGAGGCTGTTCACACCGGTAAGCAGTTGCCCCTGCCCGGTCACGGCCTGCTTCTCACCCGCAGCGAGCTTCTGCGCACCGGTCTGCAACGTGCCCAGCCCGGTCTTCAGCTGGCCGGCACCAGTGTTGAGCTGGTGCGCGCCGCTGGCTGCAGTACTGATCCCACTGGTCAGTGCGGGGGTCGCCTTGGCCAGCGTGGATGCGCCGTTCGAAACCTTCCGGGCGCCGGTCGCGAGCTGGTTGAGCTGCTTCGAGGTCGACTGGATCTTGGTGTTCGCCTGGACCACGGGAGCCCGCAGCTTCGCGGTGTCCTGCAGAATCACCCGGATCTGATGCTGGCTCAGTCCCTGCGCCTTCAGCCGCGCGGCGAGCTGCGTGTCGAACGACTTCAGGTCCTTCACCAACGTGCTCGACGCGGTCGCGACCTGCTTCCCGACGCCGGCGATCTTCTCGTTGCCGTCGGCAACCTGATCCGCACCCTCGGCGAGCTGCTTGGTCTGCTTGGGCAGCGAGGCCGTCTTGTCCTTCAAAGTACCCAGGCCGCTGTCGAGCTGCGCGGCACCCGAGGCCAACGACGATGCGCCCTGCGACGCCTGCGTCGCGCCGGTGGACAGCTGTGTCGCGCCGGCCGAGAGCCGCTGCTGCGCGGTGTTGAGCTGCTTGGCACCCGACTGGAGCTTCGTGACCCCGGTCGCAGCCGACGTCAGACCGGTCTGCAACTGAGCGGCGCCGGCGGCCGCGGAACTCACCTGCTTGTGGATGGTGTTGTAGCCGGCCAGCAGCTGCGACGCGGCCGTCTCACTCACCTGCGACGCCACCGTCTTCGTCACCTGCGCGACGACCTGGTTGGCGATCGTGTGGGCGATGTAGTTGTTCGCGTCGTTGGTCAGCAGCTCCAGCTGCGCCTGCTTCGGCTTGAAGTCGGCACTGGACGCCAGGTCTGCCGAGAACGACTTGGGCAGCACCAGCGCGAACTCGTACTTCCCGTCCGACACCCCGTCGGTCGCGTCCGCACGATCCACGCGGTGCCAGTCGAAGCTCTTCGACTTCACCAGTTCGTCCGCGACCTCCGGTCCGACGTTGAGCTTCTCCCCGGTCGCGAGCGTCGTACCGGAGTCCTCGACGACCACGGCCGTCGGGATCTTGTCCAGTCGCCCGTACGGGTCGTGGTTCGCGTAGAGGTAGAGGCCGCCGTACAGCACCGGCACCAGCAGCAGCGCGACCACCGCCAGCTTGGGCAGCCGCCCGGCCGTCAGGCGCCGCAACTCACTCAGGGCCATCCGCAGCGCGGTCACGCCTCTGTCTCCTCTTCGTCCTCGTCGTCTTCTTCGTCTTCAATGGCAGCTACCGGCTCGACAGGAGCTGTCGGTGTGACCTGCACCGGGTCAGGCTGGTCGGTCTCGCCCATGCGAGCCGCCTTGATGTCCAGCAGCCGGGCCGCCGCGTCGGCGCAGGTGATGATCACGCCGTACCCGTCTGCGGCCAGTCCGCGACCCAGCTCGTACCAACCGTGCGGATCGCCACCATGCCGGTCTGGCATGGTCAGAATGACCACCTGTACGTCGGGGCGCGCCACGGTGAGCTCGGTGAGCAGCCTGGTCCGTACGGCGACCGGCAGGTGCTCGAACCGCTTGTCAGCATGCTCTGCGGCGTCATGCTCGGTCAGCCACTCCAGCACTGCCTTACGCCCTGCCTTGCGCCCCGCGATGGCTAACTCCTCGCCAACGACCGTCTGAACCGGCAGGGCATCGTCCGGCTCGGTGATGCCCGGTGCGTCGACCACGGCGACCCGTCGACGCAGTAGCGCGAGGTCAGCCTTCCCGTCGAGCCGGACCGTCCCGGTGTCGGGCTTGAGTCGCCCGGAGAGTCCTAGCGACGCAGCCACGTGGCCGGCGCCCGGGTAGCCGGTCAGCAGCACCACCTGGTGGTCGGCCACGGACACCGACGTGGTGTGCAGCATCGGTGCATGCGGACCCTGCACGCTGATCCCGACGGCCTCGAGCTCCATCCTGCATCCCCGTTCAATACGGTTGTGTATTCAATACAGAACTGTATCCTACTCCTATGGAACCGCTCAAGCGCCGCCGCTCCAACACCCGGGCCCGACTCCTCGAGGGAGCCCTGGAGGTGTTCGCCGAGCGCGGTTTCCACGGCGCGTCGGTGGAGGACATCTGCGAGCGCGCCGGATTCACCCGCGGCGCCTTCTACTCGAACTTCGGGTCCAAGGACGAGCTCGTCCTGGCGCTTTTCCAGGCCACGACCGACCGGCTGCTGGAGCAGATCGAGGCGCTGCTCCCGGAGCTCGCGAACCAGCCCGGCACGCTGCTCGACGCCGTCCTCGGGCTGCTCGACGAGACCGCGCCGGATCAACGGCAGTGGCATCTGATCTCGGCCGAGTTCACGCTGCATGCGCTCCGCGACGCCGAGGCGGCGGAGGCGCTGAAGAAGCAGCGAGCGATGTTCCGCGAGAGCCTGACCAAGCTGGTGGAGCAGATCACCGAGACCAGCGGGCTGGAGCTCAGCGTCCCGGCCGAGCAGTTCGTCCGCCTGGTCATCGCGGTCCACGAAGGGTCGCGCGCTCAGAGTCTCCTGGAGCCGGACGACGTCCCGTCCGGCTCCCTGGAGCACACCTTCCTGCCGATGGTGCTCGAGGCGGTCAGCCGACCTTCACGTTGACCGTGTGCAGACCGGTGGACCCGTTCGGAGCCGGGGGTGCCGAGTCTTCGACCTGGGGCGTTCCCTTGGCGTCGAACGCGCGTACCTGCAGGACGTGGTTGCCGCGCGGCGCGTCCCAGCTCCAGTGCCACTGCCGCCAGGTGTCGATCGACGGGTCCGTCGCCAGTGTGGCTTGTTGCCAGGAGCCCCCATCGACGCGGACCTCGACCTTCGAGACACCGACGTGCTGGTCCCAGGCCACGCCTGCGACCGTCACCTGGCCCGGCTCGACCTTCTTACCGCGCGGGGTGTCGATCCGCGACGACAGCTTGATCGGTCCGAGCGCCGACCACCCGCGCGGCGTCCAGTACCCCTCGAACTGGTCGAACCGCGTCACCTCGATGTCGACCAGCCACTTCGTCGCCGACACGTAGCCGTACAGGCCGGGGACAACGACGCGTACCGGGAAGCCGTGCTCCACCGGCAGCGGGTCCCCGTTCATCGCGAACGCCAGCATCGCCTGCCGGTCGTCGAGCAGCGTCGGCAGCGGCGTACCGGCGGTGAACCCGTCCTTCGACGTCGACTTGATCGCGTCGGCATCCGCCGCCGGGCCGGCCTCCTGGAGCAGATCCTTGAGGAGCACGCCGGACCAGAGCGCGTTCCCGATCAGGTCGCCGCCGACCTCGTTGCTGACGCAGGTCAGCGTCACCCACTTGTGGACGACCGGACGCTTCAGGAGGTCGTCGAAGTTCAGCTCGATCTCCTTGCCGACCATGCCGTGGATGCGCAGCTTCCAGTCCGCGGGCACGATCTGCGGCACCGAGAGCGCGGTGTCGATGCGATAGAAGTCGGCGTTCGGGGTGGCCCACGGGACGGCGCCGTCGGCTTGTACGCCGGCAGGCGGCGCGAGGGTCGGAGGCTGCGGGAGTTGGAGCTGCTTGCGAGCGTCGGCCACCGCGGCGCGGTTCCCGCCGACGACCTTGCCGAGGACCGCGACCGCGGCCGATCCGAGGGCGACACCGGTCGAGAGCTGCAGGAAGCCGCGCCGGCTGACGCCGTCGTCAGGGAAGTCGATCAGCGGCTCGAGTCGCCGGCTGAACAGGCGCAGTACGAGCAGCGCGGCGACGCCCGCGAGCGCCGACGGCAGGAACCCGGTCTGGCCCGAGTCCGCGCGGGTGAAGGCCGCCACCACGGCGACAGCGCTGAGCGCGATCGTGATCAGCGCGCCGGCCCAGTACCGACGCACGGCGAGCATCCCGCCGACCGCGGCGAGCGCCGCGACCACGATCAGGATGCCGACCCGGAGCGCGGTCTTGTCGTGCGTGCCGAACAAGGAGATCGCGAGATCCTTGAGCCACGGCGGCACCCGGTCGATGAACGCGGACCCGATCGCCACCACCGGCGTCTGTGGCGTACCGAGGACGGCCGCCACCAAGCTTCCGACAGCAAGCCCGGCCAACGCCGCCAGCACACCACCGACGGCCCCACGCCACCTCAGACCCCGCCGACCCGGCACCAATCGCCCCGCCGAACCCCCGCCGGCACTCCCCCCGGAGGGGCCACCCGTACCACCGGCGGAGTCCTCAGCCAGTGGGGTGGTTGTGCGCTCGCGGGTACGGGTGCGGGCCGTCCGGCCGTCGGTCGTGGGGCGGGCCGCATACGTGGGCCAGCCGTTGTCGGGCGTGCTCGTGCCGGGGTGTGGCTGGTCCGAGGCTTGCTTCACTTCTCAACCATTGCGCGATGGGGCGCCCGACACCAGTCGGGCGCCCCATCCGTTAGTCGCGGGTAATGCTTCGTGCGGTTGTGCGGTGACCCGGAATCGTGGTCAGATCCGGTCGGGCGTGATCGGCCCGAGTCCCGGCCGGCCGTTCGGCCAACGCCGGGCGTTGTCCCGGACCCGGCGAAGCCTGCCGAGAACGACGTCCCGCTCGTCCGCCAACTGAGACATCCAGAGGCTGTCGATCTCGAGCAGGTGATCCGGCAGTGCTTCGCGCAGCCGCCGCTTCCCCTCCTCGGTCAGGACGGCGAACGAGCCGCGGGCATCGTCGGGGCACGGCTCCCGGCGGACCAGTCCGAGGTTCTCGGCACGGTCGACCAGTCGGGTGATGCCACCAGTGGTGACGGTCAGGTCCCTGGCAAGGGACGTAAGACGCTGCTTCTCCCCGTTGCTACGGGCCAGCCGTAGCAACAGTTCGAACATTGCCATTTGCAGTCCACTGCGCTTCAGGGAATGGCGCATCAGGTGATCGAGCTCGGCTGCTGCTTCTCGCAGCAGGCCGTAGGCCGTCAGCACGTCGCTTTCCCAGGGTTCGGCAGCGCGGGTGGAGTCTGCATCGGCGAGCGCTAGGGGCGAGCAAAGCGAAGGCGCGATGGTCATGCGCGGACTCTATTAGCTGACCAGTTCACTTCGCTACACGGGGTGACCCTTTGGCTACAGATCGACCCAGAATCGCAAACCCTCTGAGCGTAGCGGACACCCTCCCCGAGATCCGGTCTAGAACGCATTCAGACCCCGAAATCCCCCTGTGGATAACTTCCGCGGGCCCTCCCCGATCTTTGCGAACCTTGTGCCCTGAGGTTGTGAACCGGCGGATCGGGGAGTGGACATGAGCAAGGACGAGGAAGACAAATCGCCGTACGGCGCGGGTTTCATCGCGGCGTGCATCGTGGTCGGCGCGGTCCTGATCTGTGGCCTGGCGGTCATCGTCGTCGGCCGCGGTTCGTCACAGGCGAGCACGGTTGATCAGCGGGCAGTCAGCGCCGTGTCGGCGCCTCAGCCCACTGACGCCCCGGCCACCCAGCCGGCTCAGGCGCCCGCCACTCCGGTCGACAACCCCTCGCAGAGCAGCAGCGTTGACCATCAGCGACAGACAGGCTCGTGCGACGTCCCGGCCGGCGACCAGACGGTCCCCGCGTCGGCGCCCGCGGCCGACAGTTGGGAGGTCAGCCGGCGCGTGGTCGTACCGCGATCCTCGAAGTTCGGCCCGGCAACGACCGACTCGGACGGATTCCGGCACTGCTTCGCGCACTCACCGACCGGTGCGCTGTACGCCGCGTACAGCGCGATCGCGGCCACCGCCGACCAGACCAAGCGGGTCCCCACCGTCAAGAAGCTCATGGTCCCTGGACCTGCAACCGACGCCCTGCTCCAGGAGGTCAGCACCGAGGACCCTTCGGCGAGTACCGAGTCGCCGGCCCAGCCAGTCGGTTATCGGATCGTCGACGCGGCTCCTGATCGGGTGAGCGTCATGCTCGCCATGCCTGTCGAGTCCGTGTACATGAGTGCCAGCTTGACCCTGGTCTGGTCCCGGGGCGACTGGCGGGTTCAGCCCCCACAGCCCGGCGAAGCCGTCGGAGCGCCATTCGCACAGCACCGCGACCTGGACGACTTCGTGAAGTGGAGTGGTATCTGATGTGTGGTCCGACAAACCTGACGTGCCACGTCGTCGCCGGCGTCCAGTCGGTCGCGACCAACTGGTTCGACAACTTCAACCGGATGTCGACGGAGTTCTTCTCGACCGCACTGAACTCGTTGGCGACATTCTGGGTGAAGCCGCACACGCCGGTCGCTCTTGCGACGCCGTCCGGCGACGGGTCGTGGACCGACAGCAAGACGGTTGCCTTCGTCCACTCGCAGACTTTTGCCCTGACCGCCGCGATCTTCACCTTGGCGATCGTTGTCGCGGGCATCCGAATGGCTTGGGAGCAGCGAGCCAAGCCGTTGCAGGATCTGCTCAAAGCGATGCTGACCTTCGTTGTCGTATGCGGTGCAGGCACGGCGGTCGTGCAGTTGCTGATCGCCTGGTCGGACGACTTCGCCGTGAACGTCGTGAACTCCGCGATCGGAGGTAACAGCTTCGCCTCGATGATGACGAAGATGGTCACCGCCCAGACCGAGCACAATTCCGGTCAGGAGTTTCAGTCGAGGATGATGTTCATGGTCCTCGCCCAATTGGCGACGTTCGCGTCGCTGATTCAGATCGTGTTGATGCTGATCCGCTCGGCAATGCTCGTTCTGCTCGGCTCGACGCTGCCACTCGCCGCCGCGGCGACCAACACCGAGGTCGGCAAGGCCTGGCTCAAGAAGTACTGCGCGTGGACGCTCGGCTTCGTCGCCTACAAGCCGGCGGCAGCTCTCATCTACGCGGCCGCGATCAAGCTCAAGAACGAGAACATGCTCAGTGGGGACAACTCCGGTGTGATGCAGTCCCTCACCGCGCTGATGATGATGATGCTTGCCATCCTTGCGATGCCGGCGCTGCTGCGGCTCGCGGTGCCGGCCACGGCAGCGGTGGCCGGAGGCTCGTCCGGTATGGGGAGTGCGGGTCCCGACATGGGCTCGCTGGCGACGGGTGCACTCAACGTCGGACCGTCGTCCAGCCGCAGTGGCGGGGCCTCGGGCGGCGGCATGTCGGGTGGAGGTGCATCAGGTGGAGGCGCCAGTGGTGCCGCAAGCACTGGCGCCAAGGCGGCAGGTGCGAGCGCGGCGCTGGGTCCGGTCGGCGTGGCCGCGTCTGCGGCTCGCAAGGCCGCAGGCACCTTCGCCGGAGCCGCCGCGCACTCCGCCGGGGAAGCAGGCGGCGGCCCTGGTGGGTCGTCCGGGGGCGGCGGTCGATCCGGTCGCGGGCCGATGAGCTCCGGTGGCAAGCGGACCCAACCCGCAGCTCCGTCGTCGAACCCGCAGCCGAAGGTCCCCGTCGGGGCCGGCTCGAGCGGCACCACCGGCCCAACCGGGGCTGGTGGCTAGTCGTCACCGTCGCGACTGTCCCCAGGGTTTTCCACAGGTGTGGATTGGGGGCTTTTGGCAACTATTTGTTGGTTGTTCGGGTGCTGGTCACTTGATGAGGAGGGCTTCGGATCCGACCGGCTTGTAGTTGGCGGCGATGAAGGTTCGTAGGGAGGCTGCGTTGCCGGGGGTGATTTGGGCCCAGATCGAGGCTGTGGGTGGGATCAGTGCGCGGGCCGCTCGGGCGAGGCGGCGGCCGTGGCCTTGGTGGCGGGCTTCGGGTGGTACCTCGATGGCGCATTCCAGGCGGTCGGCGACGCCGCGGCCGGTCAGTACGAGGCCGCCGAGCTCGTCGACGTACACCCGGACGTCGTCGCGGTAGCGCCAGGCGTGGTCGACGCGGGGATGGTCGAGGTTCTCGAGTTCGGTGAGGCCTGCGGTTGCTGCGGCGCGTTCGGCCTCGTCGGTGAGGGCCGGGGCGAGGAGCATCGCGTCGAGCGAGCCGACGCGGCGGCCGGTGAACTCCTCGAGGGCCGAGAGGAACGGCGGGTTCGTCGGGGCGCTCACGTCCCCGTCCGGGACTCGCTCCGCGACCCACTCCGGCGTGACGTCGGCGGCGACGACGATGTGGGCCGTGAACGCGACGACGCACGACTCCCGGACCGACGGTGGAGGTACGACGACGGTGCGGAGATCCGGGGGCGGGAACACACCGCGTTCGACGGCACGCAGAATGGCAGCAAGAGTGGTCATCGAGAGCATTGTCGCGGAGATCCCGTGTCAGGCTCGGCCGTCAGGCTCGACGAGGAGGCAGCACGATGCGCGAACCGCAGCTGGTCCAGGCCGAGGGACTGCCCGAACGGGTCACGATCTACGAGGTCGGCGCCCGCGACGGGCTGCAGAACGAGTCGGCGGTCGTCGACGTGGCGGTCAAGGCCGAGTTCGTCCGGCGGCTGCTCGACGCGGGGCTGACGACGATCGAGACGACCAGCTTCGTACATCCGAAATGGGTCCCGCAGCTCGCCGACGCGGCCGAGCTCCTCGAACAGCTGGACCTGCCCGACGACGTACGCGCCCCGGTCCTCGTCCCGAACGAACGCGGGCTGGATCGCGCGCTCGCGGCCGGTGTGCGGGAGATCGCGATCTTCGCGAGCGCGACCGAGACGTTCGCCGAGAAGAACCTGAATTCGACGCTGGACGACCAGTTCGCGATGTTCACGCCGACGGTCCAGCGGGCGCTCGAGGCCGGATTGGCGGTACGTGGATACGTGTCGATGTGTTACGGCGATCCGTGGGAGGGCGACGTACCGATCGATCAGGTCGTCAAGGTCGGGGCGCGGCTGGTTGAGCTCGGGTGTCACGAGCTGTCCCTCGGCGACACGATCGGTGTCGCGACGCCGGGGCAGGTGACTGCGCTGCTCGCCGCGTTCGGCGCGGCCGGGGTGGGTGTGGACAAGCTGGCGGTGCACTTCCACGACACGTACGGGCAGGCGCTCGCGAACACCCTCACCGCCCTCCGCGAAGGCGTTACCACGGTCGACAGTTCGGCTGGTGGGCTTGGCGGCTGCCCGTACGCCGAGAGCGCCACCGGCAACCTTGCGACCGAGGACCTGCTCTGGCAGCTGAACGGGCTTGGCATCCAGACCGGCGTCGACCTCGAGAAGCTCGTCAGCACCAGCACCTGGATGGCCGAACAACTCGGCAAGCCCTCCCCCAGCCGAGTAGTACAAGCCCTCGCCGGCTGAGCCCCAAGCCCGTCAAGGCGAGGTCCGATGCGGACGTAGAGTTCGGACATGGAGCTGATCGACGCCGCGTCGGCCGAGTTCGAGCGTGTCGTACGCCAGTTGCCGCCCGACGCCTGGTCAAGCCCGACGCCGTCGGACGTCGACGTTCGGGAACTGGTCGAGCACGTGGTCGTCGGCAACCGCCTCAGCGCTCTGATTCTTGGCGGCGTGAGTCTGGACGAGGCCAGGGCACAGTTGGACTTCGACCAGTTGGGTGACGACCCGGTGGCTGCCGTTGCCGAGTCTGCGGCCCGCCAGTCGGCGGCGTTCGGTGCGGCGGCGCCGGATCAGGTCGTTCCACATCCGAAGCGCGACATTCCTGCGAGCTCCTTCCTGCGGTTCCGTCTCGTCGATCTCGTTGTCCATGCGTGGGATCTCTTGCGCGCCGCGGGGCTCGACGAGGCACTCGATCCGAGCGTTGTCCAACGCCTCTGGGTCGCGGTTGAACCGCACCTGCCCGACATGCTCGCGTTCGGCGCATACGGCGACGGCCCCAGCGGGACTGTGCCCGCAGACGCCACTCTGCAGGCGAGACTGCTCGACGCCTTCGGACGGCGGCCGTGATTCCCAGCATTTCCTGTCGGTGGGGTGGGGGAGACTTGGTCGGGTGAGTGCGCAGCGGGTTGAGCTTGGGGAGTTTTTGAAGGCGCGGCGGGCTCGGGTGACGCCTGAGGACGTCGGGCTGCCCGGGGGCGGGCGGCGGCGGACGCCTGGGTTGCGGCGGGAGGAGTTGGCGCAGCTCGCCGGCGTCGGCGTCACCTGGTACACCTGGCTCGAGCAGGGCCGACCGATCAACGCATCCGGGCAGGTGCTGGACGCGGTCGCGACGACGCTCCGGCTGACGCCCGTCGAGCGCGAGCACCTGTACCGGTTGGCCGAGGCGACGCCGGTGCGGCTGCCGCGGGCCACGGACTGTGCGAGCGAAGCGGTGTTCGAGGAGATCGTGGAGGCGCTCGACCCGTTGCCGGCGGTGATCACGAACACCCGGTTCGACACCATCCGGGCGAACCGTGCGTACCACGACCTGTTCCACGACTGGCATCAGCTGCCCTGCGTCCACAGGAACCAGTTGTGGTGCCTCGTCACCGAGCCGACCGCCCGCGACCAGCTGCTGAACTACGACACCGAGGTCCCGTACCTGGTCGGTCGGCTGCGGTCCGCGTACGGCGAGCATGTCGGCGACCCGGACTGGGAGACGGATATCGCCCGGTTGCGGTCGATCTGCCCCGAGTTCGAGCAGCTGTGGTCGCGGCACGAGGTGACGGCCTGTACGCCCCGCCTGCGCCGGATCCTCAACCCGGAGGTCGGCGAGCTGCGCCTCACGGTCACCGAGCTCGCGCTGTCGGCGCACCCGGACCTGATCCTGTTCATCGAGTCGCCCGCGGACGACGAAACCCGCGCCAAGCTGCCACTCACCCGCCGACAGCCAACCGAACAGCGAACCTGAAGCCCTACTGCTCGATCGATCGCGGGATCCGCCGGATCAGACTCTTGTCCGCGAACTGACCGACCCGGTACGTCGACCAGCCGTCGACGCCGGCGCCCACGGCACCACCCAGGAGCGGGACGCGCCGGGTGACGGTCAACGCCATCCGCTTGCCGCTGATCCGCCCGATCAGCTCCGCGACGACCTCACCCGAGACCTGCCGATCGAGGTCCGGGTCGAACACCGGCGCGGTCGCGATCGCGAGCGGCGACGAGACCAGGCTCGACTTCCGCAGCCGGGACGTCACGCCTTCCTCACCGAGCAGGCAGGTGATGACCGCCGTACGGACCCGGGGATCGTGGAGGTCGTACCCGCGCAGATGGGCGATCGCCGCCACCATCCGGCACTGCACGACCGCGAGCCCGGTCAGGTTGGCCGGCAACGCGACGGGCAGCGTGACGAGACCGCCGATGCTGGTCGCGAACCCTTGCACCCCGGCGAGCCGGATGTGCTGGTCGATGACCGCCTCGATCGCGAGCGTCACGTCGCCGTCGCAGCGCGCCAGCTTGTTGTCGGCGATCCGCTCCGCGCCCGGGAACCGCTGGTACCCGTCGATGGCGATCTCGAGGATCTGACGCAGCGCACCGCCTGCTGCCGTCGGCGCGAACCGCTGGGCGGCGGGCGCGAGACTACTGGCGACGAACCTGGCTACTCCGGCCACGGTGCTCCTTCCGGCCCGGCCCCACGCGTCAGAACCCGGACGTGTCTCAACTGTACGTGGCTCCCCGCACCGCGCCACTCGGGAGAAACCCTTGGTGTCCCCTAGGTGGACGGCGACAGGAGTGGATCGCCAGGCAGGCAGAAGTGCCGTTCTGGGCCGGTTCTACCGCGGTTTGACCGGGTTCTGCCTGCGTGGCCGTCCAGTCATGGGCGAGGATGGGTCGCGTGCCAGTCGAACCTGCCCCGAGTCCGTGGGAGTTCCCGCCTGCCGGCGTGGCAGGGGGTAGTGACGTGGTCGCGGGTGGTGCGGACCTCGCGCCGGGGACCGTGCTCGCGGCGTACCGGAGGGGCCTGTTCCCGATGCCGGACCATCGCGGCTCGCTGCTGTGGTGGTCGCCGGTCGACCGTGGCGTGATCGACGTCGCGGAGCACGCGCCGTCCCGGTCGGTGCGGCGGGCCCGGGCGAAGTTCGAGATCCGGGTCAACACCGCGTTCGACCAGGTGATCCGCGCGTGTGCGGACCCGCGGCGTCCGGGTTCGTGGATCGACCGCGACATCATCGCGTCGTACACCGAGCTGCACCGGCTCGGCTGGGTGCACTCGGTCGAGGCCTGGGACGGCGACGAGCTGGCCGGCGGGCTGTACGGCGTGGCGATCGGCGGCCTGTTCGCGGGCGAGTCGATGTTCCACCACAAGACCGACGGCTCGAAGGCAGCCGTCGAGGGCACCATCGAGCTGCTGAACGACGAGTACGCCGCGGACCGGGTCTTCGACATCCAATGGGTCACCGACCATCTCGCCACGCTTGGTGCGGCGTCGATCCCCCGGGAGACCTACGTACGGCGGGTTGCCCGCGCCGTGGACGTACCGCTGCCGAAGGCCTTCAGCTGAGCCCGAGGAACGCCGCCATCTGCCGCGACGCCGACGTGAAGAACTCGTCCGCCGGATCCATCGACCCGACCAGCTGACCGAACAGCTCGAAGCTGATCATCCCGAACAGCTGCGTCCAGGCGATGATCGCTCGCACCAATACGGCGGGCGGCAGGCCGGGCGCCAACGCGACCAGGATCTCCGTCTGCTGGGCGAGCGCCCCGGTCGGCGCCGGCGCATCAGCCGGCGGAGTGAGCTGCCCGGCGGCGTGCGCGCGCTGCAGGAGGTCGAGCAGCAGCAACGGCACGCGGCTCGCCGGCTGCACCGTGGTCTGCGGCGCCTGATACCCGCTGATCGGTGAGCCGTAGATCAGCGCGTACTCCTGCGGATGCGCCCGCGCCCACTCCCGTACGGCGGCGTAGATCGCGATCCACTCGTCGACCGGATCGCCACCCGTGGCGGCGCCCTCGGCGGCCGTGCCGAGCGCGTCGTACGCGTCGATGATGAGCGCGGTGAGCAGCTCGTCGCGACTCGCGAAGTACCGGTAGAGCGCCGACGAGACCATTCCGAGCTCGCGCGAGACCGCCCGCAGCGAGAGCGCCTCCGCGCCGACGGTCGCCAACTGCTGCCGGGCAGCCGTCTTGATCTCCTCGGTCAGCTCGGCCCGGGCTCGCTCACGGGCAGTACGTCCGGCGTTCATGGGTCCAGTCTGCCACAAAACCGAGAGCAGTGCTCTTGACAGTGATCAGCGCTCTGGTGTTCACTGATCACAACAGAGAGCACCGCTCTCGCCCAGCAGAAAGCGATCGCCGCCATGACCGAGTACAAGCAGACCTACGACAGCAAGCGCGTCGTCACCGCCAACGAGGGCAGCATGCGGGCCTTCAACAAGATCGTCGCCCGGCTGACGAAGCTCGGTCTGAGCCTGATGGGCAGCCGGGTCCTCTCGGTCCAGGGCCGCAAGTCCGGTGAGTGGCGCAGTACGCCGGTGAACCTCTTGGTGATCGACGGCCAGCGCTACCTGGTCGCGCCGCGCGGCCACACCCAGTGGGTGAAGAACCTGCGTGCCAGCGGCACCGGCCGGCTGCAGCTCGGCGGCAAGGTGGAGACGTTCCGCGCGGAGGAGCTCGCGGACGCCGACAAGATCCCGGCGCTCCGGCTGTACCTGAAGAAGTGGGCCTGGGAGGTCGGCGCGTTCTTCAGCGGCGACGTGAACAAGAACTCCCCCGAGGAGGTCCTGCACCACATCGCGCCAGGCGTACCGGTCTTCAAGATCAACTAGTGATAAGCGGCCGCCTGGATCCGGTACAGGTCGGCGTAGTGACCGTTGCAGGCGATCAGCTCCTCGTGGGTTCCGGTTTCGACGACGTGGGCGCCGTCCAATACGACGATCACGTCGGCCATCCGTACCGTCGAGAACCGGTGTGAGACCAGGATCGTGATCCGGCCGTCGGCCGGGTCCTTCGCCGCCGCGGCGTACCGCTCGAAGAGGGCGTGCTCGGTCTCGGCGTCCAGCGCGGCGGTCGGCTCGTCGAGAACCAGCAGCAACGGCCGGTCCCGCATGAACCCGCGGGCGAGCGCGAGCTTCTGCCACTGCCCGAAGCTGATCTCGGCGCCCTCCGGCCAGGTCGAACCGAGCTGCGTGTCCAGCCCCGATTCGAGCCGCTCCAGTACGTCCTCGGCTCCGGCCCGCCCGACCGCAGTGGTGACAGCCGGTACGTCGTCGAGCCGCGGCAGGTCGCCGAGCCCCACGCTGTGCGCCGCGCGGAACTCGAACCGGAAGAAGTCCTGGAACGCGCCCGCGATCTTTGCCCGCCAGGCCTCCGCCGGGATCCGGTCCAGCGGCCGATCGTCCAGGAACACGTGCCCGCTGTCCGGCTCGTACAGCTTGCAGATCAGCTTCACCAGGGTGGACTTGCCCGCACCGTTTTCGCCGACGACCGCGACGACCTTGCCGGCCGGCAGGTGCAGCTCGACGTCCTCGAGCGCCGGGCGATCGGATCCGGAGTACGAGAACGACACGTTCTCCAGGCGGATGCCGTCGGCGAGCCGCTCGGGTGCCGGCTGATCCGCGGTCTTGTCGAACGAGGCGGCGTAGTTCTCCAGCCACACCAGCCGCCGCGACCCGTCCAGCCAGATGCCGCGCAGGAACCCGATCTCGCCCACCGTCGCTCCGATGTACGACGACAGGCGCGCACCCGCCGCGAGGATGAGCAGTACGTTGCCCACGGAACCGTGCAGCCCCGACGCGACGAATAGCACCGCACCGACGTACGCGGCTCCGAACACCGCCCACGCGAGCGCATGCCACGCGGCGCTGATCCAGCGCGCCGCAGCCATCGGCGCGTACCACTGCTCCCACTCGCGACGACGACCCGCCACGAGATCGGGCCCGATGCCGATCACCCGGACCTCCTTGCCTGGCGCGGGCGTGGTCGCGGTCTTGAACAGGTGCTCCGCCAGGCGGCTGTGAGTGGCGTACCGCTCCTCGATCTCGCGCTCGACGCCCGGGCGCCAACTGGAGCTGAGCACGGTCGGAAGCGCGAATACCAGCAGCAAAGCGAGCACCGGGTGAATCGACATGAGCAGGGCGACCGTCACCGCGAGCCGCAGGATCCAGCCGCAGGTGGAGAACAGCGACATGTACATGTGGTCGAGCACGAACACCTGTTTGCGCAGCACGGACAGGCGATCCAGGTAATCGCGCCGCTCGTGGTGCTCGACCGTCGCAACCGACGCCTGCAGATGCGCGACGTGAGCCTCGAGCATGATCGTCACCCGGTCCCGGAAGCGTCGCGAGATCCGCGTCGACAACGTACGCAGAAGCCAGGTCGCGGTCACGGACAAGGCCAGTCCGCCCGCGGCCAGGAGAGCGGCCCGGCGGTCGTCGTGCAGTACGCCGTCCGCGAGGATCTTGAGCCACAACGCCAGCAACGCATCCGGTACGGCGGCGAGCAGCGTCATCGTGAACGCGGCGACCAGCAGCCACGGCTCGTGCTGGTATCCCAGTTTGCAGAGGCGCCACATCGCGGGGATCGCCTTCGGCAGGTCGTCAGAGCGTGTCATAGCTCAGCCCCTCCTCGTCGACCTCGGCGGTGAACCGCTGCGCCTGCAGGTCGAACATCGTCCGGTACCGCCCGCCGCGGGCCATCAGCTCGTCGTGGCTGCCGAGCTCGACGACCCGGCCGTGCTCCAGTACGCAGATGCGGTCGGCGTGCCGGACCGTCGAGAACCGGTGCGAGATGAGGATCGTGGTGACGTCACGGGTCGCGGTCAGGATCCGGTCGAAGATCGCTGCCTCGCCGCGAACGTCCAGTTGTGCGGTCGGTTCGTCGAGCAGGACCAGGCCGGCTCCTTGGCGTACGGCGCAGAGCGCGCGGGCGAGGGCGACGCGCTGCCACTGCCCGCCGGACAGGTCGGTGCCGTCGCCGTACCCGGTGGCGAGTCGCGTGTCGAGGTCCGCCAGGTCCGCGGCGCCGGCGTCCGCGAGGGCGCCCCGGATGTCCTCCTCCGGGGCTCCGGCCGGCGCTACGTTGTCGCGCAGCGGGAGCTCGAGTTTGAGGAAGTCCTGGAAGACCGCGGCCACCCGGGTCCGCCAGGCGCCGACGTCGAGATCGCGGAGGTCCGTACCGTCGACGCGGATCGTGCCGGAGTCGGGGTCGTACAGGCGGCAGAGCAGCTTCGCCAGGGTGGTCTTGCCGGCGCCGTTCTGCCCGACGACAGCCAGCGACGAACCCGCGGGGACAGTCAGGTCGAGGCCGTCGAAGATCTGCCGATCGGTCTGTGGATAACGGAAATCCAGCCCGCGAAGCTCGAGCTCCACAGCGCCGGCGGGCACTGACCCACCGGCAGTCTGCGCGCCGGCGTTCAGCGAGCTGGCTTTCAGTGTGCTGGCTTTGAGGGCGCCGGCTGGTGCCATCGCCGGCTCCAGCCGTCGTACGGCGGCGACCGGCGCGGCTGCACCGTCGAGCGCCCAGTTGAGCCCGCCGAACGCGATCATGCCGACCCCGATCGCCACCTGCGCGAAGACCACGAGCCGGTCCAGCGGCAACCGCCCGTCGATCGCCGCGGCGCCCAGCGCCCAGAACACCAGGCCGTTGGCCACCACAACGATCAGCAGGCTCCAGATCATTGGCCGCTCCCGCAGTCGCGTCGCGGCGTACTGCAGCTCGAAGAGGCGTCGACGCCGCTCGGTGAACCGGCGTACCGTCCAATCCGCCAGCCCGAACAGCCGCAGCTCCTTCGCCGCTTCCGGCTCGACTGCCAGCTCGTACGCATAGTTGGCATGCCGTTGCGCCGAACGAACCTCGGCCGTGTTGCGGTCCTTCCAGACGCCGCTCTCACGGAGCAACCAATGCGTCGCGGTCCAACCGGCGATCAGCACCAACGGCGCCCACCAGTTGAACCCGAACAGCACCACAGCAGAGGCGATCCCGCCGACGAGCTCGACCAGGCTGCCCGCGACGAAGTCGACGTTCAGGTACATCGGCGGGCCGGTCTGACCGCGGTCGAACTCGCGCGCGACCGTCAGGTCCTCGGTCAGACTCGGATCCTCGAGGTGCCCGATCCCCGGCGGGCCGACGCACGCCTTCGCGAGCGCGTCGTTCAGGTACGCCGAGACGCGGTTGCCGAGGTTGGCGCTGACCGCCTGATGCACCGGTGTCAGCACCTGCAGCAGCACGAACGCCGTACCCATCAAGGTCAACGGCGCCGCGAGCGCCTCCCCGTGCTGCACCGCGCCGACCAGCCACCCCATCGCGATCGCGAACACCGCCGGCAACACACCCCGCGCCACCAGCAACACCCACCAAGCCGCAGCCAACCCCCGATCAGCCCGCGGCAGTACACCGAAGAACTGCCACTCGGGACGATCAAGCAATCGGCTCACCATCCCAACACGATGACACCCCCACCGCCCCACGTCTTGAACGTTTGCCGGATCAGTCGTCAAAGGTGAGCTCGGCCTCCAGTTCGGCGACACTCGGCAGCGCGGACCGGAACTCCTCGGGTAGCGACTTGTTGATCGCGTCCGTCCACTCGGCCACCCCGATCGGAGCCTTGAAACCCTTCAGTGCGTACTCGGCGACGACCTGATTCTTGTTGCGGCAGAGCAGGAGTCCAATGGTGGGCTTGTCACCCTCCTTCGCGAGTACGCCGTCCACCACTGCCATGTAGAGGCCCAGCTGACCGAGGAACGCGGCGTTGAACCTCACCGCCTTCAGTTCGACGACCACGTAGCAGCGCAGCTCGAGGTGGTAGAAGAGCAGATCGCAGAAGAACTCCTCGCCGTCCAGCTCGAACCGAACCTGCTCGCCGACGAAGGCGAACCCCTGGCCGAGCTCGAGCAAGAACTTCCCGACGTGCTCGACCAGCTTCTGTTCGAGCTCACGCTCGTGCCAGCCCTCGGTCGAGCCGAGGAAGTCGAACAGGTACGGATCGCGAGTCGACTGCTGCGCGAGGTCGGACTCCTCCGGTGGCATCGCCGTGGCGAAGTTGGTGACCGCCTTCCCGGCGCGGTCGTGGAACCGGCTGTCGATGTGCAGCGCGAGCACGTCACGGCTCCACCCACGCTCGACCGCGGCCGCGGCGTACCAGAGCCGAAGCTCGGCGCTGTCGAGTTTGTCGAGCAACGCCAGGTGATGACGCCAGGGCAATTGTGCAACGCTGCATTGCACAAATGCCGGGTCCGGCCACGCGACGGCGAAGGCTCGCATGTACTTGAGGTTGCGGGGCGAGTATCCGGTCGCGCCGGGGAAGCGGGTCTTGAGGTCGGTGGACAGCCGGTCGACGACCTTGCTGCCCCATCCTTCCTCGTGCTGGCGGCTCAGGATCTCTTGACCGATCGACCAATAGCTCTTGAGCATCTCCTGATTCGCGGCGCTGACGGCGCGCCGGTGGCCGGTGGCGATGTGGGCCGAGACGCTGTCGAGCAGGTCCGGGTACCAGTCAGGGAGTGAGGATCGGGCGGGGGCGCTTTCGAAGCGGGGCGTCTTGTCGTTCATGGAGACCAGGCTTCCGGTTGCGACACCCGCGACACGAAGGCCTTTCTGGGGCATCGTGGGGCAGATCGAGGCGGTTTGGGGCCGGAATGGCATGGATTGTGGGGCAGACCGGGGCAAGTCGGGGCACGTACTCAGGATCGACTTGGCACTATGGCCGCATGATCAGCGCGGAGGAGTTGGCGGCGGCGCCGAAGGTGGTTTTGCATGATCATTTGGATGGGGGGTTGCGGGCGGGGACTGTGGTGGAGTTGGCGGGGGAGATTGGGCATGAGTTGCCTCGGGCGAGGGCGGCGGAGTTGGGCGCCTGGTTTGTGGAGTCGGCGGATTCGGGGTCGCTCGAGCGGTATCTGGAGACGTTTGATCACACGGTCGCCGTGATGCAGACGGCTGCGGCGATCACGCGGGTGGCGAGTGAGTGCGTACAGGATCTGGCCGCTGACGGTGTCGTGTACGCCGAGGTGCGCTACGCGCCGGAGCAGCACCTGAACCGTGGGCTGACGCTCGAGCAGGTCGTCGACGCCGTGCGGGAGGGATTCGAGCACGGGATGGCGATTGCCGAGCGGCCGATCGTGGCGCGGCAGTTGCTGACGGCGATGCGGCACAAGGCGCGGTCGATGGAGATCGCGGAGCTGTCGGTCGCGTACCGCGATGCCGGTGTGGTCGGGTTCGACATCGCCGGCGCCGAGGCGGGCTTCCCACCCACCCGGCACCTGGACGCGTTCGAGTACCTGCAGCGCGAGAACGCGCACTTCACCATCCACGCCGGCGAGGCGTTCGGGCTGCCGTCGATCTGGCAGGCGATCCAGTGGTGCGGCGCGGACCGGCTCGGGCACGGCGTACGGATCATCGACGACATCAACACCGACGGCGACGAGGTGGAGCTCGGTCGGCTCGCGGCGTACGTCCGGGACCGGCGGATCCCGCTGGAGATGTGCCCGAGCTCCAACCTGCAGACCGGTGCGGCCGCGTCGATCGCCGAGCATCCGATCGGCCTGCTCGCCAAGCTCGGCTTCCGGGTGACCGTCAACACCGACAACCGTTTGATGAGCGGTACGTCGATGAGCCGCGAGCTCGCCCTGCTGTCGGAGGCGTTCGGCTACGGCCTCGATGACCTGCGCTGGTTCGCGATCAACGCGATGAAGTCCGCCTTCCTGCCGTTCGACGAACGTCTCGCAATCATCAACAACACCATCAAACCCTGGTACGCCGAGGCGCTCGCTCCGTGAGCGTAGATCTGCGGGTCAAGTCGTCAGCCACGCGAACGCCCGAGCGCCGAGGCCGCGGACGCGGAGCGCTGCTAGTGCGCGGTACGTCGGCTCCTCGACGTACTTCGTGAGCAGCCAGGCGAGCCCGATCACGCCGACGACCGCGCCGGTGATCTGGACGAGCCGGTCCGCGCCGAGCTGCATCAGGCGGTACGCGATCAGGTAGCCGACCACCTGGTTCAGCAGATACAGGCCGAACGAGATCCGCGCCAGGAACTGGATCGGCCGCCGGAGCCGGGCGAACACCGTCCAGTCCGGGCCGCGGGCCGCGAGCGCGACGAGCAGCAGCATGGCACCGATCCCGAGCGACGACGGCAGGTCCGCGGTGTGTGCGTGCTGCGCGAAGACGGTCGCGACCAGGAGGGCGGACAGGTGCAGTACTCCGATCCGCCGCTGCGACCAGAGCCAGATCGCGATGCCGATCGCGAACAGCTGCATCCGGTGCAGGCCGAGCCCGTTCCAGGCCTGGATGACCCAGACCGGGCTGTGGTCGATGCGGCCGTGCCACTGCAGGGCGACCGGCGCGAGGATCATGATCCACAGCATCGTCGTGATCCGCGGGCCGACACCGCGCGGCCAGAGCAATGCGGCCGCGGCGAACGCCATCAGCTGCAGCGGCAGCGTCCAGTACGAGCCGTCGATGAGCTGTACGCCCGGATCGAACGAGGCAGCCAGCGTGAGGTTGCCCCACAGGTCGCGCCCGCTCGGGAGGATCCAGTTGCTCGGGCCGAACAAGATCAGCAAGGTGTACGTCACCAGTACAGCGACCAGGTACGGCGGGAGTACGCGGCAGGCGCGCCGCCACAGCCACCTCGACGTGGAGCCCTTCCGGATCGTCACGCAGACGAAGTACGCACTGATCACGAGCAGGATGCTGGCGCCGACCTGGAACGGATACCGCCCCAGCGGCTTGCCCAGCTCCGGATGCAGGAACGGGCCCATGTACGTCGTGTGCGTGAACATCACCGCGAGCACTGCCACGACGCGCACCACGTCCCAGCTCAGCCTGCGTGCGGTCCTGCCCGGAGGGCGGTCCGGCGTCGTCAAAACAACTCCATCTGCGTCGGCGCTCGTTACCCCCCTGTGACCTTAGGCAGAGCAGGGGGTGCCGATGCAAATCCGCAGCGTGCCGCTTACCTCACATCAACCGGCCGTTTGGAACGTGCGGCGGTAGTCCTGGGGCGGTACGCCGACGACGCGACGGAAGTGGTGGCGGAGCAGGGCGGCGGTGCCGAAGCCGGATTCTCCTGCGATCTGCTCGATGCCCATCCGGGTCTGTTCGAGCAGGGTACGGGCGCGCAGGACGCGCTGGGTGGTGACCCATTTGAGCGGCGTCGTACCGGTCTCGGCGACGAAGCGGCGGGCGAAGGTGCGCTCGGACATCTGGGCGCGGCGCGCGAGGGCCGGCACGGTGTGCTCGATGGTCAGATTGTCGACCATCCAGTCCAGGACCGGCTGCAGGCTCTCGCTCGACGACTCCGGTACCGGTACGTCGACGTACTGCCGCTGGCCGCCGTCGCGCTGCGGTGGGACCACCATCCGGCGGGCGATCCTGGTGGCGACCGCGCTGCCGAGCTCGCGTCGGACCAGGTGCAGGCAGGCGTCGATACCGGCCGCGGTGCCGGCGCTGGTGATGATGTTGCCGTCGTCGACGAACAGCACGTCCGGGTCGAGCTTCGCGCTCGGGAACTGCTCGGTGAACTTCTGGGCGTACCGCCAGTGCGTGGTGCAGGCGCGGCCCTCGAGCAGGCCGGCCGTCCCGAGCACGAACGCGCCCGAGCAGACCGTGAGCAGGATCGCCCCGCGGGCCTCGGCCTGCCGGAGTGCTTCCAGGACCCGCTCGTCGTACGCGTGCCGCCAGGTCGTCGCGGGGATGCCGATCAGGTCCGCGTCCTCGAGCTCTTCCAGCCCGTACGGAGCGATCACCTGGGAATGGGTGCTCGTCTGCATCGGGACGCCGGGCGTCGTCGAGCACACCTTGAAGTCGAACGGCGGCACGCCGTCGTCGGTGCGGTCCAGCCCGAAGACCTCCGCGAGCACGCCGAATTCGAACAGCGCGACGTCCTCCATCAGTACGACCGCGATCTTTCGGAGCATGGCAGAATCTTATCGGACCATGTCAATGGCGCCACTGGTGGCAGGATCTGAAAGATAGAATCATTACTGCCATGAGCGGATACGTAGTTCTCGTAGTTCTCGTACTGGCTGTGATCGCGGCTCTGGAGATCAGCAACAGGCGCCACTCGACCGGTCCGGCTGCCGGACCGCGGGGCTCCTGGATCGCCGACGACCGCGACCTGGCCCGGACCAAGCTCGACCTGCTCGCGCTCGGCGCGGCGGCCAAGCCCTTCACCAGCAAGCCCGCTTCGACCACCGGCACGGTGCACCACATCCGCGCCGCCCGGGTCACCCACGGCCGTCACGCGGCCTGAGTCCGCCAGCTGAGGGCGGTCGCGTTGGTGACCGCTCGCAGTACGCCTTCGACCGGGCCGTACCGGAAGCTGTTGAGCCACATGTGGCTGAGCATCAGCTGCAGGACGAAGATCCCGACCGCGAGGCCCGTGGTCTCCAGTGGCGACACCTGACCCATCAGCCCGAAGCCGACGCCGGTGAAGATCAGTACGGTCGCTACTGACTGACCCAGGTAGTTCGAGAGGGCCATGCGCCCGGCCGGCGCGAGCAGGCGGCGGATGTCCTCCCCGCGCTCGGAGTGCATGATGCGCAACAAGGATGCGACGTAGGCCGCTGTCAGGAAGGGCGCCGTCATGACACTCATCAGTACCGCCCTGGTGTCACCGTTGCCGCCGGACGCGTAGACAACGCCCCCGGTGATACCGATCGCGAAGCCGACCAGCTGGATCAGCCGGAGCAGTGCGTCGGCTCCAGTGGTGTTCTGCAGCAGTCGGCGCCGGCCGGCCACCATGCCGACCAGGAACGCCGCCAGTGTCGTGGGGCCCTGCACGGTCAGCAGTGAGAGACCGTACGTGGGGAGAGCGCGGAGGTGCTCCCCTATGACACTGCTGAACGAGCCGGCCAGGTTCGCCGTGGTCTCCTGGGCGGCTGCTACTGCTGTGGTTGGGTCCAGGACCGCGGACGTGTCCAGGAAGAGCGCAGCGATCGCCAGGGTGAGGAAGAGGTACGCGTAGATCGCTCCGGCGACGAGGAGCGCCGTACGGTCCTTGACGCGCCGCATGGCGACCAGGACGAGCCCGATGATCGCGTACAGGCTCAGGATGTCGCCGGTGATCAGGAAGACGCCGTGCAGTACGCCCAGCACGAACAGCCCGCCCAGCCGGCGCACCATCCGTGGGCGGAACGCTGCGCCCACCCGCTGCGCCGCCTCGAGCTGCAGCTGGAAGCTGTACCCGAACAGGAACGAGAAGAGCAGATAGAACTTCATGTCCACAAAGGCCGACGACAACCAGTGGACGGAGTGGTCGAGCCACGACCCGTACGCCGGATCCTCCGCGACGTGAATGGGAAACCCGGAGGCCGCGAACGTGATGTTCACAATCAAGATGCCCAGCAGGGCAAACCCACGCAACGCGTCAACATCCTGAATCCGCGTCCGTTCCAGTACCTGGCCCATACAGCCAGCACACCAGCACGGCGCCCCCCACGCAGTGACCCTGAATCCTCCCCCGAGGTAGACCTAGCTCTACCTCGGCGTCAGTGAGCGCGGCGTTGCTGGACCTTTTGGACCGCCTGCTTGATCTTCTGCTGGTTCTCCGGCTTGCTCAGCTCACGCTGGGCAACCTGCACCAGCTTGGCGACCACAGCGCCCTTGAGCATTGTCTTGACGAACCCCATGAGGGCCTCCCAACTCTGGTACCCCCGAAACTACCGCCCGTCACAACCACCCTCCATAGGTGATCCACCGGAGACAGCCCTCAGGACATGTCCGAATACGCCAGGTGTGTCCCGCACTGCAGGCACCGGAACAGGTACCCCGTAGCTTCGCCGTCCGCGTCCAGGTGTCGCACGTAGTACTCACACTGCTCCGGCGACCAGAACTGCCGGTTCTCCTCCAGCAGCATCTCAACCGCCTCCGGAAGCTCGCGCAGTACCTCGTACCCGACCCGCCCGAGGAAGGCCGCCCCGTCGCCGCAGTGGAAGAGCCAGCGCTCCTGCTGCCACCCGTCGAAGCCAGGCGTTCGTGTCAGCACCTCTTGCACGACAGGCTGTGGCACGCCATCTGGTTCGCCCAAGGTGTCGGTGAACGTCGCGTCGAACCGATCGGCCGCCGACCCGTCCGCGATGCACCACGGGCACAGTTCGTCGACGATCTCCTCGACTGCGTACACCGGGCCGGTGTACAGATAGCCGCGCGACTGGCCGCAGTTCAGGCACTCCTCCTCGCTCGGCTTGACCATGCCGGTGGCGAGTGGGTCGGGGTGGTAGCGGAAGGTGGGCAGTTGGGTCACAGTGGTGATTTTGGCCGAACTGTCCCTGGGGTCGGGCACACTGGGGGTATGCCTGAGTTGCCGGAGGTTGAGTCGCTGGCGGTGTTCCTGCGGGAGCGCGCGGTGGGGCATGCGTTCGTGCGGGCGGACATCACGGCCATCAGCGCGCTGAAGACGTACGACCCGCCGGTGTCCGCGATGGTCGGGTTGCTGATCGACGACGTGCAGCGGCACGGGAAGTTCCTGGACATCTCGGCGCAGGGCGTGCACCTGGTGATCCACCTGGCGCGGGCCGGCTGGCTGCGCTGGAAAGAGGAGCAGAACACCGGGCTCGTCCGCCCGGGCAAGGGCCCGATCGCGCTCCGGACCGTGCTGGACGACGGGGCCGGGTTCGACCTGACCGAGGCCGGTACGCAGAAGAAGCTCGCGGTGTACGTCGTCCGGGACGTCGCCGACGTCCCGGGGATCGCGCGCCTCGGCCCGGATCCGTTCACGCTCTCGCTCGACGACTTCGGCGAGATCCTCAGACGCGCCGGCCGTGTCCAGCTCAAGGGCGTCCTGCGGAGCCAGTCCGTGATCGCCGGCATCGGCAACGCGTACTCCGACGAGATCCTGCACGTCGCGAAGATGAGCCCGTTCAAACCGGCGTCGAACCTGTCCGACGACGAGCTCAAGGTCCTGTACGACGCGATGCGCGAAACCCTGCAGGACGCGGTCGACCGCTCCGCCGGGCTCGCCGTCCAGGACCTGAAGTCGGAGAAGAAGTCCGGCCTGCGCGTGCACGGCCGCAAGGGCCAGAAGTGCCCGATCTGCGGCGACATCGTCCGCGAGGTCAGCTTCGCCGACTCCTCCCTGCAGTACTGCGCAACCTGCCAGACCGGCGGCAAACCCCTGGCCGACCGGCGGATGTCAAAACTCCTCAAATAGCGCCCTGGGGCGGCGGCCCACACGATCGTGAACCGCCACCCCAACACAGGACTACTTGTCGAGCTGCGTCAGCTGCGCGATCCGGTCCAGCTCCAGATCACCCTTCGGCGCGCCACGGAAACCGTCGAAGTTGTACGCCGGCAGCGTCCGGTTGGCGTGCTCGTCGGTCTCGGTGCGGGTCGTCGTACCGCGGTGGTCGGCCACCTGCTCAACGGCCGTCCGGCGCGAGGAGTTGCCGAAGTCGCCGAGCAGACCGAAGCCCTCGTACGAGTACGGCAGCGCGTACGTCGCGTAGCCGTCGCGGTCCGAGCGAACGATCGAGCCGTCCCGGTCACCGGCGACGATGCTCGACCGGTGGTCGGCGAAGTCGAGCGCCGGGTTCCCGGTGATCGCGCCCGAGCGGCCCGCGATCGCCTGGTGCGAAGCCTGCTCGTCGGTGACGACCTTGCTCACCGTGCCCCGACGGCTGGACTCCTCCGTGCCACGAACCCGCCGCGACGCCTGCTCGGAGGACACGAATCCGGTCACACCGTCGAACCTGAACGGCGCCGCCAGCGAACCGGTGGTGGCCTGGTCGTTGACCAGCGTGTAGCGACCGTTCCGGCCGGTGGCGAACAGGCTTGAGCGCCGGTCGCTCAGCGCGGCGCTCGGGTCGGCCGCGAAGCGCCCAACGTTCAGACCCGCGGCCGTACGGGAAGCCCGCTCATTGGACTCGACCTCGGTGCGGTTGCCGTGGTGACCGGCCGCTGAGGTCTTGCGGTAGTTGGCGTCGTACGACTCCGACCAGCCTTGCGCCTCCAGCCCACCGGTCGAGATCGGCAGCGAACCGGTGACGTCGGTCGCCGAGTTCGAGGAGACCTTCGAGCCGTGCCGCCCGCTGGTGCCCGCGATGGACTTGCTGGTGTCGACGGCCCCGTTCGGGTCCAACGTGATCGCGCCCGTGGCGAGCGAGCCGCCGGTCTTGCTGCTGTGGACGTTGCGCTGCTCCGACGTCGAGGTGCCGTGCTTGCCGGTACGGACGACCTTGCGGCTGTCCGTCGACGTCTGCTCGTTCTGCGCGGTGACCTTGGCGCCGCCGATCGTGATCGGTGCCTTGATCGAGCCCTTGGTGTGCTGCGCGGCGGCGCCACTGGTGTTGTGCCTCGAGCGGTCGGTGGTCGACCGGGTGACACTGCTCAGGCTGCCGGCCGGGTCGGCGGTGATCTTGCCGGTGCTCAGGCCGAGCGTGCTCTTCTGCGTCGAGGCCGAGTTCTTCGTGCTCGTCGTCGTACCCTTCCGGTCGGTGTGGGTCACCGCCGTGCTGTGGCTGGACGACGACTCGGTCGTGAGGCCGAGGTCGACCGAACCGATCTCGAGCGGAGCGGACAGGTTGCTGCTGGTCAGGTTCTCGGCGAGGCCGCCGCCGGTTCCGATTCCGGTTCCGGTGTCGGCGTTCGCGACTGCGGCTCCGGCGAAGAACAGGCCGCCTGCGACTGCGGCGGTGCTGAGGGAGCGCTTGATCCAGACGTTCATCAGGTGATGCCTTCCGTTCGTTGCGTTCATCGGTAGCCGGCGTACTCGGGGTACGCCGTCCAGGTCCGGCCGCCGGCCGGTCACGCGATGGAACGGAAAGGTCAGTCGGGCGTGGTCCCGGGGCGGCCGCCCGGGTGCGGTTGTACGGTGACGTCGTGCTCGCCGGCGCGGGCAGCTGAGGCGAACCGCTGAGTCAGTGCATGTGGGAGCACGGCGAGCTTCTTGACGACGTGGGTGCCGGCCGACGAACAGGTCAGCTGGGCGTCTGCGGGAGCACCGGGCACAGGGTGCGGCGCCGGATGCTGCGGGCCCGGACCAGAGTCCGAGCCCGGAGCGGGAGCCGGAAGCGCAGCTGGAGCGGGAGCCTGAGCCGGAGTCACCGCCGGAGCCGGGCTGCGGCTGGCGGCTGGGGCCTGTGCAGGCGGTGCAGTTTGCGCGGCCGGTCGTGCCTGCGCGCGCCGGGAGGTGACGTGGGTGCTGGCAGCCCGCACGGCCCGGGGCTCGTGTTTCTTGATCGCGGCCTTCGTCGGAGCCACAACGGTCCGAGCAGGTTGAGCGGGTTCCGGTGTGACAACCGGCCGCAGCACAGGCTGCACGACCTCATCCAGAGCAGGCTGCACGACCTCATCCAGAGCAGGCTCCACGACCCGATCCGCAGCAGGCTTGACCACCGGCCGTACGACATCCTGAACCACTGGCTCGACAGCGCGATCCACCACAGGCTTGGCGACAGGGCGTACGACCTGCTTCGCGACGGGTTCTACGACACCCTTCACCGCTGGATCCAGGAGTGTGCTGATCGGGCTGGACGGTGTCCGGGCGGCGCTGGCTTGAGTGGTCGACAGGATCAGCGCGGCCGCAGCGCCCGCGAGAGTGCCGCCGAGGAGAAGCGCGAGACGCGTCCAGCGACGACGTTCGGCGGACATCTGCGGCACCTCCCCGGGCGTGGGTTCTCAGCTGCTGACAGTCCTCCTTCGGAGTGAGCAGCTGCCCGGATAGGTGTCGATCCGGAAAGAATTCTGCCTGCGCGAGCAGGCACCGGTCAGGTGGTCATCTGGTCGAACATCGTCTTGACGTCGGGGGTGTTCGGCGTCGACAACAGCGTCGGTGTGCCGCTCGTCGTACGCCGTGACGTGACAGCGAAGACGTACCCGAGGTTGGCGTCGATGCGGTCCTTGAACCACGGGCCGCCGCTCGCGCCGCCGTTCATCGAGCAGGTCAGCGCCGCGTCCGAACCGCCCCACGCGTAGGTGTCGCCGTCGCAGTAGTACGGCACCTCACCGTTGTACGGCGCCTCGGCCGGCCAGCCCCAGATCCGGGTGCCGGGCTGGTTCTGTCCGTTGCCCCAGACGAGTCCGTTGCCGCCGACCGAGTCGATCAGGTTCGCGCCGTTGCGCTGCTGCAGCGTGACGAACGCCTGGTCGTGGGTGAAGTCGCTGCCGTTGATCCAGGAGTCGAACGCGCGCGCCTGGCTCCAGTTCCACAGGCCGTAGCCGGACTGGCCGTTGTAGTACGCCGGCGCGAACACGATGTTCGAGTGCCACGCGCCGCCCTGGCCGCTGTGCACACAGTGTCCCGCGGTGATGATCAGGTTCTTGTAGCCGTTGTTGATCGTGGACGCCGAGCACACATAGTTGAGCCCGTTGTCGGTGAAGAACAGCTTGCCCGCCGTACTCGGAACGGCGTCGTTGGCGAGCTTGTTTCCGCCGAGCGCCGCAACCGGCCGGGACGCGATCCCGCTCGAAGTCCCTTGTTTTGCTGGGGTTCCGGCGGTGCTGCCGGATGGCAGGTCGGCCGGGATGGCGTTCCTCAGCTTCTCGGCGGTCCAGTACCCGGTCGCGTCCAGCGCGCCGGCCGGAGCCTTCGCCGAAAGCGCCGGAGCCCGTACGGCGGTGGTCGCGGCTGTGGGCGCCGCGGTTGCTGGCGGGACGGCTGCGCCGGTAACGAGCAGAACTCCGGCGGCGAGCAGACGGACGAATGTTCTGGGCATGCGTACTCCTCGATCGGGGCGGTTGATCGATCACTGCCAGTAGAGGGGAAGCGCTCTCAAAACGCAAGCGGTCACAGGTGAATGACGTACGGTGATGAAGCCGACCGGCGCCCCGCGTCGAGCCGCGCCCGCAGTTCGTGCTCACCCGGCGGACCGGCGACGCGCGTGGCCCAACCGAGCGACCGGCCCGGCTCCAGCCCGTCGAAGGTCCAGGTTTGCTCGGTCGCGGACCACCCGGGCGGCAGTGGGAGCTCGACGTCGCCGCGCGCCGGCGTACGGCCGAAGTTCGTGACGACCATGGTGACCTCGTCGCGGCCCGGGTGGATCGACGCCAGTACCGTGCCGACCGGCGCGACGAGGATCCGGCGGATGCCGGCCGGTACGGAGAGCGGTACGACCCGGAGCTCCGGCATCGGGAACGGGCCGACCGTGGACCGGGTGAGCTGGTGGCCGCCCACGCGGTACCGGCGGCCCGCGAGGCGGATCTGGTACTGGCCGTCCGCCTCGACCATGCCGACGAAGCGGATGGCGATGTCGGTCGCGCGCCGGGCGACCAGATGGGCCGTCGGACCGCTCGGGGTCAGGTCCCAGACGCCGTCCGCGTTCGCGGTGACGGTGTCCTGCGGGACGATCCGCAACTTGCCGGACAGCGCGACGCGGACGACCGGCGGCTCACCGGCCTCGGGCAGCCGGACGACCAGGTCGTCACCGTCGCGGCGCCAGGTCAGCGCCTTGCCGGTGTGGTCCTCGACGACGTGCCGCGGCGTGGTGGCCAGGCCCGGCAGCCGGACCTCGTGGTCGGGTGGCCGGCACGCGATCCGGAGCAGCAGCAGCTCGCGATTCCGCAGGATCGCCTCGCCCCACGGTTGCGGTTCGAACTCCCCCGGGATCCCCTGAATCAGCGCCACCGCAGCCTCCTTCGAGCCACGGTCCGAGATCCGCCCTCTGGTGTCAACGCCTTTTCCGTACTCCGGGCAACCGCTTCCTCCACACACCGTTAAGGGGTGAACCTCGCAGCCGGCCCCTTCGCAGCGGGCATGCAAGGTGTGAACGGTCCGCTTGGGTGGTGAACCACTCAAATGAGGGTGCGGCCGGGTGGGGTGGGGTTGGTCTGACATGCTTGAGCCATGTTCCGGAACCAGGAGATTCCTTCGGTCGTGGTGAGCGAGCTCGACGACGCCCTGCTGGCGGAGGCGTTCGTGCTCGACGTGCGCGAGCCGGACGAGTGGGACCGCGGCCACATCGAGGGCGCCAAGCACATCCCGCTCGGC
Organism: Kribbella sp. NPDC048928; assembly: GCF_043197975.1. Lineage (NCBI taxonomy): Bacteria > Bacillati > Actinomycetota > Actinomycetes > Propionibacteriales > Kribbellaceae > Kribbella > Kribbella sp. NPDC048928. The sequence continues at coordinate 531,390 of NZ_JBICUC010000002.1, read as the reverse complement.
GAACTGCAGGAGCGGGTCGGCGAGATCCCGGTGGACCAGAAGGTGCTGTGCGTCTGCGCCGTCGGCGGCCGTTCCGGTATGGCGACCCAGTTCCTGAACCAGGTCGGCCGGGAGGCGATCAACCTCGACGGCGGCATGCACGCCTGGGAGATCGCCGGCCGCCCGATGACCAGCAATTAGGGCATGTTCGGGAAGAAAACCTTCCACACGGTGAGTGCACGCGTTACTTTGTCACCGGTCGGTTGCCCGGCGTACACCTGCGGCTCATGAGGCGGTAGCGCACGCGGCGTCGGATGACCGCGTCCGTCCACCGTGGGGAGGCCCCTGTGTCGCTCATCCGTCCGTTGACCACAGCGATCGGAGTCGGTGGCCTGCTGGCCGGCGTCCTGGTCAGTCCGGCCGTCGGCCAGACCCTGACAACGCACACCCGTACGTCCGGGATCCCGGACGCCGCGATCGCCGAGAACGGTGTCGTGACGTCACGCAGCGACAGCCCGGTCGCGCCGGGCGTGAACTACACGTCGTTCGACCGCCTGGACCCGAAGGGGTGGCAGCGCGGCGACATCCTCGCCACCGACCTGGACAAGCACGGTGTCACGGTCGACCTGGTGAACACCGGCAAGGTCTCCGGCGGTCAGCCGCTCAGCCAGCAGCTCGCCCGCAAGGGCGCGATCGCCGGCGTGAACGGCGACTTCTTCGACATCAACGACACCACCGCGCCGCTGGGCGTCGGCGTCGAGTCCGGCAAGCTGCGGAACGCGCCGGCCACCGGCCACAACGACACCGCGGTGATCGGCAAGGACGGCCTCGGCAAGATTGCCGAGCTGTTCCTGCAGGGCACCGCGACCGACGGCGCCACCAAGCTGGAGCTGACGAACCTCAACTCGCCGGCCGTCAACTCCGGCGGGATCGGCCTGTACACCCCGGAGTGGGGCGACGCGGCCCGGACCCGAACCGTGGACGGCCTGCCGACCGTTCGCGAGGTGATCCTTCGCGACGGTGTGGTCGTCTCGTCCGCGACCACTCCGGCCACGACCCCGCTGGCGGCGAACGAGCAGGCGCTGATCGGCCGCGAGGCGGGTGCCGACGCGCTCACCGCCCTCCAGATCGGCGACAAGGTCGGCATCGAGTACGGTCTGCGCCCGGACGCCGCCGATGTCGCGGCGGCGGTGAGTGGCAACTACCAGCTCGCGAAGGACGGCAAGGTGCCGGCCGACGTACCGGACGCGGATCTCGCGCCGCGGACCGCGATCGGGTTCGACGCGGACGGCAGCCGGATGATCCTGCTCACCGTCGACGGTCGTGCGACCGGCTCCCGCGGCCTGTCGCTCAAGGAGATGGGCGACCTGATGATCAGCCTCGGGGCTGACGACGCGCTCAACCTGGACGGCGGCGGCTCCTCGACGATGCTCGCGCGGACCCCCGGCAAGGTCGCGCCGGACGTGGTGAACGACCCGTCCGACGGCAGCGAGCGGCTGATCCCGAACGGCCTCGGCCTGCTTCCGGTCAAGGGCAGCGGCCGGCTGAAGGGCTACCGCGTCGAGTCCGTCGGCACCTCGACGGAGAGCCCGGACACCGACATCTCCCGCAGCTCCCGCGTCCTCACGGGCCTCAGCCGCGTCCTCAGCGCGACCGGTTACGACGAGACGTACGCTCCGGCCACCGGCACACCGCTCTGGTACTCCGGCAGCAACGTCCGCGTCGATCAGCACGGTGTGGTGACCGGCCGTCGCGCCGGCGACGTGATCGTCACGGCGACTCGCGGCACCGCGAACGGAAGGTTCCCGATGACTGTCCTCGGTACGCCGACCCGCCTCGCGCCCAGCACCCGCCAGGTGTCGCTCGCCGACACCGGTGCCAAGGGCTTCTTCGAGATCGACGGGTACGACGCCGATGGGTTCTCGACCTGGGTCGAGCCGCGCGACGTCAAGCTCAGCTACGACCCGGCACTGGTGAAGATCGTTGCGAAGGGCAATGGTTTCGAAGCCAGTGCCGTGAGCGACGAAGCGACGTCGGCAGTGGTCACCGCGACGGTCGGCAAGCTCAGCACACAGCTCAGTGTCACCGCGGGCCTCGCGAGCACCGTCGTCGACGAGCTCGACGACGTGAGCAAGTGGGCCGCGAACGCCGTACCGGTCGGCGCCGCCACCGCATCGCGCTCCGCTGCGGAAGGGCACGACGGCGGGCAGGCGATCGCGCTCGACTACTCGTTGACGGGCAGCACCGCCACGCGCGCCGCGTACCTGTCGCAGACCCCGCAGCAGACGCTGCCCGGGCAGCCGCAGAAGCTCGGCGCCTGGGTGTACGGCGACGGCAAGGGAGCCTGGTTGCGCGCCAACGCCTACGACGCCGCAGGCGGTACGGCACAGACGCTCAACCTGGCCGCGACCATCGACTGGACGGGCTGGAAGTACGTCGAGGCGGACGTCCCGCCCGGCCTGGCGATGCCGCTGCGGTTCTGGCGGATCTATGTGGTCGAGACCTCGCCGACCCGGCAGTACTCGGGCCGGATCGTGATCGACGACCTGACCGTACGCAGCGCGCCGCCGGTCACGCTCGATCCGCCCGCGAAGGTGATCGACCCGATGGTGGTCACCGACGGGACCGTGCAGACCAGCGACCGCTGGCGGTTCGCGGTGCTGTCGGACGCGCAGTTCACCTCCGACGACCCGAACTCGGACTACGTGAAGCAGGCCCGCCGGACGATCCGCGAGGCGCTCGCGCAGAAGCCGGACTTCCTGGTCATCAACGGCGACTTCGTCGACCGGGCGTTCGGGCCGGACATCGCGCTGGCCAAGCAGATCATCGACGAAGAGGTGGCCGGCAAGGTGCCGCTGTACTACGTCCCGGGCAACCACGAGACGTACGGACCGGGTGATCTGTCGGAGTGGAAGAAGGTCTTCGGCAACGCGACCAGCACGTTCGACCACAAGGGCACCAGGTTCGTGCTGCGGGACTCGTCGCTCGGATCGCTGCGGGCCGGCGGTTTCGACCAGATCCTCGACCTGCGCAAGCAGCTCGACGATGCGGCGCACGACAAGTCGATCCGGAACGTCGTCGTGATGGCGCACCACCCGATCGACGACCCGTCGCCGACGCAGAACTCGCAGCTCGGCGACCGCAAGGAAGCCGCGATGATCGTGAAGTGGCTCGCCGACTTCCGCAAGGCCACCGGTAAGGGCGCTGCGTACATGGCTGGACACGCGGGCACGTTCGCCGCTACCCGGACCGACGGCGTGCTGCTCCCGCTGACCGGCAACTCGGGCAAGAGCCCCGCCGCCGCACCGGACGCCGGCGGCTTCACCGGCTGGGCTCTCGTGGGCATTTCCACCGCGGCCAGCCAGTCCTCGCGGCCGTGGTTCCAGGTCGAGTTGCGTCCGCACGTGGACTCGCTCGAGCTGGCCGCGCCCGCCACCCTCCGCCGCGGGCAGACAGCAACAGCGGCTGCGACTGTGGTTCAGGAAGACCGGCGCGTCCCGGTGTCGTTCCCGGTATCGGCCGACTGGTGGGGCTCGTCAACGATGCACATCGGGCCCGCCAAGACCGCACCGTTCTGGGCAGTGGCGTCGTACGACCCCGCCACCGGCCAGCTGACCGCCCTGCGCCCGGGGATCGCCCAACTCGGTGTAACCGTCAACGGCACTTCCAAGAGCACCACCATCAAGGTCGATTGGTAGCGTCTGCGGCGTGAAGAACGTGGTGCTGCCGCAGCGGCTGCGGAGTGGAGACAGGGTCGCTGTGGTGGCGCCGTCCGGGCGGGTGGACGGCGCACGGCTCGCAGCTGGGACGGAGTACCTCAGGTCCTGGGGCCTGGACGTTCAGGTGATGCCGGCCGTACTGGATGGACATGAGCGGCTCAAGTACCTGGCTGCTGAGGACAAGGCCCGCGCCGAGGACCTGCGGAGCGCTTGGCTCGACCCGCAGTACGCCGCGGTGTTCTGTGCGCGTGGCGGGTACGGCGTGCAGCGGATGGTCGAGTACGTCGACTTCGACGAGCTGGCCGCAGTGCCGAAGTGGTTTGTCGGGTTCAGCGACATCACCGCGCTGCACGAGCCGCTGAACGCACGTGGTCTCGTGACTATCCACGGGCCGATGGCTGCTGCTGTAGAGCAGTTGGCCGTTGCTGAGGGGCGGGAGCGCCTACGGGCGTTGCTGTTCGAGCCGGAGACGGTCACCGACCTGCTGGCACCACGTGGTGCCAGCACAGTGGTCGGCGGTGTTGCCGAGGGCCAGCTGCGCGGCGGCAACCTGGCGTTGCTGGCAGCAAACGTCGGTACGCCGACGTACGCCCCGCCGGCTGGTGTCGTCGTACTCGAGGAAGTGAACGAGGAGGCGTACCAGGCCGACCGGCTGCTCACTCAGCTGCTGCGCGCCGGGTGGTTCGACCAGGTGACCGGGCTGGTGATCGGAGACTTCAGCCAGGGCGGTGAGGGCCTCGACGACACGATCCGCGAACGGCTCGAGCCGCTCGGCGTCCCGATGGTGGAGGGTGCGGCGATCGGCCACGAGGCGTTGAACCTCGCAGTACCGCTCGGACTGCCAGTACGGCTCAACGCGACCGCCGGCACACTCACGCCAAGTGGTCTCGCAGGAAGCTGAATGCCTGTGGGTACGCGTCCAGGCGGTTCGTGAGCTTGGCCAGCCCGTGTCCCTCGTCCGGGTACACGAGCAGCTGGCACGGGACGCCGCGCTTGGTCAACGCCTCGGTGACCTGCTCGGCCTCGGACAGCGGCACGCGTGGGTCGTTGGCGCCGTGAATGACGAACAGCGGAGCCCGGATGTCGTCCACGCGGCTCAGCGGGCTCGCGGACTGCAGGAACTCCCGGTCCGTGGCCAGGTAGCCGTACTCGCGCTCCCGCATCGCCCGGCGGTAGTCCGAGGTGTTCTCCAGGAACGTCACCAGCGAGGCGATCCCGACGATGTCCACGCCGGCTGCCCACAGCTCCGGCTGGAACGAGACGCCCGCGAGCACCATGTACCCGCCGTACGAGCCGCCCCAGAGCGCGGCGCGCTGCGGGTCCGCGTCGATCGTCGGCAGCCAGGCGTTGATCGCGGCCAGGTCCTTCACCGAGTCCAGCCGGAGCTCGCGGTCGTCCAGCGAGTACCAGCGCTTGCCGTAGCCGGCCGAGCCCCGCACGTTCGGTACGACGACCGTGTGGCCCTCGCCGGCCAGCGAGGAGATGATCGGGCTCCATATCCGCATCGCGGCGCCTTCCGGACCGCCGTGCACGTGGACCACCGTGGAGCCGAGGTTCGGAGCGGTCGGCCGGAACACGAACACCGGCACCTGCTCGCCGTCGAACGACGGGACGCGCAGACTCTCCGGATGCTGCAGCTCGGCCGGGACCTCGACAGCGTCGATGGTGTCGATCGCGGTCAGCTCACCGTTCGGTACGAACCGGAACACGGTCGGCGGTGTGACCGGCGAGTTGTAGGTGATCGCCGCGAACGACCCGTCCGGTGACCAGATCGGATCCGGCGCGGCCACGGTCAGTGCCGCACAACCACCGGCCGGCAGGTCGAGCGGAGCGATCGGGGACCCGTCGTCGAGTCGATGCAGGGCCAGCGACACCTCCCCGTCCTCCAGTACGGCGACCAGCAGGTGCTCGCCATCCGGTGAAGGCCACCCGGCCAGGTCGCGTGCGTCGTCCACCAGGAGGTCGGTCCAGGCGGCATCACTGATGTCGTACCGGCGGAGGGCCATCCGGTCGCGGTCGGCGTTGCTCGAGACGAGGAACGCGGACGAGTCCGGCAGCCACGCGACCGGCCCCTGGTCGTTGTGTGCGTCCTCTGCGGTGAGCTCGGTGACCGCCCGGCTCGACGTGTCGACCAGGAGCAACTGCATCGAGTTCGCCGGGCTGCTGGCCTTGGAGAGGACGACCCACTTGTCGTCCGGCGACGGGTCGACGGCCATCACCCAGCCGCCGGCGTCGTACAGGGCGGTCTCGCGGCCGGTGGTGAGGTCGCGGGAGATCAGGTCGAAGTCGACGCCGTTGCGGCGGTTCGTGGTGTAGAGGATGCGTCCGGCGCCGGCGGAGACCAGGTGGTGGATGTACTCCTCGTCGTGCACCAGTGGGGTCAGCGCGGGCAGGCCCTCGTCGGTGAGATCGAGCATCGACAGCTGGCCGCGCTCGTTGCCGCCGGTGTCGTGCTCCACGACCACCTGGCTGCTGCCCGGGACGAACCGGGCGCCCCGGCAGGTGTCGCCGAGGTCGGTGAGTGCACGCCAGGTGCCGTCCGGGGCGACCTCGTTGACCTGGCGGGTGCCGGTGCCGTCGTACAGGACCAGCATGCGGCCCTCGTCGTCGATGTCGCGCGCCAGCGTGGTGGGCAGAGAGAACAGCGTCGTCAGCAGCACATCGCCATCCTCACACGCCCCCGAGGTCGCTTGCGTCCGAAGATCGGAGGGTTCTGGACCTCGATTCTTCGGACGCAAGCGGTCGGTCAGCGGTCGCCGTGCCAGGAGTGCCAGAGGGCGGCGTACGCGCCCTGTGCGTCGACCAGCTCGTCGTGCGGGCCGAGCTCGACGATCTTGCCGTCCTCGACGACCGCGATCACGTCGGCGTCGTGGGCGGTGTGCAGCCGGTGCGCGATCGCCACCACGGTCCGGCCCTCCAGTACGGTCGCGAGCGACCGCTCCAGATGCCGGGCCGCGCGCGGGTCCATCAACGAGGTCGCCTCGTCCAGGACCAGGGTGTGCGGGTCAGCGAGCACCAGCCGGGCCAGTGCGACCTGCTGCGCCTGGGCCGGAGTCAGCGAGACCCCACCGGACCCCACCTCGGTGTCCAGACCGTCGTCGAACCCGGCGACCCAGCCGTCGGCGTCCACCGACCGCAGCGCCGCCCACAGCTCCGCATCGGACGCGCTCTCCCTGGCCAGCCGCAGGTTGTCCCGCACGCTGCCGACGAACACGTGGTGCTCCTGGTTCACCAGGGCCACGTGACTGCGCACCTGCTCGGCAGACATCCGGTCCAGCGCCGCACCACCCAGGGTGATGTCACCGACGCGTGGCGAGTAGATGCCGGCCAGCAACCGGCCCAGCGTCGACTTGCCTGCACCGGACGGCCCGACCAGCGCCACCCGGGCGCCCGGCTCGACCGTCAGCGTCACGCCGTGCAGTACGTCGCGACCCTCCAGGTACCCGAAGCGGACGTCGTCGGCCAGTACGGTCCGGCCGTCCGGCTCGTCCTCACCGGCCGCGGCAGCCTCCTCGACCTCACGGACCCCGACCAGCCGTGCCAGCGACACCTGCGCCACCTGGAGCTCGTCGTACCAGCGGATCATCATGTTGACCGGCTCGACGAGCATCTGGATGTACAGCGCACCGGTGGTCAGCGCACCGACCGTCAGCCAGCCCTGGATCGCGAACCCGCCACCGATCACCAGCACCGCGGCCAGCGCGACCGTGTGCGTCATGTTGATGATCGGGAACAGGATCATCCGCAGATACAGCGTGTATCGCTCCCAGGCGACCCACTGGCCGATCCGGGTGTCACCGACGTTGATACGGCGAGCACCGAGCCGGTGCGACTCGACGGTCCGGCCGGCGTCGACCGTCTCGGCCAGCGCCGAGGCGACCGCGGCGTACCCGGCCGCTTCCGACCGGTACGCCGAGGGCGCACGGCGGAAGTACCACCGGCCGCCGATGATCAGGATCGGTGTCGCGATCACGACCGCCACAGCCAGCGCCGGCGCGGTCACGATCAGCGCGCCGATCAGCAGCGCCGCCCAGATGACGGCGATGGTCAGCTGCGGTACGGCGTCGCGCATCGCGTGCGACAGCCGGTCGATGTCGGTGGTGATCCGGGACAGCAGGTCACCGGTGCCGGCGCGCTCCAGTACGCCCGGCGGCAGGCCGACCGCGCGGACCAGGAAGTCCTCACGGAGGTCCGCGAGCATCTCCTCACCGAGCACCGCGCCGCGCAGCCGGGTCAGCCGCACGAACACGGTCTGCACCGCCAGCGCGATCACGAAGCCGATCACGACGGACGGCAGCTTCACGTCGGTGCGGCCCTCGGACAGCTTCTGCACGACGTTGCCGAGCAGCCACGGACCGACCATGCCGCTGAGCGCAGCCACCGCATTCACCGCGGTCAGCCACAGGAACTGACGGCGGTGCCGGCGGAACAGCGACTTGATGTACGCGCGCACGGTCGCGCCCTGCGCCACCGGGAGCCGCACCACTTCCTGCGGGGCTGCCGGGTCGTACTCTGGGCGCCTCACACTGACTCCTCGAACGTTGCTTCTTCTTCACGGGTGACAACAGCGCGGTACTGCGTGTTGCTGTGCAGCAGCTCCTGGTGCGTACCGACAGCGGCCACCCGGCCGTCCGGCACGAACACCACTCGCTCCGCGCGGTCCAGCATCAGCGGGCTGGACGTGAACACCACGGTGGTCCGGCCGGACCGCAGCAGCCGCAGGCCGTCAGCGATCCGCGCCTCGGTGTGCGCGTCGACCGCACTGGTCGGCTCGTCGAGCACCAGCACCTGCGGGTCGACGTACAGCGAACGCGCCAGCGCCACGCGCTGCCGCTGACCACCGGACAGCGACCTGCCACGCTCGGTCAGCACGGCGTTCATGGCGTCGGTCTGACCAGCGGGCAGCGTCTGTCGCAGTACGTCGAGGATGTCCCCGCACTGTGCTGCGTCCAGCGCCGTCTCCGGTGAGACCGCACCGCTGGCCGGCACGTCGAACAGGTCGCGCACCGTCCCGGACAACAGCACCGGGTCCTTGTCCTGCACCAGCGCCACCGTCCGTGCCGAGTCCAGCGGGAGGTCGTCCAGCGCGACACCGTCGAGCAGCACGGAGGCCTCGTCGGTAGCCGACGGGCTGTGACCACCCAACCGGTCGGCCAGCAGACCCCCGGCGTCCGGGTTGCCGCTGACGACCGCGGTGAAGCTCCCGGCCGGGACGTGCAGCCCGGTGACCGGGTCCAGCAGGTCGCCCTCCGGCAGCTGGGCCTCGGCGGTGCCCTTGGTCTCGTCGGTCCGCTGCAGCGCCAGCACCCGCGCGGCCCGGCGTGCGGACACCTTCGAGAAGATGAACGCGCTCGCCGTCTCCTCGAACGTGTGCAGCGGCACGAGCATGAACGTGATGAACCCGTACGTCGTGACGAGCTCACCGACCGAGATGTGGCCGGAGGTCACCAGCCGGATGCCCATCCAGACCACGAGCACCAGGAACAGGCCGAACAGGAGCACCTGCAGGGCCGCGATCAGCGACCACATCCGGGCACTGCGCACCGCACTGCTCCGGTACTCCTGAGAGGCGTCGCGGTAGCGCTCCAGGAACAGCTGCTCACCGCCGATGCCGCGCAGCACGCGCAGACCGGCGACGGTGTCGGCGGCGAGCTCGGTGGCCCGGCCGCCCTTGGCCCGCTGCTCGTCCGCGCGGCGCTCCGCGGGACCCATCAGCGGGACGATCGAGAACGCCAGCACCGGGACGGCGACGGCGACCACGAGACCGAGCCGCGGCTCGTACAGCAGCAGGCCGATGACGACCGCGAAGCAGGTCAGCAGCGCGGCCACGAACCGGCCCAGCACCTCGACGAACCAGCCGATCTTCTCGACGTCGCCGCTGCTCACCTGCACGACCTCACCGGCGGCGATCCGGCGGGTCAGCAGCGAGCCAAGCTCCGCGGCCTTACGGAACAGCAGCTGCTGCAGGCGCGCCGCAGTACTGATCCAGTTGGTCACGACGGCCTGGTGGAAGAACGAGTCGGCGGCGGCCTTGGCCGCACCGAAGGCGAGCAGCAGCGCACCGCTCAGGATGAGCTTGGGCCACGACAGATCGATGGCCGCCTGCACGGCGAGCCCGACCGCGACCGGGGCCGCGGCGATACCGCCGAAGTACACGAGACCCCAGAACACCGCGAGCGCCTGCCCGCGGAGCTGCTGGTGCTCCAGCCAGAGAATGAGTCGGAGGCCGGAACGGGTGTCTGGCACACCCGGATCGGCGAACGGAATGAGGCGCAACGACATGACGTCTCACAAAGAGGCATAGAGGGATTGAAAAGGGAGCCTGACCAGGCGAATACAACAAGCGTAGGCGGCCCCGCCGACAGTCCGTCAAACCGTTTTCCTGGACACCTCGGAAGGGTCGCCGGATCGACTAGTACAGTCTTCAACTGATGGAGGGATCCGGGTGCAGGAGTTGACGCGCAGGCGGCGGCTGCTGGTGCTGGCGATCTGCTGTTCCAGCCTGTTCATCGTCGGCCTGGACTCGACGATCGTGAACCTGGCGCTCCCGACGATCAGGTCCGAGTTCGGGGCCTCGGTCGCGAAGCTGCAGTGGACGATCGACGCGTACACGCTGGTGCTCGCCAGCCTGCTGATGGTGTCCGGATCGACGGCGGACCGGGTCGGCCGGCGGCGGACGTTCCAGGCCGGGCTGGTGCTCTTCGGCATCGGGTCGTTGCTGTGCGGAGTCGCGCCGACCATCGACCTGCTGATCGTGTTCCGGGCGCTGCAGGCGGTCGGCGGCTCGATGCTGAACCCGGTAGCGATGTCGATCATCACCAACACCTTCACGAACCCGCGCGAGCGGGCGCAGGCGATCGGCGTCTGGGGTGGTGTGGTCGGGCTCAGCATGGCGGTCGGCCCGGTCGTCGGCGGCACGCTCGTGGACGCAGCAGGGTGGCGGTTCATCTTCTGGATCAACGTGCCGGTCGCGGTGGCCGCCGTACTGATGACCGCGTTCTTCGTACCGGAGTCGCGGGCGGCCGTGGCGCGGCGGATCGACCCGGTCGGGCAGGTGCTCGTCGTACTGCTGCTCGGAGGGCTGACGTACGGGATCATCGAGGGCCGGTCCGCGGGTTGGGGGTCGCCGCTGATCATCGGGTGCTTCGTCGTGTTCGTCGCGGCGTTGGTGTCGCTCGTGTACTACGAGCGTCGCCGGGAGGAGCCGTTGCTGGACCCGCGGTTCTTCCGGAGCGCACCGTTCTCGGGAGCCACACTGATCGCGGTGTGCGGGTTCTCGGCGTTGTCGGCGTTCCTGTTCCTGAACTCGCTCTATCTGCAGTCGGTACGTGGCTTTACTGCACTGCATGCCGGTCTGCTGACGCTCCCGATGGCTGCGATGACCGTGGTGTTCGCACCGATCTCTGGGTGGCTGGTCGGCCACCGTGGTCCACGTGTACCCCTCGTGGTCGCGGGAGCGATGCTGGCCGTGTCCGGGTTGGTCCTGTCTCAGTTGACCGCCAGTACTGCCACTGTGCACTTGCTGGCCGCCTACCTGGTCTTCGGACTCGGCTTCGGCATGCTGAACGCACCTATTACCAACGCCGCCGTCTCCGGGATGCCACGTGCGCAGGCCGGTGTGGCTGCAGCTATCGCGTCCACCAGCCGCCAGGTTGGTGCGTCACTGGGCGTCGCGGTGGCCGGGACCGTGCTGACCGCCCGTCTGGTCGGTCCGTTCGAGACAGGTTTCGTCAGCGCCGCTCAGCTCTGCTGGTTCATCATCGCGGGCAGTGGGGTGCTGGTGCTCGCCCTGGGTGTCGTGACCACGAGTGCATGGGCACGGCGTACGGCAGAGGACCTCGTCAAGGCCGGATGAGGCCGGCGCGGGTCAAGGCCTTGAGCCGGCCGCGGAGGATCTTCTGGCGGCGCTCCTCTTCGGGGAACAGTTCTAAGTAGGCAGGTCCCTTGGCCGCGAGCAGGTCGTCGTCCAAGCGCCGTACCGTACCGGCCGGGGCACGGTGGGTCATGGCTGCCTGTACTGCGCTGCTGTCGATACCTGTGAGCAGCTCGGTGAGCTCCTCCTCGGTGGTGACGCCGAGCCGGTGCAGGATGCCCAGGATCCACGCGTAGTGCGTCGTCTTCGCATGCGGTGCATCCGGATAGCGGCGGTTCAGGTACGTCGTGAGCGTCGGCGTGGTGAGGTCCAGCGGGGCCTTGTCCTCCGCGGTCGCGGCCAGCTCGCGGTAGAGCCGGTCGATCTCGGTGAACTCGTTGTCGGCCAGCTCCATCAGCGCCGCGGCGAGCAGGAACCGCCGGTCGAACTCCGGCTTGCGGCCCGTCGGGATGTCCAGCTTGTACCGGATGTCGTGCTCGAACTCCGCCCACGCGTGCTGGACCGCGGTCCGGACCTGGATCTCCATCACCAGGTTCTTGAGTACGGCGTACTCGGGCAGCTCGCGACGGTGCTCGTTCAGCCGTACCAGGTAGTGCTTGCTGGCGTACCCGAAGACGCCCTGCGCCCGGGTGTGCGCGCCCATGTCGGTGTGCTCGACGATCTCGAACTCTTCCTCGATCACCTCGCAGACCCGGTCCACCGCCTCGACCAGGAACGTGATCACCCGGGCCGCGACCAGGTCGGTGATCTGGTTCAGCGGGTCGTCGTACTTCGGCCGGGCCGGATCGTCCGGGTGCGGCTTCGACGCCTTCGCCAGGAACGACTCCGGATCCTTGGCCCGGGCCGTCGCGGTCAGGTAATTGATGCCCTCTTCTTCGCCGATCAGCTCGTTGATCAGCGCCTCGAGCTTGCGCGCGCCGCCGACGTACTGCTGATGCACCCGCTCGTACAACGCCCCCGCCTGCGGGGCCCACTCCACCATGGCCGCACCTTAATGGTCTTCCGCTTGATCGTGGTGTCTATCGCTTTCTAGTCATTTCACTAGAGAGTTGTAGACACCGCGAGCGACACGCTCTGCTCGTTGATCGGTCAATCTACGGAAAACGCTAGACGGGCCCATACAGTGAAAGCATGGATCCGATCCGGAATCCCTATGCGCCCGGCGCCGGTCAGCGGCCGCCTGAGCTGGCCGGACGCGACACCGAGGTGCGGCAGTTCGAGGTGGTGCTCGAGCGGGTCGCGGCAGGCAGACCGGAGCGGAGTCTGGTGCTCAGCGGACTCCGGGGCGTGGGCAAGACGGTGCTGCTCAACACACTGCGTTCGCAGGCGATCAAGCGCGCCTGGGGCACCGGGAAAATCGAGGCGCGACCGGACCAGAGCATCCGGCTGCCGATCGCGCAGGCGCTGCACACCGCGATGCGGGAGCTCGGGCACCGGCACCGCGACGACGAGAAGGTCGACCAGTTCAGCGCCGTACTGAAGGCGTTCGCGCTCCGTACGGCGGCGAACGACCGCAAGGGCATCCGCTGGCATCCACCGGTCGACGTGGCCGCGGCGAAGGGGCGGGCCGACTCCGGTGACCTGGAGATGGACCTGATCGAGCTGTTCACCGACGCCGCGGACCTGGCCGGCGACCTGACCGTCGGGGTCGGGCTGTTCATCGACGAGATGCAGGACATCAGCTCGGACGACCTGTCCGCGCTGTGCGCCGCCTGCCACGAGATCTCGCAGCAGAGTGCGCCGCTGGTCGTCGTCGGCGCGGGCCTGCCGCACCTGCCGGCCGTACTGTCCGCAAGCAAGTCCTACTCGGAGCGGTTGTTCCGCTACATCCGCGTCGACCGCCTCGCGCGTGACGCATGCGACCGGGCGCTGATGATCCCCGCGGAGAGCGAAGGCGTGCAGTACGAAGAGGAAGCGCTGGACGAGCTGTACGCGCAGACAGACGGCTACCCGTACTTCGTACAGGCGTTCGCGCACTCCACCTGGGACCACGCACCGACCTCACCGATCACCATCAAGGACGTGGCCGTCGCAGGCCCCGAGGCCTCGGCCGAGCTGACCGTCGGCTTCTTCGGCTCCCGGTACGAGCGCGCCACCCCCGCCGAACGCGAGTACATGCGCGCCATGGCCGAGCTCGGCATCGGCGTCGACGACGGCTCCGTCCCGACCTCCGAGGTCGCCGGCACCCTGAACCGGAAACCCCAGTCCCTCTCCCCGGCCCGCGACGGCCTGATCAAGAAAGGCCTGGTCTTCTCCGCCGAACGCGGCACCGTAGCCTTCACAGTCCCGCACTTCGGCAAATTCCTCCGCACCCGCACGGCTTAACAGAACCGCACTTTCGTGCGTCGGCAGGTATCGGTAGGGTCAAGTGTCATGACTGTGCTTTTGGCCGGGCCTCCGGCGCCGGCGTGGTCATGGGGCCTTTGCTCCCGGTCTTCCCTCGTCACTCCGGTCGCTTCGCTCCCTCCGCTCCTCAGTCCGGACCGGGAGGCCCCATGACCTCCCCGCGGCGTGGCCAGAAGACCGCGATGCGTGGGCGGCACAGTCGGCGGAAGTCTTACAAGGGGCAATGGCTTGTGGTGACTGCGTTGGCGGTGCTGGGGACTGTGGTGGTGGCGCATCCGGATGTGGCGCACCGCAGCAGTCTGGCGGCGCAGGCTGTCGCTGGGGTCGAGAACGTGGCTGAGAAGACCGTCACGACGCCCACGCCCACGCCGGCCCCGGTTGCGACGCCTACGCAGAAGTTCACCACTCCGTTGCGTCCGGCGCCGACTCTGACGCGTAAGCCCAAGGGCGCGAAGCCGAACGTCATGGTGTCGACCGGGAAGCTCGCCGTGGTGCCGGGGTTCAGCAAGGCGAACGGCCTCCGCGACAAGATGACGTACCGCGTCGAGATCGAGCAGGGCGTGACGGTGAACGGCCCTGCTGTGGCCGCGGCGATCCACAAGACGCTGACGGACCCGCGCGGCTGGCAGGCGCTGCACCCGGTCAGCTTCGAGCGGACCGACAAGGCCGACGCCGACCTGCGCATCATCCTGGCGACGCCGACGCTGACCGACAAGCTGTGTCTCCCGCTCGACACCGGCGGTGAGGTCTCCTGCCGCGTCGAGGACCGCGTGGTGCTGAACGCGAAGCGCTGGATCTACGCGATCCCGGAGTTCAACGGCAACGTCGAGCTGTACCGCAGCTACCTGGTCAACCACGAGGTCGGCCACGCGCTCGGCCACGGGCATTCGACCTGCACCAAGCCGAAGACCCCCGCGCCGGTGATGATGCAGCAGACCAAGGGCCTGGCCGGCTGCCTGCCGAACGCCTGGCCGACGATCAAGGCCACCTGACAGACTGGGTACGACGGGAGGAGCAGCAGATGTCGTCACAGGACTTCCCGACGTACGGACGCGGCGGCGACTCCGACAAGCCGTCGGAGGAGTTCCCGTACGCGTCACCGCAGCCCTACGGATCCCAGCCACCACCCCAGGGCAACCCGGCCTATCACCAGCCCCCGGCGTACCGCCCCGGTGCACCGTACGGGGCTCCCGCGGCCCCGGAGCCGCATCAGCTCCCGACCTACGGACGGCAGGATGCACCGCGTGACCTGCGAGCCGCCCGCGTGGTCGGGCTGGCGACGTTCATCGCCACCATCTACGGCCTGCTCGTCCTGACGGTCCAGCGGGTTGCGCTCCGGGAGATCTCCCAGGCGCCGGGGTCGCCGCTCAACCACCCTCTGCGTACGGACGTGCTGGACGCGATCGGCCAGCTGCTGCTCGTGGTCGTCGGAGTCGCCGCGCTGGCGATGTGGCTCCGCGACGTACTGGCCCGCCGCAAGGTCGGGCGCAACCCGGACGCGGTCGAGCTGGTCGGCCTGCTGCTGGTTGCGGTGTCCGCCGTCCCCATCCTGGTCTGGCTGATCATCGTGCTGTCCACAGGTCTCGGCGGCAACGACGGCGCGGTCCACCGGTTGCCCACGGCTTACGGCTGGGGCGGCTTCGGCCTCCTCGTCCTCGCAGTCGGTTTCTTCCTCGGGTACCGCGAGCTGAAGCCGGACGTGGCGAACCCGGTCGTCACCGCTCCCCCTGCCAAGGCTCCGTGGGAGTGAGCGCACCTGTCGTCCTCGTACCGGGTCTGGGCCTCGGCCCCGAGTCATACGCAAGGACAGTCGAGCATCTGGTCTCGTCGTACCACGTGGTCACTCTCCCCGGGTACGGCGAACCGGCAGGCTCCCGTGAGGACCTGCACCCGCGTGCGCTCGCGGTAGCGCTGGCCGGGAAGATCCGCGAGCGGGCCGTGCTGGTCGGCCACTCGGCGAGCTGCCAGATCGTCGTCGAGACAGCGGTCCGCTACCCCGAGTTGGTGCACGCCCTGGTGCTGGTCGCGCCGGCTGGTGACGCCCGGATGTCCAGCTGGGTCGACAGAGCAGTGCGCTGGCTGGGTTCCGCCGTACCGGACTCACCGAAGCTGATCCGAGCCGTGACACCGCAGTACGCCCGTACGACGTTGCCGAGCATCGCCCGCGCCGGTGAGGCGTCCCGGCACCACGACCTCGCCGAGGTCATCTCACAGGTCAGGGCGCCGGTGCTGATCGTCCGCGGCCGGCACGACCTGCTGTCGACGGCGGAGTGGGTCGAGCGGCTCGCGGAGCTCAGTCACGGGGAGGCACGCACCCTCGAGACCGGCGCGCATGTACCGATCGTCACGAACGGCCCGGAGGTCGCCGCGCTCATAGAACGAGCAGCCGCCCTTCCGGAAACTAGCTGACGCGTTAAACTCGCAGCACCAACCTATGCGGGAGCTCGCACCGAGATGCGCGGGCTGAGAGGGCGACAGCTGGGTCGCCGACCGCCTGAACCTGACCGGGTAATGCC
Organism: Kribbella sp. NPDC048928; assembly: GCF_043197975.1. Classification (NCBI taxonomy): domain Bacteria; kingdom Bacillati; phylum Actinomycetota; class Actinomycetes; order Propionibacteriales; family Kribbellaceae; genus Kribbella; species Kribbella sp. NPDC048928. Next base: position 514,957 of record NZ_JBICUC010000002.1, on the reverse strand, counting down.
GGCGTAGGGAGTGGGGTCACTCATGACCGATACAGCTGTCCGTCCAGCCTCCGGCACCGAGGCGCCGCTCGTTCTGACCACGGATGCGCCGCGGACGCTCGGATTCTTCGACCAGTTCACGCTCTGGGGCAATTTCGGGATCTCGCTGTTCGGCCCGGTGACCGGTGCGCTCGTCGCGGCGTACACCGGGTCGCTGTGGCAGGGGCTGCTCGCGGTCGTCGTCGGCTGTGGCATCGGGGCGCTGGTGCTCGGCGGCGCGGCCGTGTTCGGGTCGCAGACCGGTGCACCCGCGATGGCGAGTCTGCGGGGGCTGTTCGGCCGGCGCGGCTCGATGGCGCCGACGGTACTGAACATCGCACAGAACGTCGGCTGGGCGACGATGGAGATCATCGTGATCTCGCAGGCCGCGGTCGCCGTCACGAGCGAACGCTGGCGCTGGCTGTTCGTCGTACTCGCGGGGATCATCGCGACGACGATGGCGGTACGTCCGCTGGGCAGCGTCAAGCTCTTGCGGAAGTTCATGGTCTGGCTGGTGCTCGCGGCGTCGGTCTTCCTGTTCGTACAGGTGCTCAGCAAGCCGTCGCACGCACTGCCGCAGGACCAGGTGTTCGGCTTCTGGCCGGCCGTCGACCTGGCCGCGGCCGGTGTCGTTTCCTTCGCACCCCTCGCCGCGGACTACACGCGGCACTCGCGGACCAACAAGGCAGCATTCGGTGGATCCGCACTCGGGTACGGGCTCGCCGCGATCGGGTACTACGCACTCGGAGTGGTCGCCGTCGCGACGCTGCAGACCAACAGCGATGACGTCATCACCGCACTGGTCACCCTGCCGGCCGGCGCGATCGCGCTGCTCGTCCTGCTGGTGGACGAGGTCGACGAGGCGTACGCGAACGTCTACTCGACCACCATGGCCGTACACAACCTCGTCGGGCACATCGACCGCCGGTGGATCTCGGTCGCGATCGGGGTTGTTGCCACCGGCATCGCCCTGTTCATTGACCTGGGCAACTACACCCAGTTCCTGTACCTGATCGGCTCGGTCTTCATCCCGTTGTTCGCGGTCGCGATCGCCGACTTCTTCGTGGTCAGCAAGATGAAGTGGGACGTCTCCAGTACATCGAAGTTCCGCTGGCAACCGACCGTCGCGTGGCTGATCGGCTTCATCGCGTACCAGCTGGTCAACCCAGGCACCGTCGCCGGCTGGTCCCCCTTCTGGACCGACATCCAGCAGGCCCTCTTCGCCCACCATCCCGTCCCCGGCTGGCTAGGCGCCACCTACACCTCGATCCTCGTCTCAATCATCGCCGCCATCGTCCTCGGCCGCCTCCGCCGCCCCACCGCCCAGGTTTGATCGGTGCTGGGTGGTGGACAGCTGACCCGGAGTAGCCGGGATACTGGCGGCATGCTGAATTCCGCACTGCGTAGCCGGGCCGAGTATGCGGAGCTGGGGGCCGACGGGCTTGCGGCCCGGACGACGCCTGAGCGGGACGCGGCGATTGTGACGGCGGTCGAGGAACTGCTGGACGGTCGCGAGACGGTCCTCGACCTGTGCTGTGGGTACGGCAGGATCGCGGTGCCGCTGCGCCGGGCCGGGAAGGTCGTGCGCGGCCTGGACATCTCGCCGAACCTGCTCGAGGCGGGCCGCGCGAAGGCCGCCGAGGAGGAGCTCGCGATCGACTGGGCGATCGGCTCGATGACCGACCTGCCGTACAAGTGGGACTCGTTCGACGCGGTGATCTGCCTGTGGACCGCGTTCCACGAACTGTTTGCCGAGGACGAGCAGCTCTCGACGATCTGCGAGATCTCCCGGGTGCTGAAGCCGGGCGGTATCGCGATCATCGAGGGCCCGTACTGGGGACCCGCGACGGCGGCTGAGATCGCCAACGGGATGCGCCAGGGACCGGAGCACCGGATCGTCACCACCGAGCACGACGACGACCGCAGCAGCGTGCACTTCATCCACGACGAGATCAGCTACGGCCGGCTCTGCGCAGCCGCCGGAATCGACGATTTCAAGGTCTACAAACGCGAATGGGGCGGCCGCCGCAGGTTGATCCTGGAGATCCACAGCCCCGCAAACTAGCTGACGTGTAAAGAAGCAGATCCCCACTCCACACTGGGGATCTGCTCCTTTGTCCAGCGAGTCTAAAACCATTCCGGACGATTCCGGAAACGTCAGCTTTTTGCTTCCAGATTCAGCAAAAAACGCTTCGCGTCGAGGCCGCCGGCATATCCGGTGAGCGCCCCGCTCGCGCCGATCACCCGGTGGCACGGCAGCACGACGCACACCGGGTTCGCGCCCAGTGCGGTACCGACCGCGCGCGCCGCCTTCGGCTTGTCGATGCCGACGGCAACGGCGCCGTACGTCGTCGTACGGCCGTAGCTGGTGTGCTCCGGCAGGTCCTCCAGTACGAGCCGCTGGAACGGCGACGCGAGCACCAGGTCGATGTCCAGGTCGAACGTCTGCCGCTGCCCGTCGAGGTACTCGTCGAGCTGCCGCCGTACGTCGTCCAGCGGTCGAGCCTGCCGCAGCACCCGGGGAGAGACCGCGCGGGCAAGCCGGTTGGTCATCGTCTCCTCGTCGTCGAACGAGCTCGCGACGACCCGCCCGTGCGCGATCGCGAGCAGCATCGTGCCGATCGGGGTGTCGTGCAGTGTGTAAGCGACGTCGGCGTCCGGCAGGACGGGTGGTTTGAAGTCAGTGGTGCCGAGCCGGGTCAGCCGGCTCTCGAGATCAGTCATCGTGTACTCCGAGTTTCGTACGCAGGGCCGCCAACGCGTCGCTGACGAGCCGGCGCGACGCGGCGGGCGTGGTGTCCAGGGCGGCGGCCACGCCGTGGTGGTCCAGGTCGCCGACGTACTTCAGCGTGACCGCGAAGCGTTGCCGCTCCGGCAGTTCGTTCACCGCTCGCCAGAGATCCGGGTCCGGCCACTCCGCGGCCTCCGGGCCTTGGACCGCGACCGGCGGCGCGTCCTCCAGTGGGCGCTGCGGTTTCCGTGCCCGGTGGACGTCGGTCGCGCATCGGGCGGTGATGGTGAGCAGCCAGCTGCGCAGGTTCTTCGCCGACTTCAGCGTCGGGTACGCGGCGTACGCCTTCTCCCAGGCGCGCTGCGCCACGTCGTCGCCGTCCTGCCCGGCCATCGCACGCGCGAGCCTGGCGACGTCTCGCCAGTGCGCGTCGACCAGTGCCTGGAACGGCGGCAACCCGATAGTCATCACGCAAGTAGAACGCATCGGCGTTCCGGCGTGTGAGTCCGGATCACGAGATTGTCTAGTTAGCCGATAGACAATGGTGCGAAGATAGCTGACATGACGACGACCCACCTCACCCGCCGTCGCGTCATCGATCTCCTGCGGACGGCAAGCGCCACCTGTCGCTGACGCGCGGCCCCCTCACTCCGGCGAACTCTCGCCGTACACCCCTTCCTCCCCAAGGGAGAGTCATGTCCGTTCCTGCGTTGCATCGTCCTGCCCTGTCCGTGGTGCCCGACCGCCCAGAACTCCGCACTGTGGAGCGGATCGTGGACGCCGACGTCTACAAGTCCGTGTTCCGTCGCCACGCCGCCGGCGTCGTGGTGATCACCGCGGACGCCGGCCACGGCCCGGCCGGCTTCACCGCGACCTCGCTGGTCTCGGTCAGCCTGCTGCCGCCGCTGGTCTCGTTCGCGATCGCCACCAGCGCGTCCAGTTGGCCGACCGTGAGTACGGCCGAAAGCCTGGTGATCAACTTCCTGTCCGCCGACCAGCACCCGATCGCCGGGCGGTTCGCCACCAGCGGCATCGACCGCTTCGCCGAGCCGACCCGCTGGTCGCGGCTGGCTACCGGCGAACCCGTCCTCGACGAGGCGCCGAGCTTCCTGCACGCCCAGGTCGAGCACCGCTTCGCCGTCGGCGACCACTGCCTGGTCGTCGCCCGCCTGGCCACCCACACCGAACGCCGTGAGCACGAGCCGCTGCTCTACCACGACGGCACCTACGCGAAAGCACACCATGTCCAGTAAACTTCTCCTGCCACTCCTCGCCCTGCTCGCCGTCGTCGCGGGCTGCGGCAGTAACGCCACGGCCGACGGCGACAAGGCCGCCAAGCTCTCGCTCGATGCCGCCCTGCCGACGACCGTTCCGGACGGCACCAAGATCGTCGTCGGAGATCCCGCCACCGAGGTAGCGCTGAAGCTGTCCGGCCAGCTCGGCAAGGTGTCGAAGTTCGTCCAGTTCGCGAACCTGAGCGGCGGTCCGCAGACCACCGAGGCGTTCCGGGCGCACGCGCTCGATCTCGGCTCGGTCGCGGAGATCCCGCCGATCCACGCGACCTGGACCGGCCTGCACGTGAAGATCGTCGCCTCGAAGTTCCGCAAGGATCCGTTGGCGCACCCGATCTACCAGCTCGGTGTCGCGCCGGGCGTCTCGGTGAAGACGCTGGGCGACCTGCGCGGCAAGAAGATCGCGTACAGCCCCGGCCAGGCGCAGGGCGCGCTGATCCTGAAGGTCCTGAAGAAGGCCGGTCTGACCAAGGACGACGTCAAGCTGGTCGAGCTGCCGAGCACCGGTGACGTGTACTCGAACGCTCTGTCCGGCAAGCAGGTCGACGTCGCGCCGATCGGCGGCGTCCAGATCAAGCGCTACCTGACGAAGTACGGCAAGGACGGCGCGTCCGCGATCCCGCACGGCATCCGCGACGACGCCGGCCACCTGTACGTCGTCCAGGAGTCGCTGGAGGATCCGGGCAAGGCCGCCGCGATCCGCGCGTACGTCGCCGCCTGGGCCGTCGCGCAGGACTGGATCGACAAGCACCCCAAGGAATGGATCAAGGGGTACTACGTGGACAACCAGGGCCTGACCGAGGCCGACGGGCAGTGGCTCGTGGACAACGCCGGCCACCCGGACATCCCGGCGGACTGGAGCGACGCGATCCAGCGCCAGCAGGAGACGATCGACCTGCTCGCCAAGGAGACCGGCAACAAGGTCATCCAGGCCAAGGACCTGTACGACCTGCGCTTCCAGACGCTTGCCGCGGACGCGATCAAGGGAGGCGCCAAATGAGCGCGACAACCCTGCCCGGCCTGCGCTCCCGGGCCGCTGCGAGTCCCGTCGTACGCCGTCGGCGGCTCGGGCCCGGGAAGCCGATCAGGTTCGGGGCCGCGATCGGACCCGTACTGCTGCTGGTGATCTGGAGCATCGGCTCGGCCACCGGTTGGATCGACCAACGAGTACTGTCCGCGCCCTGGACGGTGGTGAGCACGGCCGGTGACCTGATCGCCGACGGCCGCCTGCAGTCGAACCTCTGGACGTCCGCCCAGCGTGCGCTGCTCGGCCTCGCTCTCGGCATCGTGCTGGGGGTCGGCCTCGCGCTGGTCTCCGGCCTGTCCCGGCTCGGTGAGGCGCTGCTCGACGGGCCGATCCAGATCAAGCGCGCGATCCCGTCGCTGGCGCTGCTGCCGCTGCTGATCCTGTGGCTCGGGATCGGTGAGTCGATGAAGGTCGTCACCATCCTGCTCGGGGTGTTCGTACCGATCTACATCCACACCCACAACGGCCTGCGCACCATCGACAGCCGGTACGTCGAACTCGCGCAGACCGTCGGCCTGTCGCGCTGGGAGTTCATCCGCCGGGTCGTGCTGCCGGGAGCATTGCCCGGCTTCCTGCTCGGGCTGCGGTTCGCGGTCACCGGCGCGTGGCTGTCGCTGGTCGTCGTCGAGCAGATCAACTCCACCAGCGGCATCGGCTACATGATGGAGCTGGCCCGCACGTACGGACAGACCGACATCATCATCGTCGGCCTGGTCGTGTACGGCATCCTCGGCCTGCTCTCCGACGCAGTCGTCCGCCTGATCCAGAGGAGGACGCTCTCATGGCGACGCACACTGGCTGCATAATGGCCGCGCCTCCGGCCCGGCGCGTAACCGTTCAGGTCCGTGATCTCGTCCGCCGGTACGACGACCGCGCCGTTCTGGACGGGCTCGATCTGGACATTGCGCCGGGTGAATTCGTGGCGCTGCTGGGAAAGAGCGGATCCGGGAAGAGCACGCTGTTGCGGGCGTTGGCGGGGCTCGACCACGACGTCGACGGGACCGGTGGACTCGCCGTACCGCAGAACGTCTCGGTCGTCTTCCAGGATTCAAGGTTGTTGCCCTGGGCAAAGGTGCTCGACAATGTCGTCCTCGGTCTCAACGGTTCCGCGGAACGTGGTCTGCGCAGTCTGGAGGAGGTCGGGCTGGCCGGACGTGAGAACGCCTGGCCCAACGAGCTTTCCGGCGGTGAACAGCAACGGGTCGCGCTGGCGCGGTCGTTGGTACGGGAGCCGGAGCTCCTGCTCGCGGACGAGCCGTTCGGTGCTCTCGATGCGCTGACCCGGTTGAAGATGCACGTGCTGCTGCGGAAGTTGTGCGAGGCGCATCAACCCGCCGTACTGCTCGTCACGCACGACGTCGACGAGGCGATCGTGCTGGCCGACCGGGTGATCGTGCTCGACGCCGGCCGGATCGTCACCGAGGAGACGATCACGTTGACCCCGCCGCGGAGTGCGGCCGATCCAGGATTCGCCGCCGTTCGTGCGCGGCTTCTCGACGCCTTGGGAGTATCGGTATGAGTAGGCAGTTGCACCTGAACGTGTTCCTGATGAGCACCGGTCACCACGAGGCGTCCTGGCGGCTGCCGGAGAGCGACCCGTTCGCGAACACCTCGGTCGCGCACTACCAGAAGCTGGCGCAGCTCGCCGAGCGTGGACTGTTCGACTCGATCTTCTTCGCGGACTCGCCGGTGCTGTTCGGGAACGTTGGGCGGCGGCCGGCCGGTTCGCTGGAGCCGACCGTGTTGCTCACTGCGATCGCAGCCGTGACGTCCCGGATCGGGCTGATCGCGACCGCATCCACGACGTACAACGAGCCGTACAACCTGGCCCGGCGGTTCGCCAGCGTCGACCATGTGAGCGGTGGTCGTGCAGGGTGGAACGTCGTCACCACAGCGGGTCCGGAGGCGGCACGCAACTTCAACCTCGCGGATCAGCCGGCGCACGCGGAGCGGTACGAGCGGGCGGCGGAGTTCCTCGAGGTCGCGTACCGGCTCTGGGACTCCTGGCAGGACGATGCGGCGGTGGCAGACAAGGCCGAGGGCGTTTGGGCGGTCCAGGAGCGCGTGGTGCCGATCGACCACGTCGGGCGGCACTTCCAGGTCCGCGGTCCGCTGAACCTGCCGCGATCGCCGCAGGGGCATCCGCTGATCGTGCAGGCCGGGTCGTCGGAGGACGGCAAGGGACTGGCGGCGCGGTACGCCGAGGCGGTGTTCACCGCGCAGCAGACGCTGGAGGACGCGCAGGACTTCTACCAGGACCTGAAGGCGCGGGCCGTGGCGCTCGGGCGGGACCCGTCGACCGTGAAGATCCTGCCCGGGATCGTTCCGGTGATCGGGTCCACGGTCGCGGAGGCGGAGCGGCTGGAGCATCGGCTGGACTCGCTGATCCGGCCCGAGTACGCGCGGCTGCAGCTGGCGCGGACGCTCCGGGTCTCGCCGGAGGACCTGCCGTTCGACCAGCAGTTGCCGGCCGATCTCCCCGACGAGGACGAGATCGAGGGCGCGAAGAGCCGCTACACGCTGATCGTGACGCTCGCCCGGCGCGAGAAGCTGACCGTCCGCGAGCTGATCGGCCGGCTCGGCGGAGGACGCGGGCACCGGACGTTCACCGGTACGCCCGAGCAGGTCGCGGACGCGATCCAGCACTGGTTCGAGGCCGGCGCGGCGGACGGGTTCAACGTGATGCCGCCGGTACTGCCGTCCGGCCTCGCCACGTTCGTCGACGAGGTGATCCCGATCCTGCAGGCGCGCGGCCTGTTCCGTACGGAGTACACCGGCACGACGCTCCGCGACCACTACGGCCTGCCGCGCCCGTCCGGCCGGACCGCCGAGTTGCAGGAGGTCACCGCCTGAGTCTGCTGGGCCCGTCAGGTGGCGGGCCCAGCATCCGCCCCGGGTGTGAAAGAGTTTGGTCATGCGGAAACTCCCGCGCGTCGTCGCCCATCGCGGAGCCAGTGCGGTCGAGCCCGAGCACACCCTCGCGGCGTACCGGCGTGCCATCGAATTCGGTGCGGACGGACTCGAGTGTGACGTCCGGCTGACCGCGGACGGGCACCTGGTCTGTGTCCACGACCGGACCATCGAGCGCACCTCGAACGGTCAGGGCGTGCTCTCCACGATGAGCCTCGCGCAGCTCGAGTCGTACGACTGGGGCTCGTGGAAGCGCCCGTGGGCGGACCTCGACGAGAACGCCGGGCCGACCGGTGCCGACGGACGGCGGGTGCTCACCCTCGAGACGCTGCTAGCGACGGTCCGGGACGCGGGCCGGCCGATCGAGCTGGCGATCGAGACCAAGCACCCCACCCGGTACGCCGGCCGCGTCGAACGCCGCCTGGTCGAGGCCCTCGACCGGTTCGGCTGGGCGCGTCCGCGGCCCGGAACGGAGTCGCCGGTCCGGGTGATGAGCTTCTCCTGGCTGTCGCTGCGCCGGATGCGTACCGCCGCGCCCGGCCTGCGGACGGTCCTGCTGATGGATCGCATCCCGCTGCGCTTCCGGGACGGCTCGCTGCCGGCCGGCGTTTCGTACGCCGGACCGAGCCTGGAGATCGTCACCACGCAGCCGGATTATGTCGACAAGGCGCAGAAACACGGGCATCAGGTCCATGTCTGGACCGTGAACACCGAGAACGACGTCCGGCACTGCCGCGACCTCGGCGTCGACGCCGTCATCAGCGACCGCCCCGACCTGGCCTTGCAAGTTCTGGCCGAAGACGTCTGACGTCCCACCTGACCTGCAGGTTTGTGACACATCCGGGCTGAATTGTGTGGCTTGTGTCACGCGGTGCGGATACGTAACGACGTGAATGCGGCGGGTTATTGCAACGTTCAATTCCGTCGATTTCGTTACGGTTTTCGCCGGTTTAGGCGGGCCATCGCAGAGGCTATGTAACGGAATAAGCGCGGGTGTTTTCCGGGCCGGGATCGTGGGCAGAAGTCCCTGTGGCTGAACCGATGACCGAGGAGCCCTGCTTGTCCTCTGCGACCCTGCCCGCCGACGTCAGCGTCGTCGACGTCGTACTGCCGCACGAAGTGTCCGCGGTAGCGGACGCCCGGCGCCGTCTGGGCGTCTACCTGAAGCGCTACCGGGTCGCCCGCAACGCCTCCGCCGACGCCCAGCTCGTGCTCTCCGAGCTGCTCTCGAACGCGATCCGCTACGCCCCGCCGCTCCCTGGCGGCGAGGTCCGCGCGGCCTGGTGGATCGACAAGGCCGGCATCCACGTCGAGGTCACCGACGGCCGCGGCGACACCGAACCGGTGCGGATCACCGACCCGCACCCGGAGTCGATCGGCGGCCGCGGCCTGGCGATCGTCGACGTACTCACCTCCACCTGGGACGTTCGGACCGCCGCGACCCACCGCACCGTGCACGCCACCGTCCCGAACTGACGGGCGGCCTGGTTGGCCCCCGGGTGGGCTTGGCTGCAAGACTGCAGGGTTATGGGAAAGAAGTCGCGGCAGCGCGCGAAGAACACCACTCCGACCGTCACGCTCGACCCGGCCGACCTGGAAGACGTCGGGCCCCGGGAACCCTGCCCGTGCGGTTCGGGCAAGCGGTTCAAGCAGTGCCACGGCAAGGAGCGGGCGCAGGCGGCTGACGCGTTCGTCGTCCGGCCGTTCGAGGGTCTGCCGGCCGAGTGCGACCTGATCGCGTTCCGCGAGATCGTGCCGTCCGGGACTGTGCAGGTCGAGCTGGCCGGCGAAAAAGTCGACGCACAGTACGCCGGGAAGACCGTCAACCTGGTCACCCTGTTGCCGATGGCGATGCCCGGCCTGGTGCGTGACGACGACTCGATCTGGATCGGCCTGCAGACGCACGCCTCCTCCGGCGACCCGAGCCGCGACCTCGGGCATGCGATCACCGCCGCACTGCACACCGAGCCGGGGAACCCGATCCAGCTCGGTGACCTGATGAAGGACGGCCCGCGCCTGCAGGACCTGATCGACACCACGAAGCCGCTCGAGGTCAAGGTCCACGAGGGCTTCGACTACTGGGTCGGTGAGAACGTCGAGGACCCGACCGGCGAGGTCGCGGCCGGCCTGGAGCGCGCGAACGCCGCGGCGGCTCCGACGGTGCGCCTGGAGTCGGTCGATGCGGCGTACTGGACGCAGATCGGCGACCGCATCTACCTGCGCTGGGTGCTGCCGCACACCGAGGACACCCTGCTCGACGCGCTCGCCCGGCTGCACGCGGCCGGCTCGTCCGCGCTCGTCGACGGCAGCCGCCTGATCGGCTCGTTCCGCGCCCTCGGCGTTCTCGCGCCGGTCTGGGAGCTGCCCGCCGGCACCCAGGCGGCCGATGTCGAGAAGCCGGCCGCCGAGTTCGCCGCCGCGCTCGAGAAGGCGCTGGCGACCGACGCTCCGCTCACGACCGACGAACGAGCCGCCAAGGCCGGGCTCGCCAGCCGGCAGCTGACCATCCGCTGACTCGGTACCCGAACGCGACAACGCCCACCTCGGCAGGTGCCGGGGTGGGCGTCGTACTGCTTACAGTGGTCTAGGCCATGATCGTTAAAATCGGGCCAAGAAACGTGGACGGCCCAAGTCCTGCTGACGGGGGAGCAACAGGGCCTGGGCCTAGGCATGAAGATTACCCACGATGGCGGTCCGCCACAAGCCCCGATTTCACTCCGCGTGTCGCCAGGCTTACATAGTCGTCGGCGCGCGCAGGATCGGGCAGGACATGCAGCGCGGGCCGCCGCGGCCCGAACCGAGCTCGGAGCCGGAGATCCGGATGACGTCGATCCCGGACTCCTCGAGCCGGGCGTTCGTCTCGACGGTGCGCTCGTACGCGATGCAGACCCGGGGCGCGAGGGCGAGCGTGTTGTTCCCGTCGTCCCACTGCTCGCGCTCGGCCGTCACCGGGTCCAGGCCGGTGTCGATCCGCCGGAGGGTGTCGATGCCGAGCGCCTTGGCCGCCGCGACCAGGAACGGCTCGGGCTCCGCGACGTGCAGCTGCTCGCCGTCGGTGGTGACCGCGAGTGCGCGCATCTCCTCGGCCATGTTCGGGTACATCAGCACGGCGTCCGTGTCGACCATCGTGCAGACCGTGTCGAGGTGCATGGTCGCCCGCTGCTGTGCGATCGGTACGGCGAGCACCGTATGAGCCAGGCCCTTCGTAAAGACCCGTCGCGCGAGGCGCTCCACGCCGGCCGGTGTGGTCCGCTCCCCGACCCCGACGGCGAGTACGCCGGGACCGAGCGCAAGGACGTCGCCGCCTTCCACATGCTCCAGCTGGTGGTCGTACACCTTGTCGACGCCGGCGAACCGTGGGTGGAACGTGTAGATCAGCTCGGTCAGCTGCGTCTCACGCATCCGGGCCGGCATCGCCAGCGAGGTGACGGCGACCGAGTCCCGGATCCAGACGCTCGAGTCGCGGGTGAAGAGCAGGTTCGGCAGGGGGTCGATCAGGAAGTCCTCGTGCGCCAGGAGCGACGTGACCAACCCACCTGCGTGCACCTCGTCGTTGCGGACGCCGGCCATCAGAGCCTCGGCCAGCGCGGCCGGATCCAGCTCACCCAGGGACGTCCGCAGGTAGTCGCGGAGGGTGTCGCCGAGCCGCAGGTCCTCGGTGGCCCCGGCCACCGCCTGCGCGCGGGCCTGCGGGTGGTTGAGGGACTCGGTCAGCAGCTCACCGAGGTAGAGCACCTCGACGTCGCGATCGCGGAGCGCCTGGGCGAACGCGTCGTGCTCGTCCTGCGCGCGGCCGACCCACGGGATGCCGTCGAACAACAGCTTGTCGTTGTTCCGCGGGGTGAGTCGGCGGAGCTCGTTGCCCGGCCGGTGCAGCAGCACCGTCCGCAGCGGGCCGACCTCGCTGTCGACGCCGTACGCCGTACCGTCCTGCCGCGTCTCAGTCATCCGTCCGCCCTTCGGTCCCGGTGTCCCACCACGCTACGACAATCGCCCTAATCTGTCTGATTGTCCGACAATGTTGCGGGAAAGGCGAATCAGCGGACGCGGTCGTAGAGCAGGCAGAGCGCGCCGGACTCGGTCGGGGTCGAGTCGGTCAGCTTCCACGAGGTGGCCGGCAGCCCGTCCTCGAAGAGCCGGCTCCCACCACCGACCAGTTCCGGGTCGAGCGTGATGCTCAGCCGGTCGATCTCGTCGGCCGCCAGCAGCGCGCGAATCACGCTCGAACTGGCGAGCACGATGATGTCGCCACCGTCCTGATCACGCAGCTTCTTGACCACATCGGCCGGCTCGCCGTCCGCGATCGTCGAGTTCGCCCACGGCGCCTCGGTCAGCGTCGAGGAGAACACCACCTTGTCGGTCTCGTTCAGCCAGCGGGAGAACGCGCGGTCCTGCGGAGCGGCGGTCTCGTCGTCGGCGACTGCCGGCCAGAAGCCGCCGAAGCCTTCGTAGTTCTTCCGCCCGAGCAGGGCGGTGGTGGCCGGACCGGTGACCCGGAGCATGTGCTCCCGGGCGCCCTCCGTGATCGCGTGCGGCACGATCCAGCTCATGTCGAAGTCGCCGCCCGGTCCGTTCACCCGTCCGTCGAGGGAGAGCGAGATGTTGGCGGTCACTGTGCGAGTCATTCCGGGTACCTCTTCCGTTCGTGGTTGCCGATACCTGAATCCTGCTGCTCCGGAGCCGGCCGAACATCTGCCACCTGGCCGATATCCACAGACACCTGGCCGACCGTCGTACGAAAGAAGGAGATATCCACAGCGGTCGGCTACCGACGCGGTCGATCGGCTCCCGAGCAACTAGGCTGCGGTGCTGTGCCCGGTCTTGATCAACCCCCCGAACCTCTTGAGCGAGCCGTCGCCTGCGTGATCCCGGCCAAGGACGAGGCCGACCGGATCGCGGCGACGGTCGACGCGGTGCACAAGCTGATCGGCGTCGACCTGGTCGTGGTGGTGGACGACGGTTCCACCGACGGTACGTCGGCCGCCGCCGAGCAGGCCGGCGCAGTCGTCGTACGGCACGAGCGGAACCGTGGGAAGGCCGCCGCGATGGAGACCGGCGCAGCGGCTGTCGCCGAGCGCGACGGCGCCCGCCCACGGCACCTGCTGTTCCTGGATGCCGACCTGACCGACACCGCCGCCGGGGCCGGGCCGTTGATCGAGCCCGTGCAGACCGGTCGTGCGGACATGACGATCGGGACCCTGCCGTCGCAGGTGCGGGCCGACGGGTCCAAGGCGGGCGGGCACGGGTTCGTGGTGCGGCTCGCCCGCGCCGGCATCCAGGAGGCGACCGGCTGGGCGCCCGAGCAGCCGTTGTCCGGGCAGCGTTGTCTCACCCGGGCTGCGTTCGACTCCGCGGTGCCGCTCGCGGCCGGGTTCGGTGTCGAGACGGCGCTCACGATCGATCTGGGGCGCAAGGGCTTCCGGATCGTCGAGGTGCCCATCGACGTACGGCACCGCGCCACCGGGACCGATCTACGCGGCCAGCTGCACCGCGCCAAGCAGTACCTGCACGTCCGGCGCGCGCTGGCCGCCCGCAGCGCGCTGCCCGCGGACGGTGGTGGACCGTCGCTGCGGAGCCTGTTCCCGCGGAAGACAGCTCAATGAGTACTGATCTTCAGCTCGGGCAGAAGTACGGTCGCCGCGCTGTCGCTCTCTATCTGGCATGTACGGCGCTGATCGTCGCGGTCGGCCTGCTGGGGCCGTCGGTGGTCGTGCTGACGCTGACGAACCGGCACGCGTGGCTCCCCTCGTACTGGTTCGACACGACGCCGAACGACTGGCTCGTGTCGGTGATGATCTACGTCGCGATCCTGCTCGGCGGGTACGGCGTCTACCTTGCGACGAAGGCCCTCAAGCACGGCTGGGCGCCGCGCATCGACCGACTGGTTGCCCTGGGCATCGGTACGACGGCGGCCGTCACGCTCGTACCGCCGATGGCGTCGGGCGACGTGCTGATCTACGCGGCGTACGGCCGGATCATGGCGCTCGGCGGCGACCCGTACACGGCCTCGCCGGCGGACACCATCCGGCTCGGGTACGACCCGGTGATCACCGCGACCGAGCGGCCGTGGCAGGGCGCCCGCAGTGTGTACGGCCCGATCGCGACCTGGGTGCAGTGGCTGTCCTCGGTGATCGGCGGCGACTCCGCGCAGCTCACGGTGTGGATGCTGCAGTTGTCGGTCGCGATCAGCCTGGTCGTCACCGGGCTGCTGCTGATGAAGCTCGTCGGCAAGGACCTGCCGGCCCGGCGGCGCGTGATCATGCTCAGCCTGGCGAATCCGCTGCTGCTCTGGGCCGTGCTGGCCGGCGCGCACAACGACGCGATCGCGGTGATGTTCGCGGTGATCGCGCTGATGCTGTTCCGCCGGCACGTGTTCCTGGCCGGTCTGCTGATCGGCGTCGCGGGCTGCACCAAGCTGTCGATCGGCCTGGTCGGGGTGGCGATGCTGTGGGCGCTGCGTGCCGACCGTCGCAAGTGCGCGTGGTTCTGCGGTGGCGGCGTGATCGCGATGGGCGGGCTGTACGCGATCGTCGGCCTGCAGGCGTTCCAGCAGGCGCGGTCGCAGACGTCGTTCATCTCCACCGGTACGCCGCACAAGGTGCTGCTGAGCTTCTTCACGCTCTTCCTGCCCAACGGCCTGGTCCGGACGGTCATCGCGATCCTCGCGTGGGTCGGCCTGATCGTCGTCGCGATCCTGCTCACCCAGGTCTTCCCGAAGTCGCTGGTCCCGCAGACGCATCCCGACGACCCGACCCCGGCCGCCATCCGGTACACCGCGATCTACGCGATCGCCTGGGTGCTCACCGCCATGTACTCCCTGCCCTGGTACGACGTGATCGCCTGGGCCGCCCTCGCAGCAGTTGCCGCGTCCAAGGTCGACGGCCTGATGGTCGTCCGTACGACGATGCTCGCGATCGCGTACGTGCCCGGTCGCGACCCGCACGCGCGCCAGGTCGCGGCGAGCCTCTCGGACTCGCTGGAGTTCTTCAGCGCCCGGCTCCGCGACACGATCTGCCCCGCGGTGGAGCTGGCCGTGCTCGTCGGCCTGATCCTCTGGGCCCGCCGCAACGGGGCCCAGTGGTGGCCGTACGAGTGGCCCCGCCGCAAGCAGAAACCGCTCCCCGAGAAGGTCGCTTCCTGACGCTGACGCTGACGCTGACGCTCAGCTCCAGAGGTCGTGGCCGGCGGCAACTGCCTTCGCCAGTACGGTCTTGACCGGCTTCT
This sequence comes from Kribbella sp. NPDC048928, assembly GCF_043197975.1. Taxonomy (NCBI): domain Bacteria; kingdom Bacillati; phylum Actinomycetota; class Actinomycetes; order Propionibacteriales; family Kribbellaceae; genus Kribbella; species Kribbella sp. NPDC048928. The sequence goes on along the minus strand of NZ_JBICUC010000002.1, from coordinate 499,755 downwards.
TGAGTACGGTGGCGGCCGCGGCCACGTCGTCGTACTCGGGCTGAACGTTGATCACCTGGCCGCCGTACCGGGCGATCTTCACGTGGATACTCTGGCCGTCGACCTCGACCGTCGCGAACTCGCGGTCGGCCGCGTGCTTGCGGATGCCGAACTCGCGCAGCCCGATCGCCGACGTCTCGGCCAGGATCACCGAGCGGACCAGCTCGGCGTTCGCGCTGCCGACCAGGACCGAGAGCGTATGGGCCGGGCGGCCCTTCTTCATCAGGATCGGGGTCAGCCAGGCATCGGCCGCGCCGGCTTCCATCAACCGGGACAGCACCTGCGGCCAGATCCGCGGGTCGAGATCGTCGACGTTCGTCTCGTAGACGAGCTCGGTCGACGACTGCCCGAGCGATTCGCCGAGGACCACGCGGAGGACGTTCGGCACCTCGATCGGGTCCCGTCCGCCGGCACCGACACCGGTCTGCTCGATCCGCATCGCCGGCAGCGCCCCGAACTCGTCCGCCAGTGTGGCCAGCAGCGCGGCGCCGGTCGGCGTGGTCATCTCGTACGGCGCTGCGCCGCCGACCACCGGTGCGCCTGCCTCGGAGACGAGATGCAGAACCGCAGGTCCCGGGATCGGGATGCCGCCGTGCTGACCGCGAACCTGTTTCCCGCTGCCGAGGACGATCGTCGACACGACGACCCGCTCCAGCCCGAGGGATTCGGCGGCCGCCGCGACACCGACGATGTCCGCGATCGCGTCCAGCGCCCCGACCTCGTGGAAGTGCACGGTGTCCGGCTCGACGCCGTGCGCCGAAGCCTCGGCCCGCGCCAGCCGGGCGAAGGTGTCCAGCGCCCGCTCCCGTACCGGCTCGTCCAGGGCAGCCTGCTCGAGCAGACTCCGGACGTCGGCCCAGGCCCGAGTGGGCCCGTCCTGCCCGTGGCCATGTCCATGCGCATGTCCGTGGCCGTGCCCATGTCCGTGTCCGGCGGCGTCTTCGTGCTCGTGATCGTGCCCGGCATCGGCGGCGTTGTCGTGCTCGTGGTTGTGGGCGGCGTCTGGGATGTTTTCCGGGTGCGGGGTGCCGTTCACCTCGACGGTGGCCTTGGTGGCGGCGATCTGGTGCCGGGCGGTCTGGGTGACCGTCACCGACAGGGACGGGTCGACCGCGGCGACGGCCCGGTTGATGTACGCCAGGTCGGCGCCGGCCGAGATGAAGGCGCCGAGGAGCATGTCGCCGGACGCACCGGCGGAGCAGTCGAGCCAGGCTGTGCGCATCAGGCGTCCTTGGTTTCGCGAGGAACGGACTGGCGGGCCACCCGGGCCGCGAACACCCCGGCCCCGAACCCGTTGTCGATGTTCACGACCGTGACGCCCGGGGCGCACGAGTTCAGCATCCCGAGCAGCGCGGCCAGCCCGCCGAACGAGGCGCCGTACCCGACCGAGGTCGGCACCGCCACCAGGGGCACGCCGACCAGCCCGCCGACGACGCTGGGCAGTGCGCCCTCCATCCCGGCGACAACGATGAGGCAGTCCGCATCCGCGAGCCGCTCGCGGACCCCGAGGATCCGGTGCAGCCCCGCTACGCCGACGTCCGTGATGACGTCCACCCCGGCTCCGAACACGCGGGCCGTGGTCGCCGCTTCGGCAGCGACCGGCGCATCCGACGTACCGGCAGCCACGACGGCCACCGTCCCGCGTTGCACCGGCGGCTCACCGAGGACTGCAGTACGTCCGACCGGGTCGACGACCGCCTCGGGCAGCGCCGCGGTCACCGCCTCCTGCGCCTCGTCCGTCAACCGGGTCGCCAGGACGGCGTGCCCGGGATGCGTGGCGTGCAGGGTGCGGAGCAGCTCCACGACCTGGGACGGCGTCTTGCCGGCGCCGTACACCACCTCTGCGTCGCCGGTGCGCTCCAGCCGATCGGTGTCGAGGCGGGCGTACCCGAGGTCGTGAACGCCCGGTTGCGGGCCCTGGTCAGGCAAATGTGTCACGCCGCGAATCTACGTTGCCGCGGCCCCAGGTACCGCATCCGTCCCACGCCGCGCACGCTGTGCGATCACCTGAACACTCAGGCACAACAAGGCATGCTTTAGGCTCTAGTCCTGTGTCTTCGACGTTAGCCGGTGCCTTCGGGGTCGCCGCCCTTTTTGTGGCGGTGCTTGCCCTGGTGTTCGCGATCCAGGCCCTCCGGGCCCGGACGGTCTCGTCGGACGCGCCCAGTACGCTCCCCGAGCCCGAACCGCAGGCGCCCCAGCCGGAGGCCAAGCCCGGCACCGTGAAGTCCGAGCTGCGCAAGCTCGGCAAGGACCTCGAGGTCACCCGCGGTGAGCTGAAGGAGACGCTGCAGCACCTCGTCGTCGTCCGGTACGACGCCTTCGGCGATACCGGCGGCAAGCTCTCCTGGTCGATGGCGCTGCTCGACGACCACGGCGACGGCGTCGTCCTGACCTCGATCAACAGCCGCGCCGACGCCCGCACGTACGCCAAGGAGATCAAGGCCTTCACCAGCGAGTCCAAACTCTCCCCCGAAGAAGAAGAAGCCCTGGAAACCCTCAAAAAAGAGGCCGGCCCCACAGTCACCTGAGCTCTACCGGCGTTTGGGGACCCGGGCGGTCAGGGCGCCCGGTTCTATTTCGGCTACCAGGTAGCGGCCGGGGCCGATGGGGTCGCCGTCCAGTTGGCGTTGGACGTCGACGGCGGCGTGGATCTTGACCTTGTGGCCGGTGAAGCGCTCCAGGTACATGTCGCTGCGGTTCGTACGGGTCAGCAGCCGCCAGACGACGATCGGCCACTGGGTGACCCGCCGCGGCGCGATCACCACGACGTCGAGCAGGCCGTCGTCGGGGCGGGCGTCGGGCAGCAGCGGGATGTTCGCCTGCAGCATGCCGACATTCCCGACCACGACCGTACGGACCCGGCGCTCGATCGGCTCGGCCTCGTCGATGGTGAGCTGCACCCGTACGGACGGGTGGTTCACGTTCTTCGCGGCCGAGACCAGGTACGCCGTCCAGCCGATCTGCTTCTTCAGGTGCGGCGGCGCGTCGGACATGATCGCGGCGTCCAGCCCGAGCCCGGCCATCACGGCGTACCGGTCGTTCTCCAGCTCGTCGCCGTGCACGGCGACCAGGTCGATCCGCCGGTCGCGGCCCTCGAGGATCCGCTCCAGCGCGTCGTCCAGGTCGAGCGGGATGTGCAGGTTGCGGGCGAGCAGGTTCCCGGTACCGGCCGGGATCACGCCGACCGGGATCCCGGTGTGCGCGAGCGCGGAGCAGACCACCCGGACCGTACCGTCGCCACCCGCCACGAGTACCAGGTCCGACTCGTACTCGATCGCGGCCTTGGCCATGGCGCTGCCGGCGTCGTCCTGACGGGTCTCCAGCCAGAGCGGGTCGTCGTATCCGCGAACGGCGAGCGCCCGCGTCACCTTCCGGCGGAACGCCACGCCGTCGCCGACCTTGATCGGGTTCACGATCACCGCCGCCCGCGGCGGAGCGGTCGTACCGTCACCGTCCGACGCGGCCCGCCGCCGGCGCCGCCGCAGCCCGGGCCGGAGGCCGAACCCGATCGACGTCGCGGTCAGGATCGCCAGCCCGAGCGCCCAGCCGCCGAGCACGTCGGACACGTAGTGCACGTTCAGCGCGATCCGGTCCGCGGACACGATCCAGACCACGAGGACGACCGGCAGCAGTACGAGCAGCCGGAACCGCCGCCGCCAGCCACGCACCGACGGCAGGACCACACCGAGCGCCCCGGCCAGCACGAAAGCGGCCGCCGCGTGCCCTGAGACGTAGGAGAAGCCGCCCGTCTCGACCAGCATCCCGGCCGGCCGGTCGCGTTCGAAAACCGCCTTCACGACCTGGACCAGCACCAGCTCGGCGACGGCGGTCGTGAGCAACCAGATCGTCAGCAACCGCGCCCGTCGATGCCAGAGGTATGCCGCCACGATCGCGATCACCCCCCGCGTCGCCCAAGGCAGCGCCACCGCGCCGACGACCTGCCAGAAGTCGACGATGCCTTCGTGCCCGGCGCCGTACGCCGCGGCCCGCGCCGCCACCGACTGGTCCCACCGGGCCAGCGGCCCCCAGTGCTCGAACACGAGCACCGTGAGCACCGCGAACGGCAGCACCCCCAGGACGACCGTGAGCGCACGGCCGACCGCTGTACTGGGTGGGTGGTGATTCATCGGCCCGCTCAGATCCCCCTCGATGGTGACGTGTCGCCACCCCATCATCCCGAATAGACTTCGCCCGCCGAGACACGCCCCGATACCCTCAGGGTGTGATTGACGCGAAACTGCTCCGTGAGACCCCTGACGTCGTGCGCGCCGCCCTGACCAAGCGTGGCGAGAGTGTTGACCTGGTCGACCAGATCCTGGTCGCCGACAGTGAGCGTCGATCGTCCATCTCCGCCTTCGAGGCGCTCCGGGCCGAGCAGAAGTCGCTCGGCAAGCAGGTCGCCCAGGCCAAGGGCGACGAGCGCGCCGCGCTGCTGGAGCGCACCAAGGCGCTGGCCGCCGAGGTGAAGGTCAACGAGGCCGCCGCGAACACGGCCGGCAGCCGGTTCGACGAGCTGGCCGCCGCCCTGCCGAACCTTGTCTCCGACGAGGCCCCGGTCGGCGGCGAGGACGACTTCGTCGTGGTCGAAGAGGTCGGCAAGCCGCGGGACTTCGCCGCCGAGGGCTTCGAGCCCCGCGACCACCTCGAGCTCGGTGAGCTGCTCGGCGCGATCGACATGGAGCGCGGCGCCAAGATCTCGGGCAGCAGGTTCTACTTCCTCAAGGGCGCCGGGATGCTGCTCCAGCTCGGCATGCTTCAGCTGGCGATCCAGCAGGCGGTGGAGAACGGCTTCACCCCGATGATCACGCCGACCCTGGTCAAGCCCGAGGTGATGGGCGGCACCGGCTACCTGTCGGCGCACGACGACGTCTACCGCCTCGAGGACCCCGAGCTGTACCTGACCGGTACGTCGGAGGTCGCGCTGGCCGGCTACCACATGGACGAGATCCTCGACCTGTCGAACGGCCCGGCCCGGTACGCCGGCTGGTCGTCCTGCTACCGCAAGGAAGCCGGCTCGCACGGGAAGGACACCCGCGGGATCATCCGCGTCCACCAGTTCGACAAGGTCGAGATGTTCTCCTACTGCAGGCTGGAGGATGCGGCCGCCGAGCACCTGCGGCTGCTGGCCTGGGAGCGGGAGATGCTCGACAAGATGGAGCTGAGCTACCGGGTGATCGACACCGCGACGGGCGATCTGGGCGTCTCGGCGTACCGGAAGTTCGACTGCGAGGCGTGGGTGCCGACCCAGGGCCGGTACCGCGAGCTGACGTCGACGTCGAACTGCACGGACTTCCAGGCCCGCCGGCTGAACATCCGGCACCGGGACGCGGACGGCAAGACGCAGTACGTTGCGACGCTGAACGGCACGCTGGCCACCACACGCTGGATCGTCGCGATCCTCGAGACCCACCAGCTGGCCGACGGTTCGGTCCGGGTGCCGACCGCGCTGCAGCCGTACCTCGGCGGCCGCGAGGTCCTCGAACCGGTCGCCAAATGACAGGGAAGCCAACAGTAGTTGCCCTGGACATCGACGGGACCCTGCTCGACCACGACGACCTGATGTCTGCCGCGGTGGTCGACGCGGTTCGTCGTACGGCCGCGCAGGTGCCCGTCGTACTGGCGACCGGGCGAGCGTGGTCCACAACGCTGCCGATCGGCGAGCGGCTCGGGCTGCCGACCGGCGGATTCGTTGTCTGTAGCAACGGTGCGCGTACGATGCGTTACCCGGACGGTCTGGTGGTCGACGAGCGGACGTTCGATCCGTCGACGGTGATCGCGTCGGTGCGCAAGTACGCGCCGAACGCCCGGATGGCGGTCGAGGACTCCGACGGCAGCTACCTGGTCACCGCGCCGTTCCCGGACGGCGACCTCGGCGCGAACGCGAAGATCCGCGTGGTCGGCGACGAGGAGCTCGCGCCGCAACCCGTGACCAGGTTGATCATCCGCGACCCGGAGCAGTCCGAGAGCGACTTCGTCCACCTGGCGGAACGCCTCGGCCTGCACGGGGTCAGCTACTTCGTCGGCTGGACCGCATGGCTCGACATCGCACCCGAGGGTGTGGACAAGTCGACAGGCCTGAAGGTCGCGCTCGCGCAGCTCGACCTGGACCCGTCCGGACTGCTGGCGATCGGTGACGGACGCAACGACATCGAGATGCTCACGTACGCCGGTCTCGGCATCGCGATGGACTCCGCCCCGGACGAGGTCAAGGCGGCCGCGGACGAGGTCACCAAGTCGGTCCAGGACGACGGCGTCGCGGCGATCCTCAACCGCTGGTTCTGAGTCAAGCCCTTTCGGTCAGCGCCGAAATCTTGACAGTTGACAAGACAAAGGCCCGGAAACCCCCTAGTTGCAGGGTTTCCGGGCCTTGACCCGATAGTCCGCTGGCGGGCCGAGTATCGGGTCAGGCGACGCGGGTGCTGCCGGTACGGCGCGGCTGGTGCTGCTCGACGACAGTGTCGAACGCATCCAGCACGGCGCTCACCTCGGGCCGCGGCCGCGGCGTCTTGGCCGCCGGGCTCTGGCCGCGACGGGCGCGCCGCAGGTGCCGCTTCACCGTCGACAGCGAGCAGCCGAGGCGCATCGCCAGCGACTCCAGGCTGTCGTTCGGGTACTGGGTGCGCAGCCGCAGGACTTCTTCGTGGCTCACCGGCCGGCGCGTCCCCCGTGCGCCGGCAAGCTGGTCGAAGTCGTCGGCCTGCACCTCGACGTCGAGCAGGTTCCGGATCGAACGCCGTTGTGCAGCGGTGGTTCCGGCGACGAAACCGCTCACGTCGTGCTCCGCGACCGCGCTGTACAGACAGTCCGTGAGCAGCGGGCAGGACGCGCACAGCGCCTTGGCCTCACGCACGAGCTGTTCGTACCGCTCCCGCGTACGGCGGGTTGCGGACGCGGGCGGCGGCTCCTCCATCAGGCGGTGCTGAAAGACATCGGTCCTGGTGATGCAGCCGGTCATGACCCCTTCTCTGTTGGAACATGTGTCGACAGCCGCTCGAGAGCTTCTGCCCCCCGGCCCCGCTAGATTGGCGCTGTTGACGGTCATCAAGGCTCCCCAAGTATCAGGAACCGAATGAACGAACGCTGAACGACGTTCGTACGCACGGCTCCACTAGCTGGTGGACCTGCACTTTGTTGCCTGCCCACCGTGTCGTCCCGGGCGTGGGACGCACCGATCCATAACTCTTGACGTCCCTGCTGCGGTTTTGGTTGCAGCCAGTTCCGCAACAGTTCTTCGACGTTTGTGTGTGTTTCCGGGTGTGGGGCGGCATCAGTCGCGCTGATCCAGAACACGCATACGACGCGGCCGAACAGCCCCCGGTTCCCCGGCCAGACCTCCGCATGAAATCACGCACGAACCGTGCGGCGCAGGGGAACTTGCTGCCTTTGCAGCATCCTGCCGTAACGGTCTGATGACGTTGTCAAAAGCTCAATCAGATAAGTCAAAAAGGTCTCAATCCGACCCTTGACCGCTTGCGCCCGGAGTGCTTGGAAGGGTAATGCAGCATCGGGTCTTGCGGCGATACGGTGGCCCGGTGACGGTTCCGCAGTACCCCCGCCTGATTGCCACCGATCTCGACGGAACGCTCGTCCGCAGTGACGGAACGGTGTCCGATCGAACCCGCGCCGCGGTGCTCGCGGCCCAGTCCGCCGGAAGTGTTTTCGTGATGGTCACCGCTCGGCCACCTCGCTGGCTGCACGACCTGTCGTACCTGGTCGGCGACCACGGTGTCGCAATCGTTGCCAACGGCGCCATTCTGTACGACGTCCTGCACCGTAAGGCGATCCGGACCGCGCTGATCGACCCGACGGTCGCCCTCGAGGTTGCGCAGGCGATCCGGGCGGCGATCCCGGACGTGCAGTTCGCGATCGAGCGACCGGACCGCTACGGACAGGAACCGGTCTACCTGAATCGCTGGCCGATGCCCGACGACAGTCTGATCGCCGCCGTCGAGGAACTGCTCGCGGAACCCGCCGCCAAACTGTTGGTGCGGCATCCGAGTCTGCCGTCCGACGACCTGCTCGCGTTGGTGAATCCGTTGGTCGGCCAACGAGTCACCGCCAGCCACAGCGGCGGGCACGGTCTGGTGGAGATTTCCGCGACCGGCGTCTCGAAGGCCGCGATGCTCGCGGACTTCGCCGGTACCCAAGGAATCTCGGCTGCTGAGACGATTGCGTTCGGCGACTCGGTGAACGATCTTCCGATGCTCGCTTGGGCCGGAACGTCGTACGGCGTCGCGAACGCACATCCCGACGTACTCGCCGTGGTGGACAGAATTGCCCCCACAAATGACGAGGACGGCGTCGCCGCCGTCCTCGAGGAGTTCTTCCAGCCTTTGAAATAAATCCTGTTACAGATACATCCCGCCGCTGCCCGGGCCGTCGGTGTTGCCGGCCTGCGGTGCGCCGGGGAATCCCGGGTGCTCCTCGCCGGGCAGTTGCTGGCCGCCGGGGAGCGCGCGGCGCATCTGCTCGAGCTGCTGCCGCGCGGCCATCTGCTGTGCGAACAACGCCGTCTGGATGCCGTGGAACAGGCCCTCGAGCCAACCCACCAGCTGGGCCTGCGCGATCCGCAGCTCCGAGTCGGTGGGCGTGCTGTCGTCGGTGAAGTCGAGGGTGAGACGCTCCAGCTCCTCGACCAGCTCCGGCGCCAGGCCGCTCTCCAGCTCCTTGATCGACGCCTCGTGGATCGACCGCAGGCGTGCGCGGGAGGCTTCGTCGAGCGGCGCCGACTTCACCTCTTCCAGCAGTTGCCGGATCATGTTCGCGACCCGCATCACCTTGGCCGGCTGCTCCACCAGCTCGGTCACCGAGCGCGGCTCGTCGTCGTGCTCGTCGTCGTTGTCGGAGCGCGGCGGTCCCTCGACGGCCATGCCGTCCGGCCCGACGATCAGCACCTTGCCGTCCTCGGTACGCGCCCCGGCCATCGGAACTTCCTGGCCCTCGCTGCTGCTCTCGCTCATCTCCCCATCCTAGTGCGGGCTGTCCGGGGCCGGTTTGGGCGTGCTCCGGCGGGGATGCAACCATCGGCTCCTTGACCGGAGGAGGCCCAACGATGTCTGGCACCACGCTGTTCTTGATGGTCGGTCTTCCCGGTGCAGGCAAGACCACCAGGGCTCAAGAGCTGGCGAAGTCGCACGATGCGCTGCGGTTGACGCCGGACGAGTGGCACCTCTCCTTCTTTGGTACGTCGCTGCGGGCCAACGGCAAACGCGACCTCCTGGAAGGCTGGATGATCACGGTGGCGCTGCGAACCCTGCGGTTGGGGACGAGCGTGGTCCTCGACTTCGGTCTGTGGAGCCGCGACGAACGCTCGGCGCTGCGCCGGCTGGCCGCCGAAGCGGGGGTGCCGTGCCAGGTCGTCTATCTGCCCATTGAGCTCCACGATCAACTCGCCCGGATCGCGCATCGTGAGGCCACCACGCCCGAGACCTTTCCGATGCCTGCAGCGGACGTGGTCACCTGGCGTACCCGGTTCGAAGCACCCGATGCCGCCGAGCTCGCCGGCTCGGACGAACCGTCTCCGCCCGAACCATGGACGACGTGGCTGGCCTGGGCCACCGATCGATGGCCGACGCTCACCACCGACTACAGCTAAGAAGTGCGGGCGCGGTGGCGGCGTACGGCATCGCGATTGGCGCAGGCCGGAGTGCAGTAGCGCTGGCGGCCGGTACGGGAAAGGTCGGCGTACACGTTGTCGCAACCGGCGGCGGCGCAGCGGCCGAGCCGACTGATGCCACGTCCAGCCAGGTGCAACGCCGTGCCGGTGCTGATCAGCGTCGCAACCAGCCGTCCGACAGGCACGTTGTTGGGCCGGTAGTGCATGTGCCAGCCGTCGCCGGCGTGGTTCGTGAGCCGCGGATGCTCGGTGTACTTCGCGAGCATCGCGTTCACCAGGTCGACACGAGACTGCTCGTCCTGCGCGTCCACCACCTGCAGCCACTCGTCGAGCGCCGTCCGTACGGCGGCCAGGTCGGCCGCGGTCACGCGCCGCTCGCGGACCAGACGGCTTTCGACACCGCTCTCCTCACACCGCACAGCCAGCTCCTCGGGCGTGTGCGCGGGCCGAGTCACCAGATTCACGGCGAGCAGTACGGCATCGGCGCCGTAAGGGTTGAGATGCATAATGCCATTACATCACGATGGACCCATGACAGACATCCACCGGCACCGCTGGACCGCGGTCTCCAGCCACCAGGTCAGTGAAGGACTGGTCGTCTACCAGCAATGCGCCTGCGGCCAATGGCGCATCGCCAGCACACCCCCGTATGCCGCCGCGTATCCAGAACTCGCATCAGTTGATCCGGCTGACCATCGGTAGCCGGGAGCGGGTGAGCAGCCAGGCGAGCAGTCCGGCGAAGAGGGGTACGACAAGCACGATGCCGGCGATCTCCGCCCACGGGACGACGAAGTGCGGCGACCCGAACGCGGCGTGCGCGGTGTAGCCGTACAGTGCGCCGACCCCCACGCCCAGCACACAGCCCAGCTGACCGAGCACCCACGCCTGGGCCGCGGCGAGCGACCGCCGGCGCCGTGGCGGGGCACCGATCGCGGCCAGGGTCGCGAGATCGGCCCGGCCCTCGGCCGCGGACAGTGAGACCGAGATCGCGACCCCGAGCAGCGTCACGACCGTGGCCGCGCCGAGGATCCCGATCAGGAACAGCCGCCCGGGATTCTGGTACCCCTTCTCGACCGTCAACTGGTCGTCCGCGCCGAGCAGTCGGGAGACCGCGGCGAGCTCGGCGTCGGTCGGCTCCCGGGTCAACTCGAAGTGCACCTCGTTGATCTGGGTCGTGCCCAGCGCCCGCGCTGTCTCCGGACTGATCAGCGCGGTGTCGCGGAGGAACTGGACCCGCGGTGGCGGGCCGAACGAGACCGCGTCCAGGTTGCGCAGGTACTTGTCTGAGTTGTCATTGTGCATGGCAACCTTTTGTCCCGGCTGCAGCGGGACGTCCGGAAGCACCACTTTGCCGTCCCGCATCCCGGCCGCGACCCGCGCGCCGTAGTCGCCGAACCGCTCGACGAACGCCGGATCGGCGACCTGCAGCGGCATCCCGGTCATGCCGCCTGCGCTCTCGGGCGTCGCGACCGCCAGGACCGGCGAGTACCCGTACTGGTCGGGCTTGGTCCCGGGCAGTTGTACGTACCCGAGCTCGTACTGCTTACCGACCGGCAGTAGCCCAGCGACCTGTGCCGTGAGCCGCGGCGTGTACGTGAGTGCGCCTGGGAAACCCTGCGTGAAATGGATGACGGCATCGCCGCGGCGCGCGGCTGCGACGTAGGTCGCCGCGTCGGCAGCGATCGAGTTGGAGGCCGCGAAGGCGACCGCCGCGGTGCCGGCAACAGCCATCATGATCGCTGCAGCGGCCGGGGCCGTGCGGTGCCGGTGCCGGGAGGCGTCGCGCAACGCCATCCGGCCGCTCAGCGGCAGTCCTCGCGCCAGACCGGCCACCCTGGCGATCAGGCTCGGCAGCAGCCACACCAGCGCAGCGATCACGGCGGTGATGCCGGTGAGAACGAGCACGATCGGCGCCAGCGGCGTTGCGGTCGCCTCGGCGCCGAGGGATGAGTGTTGCGCGGACCTCAGCGCTGCCCCGATCATCGTGCTGCCTGCGAACACGCAGACGAGCCCGCCGGCCAGCAAGACGACGGCGACGATCCGGATCCGCGCGGCCTTCGCCGTCACTGAGAAGCGCCCGGGCAGCGCAGCGATCGGTGCCTGACGGCCGGCTTGGATCGCGGGTACGACGGCCGCCGCGAGCCCGGCGCCGACGCCGAGTGCAGCGGTTGCGACGATCGTTGCCCAGGGGATCTGCCAGGCGGTGAAGATCGCGTCGGTCATCGCCTCCCAGAGCGGTTTCGCGCTGAACACCGCGATGCCCGCAAGCACGAGCCCGCCGACGACGCCGACCAGTCCGGTGACCAGCCCCTGCATCACGACGATCCGTCGTACGTCGCTTGGTGTACCTCCGGCTGCCATCACCAGCCCGAGCTCCCGGGTCTGGCGTCGGGCGCCGACCGCGAACGCCGTACCGGCGAGCAGCACGATCTCCAGGATGCCGAAGCCGATCACGAGGGCCATCGCCGCGTACGGGCCGATCTCGTCCGCGGTGGTGCCGAACGGGGACGGCGGCGGGTCGACGATGATTGCCCTGGGCAAGAGAAATAGGCCCTGGTCGACGAGCTTGGCACTGAGCTGGGCCGGGTCGGCGGAGTCCGGGAGATCGACCAGGTACTGGACGGTGCGCGTGGGGTCGACCTCGTCGAGCCCGGAGCCAGGCGTGGCGAAGATCGCCCGCGTGCTCTGGGTCGTGAGCAACCTGGCGATGCCGACGACGGCGTACGTCTTGCCGTCCGCGCTGACCACGGTCTCTGTCGAACCGAGCTTGTCGGCAAGCGACGGCGAGATCGCCACCTCGCCGGGCTTCGTGGGCAGCCGGCCCTTGTCGAGTTTCACCGTACCGGCCGTCAACGGACTCGAACCGTCGCCGGTGATCAGAGTGGCCGCGGTCTTCGAGTCCGGCGTCCGGAGCTCGGTGAGGCCGGCGTCGACGAACTGACGGGCCACCTTGCTGCCGGGCGGCAGGAGTTGCAACGGGTCGAACGTCGACGGGGTCCGGACGGCCTTGTCGTGCCCTTCGGCCGGCGCGGGCTCGCCGTACATCATTTCCTGCCCGGGCGGTACGGACAGCTTGTCGTACTGCGTGACCTGGAGCTGGGCGTCCGCGTGGCCGAGCGTGTTGTTCGCAAGGGTCTCGCCGCTCGGCCTTGCGGTCTGCAAGACGATGCCCAGCCAGGTCGCGGCCAGTACCGGCAGGCCGATCAGGGCCGCGACGAGGAGCGTACGGCCGATCGATCGACGCGCCGTACGGCGGGCGATCCGCAGCGGCGGACCCCATTTGCTCATCAGTGACTGTCCTGCAGGAGGGCGTCGGCGTCGGGGAGCGGGGTGGTTTGTCCGACCAGTACGCCGTCGCGCAGGTAGACGACGCGATCGGCCCAGGCGGCGTGGCGGGCGTCGTGGGTGACGAGTACGCCGCCGATGCCGTGCTGGTCGCAGCGATCGCGGAGCAGGCGCAGTACGGCTTCACCGGTCTCGGAGTCGAGCGCGCCGGTCGGCTCGTCTGCGAGCAGCAGGCGGCGTTCGCCGACGATTGCCCGGGCGATCGCGACTCGTTGCCGTTGGCCACCGGACATGTCGTCGGGGAAGCGGTCCGCGAGCTCCTCGATCCCGACCTCCTGCAGCGCCGCGATCGCGTACTTGCGGGCGCTCCGGGTCCGCGTGCCGTCCAGCTCCAGCGGGAGCGAGACGTTCTCGGCCGCGGTCAGTGCCGGGATCAGGTTGAAGTCCTGGAACACGTAGCCGATCCGGCGACGGCGCAAGGCCGCGACGGCGTTCGGGCTGAGCTGCGTGAGGTCGTTGCCGTCGACAAGCACTTCGCCGCTGGTCGGACGGTCCAGGCCTCCGGCGCAGGTCAGCAACGTCGACTTGCCGGATCCGGAGGGCCCCATGACGGCCACCAGTTCGCCGGCGTCGACGGTCAGATCGACGCCCCGCAGGGCATGGACGGCCTGATCGCCTTGACCGTGCGTCCTGGTCAGATTGCGGAGGTCGAGGATCATGAGCGGGCCCCCTGCTCGTCCGGTACGTCGTATTTCTGCGGCACGTCCTTTTGCGGTACGTCTTTTTGCGATACCGCGCGCGGTCTGCCGCGGTGCCGTACGAGCATCGCCTCGCAGTGGTCGAGCCAGCGGATCTCCGCCTCGGCGCCGAAGATCATCGACTCGACGACGAGCTGCCAGGAGATCTCGCCGTCGGTACTGTTCCGCTTCAGCCGGGTCAGCTCCTGCAGTGACTGCATCGTCGACATCCGCTGCCGCTGGACCACTGCGCTGACATCGACGCCCGGTACGGCGAGGGCGAGCGCTAGCTTGATCGCGAGCTCGTCGCGCGGACGCGACTCCCGGGTCACTGGGGTCTCGAACCAGGTCGTCAGCTCGGTCCGCCCGGCGTCGGTGATCTCGTACAGGGACCGGCCGTCGCCCTCGCTGCTCGCCGCACGGGCGGCTGCCGCCTGGACCAGACCGTCGCGCTCGAGGCGCGTCAGGGTCGTGTAGACCTGCCCGATGTTCAGCGGCCAGGTCGCTCCGGTTGCGGCCTCGAACTCACCGCGGAGCTGGTAGCCGTACTTCGGCTCGTCCTGCAGCAGCGCCAGCAATCCATGCTTGATCGACATAGATACCGAGTATGCATACCCGGTATGCGTGCGTCAATTCCCTCCGGCCAATCGGCGCACCAAGCGGCCGGTGATCGCCGTGCCGTGTACTGGGAGCTCGCGATCGTGGAGCGCCGGCATCTCCAGCACTCACCAAGTCGGCCTGGGCGCCGCCGGCGGTCCGCTGGGCGTGGGGGTGCGGCGCCGGCGCGGGTTGGTGAGTGCTGTGGGTCCGCGTCAGGTCGTGAGCAGGACCTTGCCTAGTTGCGTGGACTGCTCGAGGGTCTCGTGGGCCTTGGCGACCTCGGCGAGCGGGAGGGTGGCGTGCACGATCGGGCGGACCTTCTTCGCCGCGATCAGCGGCCAGACGTGGCCGACGACCTCGGCGAGGATCCGGCCCTTGTCCTCGACCGACCGGAACCGCAACCCGGTCGCGATCACCGAACCGCGGCGGCTCATCAACCGGCCGAGGTCCAGCTCGCCCTTGGCGCCGCCCTGCATCCCGATCACCACCAGCCGGCCGTCGAACGCGAGCGACTTCACGTTGTCGGTCAGGTACTTCGCGCCCATGATGTCGAGGATCACGTCGGCGCCCGCGCCCTTGGTGGCCTCCTTGACCACGGACGCCCACTCGGCTTCCTTGTAGTTGATCGCGACGTCGGCGCCGAGCGACGTACAGAACTCCATCTTCTCCTTGCTGCCGACCGTGGTCAGCACCCGCGCGCCGTGCGCGACGCCGAGCTGGATCGCCATCGACCCGATGCCCGACGAACCGCCGTGCACCAGCATCGTCTCGCCGTCCTTGAGATGCGCGGTCATGAAGATGTTGGACCACACGGTCGCGACCACCTCGGGGAGCGCGGCCGCGCTGACCAGGTCCAGGCCGTCCGGCACCGGCATCACCTGCGGCGCGGGGACGACGACCTTCTCGGCGTACCCACCGCCGGCCAGGAGCGCGCAGCACTCGTCGCCGACCGACCAGCCCTCGACCTCGGCACCGACCGCCGAGATCCGGCCGGACACCTCGAGCCCGATCGTGCCGGGGGCGCCGGGCGGCGGCGGGTAGAAGCCCTGCCGTTGCAGGAGATCCGCGCGGTTCACACCGGCGGCGACGACGTCGATGACGACCTCGTCGACGGCAGGTTGCGGGTCCGGGATCTCGCCGATGCCGAGAACGTCGATCCCGCCGGCACCATCACACACGACAGCTCGCATGGTCCCCAACTTACCCTCAGGCCGTGACGAGCTTCGCCAGGTCCAGCGCGATGCTGTCCAGGTAAGTGGTCTGGTCTATCGAGCAGAACCAGTCCCATAGCTCGAGCGAGTGGTAGAGCCGGTAGAGGTCGATCCGATCCTGCGGTACGGCGCCGTACCCGTCGGTGAGACCCGCGAGTTTGTCCGGGTGATCGTGCGCCGAGTACTGGATCGTCTTCGCGAGATCGACGAGCGGATCGGCGGCGATCGCGTTCTCCACGTCGATGAATCCGTTCACCTGCCAGGTCGCCGGATCGACCAGGATGTTGCCCTCGTGGAAGTCGTTGTGGCACAGGACGGCGGCGGTGTTGTCCGCGAACAGGTGCGCGTGCTCGTCGACGTACGCCGCGATCTTGGCGTGCAGTTCGCGGTCACCGCCGAGCTGCTCGAACTCCGCGAGCTTCTTTGCGAACTGACGGCGCATGTACTGGTCGTTGTCCGGGAGCGGGTCGAGGATCTGGTCGGTGAGATAGCCGTACGCCGGTTGCTCGATCCGGTGGATCCGCTGCAGCAGCGCACCAAGCTGTGCGTACGTCGTCCGCCAGTCGGGCGGCTCGATCTCGGACAGCGGGACACCGTGGAGCTTCGAGAGGATCGTGACGCCGTCGCCGACGTGCAGGACCTGCGGGATCTGGGCGCCGAGCTCGGGTGAGAGCAGGCCGTACACGTGGACTTCCTTGGCCTGCTTCCATCGCCACTCCGGCGCGTAGACCTTCACGATCACGGACCGGTCGGTGGTCTGCACTTCGTACACCTGGCTTAGCTGGCCGCCGGTGCGCTCCGTTGTCGTGCCGGCCTTGGTGTGGAGGGCATCCTCGACGAGCTGCGCGACATCCATGCTGTTGAACTTATTTGCGGCGTCCAGCGGTTTTGGCTCGGCTGGCTTGGCTTGGCTTGGCTTGGCTTGGCTGGGTTTGGCTGGGCGTCGGGGGTCTTCAGTCGTCGAGGTCTGCCCAGGTGTCGACGTCGTCGCCGGCTCTGGTCGGGTCGGTCCAGGTCAGGTCGAGTGCGGCGAGCGTGCGGCGCACCGACTTGTCGCGGGGGTCGCCGACCTGGGCGATCGCCGCGGCGAGTGCGGTACGCCGGTACGCGGTGGCGAGCTGCTGTTCCTGGCCGGCGGTGTCGCGCAGGCCGAGGCCGTCGTGCTCGCCGACGCCGTCGACGAGGGCCCGTACGTCGGCCGCGGTGATCCACGGCAGGTCGCAGCTCACCACCACGACGACCGGTGCGGTCCCGTTCGCGAGGCCGGCTGCCAGCCCGGCCACCGGTCCGCCCGACGGCGGGTCCTCCACAGTCCAGTCGACCTTGCGGTACGTCGTACGCACCGGACCGACGACCACGGTTGACGCTGCCTCTGCTGTCGCGGTCAGCACCCGGTCGAGCAGCGTCACGCCGTCCAGGACCAGCATCGCCTTGTCCACCCCACCGAACCGGGTCGACCCACCCCCGGCCAGCACCACCGCGTCAAACTCCACCCGCTCAGTCTGGCATCCCGGTGGCCGGACGTACTGCGCCAACCCGGCCGCAGGGGTTCAAGCCGCGCGTTCTGCGGCACCATGGACAGATGAGGATTGCCGTGGTGCAGACCGCCAGCAGTTACGACAAGGCCGCCAACCGGGAGGCAGTCACGCGTCTGGTCGCGGAGGCTGCGGAGGGCCGCCCCGATCTCGTCGTCCTGCCGGAAGCGATGATGTCTGACTTCGCCGTGGCCGGGGAGTCGGTGGCGGAGGCGGCCGAGTCGCTGGACGGTGAGTTCGTGGCGACGTTGCGGAAGGCGGCTGTCGAGCACGGTGTGGCGATCGTGGCCGGCATGTTCGAGCTCAGTCACGACCAGGATCGCCCGTACAACACCCTGCTCGCGGTCGGCGCGGACGGCGTGCTGCTCGGCGCGTACCGCAAGATCCACCTGTACGACGCGTTCGGGTACCGGGAGTCCGACCAGCTGACCGCGGGCGATGTGGCGCCCGTGGCGATCCAGGTCGGCGAGCACACGCTCGGTCTGATGACCTGCTACGACCTGCGGTTCCCGGAGCTGTCCCGTGCTCTGGTCGACGCCGGTGCGGACGTACTGGTCGTACCGGCCGCGTGGGTCCGTGGACCGCTCAAGGAGCACCACTGGTCCACCCTGCTGACTGCACGTGCTGTGGAGAACACCTGCTACGTCGTGGCGGCTGCGCAGAACGGGAAGAAGTACTGCGGCCTCAGCCAGGTGCTGGACCCACAGGGCGTCGCGCTGGCCTCAGTGGGTGAGGCGGACGGACATGCCGTCGCTGAGATCACCACTGAGCGGCTGGCCGACGTACGGAAACGCAACCCGTCTCTGCAGAACCGCCGCTACTCAGTCACCCCCCGCTGAGCTGTCCAGCTGCTCAGGGTGCGGACCGGGCGGTTCCAGAAACTGGCTGACCCGTTAACCTCCAGAGCGTGCTGGATGGGTTTGATCTGGAGCATCACGGCGATCTCGAGGTCGGTGAGGGGTTGGTCGACCTCGCCGTCAATGTCCGCGCGGGCACACCGCCGCACTGGTTGCTCGACGCGATCATGGGGAGCCTGCGTGATCTGGCGGCTTACCCACGCGCGGACGCAGCGGTTGCGGCGGTCGCGGCGCGGCACAGCGTCCCGACAGACCGGGTCCTGCTGACAGCGGGCGCGGCTGAGGCGTTCGTACTGATCGCGCGGGCGTTCCGGCCGCGGCACCCGGTGGTCGTACATCCGCAGTTCACCGAGCCGGAGGCGGCGCTCCGTTCCGCCGGGCACCTGGTCGACCGGGTGCTTCTGCGGCCCGAGAACGGGTTCACGCTGGACCCGGCCGCCGTACCGAACGATGCGGATCTCGTGGTCGTTGGCAATCCCACCAATCCGACATCGGTCCTGCACCGCGCCGACGAACTGCGTGAACTCGCCCGGCCAGATCGGATCCTGGTCGTCGACGAGGCGTTCATGGATGCCGTACCGGGTGAACCCGAGTCGCTCGCCGGAGCGTCGATCCCCGGGCTGGTGGTGGTGCGGAGCCTGACCAAGACGTGGGGGCTTGCCGGGCTGCGGGTCGGGTACGTCCTCGCGAGCGCGAGCCTGATCGAACAATTGGCGGCGGTACAAGCACACTGGCCGGTGTCCACTCCTGCACTTGCCGCTGCAATTGCCTGCAGCAACGAGCATGCCGTCGCCGAGGCCGCTCAAGCCGCCCTCGATATCGAGCGACAACGTGGCCATTTGATTGACAGCCTCGGTACGGTGAATGGACTTCTCACGTACGGCGTGCCACGGGCCCCGTTCGTACTCATTCACGTGCCCGGGGCCGCCCAGGTGCGGGAATCCCTACGTTTACAAGGGTTTGCGGTCCGGCGCGGAGACACCTTTCCGGGGTTGGGACCCGACTGGTTGCGGATTGCCGTCCGGCCCGAGGACGTCACCGACGGATTTGTGAAGGTGCTGTCCGATCTGTTGCGATGAATGGTTTTTCGGCCTGCCGCGTAATCGAGTTGGCGCTGTAACGCGCCAGGGGGTTTAGCTGAGGTCGACTTTGCGCACAAGATGGCCAAGTGCCCGTTCGTATCTCCGGGCAACTATCTGGCCGTTCGCGAAGGGAGCAGCACGATGGGTCTCAATGACGATGACATGAACACCTCGTCCGGAGGTGGCGAAGGCCTGGCCGACGGTGGCGCCAACCAGGGCGGCCACGACGGCGGCGCCGACGGAGGTGCCGACGGCGGTGCGGGTGGAGGCGGCTACGGCGAGGGCTCGGGCGGCTCCGGCGGCGAGACTGCTTCCCCGGGTGGTGGCGACGGCGGCTACGGATCGGGCGGAGACTCGGGCGACTCGGGTTCTGGCGGCGGCGGGTACGGCTCCGGCGGGGACTCTGGTGACTCCGGAGATTCTGGCTCTGGCGGCGGCGGTGGCTACGGGTCCGGCGGCGACTCAGGTGACTCGGGCGACTCAGGTGACTCGGGCGACTCTGGCTCTGGTGGCGGCGGGTACGGCGGTGGCTCCGAGGGCGGTGCAGGCGGCGGCTCCGAAGGGCCCGCTGACGGTGGCGCGTCGCAGGGCTCGCAGGACGGTGGCGCCGATGGCGGTGCAGGCGGCGGTGGCGGGTACGGCTCCGGTGGCGATTCCGGTGACTCGGGCGACTCTGGCTCCGGTGGCGGCGGATACGGCGGCGGCTCCGAAGGTGGATCCGACGGAGGTGCCGATGGTGGCGCGGACGGCGGCGCCGGCGGGAACTCCGGAAACCTGTGAGTCCGGTGCCGGAGGCCTGGCCGTTCCCGCACGACCCGCAGCCCGGTGGCCGCGGGCTGCAGGACGATCGCCCGGCCCTCCGGCGCTGCGTAGCAGGTGACCTGGACGAGTTCGCCAACTCCTACTGGGGTTCTCGGGCCTTGTTGTCGCCTGGCCCCGAGCTCCCCGCGCCGTACGACGACCTGTTCAGTCTCGAAGCCGTCGACGAGCTGCTGTCCCGCCGCGGTCTACGGACTCCGTTCTTGCGGATCGCCAAGAACGGTTCGGTCGTCGGCGACAGTCAGTTCACCGGCCCGGCCGGTGCCGGGGCGGAGATCGCGGACCAGGTGCGCGACGACAAGGTCGCCGCGCTGTTCGCCGACGGTCACACCGTCGTGCTGCAGGCGCTGCATCGGACGTGGCCGGCGCTGGTCGACTTCTCCAGTCAGCTGTCTGCGGAAGCCGGGCATCCGGTGCAGATCAACGCGTACATCACCCCTGCCGAGTCGCAGGGGTTCTCCGCGCATTACGACGTACACGACGTCTTCGTCCTCCAGGTCGCGGGCGAGAAGCACTGGACGGTGCATGAGCCTGTGCACGTCGACCCACTGCGGAACCAGCCGTGGACAGGTCACGCGCGCGCCATCGAGGCAGCCGCCCGCGACAACAAGCCGGTGATCGACGCGGTACTGCGACCCGGCGATGCGCTGTACGTGCCACGCGGGTTCTTACACTCGGCCAAGGCGCTAGGTGGCGTCAGCGCGCACCTGACGGTGGGGCTGCACACGTTGACGCGGTACTTGCTTGTGCAGGAGCTGGCCGCGCTGGCTGCGGATCGGGCGGCGCTGCGTACTGCCCTGCCGCTTGGCTTCGACCCTGGTGATCCAGAGCAGCTTGCTGAGGTGCTGCCGGAGGTGGTCGAGCTCTTTGCGCAGCAGCTCCAGGCCGCGAGCCCAGACGCGTTGGCCGAGCGGCTGCGGCGTCGTACGTGGTCCGGCAACCGGCCGGCTCCACTCGCCCCGCTCGCTCATGCCGCAGCGATCAAGTCGTTGGCCGTCGGCACGACCGTACGGCTGCGCTCCGGTCTGAAGTGCCGGCTGGTGTCCGGGGATCCGCTCGTGCTGCAGCTCCCGGATCGAACAATCACCTTCCCACCCGTCACAGCCGCGGCCATCGCCGAACTCACCTCCGGCGCCGACTGCAAGGTCGGCAACCTTCCCGGCCTCGACGACGCCGACCAACTGGTCCTCGTCCGCCGCCTCCTGACCGAAGCAGTCCTAGTCACCACAACCCACTAACCCGCAGCCAAGGCAACTCCAGTAGTCGAGGTGGATCTCAGTGGTTGAGGTGTGTCCGAGTGGTTGAAGTTGGCGACCGTATCGTGAGGTGGTGTGGACCGCGGTGACGTCAGGTATCGACCGGAGACCGGCTGCGCAGCGCAGGCCGACCTCCGTCACGACTCCCTGACCGCCACAGCTCCACCCGCCGCCCGCTGGCTCCTCATCGAATCCAACGCACCCTGGCCCCGCCAAGCTCTTGCAGGCTTGACACTCGGGGACGTGCTGGCCCGCCGGTGCCGCGAGCTCGGGATCCGTCCGGTACTCATCCGGCGGTACGGACGCGTGGACCGCACTCGGCCACGCCACTGGGGCATGGTCGACTGCCGGCCGGGCCGCGAAGTCGTCCGCTGGGGCCAACTGCCGACGGACGAACATCTGCTCGATGTTCTGGCCGGCAAGGACCACGGCACCGTAAGCGGTGAGCCGGTGTACCTCGTCTGCACCCACGGGCGTCACGACGCGTGCTGCGCCGTCCGCGGACGCCCGGTCGCAGCGGCACTCGCCTCCGCGCACCCCGAACGGACGTGGGAATGCAGCCACATCGGTGGTGACCGGTTCGCCGCGAACGTTGTCGTCCTGCCACACGGGCTGTTCTACGGGCACGTCCCGCCGACCCGCGCCCTCGAACTCGCGCGCCAGTACGACCAGGGTGTCGTCGTACCCGATCTCCTCCGTGGATCAGGTGCGTTCGTCCCGCCCGTCCAGGCAGCACAGCACTTCGCTCGTGCAGCCGGTCATTCACTTGCCGTTGGCAACCTCCTTCCACAGCAGGTCCAAGCGCTCTCCGACGACCGCTGGCGAATCCTCCTCGCATCCACCAACGGCCCGATCACCGTCGAGGTCTCGGCACACCTCGACACCGTCGACGCCCGCCTGACCTGCGCCGGTCCCGCACCCACCCAAGTCCGAGCCTTCAACCTCCATACTCTGACGTCTACACCCTGACCTGCTCAGGGTTCTGGCGGTTCACGCGGGGTCGACTGGACGGTCCTCGCTGTGTGCGCCGTAGTACGCGGACTGGCGGGCCATCAGGTCGCGCATCGAGGTACCGCGCGGAACGCCGTACACCGTGCCGGGAAAGTCCAGCTCACGTTGGACCTGCCACAGCTCCTCGTGCCGGTCCGGTGCGAAGAGCTGGGCCGGGTCGCCGGCGGCGATCCACCCGATCGGGAGAACCGTGCCTGCTTCCAGGCGTGAGTTCACGTGCAGCACGCTGTTGATCCGGAGCTCCGCGCCAGCGCCGGCGACGGAACCGGGGAACAACGCGGCGCCCGTGGCGATGAAGACCTCGTCCTCGACCGTGGCGCCGTTCACGTGTGCATGGGGACCTACCAGGACCGCGTCGCCGAGCACTGCTGGATGGTCCGCCCGGCCGCGCACCAGAGCGTTCTCCATCACCACACTGTTCTCGCCGAGTCGGATCTCGCCGTTCTCCGCTGTCAGCACCGCACCGTGCAGGACCCTGCTGCCTTCGCCAAGGACGACGGCGCCGCAGAGCACGGCCGATGGGGCGACGTACGCGGATGACGGCACGACCGGTCGGCGGCCGCGGTGTTCGATCAGCATTTTGTCGGTGTCCTCTCCTAGCCTGACCTCCTCGATCGAGTACCCGAAAGTGCGTGCGGACTCTCCACTGCCCGGGTCCTCACAACCCGGGCGGCGGTGTCCTCCGGGCCGTCCACGTCGAGGTGGGAGGCTCGGTCCGGGGACAATCCGGGGTGGAGAACCGAACTGAGCCAACATTAGAACAGGTGTTCGATCGAATGCAAAGCATGCTGACGGGTCAGGAAATCGCCCTCAGATCCGCTCCGCGCTCAGCCGCGGCGCGACCCGCGCCAGCACGTAGATCGTCAGGCTCGCCACCAGCGCGAGCACAGCGAGCGCCAACCACGGCAGCTCGTGATGCACCTCGAACAGCTGCGCGAAGAACGCCGGCGCCAGCACGCTCGAGAACGTGAACGAGTACTGCCAGTACGACAGGTACTTGCCGCGCCCGATCTCCGGCGCGATCACGGCTGACAGCGCATTGTTGGTCGCCGCATGCAGTACGTCGGCGAACGCGTAGCAGGCAGTAGCCAGTACGAGGACCGGCACGACCCACCCGGCGGGGATGTGGATCTGCAGCGCCATCAGTAGCGCCCAGGCGGCGTACGTGATGCCCGCAATCACCATGACGCTCGTACGACGCCGCTGCTCGGTGTGACGTACCACGAGCGTCTGACCGGTCGCCAGCACCACAGAGGTCCCTGCAATCAGTACGCCGACCAGCCACTTGGGCACAGTCAGCGCCTCCGTGACGTACACCGGTACGCCCACGCCGAGCATCATCGTGCACAGTGCGAGCAGCGTGTTCGCACCGATCAGCACCAGGAACGGCCTGTCCTTACGCAGCAGCGGCGCGGGGCCGGTGTCCTGCTGGGTGCGCTCGTGGTGTGACGGGTGGAGCCGCAGGAGCAGCAGACCGGCGAGGTAGAAGGACACGGCGTTCACTGCCATAGCTATCAGGAACGGTCCGTTGCCCCCGATCGCCAGCAGCCAGCCGGCCACCAGCGCACCGAGGGCCAGACCGCCGGCCTGCATCATCCCGCCGAGCCCGAACCACTTGTCCCGCTCGCCCTCGTCGGCCACGTCCGCGAGCAGACTGAAGATCGCGGACCAGAACACCCGCTGCCCGGTCGCCATCACGAGCGAGCACAGGAACAGCAGCCACATTGAGCGTCCGAAGAAGAAGCCGGTGAACGCCACCCCCTGCGCGAACTGCGCCGCCACGACGATGTTCCGTGGGCCGACGCGATCGATCACCACCCCGACCGCGGCCGGAGCGGCGATGGAGAACAGGGTCGCGACGGTCAGCATCACCCCGGCGGTTCCGAGGGGGATGTCGGCGACCTTGTTGAAGTAGAGGAGCATGAGCGGCCCTGCACATCCGCCGCCGAACGAGTCGATCGCCAGACCGGCCAGCAGCGGTACCCGGCCGCGGACGTTCGGGAGGCCGAGTGAGGTGGCTGCGGGCATGGCGGAGCGCTCCTATCTTCATCTCGGCGGCTGGCGAACACTAGCAAGCGCTTGCTGGCCGTTCCAGCCGATATCAGTCCGGTGCGGGCACCCGCCGTACCGCAATGTTGCGGAGTGGGCGCCAGACGACCAGCGTCATCACCACCATTGCGACGAAGGCGATCGCGAACGGTGCCGCCAGACCGAACCGTTGCGCCAGTACGCCCCCGAGCGCAGAGCCGACCGCAGCACCGCCAACGGAGGCCAGCAGGTACACGCTGTTGACCCGGCCCATCAGGTTGGCCGGTGTGACCAGCTGCCGCGTTGTGGTCGACACGATGCCCCACACCACCGCGTGTACGCCGAACACGGCCATGGTCGCGCCGGCGACCCACGGGTTCCTGGTGAGCGCCAGGACGAGGTGGACGACTGTCTCGATGATCAGACCGGCCCGCAGCAGCGTCACCGGGCCGACGCGCGGCTCAAGGAAGTGGTACGTCGGCATACCGGCCACACCACCCACAGCACCGACAGCCACGAGCAGACCGAACTGGGTCTCGCTCAGCCCGAGCCGCTCGCGCGCGAACAGCACCCAGGTCGCGAACGCGGCGCAGAACGTGATGTTCATGACCAGAATCGACAGGGCCAACGTCCGTACGCCGGAGTGCTGCCACAGCCATCGCACGCCTTCACGCACGTCGTGCAACAGCGCTGCCCGCGTAGACGGGTCCGGCAACGGCGGACGTACGGCGACACGGGCGACCAGGGTCGCCGCCGCAGCGAACGTGACCGCATCGAAGACGAGAGGTATGCCGGCGCCCGCGGCGAACAGGAGCGCGCCCAGCGGCGGCCCGCCGAGCTGCTGGAGGACGGTGCCGCTGGCAAACAGCCGGGCGTTCGCTTTGCCGAGGTGTTCCTTCGGTACCGCGCTGACGAGCAGTGCGCCGGACGCGTTGTCGGCAAGGGTCTCCGCAGTACCTAGCAAGAAGAGGGCGGTGTAGACGGCCCAGAGCGGTGCGGTGTCGAGCAGTACGGCGACACCCAGGGCGACCAGCACCAGTGCGCGGAAGGTGTCAGCGGCAACGATCATCAGGCGCCGGTCGAGCCGGTCGACAAGTACGCCGCTGAACAGCGCGAACAGCAGCCAGGGCAACTGCTGAATGAACGCGGCCGCACCCACGGCGGCCGGCTGAGTGGTGATCGACGCAACGAGCAGCGGACCGGCGGCGGCCATCGCACCGTCGCCGAGGTTCGAGATGATCGAAGCCGGGAAGATCCGGCGGAAGTCCGGCCCGAGCTCCGGCGGAGCGACGTACGCGCCAAGCGACGGCATCTGAACTCCTGGCATCACGAACGACGGGACACCGCCCACACCCTCGACGGCGATCCGCCGATGCGCAGACCCTACCGGCCAGTCCCCACCACCGCACTCCGTTTCCACCCACCCCGCCTGCGCTATCCTCAACCTTCGGCGGCTACCGCCAGGAGGGTTCGCATAGTGGCCGAGTGCGCTGGTCTTGAAAACCGGTATGGCGGGTGACCGTCATCGTGGGTTCGAATCCCACACCCTCCGCTCACCACACCCTCCGCTCACATCCTGGGTAATGTGGCGCCGAGCTGCAGAAACACAGCGCTGCGGGTTGTTGCTGATGATGTCCGGCTGTGTCCGGGGCCGATCGGTCAGTTTCGGTTCTCCGTGCAGAGTGCGTGCAATGGATTCCCTATGTTCCAGCCCTCGTGACTGCGGCGCGATGGCGCGCTGTCCGGCATGCCGTTGGCGGTTCCTAGAGCCGGGTTCGACCTCCAGTGCCGCAGTGCACACTGCCCGAACTCTCACCCGCGCATCAGTACGGGCGCAGTACGGGCAGAGCTACGGCAGCGGCGAATCTTATCCTCAGCCGCTGAGGTAGAAAGTTTCCGCGGAGAGGAATTTACATGCGCAAGAAGCTCGCTGGCATTCTGCTCGCCACCGCCGTCCTGTTCGGCGGTTCCGTCGTCGCCGGATCGGCGTCGGCCGCCGCCGCGCCCTGCCGGCAGAACGTATACGGTCCGGGCGGCACCGGCACCTGTGTGAAGGCCATCCAGAGTCTCGCCAACGTGCTGTCCATCAGCAACTCCGGCCGCCGCGAGGCAGGCCCGATCGCCATCGACAGTATCTACGGCGACCAGACGAAGAACGCCATCACCAAGATCCAGCGCGCCGCCCGCGCCGCGAACCACCCGAACACCAAGGTCGACGGCTGGGTCGGCGCCCAGACCTGGACGATCCTCTGCTATTACGGCGCCTTCTGGGGCCACGATACCAAGGCCCGAGACGCCTACCACTGGGCCAAGTCCTACGCCTGCTGACGAACCCGCGCACCGCTGCCGGGCTTGGCGGCGGTCGCAATGCGATCTGTCTCGACACGACTGCCGGCGGGGGTCGCTAGGTTGGCGGGTATGGGGCTTGAGATTCCTGAGCAGGTTCGCAGGACGGTTGTGGCTGACGGGGATGAAGCATGGCTGGATGGGTTGCCGGGGGTGGTCGACTCGTTGGCTCGGGAGTGGGGTCTGGTGATTGGGGCCAGCCTTGAGGGCGGGCATGCTGCGTTGGCGGTTGAGGTGACGCGCGTTGACGGGACTCCGGCGGTGCTGAAGGTTGGTGTGCCGAGTCGGGACGTCGGGCCTGAGGCGGTGGCGTTGCGGCTCGCGAACGGTCGGGGATGCGCTGAGTTGTTGGTCGAGGACCTCGGTCGACAGGCGCTTCTGCTGGAGCGTCTTGGGGCTCCTATGTACGAACTCGTGGCTGACCCGGCTAGCCGTCACGGCTTGTTGTGCGACGTGGCTGCTCGGCTGTGGCGTTCGGTCGGGACTGAGGTCGACCTTCCGACCGGTGCGGATTTGGCTGAGCAGTACGCCGATCGGTTGCCGGGGCTCTGGGAGGAGGCAGGGCGACCGTGTTCGCCGGCCACTGTGGCGGACGCGCTGAGCTGTATGAGTCGTCGGCGCGATGCGTACGACGATCGGTCCGCGGTGCTCGTGCACGGCGATATCCACGAGTTGAACGCCCTGCAGGCGAGTGACGGCAGCTACAAGCTCATCGATCCGGCCGGGCTGCGGGCCGAGCCGGCGTGCGATCTCGGCACCATCGTGCGGTGCAATCCGGGCCTCGGCGATGATCTCCGGGCGCGGACCGAGAGGCTGGCGTCCCGTACGGGCGTGGATCCCACCGCCATCTGGGAATGGGGAACCATCCACCGAGTCTTCAGCGGCGTCTACGCCACCAGCATCGGCTTCCAACCCTTCGGCGAACAACTCCTAACCGAAGCCGACCGCCTGTCGCGGGCCCAAGGCTGAGGTCGGGGTTGGCGCCTGTGGTGGGCTTGAACTGGGGCCGCCGCGAGGGGCTTCGTGGGCATACTGGTTGGGTGAATCGCTATCTGTTGGAGAATCGGCGGCCGGAGGCGGGGGAGCGCTTTGCGGCGTTGGCGGAGTTGTTTGATCCGTGGACGTTTCGGCACCTCGAGGGGGTTGGGCTTGGTGAGGGGTGGCGGTGCTGGGAGGTTGGGGCCGGCGGGGTCTCGGTGGTGCGTGGTTTGGCGGAGCGGGTGGGGAGCACCGGGCGCGTGCTGGCTACGGACATCGACGTGTCGTGGGCCGAGGCTGCGGCGGGAGGTGTGCTCGAGGTACGTCGGCACGACGTGATCAGCGATCCACCGCCGGCGGAGACGTTTGATCTGGTCCATGCGCGGCTCGTGCTGGTCCATCTGAAGGATCGCGCGGCGGCGCTGCGAGTCATGATCGATGCGCTCCGGCCGGGCGGATGGCTGGTGATCGAGGACGGGGATCCGGCCCTGCAACCGCTCGCCTGCCCGGACGAACGCGGGCCCGCGGAGGCGCTGGCGAACCGGCTGCGGAGCCGGATGCGAACGCTGATGGTCGAGCGGGGCGCGGATCTCTCGTACGGTCGTACGCTGCCTCGATTGCTGCGTGAGTCGGACCTCACGGATGTTGCTGCCGAGGCGTACTTCCCCGTGGGGGCACCCGCGTGCGCGGTGCTCGAGGCGGCGACGGTCCTGCACGTACGCGACCAACTGCTTGCTGCGGAGCTGGCGACGCCCGAGGAGATCGAGACGCATCTCTCCAACCTCGCGCACAGCGACCTGGACCTCATGCTCGCACCGATGATCACCGCCTGGGGCCGCAAACCCACCTGAGCCTGGCGGGCAGTTGGCTCGTTTGGGGTGGGGAGAAATGGCAGGCGGTGGGGCGTGGGGAGGTGTCAGGATGCTGGCATGGTTGAGCGGGCGTTGAGCTTTGGGGCGGTGGCGGAGGCTTATGAGCAGTACCGGCCGGGGTATCCGGTGGAGTTGCTCGAGTTGGTGATGGCGTACGCCGGTGGATCGATCGGGACTGCCCTTGAGATTGGCGCCGGGACCGGTAAGGCGACGCGTTTGTTCGCGCAGGCCGGGATCGCGGTGACCGCGACCGAGCCTGACCCGGCCATGCTCGCGGAGTTGCGCAAACAGCTGCCGGACGACGACGCAGGCTCTGCTTCGACGGTGGCAGTCAGCACAGTGCAGGCCGCGTTTGAGGATCTGCCGCTGGATTCGTCGTACGACTTGGTGTACTCGGCCGCCGCGCTCCACTGGACCGACCCTGACGGCCGGTGGGACCGCATGGCCGCGCTCGTCCGACCGGGCGGGGTGTTCGCCTCGTTCGGCGTACCGATCCAGCTGGCCGACCCGGAGCTGCAGGAGGTCGCGCGCGTGGCACGCGCGCCGTACCTGGACGACGACGGCGTCCCGTCGCCCGACGGCACGCCCGCGGATCGCCCGATGCAGTGGCCCGGCACGGAGCTCGAGCAGACCGAGTGGTTCACCGATGTCCGGCAGGCGTTGATCCCGCGGCACCTGATGATGAGCGCCCGCGACTTCGTCGGACATCTGTCGACCGTCTCGGCGTACGTCATGCTGGCGCCCGCCGACCGGGAACAGGTGTTCCGCCGGGCCCTCGAGGCGCTCCCGGAAACCGTGGAGATCGACGCCCAGATCGACGTCCACCTCGCCCGCCGCCGCGACTAGTACGGGCCCCGCAGTACGGGCGAGGTACTCGTGGCCGCCGCGGCGGTCACGTTCTCCGTCCGGTCCGCGCCGGCCGCGGACGCGGCGAGCTGCTCCAGCACCTACCTGAGCCTCGGCAGCCGTTTCAGTTCTCCGTCTGGAACAACCTGAGCCCGACCGCGTACTGGCGAGTGTTCTCGACCAAGCACTACCTGGACGGGGATGCCAAGGGCAACAAGGTCGCGGTCCTCGGCACCATCGACGACTCACCGGAGACCGGTGAGTCGTTCTACGTCTGGCACGCCGACCAGCCGAAGCATTCCACCAAGAACGTCCGCGACTACACCCGCAGCACCCTGCCCACTTGCGGCTAGCCGCGGCTGTCAGTCCGCGGTAAGCGGTTTGTAAGTGGGTGTCCCTACCGTCCTGTTCACAAGGTCACGATGACCGGACGGGAGGGACGACCATGCGTGCAGACAGCAAGGACATCTGAGCATCCGACGCCAGCGGCCGCCGCGAACTCAGCCGGGTTCGCCGGCGGCGATGGTGTCCAGGTCGCGGGTGGCGAACCGGAGGTGCTCCCACTCCTCCCCGAGGATCACGTGCAGGCAGGATCGCGTGGTCTCGGGATGCGGGCCGTGCGGGTTCGTCCGCGGAGTGTCCAGCTCGGCCGGGGTGACCGTGGCGAGGAAGTCGCGGACCATGGCGACGCGATCGGCACGGGCCTGAAGAACCTCGTCGTACGGGGGCTTGCCACTCTGCCCCACGTAGTTGCCGCCCGTGTACCCGAGGCCGAGCGGATGCAGCTCCTCGCGCCCGAGGATCGAGCGGCCGAACCACAGATCCGTGGCGTGTACGAGATGCCGCTGAGTGTCCGCGAACGACCACTCGCCGTCGATCGACACGTCGACGGAGCCTTCGGGCATGCTTGCGGCGCGCTCCTGCGTGGCGGTCCAGGCGCGCTCTGCCGCGGCCCAGGCGGCGCGGAGCCCGTCCGGATCCGCTGCGCGCCGGTCCCCGCGGCCGGGGAACTGCCGATTCAGCTCGGCCTGCACGTACGGCGCCACGTTGATGCCGTTGATCTTCAGGCTGGCGCCCTCCTCGGCGAGCCACGGCGCGTCGATGTCCCCCGCCTGGATGTCGATGCCACGCATCACCACCCCGGAGAGGTCGCACTCGACGAACCGAGCGCCCTTCAGATTCGCCTCCGCGAACTCCGCTCCCTGCAGATCGTCGGACTGACCGAACTTCGCCATCACTTCTCCCTTTGCTGGACGTCGCGCCGAGCCTAACCGTGACCTCGGACACAAAAGTCGTGCATTCGGCACCCGGCCCGTGGTGGGCTCGACGGCATGGATGCGATGAGTGCAGCGAAACAGGTCGGATTCTCCGAGCGGGATCAACTGAGGTTCAAGGGGCTAGGTACGGGGCTGGCGCTGCCCGAGGACGCCGAGGGGCTGCTGGCGTACTGCGGTGTGGAGCCGGCCGATCGCCGCGAGATGCTGGCAGCGCGTCCGGATCCGGAGCGAGATCCGGAATGGTGGGCGATCACCTCTGCGCTGGCTGCGGAGGTTGAGCGTGACCTGGGGCTCCCCGTACCGTCCACAGGCTTTAACAGCTGGCCTGCGGTGCCAGAAGATGTCTCGCCAGTGGGGCTGTTTGCTGGGGCGTGGGCGTTGCTGGCGAACCTGATGCGAGTACGTGAGTTGCACGCGCAGCGCGGCGTACCGGAAGAGGTAACTGTTGCCACGGTGGCTGCGCTGGGCGGAGTGATGGGGACGCACCGGCACGTGTTCGGGCGTGCTGGGGTCGGACTGATTCCGCTGTGGAGTCCACCGCTGCGGTTCCGGGGCGCCGACTACGAGATCGGCAGGCACGCGTTCACTCGTACTGAGCTGGGTCTTGGGGACGATGTCTCGGGACATGTGCTGTCGGTGCACATCCCGCCGACAGGTCGTCTGGACGCGCAGGAGTCGGAGGAGTCCGTGGCTGCGGCTGTGCAGTACTTCGGGTGCTGGTATCCGGAGGAGCCACTGGCCGGGCTCGTCTGCCACTCCTGGCTGCTTGACCCGCAGCTGAACGAATACCTCCGTCCTGAGTCCAACATCATCCGGTTCCAGGACCGGTTCGATCTGCTCCCGTACCTGCCATCGGAGGACCCGACCGAGGGCGACCGTGAGCTGATGCGTCTCGGCCTGCACCTCCCAGTACCACCTGTTCCGTTTACTGAGGAGGACCTCGCGGCTGTTCCTCAAGACACCACACTGCAGCGGGCGTTCGTCGCACACCTTCGTGCGGGCCGCCACTGGCAACTGCGAACAGGCATGCTGAAGACATGGAGCTAACGATCCCGGTAGGACAGGACAGCGTCTGGGCCGAGCACCTGGCCGGGGACGGAGTCCCGATCGTGCTGCTGCCCCCGGGCACCGGCGACTCACGGGTCTGGGACCTCCTAGTACCGGGGCTCGACGGTCGCCGTGTCCTTCGGTACGACGTACGCGGGTACGGGCGCTCGCCGCTACCGACGACTGAGTTCTCGCTGCTCGAAGACCTCGAGACCGTACTGGACCAGCTGGCGCTGGAGAAGGTCCTGCTGGTCGGGTGCTCGATGGGTGGAAGTACGGCGCTCTCCGAAGCGCTGGCCCACCCAGACCGGGTGCACGGCTTGGTCCTGTTGTCGCCGGACGTCCCCGGGTTCCCCATGCCACCAGAGCCCGACCTAGTTGCCCACGACGACGTGATGAGCCAGTACCTGAAGGCGGACGCGCCTGTTTACGAGCGGTTGGGGGAGATTCGAGTACCGGCGGTTGTGATGGTGGGCGACAAGGACCGGCCGATCCTGGCCGCCGTGGCCGGCGCGACTGCTGCGCGTATCCCCGGCTGCGAGTTCACCTGGATGCCGGGCGCGGACCATCTCTCCAGCCTGCGTGACCCGCAGTTGGTCACCGAGACCGTCCTGCGATTCGCCAGTTAGGACGCCAACCAGCGGTCGAGCAGGGCTGCTGCTCGACCACTGTCCACGGCCTCCTGACAACGCTCGAAGGAATCAGCCAGTCGCTCCAGCCCGGTGTCGAGCGTCAACGAGGTCAGTGCGGCAGCGGCGTTGAGCAGTACGACGTCTCGTATCGGCCCGCGTTCTCCGGCAACCAACGCACGGAGCAGCCGCGCGTTGTACGCCGCATCACCACCACCTAGTTCGGCCAGCGAGGACGGTCGGAGCCCCAGCGAACGTGGGTCGAACACCACCTCCGACGCAGACCCGCCGTGCACTACCCAGAGCCGCGAGTACCCAGTGGTGGTCAGTTTGTCGAGACCGTCGTCACCTCTCGCGACCAGTGCTGATCTGCCTTGTTTTGCTAGTGCTTCGGCCAGTACGGGGAGCATCCGGGGGTTGGCAACACCTACGAGCTGGTGCTGCGGGTCAGCCGGGTTGAGGAGCGGGGCGAGCACGTTGAAGGCAGTAGGAACGGCCAGCTCCCGTCGTACGACTGCAACGTGCCGGAGCGCCGGGTTGAACCGCGGCGCGAACAGATACGCCAGCCCGACGTCAGCAGCACGCTGGGCCGCGTCGGCAGGAGACAGGTCGAGCGGGACGCCGAGGTGTTCGACCAGGTCGCCAGAGCCAGCGGCCGACGACGAGGCGGCGCGGCCACCGTGTTTGACGACAGTGACACCGGTGGCAGCGACAACCACGGCGGCCATCGTGGAGATGTTCGCTGCGCCGGTCCGGTCACCACCAGTACCGACGATGTCCACAAAAG
Organism: Kribbella sp. NPDC048928; assembly: GCF_043197975.1. Taxonomy (NCBI): domain Bacteria; kingdom Bacillati; phylum Actinomycetota; class Actinomycetes; order Propionibacteriales; family Kribbellaceae; genus Kribbella; species Kribbella sp. NPDC048928. The sequence continues at coordinate 466,894 of NZ_JBICUC010000002.1, read as the reverse complement.
GTCCCCTGATCCGCACCGGTGTCGCATGGGAACGCAGTACGGTCGCCAGGCCGTTGAGCTCGTCCGCTGTCTCGCCTTTGGCGCGTAGGGCGATCAGGAACCCGGAGATCTGCGCCGGTGACGCGTCGCCCAGTACCAGTTGGTCCATCGCCCAGCCGGTGTCCGCCGCCGTCAGGTCGGAGCCGGCCAGGAGCGCGGAGATCAGACCGGACCACGTCCGGAGCGTTGTTGCCATCGGCATTCCTCAGGGTGCTGGGCCGCCCACGAGGAGAGCATGACAACGGCCGCCTCGCAGGAGACGGCTGGGTGGGTACGCGCGGATTCAGGCCGTCAGGTCGACGGCCCACCACATACTCGCGCGCTGGAACATGCCCCGACTCTACCCCCTGAAGGACAGGCGTGGAGCGGGCTGTCACATCATGGTGGGCTGATCCGTCAGGGCATCGAGGAGGGCAGCAGTGAACGACCACGAGCAGTTGGCGCGCCGGTTCGAACAGAACCGTGCACACCTGCGGGCAGTCGCCTACCGGATGCTCGGTTCCGTGACGGAGGCCGAGGACGCCGTACAGGAGGGCTGGCTGCGACTGAGCCGTACCGACGTGAGTGACGTCGGCAACCTGGGCGGCTGGCTGACCACGGTGGTGTCGCGGGTGTGTCTGGACATGCTCCGTACCCGCAAGTCGCGGCGCGAGGACGCACTGGACACGTACGTTCCAGACCCTGTCATCGGTGCGCCGGGGCCTGAGGACGAGGCTGTGCAGGCGGATGCGATCGGGCTGGCGCTGCTGGTCGTACTGGAAACGCTGGCGCCGGCGGAGCGGCTGGCGTTCGTGTTACACGACATGTTCGGGGTCGGGTTCGACGAGATCGCGTCGATCGTGGACAAGTCGCCGGCCGCGACGCGTCAGTTGGCGAGCCGAGCGCGGCGGCGGGTGCAGGGAGCGCCGGCGAGCGACGGCGATGTGAATCGGCAGCGAGTGATCGTTGAGGCGTTCCTGGCCGCGTCGCGTGGCGGGGACTTCGAGGCGCTGCTCGAGCTGCTCGATCCGGAGGTGCTGCTGCGTGCGGACGCGGGTACGGCGAGCGCGCAGTACGCCGGACCGGCCGTGTCGAAGCTGGTGCGTGGCGCGCGGGAGGTCGTGGAGCAGGCACTCATGTTCAGCCGGATGGGGCCGTACCTCCAGGTGGCGTTGGTCAACGGCATGCCCGGCGTCATCACCGTCGTCAACGGGCGGCTGATGGGCGTGATGGCGGTGACGGTCACGCACGGGCGGATCAGCGAGATCGACATCCTCGCGGACGTCGATCGGCTGGAGGTCATCCCGCTGCCAGCCTGAGTACGCGCCGGGCCTGCGCCTCTGCGGTTCCTGGTGGGTTGCGGTGCGCGCTGGGGCCACCAGGGCCGATCAGCATCAGCCAGAACCCCGCCCAGAGCAGCCGAGCCGCCTGGTACCGCTCGGGCTCAGGAGCGAACCGCCGTACCAGTGTGGTCGGATCTGTTGCCCGCCACGACAGGTGCTCCACCAGGTTGGCCAGCTCGACAGTACGGTCACCCAGACCGGCGTCCTCGAAGTCGATGACCCGCACACGGCTGCCATCCCACAGGTAGTTGCTGAGGTTCGGGTCGCCGTGGGCGACAACAGGGTCCAGTACCTCCATGAGATCGCGCGGTGGGTTGTCCAGCCACGCCGTGGCGGCTTCCGCGATCACACCGTCTGTTTTGCAGAGCACGGCCAGGCCGCCGTGGGTTCGGGAGAGGACTGCGGCGAGGCCGGTCTGCGCTAAGCCTTCCGGCGGGACTGACCACAGGGTCTCGAGCGCGTCGCTCACGGCTGTGAGTTGGGTGGGGGTGAGCGAGCCGTCCAGTGGCTCGCCTGGCGTACGGGTCATCGTGACGACGGTCGTTGACCTGGTGAGCGGGGTGGGGACCAGGTCCGGGACGGCTTTGGACAGCAGGGTGAGGGCCGTCCACTCGCGGGTGGGCTCGTCGCGGGACCAGGACGTGAAGCGCTTGGTGACGGTGCTGCCGGAGATCTCGATCGTGTGGGTCATCGAGAAAAGTTTGCCGGGTCGTGTCGATCAGCGGGCGTCGCCTTCGACGTACAGGCAGAAGCGGCTACGGCGAGGGAGTTGACCGGATGTCTACGCAGGCAGTGGTGGCGGGTGCGCGTGATGTCGTTGCGGGGCTGTTGGGGGCGGGGTTCAACGGCGCCGTACGGCTGCCGGGCGAGGCGGAGTACGACGAGCAGAGGCGGTCCGTGATCCCGTCGGTGGACTCGCGCCCGCTGCTGATCGCGGAGGCGTACGGGCGGACCGACGTCCAGGCGGCGGTCCGAGCCGCTCGCGAGTACGGCGTGCCGCTGGCTGTGCAGGCGACGGGACATGGGACTCGGGTGCCCGCGGACGGCGGGATCCTGCTCAAGACGACTTCGATGACGACTGTCCTGATCGACCCCGAGCGGCGGATCGCGAAGGTCGCGCCGGGTGCTCGCTGGGGTGCGGTGCTGGATGCCGCACGACAGTTCGGGCTCGCGCCGCTGTCCGGTTCGCATCGGGACGTCGGCGTCACCGGGTACACGCTCGGCGGCGGGGTCGGGTGGCTGGCCCGCAAGTACGGGTTCGCGGCCGACAGCGTGATCCGCGCGGAGGTCGTCACCGCCGACGGCCGCTTCGTCACCGCGAGCGCCGAGCAGCACCCGGACCTGTTCTGGGCGATCCGTGGCGGCACCGGCAACTTCGGCGTCGTGACCTCGCTGGAGTTCCGCCTGTACCCGGTCCGCGAGGTGCACGCCGGCATCGTGTACTACGGCATCGACCGCGCCGCCGCGATCCTCCGCCGCTACCGCGACTGGACCGCGACGATCCCGAACGAACTCAGCACCGCCGTCCTCCTGACCCGCGTCCCCGGCACCGAGCAGCGCGCCGTCGCGATCAAGGTCCTCTACACCGGCCCGTCCGAACTAGGCGAGCACCTGCTGAAACCGCTCTTCGAGGCCGGCGGCCCGCGGCTCGCCGGTGAACTCCGGACGATCGAGTACGCAGACGCCGCGATGGGCGGAACGCCCGCGCGCCACCTCGACTTCCTGGACACGCTGACCGACGAGGTGATCGACATCGTCGCGGAGCTCGAGGATGCGACGGTCGAGGTCCGGCACTGGGGCGGCGCAATGGCGCACCCGGGGCCCGGCGCCGGCCCGGTCGGTCACCGGGCGGCGACGTACTCGCTGATCATCGACCGCGAGGTCGCCGACCTGCCGTGCTCGGGCCGTACGTTCGTGAACTTCCTGGGCGACCCGGGTCGTGCGGACACCGCCTACAGCCCGGAAGACCTCCGCCGGCTGCGTGCGGTGAAGCGCGCCTACGACCCGGCGAACCTGTTCCGCCTCAACGCGAACATCCGGCCCTGAGGATCAGACCGTGCCCGTGTTGCCGTAGACCGTCACGTGGACGTGGTCGTAGTGGTTCGCGGTTGTGCCGCCGCGGTCCTCCATCGCACGCCAGCCCTCGCTGCTGCGCTGGACCGTCCAGATGTGCTGCTGCCAGATCAGCTGGCTGACGCCGAGCTTCTTGTAGTTGGCGTGCAGCCAGTCCGCGACCTCTTGGCCCTCGGAACCGCTGACCATGATGTCGAGGGCGTGCCCCGTCGAGTGCTCGGAGCCGCTGTCGCCGGACCGCAGGCCGCCGTACGAGGTGATGTCGGGGAACTTCGCGCAGATCGCCCGGTGCACCCGGATCGCATCCTGCGTCAGGCCGTCCTCGACGCCGGAGCCCGACTTGCAGGCCGACTGGGAGATCGATCCGGAGACGCTCGCGACCGGCTTGGTGCTCGCCAGGTACTGCGCCTTGACCCAGCGGGACTTGCCGTTGCTGACGACCTCGGCGTAGAGCCCGTCGACCTTGCCGGTGATCGAGACCTTGGTGCCCTTCGGCAGCACGTCCAGCAGGATGCCGGTGAGCGGCAGGGACCACAGGTTCACATCGGTGGTCGTGTACTTCGTGCCGGTGATCTTCGGCGGGGTCGCGCCGGCGCTCACGTCCTGCGAGGCGCGGGTCTTCACCGAGGTCGGCTTCGGGATCGGCGCCTGCTTCTTCAGGTGCTTGGCCGTCGGGGTCGCCTTCGGCTTCGGCGTGGCGCTCGGGGTCGCGGTGGTCGGGTTGATCGGCGGACGCAGGGCGTCCCGGCTGATCGTGGTGTCGCGCGACAGCTGCAGGGACGAGCTGGCGATCGGCTGGTCGAGCTGAACGTGGTGCGTGGGCAGTGCTGCGGCCGAACCGGTGGCCACCATCGCCACCGCGGCGCCGGGGATCGCCACCTTCGCGATACCGGGCTTGATCACCTTCGGGCGCGCTTGCCGGTGCCGCGCCTGTCTGTGCCGTCCTTCAGCCACTTGCCCAACCCAATCTGCCGAGACCAAAACGTTATCGACCGGAGGAGTCAAGCACACATCGCCGCGCCGGTTCGAATCGGCCTCGACTCTTAACGCATTACGAACATGCCCAGGCGCCCGCTCACCGTGATCCGACCGCTATCCGGAAGTTACCGTTCCGACATCAAACGCTTGGTGGGCAGATGGCCGTCGTGATGGCGATCGCCAAGTGGTCGCGGTACCGCTCGGGCGACCAGCCGCGGTGCAGGACGAGCAGTTCGTAGAGCTCGATCGAGATGTACGTCCACAGGACGTCGGCGACCTCGGTGAGCGTGATGCCCGCGCGCAGGCCGCCGCTGTCGAGGAGGTGGCGGCCGAGCATCGTCATGCCGGTCAGTCGCTCGTCGAGCAGGGCCTGCCAGGTCGCGCGGAGCGTCGCGTCGCTGTGCCGGCCGTCGCGGATCAGGAGCTGGACCCGCGCGGATCGGGTCTGCCGGACGAGCAGCCCGTCGACGTACAACTGGATCTTCCGCCGTACGTCGGGCTCGTCGCGGATCGCCTGCGCCTCGGGACGCTCGGCGACCGGGACCGGCTCGTCGTCGCCCGCGATCACGAAATCGAAGACAGCCTTCGCGAGCGCGGCCTTGGTGCCGAACCCCTTGTAGATGCTCTCGGCGGAGACGCCGGCCCGACGTGCGACCGCACTGATCGTGGTCTCCTGGAAGCCGTCTCTGCGGGCCGCGTTCGAGGGACTGTCCTACGACATCGACCATGTAATTGCCGACGGCAACTTTGTGGCGGTGAACTCCACGATGAAGGGGCGGCATGTCGCGCCGTTCGTGACCTATGCCGCCGACGGAACGGTGGACACGGTGTTCCCGCCCACCGGCAGGGTCTTCGCGGCCACTCAGTCGCACTGGTTCCGGATCACGGACGGCAAGGTCATCGACCACTGGGCGAACCGGGACGATCTCGGCCAGGCGAAGCAGCTCGGCTGGGTGCCGCCGACACCGGCGTACCTGTTCCGGATGGCGCGCGCGAAGTCCCACGCCAAGCGCTTAACGGTCGTGTGATCCACGGCGCTGCGGCTCGGCTGTAGCTGCGGTTGACTGCGTGGGTGGGATTTCGGATCGAGAGTGGTGTGGTGGCGCGGCTCGTGATCGATCGGGCCGCGAAGCGGAACGCGTTGACGCGGGCGATGTGGCAGGCGCTTCCTGGCCTGCTCGCCGAGTTGGCGGCGGACGACGAGGTGCAGGTCCTGCTGGTCACCGGTGCGGGGCCGACCTTCTCCGCCGGTGCCGACATCCGGGAGTTGATCTCCGGCGACGACCCGGACGATCCGATGGCGGAGCTGCGGGCGTTCAACCTCCGGGCGCAGGCGGCGCTGCGGGAGTTCCCGAAGCCGACCGTCGCGGTCGTCCGCGGGCACTGCATCGGCGGCGGTCTGGAGATCGCGGTGAACTGCGACTTCCGGTTCGCCGCCACGGATGCGAGCTTCGGCGTGACGCCGGCGCGGATCGGCGTCGTCTACCCGCCGGACGCGATCAAGGTGCTGCTCGATCTGGTCGGCCCGGCGACCACGAAGTACCTGCTCTTCAGCGGGGAACTGCTGACCGCGGGCGAGGCCGAGCTCAAGGGGCTGGTCGATCGGGTGGCCGACGACCCGATGGCGGCGGCCGAGGCGTTCGCGCAGACGCTGGTGTCGCGGTCGCAGCTGACGATCCGCTCGGCCAAGGAGTCCGTGAACGCCTTGCTCGCGGGCCAGGACGCGGATGCGGCGGCGGTACGGCGGTATCGCGAGACGATCGCGTCGGGTGAACTCGCGGAAGGGATCGATGCCTTCACACAGAAGCGGTCACCGCAGTTCGTCTGGCGTCCTTAGCGTCTGGCGTCCTTAGATGACTGTGCCGCGCAACTCCACGCGATCGTCGACCGCGGCCGAGACCCGGCCGGCGATCACCTGGGCCTGGTCGTCGTCGGCGGCGTCGATCAGGTAGAACCCGGCGAGCTGTTCCTTCGACTCACCGAACGGACCGTCGGTCACCACCTGCTGCCCGTCCCGGAGCTGCACGATCCGGCCCTGCTCCGGAGGCAGCAGCCCTTCGGAGCTGATCAGCTCGCCGGACTCGGCCAGCTCCTGCTCGAGCCGGATCAGCCGCCGCAGCGCCGCCTCGTCCTCGGCGGTCCACACCCGGTCGGTGTTCCGGAAGATCATCACGACGTACTTCATGCGATCACCGTAACCAGCCGTACCGACAGAACCCCGCGGACCGTCCGCGGGGTTCTGTCGGTCTCCTGATCAGTACCAGTGCCGTCGTCCGCCGATCGCGCGGCCGGTCGCTCCGAGAATCCAGAACACCGCGCCGACGAGCAGCAGGATGATGCCGATCGTCCACAAGATCGAGATGTTGAGGACGAACCCGAGGATCAACAGGATCAGTCCGAGGATGAGCATTGCGCCTCCTTGTGCGGGGGCCGCCTGGCGGAATTGGCGGCCACGGACGTCCTGTGCCCACCGTTCGCGCTGTGAACCTCCAACAGGTGTTTGACCAGCAGGCATCCGGCGAAGCCGATCGCGATGAACACCCACACGGTCGCGAACGCGATCCGGTAGCCGTGGCTCAGTGCGACCGGTGTGCTGCCGGACGTACTCGCCGTGGCCACTGCCGACACCACGGCGACTCCGACTGCGCCGCCGATCTGGAAGCTGGCGTTCTGCAGTCCGGAGGCGACGCCAGCGTCGTCACCCGCCACGTCGCTGAGCGACGCGATCGAGCCGGCGACCGTACCGGCACCGAGCCCGGCGCCGAAGATCGTCAGGCCCCAGAACGCCAACTCGAAGTACCCAGAGGTGACTGTAAGACGGGCCATGAACGTCGTACCGACTCCTGCGACCAGGAGCGACCAGAAAGCCACTGCGCGTGGGCCGACGCGCGTCACGAGGTGTTGGCCGACCATGGAGCCCCCTACTGCAGTTGCGGCGAGTACGGCGGACATGAGGCCGTAGCGAACTGCTGACGCACCTAGTGCGAGCTGGGCGTACTGCGTGTACACGAAGTTGAGCCCGAACGCCGCCAGCCCCCAGCTGATCGTGATGAGGTTCCCGCCGACAAGTGTGCGCGAGTGGAAGATCCTGAGCGGTACGAGCGGCGAGGCCGACCGCTTCTCGACAGCAACGAACAGCGCGAACAGGAGCGCCGACAACACCACCAAGAGAACAGTGCGCGGCGCAGACGACTCAGGTGCCTCGATGACTGCGTACACCAGCACGATGAGCGCGGCCGTGACCGTCACCGCACCAGCAACGTCAAAGCCGCGCCGTCCGGGTCCACGGCTGTCCATAAGCAGTAGGGGTGCCAGTACGACGACCAGTACGCACACGGGTACGTTGATGAAGAAGATCCACTGCCAGCCGAGCCCGTCCGTGACAGGACCTCCGATGAGCGAGCCGGCCGTACCGCCCACACCACTGGTCGCGCCCCAGATCCCCAGAGCCTTGTTGCGGTCAGGGCCCGACGGGAACGTGGTCATCACGATCGACAAGGCACTCGGTGCCAGTACGGCGGCTGCAGCGCCCTGGAGTCCACGGGCCAGCACCAGCGCGTCCCCACTCCATGCGAACCCGCACAGCAGCGAGGAGCCGGCGAACAACACCAGTCCGGTCATGAACACACGCCTCCGCCCCAGCAGGTCGGAGATCCGCCCACCGAGCAGGAGGAGGCCGCCGAACATCAGGGCGTACCCACTCGGCACCCACTGCACGCCGCCCGTCGAGAACGTCAGTTCCCGCTCGATCGACGGGATGGCGACCAGCACGATCGACGCGTCCAGGATGATCATGAAACCGGTCAGGCACAGCAACGCCAGCGCCGGCCAGCGCTTCGAATCCGACACCATCAGCCTTCTCCAGTACGCACCGACGCCCCGGTTGAGCGTCACTCGGCGGAGACGTCGGCGCGACCTGCTGTACTTCGACATACCGGAACTGTCGAAGTACGGCGTGCTTGCTTCGACGTACCTGTTGACTGGAGGTCAGAGCGGCCTCCACCGGGGACAGGATGGTGCCTGTGAAGTACATGCTGCTGATCTACAGCAACGCCGAGAGCTGGGAGGGCCTGTCGGCCGAGCAGCGCGACGGGCTGGTGCAGGCGCACGAGTCGATGTCGCGGGAGCTCACCGACCAGGGGCTGCTGGTCAGTGCGGCCGGGCTGGCGGACCCGATCACCACGCGTACCGTGCGGGTGGTCGACGACACGGCAACCACGACGGACGGGCCGTACGCGGAGGCCAAGGAGCATCTGGCCGGGTTCTACCTGGTCGAGTGTGATGACATCGATCAGGCGATCGGGTACGCCGCCCGGCTGCCTGACGCGGAGTACGTTGCTGTGGAGGTGCGACCGGTGATGGACATGTCCGGGCTGGAGATGTGAGCGACTTCGAGCTCCTGCTGCGCGAGCAGACGCCGCAGGTGCTGAGTGCGCTCGTCCGGCACTACGGCCACTTCGACCTGGCAGAGGAGGCCGTGCAGGAGGCTCTGCTCGCCGCCGCGCAGCAGTGGCCGACCGAGGGCGTACCGGACAATCCCCGAGGGTGGCTGATCCGGGTCGGGTCGCGGCGGCTCACCGACCTGCTGCGGAGCGAGTCGGCGCGCCGGCGGCGCGAGGAGAACGCCGCGCACCTTGCAGCTCCGGAGGAGTTCGTTGCCTCCGGCCCGGAGATCGACGACCCGGGCGGCCGGGACGACACGCTCACCTTGCTCTTCCTGTGCTGCCATCCGGCGGTCTCACCTGCGTCGCAGATCGCGCTGACGCTGCGTGCGGTCGGCGGTCTGACCACGGCCCAGATCGCGGCCGCGTTCCTGGTGCCGGAGGCAACCATGGCGCAGCGGATCAGCCGGGCGAAGCGGAGCATCAAGCAGGCGGGTAGCTCCTTCGAGATGCCGCCCGAGGCGGAGCGGGACGAGCGGATGGGTGCCGTACTGCATGTCCTCTATCTGATCTTCAACGAGGGCTACACCGCGTCGTCCGGTGCGTCGCTGCACAGTGCGGAGCTGACCACGGAGGCGATCCGGCTGGTACGCGGCGTACGGAAGCTGCTGCCGGACGACGGCGAGGTGGCGGGGCTGCTGGCGCTCATGCTCCTGACTGACGCACGGCGCCCGGCACGGACTGGTGCGGAGGGGACGCTGATCCCGCTGGCGGAGCAGGACCGCTCCAGATGGGACCGCGCGGCCATCGTCGAGGGTGAGGCGCTCGTGAGCGATGCGCTGTCGCGGGCGCAGTTGGGGCCGTACCAGGTACAGGCGGCGATCGCTGCGGTGCACGACACCGCGGAGCATGCGGACGCCACCGACTGGCGGCAGATCGTCGCGCTGTACGACGTACTCGAGCAGCTCGTCGACAACCCGATGGTGAAGCTCAACCACGCAGTGGCGGTCGGCATGGCGGTCGGCCCGCGGGAGGGCCTCGCCGTACTCGAGCCACTGGAGTCGGACGACCGCATGAACCACCGGCTGGAGGCGGTGCGCGCGCACCTACTCGAGATGTCCGGCGACCTCGCCGCAGCGCGAGAGAGCTACCTCCTGGCAGCCCGCCGCACGACAAGCGTGCCCGAACGCCACTACCTCCAGTCGAAAGCGGACCGTCTAATCGTCTAGAACCTCGATCGACGACAGGAATTCGGTCCAGGAGCCAGCGAGCCGTTCGCGGACCACTGGGTAGCTCACTCCTGCGTCGTCCTCTTCGAGCTCGCTGCTCTGGTACCAAACGGAACCTGGATCCTCAGCGGCCACGGCCAGCATGAACAGACCCCCGCCGGCGTCTGTGCCCACAGGGATCCAGCCGCTGGGAATTACGTCGCCGTCCTGACCGGCCAGGTATGCGCGGTAGGGCTCAGGAAGTCTGGCGCCGAGGCGGTTCTCCAACTCGACAAGCCTGCTGGCGGGAGCGGCGGGGTAGGTCTCCCGGTAGGTCGGTGACGTCACTGGGAGCGTCCTCTCACCTCGTCGTACGAGGAGTATGCCCTCGCTCTGGCCCGGTGGATGTGCCAGGTTAGGCATGTGGATCTCACCAGGGCCTCGCTTCTTCGGGAGATGCTGAGTGGTACCGAGCTGGGTAGCCGGACCACGGAGTTCGGGTACGCGCTGCGGCGGTTCACGACGAGACGTAGCGGGCTGATGCTGTTCGGACCGGTGGACGACGAGCCGTGGCACCTGACCGCGCACCTGGACGACGAGCTGCACCGCGCCGGTATCAACGACATGCGGCCGTCGCTGGTTCGCTGGGCGCCTCCTGATGACGCTCCACCGCACTTGGCGATCGGCCTGGATCGTCTACGCGACGCAGGTCGTGGTGAGTCGTTGCTGGTGGTTGCCGAGGAGAACCCCGCTGACACTTTGCTGGAGCGGATCAGCGACGTACGGCGCCGCGGTACCACCATCTTCAGCATCGGCAACGGGGACAAGGAGCTGACGTCGCTCAGCCACGAGACCCTCGTACCCGAGCTGCTCGTACCGGACGGCTTCGGGTGGACGACCCGCGAGATCCAGCAGGATCCGCAGACCACCCTGATCGACGAGGGCTTCGAGACCGCCCAGCACCTGGTCACCCTCGCCGCCGCCGACGAAGACGCCGGCCAACCCAACTGGCGCCGCCGCCTCCGCAACGCCATAGAACGCCTCAGCGGCGAACCGGCCTGACACCCCTGCACCACCCGCCAAAGCGCACCGATTCGCACCACCAGGGTGAACCAACCATGCGACCGGTGTGAGGCGTTCGGTGTCAGGCCTCGACCCCGCGCACCCGGAAGGAGGGCTGATGACCGTTCTGTGTGCTGCGTTCGGTGTGCTGCGTTCTGGTGCTTCGTTCTGGGTGCTGGTGCCGCGACCGGGTTGCCCGGCTGGTCAGACCGGCCCAGCACCTGGCTTGACCCGTCAGAGCGAGCTGACACAGTGAATGGTTGGCCCGCTTGCTGAATCGGCCCAGCGACTGGTTGGGCCCGCTCGCTGAACCGGCGCAATGACTGATCGCCCCCGCGGTCGGCTGGCGCGACGTCGGTTGGGCCCGCTCGCTGAATCGGCGCAGCGACTGATCTGCGCTGACCGGTGGACTGGTGTGGCGGCCGGGTTGTCCCGCATGGCGAACTCGCCCGCAGCCGGCTCGGCTCAGGCGGGATAGGCCGCGGCGACGCTCACCGCGACCACGTCGAGCCGGTCGGGCAGGGCGCCGGCGGCAGCCGCTCAGCGCATTGTGGCGAGGGTTGGGTTGCGTATGGCGAGGGTTGTCGGTCGCGTCGTTGGGCGGAGGTGATGCGCACCGCGGTTGGGCGACATCTGGTGGGCGACATCTGGGGGCGCAGCTCGGTCAGAACGGAGGTGGGTCGTTCGGAGGCCTGATGGGCTCGGGCTTGATGGGGCCGCGGGCGGGTGGGACGGTGGTGTAGCGGTGGCCGGTGGGGGTGGTGAGAGTGACGGAGCCGTCGGGGTGGGCAGTGGTCTTCCATCCCCAGGCGGGGGTGTCTTTGATGACGTGGTGGTATTCGCAGTAGGGGACGAGGCCGGTGAGGGTTGTTTGTTTGGTTTGGGTGAACGGGGTGGTGTGGTCGCGGTCGCATTCTCGGGAGGTGCGGTTGCAGCCGGGCCAGGCGCAGGTGGGGTGGCGGGCGAGGAGGGTTTCGGTGACGAGTGTGCCGGGGTCGTGGCGGGTGGTGGAGGCTTCGAGGATGGTGCCGTTGGTGGGGTCGGTGAGGAGTCGGCGCCAGGTGCCGTCGGTGGCGATGCGGCGGGCCATGGTGGCGGGGATGGGGCCGTAGCCGGTGAGTTCGCAGGGGTCGTCGTCTATCCCGGTGAGTGTGGTGATGGGGATGAGGACTTCGATGTGGGGGCGTCTGCGGTGTTGGTCGGGGAGTCGGCGGTCGAGCCAGTCGAGTCCGTTGTGCAGGATGTGCTGGAACAGGTCGACGACGACGTCGGCGCGGCGTTGCGGCGCAGTCCGCCTGCCCTTGCCCTTGCCGGCGTCCGTGCCGGTGTCCTTGCCGGTGCCGGTGTCCGTGCCGTCTTCGTCGCTGGTCTGTCGCGGTGAGCGTCCGGCGTTGGTGACTGCCGACTCAGCCGACTCAGCCGATTCAGCGGACTCAGCAGGTGCAGCAGGCTGAGCGGATGCGGCGGATGCGGCGGATGCGGCAGGTTGAGCGGGCTTTGCGGTGGGTGTGGCGGGTTGGGTGGGTGGGGTGTTGGGGGTTTCGCGTTTGGTGAGGTCGGTGATGGCTTGGATGGCGATCCAGGCTTGCTGGATTTTGTCGGCGGTGTGGACGATCCACAGGCCGGCCATGCCGTTGGGGAGGGGCACGATTTTGCAGGTGCGTTCGCCGGTGGCGGCCTGGTGGTCGTCGGCCTCGGTTTTGGCGGCGTGTTTGGCGACCTGGCGGCGCAGGGAGGCTTGCAGGTTGCGGTGGGTCTGGCCGGGGGCGCGGCGCAGGACGTGGGATTCGACGGCCTGGGCGGCGTCGCGGGGCAGGTCGCGGGTGGCTTCGGAGATGGACAGCGCTTTGGACCAGGTCAGCGCACCACAACGCAAAGCGGTGTGGGTGGCGGTCAGGGTGCCGGTCAGGTGCAGGGCGGTGTCGACGTGCCGGCCGGCGGTGGGCTCGGACAGGTGCAGCGCGGCGCCGATCTCGGCGGTCCAGGACCGTTCGGGGTCGACCGGGCGGCCGGAGGAGTCGAGCCGGGTCGGGCGCGGTATCTCGGCTGCTTGGGTTTTGCGTTGCCGGTAGAACGAGGCCATCGCGGCGGCCTTGATCGCGGCCGCCCAGGCTTCCATCCGCGCTGCGGCCTTCATCGCCTCGATCAACGCGACCGGTGACTCGCACGGCGGACGCAGCAATTCCAGCTCCGCGGCCAGTTCCCCGCCCGGCGGCAGGAACACCCACGCCGGCGCCCTGCGGCGCAGCATCTCACGTTCGGCCTCGTCCTGCTCAACACCTGCCCACAACTCCCACTCCAACGCATCGACCCGCGACATCGACGGCAACTCGTCATACGGATCGAACGGGTCCGGATCGAACAGACCATCAGGACCCAACGCGCCATCGGCGTCATAGACGCCGGGAAGGTCATAGGAATCATCGGGCCGACCCAAGAACGCATCGTCCAGGGCAGACGGCGCACCGGGACCGGGCAGCGCGGGTGCGCCAGGACCGGGTCCAGCTGCCGTCAACGTCATGCGCCGATATTAGAACAAATGTTCGAAGTAGGCAAAATCGCCAGACCCAAGAGGTGCTGTCGTCGCCGTTGCGAGGAGGGCGGCCAGTCACCGCCAAAGGCAATAAACTCAGGCGTCGATGTAGAGCGCCGCGAGACGAGGGAGTCGCGACTCCAGTTCGTCCTCGTCATCGAAGTCGAGTTCTTTGCCGGCCGGTAGGTCGGGGGTGTCGGGGGCTTCGGCGTCGACGGCTTTCCAGTACGCGGCGTCGTCGCCGGTCACGTTCTTGTACGCGTGGCTGCCGACGTGCAGCATCCCCTCGCCATCGAAGCCTTCGAACCCCTCCGGCCGGTCCTCGTCGACCACGTCGGCAAGTGAGTCCGGGTCCGCCATCGCGGCGTCCCAGACCTCCCGCCCCTGGGCGATCAGCCAGCCCCGGAACGAGTCGAACCCGTCCTCCGAGGCGCCGGAGTTGATCAGGTACGCAGCAGCCCACAGGTCCCACCGGTACGACTCGACCTGCAACCGTGCGAGCACCGACCCGAACCCCACGATCTCCTCGGTCCGAGCCGCTCCAAGCACCTTGGTCAGCGCATCCGCAACGCCGTCCGGATCAGCCACCGTGTCATCCACCGAGGCACGCGCATCCTCGACCAGACCCCAGAACCCGTCCTTGTCCACCCCCAAACCATCTCACCGACCCCGGGTCCAACGGGAGCGCTGATCGACATGATTCTCAGATGGACGGCTCCGGTTCCCCAGGCAGGTTCGCGGCCAAAAGCGGTGTTTTCGGCTCGACGTGTTCGGCGTCCGGAGGTTCGTCGCTATCGATCGGCGTCGGCGACGGCTCGGTCTCGTGATCAGGCCGCTTCGGTGTCTCCTCCGCGTCGGCGCCGTCCTGCGACGAGAGCGCAGTCGAGGTCAGAGCTGGGCGTTCGTCCGGCTGCTCCGGGGCGTCGCGCAGCCGTGGTGGGGCTGCTGTCCAGGTCCGCAGGTCCTGGACGATGTCGCCGTAGAAGGCGTCGATCGCGCCTTCCACCGAGTCGATGAACGATCCGCGGCCGCGGCCGCGCTTGCTACCCAGCGGCGATCCGAGAGCGATCCGGAACGAACGCAACTCCTTCTTCGGGTCCTCGATCAGAAGCGTCGGCTCCTCACGGACAGCGCGCAGGAGTTCCGCAGTACCGGCCCCACGGCCGTGCATCACAAACGCCTCGATCCTCGTCGAATCCGGTGCGTGCCGCAGTTGGCGTAGCAGCCAGTTGACGCGAGTCGTTGCACGGCCGTCCCGGGGCGCCGCGATGTCGACATGGCAAGTCACAAGGCCCGCCCGAAGGTCGGCGGTGACGACCATCGGACCGACTGCGTTCGGGATGTTGATCGATCCCTGCAGCGTCCCCGTCGTGCTCATCGACTGAATCAGCGACTGCGACCGCACCTCAGGATCGGCGAGTTCCTTCCGCGAGAGCGCCGGAGTGACGTCGTCGCCGAGCTTCCGGCCGAGCTGCAGGCTGACGTACCTGAGCAATGCGTCGAATCGACCGGCGACTTCGGGAGCGCACTTGTCACCCGGCCGGAGTGTGCCGGAGGCGACGGCCTCCCGGGTCGTCACCCAGGATGGGCCCATGTCGTCGAACTGGAGTGCTCCCGAGCGCGGGTGCTCGAGATAGCGGATCAGTTCGCCGAGGATCCATGCCTGGTCGGGATCGGCGACGCCTCGGTGCTCCTTCTGCAACACGGCTTCGGCCAGCACCATCGACCAGGACCAGTGGTGCAACGCAACCCGCTTCAGTTTGCGTTTGTCGACCTTGGTGGGATGTAACCCTGCGACGGCAGGGATCTCGTTCGATATGGTCACGACCGCGTCGAAGCCCTGCTCCCGTGCGATGTCGAGGTAAGCCTCGAGCTGTTCTGCTTCCAGCGCGTTGACGCCTGTCTTTACCTCGACGAGCGCCGTCCATTCCTTCTGCCCGCGGCGTGCGCGCAGCAGGCCGTCCGGATAAAGGCGCCGCTCGCCAAGGTAGAACGGCACCTCGATGTACGTCTGCAGCTGTCCGGCTGGTGCGCCTAGCGGCTGCGTCAGGACCCGGCCGAACTCGCGCACTGACGACATCACTGCGAGTAGCGCAGACGTCGCCCGACGCTCCTGTTCGTCAGCTCCGTTGATCCCCGAGGTCGGTATCAGGCGTGCCTGATGCCAGCTTTCCTCTGCCATGATCCATCCCCCACGGGCTTCGTCCCGGCAGACCCCCCACAGGCCCGCATCACCGTGATCACCCGTCGAATCCGGAACCTTACGCCCCTCGTCACGCTACGTGAAGAGGCGATCGGGTTCCGGTCTTTACCAGACCTCGTTGAGTTGTTTGTGTTGGGTGGGGGTGAGGGTTAGGCGGGTGCCGTTGAGGGCGGTGGTGAGGTAGGCGGGGGTGCTGATGCCGACGATGGGGGTGATGGCGGGGGCGCCGCTGGCCAGCCAGGCGAGGACTACCTCTGAGCGGGTGACGCCCAGGTCTGCGGCGATGGTGGTGAGGACCTCCAGGCGGCGGCTGGTGCCGGGGTGGTCGAAGGCGGGGTCGATGGGGCGGTCGGCGCGGTTCTCGTAGCCGCCGGACATCAGCGAGTTGTACGCGAACAGCTGCTGCTCGGGGTTGCTCTGGGCGTAGTCCAGGACCTCGTCCGTGATCCAGCCGAAGCGGTGGTCGTGGATGTGGTCGCGTACGAGCGGCCGCGGCTGCAGGTACGAGTACCGCAACTGCAGCGCGGTCGGGCCCATCACACCCAGCGAGGCAGCGATGCCGCTCATCCGCTCCACCCGCCACAGTGCGTAGTTCGACAGGCCGATGCGGCCGATGGAGCCGTTCTGGGCGTGCTTGCCGAACGCGGCGGCGGTCTCCTCGAGTGGTGTGGACAGGTCGTCGCGGTGCGCCCAGTACAGGTCGATGTGGTCGATGCCGAGGCGCCGGAGCGAGGTCTCGAGCGCGGCGTCGATCGCTTTCGCGCTCAGCCCCTCGGAGTGTTCGGGGAAGCTGCCGGGCCACAGCGGCTCGCAGCCGACCTTGGTTGCCAGCTTGATGCGTTCCCGTACGCCGGGACGCTGCGCGAGCCACCGCCCGAGCAGTTCCTCGCTCTGCCCACCGTGCCCGCTCGGGTCCTGCCAGAACGCGTAGCAGTTCGCAGTGTCGATCCACTCCCCGCCGGCGTCCACGTACTCGTCCAGCAACCGGAACGAGGTCTGCTCGTCGATCCGGGTTCCGTACTCCATCGCACCCAGTGCAAGATTCGTCATGCGCCAGATCAAAATGGCTGGAGCGCGCTCCAGGTCAAGCCAGAAAGCTAGAGCGTCCCGCGCGTCGACGTCCGGACCACCAGTTCCGGGGTGAAGGTGACGCGCTGGTGCTCGTGGTCCGGGTTCGAGGACTCGTCGAGCAGCAGTTCGGCGGCGGTGCGGCCGAGCAGCTGCCGCGGTTGCCGTACGGACGTCAGCGGTACGGCGGCGGCCTCGGCGAACTCGATGTCGTCGTACCCAACGATGGCGAGGTCTTCCGGGACGCGCAGCCCAAGACTCACGCACTGCTGCAGCAATCCCAACGCCAGCAGGTCGTTCGCGCAGAAGGCGGCGGTCGGGCGCCGGTCCGCCGGCAGCCCCGCGAGTCGTTGCCCTGCGCCCCTACCCTCGGCGACGGTCAGTGCACCGGTGGTCAACTCGATCAGGTCCGCGGCGGGCTTCCCGGCGGTCCGCAGTGCGCGGCGTGCGCCGTCGCGGCGGTCGATGACCTGACCGATCGTGTTCGGCCCGCCGACGTACGCGATCCGCTCATGACCCAGCTCGAGCAGGTGCGAGATCGCGAGCTCCCCGCCAAGTACGTCGTTCACCGCGACCGAGCAGTGCTCCGCGTCGTCGAGGGTCCGGTCCACGACCACCACCGGCGTACCGCGCGAGGGCAGTTTGAGCAGGCGGGACGAGTGCTGGTCGATCGGCGTGATCAGGATGCCCTGTACGCGCTGTTGCTCGAGCAGATCCAGGTACGCCGCCTCGCGGTCGGCGTCCTCGCTGCTGGTGCAGAGGAACACCGAGAGCCCCGCCTCCTGGGCGGCCTCCTCGACGCCCTTAGCGACGTCGGTGAAGAACGGGTTGCCGGCGTCGAGCATCAGGTACGCGAGGATCCGACTCGATCCGGCCCGCAACTGCCGCGCGGACTCGTTCCGTACGAAGCCGAGCGAGGCCATCGCCGCCTCGACCTTCGCCCGGGTCAACGGACTGACCACCTCGGGACGGTTCAGCACGTTCGAGACGGTCCCCAGCGAGACGCCGGCGGCCGCGGCCACCGCCTTGACGCCGGCGGCGTGCGGCTTCGGGGCGCGGCGCGGCCGGGTGCGCTCAGGCAGGGCCTCCGCATCGTCGACGGACACGAGACCTCCCTGCGTACTTGAAACGTGTTAGCTGACGCAGAATACCCGGTTTCCGCCGAATCCCCGGGAGACAGGTCCAGTTTCGGCCGCGAAAGGTGGGCAGGCTCTTGACGTTCCCAGGGGCTCGCCCGTACGTTCGTGCAATCCTCTTGAAACCTTTCATCATTTCTTCGCCCCGAGGTGGAGGTGACCATGACCGGCAGCTCCACGGCGTTGCGCGTCCGCGCGGTGTCGAAATCGTTCGGTGCGGTCGCCGCCGTCCGGGAGGTCTCCTTCGAGCTGTCCGGCGGTGAGGCGCACGCGCTCGTCGGCGAGAACGGCGCCGGGAAGTCCACGATCGTGAAGATGCTGGCCGGAGTGCACCGCCCGGACGCCGGCACCATCGAGCTCGACGGCACCCCGCTGGAGCTGCACAGCCCGGCCGACGCAAAGGCCGCGGGGATCGCGGTCATCTATCAGGAGCCGACGCTGTTCCCCGACCTGTCGGTGGCGGAGAACATCGCGATGGGCCGGCAGCCGCTGGGTCGTTTCAAAACCATCGACCGGGCCGCGATGGTCCGCCAGGCCGGTCAGCTGTTCGCCCGCCTCGGCGTGTCGATCGACCCGAACCGTCCGGCCCGCGGCCTCTCGATCGCCGACCAGCAGCTGGTCGAGATCGCCAAGGCCCTCTCCGCCGACGCCCGCGTGGTGGTGATGGACGAGCCGACCGCGGCGCTCACCGGCGTCGAGGTCGAGCGACTGTTCGCGGTCGCCCGATCACTGCGCGACGACGGCGCGGCGCTGATGTTCATCTCGCACCGGTTCGAGGAGATCACCGTGCTCTGCGAACGGGTCACGATCATGCGCGACGGGCGGCACGTGTCCACCCACCTGCTGAGCGAGATCACCGTCGACGAGATGGTCCGCAAGATGGTCGGCCGGGACCTCGGCGCGCTCTTCCCCAAGCAGGACGTCCGGGCCGGCGAGATCGCGCTCAGCGTCCGCGACCTCACCCGCGATCCGGTGTACGCCGGCGTCTCGTTCGACGTCCGCGCGGGAGAGATCGTCGCGCTCGCCGGTCTGGTCGGGTCCGGCAGGTCCGAGGTCGTGCAGTCGATCTTCGGCGTCGACCCGCGCGACTCCGGCACGGTCGAGGTCGCCGGCAAGCCGCTCAAGGCCGGAGTCCCGAAGCAGGCGATGGCCGCCGGCGTCGCGCTCGTACCGGAGGACCGTCGCCAGCAGGGCCTGCTGATGGAGCTGTCGATCGAGCGGAACGTGACGCTGCCCAGATCGCGTTCGCTGTCCCAGCTCGGTTTCCTGACCGGCAGCAAGGAACGCCGCTCCGCGAAGGAGTGGACCGAGCGCCTCAAGACGAAGTACGGACGACTGTCCGACCAGGCCGGAACGCTGTCGGGCGGAAACCAGCAGAAGGTGGTGCTGGCCAAGTGGCTGGCAACCGAGCCGAAGGTGCTGATCGTCGACGAGCCGACGCGGGGCATCGACGTTGGCACCAAGGCCGAGGTCCACCGGCTGATGTCCAGCCTGGCGGCCGACGGTGTCGCCGTACTGATGGTCTCGTCCGAGCTGCCCGAGGTGCTGGGCATGGCCGACCGGGTGCTCGTGATGCGCGAGGGCCGGCTGGTCGCCGAGCTGAGTCGCTCCGAGGTGACCGAGGAGTCCGTCATGTTCGCCGCGACCGGCCAGGAGGTCAGCGGATGACGGAATCTGTCGCCCTCTCCGCGCCGCGGCGGTCCTCGCTCGACGTCGTGCTGCGCGCCCGTGAACTCGGCATCGTGCTCGCCCTGGTGGTCCTGGTCGCGGTCACGACCATCTCCAACCCGCGCTTCCTCTCCGGGCAGAGCATCCGGGACATCCTGCTCAACACCGCGATCCTGGCCGTACTGGCGGTCGGCCAGGCCGTGGTGGTGATCACCCGCAACATCGACCTCTCGGTCGGATCGGTGCTCGGCCTGAGCGCCTTCGCTGTCGGGTCGCTGCTGCAGGGCAATCACGGCGTCCCGGTGGGCCTCGCACTCCTTGCCGGTGCGGCCGTCGGAGCGGTCGCGGGTGCGGTCAACGGCGTTCTCGTGCGGTACGGCAACGTCCCGGCGCTCGTCGTCACACTCGGCACCCTGTACGTCGTACGCGGCATCACGTACTTCTGGGCCGGTGGCAGCCAGATCAACGCCGACGAACTGCCGAAGGGCTTCCTGGATTTCGGAAACGCTGCCGTCGCAGGAGTTCCGGTGCTCGTGCTGCTGGCAGCCGTGGTCCTGATCGTCCCGGCTGTTGTCCTGCGCAACTACCGGGTCGGCCGGGAGCTGTACGCGATGGGCTCCAGCCCGCAGGCCGCACGACTGGCCGGGATTCCGGTCGGCCGTCGTACGGTCGGAGCGTTCGTCGTCAGCGGCGGACTGGCTGGTCTGGCCGGAGTGCTGTTCGCAGCACGCTTCGGCACGATCGATGCCGCCGCCGGCACCGGGTACGAGCTGAACGTGGTCGCGGCCGTTGTGGTCGGCGGTGTCGCGGTCTTCGGCGGCAGCGGAACGGTCTGGGGCGCTGCACTCGGAGCGCTCCTGCTCACCACGATCGGGAGCGCCTTGGCCGTGCTGGAGATCAACCAGTTCTGGCAGCAGGCGATCGTCGGTGCGCTCATCCTGCTCTCGATCGGCGCCGACCGCCTGGTCGCCGCCCGGGTCGCTGCGAGCCTGAAGAAGCGGGGCTCCCATGTCGGCTGAGCTCACTGCCAACCGTGGCGCCCGGTTCGCGAACTGGAACGTCGCGATCATCGTCATCACCGTCGTCGTGCTGATCGTTGCGGCCGCGACGATCGACAATTTCGGTACGTCGCAGAACTTCGGCTTCCTGGTCCTCGACGTGCTGCCGATCGCGATCATCGCGCTCCCGATGACGATGGTGATCGTGACCGGCGAGATCGACCTCTCGGTGGCGAGCACGCTCGGCCTGTCGAGCGCGGTGATGGGCTATCTCTGGAACGCGAACCAGCCGATCGAGTCGATCATCCCGTACTGCCTGCTGCTCGGCGCGATCCTCGGCGCGGTCAACGGCTTCTTCGTCACCGTCCTCGGCCTGCCCTCGCTCGCCGTCACGATCGGTACGCTCGCCTTCTACCGCGGCCTCGCCTTCGTGGTCCTCGGAGACGGCGCCGTCGCCGACTTCCCGCCGTCGTACACCGCCTGGGTCACCGGCACGATGGGCAGTACCCCGATCCCGAACGTACTGCTCGTGATCGTCGTTCTCGCGATCGTCTTCGGCGTGATCCTGCACGCGACACCGATCGGGCGCGCCGTGTTCGCGGTCGGCGCGAGCGAGCAGGCGGCGCGGTTCGCCGGCGTCCGGCCGGGCCGGTTGAAGTTCTGGCTGTACGTCGCGAGCGGGCTGATCTCCGGTCTCGCCGGCGTGCTCTGGACCCTGCGGTACTCCAGCGCCCGCGCCGACAACGGTGCCGGACTGGAGCTCGCTGTGGTCGCGGCCGTACTGCTTGGCGGCGTCTCGATCTTCGGAGGCAAGGGCGCGCTCCCCGGTGTTGTCGCGGGCGTGGTCCTGATCGGCTCCCTGCAGAACGCGCTCCGCCTGTCCGATGTGTCCAATGAGGCCCTCAACGTGGTGACCGGCGCCCTGCTGATCGCCTCGGTCCTCGGCCCGAACCTTGCCAACCGACTCCGCCGTACCTGAAGGGACGAACCATGCGTCAACGCAAGAACCTGGCAGTGCTGGCCGTTGTTGCCCTCGCCCTGACCGCGTGCGGTGGGACGACGAAGTCGAGTACGGAGAGCCAGAACACGGCGGCCCCGGCGACGACCGCGGGCAAGGCGGATCCGAACGCGCCGCTGAAGGAAGGCCTGAAGATCGCCTACCTGCCCAAGCAGCTCAACAACCCCTACACCGACGTCGAGGTCGGCGGCGGCAAGGTCGCGGTCGGCGAGCTCAAGGGCGAGTACAAACTCGTCGGACCGAACGACGCCAGCGCCTCGTCGCAGGTCAGCTACATCAACACGCTGATCCAGCAGCAGCAGAACGTGATCGTGGTCGCCGCCAACGACCCGAACGCGGTCTGCCCGTCGCTGAACCAGGCGCGCAAGGCCGGGATCAAGGTGGTCACGTTCGACTCCGACGCGTCCAAGACCTGCCGGGACGCATTCATCAACCAGGCCACCACCCAGGGCATCGGCGAGAGCCTGGTGAAGATGGCCAGCGAACTGGCCGGCGGTGCCGGCGAGATCGCGATCCTGTCCGCGACCCCGAACGCCACCAACCAGAACTCCTGGATCCAGGTGATGAAGACCGAGCTGGCCAAGCCGGAGAACGCCAAGCTCAAGCTCGTCAAGATTGCCTACGGCAACGACGACGACCAGAAGTCGTTCACCGAGGCGCAGGGTCTGCTGCAGTCGTACCCGAACCTGAAGGTGATCGTGTCGCCGACCACGGTCGGGATCGCGGCTGCCTCCCGGTACGTGAGCGCGTCGAGCTACAAGGGCAAGGTCGCGATCACCGGGCTCGGCCTGCCGAACCAGATGCGGCAGTACGTCAAGGACGGCACGGTGAAGAAGTTCGCGCTCTGGAACCCGGCCGACATCGGGTACCTGGCGGCGTACGCCGGTGCTGCGCTGAGCTCGGGGCAGATCACCGGCGCCCAGGGCGACAAGTTCAAGGCCGGGAAGCTCGGCGACTACACGGTCGGCGCGGACGGCGAGATCGTCCTCGGCCCACCGACCGAGTTCACCGCCGCCAACATCGACAAGTTCAACTTCTGAGGACTGCTTCGTGAACCGCTACTGCTTCTGCCTCAAGGTCCGGGCGGACCGCCTGGACGAGTACGTCGACCGGCACCGCAACGTCTGGCCCGACATGCAGGCCGCACTGCGCGAGTCCGGCTGGCACAACTACTCGTTGTTCCTCCGCGACGACGGCCTGCTCGTCGGGTACGTCGAGTCCGATGACCTGGAGGCGGCGCAGCAGGCGATGGCGGCGACCGAGGTCAACACCCGCTGGCAGGCCCAGATGACCGAATTCTTTTCCGGTATCGATGGGCGGCCGCCGGACGAGGCGTTCCGGCTGCTGCCCGAGATCTTCCACCTGACTCCTGAAAGGGACTGAACCATGACGACCGAAGCCGCGAAGGCCGCGCTGAGCCGCCAGGAGATCGAGCTGCCCTCGTGGGCGTTCGGCAACTCGGGGACCCGGTTCAAGGTCTTCACCCAACCTGGCGTGCCGCGGTCGCCGGAGGAGAAGATCGCTGACGCCGCGGTCGTCCACAAGTACACCGGCGTCGCGCCGAGCGTCGCGCTGCACATCCCGTGGGACAAGGTCGACGACTATGCGGCGCTGTCGGCGTACGCGAAGGAACAAGGCGTCCGGCTCGGGGCGATCAACAGCAACGTCTTCCAGGACGACGACTACAAGCTCGGCAGCGTCACCAACCCGGATCCGGCGATCCGCCGGAAGGCGACCGACCACCTGCTCGAGTGCGTCGACATCATGGACCAGACCGGGTCGCGGGACCTGAAGCTGTGGTTCTCCGACGGCACCAACTACCCGGGCCAGGATGACATCCAGGACCGCCAGGACCGGCTCGCCACCGCTCTGAAGGAGGTGTACGACCGGCTCGGTGACGACCAGCGGATGCTGCTCGAGTACAAGTTGTTCGAGCCGGCCTTCTACACCACGGACGTGCCGGACTGGGGTACGTCGTACGCACACTGCCTCGAACTGGGGCCGAAGGCAACGGTCTGTATCGACACCGGGCACCACGCGCCGGGGACGAACATCGAGTTCATCGTGGCGTTCCTGCTGCGCGCGAAGAAGCTCGGCGCGTTCGACTTCAACAGCCGGTTCTACGCCGACGACGACCTGATGGTCGGGGCCGCGGACCCGTTCCAGCTGTTCCGGATCATGAACGAGATCGTCCGCGGCGACGCGCTCGACCCGGACCGCGGGATCGCGTTCATGCTCGACCAGTGCCACAACATCGAGGAGAAGATCCCCGCGATCATCCGCTCGGTGCAGAACGTCCAGGAGGCGACCGCGAAGGCGCTGCTCGTCGATCGCGACGTACTCCGGAAGGCCCAGCAGGAAGGCGACGTCCTGGGTGCGAACGCCGCGCTGATGGACGCCTACAACACCGACGTCCGGCCGCTGCTCGCGGAACTGCGCGAGTCGCAGGGCCTGGACCCCGACCCGGTCGCGGCGTACAAGCGCAGCGGCTACTTCGAGCAGATCACCAAGGACCGCGTAGGCGGCGAGCAAGCAGGATGGGGAGCATAAGTGAACGACACTGCAGCCGAGCTCGTTGCGCGTAGCAACCGACTGGGTGCCGATCCACGCAACACCAACTACGCCGGCGGCAACACGTCGGCGAAGGGCACAGCGACCGACCCGGTCACGCAGCAGCCCGTGGACCTCGTGTGGGTCAAGGGCTCCGGCGGCGACCTCGGGACGCTGACGGCCAAGGGACTCGCCGCGCTGCGGCTCGACCGGCTGAACGCGCTCGTGGACGTCTACCCGGGCGTCGACCGCGAGGACGAGATGGTCGCCGCGTTCGACTACTGCCTGCACGGCAAGGGCGGCGCTGTGCCGTCCATCGACACCGCGATGCACGGGCTGGTCGACGCCCCTCATGTCGACCATCTGCATCCGGACTCGGGGATCGCGCTGGCGACCGCGGCGGACGGCGAGAAGCTCACCGCGGAGTGCTTCGGCGACCGCGTGGTGTGGGTGCCGTGGCGGCGGCCCGGGTTCCAGCTCGGGCTGGACATCGCGGCCGTCAAGCGCGAGAACCCGCAGGCGATCGGCTGCATCCTCGGCGGCCACGGCATCACCGCGTGGGGCGCGACCTCGGAGGAGTGCGAGGCCAACTCGCTGGAGATCATCCGTACGGCGGAACGCTTCCTCGACGAGCGTGGTGTTGCGGAGCCCTTCGGCGGAGTGGTGGACGGCTTTGAGGCGCTGCCCGTCGACGAGCGTCGGGCGCGCGCCGCTGCGCTCGCTCCGGTGATCCGTGGACTCGCGTCAACGGACAAGCCGCAGGTCGGCCATTTCAACGACTCGGACGCGGTGCTCGAGTTCCTCTCGCGGGAGAAGCTGCATCCGCTCGCGCAGCTGGGCACGTCCTGCCCCGACCACTTCCTTCGTACGAAGGTTCGGCCGCTCGTTCTGGACCTCCCACCCTCCGCGTCGGTGGATGAATCCGTTGCGCGCCTGAAGGAGCTGCACACCCAGTACCGCGCGGACTACGAGGCGTACTACCAGGCGTATGCCGACGCTGACAGCCCGGCGATGCGGGGGGCGGATCCGGCGATCGTGCTGGTGCCCGGTGTGGGGATGTTCTCGTTCGGGAAGGACAAGCAGACCGCTCGGGTGGCCGGCGAGTTCTATGTGAACGCTATCAACGTGATGCGCGGCGCCGAGGCGGTCTCGACGTACGCGCCGATCGACGAGCGGGAGAAGTTCCGGATCGAGTACTGGGCGCTTGAGGAGGCGAAGCTGCAGCGGATGCCGAAGCCGAAGCCGCTCGCGACCAGGGTGGCGTTCGTGACCGGTGGCGGGTCCGGCATCGGCAAGGCGATCGCGCATCGGCTCGCGGCCGAGGGCGCCTGCGTCGTGGTCGCGGACCTCGACCAGGCCGCGGCCGAGGCGGCGGCGAAGGAGATCGGCTCGTCCGACGTGGCGGTCGCGGTAGCAGCTGACGTGTCGTCCGCCGAAGCGGTCGAGGCTGCGCTGCGAGAGGCGGTGCTTGCCTACGGAGGCGTCGACCTGATCGTCAACAACGCCGGCCTGTCGATCTCGAAGTCGTTGCTCGAGACAACCGAACGCGACTGGGACCTGCAGCACGACGTGATGGCGAAGGGCTCGTTCCTGGTCTCCCGGGCGGCGGCCCGGATCCTCGTCGACCAGGAGATGGGCGGCGACATCGTCTACATCTCCAGCAAGAACTCGGTGTTCGCCGGCCCGAACAACGTCGCGTACGGTGCCGCGAAGGCCGACCAGGCGCATCAGGTCCGGCTGCTCGCGGCCGAGCTCGGTGAGCACGGCATCCGGGTCAACGGCGTGAATCCGGACGGCGTCGTCCGCGGTTCGGGCATCTTCGCCGGCGGCTGGGGCGCGAAGCGGGCCGCGGTGTACGGCGTACCGGAGGAGGAGCTCGGTGCGTACTACGCGCAGCGGACCCTGCTCAAGCGCGAAGTACTGCCGGAGAACGTCGCGGCCGCGGTCTTCGCACTGGCCGGTGGAGACCTGACGCACACGACCGGTCTGCACGTGCCCGTCGACGCCGGCGTGGCTGCCGCCTTCCTGCGTTAAGGGGTTTCTATCATGTGGAGCACTGAACCGGACCGTTCGGTCGACGGGCACGGCGCGCTGCCCTGGGTCGAGCCGCGGAAGACGCGGATCGGTTTGGTGGCCGGCGGACTGGGTGCGTACTGGCCGCAGTTCCCGGATCTCCTGCCGCAACTGCAGGCGTCCGCGCGCCGGGTCTCCGAGCGGTTCGCGGCACTCGACTGCGAGGTGGTGGACGTCGGGTTCATCTCGGACGCGCAGGAGGGCGCCACGGCCGCGGAGAAGTTGCGGGCCGCCGACTGCGACCTGATCGTCGGGTTCCTCACGACGTACATGACGGCGTCGATGCTGGTGCCGATCGCTCAGCGCTCAGGGGCGCCGGTGTTGTTGCTGAACCTGCAGCCGACCGAGGCGATGGATCACGCGTCGTTCGACACCGGCGCCTGGCTGGCGTACTGCGGGGCGTGCCCGCTGCCCGAGATGGCGAACGCGTTCGAGCGCTGCGGGATCGACTTCCGGTCGGTCTCGGGGTATCTCGAGGACGAGCGCGCCTGGACGCGGATCGACCGGTGGATCCGGGCGGCCGGTGTCCGCGCCGCGCTCCGGCACGGGCGGCACGGCCTGCTCGGGCATCTGTACCCGGGGATGATGGACGTGATCACCGACCCGACGCTGGTCTCTGCCCAGCTCGGTGGGCACGTCGAGATCCTCGAGATCGACGACCTCCGGGTCCGCGTCGAGCAGGTCACGGACGCCGAGACGACCGACCGGATGAAGGTCGCACGGGAGATCTTCACGCTCGACGACTCGGTCAACTCCGACGACTTCCGCTGGGGCGCGACGGTGTCGGTCGCACTGGATCGATTGGTCGAGGACTTCTCGCTCGACTCGCTCGCCTACTACCATCGCGGGCTCGATGGTGAGACCCACGAACGGGTGGCGGCCGGGATGATTCTCGGCGCATCGTTGCTGACGGCAAGGGGTGTGCCGGCCGCGGGGGAGTACGAGCTGCGGACGTCGCTCGCGATGCTCGTGATGGACAAACTCGGCGCCGGCGGATCGTTCACGGAGCTGCAGGCGCTGAACTTCAACGACAATGTCGTCGAGATGGGGCACGACGGGCCGGCGCATCTGGCGATCTCGGCGCGGAAGCCGTTGCTGCGCGGCCTCGGGGTGTATCACGGGAAGCGCGGATGGGGCGTGTCCGTGGAGTTCGACGTACAGCAGGGGCCGGTGACCCTGTGTGGGCTGGGGCAGCGGCGGGACGGATCGTTCAAGCTGATCGCGTCCGAGGGCACCGTCGTACCGGGGCCGCTGCTGCAGATCGGGAACACGACGTCGCGGGTGGACTTCGGGTGCGATCCCGGCGAGTGGACGGACGCCTGGTCGGCGTCCGGCGTTGCGCATCACTGGGCGCTGGGGACCGGTCATCGCGCCGCGGACCTGCGTGCGGTGGCCGATCTGCTCAAGCTCGAGCTGACGGTGGTCGCGCCGTGAAACGAGTCGCGGCGGTGGACCTCGGGGCCTCGAGCGGGCGCGTCATGCTCGCCGAGGTGGGCCCGAACGTCCTCGAGCTGCGCGAGCTGAACCGCTTCTGGAACGGGCCGGTACGCGTCAACGGCACGCTGCACTGGGACGTTCTGCACCTGTACCGGTCGATCCTCGAGGGCCTCCAGCTCGCGGGACGCCTGGACAGCATCGGCATCGATTCGTGGGCCGTCGACTACGGGCTGCTCGACGAGTCGGGGCGGTTGCTCGGCAATCCCGTGCATTATCGGGACGGCCGTACCGACGGTGTGATGGAGCGCATCCTCGCCTCGGTGCCGGCTGCTGAGTTGTACGCCGTGACGGGCCTTCAGCAGTTGCCGTTCAACACCATTTACCAGCTGGCCGCGGAGCAATTGCCTTCGGACGCGGCCACGTTGCTGATGATTCCGGATCTGCTGGCGTACTGGCTGACCGGTCGGATCGGTGTGGAGCGGACGAACGCGTCTACTACGCAGCTGTATGACGTGTCGACCCGGGACTGGAGCGACGAGCTCATCTCTCGGTTGGGGACCGCGCGGGGGATGTTCCCTGCGCTGTGCGAGCCCGGGGACGTGATCGGGAACGTGCTGCCGGACGAGACCGGGTTGGCGCCGGGGATCCCGGTCATTGCGGTGGGGTCGCATGACACGGCATCGGCTGTGGTTGCGGTGCCGGCGGTCGGCGAACGGTTCGCGTACATCTCGTCAGGCACCTGGTCGCTGGTCGGGCTCGAGCTCGACGCGCCGGTGCTGACCGACGAGGCGCGGGAGGCGAACTTCACCAACGAGGGCGGCGTCGACGGGCGGATCCGCTTCCTGCGGAACGTGATGGGCCTGTGGATCCTGCAGGAGTGCCAGCGGGTCTGGGGCGACGACGACCTGCCGAAGCTCCTGCGGGAAGCCGCCGCGGCGCCGCCGTTCAGCGTCCTGATCGATCCGGACGCCCCCGAATTCCTTGCCCCGGGCAACATGCCGGTGCGGATCGACGAGCACTGCCGGGCGACCGGCCAGGAGCCACCCCGATCCCGCGGTACGACGGTGCGCTGCATCCTGGAGAGCCTCGCGCTGGCGTACCGCCGCACCCTCCGCGCCGCGCAGACGATCGCGGCGCGTGAGGTCGACGTACTGCACGTGATCGGCGGTGGTTCGCAGAACGAACTGCTCTGCCAGTTGACCGCCGACGCGTGCGGCGTACCGGTGCTTGCCGGGCCGGTCGAGGCGTCCGCGCTCGGCAACGTACTTGTCCAGGCTCGCGCACTCGGCGAGCCCTTCCCGGACCTGGACGCGATGCGCGCCCTGGTCCGGGCCACCCATTCTCTGCGGCGCTACGACCCGCAGGGCAAACCGGCCGACTGGGACGCCGCCGAGTCCCGGCTCTTCGGATCTAGGTGATCAGCATGACCGTCCTCCCCCAGGAACTTCGACCGGTGGCGCGCCGGGTGCCGCCGCGCGAGATCAGTCACGACGATCTGCAACTGCTCCGGCTGCTCGCCACCGGCCTTCCGGTCGACGGTGTCGCCCGGCGGCTGGAGCTGTCCGAGCGCACCGTCCGCCGCCGTACCCGGCTGATCTGCGACCGCCTGGGCTTCAGCACCGCGATCGAAGCAATCGTCTGGGCCGCCCGCCGCGGCCTCGTCTAGGAGGTGTTAGGCGGCGACGACCGCGGGTACCGGATGTTCTGAGCATCGAGCCGAGGAGGAGCGATGAACGGAATGACCATTGTCTGGATCGTCGTCGCCGTGGCCGTGCTGGTCATCGTGGTAGCACTGATCGCCGGGGCTGCGTCCCGGTCGTCGAAGCGCCGCGCCGAGCAGCAGCGGCAACAGGCGCGGCAGGAAGCGCACGAACACGAGCAGCAGGCTCAGGTGAGTGCGGTCGAGGCCGACAAGCAGCAGGCGGTGGCCGACGAGGTCGATGCCCGGGCCCGCAAGGCGCAGGCGATCGCCGACGAGAAGGCCGCTGAGGCACGGCGGCTCGCGGCAGGTGCGCAGGAGCGCCAGCAGGCCGCCACGGACGCCCGCAACGAGTCCGACGAACACCGCGACCACGCGCAGAACCTGTGGCCGGGCGAAAAGGACGAGATGGGCGAGAAGAACGTCCGGCCGGACTGGGACGACGGCAACCACCCGCACGACCCGCGACGCCCGAAGCACACCAAGGGCTAGATCAGGTACCTGAACTCGGGGGAGTTCGGGTCGATGCGCTCGATGTCCAGTGGGGCGGCCTCCATCCGGGCCAGCAGGCCGGGGAGGTCGTCGCGGGTGCCGATCTCGATACCGACCAGGGCGACGCCGGTCTCACGGTTGTTGCGCTTCACGTACTCGAACAGGGTGATGTCGTCGTCCGGCCCGAGCGTCTCGTCGAGGAACGCGCGCAGGGCGCCGGGCTCCTGCGGGAACGTCACCAGGAAGTAGTGCTTCAGGCCTTCGTACACCAAGGAGCGCTCGAGAATCTCGCCGTACCGGCTGACGTCGTTGTTCCCGCCGGAGAGCAGGCAGACCACGGTCTCGCCGGGCCGTACGTCGAGACCGTTGCCGAGGGCACTTGTCGACAAAGCGCCGGCGGGCTCTGCGATCAGGCCGTCGGTCTGGTAGAGCGCGAGCATCTCCGAGCAGACCAGGCCCTCAGGCACCGACATCAGCTCGACACCGGCCCGCTGCACGAGCGGAAGCGTGACGTCGCCAACCCGGCGTACGGCGGCACCGTCGACGAAACTGTCCAGCTGGGGCAGCCTCACCGGCGCACCGGCTTCGAGCGCTGCCGCCATGCTTGCCGCGCCGGCCGGCTCGACTCCGACGATGCGGACGCCGGGGTGCCGCTCGGTGATCCAGGTTGCAACCCCTGCAACGAGACCGCCGCCGCCGACCGGCACCACGAGCACATCCGGCGCCTGCCCGAGCTGCTCGACCAGCTCGACGGCCACGGTCCCTTGCCCCGCAACGGTTCTGGGGTCGTCGAACGCCGGCACCATGGTTGCGCCACTCGCCGCGCCCTCGGCAACGGCAGCCGCGGCCGCGTCGTCGTACGTGTCGCCGGTGACGATCACCTTGATCTGCTTGCCGCCGAGCGCGGCGATCCGGTCCCGCTTCTGCCGCGGGGTCGTCCGCGGAACGAACACTTTGCCCTGAACGCCGAGGATGTGGCACGAATACGCCAATCCCTGCCCGTGGTTCCCGGCACTTGCGCACACCACGCCGGCGGCCTTCGCGGTGTCGTCGAGCTGTGCGATCAGGTTGTAGGCACCGCGGAGCTTGTAGGAACGCCCGATCTGCAGGTCCTCGCGCTTCAGCCAGACCTGCGCGCCGGTGCGCTCGGACAGGCGCAGGTTGCGCTGCAACGGGGTCCGGACGGCGACCCCGTCCAAGCGCTTGATCGCGGCCTCGACCGCGTCCGCGTCGACCGTCGATCGAGTGTCAGAAGCACTGCCCTGCATGACGTTCCTTCCCGTGCATCTGCACGATCTTCGGCTTTTCGCTCGCTGCCCAAGACGATCCGCGTCCACAGTCCGGACCGGCGGCTTACCTTTGCGTATCAGACTCTTGCACTATGCGTGAAACGGCCCTTCACTGGGCAGTCTAGTTTTCATACGCTCACTCGGTGTAACGACCAGGGTCCTGGTCGGGATGAGCCGGGTAAAGCCGGTCAGTGAGGACTGGAGGGCACAGATGGAACTGATTCCGTTCAGTCTGTGGGGAGACGCTCTGTGGTGTGGTCAGGAAGTCGTGCGGGAGACTCCGCACGAGCAGGCGATCCGTAGCCTGTTCCCCGATCCCATCCCGGCGCGTGGAGCAGATCTGGACATCGAGGCGGACCTCGTCCCGGAACCGCACAACCGTTTCGACCCGCGGTCGATCGCCGTCCGGGTGCAGGGCAAGGTTGTCGGCTATCTGCCGAGGGACGACGCGCACCGGTACCACCCGGTGCTGTCGGAGTTGGTGGCGCAAGGCCTGCAACCGCAGGTGCCGTGCCACCTGTGGGTCAGCGAGTGGGAGCCGGCGGACTGGGACGGCAAGGGCGTCCAGGGCACCGAGTTCCACGCCAGCGTCGCGGTCGCCCTCGGGCAGCCGCACATGCTGGTCCCGGTGAACCTGCCACCACCGGGCAGCTATCACCTGCTGCCGCCCGGGAGCGGCATCGTGGTCCCGGGCAGCGAGCTGCATCCCGACGTACTGGCGCCGTTCTTCCGTGCGGAGGGCGAGTGCTGGGTGTACGCCACCATGCATGCGATCGAGGAGGAGGACGGCATCCAGGACCGGCACCGGATCGTGGTCGAGATCCGGCTCGACGACGAACCCGTCGGCCGGCTCGGTCCGCGGCTGAGCGCCGAGTTCCTGCCGGCCATCCACTACCTGGCCGACATGCGGGCCGAGACCGCCGCCCGGGTGGCGGTGCGCGGCGACCGATGCGCATCGGAGGTGATCTTGTACGCGGCACGGAGTCACGACCTGCCGGCCACCTGGCCGGACGGCCTGGCCCGATCCCCTATCGCTTCTCCGCAATGGCACTACTGGGCAACAAAAGAGGCCAACTAGGCGGCTGCGCTGTACTGACCATGCCTCACCAGGCCGGTACAGCGGAGCTACTTGACCGACAAGTCAGGCCTCGCGTGCGCCCGAGCGGCCGGAGTCCATGCCGTAGGCAATCCGCGGATCAACCCGTGCGGCTGCCGCAGCGTTCTCCGGTCGCCCGGACCCGCCCGCTGGAGTGGTCCCGCCCGCCGGCGTACTGCCGGCCGGCGCGACGCCTGAGGACGCTGCGTCCTGTGCGGCCTTGCCGTCGACGGCTGCCGCCTGCTGCAGTGGCTCGCCGACAGGTGCCGGCGGATGCGCGAGCCGGTCCACTTCCTCGATGCCCGCTCCGGCGATGTCTGCCCCGATGGTCTTGGTCTCGTCGAGCGTCTGGTTGAGGTCGCTCGGCGGCAGGCCCGAGTGGCCGACGAGGTCCTGGGGCGCGGCGTCGAGCCTTCTGGCCTCGTTCTCCATCGCTTGCTGGATGCTGCTGATCGCGTTGGCGTGCTGCTCTGGCGGGATCTGCGCCTGTGCCTCGGCCGAGTCCCTGAAGAGGGCGGTCGCAGCCGTACGCATCGGGGAGTTCTGTCGGCCGGGGCCGTGGGACTCCGCCAGCAGGTTGCGCGCGACGTCCGGCGTCCGGAGGTGGTCGCCGAGCGTCTCCGTGAAGCCCTGCGCCGCGGCCTGGCGCAGCAGGTCCTTGATGTCGGCCGGTGCCGGCTCGCCGGTGGCCCGCTGATCCAGGATCGCCTCCGAACTGCGAGGCACGTCGCTGGCCGCGATCATGTTGTCCACGTCCTGTACGGCGACCTGCCGGGCCAGTCCGCGGACGAGGCCGACGTGCCGGAAGTCGCCCGCGTACGCGTCGGCCATCGCGTCGCAGACGGCCGCCCGCTGCTGGGCCGACCTGAATCCGAAGACCACTTCCTGCTCCTCACCGCTGCGCACCGTCCGACTGCCGATGCGATCGTACGACGATGCAGGGCGAACGCCCGCTTTACCCGAACGCGGCCGCGTTCTCCCGGCACCAGTCGGCGAACGTCCGCGGCTCGTTCCCGGTGATGCGCCGGACGACATCCGTACGGAGGCCGATGGTGTCGGCGCGCATCAGCCGGAGGCCCTCGACGATCGCCGCGGCGAGCTCGGGCGAGGCGCCGTCGGGATAGCGGAAGCGGACCGCCTCCTCCGGCGTCTCGATCGGCCGTACGTCGATGGTGCGCCCGATCGCGGCGCCGAGGATCGCGACCTGCTCGGCGAGGGTGAACGCCTCGGGCCCGGTCACCGTGTACGCCTGCTTCTCGTGGCCGTCCTCGACGAGCGCCGTGGCCGCGACTGCCGCGATGTCGGCCGGGTCGACCGGCGCGGCCCGACCGGGGCCGATCGGGTCGAGAACGTAGCCGCCCGCGCGGATCGTCGGCAGCCAGTCGATGGTGTTGGTCATGAACCCGGTCGGGCGGAGGAACGTCGCCGGGATGCCGGAGTCCTGGATGAGTCGTTCACGTTCGTAGTGCCAGCGGCCCATCGCTGGGACCGGGTCGCCGAGGACGGCGTACGACGAGACGTACACGATCCGGCGGACGCCGGCTGCTCGCGCTGCGGCGACTGCGTTCGTGGTGTGCGCTAGGCCCGTACCGGGGACGAGCAGGAACAGTTTGTCGACGCCGTGCAGGTCGAGCGGCCCGTCGAGGTCGCCGATCAGCTGCTCGGCGGGGAGATCCGGCCGCGGGCCGCGGACCAGTGCGCGGAAGCGGGCGTCGCGGCGGTTGAGCTCGTCGACGAGGGCGCGCCCGATGTGTCCGGTGGCGCCGGTGACCAGCAGCATGAGAGACTCCTTTACCGGTTAACGATCTATTGGGAACGTTAACTGGTAAACGATCTCGTCGTCAAGGCAGGAGTTCGTCGTGCCTGAATTTCTGGAGCTGCACAGCAAGACGTCCAAGTTGCTGCGGGCTGCTGCGGACACCGCCGTCCAGCGGCACGGGCTGCGGCTCGGGCAGGACCATCTGCTCGCCGCGCTGTGGGCGGAGGACGGGCGGACGCCGGGGGAGATCGCCGCGGCGGTGAACGTGACCACGCCCGCCGTCACCAAACTCGCGACCCGGATGGCCGAGTCCGGCCTGCTCGAACGCCGTCCCGACGGCCGCGACAACCGGCTCGTACGACTCTGGCTGACCCCGGCCGGGCGCGCCCTCCAAGGCCCGGTCGAAGCCGAACGGCAAGCGCTCGAGGACCGCATCACCGCAACCCTCACCAGGACCGAACGCGCCCAACTGCTGAAGGCACTGGCCAAGATTCACCAAGCACTACTGGACGCCCCATAACGTACGTTGGACAAATGGCGAACCCACCGAGTTGCCCGATCTGTGGAGAACACGGCGTCCCGATCCTCTACGGCCTGCCCACACCGGCGGCGCACAAGGCAGCCTCAGCCGGCAAGGTCCGCCTCTTCGGCTGCGTAGTACCAGCAAACCCAGACCAATGGACCTGCCCCCAAAACCACACCTGGCCCGCCACCGACGACCAGGAACTGGTGGCCGCCATCGACGCCGCGATCCAGGACAGCTGACCGGATGCGCGAACGCTGGAACCACAACATCCACTACCACCCGAAGATCTTGCAGGCAGTCCCGGACGGCGCCGAGCGCGCGCTGGACATCGGGTGCGGCGAGGGCATGCTTGCGCGTGAGCTCCGCGAGGTCGTACCGGATGTCACCGGGATCGACCTCGACGCACCGAGCCTCGAGCTGGCGCGTGGGTACGGCGACGGCGTCTCGTACGTGCACGGAGACTTCCTGGAATACCCGTTGGAGTCTGCGTCGTACGACATGATCGGGTCCGTCGCGACCTTGCACCATGTGGACGCCCGCGTCGGGCTTCTCCGGATGCGTGAGTTGCTGCGCCCGGGCGGAGCGCTCGTGGTCGTAGGTCTTGCCCGTACGAGGCTGCCGCGCGATCTGCCGTACGAGGTCGCGGGAATGGTTGTCGGGACGGCCCATCGCGCAGTCAAGGGCTACTGGCAGCACTCCGCGCCGCTCGTGTGGCCGCCACCGATGACGTTCCCGGAGATGCGCGATCTGGCAGTTGACGTGCTGCCCGGCGCCACGTACCGGCGGCACCTCCTCTACCGCTACTCCATCACCTGGAAGAAGCCCACATGATCAGCGTTCCGGATGGTGTGTTGCTTGGGCGGGCTGTGCGGCGGTTTATGGGGGGTGAGGCTGGTGCGGATTATCTCGGGATGCCGGGGACCTTGGTGTTTGTGGCTACTGAGGATGCGGAGCTGACTGGGTGGTGCTGGGGGGCTTGGATCGGGCGGCCTGATGGTACGTCGATGGTCTACCTGCATCAGGTCGAGGTTGCTGAATCGCACCGCAGGAAAGGGATTGCGCGGGGACTCGTCACTGCGTTCATGAGTGCGGGGCGCGAGGCGGGTGCTACCAAGATGTTTCTCACCACAGGTGCGCACAACACTCCGGCGCAGAGGCTGTACACCTCTCTGGGCGGCGGGCGAGCCACCCAAGGAGCGACAGAGAATTACTGGTTCCTGTTGTAGTCAGAGGTTGGTGGTTATCAGTTGGTGGATGTCGTCGTGAGCCCCGGGGAGGTCGTCGTGGCCGAAGTCGGGGTAGAGGCGTAGTGCCTTCGGGGACTGGATCTTGTTGTACGCGGCGAACTGGGTGGACGGCGGGCAGATCTGGTCCTCCAGGCCGACGAACAGCGTGACCTCGGCCTGGATTCGTGAAGCCAGGTGCTGCACGTCGATGTAGCCGAGCGTGTTGAACACCTCGTCCTGCCGCAGATGCCGCGGGTCGCGCTTGCGGAACCAGGTGACGATCTCGTCGTACGGCGACGTCTCCAGATTCAGGTCCCAGGTCCGCTGGTAGTCGCACAGGAACGGGTACACGCTCGCGCAGTACTTGATCGTCGGCGTCAGCGCGGCCGCAACCAGCGACAGCCCGCCGCCCTGGCTCCACCCGGTGGACGCGATCCGCGACGCGTCGACCTCCGGCAGGGCGCCGATGATGTCCGCCAGCCGGCGTGTGTCCAGGAAAACGTGCTTGTACAGCAGCCCGTCCGGACCGTCATCCAGGCCGTGCACCAGATGATGATGCAGCGAGAAGCTGTTCGCCGCCTGTGACGGCGTACGGAAACCGACCTGCTCGCGGACATCGAGCGCCGCGACCGTGAACCCGCGGGCCGCGTACGGCAGCAGGTCGACCCATTTCGGCTGCTCGCCGCCGTAGCCGTGGAACAGCAGCACCGCCGGCCCGACGGGATCAGCCGGCCGCACCACCTTCGCGTGCACGCGGTAGCCACCGGTGCCGGTGAAGTACAGGTGCTGGGCGACGGCCCTGGTCAGCGGGAAGTCGTCGGCGTCGACGAACTCCGCGTCGGCCGGCACCTCGTCGAGGGCGAGCAACGCCCGGTCCCAGAACGCATCGAAGTCCGCGGGCCGCGGGTTCGTGCCCTGATAGGT
Organism: Kribbella sp. NPDC048928; assembly: GCF_043197975.1. Lineage (NCBI taxonomy): Bacteria > Bacillati > Actinomycetota > Actinomycetes > Propionibacteriales > Kribbellaceae > Kribbella > Kribbella sp. NPDC048928. The sequence continues at coordinate 430,135 of NZ_JBICUC010000002.1, read as the reverse complement.
CAGTAGTTCGTCGTACGACAGCTCGAAGGAAAGCACCGGATCATTCTGCGCCGCCGGTGTCCTCCGGAACAGTTCCGTCCCAGATCGTGTACCCGTGGGCGGCGTTCAGCTTGTCGCGCAGCACGGTCTCCAGCGTCGGGAGCTGCTTCGGCACCAGCCACGAGACCGGCAGCAGGATCGGCTGGTCGGCCAGCTTGGTACGCAGCACGATCGCCTCGCCGTGGGTGGTCTCGACCCGGCCGACCTCGGTGATGTCGGTCCATGCCGTCCGTACGCCGCGGACCTCGATCTCCCGGTCGCGCAACTGCGCGACCTTCGGCGGCCGGGCCAGGATCCAGACGCCGGCCAGCGTGATCAGCCCCCCGAGGGTGACGAACACCGACACCGCGACGGCGGGCAGCCCGAACGCCCAGAGCACGGCGGCCACCCCGAGAATGATCAGCCCGGCGGCCAGGATCCCGAGGAATCGGCCCGCCCGCATCCGGTACGTCGTACGCATCAACACAGGATCTCATCCGGCCGGGCCGACCGCCTCAGAAGGCTTCCGTCTCCGAGGTCGGAGCGTTCCCGTACGGGGTCTTCGTCAGGCTGATCGTCCAGTTGTACGAGCCGTCGAACCGGTCGTCGTACTTCGAGTACGAGCAGTCCTCGGTGAACCGGTGGTTCTTCGCGTCCCAGCTCGTCCCGGACTTGAAGTAGACCCAGTAGTCGCCGCGGATCCCGCGCAGCGTCGCCTTGCTGTTCGCCCGGACGTAGATCGATGCCTGCGGTGCCTTCGGGCTGCTCGGCGCCACCACGATCACCACGTCGCTGCCCGCGTTGTTGATCGCGAGCGACGCCGCGCCCCGCGAGCCCGAACGCTGGAACACGTCGCCGTTCTTGCCGCGGCCGCCGATCACGGCCGGAGCGACCGGCTTGGCCGGCACCGACAACGCGCCGAACTTCACGCCCCTCCCGATCGACTTCTGGACACTCTGCGCGAGCCCGGCGAACGCGGTCCGCACGCCGCTCTTGGCCTGGTACAGCCGTACTTCGAGCGACTTCGGGAGACCGCAGCCGGTCTTCGTCGCGCCAGCCTCGGTCAGCTGCGTACTGACCTCCCCGGCATAGGCGTCGAAGGCGTCCAGTACGGCAGGATGCGCGGTCACCAGACCGCGCGGCGGGGTGATCTTCGCGAGCGCGCCGCGTTCGATCAGGACGGCGGCGGCCAGCTGCTTGCGGCTCGCGTCGAAGGCGGCCACCGTCGTCGCGTTCATCACGCGGGCGACGCTCGGCTTCAGGACCTTCTCGACATTCGTCAGCGCGCGCTGGTACATCGGCACCGAGAGCGCGACCGGGGCCGGCGTCGGTTTCGGCTTGGGCGCGGTCGTATTAGGTGGTGGCGCGCTCGTCGCCGTACTGCCGGCAGAGGGCGCGTCAGCACTCTCCGGCTTGCTGCTACTGCATCCCGCACTCGCCAGGATCGCGACCCCGGCGACAACCGCCAACGAACGCCTCACAGTCACCCCCAGATGTGACCGATTTTCACTTTGGGCCAATCCTTCACCCGGAGGGGTTCACGCAGGCGGTTCGGCTCAGTTCCCGGTGCCGGTCTCGCTCGGGTTGTAGGCGCACGCGTCGGCCAGGTTCTCGGCGGTTCCCGGGGTGGTCTTCGTCGGCGTCGGCTTCTTCGTGGTGGCGCCGCTGGTCGGCTTCTTGGTCGGCTTCACCGTCGGCTTGGTGGTCGGCGCCGGCGGGTTCAGCGACTTCTGGACGATCTTCTGCATCGCCTCGTAGTCGGGGTTCTTGCCGCTCGGGAAGTTCTTGTCCTTGTCCAGGTCGATGTTGGTGACCTTGGCGTTCTTCACCTTGAGACCGAGCTGGACGAACGCGCCCAGCAGCTCCCCGGGGATGTCGGTCCGGAGCAGTTCCTTGCCGGCCTTCGCGATCTCCTGGTACTTCGTCACCAGCGCCTGCGGGTTCGCACTGTTCACCAGCGCGTGGATCGTGCAGCGCTGCCGCTCCTGGCGGGACGGGTCGCTGAGGCCGTACCGGCCGCGGGCGAACCACAGCGCGTGATAGCCGTCGAGCTTCTGGTTCGCACCTGGCTCGATGTAGCCGCTCGGGAGCTTGTGCCCGTTCGTCCCCGGGCCCTCGCCGTAGTCGCCGCCGATCGGCACCCGGTAGTTGACGTTCACGGTGATCCCACCGAGCGCGTCGATGATCTGCTTGAAGCCGGCCAGGTTGACCTGCATGTAGTAGTCGATGTCCAGGCCGAGCGCGGCGCTCGCGGCCAGCTTCACCGCGTCCGCGCCCTCGTTGTCGGTCTGGCCGAGGATCCCCGGGTGCTCCTTGGGAATGTTGTCGTACATCGCGTCGAGGTAGTACTCCGGCTGCTCGGTGTTGCCCTTGCTCGGGTCCCAGAACCCGTCCGGGTAGACCTTGTGCAGCGGCGAGTCGGCCGGGAACGGCATCCGCATCCAGTTCCGGCTGAGCGAGATCAGCGAGGTGTTACCGGTTTTGGTGTCGATGCTGGCCACGATCACCGTGTCGGTCCGGACACCGGTCCGGCCGACGCCGTCGTCGGCGCCGAGCAGCAGCAGGTTCAGCCGCGGGATCTTCGCCCACGGGTCGTTCTTGTTGGTCACCTTCGGCCGGGTCGCGCTCTTCGAGTTGCCCTCGGACTTGAAGACGCTGCCGACCAGGTCGCGCTGCGCCATCACGGTCTGCGCCGCGACGGTGGTCGGTACGGCGATCGCGAAACACAGCAGCCCGACGAACATCGAGCCGGCCAGCCGCCCGGTGTAGGTCATGCTGACCGGGCGGATCAGCTTGTGCGAGGCCACCACGACCCAGATCCAGCAGACGCCGAGCACGACGACCGCGCCGGTCGCGATCAGCAGCTGCCGCGGCGAGACCGCCAGGGCCAGTACCGAGTCACGCTTCGCGATCCCGAAATACGCGGCGATCAGCAGCAGGCCGATGCTCAGCGTCAGTACGAACGCACCGAGCTTCTTCCGGCCGCCCATCAGCAGCCCCGACCCCGGGACCAGGGCACTGACCAAGGTCAGGCCGATCGCCTTCGACGCCGAACGGGCGCGGTGCGAGCGGGCCCGGACCCGGGAGGCGCGTGGTGCTGACCTCCGACCGGCAGCGCGAGTACTCCGCGTCATGGCTCCGTTCCCTGATCGACGACGTCACGGCCCCTGCGTCGGCCGCACGCAGCGGCCCACGGTACTTCAGACGCCCACGACAGCAAGTTGGTTGACGTGTTGGCTGACGTGATGCTGGCGACCCCCGTCGATGTCCGCCAGCGTACAGGGGCACCGGGCGACCACCACACGTGCCGTACCACCCACCGAGCGTGCCCACCGCCCCGCCCTGCCCGGCGTCGAGCGTGCCTGGCGCCCCGCTTTGCTCGCGGACCGGTCGAGCAGATAGTCTTGGCCCTCGTCGCGTCTACTCGTTGAGTGGACCGTCGGAGGAGGCGTCGCCTAGTCCGGTCGATGGCGCCCGCCTGCTAAGCGGGTTGAGGGTAATCCCCTCTCGCGAGTTCAAATCTCGCCGCCTCCGCTCTGGGAGCTCTTTGCCTGCAAAAAGCGCAGGCAAAGAGCTCCGGTTATTTCTTCCGGGGGTGCAACCCCCGGGCCCCGCCCGGAGGGGCTTCGCCCCCCGGACCCCCCGCTGGGTGTTCTACGCGGGGATGTGGTGTCGCGGGGATGTGGTTTGGCGGGGTCCTGTGCTGCTCGTGCTCGGGGTGCTAGTCGTGTTGGCGGTATGCGGCTGCTGCCTGTGCTATCTGCTCTATGGAGCGTGGCGTCATTGGTTCTGGGGAGATGATGGCGTGGTTGATGCCTCGTTGCTCGTAGGCCTCTAGTGCTTTGGGCAGGTCTTGTACTGGGATGGCGTTTGGGCTGGATTCCGCTGACGGTTGGTCGGGGTCGCGGACGATCAGGCCTGCGGTACGGGAGATGTCGTCGGCCGGGCGGTTTGCGGTTTTGAGGGCGTCGTCCAGGGTTTGCAGACGGTCGTCCAGTTTTTCTGAGGGGGTGCCGTACCAGGCTGTGTTCCAGGCGTCGGCCCATTGGGTGATCAGGCGGAGCATGCGGGGGCGGTGGCCGGCGACGAGGATCGGGATGCGGTGCGGTGGGGCCGGGTCGAGGGTTGCTTCCTGGACCTTGTAGTAGGTGCCGTTGTAGGTGACTGTCTCGCCTCGGATGAGGCGTGCGACGATCTCGAGCCACTCCTCGAATCGTCCTACCCGGTGATCTGTCGGTAGGCCGAAGGCCTCGTACTCGGGGTCGTGCCAGCCGGCGCCTACGCCGAGGGTCAGGCGTCCGCCGGAGACCTCGTCGAGGGTCGCCGCCATCTTTGCCGTCAGGCCGGGGTCCCGGAACGAGGCGCAGAGCACCATGTTGCCTAGCTCAACCTTTTCGGTGACCGCGGCGACCGCGGTCAGCAAGGTCCAGCTGTCGTGCATGCCGAAGACCTGGCCGTCGGCGTCCCGGTACAAGAAATGGTCCGCGATCCAGACCGAGTCCAGCCCGCCCTGCTCGGCCGCCTCGGCGACCGCCCGTACGTCCTTCCACCCCGGCATCCCGCCGCCCGGTCCGTCGCCGGCACCGAGGGGGAGCATCACACCGATCTTCATTCGCATGCCGTCAACGTACGGCGACCGCACCGGCAAAGGACAGCATCGCGGGCGGGGCTCCGGAAAAGCACAGCGCGGCGCCCCGGCGGATGAGCCGGGGCGCCGCGCTGTTGTCCGGCCACTGGCTTCCGAAACAGCGGCCGGCGTTCGTCAGCCCAGACGGGCCTTCAGGTTGTCCAGCTCGCTCCGCAGCGAGGCCGGGACGGTGTCGCCGAGCTTGGCGAACCACTCCTCGATCAGCGGGAGCTCGGCCTTCCACTCCTCGGCGTCGACGTCGAGGGCGATCTCGAGATCCCGGGCGGTCAGGTCCAGTCCGGTGACGTCCAGAGCGTCCGCCGCCGGCACCCGGCCGATCGGCGTCTCGACCGCGTCCGCCTGGCCCTCGATCCGCTCGATGACCCACTTCAGCACGCGGCTGTTCTCACCGAAGCCCGGCCAGACGAACTTGCCTTCGGCGTCCTTGCGGAACCAGTTCACGTAGAAGATCTTCGGCAGTTGCGCCGCGTCGTGCTGCTTGCCGACGGTCAGCCAGTGGTCGAAGTACTGCCCCGCGTCGTACCCGAGGAACGGCAGCATCGCCATCGGGTCCCGCCGGACGACGCCGACCTGGCCGACGGCCGCGGCGGTCGTCTCCGAGGACAGCGTCGCGCCCATGAAGACACCGTGCGCCCAGTCGCGGGACTCGGTCACCAGCGGGACGGTGGTCGCGCGCCGGCCGCCGAAGATGATCGCGGAGATCGGTACGCCGTTCGGGTCGTCGTACTCGTCGGCGATGATCGGGCACTGCTTGATCGGCGTACAGAACCTGCTGTTCGGGTGGCTGGACAGCTCGCCCGACTCGGGCGTCCACTCGCGGCCCTTCCAGTCGGTCAGGTGGTCCGGCGGGGTCGGCGAGTAGCCCTCCCACCAGACGTCGCCGTCGTCGGTCAGCGCGACGTTGGTGAAGACCGAGTTGCCCTTCTCGATGGTGCGCATCGCGTTCGGGTTCGTCTTCCAGCCGGTGCCGGGGGCAACACCGAACAGGCCGAACTCCGGGTTCACCGCGTACAGCCGGCCGTCCGCGCCGAACCGCATCCAGGCGATGTCGTCGCCGAGCGTCTCGACCTCCCAGCCGTCCAGCGTCGGGTCGAGCATCGCCAGGTTGGTCTTGCCGCAGGCGCTCGGGAACGCCGCCGCGACGTAGTGCACCTTCTTCTCCGGCGAGATCAGCTTCAGGATCAGCATGTGCTCGGCCAGCCAGCCCTCGTCGCGGGCCATCGCGCTCGCGATCCGCAGCGAGTAGCACTTCTTGCCGAGCAGCGAGTTGCCGCCGTACCCGGATCCGTACGACCAGATCGCGCGCTCCTCCGGGAACTGCACGATGTACTTCTCGTCGTTGCACGGCCACGGGACGTCCTGCTGGCCGGCCTCGAGCGGGGCGCCGACGGAGTGCAGGCAGGGGACGTACGGCGCGTCGGCACCCATGGCCGCGAGCACGTCCGCACCGGTGCGCGCCATGATGCGCATCGACGCGACCACGTACGCGGAGTCGGTGATCTCCACGCCGAACATCGGCTTCTCGGCGGTCAGCGGGCCCATGCAGAACGGGACGACGTACATCGTCCGGCCGCGCATCGCGCCGCGGTACAGCCCGGTCAGCGTCGCCTTCATCTCGGCCGGGTCGACCCAGTTGTTGGTCGGACCCGCGTCCTTCTCCGCGGCCGAGCAGATGAACGTACGCTGCTCGACCCGCGCGACGTCGGCTGGATCGGTGCGTACCCAGAACGAGTTCGGCTTCTTCTCGTCGTTCAGCCGGACCATGGTGCCGGCCGCGATCAGTTCGCCGGTGAGCTTCGCGTACTCCGCCTCCGAGCCGTCGACCCAGTGGATCCGGTCGGGCTGGGTGAGTTCGGCGACCTCGGCGACCCAGGCGAGCAGGCCGGTGTGCTGCGTCGGGGCGTTGCTCAGGTCGTACGTCCGGCGGTCCTCGAGGGGGTCCGTGGAGTCGGCTCGGTGGTCGGCTTTGGTACGGGTCGGATTGGCGATGGTCGTCATTCGCAGCTCATTTCCCCTCTCGGCTGCCGGGATCCGGCGGCGTCCGGCCCTTCGACGCTGAAGGCGGTACGGCGTCCGGCCGCCGGGGTCTCCGGCGGGTCGCTGCAGCTGGCTGGCGGTGTGATCTGTCGCATACCAGTCGATCCAGTGGATACATACCAGTTTGCAAGTGGTACTAACCGTACGCGACCGACCCCGGGTCTGAGAACCGCCTGGAAGTGAACCCGGTCACAAAGTTTCCGCGACAATCGCTTTCCCGTGCCGCTTGTGAAAAAGAGAACGGCCCGCGCTGTCTGCGCGGGCCGTTCCGGGAGATTTTGCGGTGCGTCAGCTGGTCTGCCGCCAGATGTCGTTCACGACTCGCTGGACGTCCGGCGCCTCGGCGGGCTGGCCGTAGACCATCGCGCCGACCAGCCACCACTGGCCACCGCTCTGGAACGCGTGCGTCATCGTGATCGTGTACGGCGTCTTGGCCGACACGGTCAGCCAGGTTCGCCCGTCCTTCGCGGTCGCCGGCGCCGTGGCCTTGAACGTCTTCGTCCACTCTTGGTCGAAGGACGGCCGGTCGGCCAAGCACTTGGCAAGGTTCGCGCACGGGTGCAGCGCAATCTGCGCCTGCATCGCGTTCTTCAGGCCGCCCGGCGCGTAGTCGTTCTTGGTCATGATCTTGCGCAGGACCAGCTGCGACGACTCGCCGAGGAAGCTCACCAGCGGCGGCCGCGGCCAGCCGATCGGGAACGGGAGCTCGGCATTGGCGACCACCTGGACGTCGGCGCCGGCCGGGTAGGCCGCGCCGAAGATGCCGGCGGAACCGTCCGGGCGCTTGTACGGCGCGGTGGTCACGAGCTTGGTCGCCGGGATCAGCACGGTCTCCGGGTACGCCTCCGGCGTGACGACCGGCGCCGGGTCGGTGGCCTCGGCCGGATCGTCCTTCACCGCGCTACCGATCGCGGTGCCGATCGAGTACGCGATGGTGAACACGATCAGCACCACGACCGCGACCACGGCGTACACCCAGGCCCCGATCTTCCGCCGGTACTGGCGTGCGATCTCGATCCGGGATGGCTGGTGCTCGGGTGTCGGGGACGCTTGGTTCGGCTCGTCGGCCTGGTCCGCTGCGGCCGGGCGCTCGGCGTACGACGGGATGCTGCTCTGCTGGGACCTGGATTGTGGGGCGCTGTTCGGGGCCGGGTTGTGGTGGGGGTCGGCGCCGGGCGGGGCGGTCGGCTGCATTGCTCCGTACTGGCTGAGCTGGACCCGGACCGCGCTCAGTGCGTCCTCGTCGTTGCCGACGATCCCGTCGAGCGGGTCGATCAGGCGCTCGGCGCCGGTCTGCCCGTGGATCAGTTGGGTGATCGCGTACGGGCGTGCGGAGGTGAAGTTCGCCGCCCACAGCGGGGTCTCCTGCCGGCCGGGGACCAGTGCGGCGTCACGGCTGGATCCGCTGAGCCGGTCGACCACGGTCTGGTTGCGGGCGCCGTCGTCGGTGAGGACGAGAGCGATCACCTCCATGCCGGTGAACGACCGGCCGTGCCACAGCTCCGCGAGCGGGTGCAGCAGGATCCGCTGGTCCAGTTGGTAGCCGGGGATCTCCGGCGCGCTGTCGTTCACTTGCTCTCCCAGATGGCGCGGTCCGCGAGTGCCAGTGCCGCGCTCTGCGCGATGTCGCCGTCGACCGGGTTGGCCGTGTAGTCCACCAGTACGACGACATCCGCGTGCTGCACGAGTGCGCGCACCTTCCACGACTCACCGGCCAGCCCGCTGTGGGTCCGGCTGACCTTGGTCGGATACGGACGGTCGCCCTCGAGGTTCTTGAACGGCGAGCGGGTGAACGTACGGCTCGCCACCTGATGCGGCGTGTACGGCGCGTTTCCGGCGCCGGCGTCCTGCCCGCCGTACGGGGTGATGGTGACCTTCACGTTGGCCGCTGTGTACGCCCGTACTTTCGCGCGCGAACTGGCCGCCTGGCAGGTGATCGCCGACGTACCGCCCCCGGCCATCGTCACCGGACCGCCCGATGCCTCAGGCAACAGCTTCGCGACGTCGCCGAGCCGGGCGCACAGATCGGCTGGTAGCGCCCGCGCCGGCACGATGTCCTTCGGTGTCACCGGCTCCCCGACCGCGAACCCGACCCCACCGCCGATCAGCGCAGCCACACCGCACCCGATCGCCGTACCGCGCCCCAGCCGACTACCCATGCCCGCGACCCTAGCCACGCGAAGGTCCTCTCTGACCCCTCAACCACCGAACGGTGCCCGCGGACAGCCAACGGTGGGTGTGGACAAGCGATAGCGTGTTCACACCCACCGCGGGTTGGACACACCCCCGACAGTTGGCCTCGGGCCGGTCAGCCGAGCAGCGTCTGGACGGACCCGCCGGACTCGGTGAGCTTGGTGCCGAGGCCCTTCAGCGCTTCGCCGACCGTGGCGAGAATGCCGGAGAGGTCCTGCAGATTGCCCGCCAGACTCTCGATCTCAGTGGCGACCCCGCCGATCTGACCACTGCCGTCGTTCAGCTTCTTCGCCGCCGCGTCACCGATCCCCGGGATCTTGTCCAGCTCGCCGGCCAGCCCCGCGAGCATCCCGGCCGCGTCATGCAGTTTGTCCTTCGCCGCGTTCATCGTCCCGGCACTCCCGGTCAACGCCTTCCGCGCCCCACCCTCGCCGTCCTCCCCGACGAGCGCACCGGCCGCCTTCCCCGCCTGCTCCCCAGCGTCCGCCAGCCCCGTGCCGATCGTCTTCAACAGCTCCGGCAGCTTCCCGAGGAACCCGACCGCGTCATCCGGCAGCCCGCGCACCAGCTCCAGCACCTTCTGGAAGTCGTCCGAGTTCTCCATCACGAACCCGACCGCCTTCTTCACATCCCCCAGATCCCGCCCGCCCAGCAAGTCCTCAATTCCCATGCGCGGATCGTAGATCCCCACCACCCCAGCCCCCAGTACGCCGCGCACACCCCCACCCCCAAGCCGATTGGCAATCCACAGCCCCCTCCATGTATCGTTACTCGACGTTGTCCAGCGCTCGTAGCTCAACGGATAGAGCATCTGACTACGGATCAGAAGGTTGGGGGTTCGAATCCCTCCGAGCGCGCAGCAGAAACCCCAGGTCACGAGCTAGATGACCTGGGGTTTTCCTTGTCCGGGCTGCTCTTGCCAACGCGACTTCGGTGGCGGAGCTGGCCCATCCAGCGTCTTGCTTGGGCCGGGCGGGTGAAGTGGATGACATCACCGTCTGACAGGTCGGGGCGGGCGATCAGCGCGAGGCCCTCCTGACGGCGGGTCTCGTGAGATGCCCACGCCCATCGGAGCGGATGCTCGCTGTCGCGCCAAGCACCCAACCCGCCAGGCTGGTGCGCTCCGACAGGGCGGCGGAACAACTCAACGCAGACTGTTCGCCGCAGCACCCGCCACATCACCAGCAGCTTCGGGTAGTCCAGGAAGATCACGGTGTCGGCAGCGCCGTAGATGAGATCGTCTTCGTAGTACGGAGCGCCGTCCAAGATCCATCGCGGTTGGCGGGCCAGCCCGCCGAGGGCTTTTCGATAGTCGCGCGACCCGGGCACGCCGAGAGCATCGCGCTCGGTCAGAGGCAACCCAGTGCGAGTGGCCAACTCCCTGGACAGGGTTGATTTGCCGCTGCCAGCACAGCCAAAGACCACCACCCGCTCCACGCCCACCAGGATGCCACCGGCCTGTTCGCGGGCCGTTACGGTTCGTACCATGTCGCGAGTCAATGACCTCGATTTTGTCGAGCACGTTGTTACCCGCTTGGAGTCCGCCGGCATCAGAACTTGGCTGTTCGGTGGATGGGCGGCAGAACTGCTCGGCCTGAGCCTGCCGAGAGCACACAACGACGTCGACCTGCTGTACCCAGCCGACAGTTTCGAAGCGGTGAACGCGTTTCTTGCGACCGGGGGCGTCGACGAGATCACCGAGAAGCGGCTGCCGCACAAGCGCGGTTTCGAGACCGACGGAATCATGGTCGAACTCTTCCTGGTACAAACCCCAGAAGCCGGTCCGTTCACCGACTTCTGGGGTTTGACCCGCCACGAATGGCCCTCCAACGTGTTCGACATCCAGGCAGGAGGCTTTCGAGTAGCCAGCGCCATGTCAGTGCTTGGCTACCGGTCCGCATGGGACGCCCTACAGCCCACAGTGGACGGCAAACGAGTCACCTCGCAGGAATGGCTCGAGCACCACAACACCTGACCCGGCATCAGCCGGGACTCAGCCGACGAACGCGATCGCGTTGCCGTCCGGGTCGCGCATGATGAAGTCGGTGCCGCCCCACGCCTGTTTGGTCAGCTTCTGCACGATCTCGGCGGCCACGAACACCGGGTTGTCTACGAGCTTCAGGTGCAAGGTTGCGCCGTCGCGTGATATCGATCCGTAGAACGGCGGGTTGCCGTGCAAGAAGTCGATCCGGAATCCGAGCTGGTTCCGGTAGAACGTGGCTGAGACATTGACGTCGGCGACGTAGAGCACCGGTTTGGCACTCGCGACAGCTGTGTCCTGAGCCTTCGGTTGCTCGCTGGGCGGGGCCGTTTCCGTACTCGCCTTGAGCTCGGCCCAGCTGGCGCAGCCCGCTTCCAGGGCGATGATCTCTTGGGCTTCGGTCAGTGGAAACTTCAGCGCGAGTGCTTCGCGGTCGGACAACGTGCGATAGCGCGCGAGTTGTCGGATGCGACCGCCATTCGAGAAGTTCCCGCCGCGGTGCCACCGAACGAGCAGTTTCGCCTGCTTCTTGTACGTTTCGAGCTTGGGCATGCGAATTCGGCGGCCGGCGGCGCAACTGACACACTCGGCCGTGACCCCTAGATGAAGGAAGGTCCAGATATCCGTGAGCGGACGCATGCAGTTGACGTGGCCTGATTGTCTTAATGTTCGTGATCTTGGTGGTCTGCCTGCTGGTGACGGACGGCGGATTGCTGGTGGGGCGTTGATTCGCTCGGACAATCTCAGCCGGTTGACTGAGGCCGGTGTGACGGCGGTACGCGAGGCGTCCGTGAGCCGAATCATCGATGTGCGGACGCCACCGGAGTGCGACGGTGACCCGTCGCCGTTCGCGACGGACCCGGTCTATCGCAACATGCCTCTCTACGACGCCGACGATCCGTACGACCCGACCCTGAGTCTCGAACGGAGCTACATGGCGATGCTCGACCTCCACCCCGAGCTGTTCGCCGCTGCCGTCGGGGCGATCGCGGACGCGCCGGCCGGCGCAGTCGTCGTCCACTGTCATGCCGGGAAGGACCGCTCCGGGAACGTGGTCGCGCTGGCCTTGAGAGTCGCCGGAGTACCGGCCGAATCGGTCGCCGCCGACTACGCCCTCCTGGACGACCGCATGCGTGACCACTTCACCGAACAGCTTGCCCTCATCAACGACCCAGAAGAACGCAGCCAACTGGCCGAGTCCTTCACCGCTCGCCCAGAGACGATGCTCGCCGTACTTCAGCACCTCGAAGACCACTACGGCGGCGCCGAGGCGTACCTCCGTCAGGGCGGACTGGACGACAACCAGCTCACCGCGCTGAGAGCCCGACTGGTCGCATAGCGGTCAATCGGTCTGCCAAGGTGTGATGTCGAGGTTGGGGTACCGCTGCGCGATGCCGGTGAGGGTCTCGTTGGTCCAGTACGGGTGGCCGGGGGCGGGGAAGCCGAATAGTTCTAGCTGGCGTGGTGTGGCACGGTGGACGAACTCGTACCAGGCCGGTTCATGGCTGCGGATCGCCCAGCCGATGCGCTGACCCCAATCCGCTTCGGCCGGCCGAAAGATCAGCTGCATCGAGTACCGCGCGCCGAGGGTCTTCCGCAGTTCCGTGCCGCGGTGGAACGTACGGGTGTTGAACGCGATCACAGTTCCTGCCGGAGCAGATCCGGACTCCTCGGCGTCGTACAGGCGGGCGTTGTCGTCCGGGGATACGAAGTCGCCCGTACCGCCACTGCGCGGATAGAAGTTCGGATTCATCGGCAAGTCAGCGGTGTTTTCGTACGGCACGAGGTGCGGCGGCCCGAGCTCTTCCGGGACGTCGACGAGAAAGACGAACAGCTCGAGGTGTTGGTACCGGTCGTCCGTGGACGGCACCAGGACCGTCTGGTTCAGGTAGTCGCGGTGCAGTCCCTGGTCGTACGACGTGGCACCCGTGTACTTCGCCCAAGCCTCAGCAGACGACAGTCGCAAATCGGTCTGCCCGAGCAGCAACTCCGCGAGTTCCACAATCCTCGGATGTACGGCAAGCATGCTGAACTCGCTGCTGGCGAACGGAAAAGTGTCGATCCCGTCGAACTCGTCCTCGACATACCTCGACCGCCGTTCATCCGTACCGTCGTGGAATCCGTCGGCCGTCGGAAACATCGTCGCCAACTCCCCAAGCGCCGGCGCCAGATCCCCCGCCGACAAGAACCCAGGGATGATCGCAAATCCACGCGTTCTCCACTCGTCCACGACGTTCTCAGGCGACATACGATTACTCTGTCGAAATTCCAGCTCAGCAAGCAATCGGTTTTCGGCCGGCACCGGAGGGTTTCCCGTCCTGGATCGTCCTGCTGTGGCTGCATGTGGTTGGGGGAGCGGCGGTGGGTGGTCAGCTCGACAGGATGTGTCGGTCGGTGCGTGGTCGGTGGGTAGTGCACCTGAGCGTGAAAGTGCTGCGTGCGTACAGTGTCTCGAGGCGCACTACCTGTCGAGCTGCCCGCGGTCACGGTTACCTGCCCCAGCTCTCCGGACGGAACGTACGGATCACGCGGGTCAGTTGGGGCTGGGCGCACGGCCGTTCTCGAGGTACGTGGGAGTGGTTGTAGTGCGGTTGTTGAGGACGGCTGTGACGCGGGCGTACTGCTCGGGGTCGAGGAGGCGTTCGGCTTCCTCGGGGGTGACGAATCTGAAGGAACGTACTTCGGTTGGCTGGAGCACGATCTGGGCGATGTCGGCTGGCGTCAGAACGCCGCCGTCGAAGAGAAGCGCCATGATCTCTGTGAAGTCTCCCGACTGCGGTACCCAGTCCACGGCTAGCAGGTTGCCGGGCTCGACGATGAGGCCGATCTCTTCTCGGACCTCGCGTTGGGCGGCGAGTCGTGGTGATTCGTCACGTTCGACCATGCCTCCTGGAAGGTCCCAGGTCGGCTTGTAGGGAGGTTCGAGCACCAGCAGGCGGTCGGCTTGGTCCGTGAACAAGCAGTCGGCGGCTATCCGTTTGGTGGGCAGCTTCGCGGTGAAGTGAACGTTGTCGGACACGGCGCCAGCCAACCACAGTCTTTTCGGCGCATGCGCGTACTAGGCGAACGTGACGGGCATTGCTAGTGCGGACCGTAGTTGGTCGGCGAAGTTGGCGCGTTCGGATGCTCCGATCCAGCGCGTTTGGTCGTGACGCTGGTACAGGTGGTCGTCGGCGTACCGCGGGAACACATGAACGTGCAGGTGCCAGACGTCCTGGTTGCCTGCGGGCTCGTTGTGCTGCCGCGTCGAGATCCCTTCGCACTCGTACGTGTCGCGCATCGCCACGGCGACACGTTGGGTGAGGTCCCAGACGGCGTGACCATCTTCGGGCGGCATCGCGTACAGGTTCTCGATGTGGCGACGAGGTATCACCAGCGCGGCGCCAGGGTTGCCCGGCCACCACTTCGGAGAGATCCGCGCGTACGCGAGATCAGTGACGGCGATGATGTCGGTGGGTTGATTTCGGTCGTTGGACTCGTCGCGCTGCAGTCGGCAGAACGGGCACGAGTAGCCCGCGGGCTCATGAGAGATCGGACGCACCGGAGGGAGTCTGGCACGGCGGGCGTTGAGTGTATCCCGGCAAGATGGGTGCATGGTTGCTGCGTTGGACGTTCCGCGCTTGGTGGGCGACAGGATTGTGCTTCGCGAGTGGGATCTTGGCGATCTGCCTCTTGTCCGTGAGGCGTCGAGCGACGAGTACATCCCGTTGGTCACGACCGTTCCGTCGACGTACTCGCGGGAGGCGGGTGAGGCGTTCATCCGTCGGCAGTGGGAGCGGGCGTCTGCTGGCAGCGGGTATCCGTTCGTCATCGCGCGGGTTGAGGACGGGCGGGGGCTTGGGATGGTCGGTTTGTGGCTGCGAGAGCTGGAGGAGGGGCGCGCGTCGCTGGGCTATTGGGTGGTCGGGTCGGCTCGTGGCCAGGGGATTGCTGCGGAAGCCGTTCGAACGGTCGTCGCGTGGGCTCTGGATGAGCTGCACATTCCGCGTCTTCACCTGTATGTCGAGCCATGGAACGTCGCGTCACAGCGAACGGCCGAGCGTGCCGGCTTTCAACGAGAGGGCCTCCTGCGCAGTTGGCAGCAGGTCGGCGAGGAACGTCGAGACATGTACGTGTATTCGCTGCTGAGCGCCGACTTGCCGAGGCCGGCCGCAGCGAACTCGCCTATCGCGTAGCCGAACTCCCGTTACATCGCCGTCGCACAGCGGATCATGGCTGCTGGAGTGGTTGGGCGTTGGGCGCTTCCCAGAGCCTGGCGACCGACTCGGCTTGGTTCCGCGGGTCGAGGGTGTCCACCGCGATGCGATGGTCGGAGTCCGGGGGATTCGTCGCGTCGGCCTCGTGGAGCATGCGGAACTCCTCGTCGGTCAGCCAGATCCTGCGGGACGCGGCGCGCCGCAGAGCTTCCGGCAGCTCCACCGTCAGGTGCACGATCAGGCACCCGGGCAGCTCGTGTCTGTACAAGGCGGAGGTCGCCGGCGTCAGTACGTCTGCGATCACGACCTCAATGTCCATGCCCAGGCAGTTGCGAGCGAGGCTACAGGCGTTCCTCACACCAAGCCGTTGCTGTTCCCTACCCTCCAGCCCCTCCCACGGAGCAGCAGCGCCGGCGACAACAAGTTGACGTACGTCATCCACATCGATGACCGCACACCTTGCACGTCGAGCCGCGAGAGCACGAGCGGTCGTACTCTTCCCCGCTGCCGGCCCACCTGTGAGTACCAACGGCGGGAGAATCATCGCACCTCCTGAAACATCCGAAGGACCGTACTGGTTGCCCACGGATGAGGTAAGTGTTGTTGCAGCTCATTCTGAACCGGCGACGGTGTCGTCGCTGGCTCACCGAGCACGGCTATGACCCGTGTCGTCCTGGCGGTGCGGTTGACGTGTTGAGGGCCCAATTGTGAACTCCAGCGGCGTGGCCACTACCTGGTGCGCCGCGGGGAGACAGATTGCTGGGCATGGAGTTAGATGTATTGGTGGATGGCCAAGTCGGCGTGGAGGGGCGCACGCTTCGGTTCTGTTTGTACGGGCCCGCTGATGGGGTGCCGGTGATCGAGCTGTACGGAACTCCGAGCACTCGGTTGCGGCGTCCTGATCAGGTTGCCGCGATGGAGCAGAGCGGCGTACGAGTCCTCATGGCAGACCGTCCTGGGTACGGCGGCTCGACGCGGCAGCCGGGACGTACCGTTGCTGATTTTGTGCGGGATGTCGAGGCGCTCGCGGACAGCCAGGGGTGGGAGAGGTTCGCGATCGCGGGTGGTTCAGGTGGTGGTCCGCATGCGCTGGCGTGTGCGGCGCTCTTGCCGCACCGCGTCACGCGATGCGCGGTGATCTCGGGTGTTCGTCCGCAGGTTGTGGCGCTGCCTCCCGAGGGCGTTCTTCGGGGACAGCTCGCGCAGCTTGGTGCCGACATCCTGGGTCAGGTCGAAGCAGGGGGCCCGGAGTATCCAGGAGCGCCGCCCGGTCCGCCGGCTTGGGACGACCCAGTTGCGCGGGCTCGGTTGGCATTTGGTACGGCACGCACGACGAGAACGTTCCTGAGGCTGACGCGCAATGGCTCCTGGAGAACATCCCTACTGCAGAAGGCCATCAATTCGCGGGCGGTCACATTCCCACCAGCAGCACGTGGACCGATGTTCATAAATGGATCAGCTTGCCAGGCGATACTTCGGTGGTGAACGAGGAGCGACTGTTGCCTGATCCAGGGTGGACTATCCGGCATTTCTCACAGTCGAATCCGGCCGGACTCGGCTCTGGTGATGTTGCGGCTTTGCTTCGCAGGGTCGCTGACACCCTGGACTCGCTCGGCGATGTTCAGGTGCAGGACCTGACGTTCCAGTCGGACGTCACTGCCGACAAGGACGACCTGACGATCACTGTCTACTATCACCCTGAACCTCGACGGAGATAACCAACTCAACGGCCACGGAGTGGTTAGTTGGGTTTGCCTTTGAGGTGGCGGTTGAGGGTGCGTTCTACTTCTCGGGTTGCTTCGCGTTCGGCGAGGGCTTGGCGTTTGTCCCAGGTCTTCTTGCCGCGGGCCAGGGCGATTTCGACCTTTGCGCGGCCGTCTTTGAAGTAAAGGGTCAGCGGGACGATGGTCAGGCCGCTTTCGTTGACCTTGCGTTCGATTTTGTCGATCTCGGCGCGGTGCAGCAGCAGTTTGCGTTTGCGGCGAGAGCCGTCGTTGAACCAGCGCGCTTGCATGTATTGCGGGATGTGTACGCCGTGCAGCCAGATCTCCCCGTTCTCGACAATCGCGAAGCCGCCGACCAAGGACGCTCGCCCGGCCCGGAGGGCCTTCACCTCGAGGCCGAGCAGCACGATCCCCGCCTCCCAGGACTCGCCCAGCTGGTAGTCATGGGCGGCCTTGCGGTTGCGTGCGATCACGGGTTCGGCGTCCGGCTTCTTCACATGGGTGATTCTGCCCCGATTGCGCGCGTCCTTCCTCCTCTTAACGGATTGCGCAGGTTGTGGCGAGGTACTTCAGCGGGATCTCTGCTCGGGTGCGGAGCTCGAGTTCATCGGCGTACGGGATCAGTCGCGACCACGAGACCAGCCGGTGTACGCCGACGAGCGCCTCGGTGACGTCGAGGTCGCGGCGCAGTACGGCGGGGTCCGCGTCGAGGCGTTCTCGCCAGACTGCGAGGTAGATGTCGAGCAGTTCTTCACGGTCTTCGTGAGACAGGGGTGCGCAGTTCCATTCGACGACTGCGTCGAGGAAGCCGTGCAGCGTGACGAACGGATGGGCCCAGAGTGCATTGCCGAAGTCGAAGAAGCGTGGTCTGAGTACGCCGGTGGAGCGGTCGGCGAAGATGTTCGCCGGGTACACGTCGTTGAACTCCACGTCGAGCGGGACGCTGTCGCTGAGGGACGCGGTTCGTTGATCGAGTACGTCGGCGGCGCGCTCAGCCCGTACGAGAACGTCCGGCTCGGTTCGCAGCGGATGGATCGGTTGCAGCGTGGACCATTCGCGGGCAATGGCGCGTACGTGGTTGCCGGCCGACGTCGGTGGGAGCTCGATCATGCCGGGATGGTCCTCGGGCTCGATCCGCCCGAGGACTGCGCATTGGAGACGGGCGAGGGCTTGAACGACGATGCGGCGCGTCGGCTGATCCTCGACGTCCGCGTGCGTGAGCGTCGGTCCGCAATCGTCGGTGAGCATCCGGCCGCGCTCCCGATCCACCGCGAGCGGCACGATCACCCCGTACGACGCCAAGTCGCCCAACCTCGCCGCCGACGACTCCGCCAACTCGGACAACGCCGCAACTAGCCCTGCCTCGAACCGATGCCCGGGATTGTTCTCTTTGAACCACACCAGCCCGTCCGCGGTCGGATAACACCGCACGACCGACCAGAACCGCGCCCGATACGTCACCGGCTCCCCACACACCCGCCGCCCAACCTCAGCCAGCCGACCCTTCACCCAGCCGTCAACGGCGCGCTCCCACTCACCCGACGACCACCACCGAACCCACGACCCCGCAAAATCCGGCCCAACAGGCCGCGCCACAGGCACCCCAACCACCATCCCCGAACGCTAACCCCCACCGCCGACAGTCCTCCGCACCCATCTAGCTGCAGCTCACGGTCAGCTCACAATCCGTCGTTCGCGCGCTGCGTGCTGGGCGTGTGCCATCCGGTTGTTGGTCACGGTCGCCCCGAGGCGAACAGGTGGGGCCAGTTGGTGGGTGGGGTGGTTAGTAGTTGGGTGGCCATGTCGTCGGCGGCTTCGTCGGGGGTGGGGGCGGTGCTGGTGAGGTGGAGTAGTAGCTGGGTGCCGGCGGGTTGCTGGAGTGAGATTTGTACGCCTTCCGCGCGCCAGGCGGGGCTGACCCAGTCGAGGGTGGGAAGTACGGGGCGCAGCTTGTCTTCGAGCAGCCGGGCTGTGCGGCGGCGTGGGGTTTCCCAGGAGCGGTCGGCGGTCGCTCGGCGTACTTCTGACAGGTACTGGGATCGGTCGAAGTGGAGGTCGGGAAGATCCCACGGGCGGCCCTCGTGGTCGGCCGACTCGGGCGCGAGCGGCCTGAAGAAGACGCCGACGTAGTCGCGGAAGTCGACCCACGAGATCCGCGAACGATCCGGCGAGGCGACGATGTACGGCGCGATGACGCCGCAGCCCGCCTCGCCGCAGGAGCAGCGGTACACGGCGACGCGTTGCCCTGCGTCGTCAGGCACCAGCGGTGCATCCGCTCCGAGAATGACGCCGGGAGCAAATCCCCGCCACAGTTTCGCGACGCCCTCGAACGGGTTGCGTCCGTTGACGCGGATCCCGAGCATCGGCCAGTCCGGCCGGTCGTCGACTACTTCGAACACCAGCGTGAGCACATCGTGCATGTGAGCGGCGTTCTTCGGCACGCCGTGAGCCATCATCAGGACCGGCCCGAACAGCCGATCAGGAAAAGCTTAATCGATGCAGAATTCGTTGCCTTCGACATCCTGCATCGAGATACAGGACTCGTTCTCGCCGTCGGCGTACAGCACCTGGACCTGGACCGCGCCGAGCGGGATCAGCCGGTCGCGTTCGGCCTCGAGCGCGGCGAGACGCTCCGCGCCGACGAGGCCGGTGCCGACGCGTACGTCGAGGTGGACGCGGTTCTTGACGACCTTGCCCTCGGGGACGCGCTGGAAGAACAGCCGCGGCCCTTCGCCGTTCGGGTCGGTGCAGGCGAACCACTTGCCGCGTTCCGCCGGCGGCTGGGTGGCGCTGAACTCGTCCCACGACGCGAACCCCGCCGGCGGCTCCGGTACGACGTACCCGAGCACCTCGCACCAGAAGCGCGCGACCCGTTCGGGCTCCGCGCAGTCGAAGGTGATCTGGACCTGCCTGACCGTTGTCACCGCACCACGGTAAGGGCGCCGTTCGCGCCGGTCCACCATAATTGCGTTCCGGTACGGCGATCCGCGCGACATGATGACGGCGTGGATGCCGAGGAGGTACTGACCGGCGGGAACGTCGCGGACCGGGTCGTCCGGATCGGTGCGACCGTACGGAAGCCGGCGCTCGCGCACACGGCCGGAGTCGAGGCCATGCTCGAGCATCTCGCCGGGTTCGACGGCGCCCCGCGGACTCTGGGCCGCGACGACCAGGGACGCCACGTCCTCGAGTACATCCCGGGCGCTCTTGCCGACACGCTGCCGCCCCTGTCCGTCGACGAACTGCGTCGCGTCGCGCGGCTGATCCGCGAACTCCATGACGCGATGGAGTCCTTCGTACCGCCGCCGGACGTCGCATGGAACCCGGTCGTCCCCGATCCAGCCGGCGGTGACCTGATCTGTCACGGCGATCTCGCGCCCTGGAACCTGGTCCGCGACGACGACCGCTGGGTCTTCATCGACTGGGACAACGCCGGACCGTCCACGCGCCTGTGGGATCTCGGGTACGCCGCCCAAACGCTCGTACCGCTCTTGCCCAACGGCGACGTCACGGTCGATGCCCCACGACTGCGCGTCTTCGCGGACGGGTACGGACTGGACCACGAGCAGCGCCTCGCGTTCCCCGCGCAGATGGCCGCCCGTACGCGTGGTTCGTACGACCTGCTCGTCCGCGGCCACGAAACCGGCCAACAACCCTGGGCCACGCACTACGCCGAGGGCCACGCGGACTTCTGGGGACCGGCCGCCGACTACACCGCCGAACACCACGACGAATGGGTCGCGGCACTGATCGCCTGACGCTCGCTCGTTTGACCTGTCCGGACGGGAGTATTGGGACTCCGGTACAGACCAGGAGAGGCGGGTATGGCGAGCACGGGGATGGCCAAGGCGGTGGGGGTGATGCTCGCGACAGGCGCCGCACTGATGGCATACGTTGCCTTCGCCTTCGAAGGGCAGGAGCCGTACCGGATCGACACCACGGCTGACCGGGCGATCATGTGGGCGGTCCTCGGCGTGTGGTTCGCGGTCTATGTCGTCCTCGGCTGCTTCGCCGGGTACGACGCGGTGCGGTTGTCCCGGCGGCGCGACCTCGGCGCCCTGCAAGCGTCCGCGAACCTGGTGAAGCTCGTCGCCGTCCCGTTCTTCATCCTGAACCTCTTCGCGCTCACACAGGTGGTCCTGGTCGTCGGCGCCAACGACAGCGACCGCCTCGGCCTCGACGGGTTCCTCCTGGGGTTGCTGCTCGCCTTCCTCACCTACGTCGTGATGCTGCCGACATCGGCGTACGGCGTGGCGATGCTGGTGCTCCTGCGCAAGGACGACCGGATCGGGCGGGTGTTCTTCGGCGTCACCATGGCCATGCATTTCCTGTTCGTCGTGGACGTGCTGAGCACGATCGTGGTGGTCGAGGTCGCCCGGCGGATCCTCGGAACGGCCCGCCCGCCCGGGCGCTTCTCGAAGCACCTACTGACCGGGGTGCTCGCGGCGGGGTCGGCGATCGCCGTGCCCTGGCTGGTGTTCTTCGCGATCTTGCTGATCGTCCATCACGATGACCATTACTACCTCGATTCGGGCTTCCTGTCGGGGGCGCTCTACCACCTCGCGTACGGCGTGTCCGTCGAGTTCATCCTGCTCGTGGTGGTCCCGGTCGTGCCGCTGGTCGCGTTCCGTACGGCGGTGCGACTGTTCCTGATGGACGACCTGGAGACGCTCGGTCGTACGGCCCGGAACGTCAAGCTCGTGATGATCCCGCTCTTCATCCAGAACTTCGCGGTGTGCACGATCGTCGTCTTCTTCGTATCGCTCATCCCGGTAATCCTCACCAGGGGAGCGCTCCTGTTTGCGGGCCCGGGCGGCTTCGCGCTGATCGGCATCTTCACGCTGACCGGCCTGGTGCCTGCGGCCATCGGCACCTACCTGATGCTGCTTCCGACCTCGATCTACAGCATCGCCTACTTCAGCCTGCTACTCCGCCACCGAGCCATCACACCCGGCGCGTACGTCCTCCACACGCTCCTGCAGTTCGTCTACGTAGCCGACATCATCAGCACGCTCATCATCACCCGCCGGCAAGCCCCCACCCCCGCACTGGTCTGACAGCGGTTCAGGCTTGCGGTACTGGCCTCGCATTCGCCGGAAGCAATGCGTCGAGCGTCAACGTCTCGCTCCGGCCGAGAACCACCTCGGTCGCCAGATTGCCCGGATCGATCTGGCGGATGAACTCCCGGCACCGCCCGCACGGCGGCACCACGTACAGCGGCCCACCGTTCCCGCCGCAGACCGCCACGATCTTCGCGATCCGGTACTCGCGAGCGGTCACCATCGCCGCGATCGCCGCATGCTCGGCGCAGATCCCGGTCCCGCAGGTCGTGTCGATACACACCCCCACGTACACGTTCCCACCCTCGGTGACGAGCGCCGAGGCCACATCCCCGAACACCCGCCCATCAACCTCATGCGGAAACAAAACCCCCGCAGCCGCCTCAATCAACTCATCATTCACCCCGGCAACCTATCGACAAGGGCAGACTGAGGGGATGAGTGAGGCGTACGCCGTGATCAACGGAGTCCGGCA
The DNA here is from genome assembly GCF_043197975.1 of Kribbella sp. NPDC048928. NCBI lineage: Bacteria > Bacillati > Actinomycetota > Actinomycetes > Propionibacteriales > Kribbellaceae > Kribbella > Kribbella sp. NPDC048928. The sequence goes on along the minus strand of NZ_JBICUC010000002.1, from coordinate 407,803 downwards.
CTGGGTGCGTACGGTCGGCGACCTCCGTGCCGCGACGCCTCTTGTCGTGGTGCATGGCGGCCCGGGCGGCTTCATCTACGACTTCGAACGACTGACCGGCCCGGACCTGGAACGGCACAGCCCGGTCGTGTACTACGAACAGCGCGGCTCCGGCCGCAGCGATCCGCCGGACGACGAGCAGTATTCGATACCGCTCCTGGTCGACGATCTAGAGGAGTTGCGTCGTCACCTGGATCTTCCACGGATCGTTCTGCTCGGCATCTCGTTCGGCGGTGATCTGGCCGCCGAGTACACCGTTGCCCATCCTGACCGCGTCGCCGAGCTGATCCTGCAGGGAACGGGGCTGACAGCACGGGGCGCTCCATCACCTTGGGTATCGGGGTTCGAAGCGGTCGCCACCGACAAGGCCCTGCGTACGGCGATCCGTGCGGCCCAGGAGCGTTCAGGGCCCAGCAGTGTCTGGGATGTCGTCGACCGGAAGACCACTGACCGCTTCCTCTTCCACCGGCCTGGCGTCGCGACGCTGGTCCGAGATCTGTGGGAGCGGAGCGGTCTCGTCAACATGGGTGCGATGGACGCGGCCTTGGCCGCCCAACCGCCACGGACGCGGCCACTCGTCGACGAACTGGCGGAGGTGGACGTCGCGGTGCTGGTACTGATCGGGCTGTGGGACCGAAATGCGGGTGTCGACGGTCCGCGCGATCTGGCGACTCGGCTGCCGCGCGCAGAACTTCGCGTCTTTGAGGACAGCGCACACTTCCCGAACGTGGAGGAGACCACCCGTTACGTCGGCGAGGTCGCGCGGTTCCTCGTGGAGCGGCGCATTCCGAGGACGAGGTAAGGAGCGTGGGGTGGGTGATTGAGGACGCGGGTGAGGTGGCGGAGCGGGAGTATTGGGCTCGGTTGTACGGGCGGTGGGAGGCGTTCGATCCGGCTGGGGTTGCTGGGGTGATGGAGGGGTTCGGGCGGCCGTGGTGGGTGGTCGGTGGGTGGGCGATCGATGCGTTCACCGGCGTCCGGCGGGAGCACCAGGATGTCGACGTGTCGATCCTCGCGTGCGATGTTCCGGCGTTGCGGGAGCACGTACGTGGGCGATGGGATCTGTGGAACCTGGCAGGCGGCGACATGCGGCCGTTGACGGACCAGCATCCCGACGTCTTTCACCCCGCCAGCCAGCTCTGGGTACGCGAACACGGTGACGCGCCCTGGGTGATCGACCTGCCGCTGACCCCCGACCGCGACGGCCTCTGGACCAACAAGTTCCTGCCCGAACACACCGCCGAGATCGACCAGGTCACCTGGATCGCCGACAACCAGATCCGATACCTGAACCCAGAGATCGTCCTGTTCTTCAAAGCCCGCAAACAACGTACAAAAGACACCCACGACCTAACCCAAACCTGGCCCACCCTAACCAGCCTCCAACAAACCTGGCTCCACCAAACCCTCAACAAAACCAACCCCCACCACCCCTGGCTACCCCACCTGACCTAGCCCGTCATCCGCGCCGGCCTATTCTTCGCCGGAGTAGCGTTCCCAGGCTGATTGGCGGCTGATGCCTAGGGCTTCGCCGATTCGGGCCCAGGTGACGGAGCGGGAGCGGAGGCGGAGGACGCGGTCCTGGATGGCGGTTTCGACCTGGCCGCGGGAGGCATCGATGCGGGCCATGTCGGCGAGGAGTTCTTCGTCGGTCTTGCCGTCCAGTGGCGGGAAGGACGGTAGCGGCTGGTCGTTGATGACGCGTTCGCACAGCTCGACGCATTCGTTGCAGATGAACACCCCGGGCCCGGCGATGAGTTGCTGCACCTCGTCCGCGAGCTTCCCGCAGAACGAACAGCGCAGCATGTTGTCCGGCATGATGACCTCCAGTCTTGTCAGGTCCACCCTGACACGACTGTCAGGCTAAGCCTGACAACTCCACCGGTCAAGACTTCCGCGCGATCACGTACGCCCGCGGCGCACCATCCCCTTCTCCCGGCTCCCGAACGGCCGTCGCCCAACTCGCGAACCCGGCCTCCCGAAGCAACGCGATCACCTCGTCCGGTTGCTGCCGGTACCAGCTGAGCGAGACCGGCGTCCCGAAGAGTTCCGTACGCCGGCGGTGTTCGTCCCCGACCTGGAACGCCAGCATCAACGTCCCGCCCGGCGCGAGCACCCGATGGAATTCGGCGAACACCCGCGCTCGAAGCTCCCACGGAAGGTGGATGATCGAGTAGAAAGCGAGCAACCCACCGACCTGTGCATCAGGGAGATCCAGCTCCAGCATCGACCCTTCGTCGAACCGCAGGTCCGGGTACGTCTGCCGCGCCAGCGCGATCATCCCGGGTGAGAGATCCACGCCGAACGCATCGAGCCCGAGTCGCGACAGCAAGATCGTCACGCGCCCCGGGCCGCAACCCACATCGACAACCTGTTTGTTGCCTCCAGCAAGCACTAGCTCGGCGAAGGTGGACAGGAGGGCACGCTCCAACGGCAGGTCGTCCAGCCCGGAGCTGATCACGTCGGCGTGGTGCGCGGCCAACGCGTCGTACGAGTCGCGGGTCGCAGCGAGGTCCGTCATGGTCGGCGAGCGTAGACGGCGCCGCCGACAGAAAGCGGGCACAATCAGCGCATGCCGACGTACGTGAGGTACCAGAGTCCCGTGCCGGATCGCCGCGGTCGCCGGATCGGGATCTTCGGGCTCGTCAACATGCTCGGGCACCGTGGTTATCTGAGCGCCGACGAGGAGCAGTTCCGCCGTACGACGAACGCCTGGTACGACGCGACGTACACGAATCCGTCGAACGTCGACCCCACCGTTTACGACGAGAACCCGCATGCCGCGGCCTGGTTCAAGCCGTCGGCCACGGACCTGTTCGAGCCGATCCCGGGGTACCTGGAGATCCTCGCCGCGCACAACGTCCGCTGCGAGCGCTACACGTCGCCCGAGCCCGGCCGCGTGCTGTACGAGGACGAGCACCAGGTCGTTGTCGTACCGGCAGCCGATCTCGAGCCCGTCGACGTCCTGCTGTGGCTCCCACCGAAACGCGAGTCCACCTGATGGGTGTCGTCTACCTCACCGGTGTGTCAGGCGTCGGGAAGACGACGGTCGGCGTCGAGCTGCGGCGGCGCGGATACCTCGTGTACGACGTCGACGCGGACAGGCTGGCGCGCTGGTTCTCGAACACGACGGGTGCCGAGGTCAGCATGCCGGCGGAGCGGGACGGCACCTGGTTCGCGGAGAACACGTACCGCCTGCCACTCGAGACCGTACGACGGATCGCAACCGAGGCCGGCGAGCGTACGGCGTTCATCACCGGCGCCGTCGGCAACGAGAACGAGATCTGGGACTTGTTCGCGAAGGTCGTCTGCCTGACCGTCGACGCGGCGACCCTCGAACACCGCCTCGTCCAACGCGGCGCCTTCGGCTCGACCCCGGCGGAACTGGAGCGAGTACTCCACTGGCACACCCGGGCCGACACCGACAACGCCGGCTACGGGGCCCACCTCATCTCCGCCACCACCCCACCCACCAACCTCGCAGCCCAGGTCCTCAACGCCCTGCACCCTGAGCACTGAATCGAGGGCGATCAGCCCGGGACCCAGCAGAGGCAGAACGGGTGACCGGCTGGGTCCGCGTAGACCTGGACGCCTCGCGGCGCGTCGGGTTCGTCCGCGGGTTTGAGGAGGCGGGCGCCGAGGGCGAGGGCCCGGTCGTGTGCGGCAGCGTGCGCCTCGGTGCCTTCGAAGTAGAGGTCGAGGTGGATCTGCTGCGGCGTACCGTCGGGCCATTCCGGCGGTACGTGGTTGGGGGCGTGCTGGACGCCGAGGGCCCAGCCGCCGTCGACCCAGATCGCCCGCCAGGTGGGACCCCAGTTCTCCACGGTGCCGTCGAGGAGTCCGGCCCAGAACGCGCTCTCCGTTTCGATGTCGGCGGCGTCGAAGACGATCATGCGGTGCTTGATGTCCATCCGCTGATTGTGCTGTACCCGCCGGACGAGGTGTGGTGGGCCGGTGGATCACTTAACGTGATGGGCATGGCGTTTGGTGCGAAGGGGAGCAAGGGAGAGTCGTTCCTTGCGGTGGTCGTAGGTGGTGGGGCGGCGTTCGGGCTGATTGTGCTCACGTCGCGGTCGTGGAAGGCGTGCGGGGTGGACGTCACCGGCAGCGTGCCGAACGGGTTGACGCTGCTGTTCCTCGGCGTACCGATCGCGTTGATCGTCAACCTGGTCCTGTTCACCGTCGTCTTCCGGTACGCGGGGAAGGCGTTCCTGTTCTCGCTGATCGCCGCCGCCATCGCGCTCGCGATCGCTGACCTCGCACTGTTCTCCTGGCAAGGCACGCCAGCCGGTTCCCCCGGCAGCTGCCCCGGCAACGTCCCGCCCTGGTGGCCGACCTGGATCCCGACCTGACGATCCGGATCTCCAGGCCATCACAATTGCGCAGCCTCGGCGCGATCAGGCGGAGGCGCGGGAGACGGTGCCGATTGTGATGGCCTGGGGATCCGGGTCACGCGGTGGCGAGGAGGCGGAGGAGAGCGGCTGCCTGTTCCGGGTCGCCGAGGTGGGCCGCGGTGGGGAAGAGCCGACCCCAGGAGCGGAGCCGGGTGAGTTGGCTCAGGTGGCGCGCGAGCTCGGCCGCCCTCCGCAACTCGGCCAAGGACCCGGGCCAGCGGTCCAGATACGCGTCCTCGAGCCGCGCAACCACCTCCGTACCGTGCAGGTCCGCCGCCCGCTCGAGCGCGATCAGCAGGCTGCAGAACGGATGCCCGACGTTCGCGTCGCCCCAGTCGAAGAACGTGTACCTCTCCGCCACCAGGATCTGCCCGTCGTGCAGGTCCGCATGATCCAGCGAGTCCGGTACGTCGATCGCCCGCAGCTCGTCGCACCACTCGACCAGCCGCGGCCGGAACGCCCGCAATCGCGCCCGCTCCTCCGCGCTCAACGTCCCGTTCTCCGCGACCGCCACGTCGAAGACCGCCGGCAACACCGCAACCCGAGCATCCGGTACGCCGAGACGCAGTAGCTCCTCGACCCGCGGAACGAGCGCCAACTGCAGGTCCGCGTACTGCGTCAACGCCTCCTCCCACTCCTGCGGCCCAGGCGGCAGGCTCCGCAACAGCTCGCCGCCGGACGGGAGCAGCGACCAGCCGCGCGCGGCGTCGACGGCGTACGGCGTGAGCACGTGCTCGGGCGTCCAGCGCGCCAACGCCTCGCCCAGCCCCGCCTCGAACACGCTCCCGGGCGACGCTGCCTTGAACCACACCGGGCTCGCCGCCTCGACGCGGACGATCACCGACCATGGCCGTACCCGGACGCGCCGCGGACCGGTCTCGCGAACCCCCAGCTCCGTGAGCCGCACCTCGAGCCAGTCGAGGGCAGCCGTACGCCACGCCGGATCGTCCCAGGGCGTCTGCGCCTCCGGATAGGCGCCGCGGTCGATCTCCATGGCGGGACCATAATCGAGGGATGACAAGCTGGCCGGACTCCCCGTACCGCGTCGGGATCTCGGGCTGGCGCTACCCGCCCTGGCGCAAGGTGTACTACCCCGACGGGCTGCCGCAGCGCGCCGAGCTCGAGTACGCGTCCGGCCGGCTGAACTCGATCGAGCTGAACGGTTCGTTCTACGCGCTGCAACGCCCGGAGTCGTACCAGCGCTGGTACGACGAGACGCCCGAGGGCTTCGTCTTCGCGGTGAAGGGCCCGCGCTTCGTCACGCACCTCAAACGACTGGCCGACGTGGACGCCCCGTTGGCGAACTTCTTCGCCTCCGGGGTTCTTGCATTGGGCAACAAGCTCGGGCCGGTGCTCTGGCAGTTGCCGCCCAACTTCCAGTACGACCACGACCGCTGCGCAAGCTTCTTCGCACAGTTGCCGCGGACAACGGTCGAGGCGGCTGAGATCGCGAAGCGGCACGACGAGCGGATGGAAGGACGCGCCCTGCTCGAGGCGCGCGTGGAGCAACCGCTCCGGTACGCATTCGAGGTACGCCACGACAGCTTCAAGACCGACGGCTTCCTGGACCTCGCCAGGGAGCACGACATCGCGGTGGTCTGCGCGGATACGGCCGGCAAGTGGCCGATGTTCGACGAGGTGACAGCCGGTTTCGCGTACGCCCGATTGCACGGCGCGGACGAGCTGTACGTCAGCGGGTACGACGACAAGTCACTCGATCGCTGGGCGCGCAAGGTCCGCTCGTGGAAGTGCGACACCTACGTGTACTTCGACAACGACGCCAAGGTGCATTCGCCGTTCGACGCAGAACGCCTCGCGGAGCGTCTCGGGATCAGTTCGGCCGCCACCGAAGTGTGACGGCCGTAGCGTCGCCGGTATGACTCAGAACCCGGGAGAGCTCGTCGCCGAATCGGTCCAGCGCTCATTGAAGTACGTCGTCACCTGGCCCGCGTGGGACGGCGTTCCGCGGACCTCCGACGACGACCGCACCTTCACGCCGCACAAGGCCGTACGCCGGATCGCGGACCACCTGATCGATCACCTCGCGGAGGTCGAGGCGCTGCTGGCCGGCGTACCGACGCAGCCCGACGAGTGGCACGCGAGCGCGCTCACCTCCGCCGCGGACCTCGCTCCGTTCACCGAGGAGGACGTTCGCGAGGCCGAGCAGCGGCTGACCCGGCTGGGGCGGACGTTCGTGCTCCGGTACGCCGCCCTCGACCCCGCCGAGTGGGACAAGGATCGCAGCCCCAACTGGACCCTCCGCCAGATCGCGGAACACCTCACCGACCTCGACTGGTACGCAGCCCAGGTCGGCGACCTGTCGTAGGGCGGACCGCCAGCACTCACCAATTGCGCCGAACCGAGCGGACGCACGCTCAAGAGCGGCGGCGGGCGGACACTGATGAGTGCCTCAGGTCCGCAGCTCAGAACAACCGGGCGCCGACCGGCTGCTCGAGGTCCAGCAGGAGTTGCTTGCGCTCGAGGCCGCCGGCGTAGCCGGTGAGCGATCCGTTCTTCCCGATCACCCGGTGGCACGGGACGACGATCGACACCGGGTTCTGCCCGACCGCCTTCCCGACGGCCTGTGCCATGTACGCGGGCTCCCCGAGCCGCGCAGCGATCTCGCCGTACGTCGTCGTCTCGCCGTACGGGATCTCCTCGAGCACCGCCCACACTCGCCGCTGGAACGCCTCGCCTTCGAGCCGGACCGGCAGGTCGAACGTCACCCGCTGTCCCTCGAGATAGTCATCCAATTGCCCGACGACGAGCGCGATGAGCGGGTCGGTCGACTCGACCCGCTCACCCAGCGTCTCCGCCGTGGGCTTCACCCAGTGATGCGGGAAGTACACGCCGACCAGCGCATCCTCCGACACCACCACCGTGAGCTCACCGATCCGGGTGCTGACCACCGCATGCCTGTTCATACAGATAGAACGCGTCAGAACCCGGACCTGTGAGTACTACGAGCTGATCCGCTCCCGCGTCTGCCGCCGGAACTCGCGCCCGACCTGCGTCGACTCGGCGTGGTGAATCTCGGCCACCGCCATCGCCGGCGCGCCGTCCAGCGGAGCCTGCGCGACCCACTCGCCCCGCGGGTCGACCACGCCTGACGCCAGCCCGCCGTCCGGGTTCGCCGGCACGGAGAGGCTGATCCAGGACGTGTTGTTCACCGCGCACCCGCGCGCGTGCACCGCGATGTGCTCGTGGCCCGACACGCCATGCGTTGAATACGACACCAGTACGCCGTCGGCGCCGAGCTGGTCGTACTCGACGAAGAGCTCCGGGAACAGGACGTCCAGCCCGAGCGCCAGCCCGAACCGGAACCCGTCGACATCGAACGTCACCGGCTGCTTCCCGGCCGTGTACATCCACTTCACCTTGGTGGGCGACAGGGTGCGCTCGTCGTACCGGGCGACGACCTTCCCCTGGTCGGACACCACGTACATGCTGTTGTGCGGGCGTCCCTCCGGCAGTCGGTGCACCGAGGGGATGACCACCCAGATTCCTAGCTCACCGGCGAGCGCGTTGATCTGGTCGAGCTCGGACTGCAGTACGGTCCACTGCGCCTTGGTCCAGTCCGAGGCGCCGACCTCGTCCGGGCCGAGCGACGACATGATCTGCTTGCTCGGGAAGCAGAGCGCGCCCTCCGTGAAGTGCACCACGCGGGCGCCGGCCGCGGCCGCCTGCCTGATGAAGTCGCGGAGTTCGGCGCCGCCCGCGCGCAGCTCGTCGGCGTTGGTCGGATCTTGGTGCATCGTCGACTGGACGACGGCGAACCGCAGTGTGGTTTCTTCCGGCATGTCTGCTCCTGTCGGAGTTGGACGGAAGTGCCGGAGGGCAGTCGTGTAGGACTCGCCGGTCTTGGCGGCTCGGGCTCGCACCCGTTGCTTGAAGTTCCTGTGCGCTGTCATCTGGCCTTCCACGCACTCGTACGCGATCCCCCAGCGATCCGTCCGAGGCGACTGACCAGGACGAGCGGCCCGAGACAGGAAGTCCCTTTGCCTTCTCGTTGTGACCGAGCTGGGGCCGGTCGACGAAGGTGGGGCGCGGGCCGCGCCGGATCCACATCCTCTCCGAACCCCGCCGCCGACGTCAATCGAGACGCGCGGTGCAGCCGACACCTGAACCGGCCCGCCGGACAGCTGGACCGGCGCGCCGGTCAGGTGAACCGCGCCGCTGATCAGCGCCGCAGGACGTCGTCGGCCGCGTCCATCGCGACGCCGATCAGTTCGGGGCTGAGGTCGACGATCGTGTTGCCGTCCTCGTCGAGCTTGCCGCGTTCGGTGATCGACAGCCCGATCAGCGCGAGTGCCCCGGCGCGCTGTCGTTGCAGGCGCGCGAAGGTGTCCTCGGGCTGTGCCGGGGCGGCGGTGTCGTCGTGCTCCCAGGCGGCAACCGCGCGCTGGGCGAGGGCGGCCGGCACTGTCACGCGGATCGCGGGCAGCCCGGCGGCGCGGAACGTCGTACCGATCAGCCCTAGCACGCGTGCGTCGTTGGCGTAGTACACAGCCCGCGATCGTAGCGGTCCGGCGAGGCATAAAGTCGGACCTGGACGCAGTTGTCATCGAAGTACGCGTGGACGACGTTTGGAGCAGAGGGTGAGCATTCGGGTCGGGTACAAGGCATCGGCGGAGCAGTTCGGGCCACGGGAGTTGGTGGAGTACTCCGTTCGGGCCGAGGAGCTCGGGCTCGACAGCGTGACCGTGTCGGACCACTTCCTGCCGTGGCGGCACGAGGGCGGGCACGCCCCGTTCGCGCTCGCCTGGCTGGCGGCGGTCGGGGAGCGGACCTCCCGGGTGCTGCTCGGTACGTCGGTGCTGACGCCGACGTTCCGGTACAACCCGGCGGTGATCGCGCAGGCGTTCGCTACGCTCGGTGAGCTGTATCCCGGGCGTGTCATGCTCGGTGTCGGCACCGGCGAGGCGCTGAACGAGATCGCCGTGTCGGGGATGGAGTGGCCCGAGTTCAAGGAGCGGTTCGCGCGGCTGCGGGAGGCTGTGCAGCTGATCCGCGACCTGTGGACGAAGGACGGGGTCAGCTCCGAGGGGCCGTACTACAAGACCGTCGACGCGTTCATCTACGACCGTCCGGAGACGCCGCTCAAGGTGTACGTCGCCGCGGGTGGACCGCTCGTCGCGAAGTACGCCGGCCGGGTCGGTGACGGGTTCATCGCGACGTCCGGCAAGGGCATGGAGCTGTACACCGACAAGCTGATCCCAGCCGTTCGCGAAGGTGCCGAGAAGGCGGGCAAGAAGTTCGAGGACGTCGACCGGATGCTCGAGGTCAAGGTCTCGTACGACCGTGACCCGGCCGCCGCGCTGGAGAACACGCGGTTCTGGGCGCCGCTGTCGCTGACGCCCGAGCAGAAGCACAGCGTGACGAGCGCGACCGAGATGGAGCGGCTCGCCGACGAGCTGCCGATCGAGCAGGTCGCCAAGCGCTGGATCGTGGCGTCGGATCCGGAGGAGGTCGTGAAGCAGTTCCAGCCGTACCTCGAGGCCGGCTTCAACCACTTCGTCGTCCATGGTCCGGGGAACGATCAGGAGCGGTTCCTGACCCAGTTCACCGAGGATGTCCTTCCGTTGCTGCGCAAGCTTGGCTGACAATCACCAGGTGGCTGATTACGAGATCGTTCAGGAAGGCGACCCGCGGTGCGCCGAGTTGGAGGCAGCTGGGTACCGCGTGGTCGCCGAGTCCTGGGCCGTCCGGCTCCACGACCCCGACCGTGACCTGCTGGAGTCCGCGGTACGGCGGGCGACCGCGGGCGGCCTGACCGTCCGCGAGCTCGGGCCGGAGTCTGCAGCCGCGCTGCACACCCTCGAGAAGACCAACGAGCCCGACTACCCGGACACGCCGGCGACGCACCACGACGTCGGCGATCTCGCGAAGGTCCAGGCGCTCTGGCCGGGGAACCGCGTCTTCGGCGCCTTCGACGGCAATCGCCTGGTCGGCGCCACGGTCATCCGCGAGTACGACGGGCATGGCGACACCGCGTTCACCTCGGTACTGGCGCAGTACCGCAGGCGCGGCGTCGGGCAGGCGGTCAAGGCCGCCTCGATCCTCGCCTTCCTCGACATCGGCATCACCCGCTTCAGCACCGGCGGCGCCGCCGTCAACAAAGCCAGCCTCCAAGCCAACCAGTCCCTCGGCTACCAACTAACCGAACGCTGGCGCACCTACGCCCCATGACCTACTCCCACGGCGAGCTAGCCGTCGTAGTCGACGTAGCAGACCTGGACCGGGCGGCGGCGTTCTGGACAGGCGTGCTGGGTTACGTGCGCCGCGGCGAACCGGACGTCTATCTCAGCCTGGTGCCGCCTGACGGTGCCGGGGTCGAGGTGCTGCTGCAGCAGGTGAGCGACGCGAAGCGCGGCAAGAACCGCGTGCATCTGGATCTCCGGACGGCGGACCTGGACGCGGAGGTTGCGCGGGTGTGTGCGCTCGGGGCGCGGCGGCTGACCGACGTACCGGTGACCGAGGCAGGCTGGACTTGGCACGTGCTGGCTGACCCCGACGGGAACGAGTTTTGCGTGCTTCGGTTGCCGGTTTAGTGGAGGTCTTCGGAGAGGGATTTGGCGGCTTGGGTGAGGAGGGGGATGGCTTGTTCCACGAGGGGTTCGGTCATGCGGCCGGCGGGGCCGGAGATGGAGATGGCCAGGTGGGACGGGGCGTCGGGAACGGCCACGGCGACGCAGCGGACGCCTAGCTCCTGCTCGCCCTCGTCCATGGCGTAGCCCTGCTCGTCCGCCTCATGGAGCTGAGCGGTGAAGGCGTCGGGCGTGGTGATCGTGTTCTCGGTGTGCTGCGGCATGCCAGTACGTCGCAGGAGCTCGCGGACCTCGGCGTCCGGGAATCCCGCCAGGATCGCCTTGCCGACCGCGGTGCAGTGCGGCAGCACGCGGCGCCCGACCTCGGTGAACATCCGCATCGAGTGCCGCGACGGCACCTGCGCGAGGTACACGATCTGATCGCCGTCCAGCATCGCCATGTTCGCGGACTCGCCGAGCTCGTCGACCAGTCGCGCCAGATGCGGCCGCGCGAACACACTGAGCATGTGCGACGAACTCTCGCCCAGCCGGATCAGCTTCGGACCGAGCACGTACTGCCGGGACGGCTCCTGGCGCAGGTACCCGAGGTCGACGAGCGTACGGACCAGCCGGTGGATCGTCGGCAGCGGCAGCCCGGAGGCGGCGGCCAGCTGGGACAGACCCATCATGCCGCCCGCGTCGGCCATCGTCTCGAGCAGCCCGAAGGCCCGCTCGATCGACTGCACGCCGCCGGTGCGGCCCTTGCTGTTCGTCTCCGCCATGTCCTCCACCTTTCCGGATCACGGAAGTTTAGCGCCAGATCCCGGAAGTATGAACGGTTGTATATTCCGCGAAGTAGATAATAGTCTCCGCAATACGGAAATGGAGGCCACTGTGGATGACCTGACCACCGAGCTCGACCGCCGGCTGGCGGCCGCGGACGCGGCGCTGACCGCCGACTACCGCGGTGACCGCGGAGTGCGGCAGCCCGTGCACACCGCCTACGTCCCTGCCGATCGGTACGACGTACGCACGGTCGCGGATTGGGGTGCGGAGGCGCGCGCAGCACTCGACGAGTACCCGGACTTCCCGAAGGTCTTGGACCTGCCGGACGGCGTGTACGACCGGGTGCGGGCCAAGCTCGAGCGGGAGCCGATCGAGGACCTCCGGATCGACTTCGAAGACGGCTACGGCAACCGTCCCGACGACGAGGAGGACGCCGCGGCCATCGCTGCAGCGCAGATCCCCCGACAGACCCCGTACTACGGTCTCCGCATCAAATCGTTGGAGGCACCAACCAGACGCCGCGGGGTCCGTACTCTCGACCTCTTCCTCGAACACCTGCAGACGACCGAGGGCCTCGTCGTCACGCTCCCCAAGGTGACATCGGTCGAGCAGGTCGAGGCGATGGTGTACGTCCTGGAGACCCTCGAACGCAAGCACGGTCTGCCGGAGCTGCAGTTCGAGATCCAGGTCGAGACGCCGCAGGCGATCCTCGGTTCCGACGGTACGGCGCTGATCGCCCGGATGATCAAGGCAGGCGGCCGGCGCGTGACCGGGCTGCACTACGGGACGTACGACTACTCCGCCTCGCTCGGTGTTGCGGCCGCGTACCAGAGCATGGAGCATCCGGTCGCGGACCACGCGAAGGACGTCATGCAGCTCGCCGCGGCCGGCACCGGCGTGTTCGTATCCGATGGTTCGACCAACGTTCTCCCGGTCGGCGACGCGGTCCACGACGCGTGGCAGCTGCATTTCCGGCTGGTACGTCGCTCGCTCGCGCGTGCGATCTATCAGGGCTGGGACATGCATCCTGCGCAGCTCCCGACCCGTTTCGCTGCGACGTACGCCTTCTATCGCGAAGGCTTCGACCAGGCCGCGCTGCGGTTGCGGGCGTACCTCGGCGACGGCGAGTCGGGGTACCTCGACGAGCCGGCCACCGCGACCGCCCTCGCCGCCTTCGTCCTGCGCGGCATGGACTGCGGCGCGATCGACACAACCGAGTTCAACACCACAGGCCTCGCGAAACTGGCGCGGCGAGCCTAGCCTCGCGGTATGCGACTGGTTGCGGAGTTCACCACGGAGCCGTTCGATGTGAAGGGCTCACCGCCCGCACATGCCACCGAGGCGCTCCGGGCGGCGGAGGAGGCTGGGCTCGAGTGTGAGTTCGGTCCGCTCGGGACGCAGGTCAGCGGTGAGCAGCACCTGCTGCTGCCTGCACTGCCGAAGGTGCTCGAGGCGGCGTTTGCCGGCGGCGCCAGTCAGGTGACCCTGCAGGTACGCCGCGATGCCTGAACCACATCCCCTCGCCCAGGCGATCGCCCCATTGGTCGACCGCCTGAACGCCGAACTACTCGACCCCAGCGAAGCCGCCCCAGACGACATCACCCTCGAATGGGAAGGCAAGTCCGTAGTAACCATCCGCCTCCCCACCGAGCAGCCAACTGGCGCCGAGGCGGGCGGTGGTCCCGCGGGGAAAGATGCGGGTAGGGCGGCCGGCGGTCCCGCCGGGAAGGCGGCTGGAAGGGCCGTGGGCGGTTCTGCTCGGCAAGCGGCGGGGACGGCGGCCGGCAATACCGCCGACGGCGGCCCGCGGGTGGGCGAGGGTGGGGTGCAGGGGTTGTTGGCGGAGGTTGCGGGCGAGCTGGGTGGGCCGTTGCGGGAGCTCTCGCGGCACGACAAGCAGCAGGCCGTCCTGCTGCTGGAGGCTCGTGGCGCGTTCGAGTACCGGAAGTCGGCGGAGACCGTCGCCGAGGCGCTCGGCGTCACCCGCTTCACCGTCTACAACTACCTGAACCGCGCCCGCTGACCGCGCCTCCATCCGCGCCCGCTGACCGCGCCCGCTGACCGCGCCCGCCTACCGCGCCCGCCTACCGCGCCCGCCCACCGCGCCCCCACCCGCGCCCCCACCCGCTAACCGCGCCCCCGCTCGGTGATCGCCCGCTAACCGCGCCCCGCTCGTGCCTGGTGATCGCGCTCGCGGTGGCTGGTGGATCTCCATGCAGGCAGAAGTCTGCCTTTCGGGGTGAAAACAGCCTGTTTTGGTGGGTTCTGCCTGCCTGGCGGTCCAGCAACTTCAACAAACTGTTGACGACAGCGGCGCCGGATGTCACCCTCTCGTCATACGGAAAGTTGGTTTCGGGATTCGAGAAGGTGTGATCGTGGACCTGGAGGAGTTCAACTCCACTCCGGCCGACCGGCTGCGGCCGGCGCTGGCGGCCTGCTGCGACGTACCCCGCTGGGTGGACGCGATCCTGGCCAAGCGGCCGTACGGCGATCGTGCCGCACTGACCGCGCTGGCCGACCAGGTGCTGCGGGAGCTCGACGACGACGAGGTCGATCGGGCCCTCCAGGCGCATCCGCGGATCGGCGACCGGCCGCAAGGCGCAAGCACCGAGGCCGCCTGGTCCCGGTCCGAGCAGTCGGGCGTTGACGATCGCCCCGACGTACGCCAGGCACTTGCCGACGGCAACCGTCAGTACGAGGACCGCTTCGGCCGGGTGTTCCTGATCTGCGCCACGGGCTTGTCCGCCGAGCAGATGCTGACCAGCCTGCAGACCCGTCTCACGCACGACGACGCGACCGAGGCGTCCGTCGTCCACGAGGAGCTGCGCAAGATCGCGCTGCTCCGGCTGACCAAGGTGGTGATTGCATGAGCAGCCTCAGTACTCACGTGCTCGACACCGCACTCGGCCTGCCGGCGCAGGGGGTTCCGGTCCGGCTCTATCGGGGCGACGTCCTCGAAGCCTCCGGTACGACCGACCAGGACGGCCGGATCGGCGAGCTTGCGCAAACGTTGGAGCAGGCGACGTACCGGCTCTGGTTCGACGTCGCGGCGTACGCGGAAGCCACCGGCCAGGACATCTTCTTTCCCGAGGTCTCCGTGACCTTCACGGTCGCCGACGAGCGGCACTACCACGTCCCCCTGCTGCTCAGCCCGTTCGCGTTTTCCACCTACCGAGGGAGCTGATCCGAGATGGCCATCCACCTGGGAGCCAACCAGTACGGCAAGGCCGAGAGCCGCGTCGTCCGCATCTACCGCGACACGCCCCGGCACCAGATCCGCGACCTGAACGTGTCGACCGCCCTGCGCGGCAACTTCGAGGCCGCGCACACGACCGGCGACCAGGCCGACGTGCTGCCTACCGACACCCAGAAGAACACCGCGTTCGCGTTCGCGAAGCAGAAGGGCGTCGGCGCGATCGAGGACTACGCGCTGACCCTCGGCGACCGCTTCCTGGAGGCGTCGCCGGCTGCCGCGGGCGCGCGGATCGAGGTCGAGGAGTACGCCTGGGAGCGGATCGTTGCCGACGGCCAGGAGCATGACCACGCCTTCGTACGGACCGGTGGCAGCGTCCGGAACACGGTCGTCAACATCGACGGGCGCGGTGCCGGGCGGAAGGCGTACGTCGTCTCCGGGATCAGCGATCTCGTCGTACTGAAGTCGACCGGCTCGGAGTTCCACGGCTTCCTGAAGGACGAGTACACGACGCTGGCGGAGACGAACGACCGGATCCTCGCGACGTCGCTGATCGCCCGCTGGCGCTACGACCACACCGATGTCGACTGGGACAAGTCGTACGCCGGGATCAAGGCGCTGCTCCTGGAGCAGTTCGCGAAGATCCACAGCCTGGCGCTGCAGCAGACCCTGTACGGCATGGGGCAGGCGGTGCTCGAGCAGCACCCGGAGGTTGCCGAGATCAAGTTCTCGGCGCCGAACAAGCACCACTTCCTGGTCGACCTCGCTCCCTTCGGCGTGGAGAACCCGGGCGAGGTGTTCGTCGCCGCGGACCGTCCGTACGGGCTGATCGAGGCGACCGTGACGCGGGACGACGCGAGCGACGCCGGCAGCGCCTGGACCAACATCGCCGGCTTCTGCTGATGCCCCGGATCGTGATCGAGGGCGCCCACGTGGCGACCCTCGATCCGGACCGGCGCGAGTTCGTCGGCCACGTGGTTGCCGAGGGCAATCGCTTGGTAGCGGTCGATCCCGGGCCTGCGCCGACGTACGCCGATGCTCGCGTGCTGGACGGGCGCGGGTGCGTGGTCACACCGGGGTTCGTCAACACCCACCAGCACCTGTACCAGTGGGTAACCCGCGGCCTCGCCGCGGATGCGACGCTCTTCGAGTGGCTGACGACGCTGTATCCGGTCTGGGCGCGGATCTCCGAGGAGACCGTGTACGTCGCCGCGCGAGCAGCGCTAGCACAACTAGCACTGACCGGCTGTACGACGGTGGCGGACCACCACTACGTCTTCCCGCGATCTGGCGGCGATCTGCTCGCGGCGGAGATCGCTGCCGCGCAGGAGATCGGACTGCGCTTCCACCCGGCGCGTGGGTCGATGGATCGCGGTCAGAAGGACGGCGGGTTGCCGCCGGACTCGGTGGTCGAGGACCGCGACGAGATCCTCGCCGCGACCGAGACCGCGATCGACCGCTGGCACGATCCGTCACCGAACTCGATGCTGCAGATCGTGGTCGCCCCTTGTTCGCCGTTCAGCGTGAGTGGTGAGCTGATGCGCGAGTCGGCCGAGCTCGCGCGGCGTCGCGGCGTACGGATGCACACGCACCTGGCCGAGACGACCGACGAGACTTCATGGTGCCGGGAGACGTACGGCTGCACGCCGCTCGAGTACGCTGACCAGCTCGGGTGGACCGGGCCGGACGTGTGGTTCGCGCACGGCATCCACTTCGACGACGCGGAGATCAAGCATCTGGGCGGTACGGGTACGGGCGTGGCGCACTGCCCGAGCTCGAACGCCCGCCTCGGCGCCGGCATCGCCCGTACGGCAGACCTCCGCGCCGCCGGGTCGCCCGTGGGGCTCGGCGTGGACGGTGCCGCGAGCAACGAATCCGGCAGCCTGATCGAGGAGCTCCGGCACGCCCTCCTCTTCGCCCGCGCCCGCGGCGGCCCGCAAGCACTGACGGTCCGCGACGCCCTCGAAATGGCGACCCTCGACGGCGCCCGCATCCTCGGCCGCTCCGACGACATCGGCTCCCTGGAACCCGGCAAACAAGCCGACCTGGCCCTCTGGGACCTCACCGGCCTCCCGCACGCAGGCATCCCCGACCCGATCGCAGCCCTGGCCCTCTCCACGCCCCCACCCCTAGCACTGCTCCTGGCCAACGGCCGCCCCGTCGTACAACACGACGTACTCCAAACCGCCGACGCACCAGCCCTGGCCGCAGCCACCGCCCGAACCCAAGCCACGCTCTTCAGCTGACTGCAGGGGCGGGTGGTTCACGCGTCAGGCGGAGATCCGGGACGAATCGGGCCGAGTGATCGGCAGGGCCGACTTCTCGCTGGCCGGGACGCTAGTGGTCGAGTTCGACGGCGCACTGAAGTACGGCGCGGGAGCGGACGCACGTACTGGCCGAGAGGGGCCGAGAGGGGCCGAGAGGGGCCGAGAGGGGCCGAGAGGTGGCGTGAGGTGGCGTGAGGTGGCGTGAGGACCGCCTGTGCAAAAGGGGACTGCGATAGGCAATTGCGGTTCTTCTGTTCGATGTGTGGGTGCTGATCACCCCGATCCCGGGCGGTGCGACAGATGGACGTGACTCGGAGCACCCGCCCCTCCCCATTGCGCCGAGTCGTGGCGTTTGGCTGGACCCCGGATCGCCGAGTCGTGGGTCGAGGCTGCAATCGGCCGGATTTCGCCGCCGGGATCCACGACTCGACGACAACGTGAAGCAGCACGCCGGCCGGCGGGTCGAGAACTCCGGGCGGACAGGCGGGCCGGCACGTTGAGGGCCGGCGGGCGTGCGTCCACATCTGCGTCAGCAGGATGGATATCCGCTGCTCTTGAGGGTTCTTCGCTCGCACGCGAGCAGAGAACCCACAACGCGAGCAGAGATCCGTTCGTGGTGGGGGTTCTCCGCGTTCAGGCCGGCGAAGAACCCTCAACGCGAGTGGATAACCGGTTCTCCGGACCCACATGTGCGCCAGGGAAGCGGCAATTGCCTGTCGCCAGTCACCGGCGGGCGGGGGTGGTCAGTGGAGGAGGGTGCCGTTGAGCCAGACGGCTTGGATGTCGGTGGGGGTGCCTAGGGTGAAGATTCGGGCCAGGGCTTCTTCAGTGTCTTCGGCGTGGGTGATGGCTACGGCCAGGGGCGAGCCTTCGGCGGGGCGGAGGAGTTGGGCGTCGAAGTGGTGGCCTACAGAGAGGTGGCCGACCTGGGGGAGGTCCAGGGCGTCGGCGCCGGCGGTGGTGGCCAGGTAGAGGAGGTGCGCCGCGGTGAGGGGCCGGCCTTGGTCGCCTTGGAGTTGCTGGCAGAAGTACGCCTGCAGACCCTCCTTGAGGAGCGAGAAGCCCGTGCCGGCGCCGACGTCGGACCCGAGCGCGACGCGTACGCCGTACTGCAGGTGCCGCGTCAGCGGGAATAGGCCGCTCCCGAGCGCGGCGTTGCTCGTCGGGCAGTGCGCGACCGTGGCGCCGCTGGAGGCGAGCGTCTTGAGCTCCACGTCCGTCGGGTGCACGTTGTGGGCGAGCACGGTACGGCGATCCACCAGGCCATGCCGGTCGTACGTCGTCACGTAGTCGCTGCCCCCGAACAGGTCGGCGACCGTCGCGATCTCGGCCTCGTTCTCGTTCACGTGGGACGTGAAGAGCGCGCCGGGAATCGCGTCCATGAGTTCCCGGCAGGTCGCGAGGAGTTCGTCGGTGCAGGAGAGGGAGAAGCGGGGCGTCACCGCGTACCGGTTGCGGCCGACGCCGTGCCAGCGGTTCGCGAGGGCGAGCGACTCCGCGTACGCGCGGACCGGCGTGGTCAGGAGCTCCGGGCGCAGCAGCCTGTCGCTCAGGACGAGGCCGCTGGTGATGCGCAGGCCGACCTGGGCCGCTGCGCTGAAGAGTGC
This sequence comes from Kribbella sp. NPDC048928, assembly GCF_043197975.1. Lineage (NCBI taxonomy): Bacteria > Bacillati > Actinomycetota > Actinomycetes > Propionibacteriales > Kribbellaceae > Kribbella > Kribbella sp. NPDC048928. The sequence goes on along the minus strand of NZ_JBICUC010000002.1, from coordinate 388,990 downwards.
GTCGACCGCGTCGGCGTAGTGCGCGCCGAAGACGAGCGCGGACGTCGTACCGGCGGCTGCGAGTCCGCGGACGAATTCGTTGGCGACGCTGGTTGCGTACGCGACGTCGGCCATCCGGGCTTCCTCGGGGAGGGCGTACCGGTCGAGCCATTCGAGCAGCGGGAGGCCGAGCCCGCCGACCGCGCGGATCTGCGGGAAGTGCACGTGGGTGTCGACGAATCCCGGGAGTACGACGCCGTCGCGCAGATCCACCACCTGCTCGGCGGGGTGCGCCTGGCGGAGGTCCGCGAAGGGGCCTCGAGCAACGATCAGGCCGTCCTCGACGAGCAGGCCGGTGTCCGTACCGACCCGCAGGCCGGCGCCCGCGAACGGGTTCTCCGGGGTGTCGATGAACGTGCCACGGTAGAGGGTCATGCTTGCGCCTTACTTTGAGCCGGCGCAGGGCGACGCTCGGCAGGACGAGCCGCGACGGGAAGCCGCACGGCAGATACATCAGAAGCCCGCCCAGCAGGGGATGCGGGGGTGGTCGCTTGTTCGGTGAAGCGTTCGAGGAGCCAGGCGGTGACGCTGAGGGCGATCACAGCTGGTTGTTTGCCGCGGATGGTGGGGATGCCGATCGGGGTGGTGATGCGCGCGATCGCTTCGGGGGGGTTGCCGTCCTCGGCGAGTTTGCGTTGGAAGCGGGTCCACTTGGCGCTGGACCCGATCAGGCCGATCGTCGCCAGCTGGTCGTTGCGGATCGCCGCGTCACAAAGGGCGGCGTCCTCCGCGTGGTCGTGGGTCATGATGACGGCGTGCGTACCGGGCGGGAGTTCGCCGACGACGAGCTCTGGGAGTACGGGAACGTTGTGGACGTACACCTGCGCGACCGCGTCGGCGAGCACCGCTAGCCGCTCCGATGTCAGTTGATCCGCGCGGGAGTCGACCAGATGCAGCTCGAGGTCGTGCCGCGCGAGGATCCGCGCCAGCTCGAGCCCGACGTTCCCGACGCCGAAGATCGCGACGGACGGCACCACGGGCAACGGTTCCAGCAAGAGCTCCACCTCACCACCGCAGCACTGAACCCCATGCTGGTACGGCGCCTTGTCGGACAACGCCGCCGTCAACACCTCGGGAGTCGTCGCGTCCTCGGTGATCAGCTCCCGCGCGCGCTCCACCCCCAGAGCCTCCAGGTTGCCGCCGCCGACCGTCCCCCAAACTCTGTCGGCAGCAACAACCATCTTCGCCCCGGCCTCCCGAGGCGCATGCCCACGTACGGACAACACAGTTACGAGTACGCCTGCACGACGCCCCGCCCGCAACCGCTGAACGGCCTTCACCCACTCCATGAGAGACCTCCCCGGGCCTTCTCGATCGCCCAGTAAACGGATTCGGGGGTTGCGGGCGAGGGGAGATCGACGCTGGTGTTAGGTGGCCCGAAAGCTGCGGCTGCTTGGCGCAGGGCCTCGCGGACCGAGAAGGCGAGCATGAGCGGGGGCTCACCAACTGCTTTGGATCCGTAGACAGCACCATCCTCGTGCGCCTTCTCGAGAAGCGTGACGTTGAAGACCTCGGGCATCTCCGAGAAGCTCGGGAGCTTGTAGGTCGACGCCGCCTGCGTGGACAGCCGGCCGCGGCGCTCGCCGGTGCTCGAGTCCCAACGCAGGTCCTCGAGCGTCAACCACCCGGCGCCCTGCACGAACCCGCCCTCGATCTGCCCGATGTCGATCAACGGGCTCAGGCTGTCGCCGACGTCGTGCACGATGTCGACACGCCGCAACGTGTACGCACCGGTGAATCCGTCGACCTCGACCTCCGATGCGGCCACCCCGTACGCGAAGTACTTGAACGGCTCGCCGCGCATCGCGTTCGCGTCCCAGTGCAGACCTTCCGTACGGTAGAACCCGGCCGCCCACAACTGCACCCGCTGCATGTAGGACATCCCAACGAGTTCGTTCCACGGCAGGCCGTCGCCGGAGAGCCCGCGGACGATGCCGTTCACGAACCGCACGTCGGACGGGCTGATCCCGAGCTTCCCGCCGGCCACCTGCGCCAGCCGCTCGCGGATCTGCTCGCAGGCGTTCTTGATCGCCGCCCCGTTCAGGTCGGCGCCCGAGGACGCGGCGGTCGCGGAGGTGTTCGGCACCTTGTCGGTCCGCGTCGGCGCCAGGCGGACCCGCTCCAGCGGTACGCCGAGAGTCGTGGCGGCGACCTGCAGCATCTTCGTGTGCAGGCCTTGGCCCATCTCGGTGCCGCCGTGGTTGATCAGGACCGACCCGTCCTTGTAGACATGCACCAGCGCACCGGCCTGGTTGAACGCCGTCAGGTTGAACGAGATCCCGAACTTCACCGGCGTCAGCGCCAGCCCACGCTTCACGTGCTCGTGCGCGGCGTTGAACTCCGCTACCTCAGCCTGCCGCCGGGCAACGTCCCCGTTGGCGAGGACCTGCGACCAGCACGATTCGAGTCGGTCCGCGTGCCGGACGGGTTGCCCGTACGGAGTGGAATCGCCCGGTTGGTAGAAGTTCCGCCGACGCAGTTCCGCGGCGTCGTACCCGAGCAGCGGGGCGCAGCGCCCGAGGATGTCCTCGATCACGAGCATCCCCTGCGGCCCGCCGAACCCGCGGAACGCGGTCTGCGACGTCTTGTTGGTCTTCGCGATCCGTCCGTCGACGCGCACGTGCGGGATCTCGTACGCGTTGTCGATGTGGCACATCGCCCGCGCGAGCACCGGCTCGGACAGATCGAGGCTCCAGCCACCGTCCGCGGTCAGCGTGGCGTCCAGCGCGACCAGGCGACCGTCGTCGGAGAAGCCGACCCGCCACGTCGAGTGGAACCCGTGCCGCTTGCCCGACATCGTCATGTCCTGCGTCCGGTTCAGCCGCAACCGCACCGGCCGCCCCGTCAGCGTCGCGCCCAGCGCAGCGATCGCGGCGAACCCGTGCGGCTGCATCTCCTTGCCGCCGAAGCCCCCGCCCATCCGCAAGCACTGCACGGTCACCGAGTGACTCGCGAGCCCGAGCACATGCGCGACGATCTCCTGCGTCTCCGAGGGATGCTGCGTACTCGACTGCACGAAGATCTGCCCGTACTCGTCCACCTGGGCCAACGCCGCATGCGTCTCCAGATAGAAATGCTCCTGCCCGGCGAACTCGAACTCACCGGTGAATACGTATGCAGCCGCGGTAAGCGCTCCGTCCACGTCGCCGTGCTCAAGGCGACGCCCAATGCCCTGGAAGCTCCCGGCCTCGATCGCCTCGGGCACGGTCACCAACGACGGCAGCGGCTCGTACTCGACCTCGACCGCCAGCGACCCGAGTCGCGCCGCCTCCAGCGTGTCGGCCAGCACCCAGCACACTGCATGCCCGTTGAACATCACCTCGCCGGGGAACAGCGGCTCGTCGTGCTTCACGCCCGCGTCGTTCACGCCCGGTACGTCGTCCGCGGTCAGCACCCGAACGACTCCGGGCACGTCGTACGCCGGCTTGACGCGCAGCGCTGTCACTCGCGCGTGCGCGTGGGGGGACTGCACCGGCCATGCATGCAGTACGTCGCGGGTACGCATCACCAGATCGTCTGTATATAAGGCCGTTCCGGTGACATGCAGCGCGGCGCTCTCGTGTGGCATCGGTACGCCGACCACGGGCTGCAGCGGCCGCTCCGACAGGTGGCTCATGCTTCGACCTCCTTGAAGTAGAAGCGCAACAACGACTGGCCGAGCATCGCGGCGCGGTACGACGAGCTCGCGCGGTGGTCGTCCATCGGCGTACCCTCCGCGGCCATCAGCGCGGCAGCGGTGCGTACGGTCTGCTCGCTCCAGGGCTTGCCGATCAGGGCTGCTTCGGTACTGCGGGCGCGCAGCGGGGTGGCTGCGACGCCGCCCAGGCCGATCTTCGCGTCCTGAATGGTGCCGTCGGCAACGGTGATGGCGTACCCGATCGCTACGCTCGAGATGTCGTCGAAGCGTCGCTTGGCGATCTTGTGGAAGGCTGTCATTGGTGCCAGGGGCAACGGAAGGATGATCGTCTTGATCAGCTCGTCGGCGGAGCGGACCGTCTGTCGATAGCCGGTGAAGTAGTCGGCCAACGGCACTACCCGCTCACCCCGCTGTGATGCGAGGACCAGGCTCGCATCCAGCGCGAGGAGGGCGGGAGGGGTGTCTCCGATGGGTGATCCGGTGCCGAGGTTTCCGCCGATGGTGGCGCCGTTCCGGATCAGACGCGAGGCGAACTGCGGGAAGAGTTGGGCGAGCAAGGGGACCCGGCCGCTGAGTAGGCGTTCGATCTCGGTCAAGGTCAGTGCCGCGCCCAACCGCACCTCGTCCGGCGCGAAGGTGAACTCGCGCAGCTCCTCCAGCCGGTCGATCGCGATCGTGAGCGGCGGGCGCGAGCCGAAGATGTTCAACTGCACGCCGAGGTCGGTCGAACCGGCGACCACTACTGCGTCGTCTCGCTCACTCAGAACGGCCAGCGCAGCTTGTAGCGTGGGTGGGCGGAGGAACTCACCTTCGCTCGAGACCATGCCGGTCGCCGCGGGCGCAGGTGGGGGCGAGTTGCGGCGTACGGCGAGCGCGTCGTTCTCTGCCGGCTCCTCCAGCGCATAAGCAGCGTCCTTGATCGGCCGATACCCCGTGCACCGGCACAAGTTCCCACTCAACGAGTGCAGATCAAACCCATTCGCCCCACACTCATGGTCCCCAGCGCCGACCGGGTGATGCTCGGTGGGGGTTGAGGTTCGGTGGGGGCGGTAGTACTCGGCGGCCATGCTGCAGATGAAGCCGGGGGTGCAGAAGCCGCATTGGGATCCTCCGCGGACTGCCATTTCCTTCTGGACCGGGTGCAGGACGGCGGCGGTGCCCAGGCCCTCGGCGGTGACTAGTTCCTGGCCGTCCAGGGAGGCGACGGGGAGCAGGCAGGCGTTCACGGCTGTCCACTCGGTTGCCGAGGAGGTGCCAGGACGGGCAACCAGCACGGAACAGGCGCCGCACTCACCTTCGGCGCACCCCTCCTTGGCGCCGGTGAGTCCGCGGTCGCGCAGCCAGTCCAGGACGGTGGTGTGGACGGAGATGTCCCCGATCGGGGTGACCTCGCCGTTCACGGTCAGTGCGGGAGCCCTGAGGGCTTGAGTGGTCATCGGTTGGTGCTCCATCGGGTGCGGGCGCTGTGGATCGGGTTGGCGTCGGAGACGAAGTCGTCGAAGCGGTAGCCGGCGATCTTCGCGATCTCGAGCAGTGCGGCGGCGTGCTCCTGGTTGTCGCAGTTCTCCAGTCGTTCGCGGCCCTGCTCGACGATCCGCTCGTACGACTCGGCGTCCCGCACCGAGATCACCAGCGGGAACCCGAAGCGGTCCTCGTACGCCGACGTGATCGCGGTGAGCTGGTCGCGTTCCGGATCGCCGAGGAACGTCAGCCCCTTGTCGGACTGGTCGCGCAGCGACGCCTCGCCGCTGAGCCCGTCGGCCACGAACTGCGACCCGAGCTGCGGGTACGCCTTGATCAGCTCGAGCTGCTCCTCGCGGGACCCGGAGAACAACGCCTCCTGGAACGAGCGCCTAAGCGCGTGCGTGTCCCCGTACGGCCGCAGGTCCCAGGCGCGCTCGACGGCCCACCGCGGCCCCTGGAACAGGTCGCCGAAGGTCTCGACGAACTCGTCGCGCGTCATCTTGTTCACCTGGTCGAGCCGGATCGAGTCGCCGGGTTGTCCCGCGACCGCCGGGCCGAAGTTCTTGCCGACGTGGTGGAACAGCAGGTTCAGGCCGATCGCGGTCAGGCTGCCGAGCGTGATTCCGCTGCCGAAGATGATCTCGGCCCAGTCCGGCACCGCCTGCGCGACCTGCGGCTGCGCGGTCACGTACATGGCCAGCCCGACGCTGGTCGCGACGATCACCACGTTCCGGTGGTCGTGGAAGTCGACCTTCGCCAGCGTCTGGAACCCGACCACGGCAACCGTGGCGAACATCGCCAGCGCCGCGCCGCCGAGCACCGGATGCGGTACGCCGGCCACGATCGCGCCGGCCTTCGGCAGCAACCCGATCAGGATCATGAACCCGCCCGCGGCCGCGACCACCCAGCGGCTGCGGATGCGGGTGAGCCGGACCAGGCCGACGTTCTCCGCGAAGCAGGTGTACGGGAAAGAGTTGAAGATGCCGCCGATCGTGGTCGCCAGCCCGTCGGCACGTAACGCCCGGGCGATGTCGGCGCGGCCGATCCGCTTCTCGACGATCTCGCCGGTCGCGAACACGTCACCGGTCGTCTCCACCGCGGTGATCAGCATGACCACGACCATCGAGATGATCGCCGCCACCGAGAACTTCGGCCAGCCGAAGTAGAACGGCTGCGTCACGCCGACCCAGGCCGCGTCGTGCACCGCGCCGAAGTGCGCGTCGCCGAACGCCCAGGCGACGAGCGTGCCGGCGACCAGGCCGACCAGTACGGCGATGGTGGCCATGAACCCTTTGAACACGCGCTGGATCAACACGATCAGCGCGAGCGTGCCGAGCGCGTACGCCATGTTCTTGCCGCTCGTCGGCGCAGCGGTCGGCCCCGCGCCGCCGACTGCATCCCCAGCCGCGACCGGTAGCAGTGCTAGCCCGATGATCGTGATCACCGAACCGGTGACGACCGGCGGGAAGAACCGGATCAGCTTGCTGAAGTACGGCGCGATGAAGAAGGTGGCGAGGCCCGCGACCAGCACGGCGCCGTAGATCACCAGCAGACCGTTGGTACCACCACCGGCCGCGAGCCCGATCGCGATCATCGGCGACACCGCCGTGAACGTGACGCCCTGCAGCAGCGGCAGCCGGACGCCGACCTTCCAGAAGCCGACCGACTGGATGATGGACGCGATGCCGCAGGTGAACAGGTCCGCGTTGATCAGGTGGATGAGCTGCTCGGTGCTGAGCCCGATCGAACTGGCGAGCAGGATCGGCACGATCACCGCGCCGGCGTAGAACGCCAGCACGTGCTGCGCTCCGTACACCGCGAGCTTGCCTGGGGGCAGGACCTGATCAACAGGGTGCCGGCTGGGTCGCAGGTTTGCCTTCATCGGGGACACGCTCCTCGGCTGCGCGGTGCTGGCTGGGCGGTGCTGGTTGGGCGAGGGGATTTCGACCTGCCCCTGAGCATCGACTCAGCGCGTCCCGGATTGCACCCGGTGAACCTCCGAAGATGAACGACCGCAGAACGCCCAGTTTTGTGCGATCACACAATCAGAGCGATTTCAGCGCGAGAAACACATCGACCCGGTCCTCGAGGGTCGACAGATCGCGTCCGGTCAGTTGCTCAACGCGTTCGATCCGGTAGCGAACGGTGTTGACGTGCAGATGCAGCGACTCCGCCGTACGGGTCCAGGAACACGAGCACGCGAGGAACGCCTGGAGCGTGGTGAGCAGGTCGGCACGGGTACGGCGGTCGTGGTCCAGTACGGCGCCGAGGACGCGGTTGCTGTACGTACGTCGAACGTCGTCGGGGAGCGTGGCGAGCAGCAGGACGTGCGACGCGACCTCGTCCGACGTCACGACCGAGACCGGTGCGCGAGCTGCACCCGCGGCGCGCTGCGCGAACCGGGCCTCCTCGAGCGCGCCCGCGAGCGCGTCGATCGACGTCTCACCGCTGATCCCGACCGCGAGATGCGCCCGATTGAGGCCCGGTGCGAGCCGTACGAACGCGCGCCGGACGTGCTCGGGAAGCTCGGGGGCGAAGGGCAGGAAGGCGACCAGCAGACCATCCCGCCCGGGCGCGACGACCGCCGGGCCGACGGTGAGCGCGACGTCTTCGAGCAGGGTGAGTGCGACCTCGCTCGGGCCGTCGTCGCGCAGCTCGGCGACCGCGACCACCATCGGGCGTTCGGAGTGCGCGCCCGCCTGGCGAAGGCGCGCGGCGACCTCGGGCTGCGGCGCGCCCGACTCGACCAGCGCGAGCGCGTCCGCGACGAGCGGGCGGAGCGCCCGGCGTCCTTCGTCGCGGCGGGCCCGGTCGAGCGCGGCGATCGCGCACAACTCGTGCACCGCCTCGACGTGATCGCGGGACCAGTCGTTGTGGTCGCCGTCGATGACCAGGAACCACGCGGTCAGCCGGTTGCCGAGCCCGGATCCGACCGGGAACAGGCTGTACGACGCGTCGAGCGTCTGCGCGACCGCCGGCGTTCGATCCGCCGTCAGGAACTTGCGGCTCACCGCGTCGACCGTGTCCGGGTCCAGCTCACCAGGCCCCGGTACGACGTGCCGCCCGGTCGGTGTCAGCACCCGGCAGTCGTGCCCGATCTCGGCCGAGATCCGCGCCGCGAGCTCGTCGAGGCTGCGGCCCGCGGCGATCGACGACAACAGTTGCCGCTGCCGCACCAGACTCGCCGACAACCGCGCGCCCGTCTCGGCCGAGCCGGCCGCGGCGACGTACTCCGTGACGTCCGCGAACGCGATCTCGACCGGAACCTCGATCAGCGTCACCTCGTACTGCCGGCAGGCCGCCACCAGATCCGCGGGTACGTCGCCCAACTGCGCCTTGCCCGCGAGAATCGTGGTCGCACCGCGGGCCGCCATCGACGCGACGAACGCCTCGCTGTCCGCGGGCTGCCGCCGCCAGACGAGGCCGGTCAGCACCACCTCGCCGCCGCTCAGGTACCGCCCCGGCTCGAGCAGGTCGGTCGTCACGAGGCGCCCGATCGGCCGGTCCAGCACACCGCCCGCGGAGTAGAGCAGGCGCAGCCCGAGCTCCGGTGCGTCGAGCAGTTCGGCCAGCAACACGACGTACCTCCGCGATGAATTCTTTAGAGGAAAGTACAACGCGCGCCCCCGCGAGGAACAGCCCGCCCACCTCGCCCTCTCCAACGTTTGAAGGGTTGACCACGCACCTTGCCCGTTCACCACCTGCATGCGGCAACTGAAGGGACAAGGTCGGGGGTGAACCTCTCAGACGAGCGGTTGCGTTGCCTTGACGGTGGATCGGAGTGAGCTTATGGTCGTTCCGCAGAACAGAAATCAAGTTCCACAATGCGGAAGTTGGATCAGCATGAGCCACCAGTTGCGGTACACGGTGAACTGTTCGTTGCTCTTCACCGAGCTGCCCCTGCTCGAGCGGCCGGCGGCCGCCCGGAAGGCCGGGTTCAGCGCGGTCGAGTTCTGGTGGCCGTTCGTCGAGGCGGTCCCGCCGGACCGCCAGGTCGACGCGTTCGTCGCCGCGATCACCGACGCCGGTGTCCGGCTCAGCGGCCTGAACTTCTTCGCCGGCGACATGCCCGGCGGCGACCGTGGCCTGGTGTCCTGGCCGAAACGCTCCGGCGAGTTCCGCGACAACATCGACGTCGCGGTCGGCATCGGCGAGCGCCTCGGCACCCAGGGCTTCAACGCCCTGTACGGAAACCGAGCAGTGCTAGCCAGCGGAGCAGCGCTAGCCGACGGAGCAGCGCTAGCCGACGGAGCAGTGCTAGCCGGTGGAGCGGCGCTAGATCGCCGAGCAGCGCTAGTCGACGACGGGAGCAGCGAGCAGGAACAGGACGAGATCGCGGTCGAGAACCTCGCCCTCGCCGCGAAGGCCGCCGCGCGGATCGGCGCGACCGTGCTCGTCGAGCCGGTCAGCGGCGCTGCGCAGTACCCGCTCAAGCTCGCGGCCGACGCGCTCCGCGTGATCGACCGGGTTCAGGCGGCCTACGACGTTCCGAACATCGGGTTGCTCGCGGACCTGTACCACCTCGCGGTCAACGGCGACGACGTCGACCGGGTGATCGCCGACCACACCGACCGGGTCGCCCACGTACAGATCGCCGACCATCCGGGCCGCAACGAGCCCGGCACCGGCACGCTCCCGCTCGACCGCCAGCTCGAAGCCCTGGAAGCAGGAGGCTACGACGGCTGGGTCGGGCTCGAGTACAAGCCATCCACCACCTCAGACGCGAGCTTCGGCTGGCTGCCGTTCGAGCGCCGCTGAGCCTGATCACCCCAGGAGACGAATCATGACCAACATCGCCTTCATCGGCCTCGGCATCATGGGCAACCCGATGTCCGTCCACCTCGCCAACGCCGGTCACACCGTGGCCGGTCTCGACCGGGCGCCGGAGCGTGCCGAGGCGCTGATCGCGGCCGGCGGCCGCGCGGCGACCTCGATCGCCGACGCGGTCAAGGGCGCCGACGTGATCTGCGTGATGGTGCCCGACTCGCCGGACGTCCAGGACGTCCTCGAGGGTGAGAGCGGCGTGTTCCAGAACGCCGAGACCGGCTCGCTGATCATCGACTTCTCGAGCATCCGGCCGGACGTCACGCAGCAGCTCGCCGAGCAGGCCCGCGCGCTCGGCTTCCGGCTGCTCGACGCGCCGGTCTCCGGTGGCGAGGCCGGTGCGAAGAACGCCGCGCTGTCGATCATGGTCGGCGGCGAGGCGGACGACTTCGCGGTCGCCAAGCCGCTGTTCGACAAGGTCGGCAAGACCGTGGTGCACGTCGGCCCGAGCGGCTCCGGCCAGACCGTCAAGGCGGCCAACCAGCTGATCGTTGCCGCGAACATCCAGGCGGTCTCCGAGGCGGTCGTCTTCCTGGAGGCGTACGGCGTCGACACGAAGGCCGCGCTCGAGGTGCTCGGCGGCGGGCTGGCCGGTTCGACCGTACTGAACCAGAAGAAGGAGAACATGCTGTCGCGCTCCTTCGAGCCCGGGTTCCGGATCGACCTGCACCACAAGGACATGGGCATCGTCACCGCGGCCGCGCGCGAGGCGGGCGTCGTCGTACCGCTCGGTGCGCTGGTGGCGCAGTTGGTCGCATCGGCCCGCGCGAACGGCGACGGCGGCCTCGACCACTCGGCGCTGCTGCGCGGCGTGGAGCGGCTGTCCGGGAAGGACGTCGGCTGATGGCTCGCATGCGGGCGGTCGATGCCGCCGTACTGATCCTGGAGAAGGAAGGGGCGACGCAGGCGTTCGGGCTGCCCGGTGCCGCGATCAACCCGTTCTACAGCGCGATCCGCGCGCACGGCGGCATCAAGCACGTGCTCGCCCGGCACGTCGAGGCCGCGTCGCACATGGCCGAGGGGTACACCCGGGCCCGCGCCGGCAACATCGGCGTCTGCATCGGTACGTCCGGACCGGCCGGCACCGACATGATCACCGGGCTGTACTCCGCCGCCGCGGACTCGATCCCGATCCTCTGCATCACCGGCCAGGCGCCGGTGGCGAAGCTGCACAAGGAGGACTTCCAGGCCGTCGACATCTCCGCGATCGCCAAGCCGGTCGCGAAGTGGGCGGTCACGGTGATGGAGGCCGCGCAGGTCCCGGGCACGTTCCAGAAGGCGTTCCAGGTGATGCGCGAGGCCCGTCCGGGTCCGGTACTGGTGGACCTGCCGCTCGACGTACAGCTCGCCGAGATCGAGTTCGACATCGACACGTACGAGCCGCTGCCGGTCTCGCGTCCTGCCGCTACCCGGGCGCAGGCCGAGAAGGTGCTAGCAATGCTCGCGGAGTCGGAGCATCCGCTGATCGTGGCCGGTGGCGGAATCATCAACGCGGAAGCCGCGGATTTGCTCGTTGAATTCGCCGAGATCACGGGCGTTCCCGTCGTACCGACCCTGATGGGTTGGGGTGCGATCGGTGACGATCACCCGCTGAGCGCGGGCATGGTCGGCCTGCAGACGTCGCACCGGTACGGGAACGCGACGCTGCTCGCCTCGGACCTGGTCCTCGGGATCGGCAACCGGTGGGCGAACCGGCACACCGGCGGGCTGGACGTGTACCGCGGTGAGCGGAAGTTCATCCACGTGGACATCGAGCCGACGCAGATCGGCCGGGTGTTCGCGCCGGACTACGGGGTCGTGTCGGACGCGCGCGCCGCGCTGGAGGTGTTCGTCGAGGTCGCCCGTGAGCAGGCGGGCTCGTTGCCGGACCGTACGGCGTGGGCCGCGGAGTGCCGCGAGCGGAAAACCACCTTGCAGCGCAAGACGCACTTCGACGCGGTGCCGATCAAACCGCAGCGTGTGTACGAGGAGATGAACCGCGCGTTCGGGCCGGACGTCCGGTACGTCAGCACGATCGGGCTGTCGCAGATCCAGGCCGCCCAGATGCTGCACGTGTACAAGCCGCGGCACTGGATCAACGCCGGCCAGGCCGGTCCGCTCGGTTGGACCGTACCGGCGACCCTGGGGGTTGCTGTCGCGGATCCGGAGAGCACGGTCGTGGCGCTGTCGGGCGACTACGACTTCCAGTTCCTGATCGAGGAGCTTGCGGTCGGCGCGCAGTTCAACATCCCGTACATCCACGTGGTGGTGAACAACTCGTACCTCGGCCTGATCCGCCAGTCGCAGCGGAACTTCGACATGGACTACTGCGTGCAGCTGTCGTTCGAGAACATCAACAGCCCGGAGGTCAACGGGTACGGGGTCGACCACGTGAAGGTCGTGGAAGGCCTTGGCTGCAAGGCGCTGCGGGTCTCGGAGCCCGACGGGATCCTGCCGGCCCTGGAGCAGGCGAAGAAGCTGATGGTGGAGCACCAGGTGCCGATCGTCGTCGAGGTCATCCTGGAGCGGGTCACGAACGTGTCGATGGGCGTCGAGATCGACAACGTGGTCGAGTTCGAGGACCTGGCGATCTCGCCGGCGGACGCGCCGACCGCGCTTGCCTTGCTGGACTGACACGTGCGGGTTTTGGTTGCCTCGGACAAGTTCAAGGGGACGCTGACCAGCGCGGAGGTCGCCGAAGCGGTCGGTGCCGGGGTGCGACGAGTCTGCCCCGACGCGACCGTAGTCGGCGTACCGGTGGCCGACGGCGGTGATGGCACGCTCGCCGCCGCCGTCGCCTCCGGGTACACGCTCGTCCCGATGGTCGCCTCCGGCCCGACAGGGGAGCCCGTGCAGAGCGGGTACGCCCGATCGGGCAACACCGCCGTGGTCGAACTCGCGGACGTTTCCGGCCTGGTGCGATTGCCGGGCGGCGTACCCGCTCCGCTCACCGCGACGACGTACGGCACCGGCGAGCTGATCGCCGCAGCCGTGGATGCCGGCTGCACCCGCATCGTCCTCGGCATCGGCGGCAGCGCCTCCACCGACGGCGGCCGCGGCCTGATTCGGGCGCTTTCCGGAACTAATTCGCCGCTCCGTGACAAATTAGTTCCGGAAAGCGAGGTGGACGCGCTCCGCCGGCGCCTGCACGGAGTCGAGGTTGTTGTCGCGTGCGACGTGGACAATCCGCTCACCGGGCCGCGCGGCGCGGCTGCTGTGTACGGACCACAGAAGGGCGCTGATCCGAGGCAGGTCGCGGAGCTCGACGCGGAGCTGGCCGGCTGGGCCGACGCCGTCGCGCGGGCGACCGGGCGCGATCTTCGCGATACGCCTGGTGCGGGCGCGGCCGGCGGCGTCGGGTTCGCGGCGCTCGCCCTGCTGGACGCGGAACTCCGGCCCGGGATCGATCTCGTGCTGGAGATGGTCCGCTTCAGCGAACAACTCGAAGGCGCTGAGCTGGTCATCACGGGCGAGGGCGCCCTGGACGAACAGACCCTCCACGGCAAAGCCGTCGCCGGCGTCGCCGCCTCAGCCCACGCCTCCGGCGTTCCGGTGGTTGCTGTTTGTGGGGTTAATCGGCTGGCGCTCGATCGCCTGCACGGGATCGGTGTGTCGGCGGTCTGCGCGCTGACTGATGTGGAGCCTGACGTGGAGCGGTGCATTGCTGAGCCGCGGCCGTTGCTCGAAGTGCTCGGGGAACGGATCGCGGCGGCGCACCTTACGATGACACGAAGGGAAAGAGGGATCGCATGAGTCTTCTGGATCTCGTCGTCCGGGCCCGCCGCGTGCTGCGGGCCGGGGGCGAACAGGAGTGTGCGATCGGCGTCCGCGACGGGCGGATCGTGGCGATCTCCCCGTACGACGCCGTGCTCGACGCCGCGACGGAGCTCCGGCTCGCCGGCGACGAGGTGCTGCTGCCGGGCCTCGTCGACTCCCACGTACACGTGAACGACCCGGGCCGTACTGACTGGGAGGGCTTCACGTCCGCGACCAAAGCGGCAGCGGCCGGTGGGGTCACGACGATCGTCGACATGCCGCTGAACAGCATCCCGCCGACCTGTGACGTACCGGCGTTGGCGCTCAAGCGCAAGACCGCCGAGACGCAGGCGTACGTCGACGTCGGGTTCTGGGGTGGCGCGATCCCGGGCAACGTCCCGGACCTGCGCCCGCTGCACGACGCGGGCGTCTTCGGCTACAAGTGCTTCCTGCTGCACTCCGGTGTCGACGAGTTCCCGCCGCTCGACGAGCAGGAACTCGCCGCCGCGATGCGCGAGATCGCACCCTTCGACGGCCTGCTGATCGTGCACGCCGAGGACGCCCACCGCATCGACGAGGCCGCTGCTCCGGACGGGGCCAGCTACCGGGCGTTCCTCGAGTCCCGCCCGCGGACCGCGGAGAACGAAGCGGTCGGGCACGTCATCGAGCTGGCCCGCGAGACCGGCTGTCGCGTCCACATCCTGCACGTGTCGAGCGCCGACGTACTCCCACTGATCGCGGAAGCCCGGACAAGCGGCGTACGGATCACGGCCGAGACCTGCCCGCACTACCTCAGCTTCACGGCCGAGGACATCCCCGACGGCGCCACGCAGTACAAGTGCTGCCCGCCGATCCGCGAGGCCGCGAACCGCGAACTGCTCTGGGAAGGCCTCCGCGACGGCACCATCGACCAGATCGTGTCCGACCACTCACCGTCGACGATCGACCTCAAGCACCTCGACACCGGCGACTTCGGTACCGCCTGGGGCGGGATCGCCTCGCTCCAGCTCGGCCTCGCAGCGATCTGGACCGAGGCCCGCCGGCGCGGCTTCACGCTCGCAGACGTGGTCCGCTGGATGGCCGAAGCACCTGCCGATCAGACAGGGCTGCGTACGAAGGGCCGGATCGAGGTCGGGTACGACGCCGACCTGTGCGTCCTCGCCCCCGACGAGACCTTCACCGTCGACGCGCGACAGCTCCACCACAAGAACGCCATCACGCCGTACGACGGCCGTACGCTGACCGGCGCCGTCCGGAGCACCCTGCTCCGTGGCGTCCCCGTCGACCTCGCCGCCGACCCGCGCGGCCGGCTGCTGACCCGAGGAGAACGATGACCTTCTACGCGCCGAAGGGCGGACTGCCCGCGCAGACCGAGCTCACCACCGACCGCGCGGTCTTCACCGAGGCGTACGCCGTGCTGCCGCGCGGCACCATGCGCGACATCGTCACCAGCCGGCTCCCGTTCTGGGACGACACCCGGTTGTGGGTGATCGCGCGGCCGCTGTCCGGGTTCGCGGAGACGTTCTCGCAGTACATCGTCGAGGTCGCACCGGGCGGCGGCAGCGACAAGCCGGAGACCGATCCGGCCGCGGAGGCCGTGCTGTTCGTTGTCTCCGGCAACATTGTGCTGACCGTCGCGGGCGAGAAGCACACGCTGACCGAGGGCGGGTACGCGTACCTGCCGCCGGGCGGCGAATGGACCGTACGGAACACCAGCGACGTGTCCGCGACGTTCCACCTGGTGCGGAAGGCGTACGAGCGGATCGACGGGATCGACGTACCGCCCGCGCTCGTCACGAACGAGGCCGACGTCGCGGGCCGGGAGATGCCGGAGACTGACGGCGCCTGGCAGACGCAGCGGTTCGTAGACCCGGACGACGTCCGGCACGACATGCACGTGAACATCGTGACGTTCGAGCCGGGCGGGGTGATCCCGTTCCCGGAGACGCACGTGATGGAGCACGGCCTGTACGTCCTCGAGGGCAAGGCGGTGTACTTGCTCAACAAGGACTGGGTGGAGGTGCAGGAAGGCGACTTCCTGTGGCTGCGCGCGTTCTGCCCGCAGGCCTGCTACGCGGGTGGGCCGGGCCGGTTCCGCTACCTGCTCTACAAGGACGTCAACCGGCACCCCAAGCTCACCCTGTGACAGTCACCGGCCGTTGCGGGGCGGTGAGCGGGTCCGTGACCAGCCGGGCGTGGCGTTCAACGTCGTACCGCGTGCCGTCGAACGCGAGCCGCTGGCGCTCGATGCCTTCGGAGAGGAAGCCGGCGCCCGCCGCCACCGCACAGGACGCCTGATTGTTCAGGCGGTGACCGAGCTCGAGGCGGTAGAGGCCCGCCTCCTGGTGCGCCCAGCCCGCGAGCGCGCGCAGAGCGTCCCGGGCGACGCCTTGCCCGCGGACGTCAGCGAGTGTCCAGTACCAGGTCCAGCCGACCCGGTGCCGGTCGATGTTCGTCACCGCGACGCACCCGATCGGGTGGTCGTCGGCGTCCGCGACCGCGTACACGTGCCCGTTGTCCAGATCCGCGACCCGGCCGATCCAGTCGACCGCGGACGCCCGGTCCACGATGCCGCCCTGGTTCACCATCTCCGGGTCGTCGTGTGCCGCGGCGAGCCGCAGCGCGTCACCAGTCCGCCACCGCCGGAGCCCGAGCTCCCCGAGCGCGTATCCCATCTGTCGAAAATACTCCTGCGCCGGTCCCGCCATCCCGCCGTCCGGCGCGTTCCGGCCGCGGCCGGGAGAGGATAGCCGCATGGGATATCTGGATTTCAGGGATCAGGTCGTGGTGGTGACCGGGGCCAGCAGCGGGATCGGGGCTGCGGCGGCGGTCGGATTCGCGGAGACCGGCGCCACGGTCGCACTGCACTATCACCGCAATGCCGAGGGCGCGAAGCACACCGTCGGGGCGGTGCAGACCGCCGGCGGTACGGCGTCGCTGCATCAGGCAGACCTCGCCGACCCGAAGGCAGCCGACGCGTTCGTCGACGAGGTGCTCGCCGAGCACGGGCGGATCGACGTCCTGGTGAACAACGCCGGCGACCTGGTACATCGGTCCGCGATCGCCGACGTACCGGACGAGGAGTTCCATCGGATCCTGGACGTCAACCTGACCTCGGTGTTCGCGCTCAGCCGGCGGATCGTGCCGGTGTTCAAGGCGCAGGGCGGCGGATCGATCATCAACGTCACGTCGATCGCCGGGCGGACCGGTGGGGCCGGCGGGTCGGTTGTCTACGCGACGTCGAAGGGCGCGGTCAGTACGTTCACGCGCGGGCTGGCCAAGGAGCTCGCGCCGGACGGGATCCGGGTGAACGCGATCGCGCCCGGCGTGATCAAGACCCCCTTCCACGACCGGCACACCGGCGACGCCCAGATGGAGGCCATGCTCGCCACCATCCCGATGGCCCGTACCGGCACCCCGCACGAGTGCGTCGGCACGATCCTGTTCCTCGCCTCCGAGCGGATGGCGTCCTACGTCACCGGCCAGATCATCGAGATCAACGGCGGCCAGCTGACCCCGTGAGCGAACGCCCGCCACTCACCACCTCGCGCCGCGGCGTCGTTCGACGCTCAGCGCGAGGCCCGGCCGGCCCGGAGCCGGCCGTTGGTGAGTGGTGGGGGTCCGGGTCAGCGCGACAAGGTGCGGAAGCGGTGTGCTGACAGCGGGAGGAAGATCGCCGTCAGCACGATCGGGGCGATGATCGCCGCGATCCCGGCGTGGGTGCCGATCCAGGTCGCCGTGCTCGACGGGTCAGGATTGCCGAACAGGTCCCGTGCCGCGGTCGCGGTCGCCGACAGCGGGTTCCACTGGGCGATCGTGCCGAGCCAGTGAGGCATCGTGGACGTCGCCACGAACGTGCTGGACAGGAACCCGACCGGCCACACCAGAACCTGCACCATCGTCACGCTCTGCGCGTTCTTGACCGACAGACCGATGAAGATCCCGACCCACAAGAGCGCGAACCGCAGCAGCAGCAACAGCCCCAACGCGGCCAGCGCCGACGGCAGCCCCTCGTGCCACCGCCACCCGAGCGCCAGTCCGGTCCCGACCAGCACCAGCAGCGTCACCACCGAGTCGAGCAGGTCCGCGATGCACCGCCCGAGCACCACCGCCGCCGAACTCATCGGCAACGACCGGAACCGATCCGTCACGCCCTTCGACACGTCGGTCGCGACCGCGGTCATGGTGCCCTCCAGCCCGAAGAGCATCGCGAGCGCGAAGATCCCCGGCACGAGCAGCTCGTAGTACGACGCGTCCGACTCCATCGCGCCGCCGAGCAGCCCGCCGAATAGCAGCAGCATCAGAACCGGGAAGAACCAGGTGAACACCACCAGCGCCGGCTGCATCCGCCAGTGCAGGAACGTCCGGCGTGCGATCGTCCAACTGTCCGCGAGCGCCCACATCATGCGGCCACCTCCACTCCGGTCAGATGCAGGAACACCTCGTCGAGCGTCGGCCGCCGCAACGTGATGTCCTCCGCCTCGATCCTTGCCTCGTGCAACGAATTCGCCATCACCACCAGGGCTTTCGTCCGATCCTGCACCGGAATGCTGATCCGTACGTCGGTCACCTGCACCTCCCCGTCCGCGAGCGGCGCGGCCAGCTCCACGACCTGTTGCACCTCGCCCGGATCGGCGAGCACCAGCTCCAGCCGGTCCGATCCCAGCTGTGTCTTCAACTCGTCCGGTGTCCCTTCCGCGACGACCTTCCCCTCCTTGAGCATCGAGATCCGGTTCGCCAGCTGATCCGCCTCCTCCAGGTACTGCGTGGTCAGCAACACCGTCGTACCGCCGTCCACCAATTGGCGTACGGCATTCCACACCTCGATCCGCCCGGCCGGGTCGAGCCCGGTCGTCGGCTCGTCGACGAACAGCACCCGCGGCGCCACGATCAGGTTCGCCGCCAGGTCGAGCCGCCGGCGCATGCCGCCCGAGTACTTGCTCACCGCGATCCCCGCCGCGTCGGTCAGGCTGAACTGCTCCAGCAGTTCGTCCGCGCGGCTGTTCGCCCGCTTCAGATGGTTCAGCCGCCCGAACAGCACCAGGTTCTGCCGCCCGGTGAGGATCTCGTCCACCGCTGCGTACTGCCCGACCAGCCCGATCCGCCGCCGTACCTCCGCTCCTTGCCGCCGTACGTCGTAGCCCGCGATCCGCGCCGTACCGGAATCCAGCTCCAGCAGCGTGGACAGGATCCGCACCGCCGTCGTCTTGCCGGCGCCATTCGGGCCGAGCAGGCCCGTCACCGTGCCGGCCGTGACCTCCAGGTCGAAGCCGTTCAGCCCCGCCCCCTCCGCGCCGCCGCGGTAGTTCTTCCGTACGCCGGCGGCCTCGATCACTCGCTCCGTTGCCACTTCCCACCTCTCGGGTCGTTGAGCCGTAGAGTGTACCGTACATTGTACGGCTCAGGTACGATACGGCCAACGACCAGCGGTGGAGGAAGGTTCCGAGTGGCGGGAAGAAAGGCGGCGGCGCCCGATCCGGCGCGCAGCCTGGCGCTGCTCTGGGGCAGCCACACCAAACCCGGCCGGTCCGGCCTGACGGTGCGCGCGATCGTCGACGCGGCGATCGCGCTCGCGGACTCGTCCGGGCTCGAGGCGCTCTCGATGCGGACGGTCGCCGAGCGGCTGAAGGTCGGCACGATGTCGCTCTACACGCACGTTCCGGGCAAGGGTGAGCTGACCGACCTGATGTTCGACCAGGCGTACGGCGACCTGTACGCCTCCTCGGAGCCGGCCGATCAGCCGGGTGGCTGGCGCGGCGCCCTGGAATTCATCGCCCGCCGGAACTGGGACGTGCTCACCGCGCACCCGTGGATCCACGAGGTCCCGACCATGCGCACGGCCCTGGGTCCGAACATCACCCGCAAGTACGAGATCGAGCTACGGCCGCTGGACGGGCTCGGGCTGACCGACGTCGAGATGGACTCTGCGCTCAGTCTCGTCCTGACCCATGTCCAGGGCACCGCCCGCGCCGGCGCCGAGCAGCTCCGTACGCAGCGCGAATCGGGCCTGTCCGACGAGGAGTGGTGGCGGCAGATCTCGCCGACCCTCACCACGGTGATGACCGGCAGCTACTTCCCGCTCGCGGGTCGCGTAGGCACGGCGGTCGGCGAGCAGTTCCAGTCCGCGTTGGACCCGGCTCACGCCCTCAACTTCGGCCTGGCCCGGATCCTGGACGGCATCGCCCTGCTCGTCGACGAGCGGCGCTAGGGATCCCCAGGCCATCACAATTGCCCACGTACGGGCATCGCACGCTTGCGGGCGGCCCCGGCGACGGATTGTGATGGCCTGGCGATCCGCCTATCCGTTCAGCAGGTCCTCGAACGGGGTCGGGCTCTCGAACGGGTCCGCCTGGGTCGGCGTCTCGTGGTGGAGCGCGGCGACCAGTTCGCCGGCCGCCTGGCTGATGCGGGTGCGCAGGCCGGCGGCGTTGGCGCCCCAGTCGGTCGACGCCGCGTACACGCCGGTCGGGATCGGGAGCGCCTTCAGGTACGCGAACAGTGGTCGCAGCGCGAACTCGAGCACCAGCGAATGACGTTCGGTGCCTCCGGTCGCGGCCAGTAGAACGGGCTTGCCGGCGAGCGCCTGGTCGTCGAGTACGTCGAAGAACATCTTGAACAGGCCCGAGTACGAGGCGCTGAACGTTGGGCTGACCACGATCAGGGCGTCCGCGGCGGTGACTGTGTCCAGGACCTCACGGAGCTTCGCGGGCGGGAAGCCGGTGAGCAGGTTGTCGGTCAGCTCGTGGGCGTGGTCCCGTACCTCGATCAACTCGATCCGGGACCCGATGCCGCGCCCTGACAGTTCGTCGCGGACGGCCGCCGCCAACTGGTCGGCGAGCAGCCGGGACGACGACGGTGTCGTCAGCCCGGCAGTCACGACGGCGATGGTCTTCTCGGTCATTCGATCGTCTCCAGATCCCGTGCCCGCTCGGCCGCGGCCTTCAGGGAAGCGTGTGTCGGGGCGTCCGGTACGTGCGCCGGCTTCAGCGCCGCGAACTCCTTACGCAGTACGGGAACGACCTCTTCACCCAGGATGTCGAGCTGCTCCAGCACCGTCTTCAACGGCAGGCCGGCGTGGTCGATCAGGAACAGCTGCCGCTGGTAGTCGCCGAAGTGCTCGCGGAACGACAGCGTCCGCTCGATCACCTGCTGCGGACTGCCGACAGTCAGCGGCGTCTCGCGGCTGAAGTCCTCGAGCGAGGGGCCGTGCCCGTACACCGGCGCGTTGTCGAAGTACGGACGGAACTCGTTGACCGCGTCCTGCGAGTTCTTGCGCATGAAGATCTGTCCACCGAGGCCGACGATCGCCTGGTCCGCGGCGCCGTGCCCGTAGTGCTCGAAGCGCTGCCGGTACAGCTGGATCATCCGCTCGGTGTGCGAGATCGGCCAGAAGATGTTGTTGTGGAAGAAGCCGTCCCCGTAGTACGCGGCCTGCTCGGCGATCTCGGGCGACCGGATAGAGCCGTGCCAGACGAACGGCGGTACGTCGTCGAGCGGCCGCGGCGTCGACGTGAAGCCCTGCAGCGGCGTACGGAACTTGCCTTCCCAATCCATGACGTCCTCACGCCAGAGGCGACGGAGCAGCGCGTAGTTCTCGACGGCGAGCGCGATCCCGTTCCGGATGTCCTGCCCGAACCACGGGTACACCGGGCCGGTGTTGCCGCGCCCCATCATCAGATCCACGCGACCGTCCGCAAGATGCTGCAGCATCGCGTAGTCCTCCGCGATCTTCACCGGGTCGTTGGTCGTGATCAGCGTTGTCGAGGTGGACAAGATGATCTTCGACGTCTGCGCCGCGACGAACCCGAGCTGAGTGGTCGGCGAGGACGGCACGAACGGCGGATTGTGATGCTCACCCTGCGCGAACACATCCAACCCCACCTCCTCCGCCTTGAGTGCGATCCGCACCATCGCCTTGATCCGCTCACCCTCAGAGAGCGTGGCCCCCGTAGTCGGGTCCTCGGTCACATCCCCAACGCTGAACACCCCGAACTGCATCCATCCTCCTCAGTAGTTGACAATTAAACTACCATCAAGAGAAAGAACACCACCCCAACCCCAGGAATTCCAAGAGTCAGATGCCGGGGTGTTCGATGATCGACTGCGCCGACCTGGCCGCCAGCTGCCAGCTCTGCCGGCGGAAGGCGAGCACGATACCGCCCATCGCAGCACTGCTGAGCAACGCCGCGATGACGAACAGGGTGATGTCACCGCTGAGGCCACCGGCTACAGCCAGCCCGATTCCGGCGAGTACGGCACATGCTGTCAACGTGATAGCCACCGGACGGCTGCGCCAGATCCAGCGACTGCCCTGCGCGATGTCGGCATCGAGGCCCCTCGTGAAGGCAACCAGTTCCTCGTCCCAAGGCGCGAGTTCCATGATCTGTGCGACCGCCTGGCGGCAGAGGTCGCGCTGGCGCTCGCTCGCGATCAAGCGGACCTGGTACACGGTGACGGCGAGCGAAGCCTCGGTCATCCGTCGGATCGCCCAGGCCAGCCGCGTTCGGAGTTCGTTGTCATCTGGCCGTGCGACCAGCTCGTCGTGCAGCCGGGCGACCTCGGCAGCGGGATCCTCAGCCATCGGTGTCACCCTTCATGGCGTCGTGGCGTTGTACGCAGTGGTGTAGATCGTCTTCATCGTCGGCCAGTTGGTGAGCAGCGAAGACGCGTACAGCACGTAGTCGTCGCTGCCAGCCCGCCAGTAGATCGACGCAACGTGCTTGCGGCCGCCTGCGGTGTCGAACTCGAACTCCCAAGTGACAGATTCGTGAGCGTGCCAGTTGCCGGGCTCCAAGGCGATCAGTTGATAGCCGGGATACGTCTCGCTGAAGTCATGCTCGGCGTCGCGCATGACGTCGACGAGCGGCCCTGCCGGCGACGGAGAGCCACCGTATCGAAGGAAGCTGGATGGGGTCTTCGGGTCTGTCGCCTGCGCGTCGGTGCCGCCTTTGCGGACCTTGGCCGGCCAGCCGACCGGGATTCTGGTCGTCAGGCCGCCTGGTCCCGAGACGATCTGAGACGTGGCCACTGGACTCCCGGACGGAGCCGTCGAACTCGGCGTTGTGCTGCTCGGGGTGGCGGGCGCGTGCGAGCTCTCGGTTGGTGTTGGCGAGACGGCCGGTGATCCGGCGCTTGGTGAGCTGGAGGTCGTGACTGCCTCCGGCAGGATGGCTTCGTTGTCGCTCGGCCAACGCAGAATCAGCAGGCTCGTTCCGATCAGGCCGCAGAGAACGAGATTGGCGATGAAGGCGATCAACGCGAGTTTGCGGGAACTCATTCCGGGCCGGTTCATTCTTCTGGCTGGAACTTGATCGCGCCCTGCTCGACATTGACCAGACCAGAGACTCTGAACGAGGTGGGGTCGTTGACCGGATAGCCGCCGTACCCAACACCCGTCAGCGTCGCCTTGCCTTCGGTGCTGCTCTCTGCGACGACCTGGCCGTCGTCGGCGATCCGGAGCGCGATCGTCGGAAAGGCGTCGATTCGCCAGACCGGGTGGCTGACGTCTGAATCGACCGAAAACGGGCAGTTGTTGTTCGGCTTGAGTGCAGCAGTGCGGCAGCCATTCAGATACGCCTTCACCTGCTTGTCCACGGCGGTCTTGGCGTCGGCCTTGATCTGTGGAGTCAGGTCGGCGCTGCTGTCGCCGAAGCCCGCAACGACGGTGACCGGCTCGGCCTCAATCAGTGGGTTGTCGGCGATACCGACGACATACCTGCCAGGAAAGACTTCGACCCGGGCCGCGCCGTCGTCACCCGGGGGCACCACCTGGCCATTCACCTGGACCTTCGCTGGAGACGATGAGTTGACAGTGATAGCGGGACGGTCGCCGCTGAGATCCCAACCGCGGAACAACCCCCAGGACAGTTGGTTGCTTCGGTGCAGGTCGATCCGGCCGGTCAGCTGCTGGTCGCCGATGGTGAAGGAGAGCTGCGCGGTCCTGTCGTCGTCGCTCTTCTTCCCGTCGCTGTCCTGGCCTGTCTCGATCTTGCCGACCTTGAGGTTCGTCGGCGGGACGTACTTGTCGGAGCCGAGCAGGTCAAGAGGCGCACTCCCTCGGCCGAAGCTGAGCGCCTTCTCCGCGTCGCGGTCGGCGAGGGCACGGTAGTAGCCAGTGATGACGGATTCCGGGGTGAACCAGATCCGTTGCACGACTACGGTCACGACGCTGAGAATGACGACCAGAGCGATCACGAGCGCGGTGATCAGCGTCCCGCGCGGCGTGGGTCTCCACGGCTCGACGAACGGGCTGGTGGGTCGGGTCGCTTGCATGGTCTGCACCGTCACTCCTCCTTGGGCGGCTGTACTGCGGTACGGCGTCAGTCGTGCGGCGGTGCCGCGGAATGGGATGGCTCGTCCTGCGGCCTGGGTAGCGTGCGGCGCGCCTCGTCGAGGTACTGATCACGCTTCGCCTTGCGGGCAGCCATGATTTGGTTGTGATGGGCAACAGGTGGCTCGTGCCGGCAGGTCGAGAGTTCGCGCCAGGAGACGGCTGACCGGCGCAGTTCGTTGTGCCAGCGGACGCCGTCGATCGGGTTTACCGCAGCCGACATCAGCCAGCGGTGCCAGTACCGGAACATGGTCAGCTCGGTCCGGAGCCCTTCGTGTACTGGCCAGCAGGGCGGCAACATCACCCAAGGGGCGTACGCCTCTTCAAGCCAGTCCACCCACTTCGCGAGCCCGTACCAGGACTCCTCCCGGATCTCCTCGTTCAATCCATCCCAAACCCAGGGCGGCTTGGACGCCATCCGTCACTCCCTCCCCATGTCTGTGTCACCGGAACTTTCGTAGTCACTGTCGTAGTCGCCGCCGTAATCGCTGTCAGCAGAACTCTCGTACCCGCCACCGGACGACGACTCGCCATACCCGTCGTCCCCCGACTCCATCGCCCCCGCCACCCGCTCGTCATCACCCGCCGACTGCTCCTCATAGCTAGCCGCCGACTCAGCCCCCGCCTCAGCCTCAGCCCCCGCCTCAGCCTCAGCCCCCGCCTCAGCATCCGCATCAGCCTCACCCCCAACCTGCTGCCCACCCGCATCCGCATCCGGATCCGCATCGACATCAGCGTCGGCATCCGCCTCAACGTCAGCCTCGGCGTCCGCGTCAGTGTCCGCCTCGGCGTCCGTCTCAGCATCGACATCAGCGTCAGCATCCGCGTCGGCGTCGGAGCCGGCATCGGCATCGGCGTCCGCGTCGGCGTCGGCGTCGGCGTCCGCGTCCGCGTCGGCGTCGGCGTCGGCATCCGCCTCAGCGTCGGCATCCGCCTCAGCGTCAGCGTCGGCATCCGCCTCAGCGTCGGCATCCGCCTCAGCGTCCGCGTCGGCGTCGGCGTCGGCGTCGGCGTCGGCATCCGCCTCAGCGTCAGCATCCGCATCGGCATCCGCATCGGCATCCGCATCCGCGTCAGCATCCGCATCAGCATCCGCATCAGCGTCAGCATCCGCCTCAGCGTCGGCGTCGGCGTCGGCATCCGCCTCGGCGTCGGCGTCAGCGTCGGCGTCAGCATCCGCCTCAGCGTCCGCGTCGGCGTCAGCATCCGCCTCAGCGTCAGCGTCGGCGTCAGCATCCGCCTCAGCGTCAGCGTCGGCGTCAGCATCCGCCTCAGCGTCGGCATCGGCGTCCGCGTCGGCATCGGGGTCGGATTGCTTGTTTGTGTCGGGGGTGGTGGGTTCGTCTTCTTCGAGTTCTGTGGTGGTTTCGGAGTCGGTGTCTTCGTCGGGGTCGGCGAGTGGGTCTCGTTGTTGAGAGCGCTCTTGGTCCTCGGTCTCGCGGTCGGCTTCCCGCTCAGCCGCTTCCTGCGCCTCGGCGGCCTTCCGCTGCCGGAGTTCCTCCTCCTCTGCCAGGACTTTGTTGATGCTCTCCTGGCTCGCGGGTGGGAGCGTCGTGGACGGCTGGGGCGGACAGATCCGCTCATGGCCCGGCGGCGGCTGCATGTCGCCGTACCGTTCGGCCTGCAACTGGCGTATCGCTTGTTTGCGCGCCTTGTTCTTGGTCTCATCGGCGCGGTCCAGCTCGTACAACAAGTGGTTGTACTTGTCCTTGACCTCAAAGCCCTCGGGCGTATGAAACTGCACCTCGAACAAGTGCTGGGCCTTGCCGTTCGGACCGACGATCGCCCAAGTCGAGTTGATACCGCGGTAGTCCGGTGTGTTCCAGCTGTTGCGGTCCTTGACCTTGACGAACCCCTGAGCCCGCAGGTTCTCGTAGCAGGCAAGCACACCGTCGGTGTACTGCTCGCGAGGAAAGGTGAGTGTGTAGCGATTGAGGTCGTTCGTGGAATTGGCCGTCGCAGGCGCGGTCTCCAAGGCATGGCGGCGGGCAACCTTGCTCCGAAACGACTCCAGGCTCTTCAGCGAGTACCGAAGTCCTTCGAGGTAGCTGTTGTGGCGAGCTGTAGCGCGCCGAGTCGTCTCCAGCGCCTCGTCCAGTTCCAGCCGCCGCTTGACGGCGCGCCGGTGAGCTTCTTCAACGGCCAGGTTCTCGTCGGCGTCGAGACGCAGATCGGCCTCGTGCCCCTTACCCCGCCAAGGGCCAGGACTCACAGCTCCGTGGCCCCGGTGATTCCGCGGGTTTCCTGGATGATGCGTTCGGCGGTTTGGCGGTCGATGGGTTCGAGGTCGGGGTGGTCGTGGGGGCCGGCGGCTTCGAAGTCGCTGATGTCTGGGGTTCGGACCCAGGTGTTGTTGCGGCCGAAGCCCTCTTCGATGTCGCCGTCGGGGCTGATGAGTTGCCTGTACACGAGTGTGTTTTCTTCGAAGTCGCCCTTTTCTGGGCTTCGGTGCCAGACCCAGTAGCGGGCGAATCGTTGGCGGTCGTTGATCAGGATCTGTACTTGTTCGGTGGAGATCGGGACGAAAAGGTCAGGGTGGGGCACGTACGGGCCGCGTGGGTGCCAGGTGAGGTCGGCCGTGGAGAAGAACTCGAGTTCGTCTCCACGACGCCGCCACAGGCCGCTCGGACGATCGATGGTTTCCTTGTCCGCCGTGGAAACCTGGGCGAGATACTGATAGCCCTCGTCGATGGTCATCTGCGTGATCCCTTCGTCTCTATGACTGCATGAGTGGTGTCGGCTGGTGCGTTAGAGCTCGGTGGCTCCAGTGATTCCGCGGGTTTGCTGGATGATGCGTTCGGCGGTTTCGCGGTCGATGGGTTCGAGGTCGGGGTGGTCGTGGGGGCCGGCGGCTCGGAATTCTCTGATGTCCTGGGTTCGGACCCAGGTGTTGCTGCGGCCGAAGCCTTCGTCGATGTCGCCATCGGGGTTGATGAGTTTCCGGTAGACGGTGGTGTTTTCTTCGAAGTCGCCCTTTTCTGGGCTTTGGTGCCAGACCCAGTAGCGGGTGAATCGTTGGCGGTCGTTGATGAGGATCTGTACTTGTTCGGTGGAGATCGGGACGAGAAGGTCGGAGTGGGGCACGTAAGGGCCGCGTGGGTGCCAGGTCAGGTCGACCGTGGAGAAGAACTCGAGTTCGTCTCCGCGACGCCGCCACAGGCCGCTCAGACGATCGATGGTTTCCTTGTCCGCCGTGGAAACCCGGGCGAAGTACTCGTAGCCCTCATCGATGCTCATGTGGTGAAGCCCCTTAGTTGGGCGAACTCTTGGATGGCACCGGCGGGGCGGGCCTCTACCTGGAACGGGGCTTCGCTGCGCCAGAAGAGCCAGGCGTTGAAAGGAGGCAGCATCTGGATGGCGTTGATGGGGAGCGCCGGGCGATAGATGTTGCCGATGGTGTGGTTCTGGGCCGCGCCGATGGAGCCGACGCCGACCGCGCCGGTGGTGGGGGAGGTGCCGTACTGCGGACCCAGTTGCGTGCTCGTCGTGGTTTGGCGTTCCTCGCCGGCCCAGGACGAGATGTTCTGCAGGTCCACGCCGTTCGACATGCCACCGAAGATCAGTTTGGCGGTCGTCGCGGCGAGAATCGCTGCCTGCTGCTCTTCGCCGTACCGCGCACGGAGCTGTGCCAAGCTCTGTGTCGCCCACAGCGTGACGATCCCGCGGCCGCCACCTTCGCTCACGAGCGACGGCAGGCTCTGCAGCGGCGCGATGTTCGCGACCTCGTCCAGCGCCAGCATGAGCGGCGGATCCAGCCGTCCGCCGCGCTTGGCGGCCAGCTCCGAGGCACGCTGGGCGATGCTGTCGACGAGACCGGCCATCAACGGCGCGATTGCCTGTTGCTGGTGTGACGGTCCGATGATGAACAGCGACGACCGGCTGTCGAGGAACTCGTCGATGTCCAGCTCGTTCCGCGAACACGACGCGAGCACGGTGGGTTCGGACGTCGCCTCGAGCGTGTTCCGTGCAACGGAGTAGAAGCTCCCACGCTCGCGATCGCCCAGCAGTTTGACCGCGTCCAGATCATCCGCCCACATCGCGCCCGGGCTCGACGACAGTCGCAGAATCGCTGTTGGGTCCCGGGTCTCCTGCGCCGTCAGCCACCGCCGGACGACGGCCACCGATAGGTTCTCCAACGCCGCCGCATGGAAGTACGCGCGCAGGATCGCCGCCGCGCCGCCCCGCCAATGGTCGCCGTCCTGCACCCCCTGCCCCGCAACGGCCGTCATCGCCGCCACCCGCCGATAGCAGACTGACGGATCTTCGCAGTCGGCGAGTGGCGACCACTTCATCGACAGTTCCGGGTACTCGCTGCCGAACGGGTCGTATACCTTGACCGACCCGTCGTACGGCGCAGCAAGAGCACGCCTGCGGTCACCGGTGAAACTGAGGATGTCGCCACGCGTCGACGTACAGACGAGCGGTCCCTCCCACCACAACACCGACGGCACAATCAGTCCGGAGGTCTTGCCGTAGCGCGGCGGGCCGACGATGCCGACCGAGTCCTCGGGCGCACTCCAGCAGCGCTTGTAACCACCGCGGGCGTCCCAGCCCAGGAACACCTGTCGCCGCGGCTCGACACCGAACGGCGGGATCTGCGGCCATGGTTGGTTCATCTGCGGTCAGTCCCTCATCAGGCCGCCGGCGATGATCACCGGCGTCGGTACGTCGGGCCGGTCGGCGTCCGGCAACGGGTACTGGACGCCAGGTTCCTCGACCAGCTCGAGCCGTAGTTCGTTGGGCGGATGTGACGCCAGGATCGACATGTCCCAGCCGTTGCGGGCGCCGTCGAAACTCTCCCGCAGCTTCGCGAGCACCTTGCGGATGCCCTCGCGGTGGCCGGCGTACACCGCACCCTGGTCGCCCTGGTACTCCGCGGCCTGAATACCCGCCATCTGCAACGGCATCACGAAGTACCGGATGGAGACCAGAATCGGCCAGGTCACGAACCAGACCAGCAGTCTGAGGATGCCTCGTGTCCAACGCAGCAAGAACGTGCAGATGTTGTACGCAATGTAGAGCTGCAGAGCGACTCCGTTGATGAAGTAGTTCGAGAGGCAGTCTGCGTTCCGCCAGTGGGTCAGCTCGTGGCAGAGCACACCGGCCAGCGGCTCGGTTTCGTACTCGAAGATGTCCAGGAAGCCGACGTTCACGATGATGTGCCGGGTGTACGCGGACGCGTTGGGGATGCGATCGTCGACCATCATCAGCACGGGCAACGACGTCAGGCCCATCTTCCGAGCACATTCCTGGAGGATCGGCTCGATCAGTTCGCGCTCGCGCCGGCTCGGGCGCCGGCCGCCGTCGACGATGCGGATCCGCAGATTCTCGACGGCGATGGAGTACGTCGAGAAGAGGAAGCCGCACAGGAAGGCCACCAGAAGCTGGGCGAAGAACCGGCCGGCTCCTTCGGCCGGGCTCGCGGTGAAGACCGCCAGCCAAGGCAGCACCAGGCCGATCAGGAATCCGCCGATCGCACCGATCGCGGCACCTGCCAACAGTCCCAAGATGCCGCCGCTTTGCAGGAATGCGCTGCTGAACAGGCTGTCCAGGATAGGGACTTCGTGGATCCACGAGCCGCCGGTGCGGCTGCCGGTGAACGAGCCGCCGACGTAGCCGGTAGCGCCCCCGGCCACCATGCCGATTCCGCCGAGCATGACGGCCACAGGCAAGTTGAACCAACTCGCGATCAGCGCACCGATCAGGCCGCGTGGGTTCCGAAGCATGCCGGTCATCAGCCAGGAGAAGAAGCTGGGGTACCCGGGCGGCCGGGCGAACAACCGTCGCAGCTTCGTCTCTCGCGGCACAACTACGGCGCTAGGAGTTTGTGTGGGAGATGACTCCCACGACGGTGGTTGCGTGGCGGGGTGAGGTGGCCCGGCCTGCTCCTGGAACGTGGTCTGCGCCGGCCCATGCACCGGTGCCGGTCCTGCCGCGGTCGCACCGCAGTGCGGACAAGTCTGCCCGACCGGGTCGCGCAGACTTCCACACCGAACACAAATCCCCACGTTCCAGGCCCTCCCGAGTCGGCCGTCTCATGCCTGCCCAATGCCACGCCGCGGTTACGGAGTGGCACCGAGCTGACCCTAATGCTCAGGAGGAGTGGGCGGGGGGCCTTTCAGGTGATCTGTGGACAAGTTGCCACTTGTTGCAATCGTGTTGGGGTTCAGGCGGCGTTGAGGGTGGTTACTTGGGCTGGGGTGAGGGTTAGGTCCAGGGCGGCGTAGGAGTCGCGGATGGTTTCTGGGCGGCTGGAGCCTGGGATGGGGATGACGTACGGGGACTTGGCGAGGAGCCAGGCGAGGGTGAGGCGTTGGGGGGAGACGCCGAGCTCGGCGGCGAGGGTGTGGAAGGCGGGGTGCTTGGCGCCGAGGTCACCGGCGCGGGAGATGCCGCCGAGGGGGGACCAGGGGAGGAACGCGATGCCCAGCTCGTCGCACAGTTCGAGCTCCGGTTCGCTGGAGCGGAATGCGGGGGAGAACTGGTTCTGTACGGACACGAGCCGGCCGCCGAGGATCTCCTGGGCCTGGCGGATCTGCGCGGGGTTCGCGTTCGAGATGCCGGCCATCCGGATCTTGCCCGCGTCGAGCAGGTCCCGGATCGCGCCGATGGAGTCCTCGTACGGCGTCTTCGGGTCCGGCCGGTGGAACTGGTACAGCCCGATCGCCTCGACGCCGAGCCGCTTCAGCGACGCCTCGGCCGCCTCCGCGATGTGCTTCGGCGATCCGTCGACCGTCCAGCTGCCGTCGCCGGGGCGCAGGTGGCCGCCCTTGGTCGCGACGAGCACGTTCGACGTGTCGCCGCCGTGCGAGGCCAGCGCCTTGGCGATCAGGGTCTCGTTGTGACCGTCGTCGGTCGCGGTCAGGTGGTACGCGTCGGCGGTGTCGATCAGCGTGATCCCGGCGTCCAGCGCCGCGTGGATGGTCGCGATCGAGCGCGCCTCGTCGGGCCGGCCCTCGATCGACATCGGCATCCCGCCGAGCCCGATCGCGGACACCTCGACGTCGCCGATGGTGCGGGTCTTGTGAGTGTCAGCTGCCATACCTCAAACCTCCCGCGCCCGGACCGCCAAATCCAACACCGATCTCCGCACGGATTCAGCACTCCGAGTCGTAAATCCCGACGATCACCCGGGGAGGTCGAGTCGCTGGGTGCCGATCACCGACAGGAGTTGGAGGGCCTCCTCCGAGGGGGAACCGGGCGTCGCGGTGTAGATGATCACCTGCTGATCCTGGTCCGGGATGGCGAGCGCGTCGCAGTTCACGGTGACCAGGCCGACCTGCGGGTGCTGGAACGACTTGCACAACGTCGGCTCGGCCGCGATCTCGTGCGCCTCCCAGAGCGCAGTGAACTCCGAGCTCTGGGACAGGTCGGCGATCAGCTCGCGCAGCTCAGGATCCTCGGGGTAGCGCGCGGCGACGGCTCGCAGGTGGTTCACCGAGCTCCGGGCGAAGCGTGCGCCGTCCACCACCGAGTACACGTGCTTGTCGCCGCCGAGGAACGCGCGCCGCAGCAAGTTCCGCTCCGGGCGGGTACGGACCGAGAAGTCCTCCATCAGCGCGGTCGCGAGGTGGTTCCAGGCGATCACCTCGCAGTACGCCGAGAGCACGATCGCGGCCGCGTTCGGCAACCGGTCGAGGAGATCGAGGATGCTCTGGCGTACCTCCCGCGGCGGTCCGACCGGTCGGACCTGCGGGACGCCGGCGAGGTGATGCAGATGGTTGCGCTCGGCGTCGTTCAGCCGCAGCGCCCGGGTCAGCCCGGCGAGCACCTCGCTCGACGGATGCGGCGCCCGCGCCTGTTCGAGCCGCGTGTAGTACTCGGTCGAGATGTACGCCAGCTGTGCGACCTCCTCGCGGCGGAGCCCAGGCGTACGGCGTCGACGGCCGGCGGGCAGGCCGACGTCCAGCGGGGTGACCCGCTCCCGCCGGCTGCGGAGGAATGCAGCCAGTCCAGGTTTGTCCACAGCTTCCAGTGTGCCTCGTTGCGCCGGCTCAGCCAGGTACAACCGATGCCTGGTTACCGGTCCGCGCGCCGCCGACGCTCGAAGACATGGACAAACTTCTCGACCACAAGGTCATTCTCATCACCGGCGCCGGGCGCGGGATCGGCGCCGCGGCAGCCAGGCTGTTCGTCGCGGAGGGCGCACAGGTGATGCTCGCCGCCCGTACGGAGTCCGAGCTGGCCGTTCTCGCCAAGGAACTCGACGCGCGGTACGTCGTTTGCGACCTCGCCGACCCGGACGCGATCCGTGCCGCCGTCGACCGGACGGTGGCGGAGTACGGACGCTTGGACGCAGCGTTCAACAACGGCGCGATCGGCCAGCAGCCCGGCCCGATGGACGGTCTCGCCCAGGACGAGCTCGACCGTGTCTATGCGGTGAACTTCCGCGGCGTGTGGTCCGCGATGACCGCCGAGATCGCCGCGATCCGCGCCTCGGCCGGCCACGGGAGCATCGTCAACACCTCCAGCGTCGGCGCCTTCGCGGGCAACCCGGCGCTCCCGGCGTACGGCGCGATGAAGCGGGCCGTGAACAGCCTGACGGAGTCGGCCGCGATCACGTACGCGCCCGAGAACATCCGGGTGAACGCGATCGCCCCGGGCACCACACTCACCGAGATGCTGCAGGACTGGGACCGCGCGACGCCCGGCATCATCGACGCCCTGATCGCGCAGACGCCCCTCGGCCGCGGCGCCCAGCCGATCGAGGTAGCCCAGGCCGCCGCCTGGCTACTCAGCGACCGAGCGTCCTTCGTAACCGGCGCCGTACTTCGCGTGGACGGCGGCCTGGGCGTCTGAGGCACGTCCAGTTCTGGACGCGGCGCTGACCCAGTTGAATGAAACCCTGCTCCTTCCCAGAGTGCTGGTAGCGCTGCCGGTGTCCAGGTCCCCGTTCACCAGTCCCTCGCGGTCCAGGAGGTATCTCGCGGGTTCGTCGACGGTCTCTCGCGGATGCGGGCCGATTCGTCGCAGCCCATTCGGGACCAGATCGACCCTCGCGCGCTGCCGGCAACGCTGGCCACGGGCGACGTCGACCAGACCTTGCAGCGGGCCGCGACCGTCATCGTCGAAGCAGCCGACCGGGCGAACGGCACGACGGATGCAGCGCCGGATCCGGCCACGGTCGCCCAGGTGCGGGGCAGGATGCATTACACGATGGAGCAGGTGCAGCTGGGGCTCCAGCACGCCCCGCCCGGCGAGAACTTCGGTCATCGACTCGGCCTCGCGGCTGCGGACGAAGGCCTGTACGCGGTGGAGCGGGTCGCCCGCGACCAGAGAATGGCCGAGTTCTCGCAGAACCGGACGGCAGGCGCCGCAGCCGGGCAGCAGACGGCGGGCAACTCGACCACCCTGGGTGATGGTGGGGTCCAGCGGCCGGCGACCCCGACGGCCGGTCGGGCCGCTCGGAGTCGCGACGGGCGCTGATCACCCCAGGAGGACTTGGCCCGCGATGATCATCCGGAATGGACGTGCGGGCGGCGGTCTTCGACGACGTACGTGGCGCGCGTGGCGATCGGGGCGTTCGGAGTCTCGACGTACGGCACGACCCGGAAGTCGGACCGCCACTGCTTCTCGTCGACGGTGACCCGGACGTACCCGCGCTGGGAGTTGAAGAACTTCAGGTGCGGGTTCGCCTCCAGAAACTGCTGTCCCTGGTCGGTGGTGTCGGCGCCGTTGCCGCCGCTGGTGATCGACGTACCGACGAACTCGGTGCCGACCGTGGCGGAGTCCGGGTTCGCGAAGTCCCGCTTGAGCTCGAGCGCGTAGTTCTGGTGCCGGTCGCCGGTGATGACGACCAGGTTGCGGACGCCGCTGTCCTGTGCGGCCGCCAGTACCTTGTTGCGCTCGGCAACATAACCGTCCCACGGGTCCAGCCAAACATGGGTTTCCGGACCGGGCGTCCAGTCGGTCTGGCCCATCGGGGTCTGGTTGCCGATCACCTGCCAGCGGGCCTTCGGCCGGCGGAACCCGTCGAGCAGCCACGCGCGCTGCTTGCCGCCGAGCATCGTGTTGTCCGGGTTGAAGCGGTCGTCACAGGTGGACGAGTCGCCGTCGCCGCACGGCTGGTCGGTGCGGTACTGGCGGGTGTCGAGGATCGTGAAGTCCGCGAGCCGCCCGTACGGCAGACGCCGGTGGTAACGGATCTCCGGGCCGCGCGGCATCTGCTCGTGCCGTACGGGCAGGTGCTCGTACATCACCTGGAACGCCTGCGCGCGGCGCTCCCGGAACACGGCCGGGTCCTGGTCCGGCTCCGTGTCGATCTGGGAGATGTCGCCGGCCCAGTTGTTCTCCACCTCGTGGTCGTCGAACGTGTGGATCCACGGATGCGCCGCGTGCGCGGCCTGCAGCGGCGCCTCGGTCTTGTAGAGGCTGTACTGCAGGCGGTATCGCGCCAGGTCGAACGTCTCGGTGTGGAACCGCGGGTCGGTGGTGACGCCGCGCTTGTTGGTCTTCACGCCGGACTCGTAGATGTAGTCGCCGAGGTGCACGACCAGGTCGAGATCCTCCTGGGCCATGTGGTCGTACGCGGTGAAGTACCCGTCCTGCCACGCGTTGCAGGACGCGAACACGAACTTCAGGTTCCGCGGCGTGGCCAGCGGATGCGGCGCGGTCCGGGTCCGGCCGGTCGGAGAGAGTTGGTGGCCGGTGCGGAAGCGGTAGTAGTACACGTGGTCGGGCAGCAGACCGCGGACCTCGGGGTGCACGCTGTGCCCGAGCTCGGGCGTGGCGATGACGCTGCCTCGTCGTACGGGACGCCTGAAGTTCTCGTCGTACGCGACCTCGTACTCGACGCGGACCGGGCGCGCGGGCATGCCGCCCTTCCCGTCCACGGCGTACGGATCGGTGGCGAGACGGGTCCACAGGACGACGCCGTCGTACTGCGGATCGCCCGAGGCGACGCCCAGCGTGAACGGGTTGCCGGTGCCGGTCGGGGCGGCGTACGTGGTCGAGGCGTCCCAGGCCCCGGTGCCGAGCAGTACGGCAGCGCTGCCCGCACCCCCGTACCCGAGAAAGCGACGGCGAGACACGGACATGGTTCCTCCAGATGAAGGGCGGTCAGGTGGGGGAGAACCCGGTCAGTGTTTCGGCGGGGAGTGGCGAGGAGGTTAACGGACTGGTTCGTGAACTTAACGGGAGGCGACGGTATGAATGGTGGCTTCGCTAGGCTGGCCCGAATTGTTCGCTACCGGGGAGTTCACTGATGGCCTACGAACCGTGCCGATACGCCCAGCGCTGGCCGGACCTGTTCGAGGAACTCGACGACGACCAGAAGCAGCGCGTCAGCGACGCGCTGTCGAACAACCCCGTGGAGGGCTGGGAACCAGCACGTGACGACGTCGCCGACCTCGTCGACCGCGAGGCCGGCCGGATCGACACCGCGGAGTACATCCGCCGCACCATGTCCAAGGTCACCGGCGGCGAACCCGCCTGACCGTGCAGGATGGGCGCATGATCGACGAACGGATTCGCCGTGCCCGGCCGGAGGACGTACCGGCGCTCGTGGAGCTGGTGTACGCGCTGGCGGAGTACGAACGTGCTCCCGACGAGTGCCACCTGACCGCTGAACAACTGCAGACCGCGCTCTTCGGTGAGCAGCCGGCCGTCTTCTGCCACGTGGCGGAGCACGACGGCCAGGTCGTCGGCTGCGCGATCTGGTTCCTCAGCTTCTCCACCTGGCGCGGCGTCCACGGCATCTACCTCGAAGACCTCTTCGTCCGCCCCGAAACCCGCGGCACCGGCCTCGGCAAGGCCCTCCTCACCGCCCTCGCCCAGGAATGCGTCCAGCACAACTACGAACGCCTCGAATGGTCCGTCCTCAACTGGAACACCCCCGCGATCAACTTCTACAAGTCCCTAGGCGCCAAACCCCAGGACGACTGGACCATCTACCGCCTGACCGACGCCGCCCTGACAGACCTGGGCTCGTGACAGCCGAGGACTACGCGTGGTTCGAGGGCACCGCTCTGAGCTACGCCTACTGCATGACGCTCGTCCGCGGTGTCGGAGCTGCCGAGGCCCTCAGTCGTATCAACGGAGAAGTCGTTGACCGATCCGCTGGTCTGACGGCGTTCATCAAGTACGCGCAGGACAACTCGCCGTGGTTCGGCCGTGAGGACCAGCGTCTCGTCATCGGTGCAACTGAACTGGACGGCTGGACGCTGTTGCTGGAATCCAATGGCTTCCTCGGCGTCACGACGGAAGTCATCCAGCCGCTCTCTGATGGCACCAGAGTCGTGTCCCACTACTGCAACGTCGACGCCGAGGACCGTTTCTGCTGGATGGAGGACGGTGAGCTGCGGGTGCGCTTCGAGCCGCTGTTCCCGTACCGCCGCGACGGCGCCGAGCCGGACAGTCTGATCGAGCCGATGCTCGACCTCGGTTTCGACCTCCGCGACAACGAAGACCGCAACTACGACAACCACACCGCGGCGACGTTCGCCCTCACGGAGCACCTGACCGGAATCCGAATCACGCAAGAACTCCTCGACGGCGCCAACTACCTCTGCGCCCTTGCACCACTCCCGCGCTGAGCCAGTCGCAGGTTCCGGGCACTCGCTGGTCAGGTGCGGCGGTTTTTGGCGGCGTACATTGCCTGGTCGGCTTGGTGGAGCAGAGCGTCCAGGTCGGTGGTTCCCGGGGTGATGGGGACGGTTCCTACGCTGGTGGTTACGTGGATGGCGATGTTGGGGAGGGGGCGGCTGACGGCGTCCTCGAGGCGGGTGATGAGGGTGGTCAGGTCGTCGCCGACGATGTCTTCGGCGAGTACGGCGAACTCGTCCCCACCGAGGCGCGCGACGGTGTCGCCGTGGCGGACGGCCGTACTGAGCCGGGTGGCGATCTCGCGGAGGGCGTGGTCGCCGGCCTCGTGCCCGTAGCTGTCGTTGACGAGCTTGAAGTGGTTGAGGTCGCAGAACAGCAGCGCGCCGGGGCGGCCGGTGGTGCGGGTCTGCTCGAGCACCTTCGTGAAGCGGTGCTGCAGGAGGCGGCGGTTCGGCAGGCCGGTGAGCGGGTCGTGAGCGGCGTGGTGCCGGAGCTCGCGTTCGGCGTCCTTGCGGGCTGTCACGTCGTCGATCTGTACGAGCAGGATCCGCGGCTGCGTGGCACCCTGCTCGACAAGTGCCGCCGTACCGCCGAGCCAGATCGCGTTGCCGCTCGGCTGCGTGAAGACCCGCTCGAACCGGTACGTACCGTTGCCCTCAGCAAGCGCTTCCAGTTCGTGCCGGGTCTGCTCGGGCTCCTCGTCGCGCAGGAAGCTCACCAGGCGCGTCCCGAGCAGCTGATCCGCGGAGTACCCGGTGATCCGGCAGAAGGCGTCGTTCACGGTCAGGATCCGGCCCAGGTCCGGCCCGTCGAACGCGATCGTCGCCATCCCGTTGCCGGCGCCCTCGAAGACCAGCCGGAACGTCGCCTCGCTCGCCTCCAGGCGGGTCTTCTCGGCGAGCAGCTGATCGGTCAGCCGGGCTTTGTCGATCGCCAGCCCGGCCTGGGTCGCGAAGATCTCCAGCAGCTCCCGATGGATCGGCCCCGGCCGGCGCTGGTCCTCGGGCAGGTCGACCGAGAGCATCCCGACCAGCTCGCCGTCGGAGGAGTACAGCGGCGCGAACAGCGCGTCCAGCGGGTGCCAGGCGTCCGGAGCGTCAGCCACCGGTACGTCGGGCACCCAGCCGGTCACCTCGCCTTCGGGCAGCCGCTCGTGCGGTACGAACCGGAGCTTGCCCCACGCGTCCGCGATCGCGAACTCGCCGTCGAACAGGTCCGCCGCGCTGACCCGGCCGAGGAGCGCCGCCCGGGCCTCCGGGGACCCGGCGACGGCGATCACCTCGAACTTCCCGTCCGGGTGCCGCAGGTTCAGTACGGCGATGCCGAAGCCGAGCCCGTCCACGACACCGTCGACGACCGCCTGCAGCGTTTCGGCAAGGCTGCGCCCGGCGCCCATCCGCGCGCTCACCTCGTACAGGCGGCGGACGGCGGACAGCCGGACCGCGGGCTCGTTCTGCACCCGTTGAGAATAGGCCGATTTCACCGGGCGTGAGCAGCTGTATCCACAGCTGACCCGGTTAAGCGTTTGTTGTCACAGCAAACAGTCGTTTGTTGGTGGCCCAAATCAGTACCGAAGCTCGGTGAGGCCGCGGTAGCTGCGCTCGGCCGACTGCCAGGCGTCGGTGGGCTTGTCGTGCTCCACCAGGTACTGCTGCACGCCGCCGGACTCTGCGTGCTCGAACATCGCGCCGAAGTCGAGTTTCCCGGCGCCGACGTCCTCCCACGACCCGTCCTCGGCCATGTCCTTGACGTGCAGTGCGGGGAACCGGCCGGGGTGCTCCTGGAACAGCTTCGCCGGGTCGTGCCCGCCGTCCACCGCCCAGTACAGGTCGAGCTCGAACCCGAGCAGCTCCGGATCAACACCGAGCAGGATGTCGTACAGCACCTGGCCCTCGAGCTCATCGAAGTCGTGCCCGTGGTTGTGGAACAGCAGCTTCAGCCCGGCGTCCCGCGCAACCTTCCCGGCCTCGGTGAACGCGGCCGCCGCGGTCTTGAACCCCTCCACCGAGTGCAGCTCGGACGGGATCGACGGTACGACGGCCCACTGCGCACCGAGCGTCCGTACGTCGGCCAGCGCGCCGGCCCAGTCGTCGTCCAGCCGCTTGTAGCCGACGTGCTCCAGTACGATCCCGAGCCCCGCGTCGTCGGCGTACCCACGAATCTGCTCGGCGCTGTGCTCGAACCGCCCGCTCACCCCCACGGTCCGGTACCCGATCCCCGCGAGCCGCTTCAGCGTCCCCGGGTAGTCCTCGGCAAGCACGTCGCGCATCGTGTAGAGGTGCATCCCGATACCGTCGGCGGGAATGGTCCGGTCAGTCATACAAGCAACTCCCTAGTAGATGACGTGTTCCTGGTACCTCGCCAGCGCCAGGTCGAAGACCTCCTGCCCCGGCGCGTCCCACAGTTGCTGGTTGAAGATCTCGACCTCGATCGGGCCGTCGTACCCGGCCGCGTCACAGGCCTCGCGCAGCCGGCGCAGCTCGATCGAGCCGTCGCCCATCATCCCGCGCCCGAGCAGCGTGTCCGCGGGTAGCGGTACGACCCAGTCGCTGACCTGGTACGACACGATCCGCTCGCCGGCCCGCTCGATCTGCCGGTACACGTCCGCGTCCCACCACAGGTGGTAGGCGTCGACGACCACGCCGACCTGGTTCGCCGGGAACTGCTCGGCGAGGTCGAGCGCGCCGCCGAGCGACGACACCACGCACCGGTCCGAGCAGAACATCGGGTGCAGGGCCTCGACCGCGAGCGTGACCCCGCGTTCCTCGGCGTACGGTGCCAACTCGGCGAGCCCGTCGCGGACCATCTCGCGAGCACCATCGACGTCGCGGGATCCGGCGGGCAGGCCGCCACTGACCAGGACGAGGACCGACGTATCGATCGTCGCGGCCTCGTCGATCGCGCGGCGGTTGTCCTCGATCTTCGCCTTCCGCTCGGCGGGATCGGTCGCGGTGAAGAACCCGCTGCGGCACAACGACGAGACCTTGAGGCCGGCGTCCGCGACGAGCCGCGCGGTCTTGTCCACGCCGTACTCCTGGATCGGCTCTCGCCACAGCCCGATCCACTCCAACTCGGCCTTGGCGCTGGCCGCGACGACATCCTCGAGCGGCCAGTACTTCGTCGTCGCCTGATTGAGGCTGTAGCGGTTCATGCGTCGATCCCGCTCACGCGCAGGAGTTGCCGGAAGCGGTCGACGGCCAGCTCGGGATTCGTCAGTACGCCTGCCCGGTCCGCGAGCCGGAACGTGTCCGCGAGATGCGGCAACGAGCGCCCCGTCTGCAGCCCACCCACCATCGTGAAGCCTGGCTGGAATCCGTTCAGCCAAGCCAGGAAGGCGATTCCGGTCTTGTAGTAGTACGTCGGCGCCGAGAAGATCTGCCTCGCCAGCGGGACAGTCGGTGCGAACACGCGTTCGTACTCCTCGAGATCGCCGCGGTCCAGGGCGCTCAGCGCGGCTGCTGCTGCGGGCGCGATGGCGGCGAAGATTCCGAGCAGCGCGTGGCTGTGTCGCTCACCGTCGCCGCGGATCAGTTCGGGGTAGTTGAAGTCGTCGCCGGTGTAGAGCCGTACGCCCTCGGGAAGGCGGTTGCGCAAGGCAACTTCCTTCGACGCGTCGAGGAGGGAGATCTTGATGCCGTCGACCTTCGCCACGTTGTCGTTGATCAGGTCGACGACCGTGTCCACGGCGGAGTCGAACGAGCCACTGCCCCAGTAACCTTCCAAGGCCGGGTCGAACATGGGTCCGAGCCAGTGCAGGATCACCGGGCGCGACGACTGGCTCAGCAGCCGGTCGTACACCTTTCGGTAGTCGTCGGGGGACTGAGCCACGGCACAAAGTGCACGGCTGGCCATCATGATCGGCTGTGCGCCGACGCCCTCGGCCACAGCCAACTGCTCCTCATAGGCTGCGATCACTGCGTCGAGCGAGTCGGCACCAGAGGCGGTCGTGGGGGCAGTCAGTTGGTCCGTGCCGACGCCCACGGCGATCCGGCCGTCGGGCGCTTCTGCTGCTGAGCGGCGGATCAGCTCCTGTGTGGCTTGCCAGTCGAGACCCATGCCGCGTTGGGCAGTGTCCATCGCCTCCGCGACGGACAAGCCGAGGGACCACAGGTGGCGGCGGAACTCCAGCGTGTGTTCCCAGTCGATCGCGGCCGGTGCGCCCGGCGAGTTGTCGCCGAGCGGGTCTGCAACAACATGCGCTGCCGCAAATGCCAGCCGCGATTGCGCCGGCTGATAGGTGCCATGAGCAACCGGCGTACCTGACAACCGATAGCTCTGCAACCGCCCACCACTGAACGCCCCGTCGCTCGGAGCCCCACCGACTTCTGCGCCGCCGGCCGAGGAGGGCCCAGCGAGGTCTCCGGCGTTTGTCGGCAGGCGGAGTTCGAGGGTCATCGCTTCGCCTTGAGATCCAGCCCGGGGACCTCTAGCTTGCGACCCTCGTGCCAGGACTTCTGGCCGAGTTCGGCCAGCTGGACGCCCTTGGCCGCCTCGACGAAGTCCCAGGTGAACGGCGCGTCGTCGACCACGTGCCGCAGGAACATCTCCCACTGCACCTTGAACCCGTTGTCCATCGGCTCGTTGTCCGGCACCGTCGCCCACTGGTCGCGGAACTTCTCGGTGGCCGGCAGATCCGGGTTCCAGACCGGCTTCGGCGTCGCGGACCGGTGCTGCGCGCGGCAGTTCCGCAGGCCCGCGACCGCGGACCCCTCGGTCCCGTCGACGTGGAACTCGACCAGCTCGTCGCGGAACACCCGTGTCGCCCAGGACGAGTTCAGCTGCGCGATGATCCCGCCCTCGAGTTCGAACACCCCGTACGCCGCATCGTCCGCGGTCGCGGCGTACTTGTCACCGTTCTCGTCGACGCGCGTCGGGATGTGCGTGGCGCCCTGGCAGTACACGGACTTCACGCTGCCGAACGTCTGGTCGAGCACGTACCGCCAGTGGCAGAACATGTCGAGGATGATGCCGCCGCCCTCTTCGGACTTGTAGTTCCAGGACGGCCGCTGCGCCTCCTGCCAGTCGCCCTCGAACACCCAGTAGCCGAACTCGCCGCGTACCGACAGGATTCGTCCGAAGAACCCGCCGTCGACCAGCCGCTTCAGCTTCCGCAGTCCGGGCAGCGACAGCTTGTCCATCACGACGCCGTTCTTCAGGCCGGAGTCGATCACCGTACGGGCCAGGTCGACCGCGGCGTCCAGCGTCTCGGCGATCGGCTTCTCGCAGTAGATCGCCTTGCCGGCCTCGACCGCGGCGCGGACGCCCTTCTCGCGCAGTTGCGTGAGCTGCGAGTCGAAGTAGATCTCCACGTCCGGCTCGGCGAGCGCCTCGGCCAGGTCGGTGGTCCACCGCTCCAGACCGTACTGCTCGGCGATCCGGCGCAGCTTCAGTTCGTTGCGGCCGACCAGGATCGGTTCGGGGATGATCATCGTGCCGTCCGCGGCGAGCAGCCCGCCCTGCTCGCGGATCGCCACGATGGAACGCTCGAGGTGCTGGCGCAGGCCCATCCGGCCGGTGACGCCGTTCATCACGATGCCGATGCGTCGCTCGTTCACAGTCTTGCCTCTCACGCTCAGTCACACGAACCCGTCGCAGGTGCCGACTCAAACACCGCTCCGGAGCCTTGGAAAGGGCTTTCCGCCCCCGTGACCGCAACCATAAATGCCCAAAAACACCCCGTCAACCCACAACGGAAAGCGATCTCCCACCCCACCCCTCACCCAGCCCCACACTCAACCCACCACAACCCCACCCCCAGCCTCCCGCCCAACTCCACCTCGGCCTGCCGCCCAACCCGCCCCGCGCCTGCCGCCCAACCCCACCCCCAGCCTCCCGCCCAACCCGCCCCGGGCCTGCCGCCCAACTCCATCCCGGCCTGCCGCCCAACTCCACCGCGGCCTGCCGCCCAACCCCCAGTCCCACGCCCTGCCGCCCGCCCGGCTCCTCACCCCAATCCCGCGCCCAGCAGCCTCCCGTCTGGCTCCTCGCCCAGCCACCCCAAGCCCCACCCAGACCCTCGCCGACCCTCACTCCCTCCGCCCGGCCTGACGCCGCCCACCCCGCAC
This sequence comes from Kribbella sp. NPDC048928, assembly GCF_043197975.1. Lineage (NCBI taxonomy): Bacteria > Bacillati > Actinomycetota > Actinomycetes > Propionibacteriales > Kribbellaceae > Kribbella > Kribbella sp. NPDC048928. Next base: position 346,353 of record NZ_JBICUC010000002.1, on the reverse strand, counting down.
ACTGCCCACCCAGCCAGCCCGGACCCATCGCTCAGCCTCACGCCCGCCCCGGTCTCTAGCTCACCCCACACCCCACACGACCCCAGGCCCTCGCTCAGCCTCTCGCCTGACTTAGCGCCCAGCCCCTCGTCCGCCCTCTCACTCCAGTCCACCCGCCCCGGCCCGCCGCGCCACTGCGGTCCCGGCCCCAGCCCGCGAACCGGCCCCAGGACCTGACTTTGGTCCACACGCCCCGCCCCGCCCTGCCCCCGCCCCCGGCCCCACACTCGCTCCGCCCCTCCCCTGCCGATCCGGTCTCCCACCTCCCCGCCGAGTCGTGGGTCAAGGCTTGGAGATCGCCGATTTCCAAGCCAAGATCCACGACTCGGCGAACAGGGGTGGAGCCATTTGCCACGACTCGGCGCAGGGGGAGGTTCGCGGCCGAGGCGTGGCGATGGCGGTCGATCAGGCGGTTCGACGCAGAGTTCGACCGGTGGCGGTCTCGTACTCGCGCTTGCCCGCCGGCGTCTCCCCGTCGAGTCGTGGATTGCGGCTCGATTTCCCAGCCAAGATCCACGACTCGGCGAACGGGGGTGGAGCCGTTTGCCACGACTCGGCGCAGGGGGAGGTTCGCGGCCGAGGCGTGGCGATGGCGGTCGATCAGGCGGTTCGATGGAGAGCGAGACCGGTGGCGGTCTCGTACTCGCGCTTGCCCGCCGGGGCTTCCCCGTCGAGTCGTGGATTGCGGCTCGATTTCCCAGCCAAGATCCACGACTCGGCGAACGAGGGGCGAGTCATTTGCCACGACTCGGCGAGGGGAAGGTTGGCGTGGCCCGGGCCGTGGTGGCGGCAGCGGATCAGGGCGCGCTCCCGGACGCAGCCATCACGGTGCCGAAGCAGTTCGGGCCGCTGCCGTCCGCGAACGTGCCGGCCAGCTCGCGGACGCGCGGGAACTGCTTCGGCCACGCGCGCGCGGCTCGACGTCGAGGGAGCCCTGTGGCGGTGGTGGTGGTTGCGGCAGGTGGAACAAGGCCGCGCGCGGTTTGACGCCGAGCGCACCCGGTGGCGGCGGCGGTGGCCGTGGTTGCGGCAGCTGGAACCAGGCCACCCGCGGTTCGACGGCGAGCGCACCTGTGGCCGTCGCGGTGGCGGCGCTGGCGGCGCTGGTGGCGCCGGGGGCGTGATGGTGGCGTCGGCGGGCGTTGTGAGGTCAGGCTGGCGGCCTGGGCGGTGGGGATGCCACTGGGGCATCCAGTGCGACGCGGGGCGCGATCGGTGGCGGTGGAGGTGGCCCCATCGGAGGTGGCCCCATTGGATGTGGCGCCATCGGAGGTGGTGGTGGCGGGGTGGTGGTGTGGGGCGGGGGGACGGCAGGGGTGGAGGTGGCGGGAGCTTAGGTGGCGACCGGGGGTGATGCCGGGCTCGTACGGACCGGGTTGTGGCGATGGGGTCGGGCGGGCCCGCGGTCGGTGCGGTCAGTGCGGTCGGTGGCGGCGTCGGTGGAGGGGAGTTGCTTGCCGTGGTTTGGCGCCGTGTGTGAGTCGGGTTGTGCGGCTGCATGGTGGCGATGGCGGCCGGCCACGCGGGCCCAGGGCGGACGGTGGTCGAGGTGGCGCCGGCGCGTGTGGTGGTGGGCAGGCAGTCCGGGCGGGTGGTGGAGGTGGCGTTGGTTCGCGTGGTGGGGGCGGGCGGCGGGGTCAGGCTTGGGTGGTTCTGGTCTTGGTGATGGCGGCGGTCCAGGCGGCTCGGCGCTGGGCGCGGTGGGTGGGATCGGAGGCGGGGGCTTCGGTGGGGGTTGTGTGGGCGGTGGAGGTCGCGGCTTTGGTGGGGTTTTTTTGGGTGGGGGCGGCGGCGGAGTCTGCGGGGGTGTTGGTGGGGGTGTTCGAGGTGGCGGGGGTGAAGGTTCGGCGGGGTTGAGAGTGGGGTTGAGAGTGAGGGCGGGGCGTGGGGTTGGTGAGGGTGGTCCAGGCTAGGTGGGCGGTGCCTAGGGCTGATAGTTCGGGGAGGTTGGCGGCTTCTACGGGGGCGCCTAGTAGGTCGGCTTGGGTTTGCATGAGGAGGTCGGAGACGGTGGCGCCGCCGTCTGCTCGGAGGCTGGTCAGGGGGCCGGGGATGGTGTCGGTGATGTCGCAGATCTGGTGGGCGACGGCGTCGACTGCGGCCCGGGCGATGTGGGCGCGGGTTGTGGAGCTGCTCATGCCGGTGAGGGTGGCGCGCGCTTCGCGGTCCCAGTGCGGTGCGCCGAGCCCGGTGAAGGCCGGCACGAGTATGACGCCGTCGGCCGACGGGACGGTTGCGGCCAGCGCCATCAGTGCGCCGACGTCGGGCAGGCCGAGCAGGTCCGCGGTCCAGACGAGCGCGGCGCCGGAGGAGACGATGTTGCCTTCGAGTGCGTACATCGGCCGGTCGGTCAGCCAGGCGAGCGTGCACCCAGCCGGTACGAAGTCCGGGACCGGTGTCATCACCGACGATCCGGTCCCGTACGTCGCCTTGACCATCCCCGTCTGCGTACACCCCTGCCCGTACATCGCCGCGTGCGAATCGGCCAGTACGGCGACGATCGGGATCCCGTCGGGCAGCCCCGGAACGCCCTTCGTCGCCCCGAAGCCGGCGTTCGACGGCCGTACGTCACCGAGCGCCGACCGCGGTACGCCGAACGCGTCGAGCAGCTCGTCCGACCAGTCGAGCGCAACCACGTCGTACAGCAAGGTCCGCGACGCGTTCCCGGCCTCGGTCAGGTGCTCTTGGCAACCGGTCAGGCGATGGATCAACCAGGAGTCGACGGTGCCGACGCGAGCGTCCGCCCGGTCGAGGAGCCAGCGCATCTTCGGTGCGGAGAACATCGGGTCGACGCGCAGCCCGGTACGTCGACGGACCAGATCGTCAACCGCGGAAGGCAGATCGGCGCACCACGCGCTCGTACGGACATCCTGCCAACCGAGGACCGGGCCGATCGGGGTGCTTGTGTGGTCCCAGGCAACGACCGACTCGCGCTGAGTGGACAGCGCAAGACCGACGAGTTCCACGTCCGGGCGGAGGCAGGCGGCGATCGCGATCAGCACGCTCTGCCAGAGATCCTCGGCGTCCTGCTCGACCCAGCCGGGGCGCGGGGTCGACAGCGCGACGGGGGAGGAACCGGACGCGAGCACGCGGCCGTCGGCGGCGACCAGGACCGCCTTGGAGTTGGTCGTGCCCTGGTCGATCGCGAGTACCGCCTGGGTCATCGCCCCTCCAAGATTCAACTGAGCCCTTGACGGGACTCTAGCCGCGTGGCGACACTCATGACGACAGGCTATGCAGTACTGAATATATATTCGGGTGCATCGAAGGAGAGTTCACGTGCGAGGTGGCCGGCGGCGGGTGATCATCGATACCGATGCCAAGAACGAGGCGGACGACCAGTTTGCCATTGTGCACGGACTGCTGTCCCCGACGTTCGACGTCCGCGGGCTGATCCCCGCGCACTTCGGCACCTGGCGGTCGGACCGCAGCATGGAGGAGTCCCGCGAGGAGATCGACCTGCTGCTGGACCTGACCGACCTGACCGGGAAGATCACCGTCGCGAACGGCGCGCCGGCGGGTCTCCCGGACGAGCAGACCCCGGTCGATTCCGACGGTGCCCGGCTGATCATCGAGGAGTCCAAGCTCGCGTCCGCGAACGACCCGCTGTTCGTGTCGTTCCTCGGCCCGCTCACCGACCTGGCGTCGGCGATCTTGCTCGACCCTGAGCTCGTACGCCGGGATGTCGTCGTGATCTGGATCGGTGGCCGCGGCTACAACGGCTACGCGGCCGATCACCGGATGGAGTTCAACCTCTCGAACGACATCCACGCCGCGAACGTGGTCTTCGGATCCGGCATGACCGTGTGGCAGGTGCCGAGCGACGTCTACACGAAGGTCTCGGTCGGGTACGCGGAGCTCGAGGAGAAGATCGGCGACGCCGGTCCGCTCGGCCGGTACCTCGTCGACCAGCTGATCGAGTGGAACGACAAGTGGCACGGCGAGCCGATCGAGTCCCGCTCGCTCGGTGACTCGCCGGCGATCTCGCTGATGCTGTACCCGCACAGCGGCAACTTCCGGACCCGTCCGGCGCCGCGGTTCGGCGTCGACGGCTGGTACCTGCCCGGCACCGACAACCCGATCCAGGTCTGCGAAGAGGTCGACGTCCGGTTCCTGCTCGAGGACATGTTCGCCAAGATCCGCCGCTTCGCGCGCCCGCCCAATAGCAGTCCCCACCGCCCCGTACAAGGAGAGACTCATGACTGACCTGCCGGTCTTCGGTGCAGGCATCTGGCATTTCGCCACCTACAAGGACCGCTACGCCACCGACGGGTACGGCGAGCCCGTCGGACTGCTCGAGCAGATCGACCGTGCCGGTGCCGTCGGCGACCTGTCGGTGGTCGATCTGAACTGGCCGTTCGCCGGCTACGACGGGACGCTCGACGAGGTCAAGGATGCGCTGCAACGCAACCACCTGAAGGCGATCGCGATCACGCCCGAGATCTACACCAAGGACTTCGTCAAGGGCTCGCTGACCAACCCCGATCCGGCCAAGCGCAAGCAGGCGCTCGAACTGTTGCATCAGGCAACCGAGCTGGCGAAGGACCTCGGCTGTTCGTACGTGAAGCTGTGGCCGGGCCAGGACGGCTGGGACTACCCGTTCCAGGTGAACTACCACGACATCTGGAACCTCGCGCTGGACGGCCTGAAGGAACTGGTCTCCGCGCATCCGGACATCAACTTCGTGATCGAGTACAAGCCGCGCGAGCCGCGGGTCAAGATCATCTTCCCGAACGTCGCTCGGACGCTGCTCGGCATCGAGAAGATCGGCCTGCCGAACCTGGGCATCCTGCTCGACTTCGGGCATTCGCTGTACGGCCAGGAGACGCCGGCCGACGCGGCGCAGCTGGCGATCGACTACGGCCGGCTTTTCGCGATCGACGTCAACGACAACCTGCGCGGCTGGGACGACGACATGGTGGTCGGCTCGGTGCACCTGGTGGAGACGTTCGAGTTCTTCCACACGCTGCGCAAGAACAACTGGGAGGGCGTCTGGCAGCTCGACCAGTTCCCGTTCCGCGAGGACAGCGTGCAGGCCGCGAAGCAGGCGATCACCTTCCTGAAGGCGGTGCACCACGCCCTCGACGTACTGGACGAAGAGGCGCTCGCCGCCGCGCAGGCGTCGCACGACGCGCTCGCGGCACAGAAGCTGGTCCAGAAGGTCCTGCTGAGTTCCATGGCAGAGATCGCATGACGCTGTGCTTTTGGCCGGGCCTTCGGCGCCGGCGTGGTCATGGGGCCTCCCGGTCTTCCCTCGTCGCTCCGGTCGCTTCGCTCCCTCCGCTCCTCAGTCCAGACCGGGAGGCCCCATGACCCTCACAACTGATCACACGACAATGCCGGTGCCCGGGCGACTGCCCGTGCACGCGGAGCGCGCCGAGCGGGTCGCGCACATCGCCGAGGCCGCCCGGCAGATCCGGATCCAGGACCTCAAGCTGGTGCACCACGCCGGTGCCGGCCACATCGGCGGCGACTTCTCCGCAATCGACATTCTGGCCACGCTGTACGGCGCCGTGCTCGACATCTCGCCGCAGAGCGTGAACGACCCCGAGCGGGATCGCTTCATCCTGAGCAAGGGCCACGTCGCCGGGGCGCTCTACACCACGCTGGCCGCGTTCGGGTACCTGCCGGTCGAGGAACTCGCGACGTTCCTCAAGCCACTGTCCGCGCTCAACGGGCACCCGAACCGGAACAAGGTGACCGGCGTCGAGGCGAACACCGGTCCGCTCGGGCACGGTCTACCGATCGCAGTAGGACACGCGCTGTCCGCGAAGCTCGACGGCTCGTCGCGCCGTACGTACGTCCTGGTCGGAGACGGCGAGCTGCAAGAGGGTTCGAACTGGGAGGCGATGATGGCCGCCTCGCAGTACCGGCTGGACCGGCTGACCGTGATCGTCGACCGGAACCGGCTGCAGCAGGGCGCGACCACCCAGGAGACCAACGAGCTGGACCCGTTGCCGGCGAAGGCGGCCGCGTTCGGGCTCGCCGTCGTCGAGGTGAACGGGCACGACCACGGCGAGCTGCTCGACGTACTGTCCGCGGTGCCCGTCGAGCCGGGCAGGCCGACGTTCGTGATCGCCCATACGCACAAGGGTCACCCGATCTCGTTCATGAGCGACAACGTCGCCTGGCACCACCGGGTCCCGGATGCCGCTGAGTACCAGCAGGCCCTGAAGGAGCTGCAATGACAGTCGTCGAGACCCGCTCGATCGCGGACCAGCCGCGGTACGACTGCCGGGACGCGTACGTCGAGACGCTCGCCGAGCTCGCGCACGCGGACCACCGGATCGTTGGCGTGGTCAACGACTCGGTCGGATCGAGCAAGCTGAACAGCTTCCGCAAGGCGTTCCCGGACCGGCTGATCAACGTCGGGATCGCCGAGCAGGACATGGTCGGCGTCGCGTCCGGCTTGGCGAACGGCGGCCGGATCCCGTTCGTGTCGGCGGCGTCCTGCTTCCTCACCGGCCGCGCGCTGGAGCAGATCAAGGCCGACGTCGCGTACTCGAACACCAACGTCAAGCTCTGCGGGATGAGCCCCGGTGTCGCGTACGGCGAACTCGGCCCGACGCACCACTCGATCGAGGACATCGCCTGGCTGCGCGCGATCGCCGGCCTGACCATCATCGTGCCCGCTGACCCGATCGAGACCGCGGCCGCGTTGCGCTGGGCGGCTGCGTCCGAGGGGCCGGTGTTCATCCGGGTCAGCCGGATGAGCGTGCCGAAGGTGTACGCCGAGGACTACTCGTTCGAGCTCGGCAAGGCGATCACAGTACGGGACGGCGGCGACGTGACGCTGATCAGTAACGGCACCGTGCTGTGGCGGGCGCTGGCCGCCGCGGAACAGCTTGCCGGGGAGGGGATCTCGGCGCGGGTGCTCTCGATGCCGACGGTGAAGCCGTTGGACACCGAGGCCGTGGTCGCGGCCGCGCGGGAGACGGCCGGCATCGTGACCGCCGAGGAGGCGGTGTCCGGTGGCGGTCTCGGCGGTGCGGTCGCCGAGACCGTCGTACAGCAGCATCCGGCCCGGGTGACGATCCTCGGGATTCCCGAGTTCGCCCCCACGGGGTCGGCCGGCTACCTGCTGGACCGGTACGGCCTGTCCGCCGACGGCATCGCCGCAGCCGCCCGCAAACTGGTCACGACAGGTAGCTGACCAGGTCGGCGATCGAGATCATCGCGAAGCCATGAGCGTCGGCGAACGCCCGCAGGTCGGTGCCGGTCATCAGCGTGCCGTCGTCGTTCATCAGCTCGCCGATCACACCGACCGGCGGCAGGCCGGCCAGGCGGACGAGTTCGACGGTGGCCTCGGTATGACCGGGCCGCTGCCGGACTCCGCCGTCGACCGCGCGCAGCGGCAGGATGTGGCCGGGCCGGATCAGGTCCGCGGGTTGCGCCGACGGCTCGGCGAGCACACGGACGGTCCGGGCCCGGTCCGCGGCCGAGATGCCGGTTCCGACGCCGGTCGCCGCGTCCACGGAGATCGTGTACGCCGTTCGCAGGCTGTCCTGGTTGTTCGGGACCATCAACGGCAGCTCGAGCCGGTCCAGGATCTCGGACGCGGCCGGCGCGCAGACGTACCCGCTGGTGTGGCGGACGAGCAGGGCCATCAGCTCGGGCGTTGCGAGGCTCGCGGCGAAGGTCAGGTCGCCCTCGTTCTCGCGGTCCTCGTCGTCGACGACGACTACCGGCCGTCCGGCGGCGAGCTCGGCGACGGCACGTTCGATGGTGTCAAGGCTGGTGAGGGTGTTCACGGTCGCTGTCCTCTCGGCAGTGTGTTCACCAGCACTCCGGGGCAACGACAAGCTTCACGACCCCGTCCGGGGACGTGCAGCTGCCACGTGCGTCTTCCCATCCGGACTTTCACCGTCGGTCCCGGAGTTCCACCAGGTCAACCGCTACTTCTGACGAAGTCGCGGGTCGCGGACTGTCACCGCCGGCTCGGAATTTCACCGACCCCAGAGCACGTGTGTTCTTTCACCGATCAGCTTAGGGCACGTCCGCAGTTCGGGAGTGTCTTGTCCGTCTCATCTGCCTATAGTCCAGTCTGATCATCGTGAGAGGGGACCCGTGAACAGCAACCGTGGTGTGCGCCAGCCGGGGCTGGACGAGCTGCGGCTGCTCGCGAAGGTGGCCCGGATGTACCACGAGAAGGGCATCCGCCAGCCGCAGATCGCCGCCGAGCTGAACCTGTCCCAGGCGCGGGTGTCCCGGATGCTCAAGCAGGCCGTCGAGGTCGGCATCGTGCACACCGTGGTGACCATGCCGAGCGGCGTGCACAGCGACCTCGAGGACGAGTTGCAGGGCCGGTACGGGCTGCGTGACGCGGTCGTCGTCGACACCGCCGGGGCCGGCGACGAGGTGCTGCCCGCGCTCGGGTCGGGCGCCTCTGCGTACCTGGACATGACGCTCACCGGCGGGCACGTGGTCGGGATCTCGTCCTGGAGCGAGACGCTGATCGCGGCCGTCGACCGGATGCCGCGCAAGAGCGTCCCGGTGGTGGACAAGGTGGTGCAGATCGTCGGCGGTCTGGGCGACGCTGCGGTGCAGATGCAGGCGACGCGGCTGACCGCGCGGTTCGCCGAGCTGACCGGTGGGATGCCGGTGTACCTGCCCGCGCCCGGCCTGGTCGGGACGCCTGCGGTACGCCGGGCGATGATGAGCGACGTGTCAGTTCGGGACGTTCTGGGCACGTGGGGACAACTCACCGACGCCCTGGTCGGGATCGGCAGCCTCGAGCCTTCGCCGCTGCTGCAGCGCAGCGGGAACGCGGTCGCCGAGGCCGACCAGGACGAGCTCCGCAGGCTCGGTGCCGTCGGGGACGTGTGTTTCCGGTTCTTCGACGAAGAGGGAAAGCTCGTGCGCTCGACGTTCGACCAGCGGGTCATCGGGGTGACCGCGAAGGAGTTGCTGGCGGTGCCGCGCCGGATCGGTGTGGCCGGCGGCGACCGCAAGTACTCCGCGATCCGCGCCGCCCTGCTCGGCGGCTGGATCAACATCCTGATCACCGACCTCGCCATGGCCCACCGGTTGGTAGATGGAGCCTGAGGAGCAGCGGGAGGTCTACGCCACGATCGACCTGGCGTTGCGGGTCGGTGAGGTGTTGCTGTCCAGCGGCGCGGGTACGGCGGACGCTACCGCCACGATCCTCGGTGTCGCCGCGGCCGGCGGGTTGCGCGGGTGCGAGGTCGACATCACGTTCACATCGATGGCGGTCTCGTACCAGGCGGCGCCGGACGTCGCGCCCGAGACGCACATCCGCCTGGTCCGGTACCGGTCGCAGGACTTCTCCCGGCTGACCGACGTCGACCAGTTGGTACGTCGGCTCGCCCGCGGTGACCTGACCCGCGAGGAGGCCTCTCGCGATCTGGCACGGATCACGTCCGCGGGTCCGCCGTATCCGCGGTGGAGCGCGGTGCTCGCGTGGGGCGTGATGGCCGGCGGCGCCACGTTGCTGCTCGGCGGTGGCTGGCTGATCACGCTGCTGGCGGTCCTGACCGCGATCGTGATCGACCTGAACAACCGCTGGTTCAACCGCCAGCGGCTGCCCGCGTTCTACCAGCAGGTCGCCGGTGCCTTCGTCGCAACCGCGGTCGCCCTGGTGCTGTACGCCGTGCACGCACCGGTCAAACCGTCCCTGGTCGTTGCCGCAGGCATCATTATGCTGCTGGCCGGGATCGCCCTCACCGGTGCCGTACAGGACGCCATCACCGGGTATTACGTGACCGCCGCGGCCCGGAGCCTCGAGGCGATGCTGCTCACCGGCGGAATCATCGCGGGCGTCTCGCTCGGTCTCGCGCTGGGCCTGCGGTTCGGGCTGAACGTCGGCATCGAACCGCAGGCGATCCAACTCGCGAACCTCCCGATCATGGTCATCTCGGGTTCCGTGATGGCAGTCGCCTTCGCGTACGCCTCGTACGCGCCACTGCGCGCGCTGCTGCCGGTCGCGGTGATGGGCGCCCTGGCCTCGCTGGTGTTCACGCTGATGACCAGGGCGTCGTTCGGACCCGCCTGGTCGACCGCGGCGGCCGCGTTCGTGGTCGGCCTCGGCGGATACTCCAGTGGCCGTCGGACCGGCGTACCGCCCCTGGTTGTGGTCGTCGCCGGATCGATCCCGCTGCTGCCCGGCCTGACCATCTACCGCGGCCTGTACGAGTTGATGGCGCGCGGCAACATCTTCGGCATCGTGAGCCTCACCACCGCAGTCGCGATCGGCGTCGCGCTGGCAGCCGGCCTGATCCTCGGTGAGTACGTCGCGCAGCCGATCCGCCGCGAGGCCCGCCGCCTCGAAGACCGCCTGGCCGGCCCCCGCCTGGTAGGCCCTCGCCGCCCCGTCCGGCGCCGCACCACCCGCACCCGCCGACGCCGTCGTGCTGCCTGAACCCGCTCGACGTTCTGTGGAACTGCCCTGTGGTTTACTGCCGATGATCAAGGTTGACGACCTGGAATGGTGGCTGTGAACGGGTCCGAGTTGTACGACGATCCCAACTTCCTGCACGGGTATCGCGAACTCAGGCGTACCGGCCTGGGTATCAACGACGCACTGGAGATCCCGGCCTTGGCCGCTGCACTTCCTCCGGTCGAGGGCGCGCGCGTGGTGGATCTTGGTTGTGGAGAAGGCGGTACGGCGGTCCGGCTGGCGGAGGCGGGTGCTGCCGAGGTGCTGGCGGTCGACGCCTCCGAGCAGATGCTCGCGGCGGCGGTTCCGCACCCTCGCGTCCGGTACGAGCGCGCGGACCTGGCGGTCCTGGACCTTCCGGAGCGATCCGCGGACCTTGTGGTCAGCAGCATGGCTCTGCACTATGTCGAGGACTTCGACGCCCTGGTCGGACGGGTGGCTCGCTGGCTGGCGGCGTCCGGCGCGTTCGTGTTCACGATGGAGCACCCGATCATGACGGCGCCGCTCGTGGCCGCCGACTGTGTCGTGGACGATTACGCCGACGAGGGCCGCCGCGAACGGACCTGGTTCGTCGACGGTGTGGTCAAGTACCACCGGACCATCGGCACGATCGTCGCCGTACTGCGCAGGCACGGCTTCCGGCTCGACCTGATCGACGAACCGCTGCCGACGCCGGAACAGGTCGCCGCGCATCCGCACCTCGCGATCCACCGCCGCCGTCCGCCCGTCCTGCTGGTCGCCGCCACCCTCGGCGAAACTCGCTCCCGGCAACAGTTTTCGGACGCGGAGTGACCGCGGTTCCGGTGAGACGTTAGAGTTACCGACTGGAAACATCGGCGGACCGCCGGGCCCGGCGGGCAGCACGCCGACAGGGCCGACGAGGAGGATCGACGTGGCACTGGGTAGAACGTCCCCGCGGGACCTGCCGCTGTTCGCGGATCTGTCCGGGCGGGACATCAGGGACATCTTCCGCGCCGGCGAGGAGGTGTCGGTACCGGCCGGCTGGTCGCTGATCCTGGAGCAGACCGCACCGGACGCGGCGTACCTGATCCTCAGCGGTACGGCAGCGGTCCGGGAGAAGGGCACCGAGATCGCCGAGCTCGGGCCGGGCGACATTGCAGGCGAGGTCGCGGTCCGGAAGAACACGTTGCGGACGGCAACCGTCACGGCGAAGTCGCGGCTGCAGCTGCTGCACTTCACCCGGGAGAAGTTCGACGACCTGACCCGGCGGCTGCCCGCGTTCCGGGACGCCATCGACGCCACCATTGCCGAGCGCCGCGGTGGCTCCTGACCCTGACCTCGCCGGACTGCAGCGCGACTTCGAGCGCACCCTGCTCGGCGGCGAGCGGAAGTTCACCCGTGTGCAGGTGTCGGAGCGGGCCGGGATCTCGATCGAGCGCGCCGAGCGGATGTGGCACGCGCTCGGCTTCGCGACCGTACCGGACGGCGAGGTGGCGTTCACCGACGGCGACGTCGAGGCGCTGCGGCTGGTCGCGGCGCTCGAGGACGACGGGTTCATCGAGCCCGAGATGGAGTCGTCGCTGGCCCGCAAGTTCGGTCAGACCCAGTCCCGGCTGGCGTCCTGGCAAGCGGCGATGTTCCTGCAGTTCCTCGGCGGTACGAAGCTGTCCGCGGACGAGTCGATCGAGGTCGCGGGGCAGTTGCTGCCGGCGATGGAGCGACTGCAGACGTACGTCTGGCGCCGGCATCTCGCCGCGGCCGCCGGACGGGCGATGGCCGGATCGGACCAGCTCGCCCGCGGTGTGCGGGCGGTCGGGTTCGCGGACATCGTCAGCTACACGCGGCTGACGCGGCGGCTCACCGAGGTTGAGCTGGGACAGCTGATCGAGCGGTTCGAGGGTATGGCCGCGGACGTGGTCGCGCTGAACGGTGGCCGCGTGATCAAGTCGATGGGCGATGAGGTGCTGTTCGTCGCCGACACCGCCGCACAGGGCGCTGCGGTCGCGCTGGCGCTGCAGGACGCGGTGACCGCGGACGCGGAGCTGCCGGAGCTGCGGATCGGGCTCGCGTACGGGACGATCCTGATCCGGCTCGGTGACGTGTACGGCGAGGTGGTCAACCTGGCCGCTCGGCTCACCACGGAGTGCAAGCCCGGTCGGGTGCTCGCGGACCGTGAGCTGGCCGCGGCGCTCGACGGCCACGCCGCGTACGCGATCCATCGGCTCCGCCGGGTCGCGGTGCGCGGGTACCGGCATCTGGTCCCGTACGCGATCCAGCGCGCGGATTGACTACCGTCTGAGCGTGCGTGAGATCAGGACACCGGCCGAGCTGGAGCTGGTGAGTGCGGGCGACTCGATCATCTCGTGGGCGGCGCAGGGGTTCGGCGCGGGCGTACGAGCCTGGATTGCGGGTACGGCGGTGGTCGTCGCGTCACCGGATGTGTCGAAGCACGACCGGCTCGCTGTTGTCGGGTCCGTCGACGATGCGGCTCCGCTGGTGGCCCGCGTACTGGGCGAGGTTGGGCCGTCGTACCGGCCGTTCGGGGACGAGGGGCTGATCCGCGAGCTGGCTGTCCGGGTGCCTGGGCTGACGTTCTCCGCGGCGTTCGGGTGGATGGATGTGGACCGGGTTCCGGACGTGACCACTACGGCGGCCTGGCTGGACGGGGACGGCGGCGTCGAGGCGGTGCTGCGCGAGGCGTCGCCTTCGTCGTACGCGTGGCCTGGGCGGTCCGGCGTACGGCGATGGGCTGCGGTGCGGGGCGATCGTGGTGAGCTGCTCAGCGTCGCTGCGGATGCGTGGAGCGCGCCTGGGGTCGGGTTCCTGGCCGGGGTTGCGACGAATCCTGTTGCTCGAGGCAAGGGATTGTCGCGGCAGGTGTGCGGGTTCGTGACTGCGGAGCTGGTGAAGCGGCACGGGCGGGTCGCGTTGATGGTGGACGGGAACAACGCGGCGGCGATCGCCGTGTATCGGCGGCTCGGGTACAGCTACCGTCAGGTCGCCGCGGCCGGCGCCGAGTCCTAACGGGTCGGCTTCACGGGCAGGGTGGCGGTCGGTGTGCCGTGCGGGATCGACGGCTTCGTCGGTTTCGGCGTCACCGTTGGCGGTGCGGGCGTTGGGGGTGTCTGTGTTGGGGTGGTCGCCGGTACGGGCGGCGGGGTGAACGGGGCCTTCGTGGTGTCCTTGCAGTTTTCCTCGTCGGTGACGACACCGTTCTCGTCGGGCACGATCACGGGCTGCGGGAACAGGTTGCTCGTCCCCTCGCGCCGCGCCTGCCCGTACACGGCCGCGCAGTCCTGAAGTTCCAGGTCGATCGGGTTGCCGTCGTCGTCGTACAGCCGGACCGAGACTTGCTTGCCCTGGGCATCGAACGGGTAGACGTTCGAGATCGGCGTACCGTTCAGCCGCAGACCGTTGTCCGGCGGGTTGTACGCCGAGCCGCCGTGGCGGGTGCCGTAGGTGTCGAGGAAGCCGAACGACGCGCCCATGTACGCCGCCGCGAGGAACGCCGGCACCGCGATCGCGGCGACCACGTTCAGCGGTACGACGTACCACAGCCAGCGCCCGTCCTGCTGGGTGCGCCGCCCGATCCAGATCGACACCACCGCGCCCGCGAGCGCCCCGACCACCGTCACTGCCGGCGCACCGAACAGCGCGAAGAACCCGCCCGCGCCGATCATCCCGCGCGCCACCCACCAGATCGGCTGGCCGATCGTCACCAGCTCGTGCCGGACGTTCGGCGGGATCTGGTCGATCCAGCCGCGGATCGCGGTGGCGGCGCGCGCGCCGTGCGCGGTCTGCAGGACCACGCGCGGATGCTTCCCGTGCAAGGCCAGGACGCCGAAGAACGCCGCCACGAACAGCACGCCGAATCCGAGCAGGCCGAAGAACGACGTCTCCGTCCGCGACCACGCGAAGATCGCGACCGCGACGAAGAACGGTCCGACGGTGGCCGCGATCAGGCCCCAGCGCAGCGCGTTCCAGCCGGCGTCCAGGTCGTCCTTCTGCGGCTGGCGCGGTGGATAGCCCGCCGCGGTCCGCAGTTGGTCGGCGTACTGCTCCGGAGTGCCGAGACGCGCCTGTAGATCCGCGGTGGTGGGCTCGGTGCCGAACTCGGCCGCCACCTCGCTGAGATGACCGCTGACATCCTGCAGTACGTCCTCGAGCTCACCCGGCGGCAGGTCGCTGAGCTGAGCCCGGATCTGCTCGAGGTAGATGGCTGCCGCGCCGGTGCTCACGCTGCCTCCTTCTCCAGCAGGAGCACCGACATGGCGCCGGCGAAGTGGTTCCAGGTCTCGGTGGAGCGGGCCAGCAGCTCACGGCCGGTCTTGTTCAGCCCGTAGTACTTCCGGTGCGGGCCTTCCTCGCTGGGTTGTACGTACGAGGTCAGCGCGCCGGCCTGGAACAGTCGGCGGAGGGTCCCGTACACAGATGCGTCCGCCACGTCTTCCAGCCCGGCGGCGCGCAGTCGGCGGAGTACGTCGTACCCATAACCGTCGCCGTCGCGCAGCACGGCCAGCACCGCGAGATCGAGCACACCTTTGAGCAACTGACTCGTGTCCATTGGGGGCCTCCTCCGCTCGGCACGCTACTACACATTGCGGAGTACTCCGCCAACCAGCGCAATTTCGATCCGACCTCCGAACCCGGCACGCCGATACCCCCGAACCCCCGAGTCGTGGGCATTGGCTGTGAAATCAGCTGATTCTCGACCGAAATCGACGACTCGGCGGTGGGGGTCGAACCAATCGCCACGAGTCGGTGGTGAGTGTCAGGCGGCGAGGCGGCGGTGGCGGAGATGGTGCAGGTCCTCGGCGATGCGGGCTACGACTGTTTGGGGGACTTGAAGAAGGTCGTGGGAGGTGATGACGCGGACCAGCCACCCTTCGCGTTCGAGGTTCTCGCGGCGACGGATGTCCTGGCGCCATTGGCGTGCATCCACGAGATGGTGCTTGCCGTCGTACTCGATCGCGTGCTTGATGTCGGGGTAGGCCAGATCAGGTTTCGCCACCCAGCCGCCGGCGGAATCAGTCACGACGTAGCCGACCACCGGTTCGGGGAGTCCAGCGAGGACCAGGAGAAGGCGCAAGCGGGTCTCCATCGGCGAGTCCACGCCGCTCCTCACCAGTCCGGCTGCCTGACGGGCGCGCCGAACGTGGCGGATGCCGAGCGCGGAGGTCGTCAGGTCGATCAGGTGCGCCGGTTGCGTGTACGTATGACGTACCAAGGAATCGCCCGCGGTGACCAGCTCAGTGAGGTCGCAGTACGGCGCGAGATCCAGGAATGTGCGCTCGGGCGACGTGAGGGGCAAGCCGGCCCGCAGGACGAGGTCGAGGTGCTGCACCTCGTGGACGCGGAGGCCGTCCACTCTGGGCAGGACCTGATGCGGGTCGCGCTGAACGGTCACATGGACGTCGCGGTCACCCGCTCGAACGTCGTCGGTCCACAGGCTCAATGCGGTGTGGTGACTGACGGCCGCACCCGGCGTCAGCAGCAACCCGGCCTCGGCCAGCAACTGTGGTGTGACGGCGGCCTGCGCCTCGGCGTACACCGGTCCCAGCACCCGCTGGTACCGCGGGCCGCGCAACACGCCACGCGAGATCCCCGCCTCGCGCGCCTGCGCCACTGTCAACAACACCCGCTCATTGTCCCAATTTCCCCACCCGCACGATCTGGCTTATCCACAGGCCCGCCCACTCGTGGCGATTGGCTGCAACCCGGATTCGTGAGTCGTGGATTCGGGCTCTCGAAACCGGCGTGTCGTCAGCCGAAATCCACGACTCGGCGGAGAGGGAGCGGGGGCGGAGTGGGGCGGGGGGTTAGTTTTTTGGGTCGTGGAGGTTGGGGCGGTGGGTGGGGGTGGTGATTTGGACTTTGATTTGGGGTTGGGTTTGGGGGGCGGTCAGGTGGCCGCCGGTGACGGGGATGTTCAGGTGGCTTTGGGCGGTGTCGATCGTGATGGTGGCGCCGGTGTCGTTGGGGGTGGTCCACTCGGTGTCGGAGAGGGTGATGGCCAGGCCTACTACGCGGCCCTTGGGGATGATCTGGTCCTGGGCGCGGAGGGGGACGGTGAGGGTGGTCCACTGGCCGGGGGTGAGTGGGGTCGGCTTCGAGAGGGACTTGCTGTGCGCGGCGTCGATCCAGCCGCGGCTGACGATGCCGTGATCGCTTTGCGTGGTGAGCTTCTTGACGGTGTAGTAGCAGCTGTCGTCGTAGTCCGTGCTCGACCCTTCACAGGTGCTTTCGCCGGTACGCTGGACGCCGGAGTACCGCGCCGCGTCGCCGTACTCGACGAGGCGTGCTGTGATCGGGGTCGTCGTCGAGTCGGACTGCAGGCGCAGCGTGACCGACGGCGTACCGCTGATCCGCAGTGGGGCGGTCAGTGGCGCGGACAGGAACATCTGCCGCCCGGCGATCACCTCGGTCGGATCCGCGACGATGTCGTCCTCGCTGAGATCCGGGTCGTCGGTCACCGTGACCGTACCCTTGCCTGCGGCCCCTAGTTTGCCGGCCGCGAGCGGCACCGGCATCGGGCGGTTCACGGCCGGCCAGGTGCGGTAGTTGCGCCACACGTCCGGCGTCGTCTCGACCGACACCATCGGCTGCTTCATCACGCCGTTCTGCAGACCCTGCAGCCAATAGTCGAACCACTGGTGCAGCTCGTCCACCCACTCGTCGCGCCGGAACTCGAACGGATCCACGTGGTCCTCGAGCCCGAGCCACAGCTTGCGCGGCACGTTGTTGCGGGACAGCGCCGACCACCACTGCGAGAAGTGGTTCGTCTGTACGTTGTAGTCGCTCAGCCCGTGCGTCATGAAGACCGACGCCTTCACCTTCGACGCGTTCTTGGTGTAGTCGCGCTCGGCCCAGAACGCCGTGTAGTCGCCGGTCTCGTCGTCGTCGTTGTCACCGAGCTCGCCGCGTACTTCCTCGCAGGCTGGGCTGTCGTGGCCGACGTACCCACCGAGCCAGGGCATGTAGTCGTCCGAGTACGGCACGCCGCCCGAGCGGGTGTAGTCGTACCAGGAGGAGATCGCCGAGATCGGGACGATCGTCTTCAGGCCCTTCACCCCGGTCGCGGCAACGCCGTTCGCGAGCGTTCCGTCGTACGACTTGCCGATCATGCCGACCGCACCGGTGGTCCAGGACGCCGATACCTTCCGCCCGTCGGCGGTGTGGGCGGTGTTACGCCCGTTCAGCCAGTCGATCACATCGACGACGGACTGGATCTCGTCCTTGCCGCCGACGTCACCACAGCCGGTGGAGCGACCGGTGCCGAGAATGTCCACGCCGACCATCGCGTACCCGCGCGGCACGAAGTAGTTGTCGTAGAACAGCGGCATCTTCTGGATCGCGCCGTCGGCGTCGTAGGTCTTCTTCTCGTTCTCGTTGCCGCGGCCGCAGCAGGAGTAGTACGGCGAGGCGTCCATGATGACGGGGATCTTCACGCCGGCGAGGGCGGTCTCGCTCGGGCGGACGATGTCGACCGCGATCACGTCGTCCTGGCCGTCGGAGTCGGTGTCCATCGTGGTGTCGACGTACACCGACTCGCGGACCGCGTTCGCGTAGTCGTAGACCGGCTGGGTGCTCTTGGTGCGCGCGTCGACGTGCTGCGGCACACTGGGAGCTGCCGGGGCCGGCGTTCCGGTTGCGTCCGGAATCGGGGCAGCGACTGCCGGACCGGTGAGGGTCGTCAGGCTGAGCACGGCGGACGAGACCAGGATCGTCACCCTGGCGCGGACGGTCCTCATGGCTGGGAAGGCTAGTCACTCCCGCGCCGCAACGCCAGGTTCTGCCGAGATTGGCAGCGACCTGCCCGATACTCAGCGTGAGACAGCGCGAGGCAGCGTCATATTTCGGGCCGGTTCGGTAGGGTGACCGCCACCGCCCCCGGGGGGACGCAAGGAAGGGCCAGAAAGGGTACGCCATGAATCTGCGAGCACCGGTGACATTGCTGGACGTGGCGCAGCGTGCGGGTGTGTCGGTCGCGACCGCCTCCCGCGTGCTGAACGGCGGGGACCGCGTTCCCCGTCCGGAGCTGCAGGAACGGGTCAAGGCCGCGGCCGACGAGCTCGGCTACACGCCGAACGCGCAGGCCCAGGCGCTGGCCAAGTCGTCGACCAACGTGGTCGGCATCCTGGTGCACGACATCGAGGATCCGTACTTCGCCGCGATCGCGAACGGCGTGATGCGGGCCGCGGACGAGCGGCACCTGCTGGTGATGATGGCCAGTACGTTCCGCGACTCCGACCGCGAGATCGCCTACCTGTCGTCGTTGCGGGCGCAGCGGGCGCGGGCCGCGGTGATGATCGGCAGCCGCCGTACCGACGCCGAGAGTCTCGCGCGGACGGCCACCGAGGTGGACAGTTTCCTGAGTTCTGGCGCAGGTCTCGCGCTCGTCAGCCAGTCCGGGATGCCGGCCCACACCGTGGAGCCGGACAACCGTTCCGGCTCGGCGGACCTGGCCCGTGAGCTCCTCGAGCTCGGCTACCGGAAGTTCGGCGTACTGGGCGGACCGGAGAGCCTTGCGACCGCGCGCGATCGGCGCGACGGGTTCGTCGCCGGGCTTGCGGAGGCAGGGCTGCAGCCGGTCGCGGTCGAGGCCGGTGACTTCACCCGTGACGGTGGGTACGCCGCCGCGGAGCGGCTGCTGGAGCGCCGGACTGACGTCGACTGTGTGTTCGCGGTCAACGACGTGATGGCCGTCGGCGCGATGTCCGCGCTGCGGGCGCGTGGCGTCGACGTACCGGCGGAGCTCGGCGTGGCCGGGTTCGACGACATCGCGACGCTGCGGGACGTCTGGCCGGGGCTGACGACCGTACGGCTGCCGCTGGAGCAGATGGGCCGGCGGGCGCTGGAGCTGGCGATCGAAGGCGGCGCGCCGACGACCGAGACGTTCAAGGCCGAGGTAGTACTGCGGGAGAGCACCGCCCGGCGCTGAAATATGCTCGCGGGGTGACTGTCTCCGAGATCTTCGACCCGTCGGCCTGGAAGCAGGTCGACGGCTTCGAGCTGACCGACATCACCTATCACCGCGCGGTCGACGCCGGTGTGGTGCGGATCGCGTTCAACCGGCCGGAGGTACGCAACGCGTTCCGGCCGCAGACCGTCGACGAGCTGTACCGGGTGCTCGACCATGCGCGGATGTCGTCCGACGTCGGCTGCGTGCTGCTGACCGGCAACGGGCCGTCACCGAAGGACGGCGGCTGGGCGTTCTGCTCGGGCGGCGACCAGCGGATCCGCGGCAAGGACGGTTACAAGTACGCCGAGGGTACGACCGCGGACAGCATCGACCCGGCGCGCGCGGGGCGGCTGCACATCCTCGAGGTCCAGCGGCTGATCCGCTTCATGTCGAAGGTCGTGATCTGCGTCGTCCCTGGGTGGGCCGCGGGTGGTGGGCACAGTCTGCACGTGGTCGCGGACCTTACGCTGGCGTCGGCGGAGCACGCGCGGTTCAAGCAGACCGATGCGGACGTGGCGTCGTTCGACGGCGGGTTCGGCTCGGCGTACCTGGCGCGGCAGGTCGGGCAGAAGTTCGCGCGGGAGATTTTCTTCCTCGGCGACGAGTACTCCGCCGAGGACGCGTACCGGATGGGCATGGTGAACAAGGTCGTCCCGCACGCGGAGCTCGAGGCGACGGCACTCGAGTGGGGCAAGAAGATCTGCGCCAAGTCACCGACCGCGCAGCGGATGCTGAAGTACGCGTTCAACCTGATCGACGACGGTCTGGTCGGGCAGCAGTTGTTCGCGGGCGAAGCGACCCGGCTCGCGTACGGCACCGACGAGGCCGCCGAAGGACGCGACTCGTTCCTCGAGAAGCGCCCCGCCGACTGGTCCCCGTACCCGTACGCCTTCTAGGGCGAGTGCCCACGCTCGTTCTTAACACTCATCTCTGGGGTTTTCTCAAAAAAGTTCGCGGGAAGTGCTGACAGTTCGCGGTAAGTCGCTTACGGTCGGGCGTTATGACCAAGATCTCCCGTCGTGGGTTGCTTGCTGGTGCCGGCGCGATGGCTGTCGCGGGGAGCGTGGGGTGGCCGGCCTCGGCCGACGCCTGTGTGCTGCCGCCGTCGCCGCGGTTCGTGCTGGACGGTCCGGGTGGGGAGGTGTTTCGGAGCAAGCCGTTGGCGAATGTGACGGTGATGCAGTCGATTGCCTTCGACAACTTCAATCAGCGGCTGTTCGCGGGGCAGTTGCGGGCCGGATCGCCCAGCAGCAGTGGGGATCTGACGCTGACCCAGCTGACACCGGCCGGTGACGTCGTCGGGCACATGTACCTGAGCGGCTTCGGGCACGCGGTGTCGATCGGGGCCGAGGCGGTCGGGCGTACGACGTACCTGTGGACCGAGACCGACGTGGACACGACGAACGCCCGCGGCCGGCAGGTGGCACGGTTCCGCTGGCAGGACGGTGCGACGCTGACGAAGGACTCGCCGGGGCTGCGGAGCTGGAAGCCGGTCGCGGACGGGGCCCTGTTCACACCGTCGGTGGACCAGCAGCACGGCCGGATCGGGATCCGGCACACGCAGGCCGACGGGTTCCACATCAACGTGTACTCACTGGCCGCCGCGCGCGCCGGGAACTTCTCGCGGGTGCTCGCCTCGTTCAAACAGCCGGCGATGACGGAGGGCATCGACTTCCAGGGCTGGACGCTGTACGGCTCGTACGTCTACCTCTGGGAGGGGGAGGCGTACGCCGGCGCGTCCGACCCCGCACTCGCCACGTCGAAGCTGTGGACGTACGACCTGAACAAGGGCGAGGTCGTCGAGGCCGTGAAGATCGTGGACGGCGCCGACCTGGTGTACCGGGAGGCCGAGGGCATCGGCGTACAGATCTCTCGCTCCGGGCGGCCGCGGCTCTGCTTCGGCTTCGCGTCGGGCGTCACCGGCGACCGCCGGGCCAACCTGTTCTACCGCGACACCCTGAGCTGACCTGAAGCTATTGGGCGACGCCGTACAGCCGGTCTCCGGCGTCGCCCAGGCCAGGAACGATGTAGCCCTTCTCGTTCAGGTGAGAGTCCATGCCGGCGATGACCAGGTTGCACGGCACGCCGAGGTCGGTCAGCTCGCGCTCCACGCGCTCGACGCCTTCCGGGGCCGCGAGCAAGCAGATCGCGGTGATGTGGTCGGCGCCGCGGTCGACGAGGAACTGGACCGCGGCGGCCAGCGTGCCGCCGGTGGCCAGCATCGGGTCGAGGACGTAGCACTGCCTCCCGGACAGGTCCTCCGGGAGGCGTTCGGCGTACGTCGACGCGGTCAGCGTCTCCTCGTTGCGCACCATGCCGAGGAACCCGACCTCCGCCGTCGGCAGCAGCCGGGTCATGCCCTCGAGCATGCCCAGACCGGCTCGCAGGATCGGTACGACGAGCGGCTTCGGCGCGGCGAGCTTGACGCCCTGCGCCTCCGCGACAGGGGTCTGAACCGTGACCGGACCGGTCCGCACGTCCCGGGTCGCCTCGTAGGCGAGCAGCGTGACGAGCTCCTCGGTCAGCCGGCGGAACGTGGGTGAGTCCGTCTGCTCGTCGCGCAGCGCGGTGAGCTTGTGGGCGACGAGCGGGTGGTCCACGACGAGGATCTGCATAAGGCCGAACGGTACCGTCGGCGATTCGGCGCGGGGAAGCGCGCTCGCTGAGACACTGGGAACTGCACCGGATTCTGCCCTGTTCGCCCGCCGGGGAGTGCCGATGGCCGAGAAGACCCCTGAGCAGCTGGAACGCCTGCGCCGCCGCGCCGCCTTCCTGCGCGAGCGCGACGAGGTCCGGGCCCTCCGCGACCGGATCGCCCCGCGCCGCGCCCGCGTCCGCCAGCTGCGGGAAGCCATGCGCCGCGCCACCTATCACCACTGAGCTTGAACCGCCACGCAGGCAGAACCCCCGAAATTCGCCCGATTTCCCTCGAATTCCGGGGTTCTGCCTGCCTGGGCGACCGTTCTCGGATCTGATACCGCAACGAGATCGCCCGGACGGCACGAGTCTGCGACGATGAGCCGGTGTCCGATACCGCTACCGACCTGGATGTTGCGGTCGCTGCCTACACCGAGGACGGGAACTGGATCGTCACGCCGCTGGTGCTGCGTGGTGAGCTCGATCTGTCCACGCTGGTCTCCGCGCTCCGCCGGTACCCGGGTGAGACGGGCGTGCTCGGGATGGTCGCCGTCGACGAGGACTTCTTCGTCCTGGTCCGGGTGCTCGGCGGTCGGGCCCGGCTGCTGATCTCGGACGTGACCGCGGCGACCGAGTGGCCGCTGGCCCGGCAGGTCGTGGACGAGCTCGACATCCCGCTGGCCGATGACGACGACGAGCAGGTACCGGCCGGTGACCTCGCGATCATCGCCGACCTGGGGATGTCCGCGATGGACCTCGGTGCGCTCTGCGACGACGTCGACCTTTATCCGGAGGAGATGCTCGAGGAGATCGCCGACGCGCTCGGGTTCGGCAACCAGTTCCACGACGCCGTCGAAGCCGTTGGCTAGTCCGCTGCTGCGGCGCGAATGGTCCCGGCTGATGGCGCTCGCCCTCGAGGAGGGTGAACGGGCGCTGCCCGACGTACCGATCGGTGCGCTGGTCGTGGACGAGGACGGCACGATCATCGGGCGCGGTCACAACGAGCGCGAGGCGATCGGCGATCCGACCGCGCACGCCGAGGTGCTGGCGATCCGGGAGGCGGCCAAGCACGTCGGCGAGTGGCGGCTGACCGGATGCACACTCGTGGTGACGCTGGAGCCGTGCACGATGTGCGCCGGGGCGATCGTGCTGTCCCGGCTGGAGCGGCTGATCTTCGCGGCGTACGACGAGAAGGCCGGCGCGGTCGGCTCCCTGTGGGACGTCGTCCGGGACCGCCGGCTGAACCATCGGCCCGAAGTGGTGGGCGGTGTGATGGCCGACGTGGCGGGTGCCCGGCTGCGCGATTTCTTCATCGGCCACAGACCTTGATATTGTCCTCGGCGGTGGCGTGTCCGAGCGGCCGAAGGAGCGCGCCTCGAAAGCGCGTGACGGGCAACCCCCGTCCGAGGGTTCAAATCCCTCCGCCACCGCCAACCACCCTCACCGGTGGCAGAGAAGCCGGAGACCCTGATGCTGTGTGATGCGTCAGGGTTTTCGTTTCTCTGGACCTGACTCGGGACGCTCGACGAGAGGGCCCCTATGGATGTTGCGGAGCTCGACCAGATCCTGCTCGCGGGGGCGGCGATCCTGCTGGTCGCTGTGCTGGCCATCCGGTTGTCGGCCCGGATCGGGCTCCCGTCGCTGCTGATCTACCTCGGCATGGGGCTGCTGCTCGGTGAATCGGGTCCCGGCCACATCCACTTCGAGAACGCCCAACTGGCGCACGCGCTCGGGTTCGCCGCGCTCGTGGTGATTCTGACCGAGGGCGGTCTCACCACCCGCTGGAACGAAGTACGCCCGGTGATGCCGCTCGGGTTGATGCTGGCGACGGTCGGTGTCGCGATCAGCGTCGGCGTGGTCGCCTGCGTGGCCCACTTCGTGCTCGGGCTGAGCTGGCAGCTTTCCGTGCTGCTCGGGGCGGTGACGTCCCCGACGGACGCGGCGGCCGTGTTCTCCGTACTGCGAAAGGTGCCGATCCGGCCGCGCCTGCGGGGCGCGCTGGAGGCCGAGTCCGGTCTGAACGACGCTCCGACCGTGTTGCTGGTCACACTTGTCAGCACCGGCGAGGTCGGCGAGAAGGGCCTGCTGTCGTTCACCGGCCTGGTGCTGTACGAGTTGGTCGTCGGCGCGATCTTCGGGTTGCTCATCGGGTGGGTGAGCGTCGGCCTGATCCGGCGGATGGCGCTCGGGTCGGCGGGCCTCTATCCGCTGGCGGTGCTCTCGGTCGCCTTCATCTCGTACGCCGGGGGCTCCGTGCTGCTGCACGTCTCCGGCTTCGCGGCCGTGTACGTGACGTCGCTGGTGCTCGGGCGGGCGGAGTTGCCGCACCGGATCGCGACGCGCTCGTTCGTCGACGGGATCGCCTGGCTGGCGCAGATCGGGCTGTTCGTGATGCTCGGACTGCTGGCGTCGCCCGGGCAGTTCGAGCTCAACGACGTACTGGTGGCGCTGGTGATCGGGATCGCGGTGACGGTCGTCGGCCGGTTCGCGTCGGTGGCGGTCTCGGCGGCGCCGTTCCGGTTGCCGTGGGCCGAGCGGACGTTCATCTCGTGGGCCGGCCTGCGCGGCGCCGTACCGATCGTGCTGGCAACCATCCCGCTCGCGGAGGGGGTGCCGCAGGCGGACCGGATCTTCGACGTGGTGTTCGTGCTGGTGCTGCTGTTCACGCTGCTGCAGGGGCCGTCGCTGCCCTGGCTCGCCAAGCGGCTGAACGTGCTCGACGAGAACGCGGCGCACGAGGTGGACATCGACGTCGCCCCGCTGGAGTCGCTCGGCGCGGACATGCTGCAGGTGCACGTACCGAGTGAGTCGCGGCTGGCCGGGGTCGAGATCGGCGAGCTCCGGCTGCCGCCGGGGGTGTCGGTCTCGCTGGTGATCCGCGGCGAGCAGGCGTTCGTGCCCGATCGGCGGACCGTCCTGCGGGCCGCCGATTCGCTACTGATCGTCGCGCCGAGCCCGGTTCGCGAGCAGACCGTACGCCGGCTGCGCGCCGTGTCCCGCGCCGGCCGCCTGGCCGGCTGGTTCGGCGAACGCGGCCGCGAACAGACCGACTAGTACTAGTTGGGGTTCTGGCCGGAGGGGACCGGTTGTGGGGTCGGGACGACCGGGAGGCAGGCCGTGGTGCCGGCCGCGACCGCGACCGACGGGATGCCCTTGAGCTTCACCGAGCCGAAGCCGGCGCCGATGACCAGGTCGACGCTGTGGTCGGTGCGGCCGTCGGCGATCATCTGGGCCTTCTGGTTCAGCTGACCGGCGACCAGGAGCATCTCGGGCGCGTTCGCGGCAGCACCTCGGAGCGCGACCACGTCGGTCTTGTCGCCCTTCGGCTCGTTCGCGATCTTGTCGATGTTGAAGCCGCGCTTCTTCAGAGCGTCCGCCACCCGGCCGGCCGAGCCCGCACGGGCGCCACCGTTGTAGACGTTCAGGACGACCTGCTTCGGGACCAGGCGGTTGTTGGTCAGCTTCTGCTCGGTGCAGGTCTGTTCGGCGCTGGAACTCATCAGAGACTTCCAGCCCCACCAGCCGCCCCCGGCCAGGATCGCCAGCAGGATCACCATCGTGATCGGCGTACGCCACCGGATCCGCGAGTGCGGACGCGGTTGCGGATGAATTGCTGTCATTTGCTCCACCCCCCGTGAGCGGCAGCCATCGTCAGTCCACTACCAGTACCCGTGCATGCAGGACCTGACGCTGCTGCAGCGCCGCGCGCAGTGCGCGGTGCAACCCGTCCTCCAGGTAGAGGTCGCCCTTCCACTCCACGACGTGCGCGAACAGGTCGCCGTAGAAGGTCGAGTCCTCGTCCAGCAAAGCGGTCAGATCCAGAGTGCCCTTCGTCGTGACGAGCTCGTCCAGCCGCACCTGCCGTGGAGGCAGCGCAGACCAGTCCTTGGGTCGCAGCCCATGGTCCGGGTACGGCCGATCGTCCCCGACGCGCTTGAAGATCACCCCCCGGAGTCTAGCGGGGACTCAGGTCTCACGAGGAGACCATGAACCGCACCGGAACGGTCCACTGACCGATTTCGATCTTTCGGAGGAGCGGCACGGGCCGATCACGGCCGTATCGGGGTGCCGGGGACTAGCATTCGAGCGGTATTGCACCGCTCGAGTTCAGGTAACCGGGGAAAGGTACGTCGAGATGGCCGAGAAAGCCGACGTCGTGGAGACCGTCAAGCAGGGGTACGCGTTCGAGGGGGCGGCACTCGAACTGGGTGCGCTGCTCGTCGACGGTGAGCCGAAACCGGAGGCGGCGGTCCGGATCCCGATGGGGATGATGAACCGGCACGGCCTGGTCGCGGGTGCCACCGGTACCGGTAAGACGAAGACCCTGCAGCTGATGGCCGAGCAGCTGTCGGCGGCCGGGGTCGCGGTGTTCGCGGCCGACGTGAAGGGCGACCTGTCCGGGATCTCGCAGCCCGGTGCGGGCGGCGACAAGCTGCTGGCCCGGACGAAGGCGATCGGCCAGGAGTGGACGGCGACCGGCTTCCCGACCGAGTTCTACGCGCTCGGCGGCCAGGGTACGGGCATCCCGATCCGCGCCACGATCACGTCGTTCGGACCCGTACTGCTGTCCAAGGTGCTCGGGCTGAACGACGTCCAGGAGTCCTCGCTCGGGCTGATCTTCCACTACGCCGACAAGGCCGGGCTGACGCTGCTCGACCTGAAGGACCTCCGTTCGGTCATCCAGCACCTCACCTCGGACGAGGGCAAGGACGACCTGAAGGAGCTCGGCGGCCTGTCCGCGGCCACCGCGGGCGTGATCCTGCGGGCGTTGATCGGGTTCGCGGACCAGGGGGCCGAGGCGTTCTTCGGCGAGCCCGAGTTCGACACCGCGGACCTGCTGCAGCAGCGCGACGGCAAGGGCGTCATCTCGCTGCTCGAGCTGCCGAACCTGCAGGACCGGCCGGCACTGTTCTCGACGTTCCTGATGTGGCTGCTCGCCGACCTGTTCCACGACCTGCCCGAGGTCGGCGACGTCGACAAGCCGAAGCTGGTGTTCTTCTTCGACGAGGCGCACCTGCTGTTCAACGATGCCTCGAAGGCGTTCCTGGACTCGATCGCGCAGACCGTCCGGCTGATCCGGTCGAAGGGCGTCGGCGTGTTCTTCGTGACCCAGACGCCGAAGGACGTACCGGACGACGTGCTCGCCCAGCTCGGCTCCCGGGTGCAGCACCAGCTGCGCGCCCACACCCCGAACGACGCGAAGGCGCTGAAGGCGACGGTGTCGACGTTCCCGAGCTCGTCGTACGACCTTGGTGAGGTGCTGACCCAGCTCGGGATCGGCGAGGCGATCGTCACCGTGATGAACGAGAAGGGCGCCCCGACCCCGGTCGCGTGGACCCGGCTGCGCGCGCCGCTGTCGCTGATGGCGCCGGCCACCGCCGAGCAGATGACGGCGACGGTGCAGGCCTCGCCGAACAACGCGAAGTACTCGCAGACCGTCGACCGCGAGTCGGCGTACGAGATCCTCGCGGCCAAGGTGCAGGCCGGTGCTCAGCAGGCCGAGGCCGAGCAGCAGCAGGAGGAGCAGGCCAAGCAGCAGCAGGAGGCGCCGCGGCCGCGTTCGCAGAAGCAGGAGAAGTCGATGGTCGAGCAGGTAATGGGGTCGTCGGCGTTCAAGCAGTTCGCCCGGACGGCCGGGCGGGAGATCGTCCGCGGCCTGTTCGGCGCCGCCCGCCGGCGCTGACTTGTCCAAACCTTGACCTCGTGCCGCGCCGTCGCGGATTGGGACCAGACGCTTACTCGTCGTACCGTGTGAGGTGATGGTTGCACAGAGTAGGCAGGCGATGCGGTCCTGGGCGCTCTGGACCCTGACGGTCCCGGCGTTCCTGGTTGTCGTGCTCGTCGACCTCGGCGCCATCGGTTACGGCGTGCACGCGTTCACCGAGCGCCTCGACTGGCGCGGGCTGGACGTCGTCTTCGCGCTCACCGTCTCGGCGCTGATCTCGGTCGAGGGCGCGCGCCGGGTGGAGAGCCGGCGGCGGCGCGGCGGCGCGCTGCACAAGGACCTCGCCCCGGCCTGGATGATCGCCGCGGCCGTCATCCTGCATCCGGCGCTCGCGATCCTGGTCGCCGTACTGTTGCGGATCTGGTGGCGGATCCGGGCCGGCAAGTGCATCCCGTACCGCTGGGCCTTCTCCACCGCGGTCCATGTCCTCGCGGTCGGCGCCGCACACGCGGTCTTCGTCTCGGCGCGGGAGCTGGCCGGTGACGGTGGCCTCGGCCTGGTCGTCTCGATGGCCGGCGGCGCCTTCGCGTACGTCGTCACTGACACCCTGCTCTGCGGGCTCGCGATCTCGCTGATCATCCCGGGCAGCTCCCGCCGGGACACGATCGGCGGCCTGGACGACCTGTGTACCGACGCGACCGCCGCCACCCTCGGGTGCCTGCTCGCGGCGGCCTGCCTGATCACGCCGTGGTTCGCGTTCGTCGCGATCCCGATCACGCTCACCGCACAGCGCGCGCTGCTGCTCGGCCAGTTGGAGACCGAGGCGCAGACCGACCCGAAGACGAGCCTGACCCGGGTCGACTGGTGGCGCCGCCGGACCGAGCAGATGCTCCGTACCGCGCGCAACCAGCACGAATCGGTCGCCGTGCTGCTGATCGACATCGACCACTTCAAGTTGGTCAACGACCGGCACGGCCACCTGGTCGGCGACGAGGCGCTGCGCGCGGTCGCGACGATCCTGCGCAGTGCGATCCGGGCGAAGGACGCGATCGGCCGCTTCGGCGGCGAGGAGTTCGTGATCGCGCTGCCGGACACCGGCATCGACGAGGCGACCGTGACCGCCGACCGGCTCCGGATCGCGGTCGCCAACAGCCCGCTGGCCGCGATGTGCGCCGGCGTACTGGACGACCCCGACCTCGATCCGGACACCTTCCAGCTGACCGTCAGCATCGGCGTCGCCGGGTACCCGAACGACGGGGCGAGCGTCGACGACCTGCTGCTCCGCGCCGACCGCGCGATGTACGCCGCGAAGGCCGCCGGCCGGAACCGGGTCCGCC
This sequence comes from Kribbella sp. NPDC048928, assembly GCF_043197975.1. Classification (NCBI taxonomy): domain Bacteria; kingdom Bacillati; phylum Actinomycetota; class Actinomycetes; order Propionibacteriales; family Kribbellaceae; genus Kribbella; species Kribbella sp. NPDC048928. The sequence continues at coordinate 317,356 of NZ_JBICUC010000002.1, read as the reverse complement.
TGGCCGCCGACACGGTCGAGCTGCACCGGCTGACACAAATTTCCGAACCCGCAGAACCTTTGGCTCCCGCACCGCGTCCTGTGAGGTGAGGACGGCAGGACGGAGCACGCATGGCGGTAGCGGGGAGTCGTGACGACGACTTCACGGCATTCGTGCTGGCCAGATCCGCGCGGTTGGTGCACTTCGCGCGGATGCTGTGCGGTGATGCCGGGCTCGCCGAGGACCTGGTGCAGACCGCCTTGGAGAAGGCGTACCTGCGCTGGGACCGGATCGAGCTGGCAGATCCGTTCGCGTACGTCCGGCAGGCGGTGGTCAACCAGCACCTGTCGTGGCTGCGCCGGCGACTGTGGCGTGAACGTCCGAGCGGCGACGCGGCCGAGATCGACCTGCTCCTCGAGGCGGAGGCCGATCCGAGCAGTGGCGTCCAGCGCCGGGTCGCGATGGGAGCCGCGCTCGCCACGCTGAGCCGGCGCGAGCGAGCCGTCGTCGTACTGCGCTACGTCGAAGACCTCACCGAGCGCGAAACCGCAGCAGTCCTGGGCGTCGCGGTCGGAACAGTAAAGAGCGCCAACGCGCGAGCCCTGGACAAACTCCGGGCTGCGCCGGAGTTGAGTGGTGTGGGGGGAGGGGCATGAGCGACAAGGGTGGGACCTTTGCCGAGGAGGAGCTTCGGGGTGCGTTGGCGGCGGACGACTCGATTGCGCCGCTCGACCCGGCTCGGGTGATCGCGGGAGCACGGCGCCGGCGGAGTCGGGGTCGCGCGGGGATGGCTGCGGCGTCGGTCGCGGTGGCCGGGGTGGTCGTGCTGGCGGGGGTCCTCGGTGGCGCACGCGACGGCGTACCGCAGCCTGCGAATCCGGGACCGGTGGCGCCGGCTGGTCCGGTGAGTCCGACGCCGGTACGCCCGGTGCCAAGCACACCGATGCCGCGCACCCCAACGCCAACCGTGCTACCGACCGCGCCGCCCAGTGTGCCGCGCACGGGACCGCCTACTGGGTCTCCGACAAGCCCGCGTTCGGGGCGGACCTCTGTGCCGCCTTCGGGTTCGCGGACGGTGCCGACCACGGCTCCAATCTCGACACCCACCGCACGGCCGACCGTCGGACCAACCCCTGGCGCAACCCTCGAACCGCCCACCAGCACCCCGAACGCAACCTCCCCGGCGATACCTCCAGCAACCCGCGGCGATCGCCTGACCTCCCGCGCCCCGACCCCCTCGACGTTGACTTCCACGCCGTAGGTGGAGAGCTCGGCACGATTCGGGCAGAACCATTTTGCTGCCCAGGTGCGTCCTTCAGCCCGACCGAACATCGAACAGGTGCGGAGGGCAACAAATGAACGACGTAGGCCGGAAGCGGATGATGCGAGTGCTGCTGGGCGGACTCGCCGCCGCGGCGGTCGTCGGCGTGGCAGTCGCCGGTACGGCGGTGGCACGCAACAGCGGAACAGACGACATCGCAGCAGTCCAGGGCGGTCCCGCCGCGTCCACCCCGTCCCCGGGCAACCCGGCAACCCCAACCCAGGCCGGCACTCCGACTCGGGCCGCCACCCCAACCCCGGCTGACCCCCCGGCACCCACCGCTTCCCCAAGCTCCCGCCCCGTCCCCCCAACCTGCCCGCCCACCCGCACGCCAAGAGTCGCGCCGACAGTTCCGCCCACCAAAACCCCAGGCCCACGGTCAACCCCAACCCAGCCGTCGACCGGCCGCCGCGCCGCGACCCCGGTCCCGAATGAGCCGCCGACCGTCGCGCCGACCCGCAGCCGTGCCGCGACGCCTGTTCCGAGTGAGCCGCCGACTGCGACTCCGACTGCGCGGTCGCCGCGGGCTGTCCCGAGTTCGGACTGTTCGGGGAAGCCAACTGTTCCTTCGCGGCGTACGCCGACTGTCTCGCCGTCAGCGGTGCCGACCCGGACGCCAGGCTCGCGACCCACCCCGGCCCAGGTGCCGACGGCGTTCCCGGCCGGCAAGTAGAACGCGGTACGCCCACGCAGGCAGAACCCCCTGAATCGGAGCCGGAAATCGGTTGCCGAGAGGGTTGTGCCTGCGTGGCGGTACAGCCGGCGCGGATGGTGCGGTTCAGCAGGCGGAGAACGTGCCGGCGTTGACCCAGGCCTTGGCCACGTACATGCCGGCGTTGACCCGGAGCCAGAGGTTGCTGGTGCCCTGGGAGCCGGTGACGTTCTCGCCAGGCGTCTGGCATTCGACGGTGACCTGTGCGGACTTGCCGGCCATCCCGACGACGGCGCCGGTCGAGTTCGGGGCGTTGCGGACGTTCAGGTAGCCGGATGAGATGGAGACGGTGCCGCGGCCGCCGTCGCCGGTCCACAGGTACGTGACGTCGACCCACGAGTTGTCGGCGAGCTTCAGCGCGTCCCAGAAGACGCCGTCCGCCAGGTCGATCCCCGCCGGGTTCGCGACGGTCCGGCCGAACTGGTCCTTCTTGCCGTTGTAGCCGTCCTGGTACGCCGCCTGCGCCTCGGGCTTGCCCTGCGGCAGGTCCTTCCACATCTCGCGGGTCGCGCTCGGGTTCCAGTAGTCGTCCTTGGTGTTCCACGGGCCGACGTCCCACACCGGCTCGAACGCACAGCGCGACGCGGTGCAGACCTTCACGGAGTACGTCCCGGATCCGCTGCCTGACAGTCCGCGTCGCGACGGCAGCGCGACGAAGTGGTCGCGACTGACGATCACGTGGCCGTTGGCGGTCGTGCCGCCGACCAGACCTTCGCGGGTCGCGAAGACGTGCGACTTGAGCGGCGCGGCCTGGATCGCCATCCGTGGCGCGGCCGCCTTGTCGGTCGGCTGTACGGTCACGTCGCCGACCCACGGGCTCGCGCCCGTCGGTGGTGCGAGCACGATGATCCGCACCTGGACCTGGTCGCTCGCAGCCGGCAATGCAGTCGGCGTACCGGCCTTGGCTGCTGTCCATTCGGACCACTTGCCGTTCGTCCAGGACCGTACGTCGACCTCGGCCGACGAACCGTCAGGCGTGCCGGCGGTGTACTCGACCACGACGGCGGACGTGGCCGCGGCGAACCGGACCGGGGTGAGCTCCGCGAGACCGGAGCGCTGCTTGACCTCGGCCGAACCGACCGCGGCCGGGGCATCGCCGAGGACGATCCGGCTGCCGTCGACCTCGACGTTGCTGGATCCGGCGACCGGTTGGGCGGCGACGGCGACCGGGTCCGGTACGGCGGCGGTGCTGGGCAACGTTGCGCTGGGCAAGGTCGCGGTAAAGAACGTTGCGGTCGCGGCCAGACAGGCGGCGAGCGCGCGGGCACGGGTGATACGCATGGGCGGAAACCTCCGGGGCGGTGAAGGTGTGTGCACACCCAATGTGACTCATGAACATCACCTCTGGCTAGATCGTCAATAAATTTCCTCCAAGGAGTTGGTGACGAAACAGAACCCGATCGGTCGGTCACCGGGTTTGGACCGGTGTGACAGAGGCTGAGGAGAATCGATGACCCGGACCGCGGACGCCGACTTCGAGCGCTTCGTTCAGGCGCAGTCGACCGTTTTGCTCCGCTTCGCGGAGATGCTGTGCGGCGATCGGCACAACGCCGAGGACCTGGTGCAGCAGGCGTTGATGCGGTCCTACCCGAAGTGGCACCGGCTGGAGGGCGACCCGATGCGGTACGTCCGGCGGGTGCTCGTCAACCGATTCCTCAGCCAGGCCCGCCGGCGCTGGAACAACGAAGTACCCAGTGATCCGGTGCACAACGATTGGGACCAGCGAGCGGTGGCGGACTTCGCCGGGGCGGTTCAGACCAGGGAGGCCGTGCTCTCGGCCCTCCACGGTCTGACCGTCCGGGAGAGAGCCGTGGTCGCGCTGCGCTACTCGCAGGATCTCTCCGAGGCCGAGACCGCCGACCTGCTCGGCATGGCGCCCGGGACCGTGAAGAGCACGGCCTCCCGCGCGCTGGCCAAGTTGCGGCTGGCACCCGACCTGATCGACAGCGGAGTTGGAGGAAACTGATGAGTGACGAGCAGCGGGTACGAGACGCTCTCACGTACGAGATGGAGCCGTGGCAGCCGGACGCCGGCGACCTGATGCGGCGCGGCAAGCGGCTGAGCTTGCTGCGCCGGGGACTGGCCGCGGCGGGTGTCACCGCGCTGGCCGGAACGGTTGCGACGGTGGCCGCGGCGGTCGGCGGACCGGCTCCGGTGAAGAACCTGATCGCCGGTGGTGGGAAGCCGCCGGTACCGGCGGTGGTTCCGACCGAGACCCCGAAGGTTCCGTCGGTCGACCCGACGTGTCTGCCGGAGAAGCCGCAGCTGCCGAAGGTGACGGTGTCGGTCAACAAGACCGTCGACCCGAACACCCCGCCGTCGCTGCCGGCCAAGCCGAAGCTCCCGACGACCAAGCCGACGCTCCCGAGCAAGCCGACGCTTCCCGGGAAGCCGAACCTCCCGACCACGAAGCCGACGCTGCCTGGAAAGCCGACGGTCCCCACGACCAAGCCCACCTGGCCGACCACCAAGCCGTCCCTGCCGAGCAAGCCGACAGTGCCGGCAGTGCCGACGACCAAGCCGACGCTCCCAAGCAAGCCGACGCTCCCGAGCAAGCCGACGCTGCCGAGCAAGCCGACGCTGCCGAGCAAGCCGACCCTTCCGAACGGGAAGGTGACGCTTCCGGGCAAGCCGACGCTGCCGACCAGCAAGCCGAGCCTGCCGACCACGGTTCCGTCCGCGAAGCCGGCCGTGCCCGCGCTGCCGGACTGCGTGCACGGCGTACCCACCGACAAGCCGTCCGCACCGAACCCGAGCCTGCCGACGCTGCCCGCGGTTCCGGGCAAACCGACCGGCAAGCCCTCGATGCCGACGCCGGCCCTGCCGACGGTCACGGTCTCCGGCAAGGTCGAGGTGACGGTCGACCCCGGCAAACAGTCGACTCCGCAGCTCCCGTCGACGAAGCCCACGCTGCCGGCCAAGCCTCCGCTCCCGACCGGAAAGCCCAGCTTCCCGACGTCGAGCGTGCCGACGGCGTTCCCGACCGGTCACCCCTCCTCAGACCGGTAGGGATCCCCACCACCGGCGAGTAGGTCAACCCTGCAGACCTACTCGCCGGTGGCACCATCTGCGAGCTCGCGGGCCACGTCCAGGTGGCCCGCGTGCCGTGCGTACTCCTGCAGTACGTGGAAGAGGATCCAGTTCAGCGTCGGGCGATCGTCCGGCGCGAACCGTCCGCCGGCCGCGCCGCGGGTCGCCGGATCCACCCCCGGAACGACCTGGTTGGCGAATTCACCACCCGCGTGCAGCTGCGCCAGCAGACCGTCGAGCGTGTCGTCCGGCGTGAGTGTCCAGGGGCCGTCCGGGTTGTCCGCCGAGTCGCCCCACGGGTGCTCGACCTGTTCGGCGGTGAATCCCCAGCGCAGCCAGCGGCGCTCCATGAAGACGAGATGCTTCAGCAGCTCCAGCGGTGTCCACCCCGACGGCAGTCGGCTGGTACGCAGCTCGGCGTCGCTCAGCCCGGTCAGCTTCTTCTCGATGATGCCGCGATAGTGGTCGAGGTACCGCAGCAGCAGTTCGATCGGGTCGCCGACGTCGCGCGGCTCGGTCATCACAGACTCCTCAGGTACGCGGCGGTCGCGTCGTCGGCCGGGTAGAACGACTCGATTATCAGCTCCGACACAGTGACGTCGAGCGGCGTACCGAACGTGGCGATCATCGTGAGCATCGACAGCCGGTGCCCGTCGTGGACGAGTTCGAACGGTACGACTACCTCGGCTTGACCTGGTTGGCTCGGCCGGTCGTTGGCGGCGTACTCGCGGAGCTCGTCGTACAGGTCCTGCAGCTCTGGATCCGCCGTGCTGGCGACCTGGCGCTGCAGGCTCGCGAGCGCGGTGGCGCGGACGTCCGCGAGGTTGCCGATCCGGCGCGCCAGGCCGTCCGGGTGCAGGGTCAGCCGGAGCGCGTTGATCGGTGCCTGGAGCAACTGTTCGTCGATGCCCTCGGTGAAGATGCCGATCCCGGCGTTCGCCTCGACGATGTTCCACCAGCGGTCGACGACGAAGGCCGGGTACGGTTCGTGGGCCTTCAGCAACCGGCGCAGCGTCGTACGGACCGCGAGCATCGCCGGCGAGTGCAGCGACGACTCGCTGTAGATCGGCGCGAACCCGCCGGCGAGCAGCAGCTGGTTGCGATCCCGGAGCGGTACGTCGAGATGCTCGGCCAGCCGCAACACCATCTCGCGACTGGGCTTCGAGCGCCCGGTCTCCACGAAACTCACGTGCCGCGTGGACACCTCGACCCGGTTCGCCAGCTCGAGCTGACTGAGCCGCCGGCGCTCCCGCCAGCCGCGCAGAAGCTCACCCACCGGGCGCTGGAACGTCTCCTCGACCGTCGCTGCCATGCTCCGACCGTAGCGGGTGACCCCGGCGTGACATAGACAGCGCCATTACCTCGGACGTCATCGACGGTACGCCGGCCTCGGCGGCAAGGTTCTGGTCAACACCAACGAACCGAGGAGAACACCATGAACGCCACCGCTCTCGCCGACCAGTACTTCGCGCTGTGGAACGCGGCCGACGCGGACCGCCGAGCCGAGCTGATCTCGGGCAGCTGGACCGCGGACGCCACCTTCCAGGACCCGAGCTTCGAGGCGAACGGCCACGACGAGCTCAACAAGCTGATCGGCGCCGCACAGCAGCTGTTCCCGGGACTGTCGTTCGTCCGGACCGGTGACATCGACGAGCACCACGGCTACCTGCGCTGGACCTGGCACCTGCAGGCCGACGGGCAGGAGCCGGTCGCCGGCGGTACCGACATCGTCGTACTGGACGCCGACGGCAAGATCCAGAAGCTGATCGGCTTCCACGACTTCGCACCGGCGCACTGAGGCATCCGCCCACGGTCTGATCCGCAAACCGCCGATCGGCGGATGTGGGTCGACGCCCGCGCAGCCTACGTTGGCGGGCATGTGGAAATCGTTGACAGCGGCATCGATCGCAGGGGCCGTGCTGGCGGCCGCCGTCCCGGTGGGTACGGCGGCCGCCGCGGGATCCCTGGACTGGAAGGCCTGCAAACCCGGCGCGGTCGAGCAGTGCGCGACGCTGACCGTACCGCTGGACTGGTCGAAGCCGTCCGGTCCGACGACGACCGTCTTCGTCGCGAAGGTGCCGGCGAAGGACCAGAAGCACAAGCTCGGCGCGTTGTTCTTCAACCCCGGTGGGCCGGGCGGCGCCGGCGGATCGATCTTCGCCGCGGGGCTGGCGGACGCGGTGCTCCCGCAGTTCCGCGACCGGTACGACCTGGTCAGCTTCGATCCGCGCGGGACCGGGAGCAGCAGTCAGCTCAACTGCGGCCCGGTGCTGCGTCCGGGCGTACCGGTCTTCCCGAAGTCCAAGGTCCAGTACGACGCGCTGGTGGCGTCGAGCCGCGCGACCGGTGAGCAGTGCCTGAAGCAGCACGGCGACCTGATGCGGAACCTGGACACCAGGACCGTCGCGCACGACATGGACGCGATCCGCGCGGCGCTCGGCGAGCGGAAGTTCAACTACATCGGGCTCTCGTACGGGTCGTACCTCGGCACGCTGTACGCACAGCAGTTCCCGCAGCGCGTCGGCCGGATGGTGCTCGACGGCATCGTCGACCACAAGCAGGGCTCGCTCAAGTTCATGCTCGACGAGGCGAAGGTCATGGAGGAGGGCTTCAACCGCTTCGCCGCGTGGTGCGACCAGACCACGACGTGCGCGTTGCACAGGCAGGACGTCGGAAAGGTCTGGGACGCCACCGTACGCAAGGCCGACAAGACTCCGCTCACTGGACCGAACGGCCCGGTGAACGGCGACGTACTGCGGATGGCGCTGCCCGCTCTGCTGCCGCTGACCTCGATGGTGTCGGACAACTGGCCGGTCCTCGCGTCCGCATTGGCGAAGGCGGCGAAGGGCGACGGGTCCGACTTCGCGAACATCAGCTACGTCGGCGATCTCGAGACGGCGTACGCGGCCGTGTCCTGCATGGACCTGCCGGGCGAGCTGCACGGGTACGCCGACGCGCGGGCACGGATGGCGCTCGCGAAGGCGGTCGCGCCGCGGGTCGGTGCGGCGGTCGAGGGCTGGGCGATCACGGCTGCGTGCGCGGGCTGGCCGATCCCGCCGAGCAACCCGTGGCAGGCGACACCGGTGCACGGTACGGCGCCGATCCTGATCACCTCCACGCTGCACGACCCGTCGACCCCGGTCGCGAACGCGCGCAGTCTGGCGCGGCAGATCGACAACAGCCGGCTGCTGACGGCCGGCACGTACGGGCACACGGCGTACTTCAACTCGGCCTGTGCACGCGACCGGATCACCGACTACCTGCTCGACGGAAAGCTCCCGGCTCAGCGCTGTTAATTCGGTGGAGACGCGGTGGTGGGCGGGCGCAGGATGGAACGCATGCTCACCACCGAGGAGCTGGAAGCCTTCGAACGGGACGGGATCGTGAAGATCCCGTCCGCGTTCTCCGCCGACGATGCCGCCGGGATGCGGGACGTGCTCTGGCGAGAGCTGTCCGAGCGGCACGGGATGGATCGCGACGACCGGTCGACGTGGACCGTACCGAGGCCGACCGGCCTGAAGACCACGAAGTTCGATCGCCGCGCGCACGCGATCCTCGGCCCCCGGGTGCGGTCCGCGCTCGACGGGCTGCTCGGCGAGTGGATCGAGCCGAAGCACGAGGGCCAGGTGCTCGTCACCATGCCGGAAGGTGTTCCGTGGGTGGTGCCGCATCGGCAGTGGCACACCGACGTCGGCTTCGAGCAGCCTCCCAACGCAGTGAAGATCTGGGCGTTCTACGACGAGGTCGGGCCGGGCGGTGGCGGTACGCCGCAGGTCGCCGGCTCGCACCGGGTGTTCGAGCGGTTCCTGACCACGACGGACGAGCGGGAGTTCAAGGCGGTCCGCGACCAGTTGCTGCGGTCCGATCCGTGGTTCCGGAACCTGACGTCGGAGCAGCGTACGGCCGACCCGATGGAGCCGGCCGATCTCGACGGACTACCGGTTCGCGTGGTCGAGCTCACCGGTCAGGCCGGCGACGTCTACCTGACACATCCGTGGATCCTGCACTCGATCGCGCCGAACGCGGCCGACGTACCGCGGATGATGCGCAGCCGGTTCATCTACAAAGCGCAGTGATCAGGCGCGCGCACCGTACCGGATCCTCGGTCAGCCCGACGCCCAGTCCGTACAGCCAGTAGTCGACGGTCCGCCAGAGCACCCAGTCCCGCGCCCGGTCTCGATCGAGCTCCGCCTCCCGGACGGCAAGATCGAAGTACCGGACGATGTCGTCCATCTTGTCCAGGTCCCACCACAGCACCCGGCCGAGGTCGTACTCGATGTCGCCGCGGAACAGTACGGGATCGACGGTCAGCCATTCCTCTCGTTGCCCGGCGAGCACCTGACCGGCGTGGAAGTCGCCGTTGACCGCGAGCGTGGAGGTGGTCTCGGACGGCGCGACGTCGAGCGCCTCGCGCAGGATCGCCGCGTCGAACGGACGGCCGAGGCGTTCCCACTGCGGCTCCAGCTCGACGGATCGGGTCGTGACGATGTCCGCGGTCGAGCGCGCTTCGTCCGGTGCTGGTACGGCGAGGCGGCGCATCAGTCGGCCGAGTACGGCGACGGCCTCGTCGATCGGGCGGCTCGTCAGCGGCGTGGACAACCGTTCCAGCAGCATCGCGCCGGCGTCGACGTCCGCGTCGTACAGCTGGGCCATGCCCCGACCTGCCCACCACTTGAGCGCCCAGACCTGTTCGGCAACCTCCGTACCGGGCGGCGACATTCGCAGTACGAACTCCTCGGCGCCACGCGTTACCGGTACGACAACCGCGTTCGACCCGTGTGAAACCGCTCCCACGATGGTCAGATCCCAGACCCCGCACTGCCGCTCCACCGCCGCCGGTAGCTCCCGCAACCAGTCGCCCCCCTCCGTCCACCACCGCGGCATCCGCAAGAACGACTCCGGCAAACTGATCATCCCGTCAACATAATGGGGCATCCCGGGGCATTCACGGGAATTTCGTCTGGCCTCCCCGGATGTGGGATCGAGGACCATGATGTGGGCATGGGCGGAGATGTTGACGTGGACGAGGTGCGGTACGACGCCGAGGCATCCCAGCAGCTCGAGTCGGTGTACATGACCGAGGATGTCGCGGAGCAGCGCCGGGCGGTGCGGGCGGCGCTCGCGTTGCGGCCAGGCGATCGCGTACTGGACGTCGGTGTCGGACCGGGGCTGCTGGCCGCAGAAATGGCGGCGGAGGTCGGTCCCGACGGGAGGATCTGCGGCATCGACATCAGCGACAGCATGCTGGCGATCGCGCGGACCCGTGCCGACGTACCGAACGGGGCCGGGATCGAGCTCGAGCAGGCGTCGGTCGACCGGATCCCTTATCCGGCGGAGAGTTTCGACGTGGTCGTCTCCACGCAGGTCTTCGAGTACCTCGACGACGTGGCCGGCGCCCTGCGCGAGGTACGGCGCGTGCTCAGGCCGGCGGGTCGCGTCGTGCTGCTCGACACCGACTGGGGTTCGTTGGTGTGGCGGTCGACCGACGACGAGCGGATGACGCGGGTGCTGACCGCGTTCGAGGAGGACCTGGCCGATCCGCATCTGCCGCGCACGCTCGCGGACGTACTGGCGAAGACCGGTTTCACGCCGACCCATCAGCAGGTGGTGCCGATCCTCAACACCGAGTACGACCAGCGCACGTTCAGCGGTGGGCTGATCGACATCGTGTCGGACTTCGTGCCTGGTCACGGCGAGCTGACGGCGGCCGACGCGCGCGCCTGGGCCGACGACCTGCGCAGTCTCGGCGACAGCTATTTCTTCAGCCTGAACAGGTATCTGTTCGTCGCGTCCGCGCTCTGAAGGACCGGAGCTCGGCGGGTGCGTCCTGGGAGTGACACACCCGCCGGGCCGGTCGTTCTCCCGCCCCTCAGTGGGAGAACTCGCGGCTCGGTGAACACCACCCATGCCCGAATGGCACTGACCGAACCGCGGGACCACCTAGAGGTACCCCAGGTTCGGGCCGCGCACACATCGCGGCACGCACTCCGGACAGAAAACTTGACGTTCCTCAAACCTTCGGCGGTCCCTGACCCGGCAACGGCCTACGCTAGGCGGCGATTTTCGCGCCGGGGCGCGAACACCCAGGGGGAAGGAACGGCGATGCCGGAAGCGTACGACGACGAGCTGACCGAAGCGCAGCTGGACGAACTGGAGGCCCTCGGTGCGGCCGAGGACGCCGACCGGATCCTGACCGCCGAAGGTGGCGAGAAAGATGCCTGAGGCAAGGATCTCCTGGCGCGGCTTCACGATGAACAAGCGCACCGTGGCGATGATCGAGGCCGCCGAGCAGCTGTACCACTCGAAGTTCGCGATCCTCCAGGGGTCGTACAACGCGGGCGGCGTGGAGGCCTCGGCCGGGACCCACGACGGCGGCGGTGCGGTCGACATCGACGTACGGACGAAGAGCGCCGCGCAGCGGGTGGCGGTGGTGAAGGCACTTCGGCAGGTCGGGTTCGCCGCCTGGCTGCGGACGCCGGCGCAGGGCAACTGGCCGTACCACGTGCACGGGATCGCGGTCGGCGACAAGGACCTGTCGCGGGGCGCCGCGGTGCAGGTCACGGAGTACCACCGGAAGCTGAACGGGCTGGCCAACCGCGGCAAGGACGACGGGCCGGCCGGGTACTACGGCATGACCTGGGAGTTGTACCTGAAGGCGCACCCGCCGAAGCAGCCGGTGCCGGACTCGACGATCTCGCTGGCCGCGATGGCGTACGCGCGGACGCACGACGCGATGAACGGGGTGTGGGGCGCGGATCGGGCGCGGGTGATCGCTTGGGCGGCGCATCCGCGGGTCGGCGCGATCACGAAGGCGGAGACCGTACCGGCCGCGGGTGTGTCGTGGCATCTGCACTTCCAGCGGGTGATCCGTAAGGTGCAGCTGCACTTCAAGCTCGAGGTCACCGGCATCTTCAACAACGCCGTAGCCGCCGAGATGAAGCGCTACGGCTACAAGATCGTCGCTTAGAACTTCGCAACGACAAAGCCCCACCGGTAGCAGCCGGTGGGGCGCGCTCGTCTCTCTCTTCTTTCCTTCCCTCCACGGCGGCAATGACAAAGCCCCACCGGTAGCAGCCGGTGGGGCCTTGGTGGTCCACTACCGCCCGGGCATTCCCGGTGCAGCTGTGGAGGTGGAGAGCGGAACCGACGCCGATGCAGGGGTCAAGACGTCAGCTCCGCTTGCCTGTGTGGAGTTATCTCGGGTCCGCCGCCCACACCTGGGTGTGGTGGAACTCGAGGTGCTGCCGTAAAGCCGTCGGAGTACTGCCCGGGTTGCCGAGCCCGAGATGGTTCATCGTCGGTACGACCACCGCGCGAACCTCGGACCGCTTCACCTCGTCGAGCAGTGCGTGGAACGCTGCGCTCTCGGCCGCGTCGCGCTCGGTGTAGACGGTCCCGAGGGTGAACCCCTCGGCAGTGGCGAAGGCGACGAGTGAATCCGTCGCCGCGGCCAGCTCCTCCGCGCAGCTCAGCGCGTCGGCCCGTACGTACCCGAGCAGCGTCGGCCGGGTGGTCATCGTTCGGCGCTGTCCGCTGGGTTGTCCTCGCGCACCGGCTCGCTCGTCACCCGGAGGGACGCGAACCGACGGCGCATGGCCTCTTCGTACTGCTCTGCGTGCTCGGCGTCGGTGGTGTGGTCCGCGATCGGATGCGCGCCGAACCAGACCCGCACCCGACGGTGCGTTGCGGGGGCTTCGAGCGTCTCGGTCATCGCGGTTCCTTCAGCAGTCTCGGACTCACCCCGGACGGCTTTGTCCGGCGTTGAGATAAAGAACACCAAACGTCGGGTCCCTTCGGAACACTTCCGAACTGACCTTTACAGAGCCCTAACGCAGAGTAGGGAAACCTTCGAACGTGCAGGTCAACGCGGTCTTCCGAGCGTCTCACAGGGTGGCTGAATCGCTGTCAAGAATGTTTGCAGGAATTTGCAGATCACGATTCGGCGTCGTGGCGGGTATTCGATCCGCGCCGAAATATATGACGTCCTGCTAACCCTTTGTGTGCGGTTGTCTACGGACCGGCAGAAAATGTGCCGGATGCCGCGGTACGACGGCCAGCGTCAGGCCCGCGGCGCCGACCGCGAGGGCCGCGAGCAGGTTCAGCGTCACCGGGAGGCCGATCACGAGAGTGGCCGCCGGAGCGGCGAGACCACCGATCAGCAGGGCGAGCGAGTCTGCCGCGAAGAAGATCGCGCCGACGCTCGCCAGCACCTCGGACGGCGCCGAGCGCTGGATGGTGGTCCCGGCGGTGATCAGCAGGATGCTGCCCGGGAAGCCGATCAGGACGGCGGCGGCGATGGCGAGCGGGATGTTCGGGGAGTTGAACAGCGCGAAGTACGCGACAGCGCTGCCGAGTTGGGTCACGGTCAGGAGTTCGCGGGTGCCCAGTCGGCGGGCGGCGCGCGTGCTGAGCGCCGCGCCCAGTAGGTAGCCGGCTCCGAGGCCGGAGATCAGGTAGCCGACGACATACCCCGGCGCGTGCAGGCGGTTCACGGTGAATGGCACGAGGAGTGCTGTGAGGCCGGCGTTCGCGGTCAGGAAGACGGTTTGGCCGATCAGTACGCCTCGGAGCGCCCGGTGCTCGACGCTGGCGCGGAGTCCTTGGAGGGCGTGCGGTGGTACGGCGGCGGGTGCGTGCCGGCGGGTACGGACGGTCGCGATGGTTGCCGCGGACAACAGATAGCTGACGATGTCGACGGCCAGCACGAACTCGATCCCGGGCCCTGCTAGGAGTAGTGCGCCGAGTGGGGGCGCGGCGAGCCGCAGGACGCTTCCGGTGACGGCGTTCAGGGCGTTGGCGGCCGCCAGTTCGTCGCCGGTGCCGACGACGGCCGGGAGCAAGGCGCGCGCGGCGGGGCGGAAGACGGTGGTCGCGGTGTTCTCGAGCAGGATCGCGAGGTAGATCAGCCAGACGTGGTCGCGGTCGGCGAACAGGATCAGGGCGACCGTGGCCGCGCTGACGAGATCGGCGATCCACATCGCGCGGGCGAGGTCCCAGCGATCGAGCAGTACGCCGGCCCATGGACCGATGATCAGCGCGGGGAGGGCCTCCAGGGCGAGCGTCAGGCCGGTGGCGATCGTCGAGCCGGTCAGTGTGAAGACGTAGAACGGGATCGCGACCACCAGTAGCCACGAGCCGATGCCGGAGACGGCGCCGCTGAGCCACAGCCGGCGGAAGTCACGATTCCTCACGGCTCGAGAATCTATCTTGATGAGATAGACGTGAGCAAGAGTGTTTTGTGAGAATAGGTTTCATGGAGCTGGGTGAAGTACTGCGGGATCGTCGGAAGGCGGCCGGGCGAACGATCGCGTCGGTGGCTGTCGACGCGGGGCTGTCGGTGCCGTACATCGCGAACCTGGAGAACGGGCGCGGCAACCCGACGGTCGCCGCGCTCGACCGGCTCGCGACTGCGCTCGGCGCGCGCCTCGACGTACGGATCGGCGACGAGGAACCGGCACCACCGCCGTCAGCCGGCGCCGAACTGGTGGCCGATTCGGACCGGGTCGAGAAGGTGCTAGCCCTGATCGCAGGCACCCGCTCCCGCGCCACCACCCGCCGCCACCTCATAGAAACCCTCAACGCCCTGGAAACCCTCCTAGGTCACCCCCCAACTCCCACAGACCTCAACCGCCTACTGGACCTCCTTCAACTAGCCTGACCGCTTGTTGTTGGCGAATGTGGTCGCGTTTGATGAGGGGGCGCCGTAGGGTCCGCGGCATGGAGATCGGGGCGCGGATTGCGCGGGCGCAGGTGGACGGGCTGTCGAGGTCGCGGCGGCAGATCATCGCGGGCCCGCTGGCGGGCATGCTGCACGAACGGGACGACTGGTACCTGTCGACGATGGTCGCCGCCGAGCCCGGCGAGCCGTTCGCCGCGGACGAACTTCAGTGGGCGCTTGAGACGATCCGCCAGGCGTTCGGCGCCGAGGGCCGCTGGCTGAGTGCGGAGCTCGTCGACGAGGCGAACCCCGGCCTCGCCGAGGCGCTCGAGTCGCACGGGATGACGATCGTGTCCCGCCTGCCGCTGCTCGTGGTCGAGCCGGCCGAGCTGGTCGTACCAGAGCTCCCGGACGGCGTGACGGTCAAGGTCGTCGCCTCCGAGGCGGACCAGGAGGTCGCGAACGCGGTGTCCGGCGAAGCGTACGAGATGGACGGCTCCGGGTTCGCATTCAAGCCGGATCCTGCCGACGGTGGCGCCGTACTGGTGTTTGCGGACGACGTACCGGTGGCAACCGCGGCCTGGACTGCTGTGGCCGACGAGGTGACCGAGATCGCCGGGGTCGGGACGATCCACAGTCACCGGCGCCGTGGGTTCGGCGGAGTCGCGACGGCGTACGCAACGCAGAAGGCCTTCGAGTTGGCCGGCGCGACACTCGCCTGGCTGACACCGGGCGACGACGGCGCCGACCGCGTCT
Organism: Kribbella sp. NPDC048928; assembly: GCF_043197975.1. Lineage (NCBI taxonomy): Bacteria > Bacillati > Actinomycetota > Actinomycetes > Propionibacteriales > Kribbellaceae > Kribbella > Kribbella sp. NPDC048928. Next base: position 301,900 of record NZ_JBICUC010000002.1, on the reverse strand, counting down.
ACCGCCGCCTCGCCTACCAGCCCAAGGCAACCGCCATCCACCTCGGCGACCCCGGAGGCCACCTAGCCGACCTCCGCTGAGTTGCGGGGCTTCAGGTCGGTTGCAGGAGGCGCGTGAGGGTCGTGTGCAGGGTCTTGTTGGCGGTCCGGGCGCTGAGGCCGCCTGCGCCCACGGACTCCCCGGCGGCGTGACCGAGCGCGACGAGGGTCGTGACGAGCCAGTGCGCGGGAAGCTCGCGGGTGATCTCCCCAGCGCGTTGACCGCGGCGGATCAGCCGCTCCAGCCGTTCCGTCACCGGATCATGCCGCTCGTCCTGGCCGGCCATCTGCGGCAGGTGCAGCAACAGCGGGTGCCGTTCGAACGCCCGCCAGGCAAGGTCGACGAGCCGCAGCACCTGGTCGAGCGCAGGCCCTTGGTCGAGGCCGAGGGCGTCGATCGCAGTCAGCGTCTCGGCGGTGAGCTCGTCGAGTACGGCGTTCAGGAGCGCATCCCGGGACGGGAAGTGCGCGTACACGGTCTGCCTGGTGACGTGGGCCGCCTCGGCGATCCGTTCGATCCCCGCATCGGGCTGGACGTCGAGCAGCGCGACCGCCGCGGCCAGGATCGCGGTCCGGCTGCGATCCGCGTCCGATCGGCGCCGACGTCGTACCGGCTTGTTCTCTGACACCTTGTCAAGGTTAGCGGAGCTGCTTATCTTTGACGGTATGTCAGATTTAAGCGCGCAAGAGTTCGTCGCGAACTTCTTTGAGTCGTTCACCCGGGAGGTCGTCGCGGGCGATGACGCCGGGGCGGTCGTGGACCGGTACTACACGCCCGACATCGAGCAGATCGCCGACGGCATCAGGCTCGACCGGCAGCGGCTGATCGACCACCTGCGGCCGGTCCGGAAGAACGTCGTCTCCTGCTCGTACGACGTCCACGAGGCGATCCGTACCGCGGACCGGGTGGCCGCGCGGTTCACGATCCACGCGGAGTTGCGGCGCGGGCGGTCGATCGCGACCGAGGTGTACCTGTTCGGTGAGCTGGCCCCGGACGGCCGGATGCGCCGTACGACGCAGGCGACGCGGGACGTGAGCACCCGATGACGAAGCTCCACGTGCTCGGCATGACCTGCTCGCACTGCGTCGGCTTCGTCACCGAGGAACTCGAGTCCGTCCCCGGCGTCGAGGCTGTCGTTGTCGATCTCCCAACCGGCACCGTCACCCTGACCACCACCCGCCAGATCCCCTCGTCGGAGCTCCGCACCGCAGTCGAGGCCGCCGGCTACGAGGTCGCCGATCTCAGCGGACAGTGAAGCCTGCTTTGCGGAAGGCGTCGGCGAGGGAGGTCTCGTCCATGGGGGTCTCGGGCTGGTTGCCTCGGTTGCCGGAGCCTCGGTTGCCGCCGCGGGCGCCGGAACCGCCGTTGCCGCGACTTTGGCCGTCGGAGCCGCCCTGTCCGCGACCTTGACCACCTGAGCCGCCTGGTCCACGGCCCTGGCCGCCGGGTCCACGCCCGCCTTGGCCGCCGCCCTGACCGCCGGGACCGCGTCCGCCTTGGCCGCCGCCTTGGCCGCGGGCGCCGCGTCCGCCTTGACCGGCTTCCTGGTTGCGGTTCTGGCCGCCGCGTCCACCTTGGCCGCCGGAGCCGACCTCGTCGTCGAGGCGCAGCGTCAGCGAGATCCGCTGCCGCGGGATGTCGACCTCCAGGACCTTGACCGTGACGATGTCCCCGACCTTGACGACCTCGCTCGGGTCTTTCACGAAGTTCTTCGACAGTGCCGACACGTGCGCGAGCCCGTCCTGGTGCACACCGATGTCGATGAACGCACCGAACGCGGCCACGTTCGTGACCTGACCCTCGAGCCGCATCCCCGGCTTCAGGTCGGCGATCTTGTCCACACCTTCGGCGAACACCGCGGTCTTGAACGCCGGTCGCGGGTCGCGGCCAGGCTTCTCCAGCTCGGCCAGGATGTCGGTCACGGTCGGCAGCCCGAACATGTCGTCGACGAAGTCCGCCGCCCGCAGCCGCTTCAGGTCCGCCGATCCGATCAGCGCCTTCACGTCGGATCCGGTCGCGTCCAGGATCCGCCGTACGACGGGATAGGACTCCGGGTGCACGCTCGATGCGTCGAGCGGGTCGTCGCCGTCAGGGATCCGGAGGAATCCGGCCGCCTGCTCGAACGCCTTCGGTCCGAGTCGCGCGACCTCGCGCAGCGCCGTACGGGACGCGAACGGGCCGTTGACGTCGCGGTGCTGCACGATGTTGTCGGCCAGACCAGGCGTGATGCCGGAGACCCGGGTGAGCAGCGGCGCGGACGCGGTGTTCAGGTCGACGCCGACCGCGTTCACACAGTCCTCCACGACCGCGTCGAGCGAGCGGGACAGCGAGTTCTCCGGGAGGTCGTGCTGGTACTGGCCGACGCCGATCGACTTCGGGTCGATCTTCACCAGCTCGGCGAGCGGGTCCTGCAGGCGGCGGGCGATCGAGACCGCGCCGCGCAGCGAGACGTCCATCCCGGGCAACTCCTGGGAGGCGAACGCCGACGCCGAGTAGACCGAGGCGCCGGCCTCGCTGACCACAGCCTTGGTGAGCTTCAGTTCCGGGTGCTTGGCGATCAGCTCCGCGGCCAGCTTGTCGGTCTCGCGCGACGCCGTACCGTTGCCGATGGCAATCAGCTCGACGTTGTGTGCGGCGGCCAGCTGGGCCAGCGTGGCGATCGACTTGTCCCACTGGTTCTGTGGCACGTGCGGGTAGATCACGCCGGTGTTGACGACCTTGCCGGTCGCATCCACGACGGCGACCTTCACGCCGGTACGGAAGCCCGGGTCGAGGCCCATGGTGGCGCGGGTGCCGGCCGGGGCGGCCAGCAACAGGTCGCGCAGGTTCGACGCGAACACCCGGATCGCCTCGTCCTCGGCGACCTGCCGCAGCCGCATCCGCAGGTCGATGCCGAGATGCACGAGGATCTTCGTCCGCCAGGCCCAGCGGACGGTCTCCACCAGCCACTTGTCGGCAGGGCGGCCCTGGTTCTCCACACCGACCTTGCGGGCGATCGTCGTCTCGTACTCCGTCGGACCGTCGACCTCGACGCCGGCGGGCAGCGGCTCGATGGAGACCGTGAGCACGTCCTCCTTCTCGCCGCGGAACAGCGCGAGGATCCGGTGCGACGGCATCTTCGTGAACGGCTCGTCGAAGTCGAAGTAGTCCGAGAACTTCGCGCCGTCGGTCTCCTTGCCCTCGCGGACCGCGGACGCCAGCCGGCCCTGCGTCCAGAGCCGCTCGCGGAGCTCACCGATCAGGTCGGCGTCCTCGGCGAACCGCTCGACGAGGATCGCCCGGGCGCCGTCCAGCGCGGCCTGCGGGTCCGGGACCTCGGCGTTCACGAACACGGCCGCGGCCGCGATCGGCTCGACGTCCGGGTCGGCCATCAGGCCGTCGGCGAGCGGCTCCAGGCCGTTCTCGCGGGCGATCATCGCCTTGGTCCGGCGCTTCGGCTTGAACGGGAGGTAGATGTCCTCCAGCCGGGACTTGGTGTCCGCGGCGAGGATCGAGGCCTTCAGCGCGTCGTCCAGTTTGCCCTGGCTCTCGATCGACTCGAGAACGGTCTGCCGGCGTTCCTCCAGCTCGCGGAGATACCGCAGGCGTTCCTCGAGGGTACGCAGCTGGGCATCGTCCAGCATGCCGGTGACCTCTTTGCGGTACCGCGCGATGAACGGGACCGTCGAGCCCTCGTCCAGCAGCGCCACCGCCGCCCGCACCTGATTCTCACCGACCTCCAGCTCCTCGGCGATCCGCTGCTCGATCGACTGCACCACCACTGTGTCCGTTCCCCTCTACGACCGACAACCGCCGAGCATTCTGCCCCGGCCAGGCCCCACATCCTTCCCCATCCCACCCCCCACCCCGAAACCCGTCCCATTCCCCCCCCCGCGTACAACCGTGCGATCATCCCCGCTGGGGAGGGGGACACATGGCGCAGTTCGACAGATTCATCGACCGCAGCTTCGCGGCACCGCCGACACTGGCGAGGATGTTCGGCGCGCTGGTCACGATCGCCTGGATCATCAAGGCGGCCGACAGCGGCCGCTTGGAGGACATCCTGATCGCCGTCTTCTTCGTTGTCATGCTGCTGCCTTCCGTCATCGGCCCAAAGCCGGGGCGCGCCTGGCTCGCGGTTCTGGAGCGGTATCCGATCCTCAACGCTGCCCTCACGTTCCTGCTCATGACCGGCATGCTGTTCGCGATGCTCGCCGAGTTCCTCGGTCTCGGCCGCCCGACCAGCATCCTCATCGCAACACCGGTGGGTCTGGTCCTCACCTTCATCGGCGCCCTCCGCCAACGAGCTCGCCTCCGGGCGGGCTGACACCGGACTGGACCTGTGGGTTCTCTGCTGGTATTAGAAGCGAGAACCGCTCGTCTCGTGCGTTCTCCGTTGTCATACGAGCAGAGAACCCTCAACGAGCGCGGATAACCCACCCAAGCCGCGCGGGAAGGTGTGCGGGAACGCGTTGGGGAGGATTTCCTGCCCGATCCGGGAAGTTTTCCTCCCCAACCCCAACCCCAACCCCAACCCCAACCTCGGCGTTGGCGCTCGCCCCCGGCCAGCCTGTCCACGTACTGCATCCCGTTCGGCGATCCACGACTCGACGATCTGAGGTCAGGCGGCTTCGAGTGCCAGTTCCGCCGGCTCGTCCGCGACCTGCTCCTTCGCGGGCCGCATCATGGTGACGGCGATCGCGACCGAGACGGCGACGATCACGGCGGCGATCCCGAAGGACAGGTGGTAGCCGTCGGTCAGAGCGTCCAGCGCGGGCTTCGCGCCGGCCACTGAGGCGGTACGCGTCGCGGACAGGGTTGCCAGGACGGCCAGGCCCAGTGCGGCCCCGACCTCGCCCATGGTGCCGATCAGCCCGGACGCCAGGCCCGCGTCCTCGGGCTTCACGTCCGACATCGACAGACCCATCAGCGCGGGGAAGCAGACGCCGCCACCCAGACCGAGCAGCGCCAGCACCGGCAGTACGTGGATGAAGTAGTTGCCACCCACAGGCGCCTGCGTGAACAGCGCCAGCCCGACGACGATCAGCGACAGTCCGGCGATCAGCGGGCGCCGCGGACCGAAGCGCATCACCAGCTTCTCGGAGTACTTCACCGACAGCAGCCCCATGACCAGCGTGGTCGGCAGGAACGCCAGCCCGATCTCGAGAGCGTCGTACCCGAGCACCCGCTGCAGGTAGAGCGACCCGAGGAAGAAGATGCCGAACATCCCGGAGCTGGACAGTGCCTGGATCAGGTTCGCACCGGTCAGTGTGCGGGAGCGGAAGATCCGCAGCGGGACCAGCGGGTTCGCAGCGGTCGCCTCACGGGCGACGAAGCCGGCCAGCAGCACCAGCGTCACCGCGGCCAGCACCAGCGTGCGCGGTGCGGTCCAGCCCAGCTCGGCGGCCGGCTTCACGATCGTGAACACGCCGACCATCAGCGCGCCGGTGATCAGGACGGCACCCGGTACGTCGGTTCCACGGCCGAGCCCGAGGCCCTTGTCCTTCTCGATGAGCTTCACGGCGAACGTGGTCGTCAGTACGCCGATGGGCAGGTTCACGAAGAAGATCCAGTGCCAGCTGATCGCCTGCGTCAGGACGCCACCGGCCAGCAGGCCGATCGACCCGCCGGCGGACGCGACGAACGCGTACATGCCGATCGCCTTCGCCTGCTCACGCGGCTCGGGGAACAGCGTGACGATCATGCCCAGGATCACGGCGGAGGTCAGTGCACCGCCGACGCCCTGGATGAAGCGTGCGATCACCAGTACCTCCTGCGAGCGGGCCAGCCCGCACAGCACGGAGGCGATGGTGAAGACGACCAGGCCGGCTGTGAAGACGTTCCGGCGTCCCAGGAGGTCGCCTAGTCGACCAGCCAGCAGCAGGAGGCCACCGAACGCGATCAGGTACGCGTTCACCACCCACGCGAGCGAGGAGTTGGTGAAGCCGAGGTCGTCCTGGATTGCCGGGAGCGCCACGTTCACCACGGTCACGTCGAGCACGATCATCAACATGCCCGCGCAGAGGGTGTAGAGGGCCAGCCAGCGCGAGCGGCCGCCCAGCGCGGCCGGCGTCGTCGCCAGGGTGTCGGTCGTCGCGTACATTCCGGTGCTCCTTGCAGTTCGTCGTAGTGGCCTTACACCTCTACGTCGAACTGGGAGCGCTCAGATTGACACGTCTTCAGAAGTTTTTTCGCGACGCGGGCGCGAGAGCCGGTACGCCGTGAGTGCCGGGACCAGACCGCTCCCTACAACGAGCAGTGTCGGCACCTGTGACGCCAGGGCGAACCAGGTGAGCAGTACGACGACACCGCCGGCCACGGGGAGCGGGCGGCGCAGCAGGAACAGGTTGGCGGACCGGAAGAGCGTCTTCATCGGGGCGGTCGGCGACGACTCGGGGAGGATCGCGAGCCCGCTCAAGTAGAGCCCGAGGATCATGCCGGTGAGCGGGATCAGGATCGCGAGCGCGAAGATCCGTACCGGTCCGGAGGCGTACGCCCAGAAGGAGATGCCGAACGCGAGCAGCAGCCCGCCCGTCCACAGGCCGAACCCGGGCAGCCAGTACTGCTTCATGGCCTGCCGGAACTCGGCGAAGAACCGGCGCAGCAACTTCGGCCGCTCCTGGCTGATCGCGTCCGGCAGTACGCGCTGCATCGCGAACGCGGCCGGGAAGAGCGTCAGGATGCCCAGGCTGATCACCAGGAACACCAGTTGCAGCATCAGCAGGTCACCGACCACGGCCAGCTTCGCCAGCACGGTGCTCGTCCGGTTCGCCTTCTGCACCGTGACCTCCTCGTTCCGTCGGGGCGGGTCCTGATCGTATGATCACGAACAATCACTGAGAGATCAGGGGGCCGCATGCTTGCACAGGAGCGCCACGAGCTGATCCTGCGCAGCCTGCGCCGGCACGGCCGGCTCCGGGTCGCGGACCTGGTCGCCGAGCTGGGCGTCTCCGCGATCACAGTACGCCGGGACCTGGCCGAACTGGACTCCGCAGGCCTGCTGCGCCGCGTGCACGGTGGCGCGATCGGCACCTCCACCGCCGACCGGTCGAGCCCCGGCAGCCGGCTCACGATCGGCATCGTGGTGCCCAGCGCCGCCTCGTACTACTCCGACGTGATCCGCGGCGCCGAGGCGGTGGCCGACCGGTACGGCGCCCGGCTGGTGCTCGGCACCTCCGGGTACGACGTGACGACCGAGCGGGAGCGCCTCGACAAGGTGCTCGGGATCGGGGTCGCCGGGCTGCTGCTCAGTACCGCGCTCGGCGACGGCGATGCGGAGCGGCTGGACTCGCGGCTCGACGACATCGACGTGCCGGTGGTGCTGATGGAGCGGGCGTTCGGCTTCCCGCACGTACGCCGCGAGCTCGACCACGTCCGGACCGATCATGCGTACGGTGCGATGCTCGCGCTGCGGCACTTCGTCGCGCTCGGGCACCGGCGGATCGCGATCAACCTGCAGGCCACGGTCACGGCGTACTGGCTGCGCCTCGGGATCGAGACCGCGGCGAAGGCGCTCGGCGTCGAGGTGTTCCTGTCGCCGGTCGACCTCCCGATGCGCGGCGACGACCCGGGCGCGGTCGCCCAGCTGGACGCGTTCCTGGCCGAATGCGAGTCGTTCGGCAGCCGCGCCGTCCTCGTGCACTCCGACGAACACGGCGCCAGCCTGGTCGAACGCGCGATGGAGCTCGGCCTGCGCGTACCCGAGGACCTGGCCGTGATCGCCTACAACGACGTCACCGCCTCACTGGCCGTCGTACCGCTCACCGCCATCGCCCCACCCCGCCGCGGCCTCGGCGAAACCGCCTGCGACCTCCTGCTCCGCAAACTCCAGTACCCCAACACCCCCACCCAGCACCTGAGCCTCCTCCCCACCCTCAACATCCGAACCTCCTGCGGCGCCGCCGAGGTGGAACAGCACGCCTCGACGCCCCGGGCTTGATCGAATGTGATCGTTCGAGCGCTGAGGTATTGACGAGGAAAGCCCTTTCCCATACTTTCGCTGCACTTGGGTGGGGTCGCGGACCCCGGCTGAAAATGTCAGCGAAGGAGTACCCCCTGTGAGACGTGGAGTGGGACTGACCCTGCTGGCCGCTGCGCTCAGCGTGGTCGTCAGCAGTTGTGGCAACGGGGTGATCGACAAGAGCACGGACGGCGTGCCCCCGGCCGAGGCGACCGGGACGTTGCGGGTACTGATCCCGTCGTTCCCGCCCAGTACCAAGGGGCGCGACGCGTTCCAGAAGGTCGTCGACGACTTCCACAAGACCTATCCGAAGATGAAGGTCGAGCCGGACTTCGCGACGTACAAGAACCTGAACGAGAAGCTGTCCACCTCGATCGCGGCCGGCATCCCGTACGACGTGATGGTCACCGGCGTCGGGTGGGTGCAGCCGTTCGCGTCGAAGAACATCTTCGAGGATCTCGGCAAGTACGGCGTGACGCCGGACGTGATCAAGGAGAAGTCGACGCCGGCGCTGATCCCGGCGGTGACGTACGACAAGAAGCTGTACGCGTACCCCCTGATCGCCGACGCCCGCGCGGTCGCGCTCCGCAAGAGCGCGTTCCGGGAGGCGGGCCTCGACCCGGACAAGCCGCCGCAGTCGCTGGCCGAGATCAAGGCCGCGGCCGAGAAGCTGACCAAGCGGGACAAGAACGGCAACATCACCCGGAGCGGTTTCGACCTCGCGTCGGCGACCGGGTTCCGGCAGTCGTTCGTGACCTTCCTGGCCGCGACCGGTACGCCGCTGTACGTCGGCGGCGAGCCGAACTTCGACAACAAGGCCGGCCTGGACACGCTGCTGTGGATCAAGTCGATGATCAACAACGTCCAGCCGTACGGGCAGACGAACGCGGCGGGACAGCCGCTCGTACTCACCGGCGAGGCCGCGATGGGCATCGTCAACGGCGGCGTGGACTGCTCCGCGGACGGCATCGGCCAGAAGAACTGTGACGACCTGAAGTTCTTCCGCTTCAACAGCGGCAAGGAGATCGAGTACGTCGGCGGCGACCTGGCGTCGATCGGGTCGCGCAGCCGGCACAAGGACGCGGCGTGGTCGTTCATCCAGACGCTCACCACGAACCCGAACCTGGACATGCTCGCCCAGCTGAACAAGAAGGTCCCCGCGTACAAAGACGCCAGCAACTCCCCGGCGGCGAAGTCGAACCCGCTGAGCAAGTTCGTCGCCGACGGCCTGGTGTACGCGGTCAACGAGAACGAAGTACCGGGCAACTGGCTCGAGATGCGCGGCAACTTCGACGTCCAGCTCACCCAGGCGGTCCTCGGACAGAAGGATCCCGCGAAGGTGCTCCACAACCTGGCAGGACAGTCCAGATGAGTACAACTCTTGAACGTCCCGCGGTGGCGACGCCCCGCAACACGCCCTCGTCCAAGGAAAGCCGCGCGCTGATCCGCAGTCAGGTCCGGGCCGGCTGGACGCTGCTCGCTCCGGCCCTGCTGCACTCCGGCATCTTCATCGTGATCCCGGTGATCGCGGTGCTGGTGCTGAGCCTGACCGACTACAGCTTCGGCGACAGCTTCAAATGGGTCGGATTCACCAACTACACCGACCTGTTCCGGGATCCGAACTTCCTGGCGTCGCTGTGGCACACGGTGCTGTACGCGATCGTGGTGATCCCGATCTCGATGGCGATCGCGCTCGCGGTGGCGATCGGCCTGAACCAGAAGATCCGCGGTCTCGGCTTCTTCCGGACGGCGTTCTACATCCCGACCGTGACCGCGACGGTCGCGGTGGCCACGATCTGGCTGTGGATCTACAACCCGGGCTCCGGCCTGGCGAACGGGTTCCTGAGCCTGTTCGGGTTCGCCCCGAACCGCTGGCTGGCCGACCCCGGGACCGCGCTGCCGTCGCTGATGGTGGTCGGGATCTGGCAGGGCCTCGGGACCAAGATCATCATCTACCTGGCCGCGCTGCAGGGCGTGTCCCGCGACCTGCTCGAGTCGGCCCAGCTGGACGGCGCGGGGCGCTGGCAGAAGTTCGCCAACGTCACCTGGCCGGCTATCGGCCCGGTGCAGTTCTTCGTCCTGATCACGTCGATCGTCGGTACGTTCCAGGTGTTCGACCTGGTGTACGTGATGACGCAGGGCGGCCCGGGTTCCTCGACCCGGGTGCTGGTGATGGACATCTACCAGAACGCTTTCCAGAACCTGAAACTCGGCTACGCGTCCGCGGAGACGGTGATCATGATGATCGTGATCGCGATCTTCATCGCCCTCGGACGCCTGCTCCAGAAGGCGGATACCAATGACTAGCGTTTCGTTGCCGACGGTCGGCGCCGCGAAGCCGTCGACGCTCCGGGCCGGGCGGATCGTGCTGTACGTCGTCCTCACGGTCGGCGCGCTGCTGATGATCGTGCCGTTCCTGTGGATGCTGCTGACCGCGTTCAAGAGCAATCTGGAGATCGCGAAGTTCAACTGGCTGCCGGCGGAGCTGCGCTGGCACAACTTCGTCGAGGCGATGCGGACCGCGCCGTTCCTGCGGTACTTCCGCAACAGCCTGTTCATCGCGGTCGGCGAGACGGCGTTCACGCTGGCGGTCTGTACGACGGCCGGGTACGCGCTGGCGAAGCTCCCGATCCGCGGCGGCAAGACGCTGCTGAACTACTTCATCGTGCTGCTGATGGTGCCGTTCCAGATCATCTTGGTGCCGCTGTTCCTGATCGTGAAGTCGATCCCGTTGTTCGGCGGGAACAACATCCTCGGCCAGGGCGGCATCGGCTGGCTGAACTCGTGGTGGGGCCTGATCATCCCGCTCGGCGCGGCGCCGCTGTTCACGTTCCTGGCGCGGCAGTTCTACGTGTCGCTGCCGGACCAGCTCGCGCAGGCCGCGCGGGTGGACGGGCTCGGCGAGTTCGGCATCTTCTGGCGGATCATGACCCCGCTGATCAAGCCGGCGCTGATCACGATCGCGGTCTTCCAGATCGAGGCTGCCTGGAACGGGTTCCTCTGGCCGCTGATGATCACCACGTCGGACGAGATGCGGCCGCTGCAGCTGGGGCTGGCGATCTTCTCCCAGAACCCGGCCGAGATCCAGTGGCCGTACCTGATGGCCGGAACGGCGCTGGCGACGCTGCCGATGATCGTGCTGTTCGTGTTCGCCCAGAAACGCTTCGTCGAAGGCATGGCGAACGTGGGAATCAAGGGCTAGATCCTCGAACAGGTGCTCACCCCGCCCCGGGTGAGCACCTGCGAGGCCCCCCTCCACACGCGGTGGTCCCGAAGAAACACCGGAGCATCCCCATGGCCCCCCACTGGGACGCTCACTCGTCATATCGGTCCGCTGTGCCGCTTGTTACAGCATTTGTGGGGATTTTTCGGTGGATTTCCCGCAGTACGACGTTTCGCACGCAATCGGCGACGTTCGGTAGGCAAATTAGTGCAGATGGCTGTGGACGACGTACCGGACGATCGGCTCGAGGTCTTTCGTACCGAGCAGCTCCAGCGCATTGGTGGCGCGGAGCACGGCGAGGCCGTGCAGATTGGTCCACAGCGCGGTGGCGCGGAGTTCGGCGTCGTCGGGCCCGAGTTGCCCGATCAGGCAGACGAAGGTCCGGAACAGCGGGAGTGAGGTCGCGCGGAGGTTGCCCCCGGCACCGGCGAGCAGGTCGTGCCGGAAGATCAGGTCGAACATGCCGGGGCGGTCGGCGGCGAACTCCAGGTAGTGCGTCGCGGCCTCGACCAGCTGGTCCTCGGGCGGTCCGTCGGTGCGCGGCTCGAGCCGCGCAGCCAGGTCCTGCAGGCCGGTCGCGGCGATCGCGGCCAGCAGCGCGTTGTGAGTACGGAAGTAGCGCCGCGGCGCCCCGTGTGAGACGCCGGCCCGGCGGGCGATCGCGCGCAGCGTGAGGTCGGCGAGGCCGTCCTCCTCGAGGAGTTCGACCCCGGCCTGGACCAAGCGCTCGGGCAGCGACACCGGAACTGACACCTGAACATTGTCTCCTGACCGGGTCGGTGGGTACTATCGCGGACGTGACTGCCGGGTCGGCCTTGGGCCATTCACGAGTTGGGTGCCCGGCTGCGTTCTGAGCGCCGCGCGGGCGCCGCCCGCTTCTCTGATGTCTGCACATTTCCTGTTCTGACACCAGAAAGAAGCGAATCCTGAACGATTTCACCGCACAACTGATCGACGAGTTCCGGGCGAACGGCGGCCGCGTCGGCGCACCGTTCGAGAACGCCCGGCTGTTGCTCCTGACAACCACCGGAGCGCGGACCGGGCAACCGCGGACCGCGATTCTCGGCTATTACCCGGACGGCGACCGGATCCTGATTGTCGGCTCGGCCGGCGGCAGTCCGAAGCACCCGGCCTGGTACCACAACCTGCTGGCCGATCCTGGGGTCAGCGTAGATCTCGGGGTGTACAGCTATCCGGCCAAGGCCGTTGTACTGCAAGGAGCGGAGCGCGACGAAGTGTTCGCGCGTCTGGTCGAGGCGGATCCGGGATGGGGCAAGTACCAAGCCGGCGTCACGCGGACGATCCCGGTCGTCGCGCTGATCGCGGGCGCGCCGCCCGGGGCAAGCCGAGGGTCCTTCGCCGAAGCGTGGAAGAGCATCCACGTGGCGTTCCGGCGGGAGCTGGCACTGATCCGGCACGAGGTGGCGACGTCCGGTACCGGTGGGCTGGGCGCCCAGCTGCGCATCAACTGCCTCACAGTCTGCCAAGGCCTGCACTATCACCACACGGGCGAGTCGACCATGCTCTTCCCGGGGCTGGAGGAGCAGCACCCGGAGTTGGCCGACGTGATCGCCGGTCTGCAGCAGGAGCACGATCAGATCGCCGTACTGATCGGCAGGCTGGAAAAGGCCGTCACTCTGGACCAGGTGGACGAGCTGATCGCCCAGCTCAACGCCCACCTGGACCGCGAGGAGGCAGAGCTCCTGCCTTATCTATAAGGGTCTTCGGGCCAGCAGTGCGTAGGAGTTGGGGAGTCTGCCGGACCAGGCGGCCGCGTTCGTGTCGTCCTGCGGCCGCCAGAACGGCTCGGCGTACTCCTCGAGCACCTTGAGGTGGAGGCCGGCGGCGGTGATCGCGGTGACGATCTCGCCGAGCGTCCACTGCCACTCCTGCGCGCCGTTGGCCGGGAACGTGTCGTTGATGTGTGACTCGGCGAAATAGCTGCGGTCCGGACGGATCCGCGGCTCGTCGGCGTCCCACGTCCACAACGGGACGGCCGGGTGAGCCTCGTACACGAACACGTGTCCACCCGGCCGCAGCACCCGCGCCACATCCTGCGCCCACGCGTCGATGTCCCGCATCCAGATCAGTGCGCCCTTGCCGGTGTACACGAGGTCCGCGCACGCATCTGCGAGCGGTACGCCGGGGACCTCTGCGACGACGTACCGGCAACTCACCTGGAGCTCGGTGGCGCGTCGCTGCGCAGCGGTCGCGGCCACCGAGCTGTAGTCGACCCCCACCACCCGCTGCGCGCCGGCCCGCACCAGGCTCACGTCATCCAACCCGTGCCCGCTCTGGAGATGCACCACCACCGGACGCTCGGCCAGCACCCGCGCCAGCAACTCATGTTCACGCTCGAACAACGAGTCACCCGACCGAGCCTGCTCCAGCAGGTCGTCGTACTCCCGAACATGCTTGGAGGAAGCCTGCTCCCAAGCCACCCGATTACCCGCCACCACCTCGTCCATGCTCCAAGTCAGCCCGATGCGGCGGCGCAGGGCAACCATATATTCACTCGTTGTGGAGAACTTGGGCGATCGTGGTGCGGGCGGCGGTGCGGGCGGGGAAGTACGCGCCGGCGGCGGCGATCGCGATACCGGCGAGGATCAGCAGCGCGAGCAGGCCGGCGGGATAAACGTGCAGCATGAAGTCGGGGAGGTCGATCTGGGCACCGTTCGCCATCGCCGGTACGACCAGGCGGTGGGCGATGATCCCGAGTGGGATGCCCAGCAGGCCGCCGATCGCGCCCAGTGCACTCATCGACGTCACGACCATCACGGTGACCTGGGTGGGAGTCATCCCGATCGACTTGAGCATGCCCAGGTCGCGGCGCCGCTCACGGGTGTTGAGTACGACCGTGTTGAACACGCCGAGCGCGGCAACGGTCCCCAGCATCAGCGTGAGCAGTACGACGGTTGCGAGTACGACTGCAACGAACGTACCGGCGTCCTGCCCCTCGCCCTCCTCCAGTCCGGAGTCCTTCGCCTGCACCGCCTGCACCACGCCGTTCAGGTTCGTTCCTGGCTTCACGTTGATCTCATAGAAGTTCGCCCGCAGGTCGGGCGCGACCTGCGCGAGCGTCGACCAGTTGGAGAGCACCTCGTCGCCCGAGTTGTACATCGCCTTGCCGACGATCTTGGCGCGCACGCTCTTGCCACGCGACTCCAGCGTGATCGTGTCGCCGAGGGCCCGACCGTGCTGCCGCAGGAAGCGCTCCGAGACGACCACCTGCCCCGGGCCGTCGAACCAGCGTCCTTCCAGCATGCGGAACCCGAGCTGCTCGAAGTCGCCGCGGTAGAACGACACTCTGACGTCCGACTGCGTTCCAGTCAGCCGCATCCCGAGTACCGTGCTCGCCGCGACGGACCTGACACCCGGTGCGGATCGCACTGCCGCTTCGTCCTCGGCATCGGTCAGTTTGGCCCCTGCCGGTGCCCCCGGTTCGTTGGGGTCCGCGCCGGTTGGCCCGGCGAAGATCGTCAGGTCCACAGCACCCACACGGCTCGCCGCGGTCTGGTAGGTCATCAGGGACTTCCCCAGACCCACCGCCAACGTCACGCTGGTGACGCCGAGTACTACAGCCGCCAGGGTCAACGCAGTACGACCAGGACGGGCGAACGGCATCCCCAAGCCCAGACTGATCGGCCGCGGCAGCCGGGTACCACTCAGCCACCGCTGCACCCGTAGCCCTCTACCAGCTCGCGGTGCGCTGCCAGCACTGATCGCTTGCGCTGCTGACAGACTCCGTGCCCGCAGCGCCGGCAGGAGCGCGGACAGGGCCACCAGAGCAGGTACGCCGAGCAGAGCGGCCACGTCCACCCAGACGGGTGCGTGCGTCCCGCCGGTGCCGTAGTTCTCAAAAGCCCGTGTGAGCAGGGATGTGGCGAGTACGTTGCCCAGGACAACGCCGATGGCGCATCCCACGACAGCAGGGATCGACACCATTCCGATGTACACAGTCATGACCTGTGTAGGTGTGAACCCCAGTGATTTCAGTACGCCGATGTGTTTGAACCCTGCGACGACAGCACCGCTCACGACGTTGGCCACGATCAGTACGGCGACGGCGAGCCCTAGCCATCCGAAGACCATCAGGAACGGTACGAAGGTGTTCGGTTGACCGGCAGCCTGTGCTCGCAGAGCCAGGTAGGACTGCGTACCCAGCAAGGCGGTGGCCGGTACGGCTGAGGTGACCGCCTGCTGTCCTGCCGTCACCTCAGCGTTGGTCGCGGCGTGGGTGAACCGGTAGAGCATCTGTGTCGCCGTCGGATGCAGTACGTTCATCTGCTCGGGGGTGATCCACGCGTCGGCCGACTGGCTCACGCTGTACGCGAACCCGACGATGGTGAACGTCTGGCCGCCCGCCGACAGGGGCCCGTTCAGCTTGGGCGCACCGCGACCGCCGGAGTCGGTCGGGTTCCGGTTGAGGACAATCTCGCCCGTCTTGGTTGCCCAGCGCCCCTGCCACACGTTGAGCCGGTCTACCGAGCCACCCGGATCAGCCCGGCCCACTGTCAGCAGTGAGTCCGCCATCTGGTTCGGGCTGAGCTCCAGCGCCGCCGTCGCGAACGGTCCGGCAACAGCGGCCGCACTCCGCGCCGCCTCCGTCAGCTGCGCGTCGCTGACCTTGCTGCGGTCGTACGACGCAGTCAGCTGCGCACCGCTCTGCTTCGCGTAGGCCTGGTCGAACGGGCCGCTCGACGCGGCCAGCAGGCCCAGGGCGACGACGATCATCGTCGTAGAGAGCAGGACGACCACCCCGATCACCAGGGTCTGCACACGCCGTCGCCGTACGGCTGCCCTTGCAACGGGCCAGACGGCGCTCACGACGTACGCTCCAGACTCCGCTCGCCGGCGATCTGCCCGTCGACGAAGTCGATGACCCTGCTGGCGCAGCGGGTTGCCAGCTGCTGGTCATGTGTCACCAGCAGCAATGTCTGGCCGATCTGGTTGAGGTCGAGCAGCAGGTCCATCACCTGTTCGCCGGCCCGGGTGTCGAGTGCGCCTGTCGGCTCGTCGGCGAGGAGTACAGCGGGCCGGTTCATCAGGGCACGGGCGACGGCGACACGTTGCCGTTCACCACCGCTCAGCTGTGCCGGGTACGTGTTGCGACGACCCGCGATGCCCAGCTCGTCGAACAGCTCGAGGGCACGCTTTCGTGCGTGCGCGGCCGACGTACCGGTGAGCTGCGCGGCCAGTGCGACGTTGTCGAGCGCGGACAGGTCGTCCAGCAGGTTGAAGAACTGGAAGATCATTCCGATCCGGCGCCGGCGGAACAGGGCGAGCCCCTTCTCGTCCAGCGTTCCCAGGTCGTCGCCGTGCACCACGACCGAGCCCGAGGTCGGCCGGTCCAGGCCGGCGACCATGCTGAGCAGCGTCGACTTGCCGCTGCCGGACGGTCCCATCACGGCGACCGCCTCACCGGCGTGGATCTCCAGCGACACTCCGTCGAGTGCTACCGATTCGCCGTACTCCTTGCGTACTGCGGTGAGCTGTACGACCGCGTTGTCCTCCGTCATGCTGCTCACGCTAGGGCTGCTTCTTGGGTGCTGGCGTCAGCCTGGCGGGGTAATGTGCGCGGACTGTCATCCTGGAGATGTACGGCCTGAACCTGGCGGGTGATGCGGTGTGTGGACCGCGTTTGGGACAGTGGATCTCGTGATGTGGTTGCTAGTCGCTGCGCTGGCCGTTGTGGCCGTGGTGCTGACGTTTGCCTACGTACGGGGGCGGCGTGCGCACACGCGGGCGCTGGAAGAGCGCGGGTGGTTGCTGGAGCGTGAACGCGAGACAGCCGCTCGCAACGCGGTGGACGCGGAGCGAGCTCGGATCGCGCACGACCTGCACGACATCGTGAGTCACAACGTCAGCGTGATGGTCATCCAGACCGGGGCGGCCCGGCAGGTGCTGGCAACGGACCCGTCCCAGGCTGAGGCGGCTCTACTCGCCGTCGAGGCTGCCGGCCGCGACACGATGGCTGAGCTGCGCCACCTGCTCGGCGTACTCGCACCGAAGGCCGACGGCGATCCGGACGAGGACCTGTCCCCGCAGCCGAGTCTGACACGGCTCAGCGAGCTCATCGACCGGATCGCGTTCGCCGGGCTGCCTGTCGACGTAAGGATCTCCGGGGACCCCTGCGCACTGCCGACGGGCGTGGACGTCACGGCGTACCGCATCATCCAGGAGGCACTGACCAACGCCTTGAAGCACGGCGACGGGGTGAAGGCCGAGGTGACGGTCCGCTACGCACCACACGCCCTGCGGGTGGAGGTGCTCAACTCGGGTCCCAGTGTGCTGACGGGTGGTCGTGCGCCGGCACCGGACGGAGACGGGCGCGGTCTGCTCGGCCTCAAACAGCGAGTGGGTGTGTACGGCGGCCAGCTCGACGCACGTCGCCGCCTTGGTGGGGGCTTCCGCGTCCGCGCCAAGCTCCCGCTGGGGCGTCCATGACTCGTGTGGTGATCGCGGACGACCAGGCTCTGGTACGTACCGGCTTCCGGATGATCCTCACCGCCCGCGGCATCGAGGTCGTCGGCGAGGCCGGGGACGGTGCCGAGGCAGTGGACGCCGTACGGCGCCTGCACCCGGACGTGGTTCTGATGGACATCCGGATGCCGACGATGGACGGGCTGGAAGCCACCCGCCGGATCCTCGCGACCCCGACCGAGTGCCGGGTGCTCATCCTCACGACGTTCGACCTGGACCGGTACGTGTACGCCGCGCTGGCGGCCGGCGCCAGCGGCTTCCTGTTGAAGGACGTCACCCCGGAGCACCTGGCCGCTGCCGTACGCCTGGTCACCACAGGCGACGCCCTCCTGGCGCCGTCCATCACCCGCCGTCTGGTGGAACGCTTCGCCACCCCCGCGGCCGCCCAGCCTGCGCTCCACCGCGACCTGTCCACGCTCACTCCACGCGAACTGGAAGTCCTCACTCTGATGGGCCAGGGCCTGTCCAACGCCGAGATCGCTGTTGCGCTCACTCTCAGCGAAGCCACCGTCAAGACCCACGCAGCCAGGATCTTCGCGAAGCTGTCCCTCCGAGACCGCTCTCAGGCCGTGGTCCTTGCGTACGAAACCGGGCTGATCACACCGGGGACGTAGACTCGACCATGAGGGAAAACGATCAGCTCAGGACCTGGGCCGCGGCCGTGATCGGCTGCGACGTCTTCGACATCCAGCCACTGCACGAGGACCAAGGCCCGTGGCGTGTGGCCGACCGGTACGTACTGCGCGCGCCGACTCCACGCATCGGCCCTCGGATGGTTGCGACCGGTGTCGCGGCGCTGCAGGTCGCCGCGGAGTATGAACTGCCTGCGCCGCGGCTCATCGACGCGGACCTCACCGGTGAACGTGCGGGCGTACCGGCCTCTCTGGAGACGCTGGTGCCAGGCACCACGTCCTGGCCTGTGGGAACTCCCGCCACACTCCGGGCCGCCGGCGCCGCGCTGACCCGTCTCCACGCTCTCTCCCTGCGCCCGGCCGAGCATCTGCCGTTCCGGCCGCGCCCCATCGCCGTCGACGACTTCGCCGCAGATCGACGGAGCGGCCTGATGCCAACCACGCCACTCCTGCAACAAGCCGACGACCTGGTCACCGCCCACGGCCTCCCATCCGACCCCGCCGTCTTCCTCCACGGAGACGTCTGGCCGGGCAACCTCCTGTGGTCTGCCAACCAGGTCACAGCCTTCATCGACTGGAAAACCGCCGGCGTAGGCGCCCCCGGAGTAGACCTGTCCGAACTCCGCAAACAAGCGGCCATCACCTTCGGCCTCCAAGCCCCCATCCACGTCCTAACCGGCTGGGAACAAGCGAGTGGCCTCACGGCCTCCCACGTCGCCTACTGGGACGCAGTAGCCGCCCTGAACACCCGCACCACACTCGACGACTGGGGCATCCCCAACGCCACCACCCGCCGCAACAACTTCCTAGAAGCCGCTCTCACCCACCTCTGACAACCCGGTAAGCAGTTGCGTTGACGGACAGGGCAGTGACAGCCTCACCGGAATGAGCGCCGCCGATTCAGCGATCGAGTTCCACGAGTACTCCGACGGCGACCTGCCCGAACCGTTGCGGCTCCAAGCCCTGTGCTTTCTGCGCATCCTCTGGCCCGAAGGATTCACCGGCGCCAACCGGTTCCGGGATCAGATCACCGACCCAGGTCTGCGACCCCACCACCTGCTCTACGCCGCGGGCACGCAACTCGTGAGCCATTTGGAAGTCATCACCACCACGGTGTCCGTCAACGAAATCGAGTACCGGGTGCAGAGTCCGACGTCCGTGCTGACGTACCCGGCGTTCCGCGGCGAGGGGTGGAGCGGCCGCCTCAACACCAAGGCAGCCAAACGGATCGACACCGGCGGGGCCGACATCGGCGTCCTCATGTGCGCGCCCGACTTGATCAAGTTCTACAGTCGAGCCGGTTGGACCCACGCGTCAGCTGCAACGGTCGTGGCGGGGCCGGATGGCGGTACGTGGACATCAGACGACGTCCTCCTCACCCGACCGACCAGCCCGAAGAGCAAACCCTTCCTCGAAGACCTCAGACACCATCCCATGCGAATCGCCGACGAGTGGTGAACCGACCTAGCGCCCCGACAAGCAACTATGCCGTCATGGCTCCGAGCCCCTTGGTACCCATCCGACGGTTCGGGGAGGATCTTCTACCCGATTCGGGACAGGATCTTCCCCGGATGCGAGGGCTGTTGAGACCCGGGCAGCCGCGTGCGTTCGGATGTTGAGCGTGTGACCGCACCGCTGTCGGGCCTTGGAAAGACGAGAACCGCGCTCTGACCTGCAGATGCGCGGTTCCGTTGTCTCCAGGAGACTGGCGGAGGATACGAGATTCGAACTCGTGAGGGGTTGCCCCCAACACGCTTTCCAAGCGTGCGCCCTAGGCCACTAGGCGAATCCTCCAAGCGGAGAGGATACCGGGCGGTGGTGGGGAATCTGAAATCGGGGCGGGGCACTACGGTCGGGTGGGTGGAGGACTTGGTGTTGCGGGCGATCGGGCCTGGGGACGTGGATGCGGTGCAGGAGCTGATCGAGTCGGATCCGGGGTACACGGAGCGGATCACCGGTTATCCGCCGGGGCCGTCGGATGCGCAGAGGCTGCTGATGATGCGGCCGGAGGGGCTCGCCGAGGAGGCGAAGGTTGTGCTGGGGGCGTTCGCCGCGGAGCAACTCGTCGCGGTCGTCGACCTGATCAGAGGGTTCCCGAACGAGGCGACCGCGTTCATCGGCCTGCTCGAGGTTCACGCGAGCTACCAGGGCAGCGGCTGCGGCAGGGTGACGTACGACCTCGTCCAGCGGTACGTCGAGAGCACGTGGCCCGAGGTCCGTACCATGCGCCTGGCCGTGGTGGATACGAATGCACAGGTCGCCACCACGTTCTGGCAGCGGCAGGGGTTCGAGGCGACCGGTGAGGTAGGCCCGTACCAGTACGACAAACTTGAGTCGACCGCCCGCCTCTACGAGAAGCAGCTACTCGAGCAGGGCCGGCGTTAACGCACGCCACTGTTCTATGGGCTGCGGTCCGGTCACCCCGGTGATGACGTTGACCGCGACGTGGTCGGCCCCGGCGTCCAGGTGCTCGGTCAGCTTCGACCTGATGTCGGCCGGACTGCCCCACGCGGCGAGTGAATCGACCATGTGGTCCGGCAGTTCGGACAGGTCGCGCTGACTGAACCCCTGTCGCTTCAGCGACGCCGCGTACCCAGGGATTGTCGGGAAGAAGCTGATTGTGTCCCTGGCGATCGCACGGGCCCGGTCTGCATCTGTCTCCAACACGGCGAGATGGCTGACGGCCAGGAGCTTGTCCGGGCCCAGGACCTTCCGTGCCTCGGCCGAGTACGCCGCCGTGGTCAGGAACGGGTACGCGCCCGCAGTACGTTCGCCTGCCAGCTTGAGCATCCGCGGGCCGAGTGCAGCAAGCAGCCGCCGCTCCACAGGTACGTCCAGCTCGTCCAGGTACGTGGCGAGCGTGGCAAGCGGCTTCGTCCCGTGCGCTCCACCCAGACCAGCGGTGAACCGTCCGGGTGCAGTCGCCTCCAGTTCGGCGTACGTCCTACCTACGTCGGCGGCGCTGTACTTGTCCACGGCCAGGATCCCGCTGACGAACTTGATCGTCTTCGTCGCGCCCAGCAGGTCGCTGATGGTCTGCAGCCCAGGGAGCGGCCCGCCGGACAGCCAGATCGCCGGCCACCCGAGCGCCTCTACCGCATGCGCCGCGGCAACCGACTCCGCGCTGCTGTCCAGCCCTGTCGTGATCCCGAACCGCCCGAATTGATGATCCGTCACCCAACAAGCTTGGACCCGGAGCGGCCGATCCGGCACCCTTGTTCGCTCAGAGCGGGATCACCACCCCGACCGGTGGGGGATTTCGGACGTGGTGATCCGATCCCGTACACTCGTGGCTGGTTCCCCGCGTGGCGGTATCTCGCCCAAACCCCCCAGGGCCGGAAGGCAGCAAGGGTAAGTGAGCTCTTCCGGGTGCGCGGGGAATCCTTATGTCCAGGAGGAGCCGGATTGAACCCCGAGAGCCGTTACCTGCAGGAACTGATCATCGCTGAGCTCGGCGTCCCCGCGACGTTCGACGCGGACGGCGAGATCGAGAACCGGGTCGAGTTCCTCGCTGACCGGCTCCGGCAGACCGGCGCCGCCGGCTACGTGCTCGCGATCAGCGGCGGGGTCGACTCCGCGGTCGGCGGGCGTCTGGGTCAGCTCGCGGTCGAGCGGATCCGGTCCGAGGGTGGTCAGGCGACGTTCGTCGCGATGCGGCTGCCGTACGGTGTCCAGGCCGACGAGGACGATGCGCAGCGCGCGCTGGCGTTCATCAAGCCCGACGAGACGCTCGACGTCAACGTGAAGCCGTCCACGGACGCGATGATCGATGAGGTCCGGCACGCCGGGCTGGGCGACCGTGAGGACTTCCACGCCGGCAACGTGAAGGCTCGTCAGCGGATGGTCGCGCAGTACCTGGTGGCCGGTGCCCGCGGTCTGCTCGTGATCGGGACGGACCACGCGGCCGAGGCGGTGATGGGTTTCTTCACCAAGTACGGCGACGGCGCCTGCGACCTGACGCCGCTGTCCGGCTTGAACAAGCGCCGCGTCCGCGCGGTGGGTGAGCGCCTCGGCGCGGCGCCGGAGATCACCGGGAAGGTGCCGACGGCGGACCTGGAGACGAACAACCCCGGCGTTCCGGACGAGGCCGTGCTCGGCGTGACCTACGACCAGATCGACGACTTCCTCGAAGGCCTCGAGATCGACGAGAAGGCTGCGGGCACGATCATCGCGACCCATCGCCGGACGACGCACAAGCGCGCCGTACCGCTCGCCTTCAGCTGAGGAAGTCCGACACCAGCCGGGTGAACAGGTCGGCCTGCTCCGCGTGCATGAAGTGTCCTACGCCGGCGGCGTAGTAATAGGTGCCATCCGGTACGTCGGAACGAAACAGCTCGATCTCCTCCGCACTGGTGACCGGGTCGTACTCGCCCTTGATCAGCAGGGCCGGCATCGCGAGCTCAGCGAGGTACTGCAGAACAGGCTCGGCAAAGCTGGCTGACTGGGTGATCTGGTCGGCGAACTGGCCGGACCGCCCGTGGTACTCCGCAGCGATCTCTGTGTCGCCCGGGAGCTGCAGGTCCCGGTTGTCCGGGCCCAGGTAGATCTCCATGCGGCGCTCGCCCAGCTGGCCGACTACCGCAACTCGTGCGTCCCACAGTTGCTTCGTCATCGGACCGGTGTGCGGCGGGAGCTCGACTCCTGGCAGCAGGGGGAGTGCGGCGCCGACCAGGGTGTCCGTAGCGAGGACCATGTCCCAGGCCGGATTCTCGAAGACGGCCTTGCTGATTGCGGCTGGGTGCGTAGTCGCGTACCGCAGAGCTATCCGTCCGCCGTACGAGTGGCCGAGGATCGCCCACTGTTCTATGCCGAGGTGCTCGCGCAGGGCCTCGTAGTCAGCGATCAGGTCCTGCTCACTGACCGGCCCGGTGAGCGGGGCGGACTGCTGGACGCCGCGCTGGTCCACGCCAATCACACGGAACCGTTCGGCGAGCCGGTCGCCCTGGAACGCCATGAAGTCGTACGAACCCGCACCCGGGCCGCCGTGGACGAAGAGCAGCGGCGGGGCGTCCGCGGCACCACGCTCGTCGACGTGCAGCTTGGTGTCGCGGATCTCCGTCAGCATGCAGGGATCGTAGCCGCCTAGGCGGTGTGGGCCAGCTGGACCTGGCGGACCCGGTTGGCGAGGCGGGCCAGGCGGATGGTCGCGATGTTCCGGTAGGCGGGGCGGAGGACCGTTGCGAGCGGGCCGGACTGCTCGAACGTGTGCGTGACGCGGCCGTCGGCGCTGAACGTCCAGGTGCCCACCTCGCGGAAGCCCGGGACGTGCCAGACGATCTCCACCCGGTCCTGCTCGACCACTGTGTACTGCAGCTCGCCGGAGAAGCCGGGGCGCACGCGGAGCGCGTACCGCGTGCCGGGGTTGGTCTCACGGGGACCGTCGATGGCGATGAACGCCTCGTTCCACTCGGGGAGGCCGAGGGCGTCGAGCAGCACCTGCCGGATCGCCGACTGCGGGGCGTGGATGGTCTCGGTGGCGTGTTCCATGACTAGTTCTCCTGGTGGGCGAGTGCGGGCCCCCGGCGCCGGGCCAGCGCGGCCCCGGTCGGAAAAGCGTCGGCGAGCGAACGGAGGGTGGTGATGGTCTCGTCGAGCGCCTGGCCGGCGAGACGGTCGTGCAGGGTGCGGTGCAACCGGTTCTCCGCGGTGACGATGCGGCGGTGCAGTGCGCGGCCCTCAGCGGTCAGGCTGAGCGTCAGGTAGCGCCGGTCGACCGTGTCGATGCCGCGCTTCACCAGCCCCTGCGCGACCAGTCGATCGACCAGCCGGCTCGGGCTGTTGCCGGTCTCGCAGACGAGCAATCCACCGAGAGCGTTCAGCGTCATCGGGCCGTGGTCGCGCAGGACGCGCAGAACCTCTGCCTGGGAAGGCGTGATGCCCAGCGGGCGCAGCTCGGCCGCGAGCAGCCGGTTGCCCTCGCGCTGGATCGCCAGCACGAGATAGCGAAACTCCTCGACGACCTTCATGGCAGACATATTACACGACACGCATGTCGTGTCATCTATCGGTCGTGGGTGTCGCCGCCGATCGGTCGGAAGTTGTTGCCTGCGGCTCCGGTTCCGGAAGAGTTCCGGAGAAAGTCCGGTCGAGGTCATGGTCAAGGTGACACCGCGGCTGGCACAGTGTCTGCATGAAGGGTCTGATGCAGAGTTACCCGCTGTCGCTGGACACGATCTTCCGCCGGGCCGAGCAGTTCTACCCGGACAAGACCGTCCACACCGGTGGTCCGGCGCCGACCACCTTGACCTACGGAGAGTGGGCCGACCGCTCCAGACGGCTGGGCGGTGTGCTCGACACGCTCGGCGTCAGCCCGGACGGCCGCGTCGCCACCTTCGCGTGGAACTCGGGCCGCCACCTCGAGCTGTACTTCGCGGCGCCCTGCACCGGCCGGGTGCTGCACACGCTCAACATCAGGCTCTTCCCGGACCAGATCGTCTACATCGCGAACCATGCCGAGGACGAGGTCGTGTTCGTCGACCGCTCACTGCTCGGGCTGTTCCTGCCGCTGCTCGAGCGGCTCTCGCAGATTCGGCACGTCGTCGTGATGGACGACCTGCCGGCGGGCGCTCCTGCAGCGGAGGTCCCGGACGACCCGCGGTTCCACGACTACGAGGAGCTGCTGGCTGCGGCGTCACCGGTCGAGTTCCACGTCGAGGACGAGAACCAGGCCGCCGCGATGTGTTATACGAGCGGCACGACGGGCAACCCGAAGGGCGTCGTCTACTCGCATCGCTCGACGTGGCTGCACTCGGTCGGTGTCCTCACCAACGCCGGGATCGGGCTGGCCGAGACCGACACCGTCATGCCGGTCGTGCCGATGTTCCATGCGAACGCGTGGGGTCTGGCGCACGCGGCGCCGATGGCCGGCGCCTCGCTGGTGTTCCCGGGGCCGGACATGACTCCTAAGGGCATCCTCAAGCTGCTCCAGGAGCAGGAGGTGACGCTCTCCGCCGGTGTACCGACGATCTGGCAGGGGCTGCTGCCGCTGCTCGACGGGGTCGAGTTGCCGAAGCTGCGACGCATCCCGTGCGGTGGTTCTGCCGTGCCGGAGGCGCTGTCGGAGGCCTTCCGGAAGAAGCTCGGCCGGCCGATCCTGCAGGCGTGGGGGATGACCGAGACGAGCCCGGTCGCGACCGCTTCCCACGTCCCGGCGCGGAGCAAGGATCTTCCGGAGGAGGAGCAGGCGCATCTGCGCGCGCGGGCCGGTCTGCCGTTGCCCGGCGTCGAGGTCCGGATCGTCGAGCCCGGTTCGATCACACCGCTGCCCTGGGACGACGAAGCCACCGGCGAGTTGCAGGTGCGCGGCCCGTGGATCGCCGCGGAGTACTACCGTCCGGACGACGGCGCCCAGCTGAACACCGAGGACGGCTGGATGAAGACGGGAGACGTCGCCGCCATCGATCGGTACGGATCGGTCCGGATCGTTGACCGGACCAAGGACCTGGTGAAGTCCGGCGGCGAGTGGATCAGCTCCGTCGAGCTGGAGAACCTGTTGATGGCCCATCCCGCGGTGAAGGAGGCCGCGGTCATCGGCGTCCCGCATCCGAAGTGGGACGAGCGGCCGCTCGCGTGCATCGTTCCGCAGGAGGGGTCGACCGTCACCGGCGAGGAGATCCTCGACTACCTGCGTCCACTCGTCGCGAAGTGGTGGCTCCCGGACGCGGTCGAGTTCATCGACGAGGTTCCGAAGACGTCGGTCGGCAAGTTCTCGAAGAAGGATCTGCGCACTCGCTTCGCCAACTACCACCTGCAGTGAGCGGAGGTCTCCTCAGTCGAAGTCGGTCCCGAAGTAGTTCTTCAGGTGGTGCAGGGTTGCGTCGACGAAGGAGGTGGGCCAGGCGCTGCCGGTGACGTCCGCGAGCGCGGTGCCGCGGGTGATGAACTGACGGCACAGGTACTGATTGGCCGCGATGACGTCGGCCGGATCGGTGCCGGCCGCGGGGATCGCCTCGAGCGTGGCGCGCTGTTCGTCGGAGAGCAGGGCGTTCAGGCGCTTGGCTCCGCTGGTCCGGCGTACGCCGCGCTCGGCGAGCATGAGCGCGACGAGCTGGTCGCGGAGGGCGCCGACGCCCTGGTTCGCGACGATCCGCTCGTCGCGTCCGAGGACCGTGACCAGATTCCCCAGGAAGTAGAAGAAGAGGTGCACGGCGCCGGCCGGCCAGTACGGATCGCCCGGCCGACCGCCCTTCCGCACGATGTCGCCGTCCGGGAACAACGTCCCGTCCCGGTCGAACAGCACCCGCGCCCCGTCGTACTGGAGCCGGTCGAACGCCGCCAGCGGATGAATGATCAGGTCCACGTGCAACCAGTCCGCCGTGATCCCGAGCCCACCGATCAGCCCGGGCAGCCGGTCGGCCCAAACGGTCGGACCGGTGAGCTCTCTCAGTACGTCGTCCCAGTGCTCCCGGTACCACTCGGTGCTGTCGTCGGTGACCACCAGATGTACGTCGACGTCGCTGAACCGGTCCGCCGCGCCGGTCGCGTAGCTGCCGATCAGGTACACACCCAGCACCCGCTCGTCCCGCGGTAGCAGCTCGGTCGCCCGGGAGATCACCGCCTGCTGCCGCTCGTCCCCAGTCGTCACCCGATCCACCCTAGGCCGCGAGCTTCATCGGCGCTCTCGAGTTCTCCGGCCGTGCCTCCTGTGGATGGGCGGCGGGGAATTGTCCGCGGGCGGCGCTAGGGTTGCCGGGTGGAAGCGCCCCTTGCCTTGTATCGCCGGTACCGCCCGGAGACGTTCGCGGAGGTGATCGGGCAGGAACACGTCACCGCACCGCTGCGGAACGCGCTGAGCAACAACAGGGTGAATCACGCCTACCTGTTCTCCGGACCACGCGGCTGCGGAAAGACCACCAGTGCGCGGATCCTCGCCCGGGCGATCAACTGTGAGAAGGGACCGATCGCCGAGCCGTGCGGGGTGTGCAAGTCCTGCACCGACCTCGCCCGCGGCGGGCCCGGCAGCATCGACGTCATCGAGATCGACGCGGCGTCGCACGGTGGTGTGGACGACGCCCGTGATCTGCGCGAGCGGGCGTTCTTCGCGCCGGTCGAGAGCCGCTACAAGATCTACATCATCGACGAGGCGCACATGGTGACCACGCAGGGCTTCAACGCCCTGCTGAAGCTGGTCGAGGAGCCGCCGCCGCACCTCAAGTTCATCTTCGCCACCACCGAGCCCGACAAGGTGATCGGGACGATCCGGTCCCGTACGCATCACTACCCGTTCCGCCTGGTGCCGCCGAAGGTGCTCGCCGACTACATGGCGACCCTCTGCACGGCCGAGGGCGTGGCGATCGAGTCGGCCGCGCTGCCGCTCGTCGTGCGGGCCGGCGCCGGGTCGGTGCGTGACTCGCTGAGCGTTCTCGACCAGCTCATCGGTGGTGCGGGTCCGGCCGGCGTGACGTACGAGCTAGCCGTCGCGCTGCTCGGGTTCACGCCTGATTCGCTGCTCGATGCGTGTGTGGACGGGTTCGCGGCGCACGACAGCGCGGCGGTGTTCGAGACGATCGAGAAGGTCATCGAGACCGGGCAGGACCCGAAGCGATTCGCGGAGGACCTCCTGCGCCGGCTGCGCGACCTGGTCGTGCTGTCTGCCGTACCGACCGCTGTCACCTCGGGCCTGATCGAGGCCGCGGAGGACCAGGGCGAACGGCTGCAGACCCAAGCCGCCGGGATCGGCCCGGCCGAGCTGACGCGCGCGGCCGACATCGTTGCCGCCGGTCTGCTGGAGATGCGTGGAGCCACGGCGCCGCGCCTCCAACTGGAGCTGATCTGCGCCAAGGTGCTCCTGCCCGGTGCCGACGACTCCACGAACGGCATCCAGGCCCGCCTGGACCGCATGGAGCGCCGCCTGGCGATCGGCGTCCCTGGTGGTCCGCCGGACTCGGCGCCCGTCAATACGGCGGGACAGGCGCAACCGGCCGCATCGGCTGCGGGTCCTGCAGCCGACTCGGCAACAAGCAGAGCAGCCGCCCGCGCGGCCGCATCTGGCACCCGAGCCGACGACCCCACTGCCACACCCCCAGCCAACCCAGCCGCCGGACCGACCGCAAGCCCCGCCCAAGGCGACGGATCGACCGCGGGTCGTGCTCAAGGTGACGGGTCGGCTGTGGGCCATGGCCAAGGTGACGGGTCGGTCGAGAGTGGTGGTCAAGGTGACGGATCGGCCACGAGTCGTGGCCAAGGTGACGGGTCGGCCGCGGGTCATGGGCAGGCGGATGGTGGCCAGACGGCGGGGCAGGTCGATGGTCGGGCTGCGGGCACGACCATTGGCGAACCCGGCGTAGGCGCTCCCGGCTCGAGTGACGGACCAGCTGCAGCTGCCTCGGCTGGTGTTGCCCACAACGCACCAGGCAGCTCGTCTGCAGGCAGCCCTGTCGCCAGCGGCGCATCCGACGCCGGCGGTTCCGCATCTAGCGCGGGTGGTCCCACGGCCAGCGCGAGTAGTGCTGCATCCAGTGCGGGTGGTCCCGGGTCCAGTGCGGATGGTGCCGGGTCCAGTGCGGATGGTGTCGGGTCCAGTGCGGATGGTGTCGGGTCCAGCGTGGGTGGTACCGGATCCAGTGCGGGTGGTGCCGGGTTGAACGCTGGTGGTGGTGTGGCGGCGAGCGGGGTGTCTGGCGGTGGGGCGCGTACGGGAGCTTGGGGTGACGAGTCGGCCGCCTCCTCCAGTCCAGCTGTACCGCCCACGCACGTACAGCCCGCTGCGGTGCAGTCCGCTCAGGGCGGCCACGCCACCGAGGACGGGCAGAGCGGCCAGGGCGGGCAAGCAGGTAGTGGTGGGGTTGTTGGGCTGGCGGATGTTCGGCGGTTGTGGCCGGAAGTGCTTGATGCCGTCAAGGCGAAGCGGCGGTTCGCCTGGATCATGTTGAGCCAGAACGCGCAGGTTATTGCGATCGACGACCAGACCCTGACGCTCGGGCTGGTGAACGCGGGGGCTCGTGAGAGCTTCGCGCGTTCGGGGAGTGACGAGATCCTGCGTCAGGCGATGATCGACACGATCGGCATCAACCGCCGGGTAGAAGCTGTCGTAGACCCATCCACCGACCCAGGCGCGGGAGGCGGCTCCGCCACCCGCCCCGGCCCACAACCAGGCAGCCCACAAGCAGGCAGCCCACAAGCAGGCAGCCCACAAGCAGGTGGCCCGCAGCCGGGCGGCCCACAAGCAGGCGGTGCGCAGCCGGGCGGCCCACAGGCTGGTGGTCCGCAAGCAGGTGGTCCGCAGCCGGGTGGCGCGCAGCCCGGCGGTCCGCACGCCGGAGGTCCGCAGCCAGGTGGTCCGCAGTCAGGCGGATCCGGGTCAGGTGGGCCGCAGGCAGGTGGGCCACAGGGCGGTGGTGCGCAGCCGGGTGGTGCGCAGGGCGGTCAGGTGCAGTCGGGTGGTCCGCAGGGCGGTGGGTTCGGAGCCGGACAGGGTGGCGCTGCAGGCGGCGGGTCTGGTGTGGGCGGGCACGGGGTCGCTGGCTCCGATCCGGGAGGGTTGGGAGTTGGCGGTCCGGGTAGTTCCGCCTCCGGTGCTGACGGATGGGGCGGTGGAGACCAGGCTGGAGGTGTGGGCGGCGGAGCATCCCCCGACCTCGTTGGCGCCACAGGTGGTATCGGCGGTGTGGCTGGTGCGGGCGCTCGCGGTGCGGGGGCGGGTGCTGCTGCGGTTGCGTTGCAGGAGCCTCCGGATTCTGAGTACGACGATGTGCCGCCGGGGATGGACCCGTGGGAGTCCGCGGGCGGCTCTGAACCTGTTCGGCGGCAGCCCTCCCGGGATCTGGGAGGTCAGCAGACAGGTCAGCAGGCGGGTGGGGATCGTCGGCAGCAGGCGGCTAGTAAGCGGCGGGCGGCGGAGGCGGCTGTTGCGGCTGAGCAGGCTCGGGCGGCTGCGGCGCAGGCTGCGGCGGTTCCCGATGTACCGCTGACGCCTGAGGAAGAGGCAGATGCGATCGGGGAGGACGACCAGGTTCTCGAGGAGGACTCGCGGTCGCACACGGATCTGCTGCGGGAGACGCTCGGCGCCCAGATCATCACCGAAGAGCCGAACTGAGTTCACCCCAGGGTCGTCCACATGTCCGGCGGCGTCATCACGCTGCGTGTCCACATAATCCACAGGCCTGTGGATAACGATGTCCACAAGGTTGTGGATAACTAGGCGGGAACCGGGTGGTTCCGGGTCTGGCTGGGCTTGTCAGGGGGACCGGCTAGTGTTGAGTCTCCGGCTGTCGGCGGCGTGTCGGGGGCCTGGCCAAGGAAGAGCGGTTCGGACGAGGAGATCGCAGTGTTCGACGGTGGCGGTGCTGGGGGCTTCGACATGTCCAACCTGCTCGCGCAGGCGCAGGCGATGCAGAGCCAACTGATGGAAGCGCAGGCTGACCTGGAGGGTCAGGAGATCGAGGGATCGGCCGGTGGCGGTCTGGTGACCGCGCTGGTGTCCGGTACGGGCGAGCTGCTCAGCCTGGATATCAAGAAGGAAGCCGTCGACCCGGACGACACCGAGACCCTGGCCGACCTGATCGTCGCCGCGGTGCGTGATGCCTCGGAGAACGCGAAGCAGGCTGCGGCCGCCGCGATGGGTCCGCTCGCGGGTGGCCTGGGCGGTGCGTTCGGCGGTGACAGTGGCTTCCCCGGTGGCGGCTTCCCGGGTGGTGGCGGTGCGCCGGCCGGTTTCGGCCTGCCTGGGACGCCGCCCGCGGTCGAGGCAGCAGACCCCGACGACGAGCCCGGCAGCGCAACCCCGGGCAGCGCGACCCCCGGCAGCGCAACTCCCGGCGGGGCAACCCCGGGTGGGCAGGACGGCAGCGGGCAGGGCAATCGTGGCGGCGTCGGGTTCGTGAACCCGGGGAGCACGGCCGGCGAGTCCGGCCAGAACCCGGTCTGACGTGTACGAAGGGGCCGTTCAGGATCTCATCGACGAGCTGGGGCGGTTGCCCGGTGTGGGTCCGAAGTCCGCACAGCGGATCGCGTTCCACCTGCTCGCCGCGGACGAGACCGACGTACGGCGGCTCGCGCACGTGCTCGTACAGGTCAAGGAGAAGGTCAAGTTCTGCGAGATCTGCGGCAACGTCTCGGAGGAGGTGCAGTGCCGGATCTGCCGGGACCCGCGCCGCGACCTGAGCCTGATCTGTGTGGTCGAGGAGGCCAAGGACGTGGTGGCCATCGAGCGCACCCGCGAGTTCCGCGGCCGGTACCACGTGCTCGGCGGCGCGATCTCGCCGATCGAGGGCATCGGTCCGGACGAGCTCCGGATCAAGGAGCTGCTCCAGCGGCTGGCCGGCGGAGAGGTGACCGAGATCATCCTGGCCACCGACCCGAACCTCGAAGGCGAGGCGACCGCGACGTATCTGAGCCGCATGCTGCGGCCCATGGGCTTGCGCGTCACCCGATTGGCTAGTGGACTTCCTGTAGGCGGTGACCTCGAGTACGCCGACGAGGTCACACTCGGACGGGCTTTTGAAGGGCGACGATCGATCGATGACTGAACCGACTGATATTGCGGAACGCGCTTTGCAGACCGACAACGAGGACCTGACCGAGTTCGCCGAGCAGATCGCCGACCAGGTCCGGAGCTTCCTGATCTCGGTGCGCGACATTGCCGCGCAGCCGGACGAGGACGGAATCGACGAGGGCCTCGCCTCGCTGCCGTACCTGCTGCTCGAGGTGAGCCAGTTGCTGCTCGCCGGCGGCCGGCTCGGTGCGTTCGAGGACTTCGTGCCGGAGGAGCGCTTCGAGAGCGACGCCGGCCCGGACCCGGATCTGGACGCGATGCGGGACCGGCTCGCGGCGCTGTTCGAGGGCCTGGACGAGTACGCCGAGGTCTTCGACCCGTACGCCGCGCCGCCGGAGATCACCGTCAACCGGCTCTCCGACGACCTGACCGCGATCGCGACAGATCTCGTGCACGGCCTCGCACACTACGAGGACGGCCGGGTTGTCGAGGCGCTGTGGTGGTGGCAGTTCTCGTACGTCTCCACCTGGGGTGCGGCCGCGAGCGCCGTACTGCGGGCCATCCAGTCGCTGATCGCGCACGACCGCCTGGAGCCGGCCCACGACGCGGAGACCGAGGCGACGGATCGCGAGCTCGTCGAGGTCGCCGAAGAGGCCGTTCAGCGCCGCTGACGAAGTTATCCACAGCCTGCTCCTGACCGCCCCACGAGGGCGTCCGAGACCTCTAGGGTGAGGACTCGACCACAGTCAGGAGCATGCCGTGCAGCTACCGATGTGCGCGACGTTCAGCACGTCGCGTCGGCGTCCGGTGATCATCGCGTCGATCACGACCCTGTTGGCGGTCGCGTTCGTGCCGCAGGAGTTCGACTTCAGTCGCGATCTGCTCTGGAAGGTGGGCTTCGACCTGTTGTTCGTCTGGTTCCTGGTCGTCGCGGTGCGGGCGTGGATTGCCGCGTTCCGGCCGCAGGCCGAGCTGCGCATGACGGCGGAGGGGCTGGCGATGAAGTACGGGCGCCGGGAGCTGACGGTGCCGTGGGCCGTGGTCGGCCAGTTCCGGATCGACGAGCAGAAGAAGACGCGATGGGTCGTGGTCTGGCTGAATCCGTCCGTCCCGGTCGAGCAGGTACCGGTTCCGCGGCAGCCGAACGGTGGCTTTCGGGTGCTTCCGATCGGGCGAGGCAGATCGACCACCCAGGGCACGCAGGACCTCGGGCGGTTCCGCTCCGCGGCCATGGGGTTCTCGGGCCACTACCTCTACCCGGCCTGACGGGTCGATCGCCAGGTCTGTTGAATAGCGGGATGTCTGTTCACGAGGTTGTGGGGCGGTTGCCGGGGGTGGGGGTTGTGCGGCGGGTCAGTCGGGCGTTGGCGGTGCTTGACCTGGTGCTGAACGGCGACGACGACGCGCTCAACTTCTTCTCGTTCGACGGGCGCTGGTCGGACACCGAGGAAGCGGCGCTGATGCGGGACGGCTCCGGGAACGAGTACTCGATGGTGTTCTCGCCGGCGGGCGTGTTCGCGTACGGGTTCGACCACGAGTCGCCGATGTCCCCGTACGCGAACGGGATGCGGCCCTGGCCGGGACTGCTCGACGACGTACCCGAGGTGTTTCACGAGCAGCGGGACGACAAGGCTTTCAGCGATGACGGGGTTCCGCGGGCGACGGTGTGCTTCTGGCGTACGGCGGACGACGACGCCTGGCGGTGTGGACCGGTGCAGGGCAACGACGGCGCCGACCAGTTGTTCGAGTTGGTCGCGGACGGACGTCCCGAGGCGTACCTGACGTTCGCCGAGGAGTACTACGAGCTCGCGCTCGATCTCGAGGCGGTACGGCACGTGTATGCGTTGATGCCGTTGACGGAGTACGTCGTCACATCGCTCAATCCCGAGCGCCGGTTGAGCGACCTGGCCGAATCGATCGCCGAGATCGGCTACCCGAGGTCCTGAAGGGCGTCAGCAGGCACGAGTGGGGGCTGAGCTCGTGTGGCGGGCCCGGTGAACAGGGTATTTCGGGTACACACCCCCCGTTTCCTGTTCACAGCCCCGCGTTGTGGCGGGCGCCGGCGCGGAGCTAATCCGGGAGCATGGGTATCTCCAGGGCTGGGGTTTTGCCGAGGAGGACGCCTCGGGTGATGGCGTTGGTGCCGAACTTGTCCTTGACCTGGTCCAGAGCGCTGTCGAGCTCGTTGTTGGCGGCCTTGTCGAAGGGCAGGGCCAGCTGCAGGGCGGCCTCGTTCTCCAGGTTGCCGACCGAGATGCCGATCATGGTCAGCCCCTGCGTGGTGATCAGAGGTTGTGCGGTCCGCAGCAGGGCGCGCGCGGTGATCAGGATCGCGCGCGTCTGATCCGTTGCCTGCGGCAACGTATGCGAACGGGTCGCGCGGGTGAAGTCGTCGAAGCGCAGCCGCAATGTCACCGTCCGGCCGGAGCGGCCCGCAGAGCGCATCCGGCGACTGACCCGGTCGACGAGCCCGGCGAGCACGGCGTCCAGCGTGGCCGGTGACTTCGGGGAGCGGCCGAGCGCTCGCTGCGATCCGATCGACCGGCGCCGCTTGCCGACCTCGATCGGGCGTGGATCGCGGTTGTGCGCGAGCGCGTGCAGGTGCCGGCCGGACGCCCGCCCGAGCATCGCGACCAGCGCCGCCTCGGGCAGCATCGCGACGTCACCGACCTTGGTCAGTCCGCGGGTGCGCAGCTTCTCCGCGGTGACCTCGCCGACGCCCCACAGCCGCGAGACGTCCAGCGGATGCAGGAAGTCCAGCTCGCGGTCCGGCGCCACCTCGAGCAGACCGTTCGGCTTCGCGACGCCGCTGGCCACCTTCGCCAGGAACTTCGTCCGGGCCACACCGACCGTGATCGGCAGCCCGACCCGGGACAGCACCTCGGCGCGGAGCCGGGTCGCGATCTGCACCGGCGTACCGCGGATCTTCCACAGGCCGGCGACGTCGAGGAAGGCCTCGTCGATCGACAAGCCCTCGACCAGTGGCGTGGTGTCCTCGAAGACCCTGAATACCGCCTTGCTGGCCTCGGAGTACGCCGACATCCGCGGCTCGACGACGATCGCGCCGGGGCAGCGGCTGTGCGCCTGGGCGCCGTTCATCGCCGTACGGACGCCGTAGGCCTTCGCCTCGTAGCTGCAGGCGAGCACCACGCCGGCACCGACGATCACCGGACGGCCGCGCAGGCGCGGGTCGTCGCGCTGCTCGACCGACGCGTAGAAGGCGTCGAGATCGGCATGCAGGATGGTCGCCGCCCGTTGCTCGGACACGAACACATGTTCGCATAACCGACAGACAAAATGAGAGATAGGGAGAATTCCCGAAGCGGTGGACAGCGTTGTCAGGAAACAATGGCGGTTATGGACCTGTCGGCGTACCGCGACCTCTGGAAGACCCGTGGCGTCACCGCCTTGCTCGCCTCGGCGCTGGTCGCGCGGCTGCCGGTGCTGGCGACGATGGTTCCGTTGGCGTTCCTGGCCAAAGACGCGGCCGGCAACTTCGGCTGGGCCGGTGTGGTCGCCGGGGCCTACTCCGTCGGTACGGCGGTCGCCAGCGTGGTCTGGTCGCGCATGGCCGACCGGCGGGGCGCCCGCAAGGTCGTCATCGGCACCGGCATGGCGTGGGGTCTCTGGATGGCAGTGCTCGCCCTCCTGCCGTACAGCTGGTACCGGCTGCTCCCGGTCGCGGCCGCGCTGGCTGGTGTGTTCGTCGCTCCCGTGACATCCGCGCTGCGCGCCAACTGGCCGCGACTGGTGCACGGCTCCCGGCTCCGCGCGGTCTACTCACTGGATGCCACAGCGCAGGAGCTGCTGTTCGTCTTCGGGCCGATGACCGGCGCGATCATGGTCAGCTTCGCCAGCCCCCGCATCGGGCTGCTGGCCTGTGCGGCCACGGCAGCGGCCGCCATCTGGTGGTTCGGTCTGAACCAGCGTGCCGACGTACACCACGACGAGAACGCGGGTCCGCGTCCGACGGCCTGGCAGCTCGTCTTCCATCCGCACCGGACGCCGATCCTGTTCGCCTGGGCGTGTCTGGTAATGGGGTTCGCTTCGATGTCGCTCGGCATGGTGGCGGTCGCGGACGAGCACGGGAACCGGCTGATCGCGGGCGTACTCGAGACCGTTGCGGCGGTCGGCAGCGTGACCGGAGGCGTCATCAACGGCGCCCTGCCCGGCGGTCGTACCTCGGCCGTGTGGCGGCGGATGCTGTTGTTCGCCGGACTCGTCACGGCGTGCATCTTCGTCACCTCGTCCGTGGTCGCGCTGGCGATCGGGATGTTCGCGGCCGGCTGCATGATCGCGCCGACGGTCGCGGCGCTCTACGAACGCATCGGCGCGCTCACCCCGACGTCCGCGCACACCGAGATCTTCGGCTGGACACAGAGCGGCGGCATGGTCGGCTCCGCCGTCGGATCAGCCGTGGCCGGTGCAGTGGTCGAAGCCGCAGGTGTCCGCTACGCGTGGGTCCTGACCGCGGCCCTCACCGTACTGGCGACCCTGTCCCTGCTGCGGGTCCCGCCCCACCGGCCGCTCGACATGAGTGCCGTCGACGGGGCTGCGGTGGTGGCGTAGCGCACGCGGTAGTTCGCCTCCAGTACGCCGCCGTCGCGGGCGCACATAGAGATCAGCCGGAGCTGTCGCCGGTCCAGCAACGTGCCACGTCCGGCAGCGACAGGGTGGATGAGCAGCGACACCTCGTCGACCAGACGCCACCTGAGTAGCGAGCGGATCAGGGTCAGGCTGCCGATCACCTGCAGGTCCTCACCCGGTACGGACTTCAGGGCGGTCAGTACGCGACGCGTCTCGCCCTGCAGCATCTCGGTACTGGCGTGCGTCATCACCGGCCGCGAGCCGACCACGAGGTTCCGGGTGTACTCGAGTCCGCCGAGCGCACCGGCGTACCGCTCGAACGTACGGCGACCGAACAGCAGCGTCCCGTCGGCCGGCATCAGACGGCCGAGCGCGGCGCGCGGTAGCCACTGCTCCGGGCGCTCGACGATGCCGTCCTCCGACATGCACAGCCGGGCCACGATGTTGCGCATCCATCACTCCTCTGGGTCGCTCTACCAACCCAGATGCAGGCAAAGGCGCAAATGTTACTTCCGGCGGCCGCGCTGCAGTTCGGTCTCGAGGGCGTCCAGCCGGTTGGTCCAGAACTTGCGGTACCGGTCCAGCCAGGTATCGATCTCGCGCAGCGGCTCCGGGTCGACCGCGTACAGCCGCCGGGTGCCGTCGATCGTGACGGTCGCGAAGCCGTTGTCGCGGAGCACCTTCAGGTGCTGGGAGACGGCCGGCTGGCTGATGCCGAACTCGGCGCCGATCGTGCCGGCGATCCGCCCGGCCGGCAGCTCGCCCTCGGCGAGCAGCTCCAGGATCCGGCGCCGGACCGGGTCGCCGAGGATGTCGAACGCATGCACCCAGCCAGTATTTCAGTGATGGCTTATATGAACAAGGACCTTTTCCGGCTTGAGATGCGCCCCGAGGGGGAACCTTCGGTGCAGAGGGCGATCCGCCGGACGGGCCCGACCGGGTCCTGGTCAGGCGGTGGGCAACGGTCAGGTCACGGCTAGAATGAGCGCGAGACTACGCCTGGTGCAACGCCGCACGGCGTACCGCAACCAGTGGTTTGAGGAGACACAGCTGTGGGACGCGTCGTACACAAGTACGGCGGTTCTTCGGTCGCCGACGCCGATTGCATCAAGCGCGTGGCCCAACGGATCGTCGCGACTAAGAAGGCCGGCAACGACGTCGTGGTCGTCATCTCAGCAATGGGAGACACCACCGACGAATTGATGGACCTGGCCCAGCAGGTTTCACCGCTGCCGCCACCGCGCGAGCTCGACATGCTGCTCACCTCGGGTGAGCGGATCTCGGCCGCGCTGCTGGCGATGGCGATCGCGAACCTGGGATACGAGGCCCGGAGCTTCACCGGCTCGCAGGCCGGCGTGATCACCACCTCCGCGCACGGCAACGCCCGGATCATCGACATCACGCCGGGCCGGATCGAAGAAGCGTTGACCGAGGGGCACGTCGCGATCGTGGCCGGGTTCCAGGGCGTCGCCCAGGACACCAAGGACATCACCACGATGGGCCGCGGCGCCTCCGACACCACCGCGGTCGCCCTGGCCGCCGCGCTGGACGCGGAGTACTGCGAGATCTACACCGATGTGGACGGCATCTTCACCGCGGACCCGCGGATCGTGCCGGCCGCGCAGCAGATCCCGAAGATCTCCTACGAGGAGATGCTCGAGATGGCTGCCTGCGGCGCCAAGGTGCTGCACCTGCGCTGCGTCGAGTACGCGCGGCGCTACAACGTCCCCGTCCATGTGCGTTCCTCCTTCTCGCAGAAGGAAGGCACCTGGGTCGTCGATGCGAAGGAACTGGATCAGATGGAACAGGCGATCATCTCCGGCGTCGTGCAGGACCGCGGCGAGGCCAAGATCACAGTGGTCGGCGTGCCGGACAAGCCCGGCGAGGCGGCCCGGATCTTCGAGACCGTCGCCGGTGCCGACACCAACATCGACATGATCGTGCAGAACGTGTCGGCGGTGGCCACCAACCGTACGGACATCTCCTTCACGCTGCCGCGTGCCGACGGAGCCCGGGCAATGTCCGCGCTGGCGAGGATGAAGGACGAGGTCGGCTACGAACAACTGCTGTACGACGACCAGATCGGCAAGGTCTCGGTCGTGGGCGTCGGAATGCGCTCGCACCCGGGCGTTTCCGCGAGGTTCTTCTCCGCGCTGGCCGACGCCGGCGTGAACATCGAGATGATCTCCACGTCGGAGATCCGGATCTCGGTGGTCGTGGACGAGAACCTGGTGGACGCTGCCGTGACCGCGGCGCACACCGCATTCGATCTGGACGACGAGCACACCCAGGCTGTCGTGTACGGAGGAACTGGACGGTGACCCCTGTGAGCGCTGTGGAGAACACGATCGAGGACCGGACGGGTCTGCCCTCCCTGGCGGTGGTCGGTGCGACCGGCGCCGTCGGGACGGTGATGCTGACCCTGCTCTCGACCAGGCAGAACGTCTGGGGCGAGATCCGGCTGATCGCCTCCGAGCGCTCCGCGGGCAAGCAACTGGTCGTCCGCGGCGAAGAGGTCGAGGTGATCGCGCTCAGCGAGGACGCCTTCGACGGGATCGACGTCGCGATGTTCGACGTACCGGACGAGGTGTCGGCGCACTGGGCGCCGATCGCGGCCGCCAAGGGCGCGGTCGTGGTGGACAACTCGGGGGCGTTCCGGATGGATCCGGACGTCCCGCTGGTGGTGCCCGAGGTGAACGCCGAGGCGGCCCGGAACCGCCCGAAGGGCATCATCTCGAACCCGAACTGCACGACGCTGTCGATGATCGTGGCGATGGGGGCGCTGCATCACCGCTACGAGCTCGAGCAGCTTGTTGTCGCGTCGTACCAGGCTGCGTCCGGGGCTGGGCAGTCCGGGATCGATGCGCTGTACGACCAGTTGGCGAAGGTGGCCGGCAATCGTGAGCTGGGCAGCTCGCCCGGTGACGTACGGCGGGTGGTCGGGAACGACCTTGGGCCGTTTGCGGCCCCGCTGGCGCTGAACGTGGTGCCGTGGGCCGGCTCGCTGAAGGAGGACGGGTGGTCCTCGGAGGAGCTGAAGGTCCGGAACGAGTCGCGGAAGATTCTCGGGCTGCCGGATCTGAAGGTGTCGGCGACCTGTGTACGGGTTCCGGTGGTCACCACGCACTCGTTGTCGGTGCATGCGCGGTTCGTGCAGGAGGTCGACGCCGACGGTGCTCGGGAGGTGCTTCGGGACGCTCCTGGCGTGCTGCTGTTCGACAACCCGGCGGAGGGTGAGTTCCCGACGCCGGCGGATGTGGTTGGTACCGACCCGACCTGGGTCGGGCGGATCCGCAAGTCCCTCGACGACCCGAACGCGCTGGAGCTGTTCGTCTGCGGCGACAACCTCCGCAAGGGCGCAGCCCTCAACACAGCCCAGATCGCCGAGGTAGTAGCCAAAGAATTCATCCCCGCACAAGCCTAAAAGCAAAAGCACCCCGCCCCCTCGCTCCGCTCGGGGGCGGGGTTGTGTCAGGGCCCAACCGGCGGACGGAGCGACCGGGCCGGAGGTCCGTGCCCACCCGCGGGGCGGGGGTTGGGGTTAGAGCCAGTTTTCGCGGGCGGCGTGTAGGGCTAGCTGGAAGCGGGTGCTGGCGCCGGTGCGGTTCATCAGGCGTTCTAGGTAGCGGAAGAACGTGCGGCGGCTGATGCCTAGGGTGCGGGCGATGGTGTCGTCCGCGGCGCCCGTTGCGAGGAGTGCGAGGAGGCGGCGCTCGATGGGCTCCAGGCGGTCGTCCTCGGCTCCTACGGACGCGTGCAGCGGCAGCGCGTTGCGCCAGCACAGCTCGAACATCCCGATCAGTGCGGTCAGCAGCGAGCTCGGCCGGATGATCAGCAGCGAGCGGTTCACCTCGGTGTCGCGCACCGACATCGAGACGTAGGCGATGGACCCGTCGATGATGGTCAGCTTCGCCGGTACGTCGGGCAGTACGCGGGCCTGCTCGCCGGCCTCGACGCACGGCAGGATGTTCTCGGTCAGGTACCCGGGCACCTCGACGGACTCCGGTGAGTACACGACGCGGTAGGCGACGCCCCGCTTCAGGTGGTCGATCTCCTCCTGATTCGGGCCGCCGATGTAGTACGGCGGGGAGTCGATGGCGAGGATCTCGCGCTGCGCGCCACCCTTGATCTGGTGGATCCGCTCGACGATCGCGCTGCCGGTGACGACCTCGATCAGGTGCGTGGTGGACTCGTTGTGCACGGTCCGCCGGAACTCGTCGTACGCGTTCAGCACGTCGATCCGCGCCTGCTTGAGCTCCGACTCACGGCGCAGCGTGAGCGCCTCCAGCCCGGCGTCCGGCGGCACCGGCAGGTAGCGGGAGCGGTCCGATCCGGATCGTCTGGCCAGCCCTGCCTGCACCAGACCGCCGAGGGTGGTGTCGATCGACTGCTCGCGATCCGGGACCGCCTCGTCCAGTTCGGTGATCGAGGTCGGTCCGGTCCGCAGCAGCTGCTGGTAGACCTTGATCTCGTCGGCGTTGAGCCCGAGCACCTTCAAATGGTCGGAACGCTCCGTGTCCGCTGTGCTCACAACTCTTCCGTCCCGTCCGAGTGCTGTCACCGTCCGCTGCCGTCCCTCCAGGTTAGAGGGGCCGATCCAATACCCCTGGCACTGTCCGTGTCAGTGCAGCTGCACGCAGCGATATTTGTTGTCCTGTCAGCATTCTTGTGCCGTGTCACCATCTGGCCACCACTTCTGCGCAGTCGTGAGCGAGAATTGAGGTCCAGCAGCCCGGCGACGGACCACCTGAGCGCCGCCGGGCTGCTGTTCCAATTCTGGCCCGTGTTGGCTGTCTCGTCAGCGGAGCCTGTTTCGGTTGGGTCTCGATCCCGGCGCATCGGTGCCCTCGCACTTCCGTGCCATCACCCGCTGTGCTGAAGGGTGTACAAACTGTGGCATCTCCAATCGTGAGGCCGATGAGGAGGAGTGCCCGATGCGACCGGTTCCGCCCTGTGCCGCCGTTCGCGCCGGTGTCGCCGTCCCCAGCGCGAAGGCATCTTTGCAGGGATCCCGCGTAGCGCTGTCCTCCACACCCGGTCTCCGGTCCGTCCCCACACCTGCTGCGCGCACCTGCCGGCGTCCGCAGCCGCTCTGGGGACGGATTGATGGTGCGATGACCGCCGCCCTGGTCATCGTGCCGGCCGATCCGGCGTGGCCGACCGCCTCCGCCCGTCGCGGACGGGTACCCGGATCGACGGTGGGACCCCGGGAG
The DNA here is from genome assembly GCF_043197975.1 of Kribbella sp. NPDC048928. Taxonomy (NCBI): domain Bacteria; kingdom Bacillati; phylum Actinomycetota; class Actinomycetes; order Propionibacteriales; family Kribbellaceae; genus Kribbella; species Kribbella sp. NPDC048928. The sequence continues at coordinate 260,352 of NZ_JBICUC010000002.1, read as the reverse complement.
GTGCCGGCGGGTGCTCCGTGGATGGTGAGGCTGTCCATGGGGAGTTCGGACGTGCTGTTGCGTGTCACGTCCGCCCCGCTCCCGCACCTCCCGGGCCCACCCACTCAGGCGTGAGAAGGGCAGCAAAGCCCCAGGGCCGCGCCGAGCCGGAGGCGAGGCCAAAGACTCAGTGTGCCGCGTCACGTCAACCTGGTGGCGGCGCGTAGCGTCGTACCTGATGAATTGGCGGCGATTTGACCTGCCTGACAGGCGTTTTGGCCGTGGCTGGCTGTCAAATGTATATTCCGGATAACGATCGGCGAAGGACGATGCAGGTGTTGTGGACGCAGCGGAGAACGATGTTCGGTAGCCGTCCGTACGTCGTTGCTCACTAAGGAGGACCGCTGTGTCGTCGGCCTCGAGGCCGATCCGCTACTCTGCTTCCCGGTCTGCGTGGCACGCCGCCTTACCCCGGGCGGCTACCGCCGAAACCCAGGTGAACGGCCATTGTGGATCCAACGTCCGGCAGAGAGAGGCATTGCCTGAATGAACGCGACTAGCGTCGACGAGGAGTTCAACCCGTCGGTGCACGTGTACGAACCGCACAAGGTCGGTCTGCCGGCACTGCGCCCGTACTTCAAGGCGTTGTGGCAGCGGCGGGAGTTCGCGGCCGAGATGTCCCGGACGAACATCCGGGGTGCTCACACGAACACCTTCTTCGGCCAGGTGTGGCTGGTGCTGAACCCGCTGCTGCTCGCCTTGGTGTACTACCTGCTGACAGACATCATCGCCGGCGGTGGCGGCAAGATCGGCGCCGCTGAACGGTTCGCGCACATGTGCGGCGGTCTCTTCGCCTTTTACTACTTCTCCGGTGCCATGACGGCCGGTGCGGCCAGCGTGGTCGGCGGCGGCAAGCTGCTGATGAACCAGTCGTTCCCGCGGATGCTGCTGCCCCTGTCGGCGGTGCGGACGGCGTTCTTCCGCTTCCTGCCGACCCTCGTGGTGTACTTCGCGATCCACCTGATCATGCGTCAGCCGCTGCACTGGGCGATGCTGCTCGCGCCGGCGTTCCTGATCATGCTGACCGTCTTCGCGGCCGGCATGGGCATGATCTTCGCCGCCCTGCAGGTGTACTTCCGCGACACGACGAGCTTCCTGCCGTACTTCGTGCGGATCTGGCTGTACATGTCGCCCGTGCTGTGGTTCGCCGAGCAGGCGCCGCCGAAGTTCAAGGGCTTCATCCAGTACAACCCGCTCTACTCGCTGCTCGGCGGTTGGACCGACCTGCTGGTCAAGGGACACATCCCGGTCGCCAAGATGTGGCTCGGGGCCGGGTTCTGGGCGCTGCTGGCCTTCGTGGTGGGCACCCTGTTCTTCATGTCGAGGGAGCGTGAGTTCGTTGTCCGTCTCTGAGACCGAGAAGAAGCCGATGCAGAAGACTCAGTCAGAGGTGCCGGCCGTCAAGGTGCAGGACGTGTCGATCACCTACCGGACCACGTTCGAGCGGGTGCCGACCTTCAAGAGCGCGATCGTCCGGCTCGGCCGCGGCGAGCGCGCGGTGCGCGAGGTCAAGGCCGTCCAGAACGTGTCCTTCGACGTCAACCACGGCACGACGATCGGCATCATCGGGGCGAACGGCGCCGGCAAGTCGACGCTGATGCGTGCGGTGGCCGGCATCCTGCCGCCGACCTCGGGGCGGATCGAGGTGCACGGCCGGGTCTCCACGCTGCTGTCGCTGGGCGTCGGTTTCAATGCCGCACTGTCCGGCAAGGAGAACGTCGTCCTCGGTGGGCTGGCCGCGGGCCTGAGCCGCAAGGAGATCGAGGCGCGGTACGAGGAGATCGCCGAGTTCGCCGAGCTCGGTGACTTCATGGAGATGCCGATGCGGACGTACTCGTCCGGCATGTTCAGCCGGCTGGCGTTCTCGGTCGCGGTGCACATGGACCCGGACATCCTGCTGATCGACGAGGCGCTGTCCGCCGGTGACGCGTCGTTCAAGACCAAGGCCGCGGCGAAGATGGGCGAGCTGGTCTCGAACAGCCGCACGATGTTCCTGGTCAGCCACGCGATGAGCAGCGTCCGCGAGATGTGCAACGACGCGATCTGGCTGCACAAGGGCAAGCTGATGATGCGCGGCGAGCCCAACGAGGTCATCCAGGCCTACACCAAGTTCCTGCAGGTCGGGGAAGAAGAAGCCGTCTCACTCGAGGACCTCTGACCGATGTCTCGCAGCACGGCGCCGGACGTGGGGATCATCACGACCGGCCACGACGTGGCCGATGCGCGCCTGCACAAGATCACCGCGGCCCTGCAGCATCGCGACCTCAGGGTCGAGCTGTGGGGCCTCGGTGATGCCGAGGGCGGTCCCGCGGGCGCGGTCGTGCACGCCGGGCCGCGCGGCAACCTCGCGCAGCGGCTGGCGCGGACCGCCGTGCTGCCGTGGCGGACCAAGGCCAAGGTGGTGATGACGGTCGACCCGGACATGATCCCGGTCACCCGGCTGGTCACCGTCCTGCGCCGGCGCAAGCTCGTCGTCGACGTGCACGAGGACTACGAACGGTTGCTGGCCGACCGGGCCTGGGCGAAAGGGCCGGTCGGACTGCCGGCCCGGCTGCTCGTCCGCGCGGGCTCGAAGCTGGCCGCGGGGGCCGACCTGACCGTGGTCGCGGACTCGCACCTCGCACCGCACCAGGCCAAGAACCGCCTGGTGGTACAGAACCTTCCCGACCACGGCTTCCTGGCCCCGTCCCCGCCGTCCGGCGCGCCGCGCGCGGTGTACGTCGGGGACCTGCGCACGAGCCGTGGCCTGTTCGACATGGTCGAGACCGTCGCCGCGGCGCCGGAGTGGTCCCTCGACCTGGTCGGCCCGGTCGCACCGTCGGACCGGGACGGGATCGAGGCCCGGATCGCCCGGCCCGACCTGAACGGGCGAGTCCGGCTGCACGGGCGCCAGCCACCCGCCGACGCCTGGCGGATCGCGCAGGGCGCCTGGGCGAGCCTCGCCATGCTGCAGCCGACGCCGGCCTTCGTGGAGGCGATGCCGTCGAAGATCTACGAGTACCTCGCCAGCGGCCTTCCCGTACTGTCCACCCGGCTGCCCCGGCAGACCCGGGTGATCGAGGAGTCCGGTGGCGGAGTCCTGGTGGACTCGGTGGCGGAGGCGTCCGAGACGCTGCGGCGCTGGTCCGCGGATCCGGGTGAGCTGGAGAAGCTGCGCAACCACGCGCTGCAGTGGGCGGCCGATCACCTGCCCACGAACACGCCGTACGACGAACTGGCCGACGCAATTCTCAAGATCTTAAGAGGAACTGCATGACCGACCGCCCACACCTGCTGTACGTCGCCTGGGGCTTCCCGCCCTGCCGGGGCGGCGGTGTCTACCGGGCACTGGCCACGGCCAACCGGTTCGCCGCGCTCGGCTGGAAGGTGACCGTGCTGACGGCCGACCGCGACACGTTCTTCCGGTTCACCGGTGCGGACCTGACCCTTGAGGAACGGGTCGATCCCTCCGTCGAGGTGGTCCGGGTCCCCTTCGAGTGGCCGATCCTGGAGGCCGACCTGCGCAAGTGGTCCAAGCGCCGGGCCGCGAACCCGAAGCTCTGGAGCAAGTGGCGTACCAAGCAGGACCAGATCCCGTTCCCGGAGAGCGGCTACGGGCCCTGGCGTTCGGTGATCGAGAAGGCCGCGGAGCGCATCCACAAGGAGCACAAGGTCGACCTCACGGTCGCCACCGCGAACCCGCACGTCGCCTTCACCGCGGCGTACCACCTGCACAAGAAGTTCCAGGTGCCGTACGTCATGGACTACCGCGACGCCTGGCTGCTGGACGTGTTCACCGGTGACCGGCTGCACGAGCCGAACAGCCGCGCCGCCAAGTGGGAGAAGAAGCTGGTCGAGTCCGCTCGCGAGGTCTGGTTCGTGAACGACCCGATCAAGGAGTGGCACGAGAAGCTCTACCCGGCGCAGGCCTCGAAGATGCACACGGTCGCCAACGGGTTCGACCCGGATCTGGTGCCGGACACCCAGGACCGTGGCGCCGTCACCGACCGCCCGCTGGTTTTCGGGTACGTCGGCACTGTGTCGCCGAAGGTGCCGCTCAAGGAGTTCGTCGAGGGCTGGCAGCTCGCGAAGGAGCAGTCCCCGGAGCTCGCGGACGCCAAGGCCAAGATCTACGGCTACCTGGGGTACTACGCGCAGCCGCGGGCGGACATGCTGGCGACGATCAACGCTGCTGCGGACGCCGGGGTCAGCTACGAGGGTCCGGTCGGCAAGGCCGAGATCGCCAAGGCGTACGACGAGTTCGACGCGCAGCTGCTGATGCTGGGCAAGGGGCGGTACGTGACGAGCGGGAAGGTGTTCGAGTACCTCGCGACCGGGTTGCCGGTGGTGTCGGTGCACGACCCGGAGAACGCGGCGTCCGACGTACTGCGTGGTCATCCGTTGTGGTTCCCGGTGAGTGACGTGACGCCGGAGGCGATCGCGGCGGCGCTGGTCGAGGCGGCGCATGCGGCGCGGACCGCGGACGAGGGGATCCGGGCGAAGGCGCGCGAGTTCGGCGCGTCGTACCGGCGGGACCTGCAGCTGGATCCGCGGATCGAGTCGCTGGCCGCGAGCGTGCAGAAGGTGGCGGCCGCATGAGCAACGTCGTACTGCTGTCGACGCGGCGGTTGCCGCCGACGTACTTCGACCAGGTCCGTGAGGATCTCGGCGACCAGACCATCACCATCGACGTTGTCGGCTGGGTGGCGCCGTCCGCCTGGGTGGCCGACAAGGTCAACAGCTTCACCCTGATCGGCCCCGGCCGCATGCCGTCCGAACCGGAGCCCGAGCCGGAGCCGGTCGCCGAGTCGACCGACGAAGCCCCGGACGCCGTCATCGCGCCGGAGGCAGTAGCCGACCCGGCGGCAGTCGTCGCTGACGAGGCGGAGATTGCCCCGGCTGCCGCCGACGTCGGCGCCGCGGGCGACAGCTCCTCCGCAGCGCTACGCGCTGCTGCGGAGGAAAAGGCGGACGGAGTCCAGACCGGCTCGACCGGCGCTACCTCCACCACTGCTGCTGCCGGCACCTCTTCCACTCCTCCTGCTGCGGCGAAGCCGCGGCCTACCGGCGCCAAGCGGGTTGTCAAGGCGGTTGAGTGGCGCGCTCGGCGCGCGAAGAAGGCGGCCGGGCGGATGTTGCCTCCGGCAATCAAAAAGTCGGCGCCGGTCAAGTTCCTGCGTGGCCAGCGGGCCACCAGCGATCTCGGCAAGACGTACTGGGCGCGCGTGCTCACCCGTCGGGACGTGCTGACGACGATCGACCAGGCCGACGTCGTGATCGCCCTCGACGCCGGCGCGATCTGGGCCGGCTGGAACCTCGGTCAGCGGAAGGCGAGCACGCCGGTTGTGCTCGGTCTGCCGGCCGCCCGCCGGGAGCTCGAGATGTTGAAGGCCCCGACCAGGTAATGGGTGACACAGTGACGGTGACGCGTGCGATCCGCGAGCACCTGCCGGCGCCGTTGGCCCGGACCGCGGGTGCGGTCCGGCGGCGCCTGCGCAGCCTCCGGTACTCGTACGCGCAACTGCCGGCGTTCCCGCCGGTAGCGACGACCCCCGTGCGGATGCTGGTCGGACCGACCAACTCCGCCGGGCAGGGGCACGCCTGGGCACAGGCCGCGAAGACCCTGCCGGACGTCGACGCCGTCTCGTTCACCCTGCAACGCAAAGGGCAGTTCGAGTTCAAGAACGACTACGGCGTTCCGCTCGCGTGGTTCGGTCAGCCGCGTTGGCAGCGCGCCCAGCAGCAGTACGTCGTCGAGAACTACACCCACGTAATGGTCGAGTCGCTGCGCCCGCTGTTCGGCGCCCGCGGCTCGTCGGACGCCGGCCCCGACATCGAGGCGATGCTCGCGCAGGGCATCAACGTCTCGCTGCTGTTCCACGGCTCCGACATCCGTCTGCCCAGCAGGCACGCGAAGCGCGAGCGCTGGTCGCCGTTCACCCCGGGTGACGAGCTGACCGAGCGCCTCGAGCCGCAGGCCCGTCGGCACGCGGAGCTCGTCGAGGCGCTGGGCCTGCCGGTCTTCGTCTCCACGGTCGATCTGCTCGACGACGTACCGGATGCCCATTGGTTGCCGGTCGCCATCGACCCAGGCCCGTGGCAGCGCGCCGCACAGCCGCTGTTCGCCGGGCCGAAGCCGGTCGTCGCGCACGTCCCGTCGAACGCGAAACTCAAAGGCACGCAGGAGATCGACGCGGTGCTCACCGATCTTCACGAGCGCGGCCTGGTCGAGTACCGGCGGATCACCGGCGTACCGCACCACGAGATGCCGAACGTCGTCGGCAGCGCAGACATCGTTGTCGACCAACTCCGGATCGGTCTGTACGGCGTGGCGGCCGCGGAGGCCCTTGCCGCCGGGCGGATCGTGGTTTCGTACGTCGGTGAAGGCGTGCGCCGCAGGGTGCGTAGTCTGGCCGGGCGAGAGGTACCGATCGTCGAGGCGGATCCCGGCACCCTGGGTGCGGTCCTGACCGACCTGATCGGCGATCGTGACGCCGCCGCCGAGCGGGCAGCCGCCGGCCCCGGTTTCGTGGCCGAACTGCACGACGGACGCCGCTCCGCCGAAGTACTGAGAAGTTGGCTGATCAAGAAGGAGACCCTGTGACGTCCCGCATCGCGCCCTCCGCCGACGTCGACGACAGCGCCGAGATCGGCGACGGTTCGTCGGTCTGGCACCTGGCCCAGATCCGCGAGAACGCGGTCCTCGGCAAGAACTGCATCGTCGGCCGCGGCGCCTACGTCGGGACCGGGGTCCGGATGGGCGACAACTGCAAGATCCAGAACTACGCGCTGGTGTACGAGCCCGCATCCCTCGAGGACGGCGTGTTCATCGGCCCGGCCGTGGTGCTCACCAACGATTACTTCCCGCGCGCGGTGAACCCGGACGGGACGCCGAAGAGCGGGCACGACTGGGAAGCGGTCGGCGTCACGATGAAGGAAGGCTGCTCGCTCGGTGCGCGCAGCGTCTGCGTGGCCCCGGTCACCATCGGTCGCTGGGCCACCGTCGCCGCCGGCGCAGTGGTGACCAAGGACGTGCCAGACTTCGCGCTGGTCGTCGGGGTTCCGGCCCGCCGCATCAGGTGGGTGGGCAAGGCCGGAGTTCCGCTGCTCGACGTCGGGAACGGCGAGTGGAAGTGCCCGAACACGGGCGAGATGTACATCGAAACCGACGGACGGCTCCGGCCGGCCGGAGAAAATCTGGAGGAGAACTGATGGTGCAGCCGATTCCGGCCGCGAAGCCGATCATCGGTAAGGAGGAGCGCGAGGCCGTCGACCGGGTGATGCAGTCCGGCATGCTCGCGCAGGGCCCCGAGGTGGCGGCGTTCGAGCAGGAGTTCGGCGCAGCGCTGGTCTCCGGCCGGGCGTGCGTCGCGACCAACTCGGGCACGTCGGGTCTCCACCTCGGCCTGCTGGCCGCGGGCGTCGGCCCGGGCGACGAGGTCATCGTCCCGTCGTTCACCTTCGCCGCGACCGCGAACAGCGTCGCGCTGACCGGCGCGACCCCGGTGTTCGTGGACATCGAGCCGACGTACTTCTGCCTGGACCCGAAGGCCGTCGAGGCCGCGATCACCGAGAAGACCAAGGCCGTCATGCCGGTGCACCTGTTCGGGCACCCGGCGAACATGACCGCCCTGCAGGCGATCGCGGACAAGCACGGCATCCAGATCTTCGAGGACGCCGCGCAGGCGCACGGCGCGACCTGGAACGGCGCGCCGGTCGGCACCTTCGGCGACTTCGCGATGTTCAGCCTGTACCCGACCAAGAACATGACGTCCGGTGAGGGCGGCATGAACTCGGTCGCCAACGCCGACCTCGAGCGCCGGATGCGGCTGTTCCGCAACCAGGGCATGCTCAAGCAGTACGAGAACGAGGTCGTCGGCCTGAACAACCGGATGACCGACCTGCACGCCGCGATCGGCCGGGTGCAGCTCACCAAGGTCGGCGGCTGGACCAAGCAGCGGCAGGAGAACGCGGCCTTCCTGGACGCGAACCTGGGCGGCGTCTCCGTGCCGGCCGTGGCCGCCGAGGCGAGCCACGTGTACCACCAGTACACGATCCGGGTGACCGAGGACCGCGACGGCTTCGCGAACGCGCTGCGGACCGAGTACGGCGTCGGCTGCGGCGTGTACTACCCGATCCCGAACCACCGGCTCCCGTCGTTCCAGCGCGAGCTGGACCTGCCGGAGACCGAGAAGGCCGCGGCCGAGGTGCTCTCGCTGCCGGTCCACCCCTCGCTGTCCGAGGATGACCTGAACCGGATCGTGGCCGCGGTGAACACCGTGGCGAAGGCGGGTGCGTGAGCATGGCGAACCTGCGTGCGGGCCTGATCGGCCTGGGCATGATGGGCCGGCACCACGGCCGCGTCCTGGCGTCCCTCGAGGGCGTCGACCTGGTCGCGGTCGCCGACCCGGGTGGTGACAAGTTCGGCGTCGCCGGCGGTCGTCCGGTGCACGAGAACATCGAGCAGCTGATCGCCGAGAAGCTCGACTACTGCATGGTCGCGGTGCCGACGCAGTACCACGCCGAGATCGCGAAGGCGCTGGCCGAGGCCGGCGTGCACGCGATGATCGAGAAGCCGCTGGCCGGCTCCTCGTCCGAGGCGACCGAGATCGCGAAGGCGTTCGAGGCGGCCGGTCTGGTCGGCGCGGTCGGCCACATCGAGCGCTACAACCCGGCCCTGCAGGAGCTGCGCCGCCGGCTGGAGAACGGTGACCTGGGCGACATCTACCAGATCACGACCCGCCGGCAGGGCCCGTTCCCGGCCCGGATCGCGGACGTCGGCGTGGTGCTCGACCTGGCCACCCACGACATCGACCTGACCGCGTGGGTGACGCAGTCGCCGTTCGTCACGGTGGCCGCGCAGAGCGCCCACAAGTCCGGCCGGCAGTACGAGGACCTGATCGCGGTGACCGGCAAGCTGGCCGACGGGACCGTCACCAGCCACCTGGTCAACTGGCTGTCCCCGATGAAGGAGCGGCTCACCGTCGTCACCGGTGAGAAGGGCGCGTTCATCGCCGACACCCTGCTCGCCGACCTGACGTTCCACTCCAACGGGACCGTGCAGACCGCCTGGGACGACGTCGCGCACTTCCGCGGTGTCAGCGAGGGCGACATGATCCGGTACGCGATCAGCAAGCCGGAGCCGCTGAAGACCGAGCACGAGCAGTTCCGCGACGCGGTGCTCGGCAAGGACGCGGACATCGTCACGCTGCAGCAGGGTCTGCAGACCGTGGTGGTCGCCGAGGCCGTCATCCAGTCCGCCGCCGAGGACCGCACCATCAAGGTCGCCGGGGAGCCGACGCACTGATGAAGGTCCTCAGCGTTGTCGGTGCGCGCCCGCAGTTCGTGAAGCTGGCCCCGGTGGCGGAGGCGTTCGCCGCCGCCCAGGCCGAGCACGGGCACCAGCACGTGATCGTGCACACCGGCCAGCACTACGACAAGAACATGTCCGACGTGTTCTTCGCCGACCTGCGGATCCCGGACCCGGACGTCCACCTGGGCGTCGGGTCCGGCAGCCACGGTGTCCAGACCGGTGCCATGCTGGCCGCGATGGACGCCGTGCTCGACGAGCACAAGCCGGACTGGGTGCTCGTCTACGGCGACACCAACTCCACGCTCGCCGGTGCGCTGTCCGCGGTGAAGATGCACCTTCCGGTCGCGCACCTCGAGGCCGGTCTGCGCTCGTTCAACCGGCTGATGCCGGAGGAGCACAACCGGGTGCTCACCGACCACGCGGCGGACCTCCTGCTGGCTCCGACCCAGGTCGCGATGGACCACCTGGCGAACGAGGGCCTCACGGACAAGTCCCGGCTGGTCGGCGACGTGATGACGGACGTCTGCTTCCGGGTCCGCGACGCGGTGCAGGACAAGCCGCTGGACGGTCCGTTCAAGCAGGGCGAGTACGTCGTGTCGACGATCCACCGGGCCGAGAACACCGACGACCCGGAGCGGCTGTCCGCGATCGTCGACGGCCTGGCCAACGCGGGGCAGCCGGTGCTGTTGCTGGCCCACCCGCGACTGGTCGCGAAGTGCGCGGAGCACGGCATCAAGCTCGAGCGTCCGGACGGTTCGCTGCACGTCCGCGAGCCGCTGGCGTACCCGGAGATGGTGGCTGCCGTCCTCGGGTCGGCCGGTGTCGTGACCGACTCCGGCGGTCTCCAGAAGGAGGCCTTCCTGCTCGGCCGGGTCTGCACCACGCTGCGGACCGAGACCGAATGGGTCGAGACGTTGGTGGACGGATGGAACGTGTTGACATCCGACGTGAGTAAGCTGCCCGAGTTGGCTGCACGGCCGGCTCCCACGGGGGGACGCCCAATGCCGTACGGCGACGGGCACGCTGCAGAGCGTGTCGTCGCCACTCTCGCGGAGTAACTACATACATGACGAAGGCCGCCGAAGAGAACCAGACGCCGCCGACCCAGGAACTGCCTGGGTCGGCCGATGTAGGGACCCCAGCTCCCGGCGCGCCTGCCACGGCCTCTCCCGGAACTGCTGTTCCGGCTCAGAGGCTGCCCCGAGTCGAGTCGCTCACCGGCCTTCGCTGGTGGGCGGCCTTCTTCGTGTTCTGCCATCACATGACCCAGCTGGCGCCGCTGCCGATCTTCGACTTCCTGAAGTACGGCACCTCCGGCGTCACGTTCTTCTTCGTACTGTCCGGCTTCGTGCTCACCTGGTCGACCCGGCCGGGGACCAAGATCCGGACCTTCTACCGGCGCCGGTTCGCCCGGATCGTCCCGCTGTACCTGTTGACGCTGGTGGCGGCATTCTTCGTCTTCTACCGCGCAGAGCCGCCGGCCGGGATGCCCTGGATCAAGCCGATCTCGATCAGCGTGCTGGTGCTGTCCGCGTTCCTGCTGCACGGCTGGTCGAACAACCCGACCATCCTGTACGGCGGTAACCCGGCGGGCTGGACGCTGTCGGTGGAGGCCTTCTTCTACGCGTACTTCCCGTTCGTCTGGCGGGCCACGCAGCGGCTGAAGGTGGCCGGCGGCCTGATCCTGTGTATCGCGGTGGTCGTCGTCAGCGGCGCGTACCGGCTGATCCTGTTCCACTACCCGAAGGACGTGCCGATCCTGCCGCAGCCGGTGCTGCACTCGGTCGCGTTCCTGTTCGGGATCGGCCTGGCGATCGCGCTGCGGACCGGCTGGAAGCCGCGGATCCCGGTCTGGTTCGCATTCCTGGTCACCGGTGGTGGCCTGTTCTTCCTCTGGTACTCCGGTGCGCACCCGGCCCAGGTCCCGGGCGCGGTCACGATGGGGTTGTGCCAGAAGGAGGTCCTTACCTTCCTGTACGGCTTCCTGATCCTCGCGGTCGCGGCCCGCGACATGCGCGGTGGCAGGTCACTGCTGCGCAGCAAGCCGCTGGTCGCGCTCGGCCAGTGGTCGTACGCGTTCTACCTGGTCCACGCGACCATCATGTATGCGATCAAGGAACACCACGGCGTGGCCGGCCCGATCGGCTGGTCGAACCTGACCTGGTACGCCGGTGTCCTGGTCGTCGCGGTCTTCGCCTCGTGGCTGCTCTACAAGTTCGTCGAGCACCCGCTGGAACGGAAGCTCCGAGGCCCCCGATGAAGAATCACTACCTAGTGGAGTTGCTGTGCGTGTCAGTGTAGTTGCCTTAGGCAAGATCGGACTGCCGCTGGCGGTCCAGTTCGCGGCCAAGGGTCATCAGGTCGTCGGCGTCGACATCAACGAGAAGTTCGTCGAGCTGGTGAACGCCGGTCAGGAGCCGTTCCCGGGTGAGGCCCACCTGCAGGAGCTGCTGTCGGAGACCGTGGCCGACGGCCGCCTGCGGGCGACCACGGACTACGCGGACGCCATTCCGAACAGCGACGCCGTGGTCGTCGTCGTCCCGCTGTTCGTGGACGAGAAGACCGGGCAGCCCGAGTTCGGCTGGATGGAGAACGCGACCCGTTCGCTGGCCGAGCACCTCACCCCCGGCACCCTGGTCAGCTACGAGACCACCCTCCCGGTCGGCACCACCCGGAACCGGTGGAAGCCGATGATCGAGGAGATCTCCGGCCTGACCGAGGGCACCGACTTCCACCTGGTGTTCTCACCGGAGCGGGTGCTCACGGGCCGCGTCTTCGCAGACCTGCGCAAGTACCCGAAGCTGGTCGGCGGCCTGTCCGAGGAGGGCGCCAAGCGCGCCACCGCGTTCTACGAGGCCGTGCTGGACTTCGACGAGCGTCCGGACCTGGACCGCGCGAACGGCGTCTGGGACCTGGGTTCCGCCGAGGCCGCCGAGCTCGCGAAGCTCGCCGAGACCACCTACCGGGACGTCAACATCGGCCTGGCGAACCAGTTCGCCCGGTTCGCCGGCCAGAACGGCATCGACGTGCACGCCGTCATCGAGGCGTCGAACTCGCAGCCGTACAGCCACATCCACCGGCCGGGCATCGCGGTCGGCGGGCACTGCATCCCCGTCTACCCGCGGCTGTACCTCTACACCGACCCCGACGCGACCGTCGTCCGGGCCGCGCGGGAGGCCAACGCCGGGATGCCCGACTACACGATCGGCCTGCTCGAGGGCGCGTTCGGCGACCTCAAGGGCGCCAAGGTCGTGGTGCTCGGTGCGTCGTACCGTGGTGGTGTGAAGGAGACCGCGTTCTCCGGGGTGTTCCCTGCCGTGGAGGCGTTGACGGCGCGCGGAGCCGAGGTGTCCGTGCACGACCCGATGTACACCGACGAGGAACTCCAGGGCCTCGGCTTCACGCCGTACGCGCTGGGCACGCCGGTGGACGCGGCGGTCCTGCAGGCGGACCACGCGGAGTACGCGCAGCTCGGCCCGGCGGACCTGCCGGGTGTGCAGGTGCTCGTCGACGGTCGTGACCGTACCGACCCGGCCAAGTGGGCGGGCGTTCGCCGGATTGTGATCGGAAGGTCGAGTAGCCAGTGACACATGCCGACCTGCGGGTCGTGATGATGGTCGCCAACGACGTCACCAACGACAGCCGGGTCCGCAAAGAGGCCGCAGCCTTGGCCGAGACCGGAGCAGAGGTCACTGTGCTCGGTGTCTCGGCCAGCGGCCTTCCGTCGAGGGAGATGCTCGACGGTGCGCTGATCGTCCGGGTGGCGGTGCCCTTCGCACTGCGTGAGGAACGGAAACGAAGCCGTACGGCCCGCCGTAACTGGCGGCCGCCGCTGGTGGGCTATCGGTACCGCACGACCTATGTGGCGCGCAGCCAGCGGATCGCGGCCGAGATCAAGGAGCTCAAGGCCGACTCCGGGCACGCGATCGCGCGGGCCAAGGAAGGCCAGGGAAATCCGCTCAAGTTCAAGGCCGGTGTGGCGACCCGGCTGCTCCGCCGTGCGCGCTGGAAGGCGGCCGAGCGGGCCACCTGGGTGCGCAAGGGTGTGGGCAACAAGGCCGACGTCCCGTTCAAGTTCAGCTGGCGGGCGTACGACGGTGTGCTGCACCGGATGCCGTGGCCGGCGCCGTGGCGCAAGCTGCACCCGGAGGCGCTGGATCTCGAGATCGCGTTCGGGGACCTGATCGACCGGCTCGAGCCGGACGTGGTGCACGCGCACGACATGCACGTGATCGGTGTCGCTACCCGGGCCGCCGGCCGGGCGAAGCTGCGCGGCCGCAAGCTCAAGGTCGTGTACGACGCGCACGAGTACGTCGCCGGGCTCTCGCAGTACGGCGCCCGTACCCGGCGCTCGATCGCGGCCTGGGCGAACCATGAGAGCGAGTACATCGGCGACGCGGACCGGGTGATCACGGTCAGCCCGGCGATCGCGACCCGGCTGCAGCGCGAGCACAACCTCGACCACACGCCGACCGTCGTGATGAACACTCCGAACCCTGCTGACGTGTCGGTCGAGGTGTCCGACATTCGCAGCCGGATCGGGCTCGCCTCCGACGTACCCCTGCTGGTCTACAGCGGTGGTGTCACCCGGGCGCGTGGCATCGAGACTGCCGTGCAGGCGCTGGTGGACCTGCCGGACGCACACCTGGCGGTCGTGTGTGTGCCGGGTGTCGCGACCGACGCGGTTCGCGAGCTGCAGGCGCAGGCCGTGCAACTGGAGGTGCAGGACCGTCTGCACTGCCTGGACCCGGTGAAGCCGGACGAGGTGGTCGCGTTCCTGCGCACCGCCGACGTCGGCCTGATCCCGATCCTGCGCTACCCGAGCCACGAGATGGCCCTGCCGAACAAGCTCTTCGAGTACGCGTTCGCAGGGCTGCCGGTGGTGGTCAGCGACATGCCGAGCATGAAGGAGTTCGTCGACCGCACCAAGATCGGCGAGGTCTTCACAGCGGCGGACGCGCACGACCTGGCGGCCAAGGTCCGTACGGTCCTCAGCGGCCTGGACAGCTACCGCGAGCGGGTCGCCGATCCGGCGTACCAGCAAGAGGTGTCCTGGTCCGGGCAGGCGGCCAAGCTGCGCGAGCTGTACGGCGACCTGGTCGGACGGCAGCTCGAGATCACCCGTCCGGGCGGCAAGATCACGAAGACCGGGCGGCACCTGCTGCTCGGTCCGGTGAACAGTGCCGGCCAGGCGTGGTTGTGGGCGACCGCGCTGGAGCGCGAGGTGCCGGACGTCAAGGCCGAGTCGCTGACCACGGGCAGCGGCGCGTTCGACTTCCGGGTGCACCGTACGGGCACCTACCGGCAGTATCGGTCGGACCTGCGCTGGCAGTTGGAGCTCACGGCGTACGCGTTGCGCGAGGTCACCCACGTGCTGTTCGAGGCGGGCCGGCCGATGTTCGGTCAGCAGCGCGGACAGATGTGGACGACCGACGTACCGATGCTCGACCAGGCCGGGATCAGGCACGGGCTGGTGTTCCACGGATCCGAGATCCGCGACCCCGAGCAGCACCGCCGGCAGTACAAGTACTCGCCGTTCCGCAACCCGGACGACGAGCTGACCGTGCGCCTGCAGGCGGCGAACAACCTGATGCGCCGGCACCTGGACGGGTACCGCGGTCCGGTCTTCGTGACCACGCCCGACCTGCTCGAGTTCGTCGACAACGGCATCTGGCTGCCGCTGGCGGTCGACGTCGAGTCGTTCGCGTCGACGCAGCCGGTGCTCGAACGCGAGGTCCCGGTGGTGCTGCACGCACCGTCGGCCTCGGCGTTGAAGGGATCGGCGTACGTCGACCCGGTGCTGACCGATCTGGATGCGCGCGGCCTGATCAAGTACAACCGCGTCCAGGGCGTGCCGCATGCGGAGCTCGCCGAGATGGTGAAGAGCGCCGACATCGTGGTCGACCAGTTGCTGCTCGGTTCGTACGGCGTCTTCGCCTGCGAGGCGATGGCGGCCGGCCGGGTCACCGTCGGGCACATCGCGGACCCGGTCCGGGACCTGTTGCCGGCCGACCTGCCGATCGCCGAGGCGACTCCGGACGACCTGTCCGAGGTGATCGAGCGGCTGGTCGCCGAGCGCGACACGGCCCGCAAGATCGCCGACGCGGGACCGGGCTTCGTCCGCGACCTGCACGACGGGCGGAAGTCGGTCGCGGAGCTGCTGCCCTTCTTGAACAACGAGCTGTCGCACGACGACTCCGAGGACGAGAGCGAGTAAGTGCGGATTCTGATGATCGCGCAGTCCCCGATCGCCGGGGACTCGCGGATCCTGCGGGAGGCGACGGCGCTCGCCGCGGCCGGTCACACGCTGCACGTGATCGGCCGCGACGTCCCTGAGGACTTCGAGATCGGTCCTGGGATCACGGTGGAGTCGGTCTCCCGCTCGTCCGGCTTGCGCGCCGGGAACGGCGGGCTCACCGTCGGGCACGGGCACACCGGGCCGAAGGTGCTGGCGAAGCGGTTCGGCCGGTGGCTGCTGCTGCCGGAGCACCGGTCGCGTACCGAGAAGCAGTGGCGGATCGCGGCGGCGCCGCGGGTCGCCGCGGCCGGGTCGGTCGACGTAGTGCATGCGCACGACTTCAACACGCTGGAGCTCGCCGCCGAGTACGCCGCGAAATGGTCTGCGGCGCTCGTGTACGACAGTCACGAGCTGTGGTTCGACCGGGCGCTTCCGGGCCGGCCGACGCCGCTGTGGCGGGCGCGTGGCCGCCGGTACGAGATCTCGCTGGCGTCGCGTGCGCGGGTCGTCTTCACGGTGTCGGACGGGATCGCCGCACGGTTGCGATCGCGCGGGCTGACCGATGTGCGCGTCGTACGGAACACGTTCCCGCGCGCCGATGACGTACCGCCGGCGCCCGCGCAGCCCGAGGGCCTGCTGTACGCCGGGCGGATCGGGGCCGGGCGGGACCTGCCGACCGTTGTCGCGGCGGCTCGGCAGCTGGCGCCGTTCCGGACCGTACTGATGGGGTCGGTGGATCCCAACTATCGCTTGGATCTGGGACCGGTGGAGACGGTTCCGGAGCGTTCGCTCGACGAGGTCGACGACACGCTCCGCACGTACGGCATCTCGCTGGTCACCCTCACCAACACCTGCGAGAACCACCGGCTCGCCCTTCCGAACAAGCTCTTCCACGCGGTGCGCGCCGGCGTACCGGTGATCGCCGCCGACCTGCCCGAGCTGCGTGCCGTCGTCACCCAGCACAAACTCGGCGGCCTCTACGAACCGGGCAACGCGGACTCGCTGGCGACCGCGGTCCGTACGGTGATCGAGAGCTACACCACCTACACCGACGGCGTCCGCACCGCAGCGGCAACCCTCAACTGGGAGGCCGACGCCGCCACCCTGGTCACCGCCTACTCTGACCTCTGATTCCCGCAACTTTCTGTGTCCGCCTCGTATCAAGTTCTGTGGGAACGACTTCACGAGGCTTAGGGGACTGGGGACTATGAAGCGGAAGATCATGGCGCTGGCCGGCGGCGCCGCGCTGGCAATCAGCGCGCTGGCACCGGCTACAGCTGGTGCGGCAGGTACGGCGGGTGTGGCGAAGCCGCCGAAGCCGACGGTGCGGGCCGGTACGACCGCGGCCTGCGAGATGCCGCTCGGGTCGGTGGACGCCAACGGGGCACACGTGTCGACCGGGATCACGGCGAACACTCCGCCGACGGCGACCAACCCGTTCAAGACGACCGGTGTGTACGCGCCCGGCGCGGTCCGACTCAGCAGCCGGTTCTCGAGCGTGCCGAACATCGCGGGCGCCGACGAGTACGGCACCGTCGTGATCGGGGACAGCCTCTACTGGAGTAGCTACGCGATCGACGGCACCGGGCAGATCGACCCGACCTACCCGCATTCGCTCACCAGGATCGGCGGCGGCTGGACCCCGTTCACGTTCCTGGAGGTCTCCGGGTTCAGTACGGTGAGCGAGCCCACCGTCGGGCGGACGACCGCGTACGCCCTGCGCAACGACGGCGTGCTGTACCGCTGGAACGTCGGCAAGACCTGGAGCAGCACCGGTTCGTACCCGGGGTTCTCGGCGGTCAAGACGATGGCGCTGATCGCCAAGACCAAGACGTACGACACCTTCCTGGCCACCACCAAGGGCGGCGCGCTCTACACGATCCACATCCCGACGACGTCGCCGATGAAGCCGGTCGTCAAGCAGGTGCGGAGCCGTACGTGGCAGGGCTTCGAGTCCCTGGTCGCGTCGCGGTGCGGCCAGTACGGCACGTTGCTGCTCGGCATCGACAAGGACACCAAGACCAGCTACCTGTACGCCGTTGGGCACGCCAACGGTGCAGCGACCGTGATCAACGGCCTGGGTGCGGTTCCGGGAACGCGGGCGGACAACGTCTACTTCCCGTGGGTCCCGATCGACTTCTACGACGAGCTCTACGGCGAATGAGCACATGATGATGCGTAAGGTGATCAGCGTCGCCGGCGCGGCCGGGCTGGTCTTGACTCTCGGGACGGCGATCCAGCCCGCACAGGCTGCCGGGGCCGCGGCTTGTGCGCTTGGGCTCGGGTCGATGGACAGGTCCAACAACGGCGTCAACAGTCGCGTCCTCACCGCGAGCTCCGTCGGCACGGTCGTCAGTACGCCGGCCGTGTACGACACGCCGTACGCGGTGAACAACCCGACGTCCTTCACTGCGGTGCCGGGCGGGAACGGGCAGACGAGGCGGAGCGGCAAGGTGCTCTGGGGATCCGGGTACCTGATGCAGAGCACGTACACCGTCGGGCCGGACGGCAAGCTCGTCGGTACGCCGGTGTTCCAGCGGATCGGGAACGGGTGGGGCGGGCGGTTCCTGATTCAGTCGCAGTACAAGGCGTCCGCGACCAGCAAGCCAACTCGTACGATGCTGTACCAGCAGGATCAGTACGGGCTGTTCGGGCGCTGGACCGATGTCGGCAAGGGCCTCCGGAACACCGGGTACGTGGGCGGGATGAGCACGATGAAGTCGTTCGCGCTGATCGCCACCACGCCGACGTACGACATGTTCCTGGCGAACAACCGGGCCGGCGCGCTGTACACGGTCAAGATCCCGACCAGTGTGCCGCTGAAGCCGATCATCATTGCGGTGCGCACGTCGACCTGGCAGGGCTTCGAGCAGTTGGTGGCCACGCCATGCGGCAAGAACGGCACCATGCTGCTCGGCATCGACGCGGACACCCACACCGGTCACCTGTACGCCGTCGGCCACGCGGCCGGCGCTGCCACCGTCATCAAGGGTCTCGGCAAGGTCGCCATGACCTTCGACGACTACGACTACTTCCGGTTCACCCCGGCCTACGACCCGCTCAACGGCGGCTGACGGGAATGTTCAAGGCGTCGCCGGTGGCCGTTCACCGGAGCTTCGTAGGGTTCGCACATGGTGATGTTGCGACGGACCGTACTGAAGGCTGGGGCTCTGGGGATCGGGCTGGCGGCGACGCCCGGGCTCGCGTTGGCGGCTCGGCCCCGGCGCACCCGGGTGCTGGTGGCGACGAACGAGCCGTGGGGGACGTACCACGCGCAGCCGTTGCTGGCCGAGGCTGCGCGGCGCGGGTGGGAGCTGGTGCAGGTCGTACCGGATCTCACCCAGATCAAGCCGGATGACCCGGTGACGGTCGCGACGTTGAACGACGTACCGCAGGCTGATCTACTCGTGGTGAACGGTGCGTCGGACTGGCCGGCCGACGTGGCGGCGGCGCTCCGGCGGCTGCCGTTGGCGGCGAGTTCGCTGGCGTATCTGACGCCGGTGGAGGCCCCGCGGGCCAAGGAGCTCCGGTCGCGGCTCGAGCTGGTGACGGCGGCTTCGCCGGCCGAGTCCGATGTGTTCGCGAAGTACCTCGGGTGGCGGCGGCACGTGCGGATGGTCGGGTCGGCGCAGACCGACAACCTGCCGAAGTACGCACCGGAGCAGGACCGCGTACTGGTGCTGACGAGCGTGACGCACCCCGACCAGACCGGGAACGCGGCGCCCGGTACCCAACTGCTCCTCGACGCGGCCGCGAAACTCGAGGCCGCGGGCAAGCACATAGTCGTCGGGCTGCACCCGCGCGAGGACCGGACGCTCTGGGAGCAGTACGAGATCAGTGCGCTCGGATCCGTGCCGGAGTCGGCGAGTGTGGAGTGCGCGGTCGGGATCCCCGGGACCGTGTTTCCGATCGTCGCGGCGATGGGCGTTCCGCTGGTCGGCTGCGTGGATCCGAAGCTCAACGTGCCGGCGTACATCCTGAGCGTCTGCTCCTCGACGATCGATGCGCCCGAGGATGCGGTGCCGGCGATCGCGAGTGCGAAGCCGGCCAGCCGGGGCGCGGTGTTCGACGCGGTCGGTCCGATCGGCGGGTCGGCACGGCGCCTGTACTCGGCCTGGCACGCGACGATTCAGACCACCAGGTGCAACTTGACCGCGGCGACGGTGACCTCGACCCGCTGACCCCAGCCGATGCTCAAGGTGTCGGATTCCATCCCGTCACCGAACACGACCAGATCCGACTCGGCCGTGATGGTCAGCGAATCCGGTGCCTTGAGCAACCCTTCGGTGTTGTCGGTCCCGGTCGCCGGCGACGGCCACGCCTCGCGGACGAACCAGCACAGCGCCGGATCGGTCGGGCCCGGCAGGGCGAGCGGGCTGCGGCGTTCCTGCCAGGCCGACCGGCACCAGCCGGTGGATCCGGTGCCGGTCCCGATCAGGATGCCGGACGACGACTGCCGCTCGGCCAGTCCGTCGGGGGACGTCAGCCGGTAGCGCGCGGACTGGTGCGTACGGTGGCCGACGTACACCTCGTTCAGCGCCAGCAGGTGCTGGCCGTCATCGGTGCTTGCGGCAACCATCGTCCGTTCGGCGACCTGCCTTGTGGTCAGTAGGTCTGCGATCGCGGCGGGTTCGTGCGGTACGAGTATGCCGGGGTTGCGGGCCGGCTCGGGGTTGATCCCGATCACCGGCTGGCCGTCGAGGTACTTCGCGACGTTCGCCACCAGCCCGTCCTGCCCGACCGCGATCACCACGTCCTCGGGGCCGAATCCGAACCGGTCCAGGTCGTTGCGCTCGGCAACCGTACGGCGCCAGTCCAGCGGGATCGCCGCGGACACGGTCGCCAGCGCGTCCTGCTGGGCCTGGTGCCGCGCGTCCAGCTCGGCCAGGTCACGGCCGCGACCGGACAGGAAGAACCCTGCCTGCTGGCGCGTGCCGTGCCGCGCGATCAACTCGGTGAGCTCGGTCGCCCGATGGACGATGACGGCTCTGGGCGTCAAGGTCATCGTTGCTCGGCCAGCTTGGACAGCAGCGGGGTGATCAGGTCCGGGGTGAGGTTCAGGGTGCCGATCTCCGGGAGGGCGCCCTGCTTGATCGCCAGCGCGAGGATCGTTGCCTGGTCCAACTCGGCGTACGCCTCCAGCAACGCCTTCTCGGCGGCGGCCTCCGCCGCGCCGATCACGCGCTTCGCATCCGCCTCGGCCTCGGCCAGCGCGCGCTGACGTCCGGCGGCGGCGTGCGTCTCGATCTGGCCGGCCGCCGCGGCCTCGGTGGCGCGGGTCCGTTCGTTCTGGCCGCGCTGGTTGACGAGCTGCTCCTCACGGCGGGAGAGCTCGATCTGGTTCTGTAGTTCGTTCTCCGCGATCGACCGCTCCCGCTCGACCGCGAGTGCACGGCGTTCGTACGTCGCCTTGTCCGCGGCCTGCTGCACCATCTCGCGGGTGGGAGTCTGCAACGCCTTCTCCACGTCCCGCTCGGCCCGTACGGCGACCACGCGGACGTCCTCGACACCGATGCCGAGGCCGGTCAGCCGCTGGTCCTCGCGCAGCCCGGTGCCGACTGCGCCGCGGAGCGCCGGCATGCCCTCGGACAGCGCCGCGGTCAGTGTCATCCGCGCGAGCAGGTCGAGTGCGGTCTGCTGCGCGAGCTCGGTGAGCAACCCTCCCAACTGCTCGAGCGGGGTCGCCCGCCACAGGCCGGTGGTCGGGTCGATCCCGAAGTCGAGGCGGCTGGACGCCAGCGCCGGGTCGGTCACGCGGTACGTGACGGTCGCCTGAACCGCGACGTCCTGGAAGTCCTGCGTACGCCCGTGGAACAGCAGCGGCTGCTCGCGGTCGTCGATCGGCACCTCGCTCAGCGACGAGTTCAGTGCGCGGAACCAGAACGCCTGGCCGGCGCCGTCGTGCGCGACCTTGCCGTTGCGCAGGTGCCGTACGTGGGTGGTCGGGTTGGCCCGTAGGTGGCTGATGAAGCCGAACCGGGTGATGTCTGCCATCTCTTCCGTCTCCTTGTCGTCAGTTTGACGATAAGGGAGTGAGTGGCTTTTCGTCAAGATGACGATTATGGTTCGGGGATGGACTTCGTGCCGCTCGGCCTGGCCGCCGACCTGGTGATCCTGACCGTCCGCGACGGGCGGCTGCAGGTGTTGCTGATCCGCCGGGGCATCCCGCCGTACGAGGGGCGGTGGGCGCTGCCTGGTGGATTCGTACGGCCGGGGGAGGACCTCGAGGCGGCTGCACTGCGTGAGCTTGCCGAGGAGACCGGGCTTGAGGCGGATCGCATCCACCTCGAACAGGTCGCAACGTACGGCGCCCCCGACCGCGATCCGCGGGGCCGCGTCGTCAGCGTTGCCTACCTCGCCCTGGTCCCCAACCTCCCCAGTCCCGTCGCCGGCTCAGACGCCGCCGCAGCCAACTGGATCAGCGTGGCCGACCTACTCAGCTCACCGGACGGTAGCTCTGAGGTCATGGGCCTGGCGTTCGATCATCGGCGGATTCTTGCGGACGCGGTGGAGCGGGCGCGGGCGAAGCTCGAGTACTCGCCGCTGGCGACCGCGTTCTGCCCGCCGGAGTTCACCATCTCCGAACTGCGCGGCATCTACGAAGCGGTCTGGGGCATCTCCCTCGACCCCCGCAACTTCCACCGCAAGGTCACCAAGACCCCACACTTCGTCACCCCCACCGGCGACACCACCACCCGCGACGGCGGCCGCCCAGCCCAACTCTTCCACCGAGGCACCGCCACCACCCTCCACCCCCCGATGCCCCGCACCTGACCCCCCAGTTGCCTCGCCCGCCGAGTCGTGGCGTTTGGTCCTCGACCCCATCGCCGAGTCGTGGATTCAGGCTCGATTCCCCAACCGTTTTCCACGACTCGGCGGCGGGGGGGTGGGTCAGGGGAGGGATCGGGTGTGGAGGGCTAGTTGTTCGGCGGTGATCAGGTTGGTGTGGGTGCCTGGGGTGGTGCAGGCCCAGGAGGCGGCGATGGTGGCGGCTCGGGCGGATTCTTGCCAGGGGGCGCCGTCGAGGTAGCGGGCCAGGAAGGCTGCGACGTACGCGTCGCCGGCGCCGTTGGTGTCGACGATCGGGCGGCCAGGGAGGTCGACCGCGGGGAAGTGCTCGACCGGTTCGCCGCGGACGTGCAGGTAGCTGCCGTCCGCGCCGGCCAGCGCGACCACGACGTCGGCGCGGCCGTTCGCGAGGATCCAGTCGACGCCGTCCGGCGGGAGTGCGGCGGCCGAGACGAACACGATGTCCGACGCGGTCGCGAAGTCCTTGTGGTGGTCGTTGCGGCCGTCCCAGTCGTGCAGGTCGGTCGAGATCGAGCGGTCGGCGGCGATCGCGTCGCCGAGCGCGTCGCGGGCGAAGTCCATGATCGAGACATGTACGTGCTGCGCGCGGCGGATCAGCGGGCGCCACAGGTTCGGGTCGACGCGTAGACCGGCCGGATGCCGGCCGTCGTACATCGAGAGCCGGCGACCGTCCGGCGCGACCAGGTTGACCGATCGGCGGGTCCCGCTCGGGTGCAGCACGACCCGCAGCGGGATGCCGAGTTCGTCGTACGTACGGCGGATCCGCGCGCCCTCCGGGTCGTCGCCGATCACGTCCACCAGGCCCGCGTTCAGCCCGAGCAGGTGGCATCCGAGCACGACGCCGTGCCCGGTGTGCGCCAAGTACGTCTCGATCGGTTCGACCGGGACCGTGTCCACGTCCGCCAGCGGCAGGCTCGGCACCCGCACGATCGTGTCGATGCCAACTCCGCCGATCACCAGCACATCCAACTCCACGCGTCCCGTCATACCCGACTTTCGCCGGGGATCACAGGTGTCTTTTGCCTGCTGAACACACAGTTCGTGTCCGTGCACAGTCAGTTCATGCTCAACCGACGAACAGTCATCACCTCCGCCCTCCTCGCGCCCATGCCCGTACTGATGAATGCACCGCTCGCATCGGCGGCCGAACCTCGAGTCGTACCGCTCCGACTGCCGCGGCCGACCGGACCGTTTGCCGTCGGTACGACCGAGCTGCACCTGGTCGACCAGCGGCGCGACGACCCGTACGTCCCCGGCCGTCCGCGCGAGCTGATGATCAGCATCTGGTACCCGGCGAGCCGATCCACCCAGCCCGCGCCGTACCTCCCGCCGCTGACCGCCGAGGTGTACGCCGCAGGCGCCGCGATCGCCCTGGAGCAGCCGCTCGGCACCATCGACTGGGCCGGCGCCAAGAGCCACGGCAACCTGCTCGCCCCGGTCCTGCCCGGTCGCCGGCCGGTCGTCCTGTTCTCGCCCGGGTTCGGGGTCCCGCGCGGGCTCGCCTCGATCAGCGTGGCGGAGCTGGCCAGCCGTGGGTACGTCGTCGTCACGGTCGACCACACGTACGAGGTCGCCGGCGTCGAGTTCCCCGGCGGCCGGCTCGAAGTACAGACCCTCCCGTCCACGCCGTACGCGCTGCTCGCCCGCTCGACCCGGTCCGCGGACCTGCGCTTCGTACTCGACTGCCTCGAGCAGCTCGCCCGTGGTCAGAATCCGGACGCGGAGCACCGCCACCTCCCGGCCGGCCTCGGCAGGCTGCTCGACCTGGACAGGATCGGCGCGTACGGGCACTCGGCCGGCGGCATCAGCTCGATCGACCTGCTCGTCGCCGACCCGCGGATCCGCGCGGCGATCGACCTGGACGGCGAGCTCGCCTACGGCTACGACGACCCGGCCGGCTGCCCGACCGTCGCGCGCGGAACCGGCCGCCCGTTCCTGTTGATGGGCTCAGGCGACATCGGCCCGGGCCCGCACAATCACCGAACCGATCCGTCGTGGGGCTTGTTCTGGGACCGCTCGTCCGGCTGGCGCCGCGACCTGAACCTCCCGAACGGCCGCCACTACAGCTTCATCGACCACCAGGCCCTGATCCCGTGGTTCCAGCGGTTCTTCACCGTGCCGCCGGTACTGATCGGGGACACCGTCGGTACGGCGGACGCAAGCAAGGTCCTGCGCGCCCTCCGTACCTACATCCCGGCGTTCTTCGACCAGCACCTCCGGCACCGCCCGCATCCGGCCCTGTGGCGAACCGCGCTGCCGGAGACCGCCTTCATTGCTTGATCGGGGCGCCGGTCTTCTCCTGGAGCTCGTCGAAGGTGACGCCGTCGGCGAGCTCGACCAGTTGCAGGCCGTCGTCGGTGACGTCGAGGACGGCGAGGTCGGTGATGATCCGGTTGACCACACCGCGGCCCGTGTACGGCAGGTCGCACTCGGCGAGGATCTTGTGCGAGCCGTCCTTGGCGACGTGCTCCATCAGCACGATCACCTTCTTCGCGCCGTGCACCAGGTCCATCGCGCCGCCCATCCCCTTGACCATCTTGCCGGGGATCATCCAGTTCGACAGGTCGCCGGTGGCCGAGACCTGCATCGCGCCCAGGATCGCGGCGTCGATCGCGCCGCCGCGGATCATCCCGAAGGACAGCGACGAGTCGAAGAACGAGGCCCCGGGCAGCGTCGTGACGGTCTCCTTGCCGGCGTTGATCAGGTCCGGGTCCTCGGCGCCCTCGACCGGGTACGGCCCGACGCCGAGGATGCCGTTCTCCGACTGCAGGACGACGGTGACGCCGTCCGGGATGTAGTTCGGCACCATGGTCGGCAGGCCGATGCCGAGGTTCACGTACTGGCCGTCCTCGAGTTCGGCCGCGGCCCGGGCCGCCATCTGCTCACGCGTCAACGGCATCTCAGGCTTCCTTCCGAGGCTGAACGGTGCGCTTCTCGATGCGCTTCTCGATGTCCTTGCCGACGGCAACAACACGCTGCACGTAGACGCCCGGCAGGTGGATCGAGTCCGGGTCCAGCTCACCAGGCTGGACCAGCTCCTCCACCTGGGCGATCGTCACCCGGCCGGCCATCGCGGCCAGCGGGTTGAAGTTCCGCGCGCTGCGGTCGAAGACCAGGTTCCCGTGGGTGTCGCCCTTGAGCGCGTGCACCAGCCCGAAGTCGGTGGTGATCGACTCCTCCAGCACGTACGTCGTGCCGTTGATGTCCCGGGTCTCCTTGGCCTCGGACGCCAGCGCCACCGACCCGTCGGCGTTGTACTTCTGCGGGAGCCCGCCCTCGGCGACCTGGGTCCCGACGCCGGCCAAGGTGTAGAAGGCCGCGATCCCGCAGCCGCCCGCCCGGAGCTTCTCGGCGAGCGTGCCTTGTGGGGTCAGCTCGACCTCCAGCTCGCCGTGCAGGAACTGCCGGGCGAACTCCTTGTTCTCCCCGACGTACGACGAGGTCATCTTGGCGATCCGCTTGTCGGCGAGCAGCAGACCGAGGCCCCAGTCGTCGACGCCGCAGTTGTTCGACACGACGCTGAGCCCGGACACCCCCTTGTCGTGCAGCGCGCTGATCAGCTGCATCGGGTTGCCGCACAACCCGAAGCCGCCGACCGCGAGGCTCGCTCCGTCCTCGATGTCCGCCACCGCTTCCTGCGGCGATCCGTACGTCTTGTCCATCAGCTGCTCCGTTGCAGGTCGATGCCAGGTGATCCCGACTCTAACCAGCCGTGCACCCACCCGCGATGTGGCTGACCCCACAGTTCTACCGGGGGCCCGCGGTCGCGTCAGGCGGTGGCCTCGGAGGCGTTCAGCGCGGCGAGCTCGTGGTGCGCCTCGAAATGCGCATCCTCCAGCCCGTGCAGCGTCAGGACGGCGGACAGGTGCGACCGCGCCGCCGGGAGATTGCCGGAGCGCCGGGCGGTCCGTGCCAGACCGAGCCGGGCGGCCGCAACAGTCTCCTGGAGCTCGGCGTGCTCACCGATGGAAAGGGCCCGGCTGTAGTCCGCGTGGGCGTCCTCCAGCTTCCCTGCTCGCCGGTACAGCTCAGCACGCTCGCACAGCAGCAGGCCGGTCTCCTCAGGCAGGCACAGCTGCTCTGCCAGCTCCAGCGCCTCGGTAGTGATGTCCAGGGGCTCGCCCACAACGTGCCGTAGGGCGCTCAGGGCGAGGAACAGGCCCCAGCGGTCCTCCAGCATCCGGAAGCGGCCCAGCGCCGTACGGAGCGCCTGCGCCGCGTCGTCCGGCGCCGCCTTCGTCAAACCGGGGTACCCACGGCACAGCTCCACAGCTGCCCGTGTCCACGCGTCACCGCTCTCGTTCC
The DNA here is from genome assembly GCF_043197975.1 of Kribbella sp. NPDC048928. Taxonomy (NCBI): domain Bacteria; kingdom Bacillati; phylum Actinomycetota; class Actinomycetes; order Propionibacteriales; family Kribbellaceae; genus Kribbella; species Kribbella sp. NPDC048928. Next base: position 233,668 of record NZ_JBICUC010000002.1, on the reverse strand, counting down.
GTTCGAGGACCTCCTCGATCACCGCGGTCGACTCGAACGGCCCGAAGACCAGGGCCCACAGCAGCACGGTCGCCGAGTACCGGAAAGGACCTGTGGTCGTCAGGACGATCTGCTGGGCCAGCTCGATCTGCTCCTGCTCCGCTGAGGCGGCCCCGTTGATGACTGCGAGCAGGTACTCCTCGTCGAGCCCGACCGGCACGGTCCGGCCGAGCATGCTGAGCACCCGCTCGGCCGCCGCGGCAGCCTCGTCCTGGAGCCCGTTCGACCACCAGTACGCCGAATAGCGCGCAACGAGCCGCAGGGCGGTTCGCAGGTCGCTCTCACATGCGCGCTCGATCGCGCTGACGACCTGGTCCGCCTCCAGACCGTGTGGTTCGGAGCCCCCCAAGTTCACGTACCTCATTCTCTCGCGCCGGTGTCAACGCCGTGTCACGGGGGGCTCAGAACCGCAGGACGCCCCACGTCGACGGGCGGTGCATGTCCTCGATTCCTTGCGGCGACCAGACCCAGAACTCGAGCTGCTCACCCTTCACGTACGCCCCGTCGACCACCTCGTGCGGCCACTCGCAGCGCATCAGGTTCATCCGCCACTCGTCGCCCGGGTTCGGCGGCGTGGCGCGGCCCTTGTTGTACGCGGCCAGGTCGGCCCACGGTACGGCGAGCTCCACCGACCACCCGGTGTCGGTGTCGGACGGGTCGTTCACCGTGCCGTCGACGTGTACCGCGGTCCGCAGGCCGGGCAGGTTCGTCGGGTCGATCGGTACGCCGCCGTCGACGTACGGCTTGGGCAGCGTGAGCTCCCAGATCGTCCCGAGCGGGTTGATCTCGAACTCGTAGTAGTTCTGCCCGTCGCCGTCCGGGTCCAGGAACAGCTCGTAGTTGTTCTCGTGGAACAGCTTGCTGTTGTGCTCGGTCATCGTCGACCACACGTGCGGCTCCTCGAGCAGGCCGCCGAGGTACAGGTACCGGTCGTCGTACATCAGCTTCGACCGGGTCCGGAAGCGCGGCGCGGGGCCGTCGTGGATCGGGACGAAGTCGGTGGTCCACGGCGCGACGTCCCAGGCCGGGTCGGTCAGGGTGCCGTCGAGATTCGGCGCGGTGGTGGTCCGCGGGCACTCGTAGACGGGCAGGTCAGGCATCGGCACGCTCCAGCAGTCGGGCGACGAGATCGGCGATCAGGAAAGTGATGGCGGTCAGGGCCGGTACGACGGCCAGGATCCACGGCGAGTCGAACCGGCCGGTCAGGAACGCGACGACGAACGCGACCATGAAGGCGACGCCGAGGAACGGGATCAGTCGCGGGTGCGGCATCGCCAGCCGGCTCAGCGCGAGCCCGCCGAGCACCATCGTGACCACCACGATCACGATCAGCAGCGGCAGCCCGAAGGCGCCGCAGTTGCTGGTGTCGCGGAACCGCTCGCAGCTGCGTTCACTCAGCCACACGCCGGCGATCGTCACGAACCCGCAGAGCAGCCCGACCACGACCAGGATCAGTGCCGCCGGCAACGGCGGGGCGTCGTACCGCCCCGGGCGGTCCGCCTCCGCTTCCTCGTCGGCGGCCTCCAGCACGGCTTCCAGATCGTCAGGCATCCGGTCGCCGTCGTCCTCCTGGCTCATGGCCGCAGGCTATCGGGCTCCCAGTGACTTAGCGATGGCATCGCGCACGTCGGATTCGCTCGGCGCGGGCTTACCCTGCTCGGCCGCCAGTTCGGCGAGCGAGACCATCGTCACGTCGTGCAGCCCACAGCTCGTGAACGTGTGAAACACCGTCATGTCCGGAGCGACGTTCACCGAGAACCCGTGGCTCGTCACACCGCGCCGGATCCGCATGCCGATCGAGCACAGCTTCCGGCCGTCCTCGGTCCACACCCCGACCAGGCTGCTCGCACCCTTCGGGGTCTCCCGGCGTACGAGCGGGAACCCGAGCGCGCCGAGTGCCTCGATCAGTCCGTTCTCGACCCAGTGCACGATGTCGACGGGACCGCGCTGGTGCAGGTCGATGACCAGGTACCCGACCAGCTGACCGGGGCCGTGGTAGGTCGCGAAGCCCCCGCGATCCACCGGGACCGTGGGAATCCCGGCTGCCTCCACAGGCAGATCGTCGAGCACCGTCCGCGGCCCGTACGTGATGACCGGCGGATGGCTCAGCAGGAACAGCCGGTCGTCCGCGCTGCCCTGTACGCGCTCCTCGACCCACTCCCGCATGTCCTTGGCCGCGACCTCGTACTCAACCTCACCAAGATCAACCCGCTGCATACGTTCAGATTAGGCCGTACGGTGCGCGGTGCAGGATGTCGTACAGGAGTTTGCGGTCGAGCTTGCTGCCCTCGGGCTGGAGCCAGTCGTGCAGCTCGCGCGCAGCGGACCGTACGGACAGGCAGGTGACTGCGGCGTCGGGCTGTGACTGGGTGCGGGCCTCACCTGAGCTCGCGTGGATCACCAGGAAGCCGCGTACGTCAGCCTGCCGGAGGCGGCCGCGCCACGCCTGTACCGCGCCCTCCAGGGCGGGCGCAGGGCTCTCCAGGGGCTGCCCGTTGAGCTGGAGCGCCCCGTACGAGTCCAGTGAGTACGTGCCTGGTGGACCGATCAGGGAGATGATCAGCGCGACCCGCTGGCCGTTGAGCAACAGGTGGTCGATGGTCATCGCCCCGAGCTGTGCACCGTGCACGAGCTTCGCCGCGGGCAGTGCGGTGAGCACGGGGTCCAGGAGGTTGGCCGTACGGCGTTGGAGCAACGCGTCGTGCGAGGTGATGGGCGCGGCCAGCGCGTCGTCCACCAGCGGCTCGCCAGGACGCCCCCACAGGTTGAACTCGTACGACGCCTCGCGGTTGATGGCGCGGTCCACCACGTAGTTCTTGGACCACCGCCCGGTGATGAAGCGCACAACCACGACACCGGCGACCAGCGCGATGATGCCGGCCCGGGCGAGGCCTGTCGCGGTGCCGTTCACGAACGGCAGCAGGGTCAGCACGAAGCCGATCGTGGTCAGGACACCGAGGGCCTTGAGCACGCGTCGGAGCGGTATCCGGTTGCTCCAGTGCGGCGGCATCACCACGACGATCATCGCCACGGTACCGACGGCGAAGAAGTAGTCCAAGAAGCCGTGGTAATTGCTGGTGACCAGGAGAGCGACGGCCAGCGCGGTGAAGAGCACGAGGCCGATCAGCGCGGGGGTCTGCCAGCGGCCGAAGGTCGGGTAGATCAGGACCGGGCCGACCGGCTTCGACTGCAGGGGCTCCTGCGCGGGCTCCTCGGCCGGCGGCTGGGTGTCGCTGGACCAGGGCTGGTCGGTTGACCAGGTCCACTCGTAGTCGGGCTCCGGAGCCGGCGGCTGCGTCGGCGGGGGTGGCGGTGACGGGGGCGGGGTCGAGTGGCTGTCGAGACCGCGGTCGTACGCGGCTCGCTTGGCCGGGTCAGAGAGGGTGTTCCACGCCTCCTGCACGAGCCGGAAGAGCGCCGCGTTGCCGCCCTGGTCCGGGTGCACCTGCAGGGCCAGCTTCCGGTACGCGGACTTGATCTCCGCGGCACTGGCCGTCCGCTCGACGTTCAGCACCTCGTAGTGATCGGTCCCGCGCACCCCAGCTCCTCCGACGGACCTGCCCTGAACGCATTGAGGGTCAGTCACCGCAGTGACTGACCCTCAATGGTGGTCGGGCTGACAGGATTTGAACCTGCGACCTCTTCGTCCCGAACGAAGCGCGCTACCAAGCTGCGCCACAGCCCGAAGTCGCGAGTAGCTTACATGGGCTCAGCGTCCGGACGAAATCGGGTTTATCCGGGGGACGAGAGTGAGCAATGTCGCCTCCGGCCGGCACGCGAATCGGACCGGTGCGTACGGCGACGTACCGAGGCCGGCGGAGACGTGCAGAGCCGCCTGGCGGCCGTCGTGGCCCCAGGTCGACAGGCCCTTGACCCGTGAGGTGTCGAGGTCGCAGTTCGTCACGAGAGCGCCGTACAGCGGGACTGCGAGCTGGCCGCCGTGCGTGTGGCCGGCGAGCACCAAGGGATACCCGTCGCCGACGAAACCGTTCAGGACGCGCTGGTACGGCGCGTGCGTGACGCCGATCGAGAGGTCCGCGGCCGGATCGATCTCGCCGGCCACCTCGTCGTACCGGTCACGCTTGATGTGCGGGTCGTCCGTACCGGCGAAGTCCAGGCGCAGACCGTTCACCTTGAGGGTCGCCTTCGCATTGTTCAGGTCGGTCCAGCCGGCGCCGGTGAACGCGCGGCGCATCTCCTCGTACGGCAGGTCAGGCCCGTGGGGCTTGTGACGCTGCTTGTTCGCGGGCAGCAGGTACTTGCCGGGGTTCTTGAAGTGCGGCTTCCAGTAGTCGTTGGAGCCGAACACGAACACGCCGGGCAGATCCAGCAGATCCCCGTACGCCCGCAGCAGCGGACGGACCGAGTTCTCGTTCGCGAGGTTGTCGCCGGTGTTGACGATCAGGTCGGGCTCGAGCGCGGCGAGGTCGTTCACCCACGCGATCTTCCGCTCCTGGGTGGGCATCAGGTGCAGGTCCGACAGGTGCAGCACCTTGAGCGGCGCGGTGCCCTCCGGCAGCACCGGCACCGTGAACCGGCGCAACGTGAACCAACGCACCTCGATACCGGCCGCGTACGCAACACAGGCTGCGCCGACGGCCGTGACCACGGCAGTGGTCTTCAGGGCGGTCCTCGCGATACTCATTTCATAAGCCTGCCACAATCTCAGGTATGTCCAACTCCGGAATGAAGCAGCGCCTGCACGACGACATGACCGCCGCCCTGAAGGCGCGCGACGAGATCCGCAAGTCGACCCTGCGGATGGCGCTCACCGCGGTCACCAAGGCGGAGGTGTCCGGCAAGGAGGCACGCGAGCTCAGCGACACCGAGATCGTCGACGTGCTCAGCTCCGAGGCGAAGAAGCGCCGCGAGTCCGTGGTCGCCTACCGCGACGCCGGCCGCACCGAGCTCGCCGAGAAGGAGCAGGCCGAGGCGGACATCCTGGCCGAGTACCTGCCCGAGCAGCTCACCGAGGACGAGATCAAGGCCCTGGTCACCGAAGCCATCGCCAGCACCGGCGCCGCCGAGCTCGGCCCCCGCGGCATCGGCAAGGTGATGGGCGCCCTCCAACCCAAGGTCAAGGGCAAGGCTGACGGCGCAGTCGTCTCCGGCGAGGTCAAACGCCAACTCGGCGCCTGAGTCAGATCAGCGTCCCGTCGCCTTCGTAGGCGAGGAAGAAGGACGCACCGGCGACCGGCCGATACCCGGCCCGCATTGCGACCCGCCGCAGCGCCTCACCCTCGAGGGGATAGGCGCCGTGCCGGATGTCCTCCTGCTCCGGGAGGTTCAGCATCTCCCGAACCTCCCGGGCCAGCAGGCCGTCGACCTGAATCCGGTCGATCAGCCACTCGGTCTCATCCGAGAAGACCTCGATGATCCAATCGCTGCTGTCGGGTTTCACAGCCCGCTATCTGTGGCCGCGGCCGGTGCAGTTTGGGTATTTGGGGTTCCAGGGTGGGCAGTTGGGGTTGATCGTGGTGGTGGTGCCGGGCGGTTTCGGGGTGTTGGGCGGTTTCGTGGTGTTCTGATTGCCCGGGTTGTTCGCCTTGCTGCCGTTGGAGACGTAGATCGTCACCAGCGAGCCGGCCGGGGCCCCGTCGCGCTGCCGCGGGTCGGTGTAGGCGACCGTGCCGGCGTTCTCCTCGGAGTTCACCGTGCCGCCGGCGATCGTGACCTGGAAGCCGGCCTGCTTGAGCTTGTTGGACGCGTCCTGCGGGTTCATGCCGTTCACGAACGGGAGATCCTTCACGTCGCCGCGCTGCGTCTTGTCCGACGCCGCGACGAAGTGCGTGGTCGGCAATCCCTGCAGGGCGGCCTTCATCGCCGCCTCCCAGATCGGCCCGGCAGTACCGGAACCGGTCGGGTCGTCGATGTGATGCCCGTTGAGCGTCTGGCCCTGCAGTTTGTCGTACGGCAGGGAGGCGTCGGCCACCGTCGCCGCGGCAGCCAGCTTGGACGAGTACCCGGCGTACCAGACGGCCTTGGCGTCGTTGATGGTTCCGGTCTTGCCGGCCAGGTCGCTCTTGCCGAACTTCAGGTGCTGGCCGGTGCCGCCCTTTTCCATGACCTGGTGCAGGACGGCGTTGACGCCGTCGGCAACCTCCTGCGCGATTGCCTGCTTGCAGTTCGCGCCAGGGATGTTGACCGGCTTTCCGGCCGAGTCCTTGACCGAGGTGACCACCCACGGCGCGCAGTACATGCCGCGCGCGGCGAAGGCGGCGTACGCACCGGCCAGTTGCACCGGCGCGATGTTGTCGATCCCCAGTGTCATCGACGGCACTTGCTGGAGCGGACCGAGGTCCTGGGCGTCGTACATCCCCAGCGCCTGCGCGATCTTGGCGATCGGGCAGAGGCCGGTCCGCTGCGAGAGCTGCAGGAAGTAGGTGTTGGTCGACTTCTGCGCCGCCTCGATCATCGTCGGGTCCGGCACGTTCGTCGTCGAGTTCTGCGGGTCGTAGTTGCCGTTGATCTTGTACGGCCCGTTGCAGGTGCTGAACGTCTGGCCGCCCAGGTGGATCGGGCTCGGCGAGTTGATCTTGTAGTTGAGGGGGATGCCCTTCTGGATGGCGGCGGCGATCGTGAACGCCTTCATGGTCGAGCCGTTCTGCCAGCCGCCGTACCCGCCCGGATAGCTCTTGGGCGCGTTGTAGTTGTACGCGGTCTGGCCGCGTTTGTTGCCGTACGCACGGCTCTGCGCCATGGCCTTCACCAGGCCGGTGCCCGGCTCGACGATCGTCACCGCCGCGATCGCCTGGTCGGTGGTCTTCGAGTGGGTGTCGATGGAGCGTTGCGCATCGGCCTGGATCTTCGGGTCCAGGGAGGTCTTGATCGTCAGGCCGGCGGTCTTGATGTAGTTCGAGCGGTCGGTCTTGGTCTTGCCGAAGGCGGGGTTGTTCTCCAGCTCACCGAGCACGTACTCGCAGTAGAACGGGTACGGGCCGTTGGCGCAGCCGAGCTTGTTCGGCTGGACCTTGTTCGGGTCGATGACCGGGGTCTTCAGCGCCGAGTTCGCCTGGCTGACCGAGATGACGTGCAGCTGCAGCATCCGCTTGATGACGACGTCGCGGCGGTCCTTGGCGCGCTTGGCGTTGTTGGTCGGGTCGTAGCCGGTCGGGTTCTTCACCAGGCCGGCCAGCATCGCGGCCTGCGGCAGCGTCAGGTCCTTCGCGTTCACCGAGAAGTAGTGCTGGGCGGCGGCCTGGATGCCCCACGCGCCGTCGCCGAAGTTCGCCAGGTTCAGGTACTTCTCGAGGATCTCGCTCTTCGAGTACTGCTTCTCGACGGCGATCGCGTACCGCAGCTCGGCGACCTTGCGCTGGTACGTGTCGGCGGTCGCCGCGGCGACCTCCTCCGGGGTCTTGGCCTTCTCGACCAGGCTGACCTTCACGTACTGCTGGGTGATGCTCGAACCGCCCTGCTGGATGCCGCCCGACGACTGGTTCTCCAGCAGCGCACGCAGCGTGCCCTTGAGGTCCAGCGCACCGTGCTCGTAGAACCGGTCGTCCTCGATCGCGACGATCGCCTTCTGCATGATCGGCGCGACCTCCGTGAGCTTCACCGGCTTCCGGTTCTGCTCGGCCAGTGTGGCGATCAGCGAGCCGTCCGCGGCGAGCATCGTGCTCTTCTGCTTCAGCGGCACCTCGTCGAACTGCTGCGGCAGGTCCTGCAGGGTCGTGGAGGTCTTCTCCGTGGTGAATCCGGCAAGGCCGGCGAACGGGATGGCGAGACCGGCAGCCAACGCCCCCGACAGCACGCTCACCCCTAGGAACAGAACTACAGATTGGACGACTCCCCGGTCGCCCTTTTCCCTGACGCGCATGGTTATAGAGACTACGGGATCGCCGATTTGGGTTACGCCTGCGACTGTGAGTTCGGTCACCGTCGCTGGACAGGTTCGCCGAAAGTTCATCCAAAAGAAGGAGGGCCCGGGTCGACGACCCGGGCCCTCCATATCCGTACTGCGTTATGCGGCGAACTGATGCATGCCGACCTCGGCCGGCTCCAGCGCCAGCTCCAGCACCTCGCGGACGTCGCTCACCGGGTGCACGGTCAGCTCCGCGAGCACGGCCTCCGGTACGTCCTCGAGGTCCGGCTCGTTCCGCTTCGGGATCAGGATCGTGGTCAGCCCGGCCCGGTGTGCGGCGAGCAGCTTCTGCTTGACGCCACCGATCGGGAGCACCCGTCCGGTCAACGACACCTCACCGGTCATCGCGACCTCCGAACGGACCGGCCGTCCGGACAGCAGCGACGCCAGCGCCGTCGTCATCGTCACACCCGCCGACGGTCCGTCCTTCGGGACCGCACCCGCCGGTACGTGGATGTGAGTGTTGCGCTCGGCCAGGTCGCCTACCGGCAGGCCCAGCTCCGCACCGTGCGAGCGCAGGTACGACAGGGCGATCTGCGCCGACTCCTTCATCACGTCACCGAGCTGTCCGGTCAGCGTGACCCCGGTCGGGCCGGTCTCCTTGTCGGCCAGCGACGCCTCGATGAAGAGCACGTCACCGCCCGCACCGGTCACAGCCAGTCCGGTCGCCACACCCGGAAGCGCGGTCCGCTCAGCCGACTCCGGAGTGAACTTCGGCGAACCGAGGTACCCCTTCAGGTTGTCCGCACCGATCGTCAGGTTGCCGTCCTCCTCGCCCAGGGCGAGCTTGGACGTCACCTTCCGCAGCACCCGCGAGATCGACCGCTCGAGCTGCCGTACGCCGGCCTCTCGCGTGTACTCACCCGCAAGCACCCGCAGCGCCGAGTCCTCGATCGCCACCTCGTCCGCCGTCAGGCCCGCCCGCTCCAGCTGACGCGGGAGCAGGTGGTCACGAGCGATGATGACCTTCTCGTCCTCGGTGTACCCGTCCAGCTGCACCAGTTCCATCCGGTCCAGCAGCGGCGCCGGGATGGAGTCCAGCACGTTCGCCGTGGCCAGGAAGACCACGTCGGACAGATCCAGCTCGACCTCCAGGTAGTGATCCCGGAAGGTGTGGTTCTGCGCCGGGTCGAGGACCTCCAGCAGAGCGGCCGTCGGGTCGCCCCGGTAGTCCGCACCCACCTTGTCGATCTCGTCCAGCAGGACGACGGGGTTCATCGAGCCGGCCTCGGTGATTGCACGGACCACGCGGCCCGGCAGGGCACCGACGTACGTCCGGCGGTGGCCACGGATCTCGGCCTCGTCGCGGACGCCACCCAGGGCGACCCGGACGAACTTGCGGCCCATCGCCCGCGCCACGGACTCACCCAGCGAGGTCTTACCCACACCAGGAGGACCGACCAGGGCCAGTACGGCGCCACTGCGACGTCCACCAACCACGCCAAGACCACGGTCCGCACGACGACGCCGTACGGCCAGGTATTCGGTGATGCGCTGCTTCACGTCGTCCAGACCGGCGTGGTCCGCGTCCAGCACGGCCCGCGCCTCGCGGATGTCGTAGCTGTCCTCGGTCCGCTCGTTCCACGGCAGCTCGAGAACGGTGTCCAGCCACGTACGGATCCAGCCGACCTCGGGGGACTGCTCGGCGGTCCGCTCGAGCTTGTCGACCTCGGAGAGCGCGGCCTTGCGCACGTGCTCCGGCAGGTCGGCCGCCTCGACGCGGGCCCGGTAGTCCTCTTCCTCGGACTCGGCCTTGCCGTCCAGCTCGGCCAGCTCCTTGCGGATCGCGGCCATCTGCTGGCGCAGCAGGAACTCGCGCTGCTGCTTCTCCATGCCCTCCTGGACGTCCTTCTGGATCGTCTCGGAGACCTCGAGCTCGGCGAGGTGGTCCTTCACCCAGCCGATCAGCTTCTCCAGCCGCTCGGAGACGTTCGCGTTCTCCAGCAGCTCCGACTTCTGCTCGTCGCTCAGGTACGACGCGTAGCCGGCCAGGTCGGACAGCTCCGCGGGGTCGTTGACCTGCTTCACGGAGTCGATGACCTGCCACGCACCGCGACGCTCGAGCACCGAGGTCGTCAGGCTCTTGTACTCGCGGGCCAGCTCGGCCGACCGCGCGTCGGTGATCTCGTGCAGCACCGTCGCGCTCACCCAGAGGGCAGCACCCGGACCGGTGGTCCCGGCGCCGATCAGGACCCGCTGGGTCCCGCGGATCACGGCCGCCTGGGCACCGCCCGGCAGCCGGCCGATCTGCTCGATCTCACCGAGCGTCCCGGCCTTGGCATATTTTCCGTCCAGTCGCGGGACGAGCAGGACCTTGTCCTCGCCCGAGGCCTGCGCGGCGTCGATCGCCGCCCGGGCCTCGCTGTCGGCGAGCCGGACCGGCACGACCATCCCGGGCAGGACCACGACGTCGTCCAGCGGCAGTACCGGAAGATTCAACGTATCGGTCACGCTGTCACACCCTTATCCAAAGATTGAGTCTGACAGGCTCAACCACAGGTGTAAGAAAGTAATTCCCGGCCCGAAAGGGCGTTCGCTCACGGTGAACCCGTGCGGCGCCGGCCGTCGGGAGGGCGCAATCAGCGGCGGTCGTGTCGGATCGGTGCTGTGCTGTTCGTGGAGCTGTCGACGGGCAACGAGTCCGCCACCGAGACAACGTACGGAGCAGACATGAGCCAGTACATCATCTACTTCAACCAGCAGTGGGTGGGCGATCACAGTGAGGAGTGGTTCACCGCGCGCGGCCCGCTCGCGAACGCGGTCGTGGAGGAGATGAAGGAGGCCGGCGTCTACGTGTTCGCCGGTGGGGTGGACGAGGACCTCGCGAACGGCTTCAGCGCCGACGCGACGAGCGGCAAGGTCGAGATCGCCGACGGACTGTTCGGCGACGGCAAGGAGTACCTGGGCGGCTTGACGGTCATCGACGTGCCCGACGACGACACCGCGAAGGTCTGGGCAGGCAAGATCGCCGTGGCGTGTGGCTGGCCTCAGCAGGTCCGCCAGGTCGGGTGAGGCTGAGCACCGGTCCGCCTTACCCGGTGAGCAGCTCCCCGATCGTCCGCAGCCCGGCGACGTCGTGCACGTCGTCGGGCAGCGCGGGGACCTCGACGGTCTTGATCGCGCGGTGCCCGCGGCGGAAACGGTCGGCTCGCTTGTGGTCGCCGACGACCTGCTGCATCTTGTCCGCGTGCAGCCGCAGGACGGCGGCCGACAGCGGCGACTTGTCCGCTTCTTCGAGCTTCTCGGCTGCCGCGAGTGAGCGCTCGGCCGACAGTTCCGAGGCCTGGGTGTTCGTCACGCGGTTCAGTACGACGCCGGCCAGCGGCATGCCCTCGGCCCGCAGCCGCTCGGCGAAGTACGACGCCTCCCGGAGCGCGTCGTTCTGTGGAGCGGCCACCACGAGGAATGCGGTGTGCGGCTCCCGCAGCAGCGCTACGGTCTGCTCGGCCCGCTGCCGGAACCCGCCGAACAGGGTGTCGAAGGCGGCGACGAACGTCTGTACGTCGGTCAGCACCTGGGCGCCGAGGACCTTGTTGAGCACCGACATCGCCATGTTCACGCCGGCCGACATCAACTTGAAGGGTCCTCGAGCGGGCGCCAGGAGGAGACGCAGGAAGCGTCCCTCCAGCAGCGAGGCCAGCCGCTCCGGGGCGTCCAGGAAGTCCAGCGCGGAGCGGGACGGCGGGGTGTCGACGATGATCAGATCCCAGTCGCCGGTCCGCTCGGCCTGCTTGTGCAACTGGCCGAGCTTCTCCATCGCCATGTACTCCTGCGTGCCCGCGAACGACGACGACAGCGCGACGTAGAACGGGTTCGCGAGGATCTGCTCGGCCTTCTCCGGCGTCGCGTGCTGCAGGACGACGTCGTCGAACGTCCGCTTCATGTCCAGCATCATCGCGTCCAGCCGGCCGCCGTTCTTCGGGTTCGCGCCGGCCACCGCGCGGGGGGTGTTGTCGAGCTCGGTCAGCCCGAGCGACTGCGCCAGCCGCCGCGCCGGGTCGATCGTCAGTACGACGACCTTCCGCCCCCGCTCCGCCGCCCGCAGCCCGAGCGCGGCCGCCGTCGTGGTCTTACCGACACCACCCGCGCCACAGGTGACGACGATCCGCGTCTTCGGGTCGTCGATCAGCGCGTCCAGATCGAGAGCTGTCATCCGCGGAACTCCTCGGCGAGGTCCAGCAGGGCGCCTTGGTCGATTCCGTCCGGCTGCAGGGTCAGCTCCGTCACCTGCTTGCCGAGGGCATCGATTCGGTCGCGGTTCTCGCGTTCCAGGCCGACCCGGATGGCGTGGTCGTGGGCCTCGGCCGCGAGCGTTCGGACCAGGTCGTCGCCGGGCGTGATGCCGGCCGCCCTGAGTCCTCTGGTCAGCTCGGCGGTGGGCAGTTTCTCCTTCACCGCAAGGGCGAGTGCGTCGTCGTCGAGCGGGCTGTTGCGGACCATGTTCACCACGATCGACCCGATCCGCAGGTCCAGCTTCTCCAGCTGCTCGACCGCGTCCAGCGTCTCCTGGACCGGCATCTCCTCGAGCAGCGTGACCAGATGGATCCGGGTCACGTCCGAGCGCAGCATGCCCATGATCGCGTCCGCCTGGTTGCGGATCGGGCCCACCTTGGCGAGCCCGGCGACCTCGTGGTTCACGTTCAGGAAGCGTCCGATCCGCCCGGTCGGCGGCGCGTCCAGCACCACGGCGTCGTACGCGAGCCTCCCGTGTGCCTTCCGGCGGGTCGCCTCGTACACCTTGCCGGTCAGCAGTACGTCACGCAGCCCCGGGGCGATCGTGGTGACGAAGTCGATGGCGCCGACCTTCTCGAGCGCCTTCCCGGCGCGGCCGAGGTGGTAGTACATGTCGAGGTACTCCAGCAGGGCGGCCTCGGCGTCCACGGCCAGTGCGAACACCTCACCTCCACCGGGCCCGTGCGCGATCCGGCGTTCGACGTACGGCAGCGGCGGTACGTCGAAGAGTTGGGCCAGCCCCTGGCGCCCCTCCACCTCGCAGAGCAGCACCCGCTGACCCTGCTCGGCCAGCGCGAGCGCCATGGCAGCCGCAACAGTCGTCTTCCCGGTGCCCCCCTTACCGGTGACCACGTGCAGTCGCGCCATAGGTCCCAGGGTAGGACGTGTGCCAGGACACACCGTTAGAGTCCCCTGCATGAAGAAGTTCGAGTACTTCACCGCGCCGCTGCTGGTCCACTCGACCAAGGAGATCCTGGACAACTTCGGCCAGGACGGCTGGGAGCTGGTCCAGGTCGTCCCGGGGCTGAACCCGGAGAACCTGGTCGCCTACTTCAAGCGGGAGATCGAGGACAAATGAGCCACCCCGAGGAGAAGCTCGCCGAGCTCGGTCTGAAGCTGCCCGACGTGGCCAAGCCGGTTGCCGCGTACGTGCCGGCCGTCCGGACCGGTGACCTCGTCTACACGTCCGGCCAGCTGCCGCTGCGCGAGGGAACGTTGATCGCCACCGGCAAGGTCGGCGACGCGGTCACGCCCGAGGTCGCAAGCGAGTGCGCCCAGCAGTGCGCGCTGAACGCACTGGCCGCGGTCAAGGCCGAGATCGGCGACCTGGCGAACGTGAAGCGGATCGTCAAGGCGGTCGCGTTCATCGCCTCCACGGCGGACTTCACCGGTCAGCCGCAGGTCGCGAACGGCGCCTCCGAGCTGTTCGGTCAGGTCTTCGGCGACGGCGGCCAGCACGCCCGCAGCGCCGTCGGCGTACCGGTCCTGCCGCTCGACGCCCCCGTCGAGGTCGAGCTGATCGTCGAGGTCGGCTGATCCGTGTCCCGCGGAGGTCCGATCGTTGATGCGTGATCTGAAGTCACAGCTGCTGACCGGCCGGATGGCCGAGACCGCCCGCGAGTACCTCCAGGGCACTCGGACACCGGCCGAGCCACGTCCCGCCTCCACCGTCATCCTCCTCCGCAACCCACTCCCGCACGCCCCGAATGTGGTGGGCGCCGCGGATGGGGTCCGCGCGGCGGGCTCTGCTGGTGGGCCGGAGGTTTATCTGCTGCGGCGGCAGCGGACGATGGCGTTTGCCGCCGGGATGACGGTCTTCCCCGGCGGCCGCGTCGACGCCACCGACTCGACCGTGGCCGACTCGTGGTCCGGGCCGACGCCGGCGTGGTTCGGGGAGCGGTTCGGGTGTTCCGCCGACACTGCGGCGGCGTACGTCGCGGCGGCGGTGCGCGAGACGTTCGAGGAGTCCGGCGTACTGCTGGCCGGTCCGTCGGCCGACGCCGTGGTGGAGGACACCACCGGTGACGACTGGGAGGCGGACCGGGTCGCGCTGGAGTCGCGCGAGCTGGGGTTCTCGGAGTTCCTGCACCGGCGCGGGCTGGTGCTGCGCGCCGACCTGCTCGGGCCGTGGACGCACTGGATCACGCCGGAGTTCGAGCCGAAGCGGTACGACACCGCGTTCTTCGTCGCCGCTCTCCCCGCTGGACAGGTCACGCGGGACGTGACCAGCGAGTCCGACCAGGTCACCTGGATCCGCCCCGCGGACGCGGTCGGCGCCGTCGACGCGGGCGACGTACTGATGCTGCCGCCGACTTACGTGAGCTGCCGCGAGCTCTCGCAGTACGCCGACGTGGCAGCGATCCTGGACGCCGCGGGCGATCGTGAGATCCGGGCGATCATGCCCACCGTGCGCCTCGACGGCGACCAGGCCTATCTGGAGACGACATGAGAGTCACCGACCACGCCACCCTGGTCCGGGCCGACAATCCCGGCCCGATGACGCTGGACGGCACCAACACCTGGATCCTCCGCGCACCGGACGCCGAACAGTCCGTGGTCGTCGACCCCGGGCCGCTGCTCGAGGACCACCTCCGCGCGGTGCTGGAGCAGGCCGGCAAGGTCGCCGTCGTACTGCTCACTCACAAACACCCCGACCACTCCGAGGGCGCGGCGTGGTTCGCCAACCAGGCGGGCTGCGGCGTACGGGCGGTTGACCCCGCGTTCCGGATCCCCACCGACCACGCACACGGGCTGTCCGAGGGGGACGTGATCACCGCCGACGGGCTGCGCATCGAGGTCCTGCCCACTCCGGGCCACACACTCGACTCGGTCTGTTTCTGGCTCCCACAGGATGGCTCGCTCCTCACGGGCGACACCGTCCTCGGCCGCGGTACGTCGGTGGTGGCGCACCCGGACGGTGCCCTCGGCCCGTACTTGGACTCCCTGGAGCGCCTCCGCGCCTTCGCCAACTCCCCGGCCGGCGTACTCCGCCTGCTCCCCGGCCACGGCCCCGTCATCGACGACCCCGGCGCAGTCCTCACGTACTACCTCAACCACCGCCACGAGCGCCTAGACCAGGTCCGAGCCGCCATCGCCGAGGGCCACACCACCCCCGAAGCAGTAGTCGCCCACGTCTACACCGACGTACCACCCGCCCTCCGCCCCGCCGCCGAACGCTCAGCGCAGGCCCAACTCGACTACCTGACCAACTAACCCCCACCCACCCCCCATTTGCCTGGCAGACCCACCAATTTGCCTGGCAGACCCACGAAATGAGGGGTTCTTGACCGTGAATCAGGGTCAAGAACCCCTCACTTGGTGGGTCTGCCAGGCAAATGTGGGCCGGTCGGCGCCGGACAGATGAGGGTTGAGGGCGTCGGCGGATCGGCCGCGCGGGCCGCGGGTTATCCACAGATGTGCCACGAAGGCCCCCGCGACTCTCCGTAGCGGTTGATCCTGAAGGTATGAATCCGACGCTCAAAGCCCTGGCTGACAGGCAAGGTGGCGTGTTCAGCCGTCGGCAGGCCCTGGTGGCCGGCTACACGCCCGAACAGGTGCACGAGCGCCTGCGCGACCGCCGATGGGAGCGCGTTCGCCACGGCCAGTACGTCGAACGCACCGATCTGGATCACCTCCCACCCTGGGAACGCGCGCTGCTGCGCCACCGTCGGCTCGCGCATGCGGCCGTCAACTCGATGCGCCCGGGGACCGCAGTCGTCAGCCATCATTCGGCGCTGGTCCTTCACGACGTACCGGTCTGGGGCGTCGATCTCGACGAAGTGCAGCTGACCAGGTCGAGTACGGCGCGTACAGGCTCAACTGCCGGCGTCAGGCACCACCACGGCGTGCTGACCAGTGCCGACCTGGACCACGTCGACCACCTTCCCGTGACCGGTGTTCCCCGCGCGCTGGTAGAGACTGCGGCCGGATCGTCTTTCGAGGCCGCGGTGGTGAGCGCCGACGCAGTGTTGCGGGCTGGGAAGCTGCCCGAGGCCGAGCTACGCAGAGTGCTTGCGCTGACCGACTTCTGGCCGGGCGGGCCGACGGTCCGGTCCGCTTTCGGTTTCGCGAACGGGGCGTCGGAATCGGTCGGCGAGTCACGGCTCCGGGTGCTGATGCATTCCGAAGGGCTCCCGGCGCCAGTGTTGCAAGCGGTCTTCACCGATGCGGGCGGCTTCATCGGGCGCGTCGACTTCTACTTCCCCGAGTACCGCACGATTGTCGAGTTCGACGGTCTGTCGAAGTACGCCGACGGCTCGAGTCTGGTGTTGATCCGGGAGAAGGATCGTGAGGATCGGCTCCGCGCTCTGAACCTGCAGGTCATCCGAATCACCTGGGCGGATCTCGCCCATCCGCGCCGTACGGCGATGCGCATCCGGGAGGCCTTCGCCGCCGCGCACCGGTCGCACCTCGCTGGCTGACCCACGAAGTCGTGGGTTCCGCACCCTGGTTAACGGTGTGGAACCCATCATTCAGTGGGTTTGCCAGGCAAATTGGTGGGTCTGCCAGGCAAATGGGGCGGGCTGGGGTGCCGTGACGTGCCGTGCCGTGGGGTGGGCCCGGTGCGGGGTGCGGGGGGAGGGTTAGCGGGCTCGGCGTTGGAGGCGGTCTACGTCGAGGAGGACTACGGAGCGGGGCTCCAGGCGGACCCAGCCTCGGGAGGCGAAGTCGGCGAGGGCCTTGTTGACGGTCTCGCGGGAGGCGCCGACCAGTTGGGCGAGCTCCTCCTGGGTGAGGTCGTGGTGGACGTGGACGCCGTCGTCGGCGGTCCGGCCGAAGCGGCTGGCGAGGTCCAGGAGGGCCTTGGCGACCCGGCCCGGTACGTCGGAGAAGACCAGGTCGGCGACCACGTCGGAGACCTTGCGGAGCCGGCCGGCCAGCTGCAGCAGCAGGCCGCGGGCCACCGCCGGGCGCCCGTCGAGCCAGCGGAGCAGCTCGTCGTGGGTCAGCGACATCAGCGAGGCGTCGGTGACCGCGGTGACGGTCGCGGACCGGGGTCCCGGGTCGAACAGGGACAGCTCACCGAACATCTGGCCCGGCCCGAGGACCGCGATCAGGTTCTCCCGGCCGTCGGCGGAGGTCCGGCCGAGCTTGACCTTGCCCTCGACCACGACGAAGAGCCGGTCACCGGAGTCGCCCTCGTGGAACAGCACCTGGCCGCGGCGCAGCCGGCTCTCGGTCATCGAGGCTGCCAGGGCGTCGGCCGCCTCGTCGTCGAGCTGACTGAACAGCGGTGCCTGTCGGAGCACTGCGGCATCCACTTTTGGGCCTCCTAGGACCTTCGACCACGACTACGGACGTGGGATCCGCCACGTCCGTCGACCGATATGTGTACACCCGGTCGCCACAAAACCGTAGCCCCTCGGGTGTCGGGACCGCCACGTAGGCTTGCCTCCATGCCATCCCCGCGTGTCGCGGACCCCCTCGCGGTGGTCCCGCTGAAGCTCCCCCGCAAGGCTCCTGTGTACGTCGACGAGACGCACACCCAGCTGGTCCGCCGGGCCCGCAAGATGCACAAGGTGCTGACCGAGACCTACCCCGACGCGCACTGCGAGCTGGACTTCACCACCCCGCTCGAGCTACTGGTGGCGACCATCCTGTCCGCCCAGACGACGGACGTCACGGTGAACAAGGTGACGCCGACCCTGTTCGTGAAGTACCCGACCGCGGAGGCGTACGCCGAGGCCGACCGGGACGAGATGGAGGCGATCCTCAAGCCGACCGGGTTCTTCCGGGCGAAGACGAACAGCGTGATCAAGCTCGGTCAGGCGCTCGTCGACGACTACGACGGCGTCGTCCCGGGCAAGCTCGAGGAGCTCGTCAAGCTCCCCGGTACCGGCCGGAAGACGGCGAACGTGGTGCTCGGCAACGCGTTCGGCGTCCCGGGGATCACGGTCGACACGCACTTCGGGCGGCTGGCCCGCCGGTTCGGCTGGACCGCGGAGGAGGACCCGGTCAAGGTCGAGCACGCGATCGGTGAGCTGTTCCCGAAGAAGGACTGGACCATGCTGTCGCACCGGCTGATCTTCCACGGGCGGCGGCGCTGCCACGCGAAGAAGCCGGCCTGCGGCGCTTGCCCGATCGCCCAGTGGTGCCCGTCGTACGGCGCCGGCCCGATCGACCCCGAGGCGGCGGCGAAACTGGTGAAGGCCCCCGCGTGACCCGCACCCCAGCCCTCGCCCACCGCGCACCCCGAGACCCCGCGCCCCCGTCCCAGGACGAGCGGCTGTCGGGTCCGTGGGCCCGCGTGGGGCGTGTCAGCCGGGGCAGACAGGCGCCCAGTACGCCGTCACGCGGCGCCGGTGTGCTGTCGTGGCGCCGAGGGGTGCCCAGTACGCCCCTACGCGGCGCCGTTGTGCGGTCGTGGGGCGGGTGGGGGTCCCGGGTGTTGGGCGGTCTGGTGGCGGTCGTGGTTGGGCTGACGGCGGCCGGCTGTGGCGAGGAGTCGGCTGGTGGGGTGGGTACGCCCTCCGGCAGCGCGAGCGTGGTGCCAGGAGCCGAGCGGTTGGCTGCCTGCCCGGCGACGGTGTCGAAGCCGCCTGTCAGCAACGGGCTGCCCGAGCTGAGCCTGCCGTGCCTCGGGAACGGTCCCGATGTGCGGCTCGCGGATCTGCGCGGCCCGCTCGTGATCAACGTCTGGGCGCAGTGGTGCGGCCCCTGCCGCGAGGAGGCGCCGTACCTGGCGGCCCTCGCCAAGTCCGGCAAGGTGCCGATGCTGGGGATCGACTACGACGACCCGCGGCCTGAGCTCGCGGTCAAGTTCGCCGGCGCCGAGGGTCTGACGTACGCCCACGTCGTTGACCGGGACAAGGCGGTCCAGCGGTCGCTGAAGGTCGGTGGTCCGCCGCTGACCGCGTTCGTCGACGCGAACGGTACGGTCGCGTACGTGCACCACGGAGTACTGACGTCCCAGCAGCAGCTCAACCAGCTGGTCAAGGACAAGCTCGGGGTGACCCTGTGACCGGCCAGCAGATCCCCGCGTGGCTGCATCCGCTGGCGAAGGCCTCCGAGGACGTGGATCCGAACGAGCTGTCCCGGTTCCTGCCGCCGGACGACCCGTCCGTACGGAAGTCCGCCGTCCTGATCTTGCTTGCTGGCGGCAACGACGGACCCGAGGTACTGCTCACCGAGCGCGCCTGGACGCTGCGCAAGCACGCCGGTCAGATGGCGTTCCCGGGCGGCGGCGCCGACCCCGAGGACGGTACGGGTGACAGCGGACTGATCCGGACGGCGCTCCGCGAGGCCGAGGAGGAGACCGGTCTGGACCCGGCCGGCGTGGTCCCGTTCGCGATCTGGCCGGCGCTCTGGGTGCCGGTGAGCAACTTCGGCGTGTCGCCGGTGCTGGCCTGGTGGCGGGAGCCGTCGCCGGTCGCGGTTGTCGACCCGGCCGAGGTGGCGTCCGTGCACGAGGTCCCGCTGAGCGCGCTGGCCGACCCGGCGAACCGGATCAGCTGTCTGCACCCGAGCGGCTTCACCGGCCCGGCGTTCACCGTCGGTGACCTCTACATCTGGGGTTTCACCGCCGGTCTGCTCGACAAATTGCTGCTGCTCGGCGGTTGGTACCGCGACTGGGACCCCTCGAACGTCGTACCTTTACCCGACCGGCTGGTCGAGGCGGCCTGGCGAAGCGAGGGTCGCCGGTCCGAGGACGTACGCCGGATGACGGCGATCGAGCACGACCTCGGCCGAGCGCAGGGGCCGAGTGTCCCGTAAGCGATGTAGCTCGACGCTATCGGTGGTCAGGCACGCACCTCGCGGCACTTGCCCAGCGCCCACGATGCTCCGCATCGAGGCCACTGACCAAGCACCACGATGCACGCACCTGACCACCGCTATCGTTCAAGCTACATCGCATACGGGACACTGGCCGGAAGGTGTGGAGTGAGCAAGCTCGACTGGGCGTTGCTGATCGTCACCGCGCTGGTGGCGATCTCGGGGTACATCGAAGGCTTCGTGCTGGGCGCGTGCGCGACCGTCGGGCTGCTCGCCGGTGCGGCGCTCGGCGTCTGGGGCGTCCCGAAGGTCCTGGACAACTTCTCGCCGAGCGTGTCGGTGTCGTTCGCGGCGCTGGTGCTCGTCGTGGTGCTGGCCGCGATCGGGCGAACCCTCGGGGCGATGGTCGGCACCAGAGTGCGCAATCGTTTGTCCTGGAAGCCGATCCGCTTCCTGGACGCGCTCGGTGGCGCCGCGCTGGCGGCCGCGTCGGTGCTGATCGTCGCCTGGGTGCTCGGCGTCGCGGTGAGCGGCGCGCGGATCCCGAGCGTGACGTCGGCGGTCCGCGGTTCGCAGGTCCTGGCGAAGACCGACGAGGTCCTGCCGGCCAGCGCCGACCGGGCGCTGCAGTCGTTCAACGACGTCGTCAACACCGACCTGTTCCCGCGCTTCCTGGACCCGTTCGTGCCGGAGCGGATCCGCGAGACGCAGCCGCCGGACAGCGCGATCGCCCGCCAGCAGCCCGTCCGCGACGCGTACAGCCGGATCGCCAAGGTCACCGGGGTCGCGAGTTGCTCGCGCGGACTCGAGGGCAGCGGTTTCGTGTACGCCCCGCAGCGAGTGATGACGAACGCGCACGTGGTCGCGGGCGTCACCTCGCCGCAGGTCGAGGTGAACGGCCAGAAGCACGACGCGAAGGTCGTCGTGTTCGACCCGGAGACCGACATCGCGGTGCTGTACGTGAAGGACCTGAGGGCGACGCCGCTGCCGTTCGACCTGGCCGGCAAGGCGGATGCGTCGGCGGTCGTGCTCGGTTACCCGGAGAACGGCCCCTTCGACGCTGAGCCGGCGCGGATCCGCTCCGAGGAGCGCCTGCGCGGCCCCGACATCTACGGCGACAAGACCGTCACCCGCGACGCGTTCTCGATCTGGGCGTCCGTCCGCCCAGGCAACTCCGGCGGCCCGCTGCTGTCGAACAAGGGCACGGTGTACGGCGTGGTGTTCGCCGCCTCCGTTGAGGACAACCGCACCGGCTACGTGCTCACCGCCCAGCAAGTGGCCGCCGACGCCCGCACCGGCACGACCGCCACCCAAGAGGTCTCCACACAATCCTGTACGTGATGCAGCAGCCTGCCGTGGCCGCCGCGTTGACGTGGTGTGACGGTGCTGATGATGGGTGATCTAGAGCCGGCGCTCTCGTACGTCGATGTCGTGCGTACGACCGAGCGCCGGTTGCTGCGACTGGGCGTGATGCTGACCGGGAACGAACACACCGCGGAGGACCTGGTCCAGACCGTGCTGGCCCGCGCACACCGCAAGTGGGAGCGGATCAGCAGCGTCGAACGCCCGGAGGCCTACCTGCGGACGATGGTGGTCAACGAGTTCCTCAGCTGGCGCCGGCTGCTGAAGAACAGCGAAGTACTGCTGGCCGAGCCGATCGAGCTGGCGACCCACGACGACCTCGGCCTGCGGCAGGCGCAGCGGGACGCGACCTGGCGGTTGCTCGCCAAGCTGCCGCGCAAACAACGCGCCGTTCTGGTGCTGCGGTACTACGAGGACCTCCCGGACGCGGAGATCGCCGAACTGCTCGGCGTCGCGGCCTCGACCGTCCGATCGAACGCCACCCGCGCGCTGGCGACCCTGCGCGAACATCTGAGCGCCGAGGAGGCGAGCTGACATGCCCGATCCGACCGACGAAGAGCTCGGCACCTTGCTCCGGGAGACCTTCGCGGACCGCGAGGCCCTGGTCGGCCGCGCGGAACATCACGTGCCAACGGCAACAAAACACCGCCGGGTGCTGCCGGTACTGCTCGCAGCGGCAATGGTCCTGGTGGTGCTCGGCGGAGTCCTGTACGGCGTCCAGCGCCTGCACCCGGCCGACACCGCCCAACCGGCCGCCACCGTGACCGCGTCAGCCACCCCGACAGTCTCACCTGCCGTCTACAACACCAGGGACGCCGATATCTGGGGTCTGGCGATCGGATTGACGATCCGGAACTATGAGAACTTGCGGCCGGGTCCGAAAGCGATCGAACCCTTCGTGAAGGCCGTGCTGGTGGACAGCCCCAGTACTGGACCGGGGCGGGTACGTCCAGGGCAGCAGTTCTCGTCGAACCAGCGCGTGATCATCCAGTCCCATCTGATCCGGATCGTTCCCCTGACGATTCTCAGGGGGGCGCCGAACGTCGGCTGCTGGACGTACCCCAAGGCCGCCCTCCTCCAGGTCAGCGATGTGCTCGACCAGGGCGATCATCTGGAAGTCGACGTAGCGATGAAGCTCCCCAACACGTGTGTCGACACTGTCTCGGCCAGGTATCGGGTGGAGCCGAGGGGTGCGCATTGGGTCATCACGCAGAACCTGGGTCCGTGGAAGCGCTGATCAGCGGGTAGCGGCCAGCCAGTCCAGGAGCAGGGTGTTGAACACGGCCGGCGCTTCCTCGTGCGGGAAGTGGCCGGCCGTGGCGATGAGCTCGTGCCGCAGTGGTGCCGTGACCAGGCTTGGGGGAGTGGTCGCGGTGGGCGACACTGCGGAGTCCTGCGCTCCTTGGAGTTGCAGTACGGGTACGGCGACCGGTGTCCGCATCCGGGCCGAGTACTTCCGCCCGTCCGGTCGCAGGCGGGACCGAGCGAACCAGCGGTGGTACTCGAGTGCGCAGTGTGGTGCCGGCCAGACCTGGAGCGCCGCGCGGTACCGCCGGGACGCCTCCGCGTCCGGGAACGTTCCGCCCGGCGCGGCCCAGGCGCGCAGCAGGCGCTCGATGTGGATGCCGTCGTGGGCGAGCAGCCGGCGTTCGGGCAGGATCGGCAGCTGGAACCACGCCGTCCGCGTGACCGCCTTCGGCTGCCCGGAGCGGGTCAGCAGCAGCGGGTGCGGCGCGGACACCGCCGCCAGCCCACGGACCTGCCGCGGCGTCAGTACGGCGGCGGACCAGCCGATGAATCCGCCCCAGCCGTGTCCGACCACCACCGCGTCGGTCGCACCGAGCGAGCGGATCACGCCGGACACGTCAGCGGCCGCCGTGTACGGGTCGTAACCACGGGGCGTCTTGTCGCTGGCGCCGTACCCACGCAGGTCCATCGCGACCGCGCGGTACCCGGCCGCGGCGACCACCGGCAGCTGATGCCGCCACGCCCACCAGAACTCGGGAAAGCCGTGCAGGAACAGGACGAGTGGATCGTCCGCGGCGCCGCACTCAGCGACGTGGAACCGGGCCCCGTTGGCCGCGACCAATGAGTGCGACCAGGGGCCGTCGACCAGCAGGTCGACGACTCCTGCCGGGCTCAGCGTCGGACGCCCGGCTCGGGCAGCGCGTACGTCGTGTCCTCGTCGTCGCCCTTGCCGATCGCCTTCAGCGCCTCGACCGACTCCTTGGAGGTCTCGATCGTCCGCGTCGGGCCCTTCGCGCTCTTCAGCGCCCGCAACCCGATGAACACCAGGATCGCGCCGATCAGCAGGAAGGCACCGGCGACGATCAGGAACGCGATGGCCGGGTGCAGACCGGCCGCGGTCAGTCCGTACGCTGCGGCGATGCACAGCAGGATGACCGCGAGCAGC
Source organism: Kribbella sp. NPDC048928 (assembly GCF_043197975.1). Classification (NCBI taxonomy): domain Bacteria; kingdom Bacillati; phylum Actinomycetota; class Actinomycetes; order Propionibacteriales; family Kribbellaceae; genus Kribbella; species Kribbella sp. NPDC048928. The sequence continues at coordinate 210,044 of NZ_JBICUC010000002.1, read as the reverse complement.
GCCAGGAACCCGGCCGCCGCGAACATCCCGGCTCCGGTCCCGGCCGCGATCGCGGTCTTCTTCAGCTCGGTCTTCGCGAGCTCGAGCTCACTGCGGACCAGGCTGGACAGGTCCTTGCTGGCGTTCGCGACCAGCTGACCGACCGTGGGCTCGTCCCCGTTCTGCCCCATCGACATCGCAACTCCTTCCAGTCCGTCCTCTGACACTACCGTCAGTGCCCGCCGGTCAATCGGCGTACGCGCGGTTCCGGCGAGCCAGAAGCAACGTGGCGAGCAGCGCGGCCACGACCGACGCGATCAGTACGGCCGCCTTGGCGCGCTCGACCTGGGCGGCGTCGGTCCCGAAAGCTAGCTGTGCGATCAGCAGGGCGACGGTGAAGCCGATCCCGGCCAGTACCGAGACCGCGCCGACGTCCCGCCAGGCCAGGTCCGAGTTCAGCTCGGCGCGGGTGAAGCGTGCGGTCAGCCAGGACCCGCCGAACACCCCGATCGCCTTCCCGAACACGAGCCCGGCCGCGACACCGATCGCCACCGGGTCGGTGAGCATCTGGCGTACGGCGCTGCCGCTCAGCGTCACGCCGGCGGCGAAGAGCGCGAAGAGCGGTACCGCGACGCCCGCGGACCACGGCCGCAGCCGGTGCTCGATCCGCTCCGCCGGGGCGTGTTGCTCGTCCGGATCCGCGACCACCCGGGTGACGAGGCCGAGCGCGACGCCGGCGATGGTGGCGTGGATCCCGGACTCGTGCATGAACCACCAGGCCGCGATCGCGATCGGGACGTAGAGCAGCGGCGTACGGACGCGGCGGCGCTGGAGGACGTACCAGACGGCGATCAGCGCGACGGCCACGAGCAGCGACAGCAGGTGGAAGCCGTGCGAGAAGAACACCGCGATGATCAGGATCGCGCCGAAGTCGTCGACCACCGCGAGCGTCAGCAGGAATGCCCGCAGCGCGCTCGGCAGCGACGAGCCGACGATCGCCAGGACCGCCAGCGCGAACGCGATGTCGGTTGCCGTCGGCACCGCCCAGCCGTGCGGCTTTCCGTCTGCGGCGATCAGGTTCGTGATCAGGTAGATGATTGCCGGAAGCACCATTCCGGCGAGCGCCGCGACCACGGGTACGACGGCTTCACTGAGCTTCGACAGGGTGCCGACGACCATTTCGCGCTTCAGCTCGACCCCGGCCAGGTAGAAGAACAGGGTCAGCGCACCGTCCGAGGCCCAGCCCTCGACCGTGAGCGGGCCGAGCTGGGCGTCGCGCAGGTGGTGATACCCGTCCTGCCAGGGCGAGTTCGCCCAGACCAGTGCGACCACAGCCGCCGCGAGCAGCAACAGCCCACCCGTCGTCTCGGCGCGCAGTGTGTCGGCAAGGAACGCGCGTTCGCGCCCGAGAATCCGGGGGAACGCGCGCTTCTTCGGCCGGATCCGGGGGTGCTGGCTCATGAGCGGCCCTTCATTTTGGGGTCGGTCGGACGGAGCCGACCAGACTTCCCGGCGCACCGCTGCCCATTCTACCGGTTGGTGTTTGCTCTGGGCAGCGTCTTTGCGGCAGGGTGGGGCGCGGTGCGCCGGGAAGTCTGGTCGGCAAACTCGTGCCCCCGCTGGGGTTCGAGCCGGTTTGTCGATCCCCGGGAGGTGCCGTGCCGCGTCAGAGTGCTGTGAGAGACCTCACCGCTCCCGTCGGACCCGGCGTACGCTCGCAGCGTGCACGGAGAGCAGATGGCCGAGGAGTTCCCGGTCGTGAGCCTGGACGACGACGCGCTGGAAGCGGTCCGGCTGCTGGCTACGCGACGCCTGCCGGGTCTGATCGTGACGCGGCCGGACGGCTCGCCGTACGCGGTGCTGCCCGCGTCGCAGGTGGTGCGGTTCCTGGTCCCGAGCTACGTCCAGGACGATCCGTCGCTGGCCCGGGTGATCGACGAGCCGCTGGCCGACCGGGTGGCGGACAAGCTGGACGGCCTGTCGGTCCGCAAGCTGCTGCCGGACGAACCGCGGGAGATCCCGGTCGTCGCGTACGACGACACGCTGCTCGAGATCGCCGCGATCATGGCTCGGCTGCGGTGCCCGTTGGTGGCTGTGGTCCGCGACCAGAAGATCATCGGCGCGATCACGGCGTCCCGCCTGCTGGAGCTGGCGGTCACCACGCACTGACCGCGGAGGCGGCCGCATGACGGTCGTCGCGGTAGCGGTCTTCGTCGTCGCGTACGTACTGATCGCGACCGAGTGGACCCACAAACTGCTCGCGACCCTCGGCGGCGCGGGCATTCTGCTGGCACTCGGCGTGACAGACTCCGAGCACGCCTTCTACTCGCCGGACACAGGAATCGACTGGGACGTCGTGTTCCTGCTGTTCGGGATGATGGTCATCGTCGGCGTGCTCCGGCGGACCGGCGTCTTCGAGTACGTCGCGATCTGGGCGGCCAAACGGGCCAAGGGATCGCCGCTGCGGGTGATGATCCTGCTGACGCTGATCACCGCGGTCGCCTCGGCGTTCCTGGACAACGTGACCACGGTGCTGCTGATCGCACCGGTCACGCTGCTGGTCTGCGACCGGCTCGGCATCGACCCGATCCCGTTCCTGATCGCCGAGGTGATGGCGTCGAACATCGGCGGCACCGCGACCCTGATCGGTGACCCGCCGAACATCATCATCGCGAGCCGCTCCGGCCTCACCTTCAACGACTTCATGATCCACCTGACTCCGCTGGTTGCGATCGAGTTGCTGGTGTTCACGCTCGTACTGCCGCGGCTGTTCAAGGGTTCCTTCGCGGTCGACCCCGATCGGGTCGACGACGTACTGCGGCTGAACGAGAAGGAGGCGATCCAGGACCGCGGCCTACTGCTCAAGTGCGGGGTGGTGCTTCTCCTGGTGTTCACCGGTTTCGTCGGCCACGCGGCGTTCCACGTCGCGCCGTCCGTGGTGGCACTGCTCGGTGCCGGCGTCCTGGTCCTGATCTCGAAGGTTCCGACCCGCGACTACATGGCCGCGGTCGAGTGGCAGACGCTGCTGTTCTTCGCGGGGCTGTTCGTGATGGTCGGTGCGCTGGTGAAGACCGGTGTCATCGAGCAGTTGGCCGGCTGGGTCGGGTCACTGACCGGCGGCCGTACGCTGTTGGCGACGATGCTCGTGCTGATCGTGTCCGCGCTGCTGTCCGGTGTCATCGACAACATTCCGTACGTCGCCACGATGAGCCCGGTGGTCCTCGACCTCACCCACGGCATCGCCGATCCGGCGCAGGCGCACGCGCTCTGGTGGGCGCTCGCGATCGGCGCCGACTTCGGCGGCAACGCCACCGCGATCGGCGCCAGCGCGAACGTCGTGGTGATCGGGCTGGCGCTCCGCGCGGGGCATCCGATCAGCTTCTGGACCTTTACCCGCAAGGGCCTCGTGATGACCGCGATCACGATCCTGGTCGCGGTTCCGTACCTCTGGCTGCGCTACTTCGCCTTCGCCTGAAGGGCTTCCGCAAGACCTTCGAAGTCTGGGGCGACGAGATCCGCGGCGAGGAACGACTCCGGGTACGGGGTGTTCCGCCGGTCGATGTAGGCGGTCTGCAGGCCGGCGCGACGGGCCCCGTCGATGTCCCACGGGTGCACCGCGGCGAGCATCATCCGGTCCACGGGCACCGCGCAGACCTCGGCCACGTACCGGTAGGCGTCGACGTGCGGCTTCCAGCGCTGCGGCGTCGCCACGTCGAGCCGGTGCTCGAGCAGCCCGAGGATGCCGCCGTCGCGGAACACGTTCTCGGACATTTCCGCCCGGCCGTTGGTCAGCGAGACGATCCGGAGGCCGGCGTCGCGGATCCTCTGCAGCCCCGGCGCGACGTCGGGGTGCAGCGGCAGCCGGGTGAATCCGGAAAGTACTTTCTGGACCGTTTCCGCGGTGGGCTCGATGCCGGCCGCGGCGAGCTGCGCCTCGAGGAGCTCGGCGGCCAGTTCGCCGAAGTTGGCATAGGCACCGGCGGCGGTCAGTGCCAGCCCGTCCCGCAGCGTCGCCGCGAACCAGGCCTCGAGGCTGTGCCGGGGCAGGCCGACCGCCTCGAACCCGTCCCGGAGCGGCTCCATGTCGGTCAGCGTCTCGTTGACGTCGAGCACCAGTACGTCGATCATCACGGCTCCCTCGCTATCTTGGATCGGTCGTTCCAAGATATGATGCTGAGCATGGCGGATGTCAAACATTTCGACGAGGCGGAGGCGCTGGCCGCCGTCGAGCAGCTGTTCTGGCGCCGCGGGAGTGCGGCGACCGGGATCCAGGACGTGGTCGCGGCCACCGGGCTGAGCCGGTCGAGCCTGTACAACGCGTTCGGCGGCAAGGACGAGCTGTACGCGGCGGCCGCCCGGCGGTACCTGGAGCACCGGTCCCGGCCGATGTTCGACCAGCTCGCCGCGGACGGCCGGGGGCTTGCGGCCGTCCGGACGTTCTTCGACAGACTGCTGCGGATGCGGCTGTCCGGTGAGTACGCCGGCTGGGGATGCATGATGTCAAACGCGAACGCCGAGACCCCGCCGGAGTCCGTGCGGGCAGTGCTGTCCGAGCATCACGCCGTACTCCGGAATTCGCTGGCCGCCGCCCTGAAGGTTGCTCAGGGCAACGGGGAGTTGCGGTCCGGGGTCGAGGTCGAGGATGCGGCGGAGTTGCTGACGTTGCTGGCGTACGCGATCAACCTGCGCTCGCGGTCCGGGGCAACCAGGGCGCAGCTCAAGGCCGCGGTGACCGCAGCGATGGCCGGGCTTGTGGCCTAGCTGGTCCAGACGCGCGGGTCGGGGCCCTTGGGGACGATGCCGGTCGGGTTGATGTTCTCGTGCGTCACGTAGTAGTGCCGCTTGATCTGGTCGAAGTCGACGGTCTCGCCGAAGCCGGGCAGTTGGTACAGGCGGCGCGCGTACGCCCAGAGGTTCGCGAACTCGGTCAGCTTCTGCCGGTTGCACTTGAAGTGGCCGTGGTACACCGCGTCGAAGCGGACGAGCGTGGTGAACAGCCTGACGTCCACCTCGCGGAGGCTGTCGCCGAGCAGATACGTACGGTCCTTCAGCCTGTCCTCGAGCACGTCGAGCCGCGCGAACAGGGTGTCGTACGCCGCCTCGTACGCCTCCTGGCTGGTCGCGAAGCCGCACCGGTAGACGCCGTTGTTGACGTCCTGGTAGATCTCCTCGATCAGCTGATCCATCTCGGCCTTGAGGGCACTGTCGTCCGGGATCAGCCGCGGCGCGTCCGTACGGTGGAAGTCGGTCCACTCCGTGGAGAGATCGAGCGTGATCTGCGGGTAGTCGTTCGTGACGACGTCAGCGGACAAGGTGTCGACGATCGCGGGCACCGTCACGCGGCCGTCGTACGACGGGTCGGTGCGCAGGTAGGCCTCGGAGAGGAACGCGATGCCCAGCACCGGGTCGCGGTCGTCCGGGTCGAGAGTGAACCGCCAGCCGCGTTCGTCGCGGACCGGGTCGACGATCGCGAGGCCGATCGCGTCCTCCAGGCCGAGTAGCCGGCGGACGATGACCGAGCGGTGCGCCCACGGGCACGCGAGGCTGACCACGAGCCGGTACCTGCCGGGCTCGACCGGCCAGCGACCCTGGTCGTCCGGACCCTCGCCGGGCGCGGACGTCGACTCCCGGCTGATCCGGCCGGTGAATCTGTTGCCCTGCCGCTTCCACTCACCGGTCGACGACGTCTCCTGTACGAACTGTGCCGGGGTCATAGCGTTAAAACTACCCCCGCTGGCAATTGCCTGAGGGTGTGGACGGTCACTGGCCGTTAGGTCCCGCCGGACGTTACAGTCGAGCTGACAAGGTGGTTCGGGACAGCATCGTCGCGGCCACCTGCGCGGTACGACACGCCGCGGCCCGCGTTCCCCGGCAACCGGTTTGCCGGGCAGAGTCCCAGGGATACTTGACCTCATGGCCCGCCCACGGAACAACCCCGGCGATCTCGCCGAGCTCCCCACCGAGCTCCGCACCGATCGCCCGAAGGGTGACCAGATCCGCGAGATTCTGGAGAACCTCACCCGCTCGCTGGCCGTCGGTACCGTGCTGCCGTCCGAGCGCGTCCTCGCCGAACGCTTCGGCGTGGCCCGGATGACCGTCCGGCAGGAGGTCGACCGCATCGTGGCCGAGGGCCTGGCCAACCGGCGCCCCGGCGGCGGCACCTTCGTCGCCGAGCCGCGCCCGTCCCGGATGCTCGCCTCGTCGTTCACCCAGGACATGGTGAACCGTGGCATCCAGCCTGGCGCCAAGGTCATCGAGCACCGCGTCGGTGCCGCCGACGAGCACCTCGCCCGCGAGCTCGAGGAGCCGATCGGTACGCCGGTCCTGCACCTGGTCCGGCTGCGTACCGCCGACGGCGACCCGATGGCGATCGAGCGCACCACGCTCTCCCTGCAGCGCTACCCGCGCCTGGACGAGATCGACTTCGCCGAGAAGTCCCTCTACACCGAGCTCTCCACCCGGTACGGCGTGACGCTCGGCATGGTCTCCGCCTCCATCGTCGCCGCCCCACCCGAGCCGGCCGACGCGAAGCTCCTCGAGATCGACAGCACCACCCCCTGCCTGATCATCACCTCGGCCCCCCGCACCGCCACCGACCAGGTCATCGAGTTCGGCATCTCCACCTACCGCTCAGACCGCTACGACATAACCGTCGCCTACCGAGCCACCTGAGACACGCCCTAGACGTTCAGGCTGCGGAGGACGTTGGGGGGTTGGCCTCGGTCCGTGAGGCGGGTTACTACCTCAACCGTCAGGGCCTGGAGGAGTAGGGCGCCGATCATGGTGGAGGTCGGGCCGGTGGGTTCGGGCGTACCGGGGACTGTGATGAGGGCGTCGCCGGGGACGCCACAGTTGTCCAGGACGACGTCGGCGGTTTCGAAGAGGCGTTGGCCGCCGGGGGCGCGGGAAGTGGTCGCGTTCGAGTGCGCCAGAGACGTCAGGGCGATCACCTGAACGCCGCGGGCACGGGCGCCCAGTGCGAACTCGACCGGTACGGCGTTGCGCCCGGAGTTGGAGGCGATCAGTAGGACGTCGCCGGACTCGAGCGGGTTGATCTCCAGCAGTACGTCCGCGAGGCCGGGGAGGCGTTCGAGGAGGGAGCTCTTCTGCAGGCCCTCGTGGAGCATCAGGCCGGGTTCGAGGATCGCCCGTACGTCGGCGAGCCCGCCGGCGCGTCCGTACAGCTCCTCGGCCAGCGCATGACTGTGCCCCGTACCGAACACCCAGAACGTCCGCCCGTCGGCCACCGCGTTCGCGACCAGCTCGGCCGCCACCCGGATCGCGCCCAGCTGCGTCTCGGCCGCCTGCTGCGCGATCGCCAACGCCTTCCCCAGGTACTCCTCAGCCCCAGCCATGCCCCGAACCTATCGTCCGTACGCCGACCGCCGCGAGCCCCCCGTCTAGACCACTACGCCGGGAACTCATTTGCTCACCGCAACCTCCCGCCCGGAGACGACCCGGAGTGGTGCTCCGAGTCACCTTCGAGCTCCTGAATGCCCAGGAATCGTAGGTGCTGCCAACGCTCCGATTCCGGCGACGAACCGTTGACGACCTAGACTGCGGCGGGTGGATGAGCAGACGCCGAGTGCCCTGACCCAAATGCCGAGCTGGTTGCTGACGCAGAGTGCGGCCCAGGCGCACCGGATCGTCACCGAGTCGTTCGCGACCGGTGGTGCGCGGGCGTACCACTTCCGCCTGCTCGCGACGCTGGTGGAGTTCGGCCCGGCCAGTCAGGCGGAGCTCGGGCGGCGCAGCTCGATCGACCGCAGCGATGTGGTTGCCGCGCTCAACGAGCTCGAGGCCGAGGGGTACGTCGAGCGCAGCCCGGACCCGGCCGACGGCCGCCGCAACATCATCACGATCACCACAGCCGGCAAGCGGCACCAGCGACGGCTGACGAACCTGGTCGGCAAGGCGCAGGAAGAGATCTTCGCGCCGCTGTCCGCGACCGACCGGACCCGCCTGACCACGATCCTCGGCAAACTCCTGGCGTACCACCAGTAGTAGAGGTCTGCTCAGCCCGCCGCGAGGCGGGCGGGACGCCGGGTCAGGCCGTTGGAACCTGAGCGGGGCAGCCGGAGGAAGTCAGGCTGCCGGGAGTTGGGCGCGGAGCGCTGCCTGGGTGCGGCGGACGCGGTGCTCGCGGGCGTGAACGCGACGCCGTGCGGCCCGGGAGATCTTGCGCTGTTCCTCGGCGACGATCGGCGACTGCGGCTGCATCGGGTTCACATCAACTCCGATGCACGGCCGGCCCGTTTGGTTCCGTACCGGCCAGAAATCCTCGTGCCGGGGGTTGTTCGGCGCGGAAATGGGGCGGCTGGGCGATACCGCGGTTCCGTGCGGCGCTGCGCGTTGGTAGAAAGGTAACCGGGCGCGCCGGGCGCGCCGAAGCCAGCGAGGAGGAGTCGTCGACGTGACGAATGCAGAGTCATCGCAGTCCGGAGCCCCGTCTGAGGCACTGTCGAACCTGATGCACGAGGAGCGCCGGTTCGAGCCGCCCGCCGATCTGGCCGCGAACGCGAACCTGAAGGCCGACGCGTACGAGCAGGCCGCGGCCGACTTCGACGGGTTCTGGGCGGAGCAGGCCAAGCGCCTGACCTGGGCGCAGGAGCCGACCGAGACGCTGGACTGGAGCAACCCGCCGTTCGCGAAGTGGTACGCCGACGGCAAGCTGAACGCCGCGTACAACTGTGTCGACCGGCACGTCGAGAACGGTCTCGGTGACAAGGTCGCGTACTACTTCGAGGGTGAGCCCGGTGACACCCGCGAGATCACCTACGCGCAGCTCAAGGACGAGGTCTCCAAGGCCGCGAACGCGCTGCTCGAGCTGAACGTGAAGGCCGGCGACATCGTCGCGATCTACATGCCGATGATTCCCGAGACCGTGGTCGCGATGCTCGCCTGCGCCCGGATCGGGGCCCCGCACACGGTGATCTTCGGCGGCTTCTCGTCCGAGGCGCTGAAGGACCGCATCCTGGACTGCGACGCGCGCGTCGTGATCACCTCGGACGGTGGCTACCGCCGCGGCGCACCGGCGGCGCTGAAGCCGGCCGTGGACGCCGCGCTCGAGGACTGCCCGGACGTACGCAACGTGCTCGTGGTGAAGCGCACCGGCCAGGAGACCGCGATGGCCGACGGCCGCGACCTCTGGTGGGAGGACTTCGTCGGCAAGCAGTCGGCCGAGCACACGCCGGAGGCGTTCGACGCCGAGCATCCGCTGTACGTGATGTACACCTCGGGCAGTACCGGCAAGCCGAAGGGCATCCTGCACACGACCGGCGGCTACCTGGTCGGTACGGCGTACACACAATGGGGTGTGTTCGACCTCAAGCCGGACACCGACGTCTACTGGACGGCCGCCGACATCGGGTGGGTCACCGGGCACAGCTACATCGTGTACGGCGCGCTGGCGAACGCGACCACCTCCGTGCTGTACGAAGGCACTCCGGACACCCCGCACCAGGGCCGCTGGTGGGAGATCGTCCAGAAGTACAAGGTCTCGATCCTGTACTGCGCCCCGACCGCGATCCGGACCTTCATGAAGTGGGGCTCGGACGTCCCGGCGAAGTTCGACCTGTCGACGCTGCGGGTGATCGGGTCGGTCGGCGAGCCGATCAACCCGGAGGCGTACGTCTGGTACCGCGAGCACATCGGCGGCAACAAGGCGCCGGTCGTCGACACCTGGTGGCAGACCGAGACCGGGATGCACATGATCTCGCCGCTGCCGGGCGTGACGGCGGGCAAGCCGGGCGCCGCGATGAAGGCGATCCCGGGTGTGTCGGTCGACGTCGTGGACGACGCGGGCAAGTCGGTGCCGGACGGATCGGGCGGCTACCTGGTCATCACGAAGCCGTGGCCGGCGATGCTGCGGACCCTGTGGGGCGACGACCAGCGGTTCGTCGACACGTACTGGTCGCGCTGGCCGGGTGTGTACTTCGCGGGTGACGGCGCGAAGAAGGACGAGGACGGCGACCTGTGGCTGCTCGGCCGCGTCGACGACGTGATGAACGTGTCCGGGCACCGGCTGTCGACGACCGAGATCGAGTCCGCGCTGGTCTCGCACCCGAAGGTCGCCGAGGCGGCGGTCGTCGGCGCGTCCGACCCGACCACCGGTCAGGCGATCGCCGCGTTCGTGATCCTGCGCTCGGAGGCCGGCGACGGCGGTCCGGACGTTGTGCAGGAGCTGCGCAACCACGTCGCCAAGGAGATCGGCCCGATCGCGAAGCCGCGCCAGATCATGGTCGTCTCGGAGCTCCCGAAGACCCGCTCCGGCAAGATCATGCGCCGCCTGCTCCGCGACGTCGCCGAGAACCGCGAGGTCGGCGACGTCACCACCCTCGCCGACTCCACCGTGATGGACCTGATCAAGTCCAACCTCGAATCCGGCAAATCCGACGAGGACTGATCCGTCTCGACAGCGAAACAACCCTCGGCCTGCAGTTCAGCAGGCCGGGGGTTGTTTTGCGCCGCGCTCAGTTGCAGGGCTTGACGTAGTAGATCGAGCGCGTCATGACATCGTCGATCAGAGTGTCGTACGACGGTGCGCCGGGGGTGTAGTAGATCGGCAAATGCGCGTTGTGCCGGAACATGTGCATCGTGCCGGCGAAGCGAGCACCGGTATAGACGCACATGTACTGGTAGGGGCACCGGTACAGCGATCCGCGAGTCGCTGACAGGCTACGGACGGACGACTCGCCCGGTACCGGAAAGACTGTCTTGCCGCCGTCCCATTCGCTTGTTCGGCGAAACGTACCGCTGGCTTCTGGTCTGCTTGAGCCGCTCCGCCGCCGGTCACCGCCACCACGGTCAGCGCTGCGGCTGCTCGCGGTGATTTCGGGGCGGCTCGAATTGAGTGCGTTGGTCAGAATGCCGGAAGGTTCTCCAGGGCAACTACTTCGGGTGGTGGGAACGGTGCAGACGGGCCGTTCGGGCCTTCTTCGGGGCCGCGGAGGTAGCGGTGTACGAAGTGCTGTGTGGCGGTGAGGGCATCGGCGCATTGGGCGGTCGTGATCTTTCCGGCGGTGAGGGCTTCGGCCAACTCCTCCAGGTCCAGGACCTGGTACCGGTTCAGCGCAGGTGGAAAGAGCAGGTCGACGTACATGTCATGCACCACCAGTCCGTCGGCGGTCTCGTCGATCTCCACCAGATCGACGTACCACCACCCCTCCACAGCCCCCTCGAACACGGCCGGCTTGGTCAGCTGCACCCGTTCACCAAGCAGCAGATAAGACCGATCCACGGTAGGCCGCCCAGCAACCTGGTACTGCGGCAGGATCTGCACGTCGTACGCAACAACATCTCCCACCTGCCGCCCGGCACACCACTGCCCACTCCGATGAAACACCCGAACGTCCTTCATGGCGTGAGGTTACAAGGGGTGGACCTCGGAGGTTCTACTGTCGGGGCGTGACCATCGCGACGACAGCGGTTCTGGCGATCGTGCATGCTGGGCTGGCGGCCGCTTGGGTGGGTGGGATGGCGTACTCGCTGTTCGTGGTGCAGCCGAAGCTGAAGAAGTACTTCGCGGCCGACCAGGACAGCCGTGAGGCGCTGACCACTGTGATTGCCTCCGGCAACCGGTGGAAGGTCGTCGGTCTGATCGGTGTGATCGCCCTCAGCGGCGTGATCCTGCTGCTGCTGAATCACGACCACTGGCAGCTCCACGCCGTCAAGGGCCTGCTGCTCCTGATCGCGACCGGCATCTTCTGGTACGTCTCCTGGCGCCACTGGCCGCAGCGCGTCTTCGCCACCGCAGCCGAGCTTCCCGTCCTGCAACGCCGGCTCATCCTGCTGGCGACCACGATGCTCGGACTGGCCGGAACAGCCTTCGCGCTAGGCGTACTCGCCGAGCACCTCTAGCGTCGCGTCAGCGGACACTGGTGTCCTGAGTCGGAGGTTCGACTCCGGACACCAGCGGCGTGATCGGTTCGGGGCTAGCTCGAGCATCCCGACCACAGCACCGCGCGCGACCAGCCGTAGTCACGGTCCCCGGCGGCGTCGTACTTCGAACCTCGCTCGAACAGGTGGTACGCGGTGTTGTACCCGACCGCGTCGATCAGGTACGACGTGCCGTCCGGCCGCTCGACCGCAGCCGTCCCCTCGTCGGTGGTGTAGGCGACGTCGCCCGAACCGTTCACCGAGTCGAGAATGTGCGGGAACGACGTGGGCGCCGGGTCGCCGAGGTGCCAACGGACGCCGGTGACGCTGCCGTCGCTGTTGGAGCGGACGCCTACGGTCCAGTCACCGGTGATGTGTGTCAGCGCGACACCCGCATCGCCCACCACCTTGCCGTTGCGGTCCCAACGCGTCCACACGATCCCGCGAGTGCCCGCCTCGGTCGAGAGTTCACCGATGACAACACCGTTGTCGTTGATGTCCGATGCGATCGCGGAATCGCCGGCGCGCAGGCGGATCGGCGTACTGCCGTGACCGGGCCAGACGATCACGACCGATCTACGAGCGGCGTTGTCGTACCCGTAGCCGACCACGTCGCCCCGCTCGTTCATCGCCCGGACGATGATGCTGCTCACGTCCTTCGGTTGCGGGAGATTCCGGAAGGTGCCGTTCGAGTACAGCCACGCCTGCGAGTCGCCGTACGGTCCGGTCGTACCGAGGACGGTGCCGTGACTGTTCACATCGATCAGCGACGTCTCCGCGGCCGACGACTGCTCAAGTACCTGCGGTTCACCGTCGGTCCAGAACAGCGGGATGTTCCGCGGTGAGTTCTGGATGAATCCGACCTGGTACCGGGCTGTCGGGTCGGAGGCGCCAAGACTGGCGAAGACCTCGGTCGGTGTACCTGCCGGCAACCGAAGCTCGGTGGCCACACAGGTCGACGTCGTGGCAGCTGTGGCCGGGGTGATCCCGGAGAGAACGGATACGGCCAGCGCCGAGGTGAACATCAGTACTGCCGTGCGTTTGATCGCTGTCTGCATCGAGGCTCCCAGGAGTGATGAACGGCTACGTCTTTGACTTCGATGCAGCGATGGCGCCAGTAGTTATCCGATGAGACGTTGCTCACGGAAACAAACCGTTGTGTTACTCACTGCGAGAAATACATTGGAATGGAATGTATCTCGGGAGAGGAGCGGACCGGATGTGTGGCATCACCGGATGGGTGGCGTACCGGCAGGACCTCGAGGCGGAGCGGGCGGTCGTCGATGCGATGACCGAGACGATGTCGTGCCGCGGACCGGATGCGAGAGGCACCTGGTACGCACGCCACGTCGCGCTCGGCCATCGCCGGCTCGCGGTCATCGACCTCCCCGGCGGCGAGCAGCCGATGAGCGTCGACGTCCCGCACGACGGCCGCACGGTCGCGCTCGGGATGGTCTACAGCGGTGAGGTCTACAACTACACCGAGCTGCGCGACGAGCTCCGCCGCCGCGGGCACACCTTCACGACCGACTCGGACACCGAGGTCGTATTGCAGGCGTACGCCGAATGGGGCACCGCGTTCGCCGAACGGCTGAACGGGATGTACGCACTCGCGATCTGGGACCCGCGGATCGAGACCCTGGTGATGGTCCGCGACCGGATGGGCATCAAGCCGTTCTTCTACTACCCGACCGCGGACGGTGTGCTGTTCGGCTCCGAGCCGAAGGCGATTCTCGAGAATCCCGCCGTACCGGCCGTGGTCGAGGTCGACGGACTGCGCGAGCTGCTGACCGTGTCGAAGACGCCAGGAGCCTCGCTCTGGGCCGGGATGCACGAGGTCGAGCCCGGCACCGTCGTCACGGTCGACCGCTCCGGCATTCGCAGCACCGTCTACTGGCGGCTCGAGACCAGGCAGCACACCGACGACCAGGAGACCTCGGTCGCCCATGTCCGCGAGTTGCTCGACGACATCACGCGCCGCCAGCTCGTCGCCGACGTACCGAAGTGTGTGCTGCTGTCCGGTGGCCTCGACTCCAGTGCGCTGACCGCGCTCGCGGCCGGCCAGCTCGCCGAGGAGGGGCGCAAGGTGCGCAGCTTCGCGGTCGACTTCGTCGGGCAGGAGGAGAACTTCCAGCCGGACGAGCTTCGCGGTACGCCGGACACCCCGTACGTGCACGACGTCGCGGATCTCGTCCAGTCGCAGCACTCGGACATCGTCCTGGACAACACGGCGCTGACCGATCCGGAGATCCGCCGGAAGGTGGTCCGCGCGAACGATGCGCCGCTCAGCGGCGACATCTTCGGGTCGCTCTATCTGTTGTTCTCCGCGATCCGGGAGCAGTCGACCGTCGCGCTGTCGGGCGAGTCGGCCGATGAGGTGTTCGGCGGATATCTGTGGTTCCACGACCCGGCGGTCCGGACGATGCCGATCTTCCCGTGGATCGGGTACATGCTCACCCGCCGGCCGCGTGATCGCGTTCAGGTGTTGCGGCAGGAGGTGCGCGAGCAGCTCGATCTCGCCGGTCACCTGCGCGACCGGTACAGCGAAGCCGTCAGTGAGGTCGAGCGCCTCGAAGGCGAGTCCGACGACGAGTGGGCGATGCGGAAGGTCTGCTACCTGCACCTGACCCGGATGGTGCGGATCCTGCTGGACCGCAAGGACCGGATGAGCATGGCGGTCGGGCTGGAGGTGCGCGTCCCGTTCTGCGACCACCGGCTCGTTGAATACGTATACAACACCCCGTGGTCGCTGAAGACGTTCGACGGGTATGAGAAGAGTCTGCTGCGCGCGGCGACCCAGGACGTGCTGCCGCGCTCGGTGGTGGATCGGCGCAAGTCGCCGTACCCGCAGACGCAGGATCCGGCGTACGTCCAGACCCTGGCCGGCCAGGTCCACGAGCTGCTCGCGCAGAACCACCAGGTGTTCGAGCTGGCCGACCGCGACGGCGTACGCCAGCTGGCCGACTCGGCCGACGCCACCGCACGCCGCCAGCTGGAACAGACGCTGTCCCTGGCAACCTGGATGGACCTCTACCAGCCGGACATCAAGCTGCAGCGATAAGACAAGTTTGGAGGACTGTGCCAGGATGGCGCTCCCCGACGGAGGTGATCACGATGGCGCAGGAAGCATTGCAGCTGCTGGTCAGCATGCACCGCATCGTCCGGCATCTGCGCCGGAACCGGACCACCGCGCAGCTGCACCCGACCCAGTTCCTGGCGTTGATGCTGATCGCCGACGAGCAGCCGATCCGGATCGGTGAGATCGCCGCCCGGGTCCCGTGCTCCCAGCCGACCGCGACCACCACGGTCGCGGCGCTGGAGGAGGCGGGACTCGTCCGGCGCGAGCCCGACCCGGTCGACGGCCGGGCGACCGCGGTCGTGCTGACCGAGGCCGGCGTCGCGACCGTCGAGGCCTCCGGCCGCTCGGCCGCCGACGAGCTCGCGAAGCTCCTCGACCGACTCGACGAGGCCGATCGCGCCCTCGTCCTGCAGGCCGGCGCAGTCCTCACCCGAGTCACCGACGACCTTTAGGGCGTGTCTCCTGATCCCACGCCCTAGTGCAAGCCCGGTACGACCGTGACCGTGTACGGCGGCGTGCCGGGTGCTACGTCGAGCTGACTGTTGACCCACAGCAGCCGATCGCGGTCGCGGGCGATGGTCGTCGGTGTCGCACCGGCCGCGCCCGGGCTCGAGTCCGCAAGCAGGGTCGCTGCGGTGAGATCGCGGTTCAGGATCGCCAGCCTGGTCACGTACTTCCCGCCACCGGCGTTGTAGACCGCGTACAACCGGCGCCCTTCGAGCAGGTAGCCGTCGCCGGACAGGACGCCGTTCGGGACGTCCAGAACGCTGACCTGCTTGGTCTGCAGGTCGATCCGGTACGTGACGTTCTGACCCTGCTCGCCGACCAGCAGAACTTTGCCGTCGGTGACGATACCGTTCAGGTAGTACGGCGTCGGCTGGATCTGGTCGCGGGTGATCCACGGCTCGAGCTTGCCGAGACCGTACCGGCTGAGCGGCGCGCGCCAGATCTGGTTGTGCGTCGAGTCGGTCACGTACACCGCGTCGCCGGCGATCGTGAAATCGTTCAGGAACGAGCCTTCCGTGGCCTGCTGTACGTCGAGCAGTCGGCCGCGTGCGTCGTACAGGAAGAGCTTGGACGTACTCGCTCCGGCGATCAGTACGCGGCCCCAACGATCCACGTGGACGCCGGTTGCCGACGTACGCCCGTCGCTGCCGGCTGGGAGGAACAGGCCGAGCCGGGACGAGTGCGTGCTGCCGCGGTATACCGCGCCGGTGCCGACGCTGGTCACATACATCATGCCGCCGCGCGTCACGGCGATGCCTTCGAGGGTGTCACCGGGCGTGGTGGAGACGACATACTCGGTCGGGCGGCGGACCTCGCTCGCGTTGGCGGTCATGATGGTTGCTGTCGTGGCGGTTGCGGTCGTGGTGGTTGCGCAGAGGATGAGGATGCTGAGCAGTGCCAGACGTTTCATCCGGCCAGGGTCAGAGGGTGAGCGCCGATGCCGCGACCGGATTCGGTCAGGGCCGAAGAGGTCTGTGCGGAAGGGCTCGCGGCGGCCACAATCGGGGGATGATCCGGGTCCACTTCACCGCGGCGGACCTCGGCCGGGTCACGTTCCCGGTCGAGCCGCATCCGCTGTGGGAGGCGACACTCGCCGCGCGGGCGCTGAGCGTGCGGCCGATCACGCCTGCAGTACGGCGATGGCGTCGTACTGCAGCGCCCCGCGTGCGGGAGTCGATGCGCCCGCTGTTCAAGCTGATCTCGCCCGGAGGGTTGTTCCCGGACTTCCTCACGCCCCAGGCGCCCGTGGTGCTCACGCCCGCGGCCTCCGCGGCCGGTCTGGGCCCGGCGGTCGAGGCGCTGATGAACACGCCTGCCGACGTCATCCGCGACGAGCTCGCACCGTGGTTGCCGCCGGAGATCGACCAGTACATGCGCGGGCTGCTGGCCGGACGCGCCGGGTCGCGCCGGGCGCTCGGGATCGCGGTCCGGGAGTTCCATCAGCAGGTACTCATGCCGACGTCAGGGGAGCTGCAGCGACGGTACGGCGCCGACCTGGGGATCCGGTCGCGCGCAGTCCTGCACGGCGGGATCGATGCACTGCTGTCGTCGTTGCATCCCGACGTCGAGTGGTCGAGCCCGGTACTGACGACGTACGGACCGGACGACAGGTGGGACGTGGACGTTCAAGACGCGGACGTTCGAGCCGTGGACGTTCAACTGGGCGGCCGGGGGCTGGAGCTGTACCCGTCGCCGCTGGTCACGAACTGCCTGACGATGGACGCGCCCGGCCGCCGTCCCGTTCTCATCTACCCGTGCGCCGACCTCCCGGACGTACTGGACCCCACCACCGCAGACGCCCTCGCAGACCTCCTCGGCCGCACACGCGCCGCCGTACTCCGATCGTTGGTCCACCCCGCGACCACAACCCAACTGTCCCGCCGCCTCGGAATCTCCCTGCCCTCCACCTCCGACCACACCCGCATCCTCCGAGCCGCCGGCCTCATCACCACCCACCGAACCCAAGGCACCGCCCTCCACACCCTGACCCCCACCGCCCACTCCCTCCTGACCGGAACCGAAGAGTGGTTGCCTACAGCAAAACGGGTGGGTCTCGACAGGTGATTTTGGATCTGTGGATAACTGGATCCCTTGTAAATAAGGGGTTCTGGCTTTGAAAAGTGTCGTTGGGGGTGTCTAGAGTTCGGGGTATGGAACTTCTGGACGAGCGGGCGCCTGAGATGATGAGCGACGAGGAGCTCGTGCGCGCCATCGACCAGGAAGACCTCGCCCTCGCCCAGCACGAGACCCGCCGCCTGCGCCTGATCGCCGACCTGGACCAACGCGGCTATGCCGAACGCGTCGGTGCCCGCGACACGATCCAGTTCATCGAGTACCGCTACCGCCTGGACCACCACCGAGCCCGCCGCGACGTCCTGCTGGCCCGCGCCCTCCCCAAATACCCCCTCATCTCAGCCGCCCTCCCGAACCGCCCCACCAGCGCCGACCCCACCGCCGAGGGCGCCAGCGCCGACCCCACCGACGAGGGCGGCGACCCGACCGCCAGCGGCGACGGTGCCGAGCCCGCCGCTGAGGCCAGTGCGGGCGTCGATGGTGCTGACTCCGCGTCCGGTTCCAGCGACTCCGCGGACCGGCCCGACGGCAGCGGATCGGACGGTGGATCGGACGGCAGCGGCTCGGCCGGTGGCTCGGGCGGTGGTGGTGTGCCGGGCCTGCGGTTCCGTCCCGCGCAGGCCGAGGCGATCGTCTTCCCGCTGGAGAAGCTCCCGTCCACGGTCCCGGTCGAGGACCTCGAGGTCGCCGAACGCGAATTGCTCCGCCTGGCCCGCCACCTTGCGCCGTCCGACCTGCGCAAGTCCGCGCAAGAGGCCTGCAACATCCTTGACACCGACGGCCCCGAACCGGCCGAGGAGAAGGCCGCCGCCCGCGAGTCCCTCACCCTGACCAACGCTGACCACGGCGTGAAGTTCAAGGGCTATCTCGCCAACGACAACGCCGAACTCCTCCGCACCCTGATCACCGCTGGAGCCCGCCCCCACAAAACCCTCGACGGCGACCTAGACCCGCGCCCCCGCGAAAAGCGCCAAGCCGACGCGTTGTCAACCACCCTCACCCTCGCCGCCACCGCCCTGGACGCCGGCACCCCCAGCCCCACCATCCCCCGCCCCACTACCCCCAACCCGACCACCCCCAACCCGACCACCTCCAACCCGACCACCTCCAACCCGACCACCTCCAACCCGACCACCTCCAACCCGACCACCTCCAACCCGACCCCGCCGAACCCGACTGCACCGAACCCGACTGCACCGAACCCGACTGCACCGAACCCGACTGCACTGAGCCCGGCCGCGCCGGACCCAGGCGCGTCGGACCCGACCGCGTCGAGCCACATCGCGTCGAACCTGGCTGCGCCTGGCCCCACCGCGCCGCTGCCGTTCGCGTCGGGCCGGGTCTGGTCGGGTGGTGTTGCGGCGGGTCTGGGTGGGTTGGGTGGTGTCGGCGTGGGTGGTTTGGGGAAGGGGCAGGGGTGTGGTGTTGCTGGTGATGTGGTGCCTGGGTTCGGGGCGAAGGCGAACCTGACGGTGACGATTGACCTGGAAGACCTCAAGGCCGCGACCGCGGACGCGATTGGTGACACCGTCTACGGCAACGGGCTGTCAGCCGCGACGATCAGACGCCTGGCGTGCGACGCCAACGTCATCCCCATCGTGCTCGGCTCGAACTCCGAACCCCTCGATGTGGGCCGCCGAGAACGCCTGGTCACCCGGGCGATGCGCCGTGCCCTGAACACCCGCGACCGAGGCTGCGTCGTCTGCGGAGCCCCGCCCGTGATGTGCGATGCCCATCACCTGATCTCCTGGGTCGACGGAGGCGAGACCAAACTCAACAACCTCGCCCTGCTCTGCCGCAGACACCACGCAGACCTCCACAACGGCCACTGGACCATCACCATCACCAACGGCACAGTCCACGTCACCCGCCCGCACTGGGCCGACCCACCACCCCACGCCGATCTGCCACAAACACCAGCATCACCTGCCAGCAGACCCCACCCACCTCACGACTCCTACGAGGATGATTCACGCGCACACGATTCACGCGCACACGATTCACGCGCACACGACTCAGGCGTGCGGGACTCAGGCGTGCGGGACTCACGCGTAGACGACTCAGGCGTGCGGGACTCACGCGTGCGGGACTCACGCGTAGACGACTCAGGCGTGCAGGACTCACGCGTGCAGGTGTCACACCCGTACGAACCCGGCGTACACGACCCACGTTCGACGGTGGGACGTCTGGCGGACGCTGACCTGTTGGACTCTCCTCCGGGCGAGCGCCGACTAGGTGGGCTGCCCCCGGACGAGCCGCCTCCGGACGGGCGCCGATCAGATGAGCCGCCTTCGGATGGACCGCCTTCGGATGGACCGCCTTCGGATGGGCGCCGATCGGATGGACCGCCTTCGGATGGATCGTCTTCGGGTGGGCGCCGATCGGTTGCGCTCTGGCGGGGCGATGCGGGCTCGCGTGAGGTGTCGGCGGGTGCTACTCAGCAACCGGAGGCGCCATCACGGCAAGCTACGTCGGCGCAGGTGTCGCCGGAGGGTCTCGTCGAGGGCGCGGAGGCTACGGAGTTCTGGGCTGGGCGTCTAGGACGTGTGGACGATCTGTGGCCGGTGGTTGATCGACGCTGGCTGTTGGACACTGCGCTGGGACGAAAGGTGATGAGGCGGCTGCGCGAGGAGAACCAACGAGAGGAATTCACCGAGGCGGAGTTGCAAGCAGCAATCGCCGCAGAAGTCTGGGGCGAGGCAACCAAACCGCCCGGCCCGCGCACGGTACGCGCTGTTGCCCGCGATCATCCGAGCGACGCCGTCGGCCCAACAGCTGAACCGCCATCGAATGCACTCCGTTCAGCTCGAAGCCCTGCAGTAGATCCACATGATCATCCAGACCAAGGCTCGGCCGGTCGCGTCGCCTAGGTGCCTCCTGCACCCCGGCGTCCGGCTGCTACCTCCGACCAAGGCTCGGCCGGTCGCGTCGCCTAGGTGCCTCCTGCACCCCGGCGTCCGGCTGCTACCTCCGACCAAGGCTCGGCCGGTCGCGTCGCCTAG
>NZ_JBICUC010000002.1:0-189429 GCF_043197975.1 Kribbella sp. NPDC048928 | reverse complement strand
AGGTACCTCCTGCACCCCGGCGTTCGGCTGCTACCTCCGACCAAGACGCCGCGCACCCAGTACAAGCGGGCCACGACGAGCGGGTCTGGTGCGACCGGCGCCTGGCGCTGGGGCTGGCATGAACAGCCGCAGCGCCGCAAGTGTGAGCATCCGGCGTGCGTTGCGGATGACCACAGGCGCGTGCGCGGCCGCGTGTGCGTGGCGCTGGTGTGCGAGCGGCGCAGGCGTGCAGGTGACGTGGATGGTGCGTACATCTGGTGCGGGTGCAGTTCGGGTGGGGCGGATGGTGGGGGAACGAGGATGGTGCGGATCGTTCGCTCGTGGTGTGCGTTGGTGGTTTGCGTGCGGTGATGCGGATGGGGGTGCTGGATGTGTCTGGGTCGGGGAGGCGGTGGGGATGGGGTATTGCGTGGGTGGCTGGGTGGGGTGCTGGGGTTCATCGGGTGGGTGTCTTGGGGCCGAGGGTGGCGCGATGGTGGGTGTTGCGGACACGGCTGGTGTCGTCCGCGGAGGCGCGTGGGGTTGGGGCCGCGTGGGGTTGAGGGGGCGGGCGCGGGGCCGCGTGGGGTCGTGTGGTCCCGCGGGCCCCGCGTTTAGGTGGGTGGGTTAGGGCGCTGGGCTAGTTGCGGTGGATGGTGAAGGTTTGGGTGGTGTTTTGGATGTCGGTGGTGTTGTTGGTGAGGGTCAGGTTGTTGAAGGTGACTTCGCCGCGGGCCGGGCCTTGGCCGGGTTCGGGGAGTTCGTTGGCCCAGATGGCGAAGCCGGATTTGGCGTCGTAGGCGTCGCCGGACTTGTGGGCCCCGGTGATCGTCGTGTTGGTGAAGATCGTGTCGGCGACCGGGAACTGTGGGTTGCCGCCGGCATAGTTGGTCTGGAACATGATTCCGGAGTACGTCGGATCGACCACGTCGAGGTCACTCACACGGATCCCCTGGAAGATCTTCGTCGCGGAGAAGACCCAGACCGCGGGGAACGCCTGGTTGCCCCAGAAGTGCCCGCCGGAGCGGACGACGGACGCGTTCTGGAACTGGGTGGGTGGCGTCGCGCCGAAGCCGTTCATCGGGATTCCGAAGTCGAGCGAGCTGATCGTGATCCCCGGGTACGTGAGCATGTCGGCCGCGTACAGGTTCCGGAAGATGTTGTTCGTCCCGCCGTAGACGGCGAATCCGGCGGCGCGCCAGGTGAGCAAGGCTGACAGGTTCTCGAAGACGTTGTCGCGGACCTCGCCGCCGCCGTTGTCGGTGGCGTTGAAGAGCGCGAAGCTGTCGTCGCCGGTCGAGCGTGCCTCGTTGTTGCTGACGGTGTTGCCGGACGAGCCGTTCGTCATGTTGATGCCGTCGGCAAAGGTGTCCCGGATCCGCGAGTTCTTGATCGTCGACGTGTCGGTGTTCGAACCCCAGTACATGCAGACCATGTGCTCGACCCAGATGTTGTCGATGGTCATGTTCGCCGTCCCCGAGAAGTCGAAGACCTTGCCTGGGCCGTCGATCCGCGACGTGTAGTTGCCGAGGTACGCGAATCCGCTGAACGTCGAGCCGTTCGCCGAGGCCTCGGACCGGAAGCCGATGTCGGTGTTGTCCTGCGTGTCCGGCGCGTGGAACCGGGTGAACCACGGTCCGGCCCCGACGATCTCCACGGCCTTCCCGTAAACCTGGAACTTCGAGGACGTCTGGTAGTCGCCCGGCGGCAGATACACCCCTTGCAACGTGCTGTCCTGACGGACCTTGTCGAGCGCGTTCTGTACGTCCTGCTGGGTGAAACCGTCGGGGGTCACGAAGCCCGCGCCGGGGTTGCCGATCACCGTCGCGGCCTCGGTGTCGAGGAAGTCGATCGAGTACGTCGTGCCGTTCGACGGATCCTTCTGCAGCCGGATCTTGGTCCCGGCCGGGTACGTCTGGTCGAGCATCAGGTTCGCTTCGTCGTAGATGTGCCGCGCCGGGCCCGAGCCGGGCGAGTTGTTCGGCGACGCCTCCGCGCCGTACAGCCACGAGTACTTGGAGGTCAGCGGCAACGTCTTCGCGAAGGTCCCGTTCACGTACACGCTCAGCGTCGACGACTGACCGCCGCCACCGGCCGAGTCCGGGATCGAGAAGCGCGTGACCAGGGTGTTCGTGGACGCCCGCGTGGTGAACTCGACGTACGCGCCGTTCGCGTTCAGCGTCACCGCGCGCCGGCCGGATGCTTCACCGGCGAGGTCGCCGATCGTACGGTTCGGCCCGATGACCGTGGCGCCGCCGCCGACCGATGCGTCCTCTGCCTCGAGGTGGTCGTACGGCATGTTCGCCCCGCGGCCGACGAACAAGGGCCGCTCGCTGGTGTTGTTCGTACGCTTCACCGGCAACTCGTTCGCGTCGTCCGCCAGTACGACACGCACGGTGTACCGGCCGTTCGCCGCCGTCCAGTTGCCCAGAGCAACGGCTGACGTGGTCGGACCGGGCGCGATCGCCCCGCTGTACGAGCCGGTCAGCGTCTTGACCACGGACGACCCGTCGAGCACGGTCAGTGTGATCCCGTGCGCACCAGACGCCGAGGCGACACTGCCCTGGTTCTTCAAGGACACGGAGAACCCGACGGAATTCCCTGCGGACGGATTGCCCGGCGTCCAGTTCACAGCCGCGGCGACGAGGTCCGAGCTCGCCACCGGAGTCACGACCAACGGGCCGGAAGCCGCAGCCGTGTTGTTCCCGTCGTTCTGCTCGATGACCGTGTTGTCCTCGTCGACCTTCGCGCTCAACGCGTACGACCCCGCGTCGCGCGCCCCGATCGATGCGCTGACGGTCGTCGATGCGCCGGCTGCGAGCGCGCCGACGGACGCTGTGCCCACCTTGGTGTCGGCCAGGTAGAAGTTCACCGACGTCGCCGGGGAGGCAGCCGTGCCGTCGTTGTTCACCGTTGCGCGCACCGTGATCGCGTCGGTCTCGACCGGTGCGGTGGGCGTCCAGGAGACGTTCGAGAGGCTCAGATCCGGGTTCGGTGCCGGTACGCCGAGGACCTGCAGTTCGGCGACCTGACCCGCCGGTGCGCCGGTGTTCCCGGTGAAGTTCAGCCGTACGTCGGCCACCCGCGCACTGACCGGGATCGTCACCGCGTTGCCGCTCGCCGGGTCGAAGGCGTACGACGCCGGCGCGACGATCGTGGTGAACCCGGTAGCGCTCTGCTCGCGACCCAGTACCGAGAAGGTCTGTGTCCGCGCACCCCAGGCCGGATCGGGGTTGAGCCGCACGACGATCGAGCTGAGGTCCGCGTTCGAGCCCAGTTCGGTGGTCAGCGTCGCCGGGTTCGCGTTCCCCTCCCAGTACGTCGTGACGTCGTCGTCGTTCGCGTTCGCCGGTACGTAGGTGAACGTGGATCCGGACGCCGTGATCGGCTTGTGCAGCGCGAGGTTGCTGCCCGCCCCGCCGCTGCCGTTCCGCGTGACCGTGTTGCTGTTCGGCGATTGGTTGCCCGCGGCATCCTTCGCGCGGACGGAGTAGGTCAGGGACACGTTGGCTGGCTGGTTGTCCGTGTACGTGAGGACGTTGCCGGCCACACTCGTACGCAACTGACCGTTCGCGTAGACGTCGTACCCGGTGACGCCGACGTTGTCGGTCGAGGCGCTCCAGGTGAGCTTGATCTGACCGGCGCCGGGCTCGGTGAAGGCCAGGCCGCCCGGGGCGGTGGGAGCCTGGGTGTCACCGGTCGCCGGCCCGTAGACCTCGAGCTCGGAGAGTTGCCCGGCCGGCCAGCCGGTGTTCGCGGTGATCCGGACCCGGACGTACCGTGTGGTCGCCGTGCCGTAGTCGACCGTCACCGTGTTGCCCGGCGGGCTGAAGGTGCGGGCCGCGGCGGCGGACAGGTCCGTGAAGTTCTGCCCGTCGGTGCTGCCCTGGATCGCGAGGGTCTCGTCGCGGGCCTCCCAGTCGGTGGCCGGCAGCTTGAGGACGACCTGGTTGGTGGCGACCGACGAGCCGAGATCGACCTGGACCCACTGCGGGAACGCGTTGTTCGCGCTCTCCCAGTACGTGCTCCGGTCGCCGTCGGTCACGTTCGCGGCGACGTAGCTCTGGGTGGAACTGCTGGCCGTGGCGGACTTCCCGGCCGCGAGATTGGGACCGGCGAGGACCGCGGCCTGGGACGAGGAAGCGAACGGCGAGGTGAGTGGTGCGGCCGCGAGACTCGCGGCCAGCAGGGCGGTCAGCAACCGCCAACGTGGAATGCGCATGAGACCTCTCCTGGTGGGCGGAACAAGGAAGAGTTCAAAACTTTCGTCGCACTGCCAATTTCTTGCAGGACGCGTGGCTCATTGTTACGGCACCGCTACGCAGGCGTCAACGGTTCGGTAACGACGACGGCCTGAACGGACGACGAAAGGGCCGGCCCGAACAGCGGGCCGGCCCTTTCGATGCGAACGTCAGTGCTTGGCGGCACCCTCCGCGCCCGCGCCGGTGAAGGCGCGGACCGACAGCTCGGCGTACCGCTCCGTGCTGGACTTGTCGCGGCCCAGGTACGTACCGAGGACGCCGAACAGGAAGCCCAGCGGGATCGACACGATGCCCGGGTTCGACAGCGGGAACCAGGCGAAGTCGGCGCCGGTGATCATCGACGTCGGCTTGCCCGACACCACCGGCGAGAAGACCACCAGGACGACGGACGAGATCAGACCGCCGTAGATGCTCCAGGCCGCGCCCGAGGTGTTGAACCGCTTCCAGAACAGGTTGAACAGCAGCGCCGGCAGGTTCGCCGAGGCCGCGACCGCGAACGCGAGCGCGACCAGGAACGCAATGTTCAGCTTCTGCGCCGGAATCGCCAGCGCGATCGCCACCGCACCGATCCCGATCGCCGCGAATCGCGCGACCCGGAGCTCCTGCTTCTCGGTCGGTTTGGTCTTCGAGATGACGTTCGCGTACAGGTCGTGCGCGAACGACGAGGCGGACGTCAGCGTGAGGCCCGCGACTACCGCGAGGATCGTCGCGAACGCGACCGCCGCGATCAAGGCCAGCAGGATCGCGCCACCGAGTGACCCGGCCCCGCCACCGACCGACTCGGCCAGCAGTGGCGATGCGACGTTGCCCTTCGACTCCGCCACCGCCGAACCCTTGCCCGTGTTCAGCAGCGCGGCGGCGCCGAACCCGAGGGCCAGCGTCATCAGGTAGAACACGCCGATCAGGCCGATCGCCCACTGCACCGACCGGCGCGCGGAACGGGAGTCCGGCACGGTGTAGAAGCGGATCAGGATGTGCGGAAGTCCGGCCGTACCGAGGACCAGCGCGAGGCCGAGCGACAGGAAGTCGATCTGGCCGGTGAGGTCCTTGCCGTACAGCAGACCCGGCTGCAGGAACGCCTCGCTCTTGCCGGACTTCGCGGCCGCGGAACCGAGCAGCTCGGAGATGTTGAAGTGGAACTTCAGCAGCACCAGGAACGTGATCACCACGGTGCCCGCCATCAGCAGGATCGCCTTGACGATCTGCACCCAGGTGGTGCCCCGCATGCCGCCGACGGTCACGTACACGATCATCAGCGCGCCGACCAGCACGATCACGGCGGCCTTCAGGCCCTCGCTCTTGACGCCGAGCAGCAGCCCGACGAGCGAGCCGGCGCCGACCATCTGGGCCAGCAGGTAGAAGATCGAGACGACGATCGTCGAGGTCGCGGCCGCGGTCCGGACCGGCTTCTGCTTCATCCGGAACGCGAGCTGGTCGGCCATCGTGAAGCGGCCCGAGTTCCGCAGGAGCTCGGCGACGAGCAGCAGTGCGACCAGCCAGGCGACCAGGAAGCCGATCGAGTACAGGAAGCCGTCGTACCCGTACAGGGCGATCTGCCCGGAGATCCCGAGGAACGACGCGGCCGACATGTAGTCGCCGGCGACGGCGAGGCCGTTCTGCGCACCGCTGAACGAGCGCCCGCCGGCGTAGTAGTCGGCGGCGGTCTTGTTCTGCCGGGAGGCCCACCAGGTGATGTACAGCGTCACGGCGACGACCGCGCTGAACAGGGAGATGGTCAGCGCCCGGTTGCCGGGCTCGGCGGCCAACGGAAGGAGCAGGGGGTTCACCGGCGACGCTCCCTCTTGTACTTGGCGTTCAGGCCGTGCGCGAGCGGATCGAGCTTCCGGTTCGCGAACCGGCCGTACAGCGCCGCGATCACGAACGTCGACACGAACTGCAGCAGCCCGAAGATCAGTGCGACGTTCACGTGCGAGCCGCCGATCCGGTGGCTCATGAAACCGCGCGCCCAGTTGTTGCAGGCGACGTACGCCAGGTACCACGCCATGAAGGCGATCGTCCACGGTACGACGAAGTTCTTGTAGCGCCGTTTCAGCTCGGTGAAGTCGGCCGCGTCGTGCACCGCCTCGTAGGCGCGGGCGTCCCGCTCGCGCACCATCTCCTCGTCCATGAACTCCCCTTCGCTGGACTCGAACAGGTGCACGTTAGCTGCTGGTTGCCCATTTGTGACCTACCGCAACCAAAACGTTCTAAAGGTGCGGTGCCACCGGGCCGCTGAGAGTGCGGCGGTAGTTCGCGAACTCGCTCGGGTGGGCGCGGAAGCAGTCGGTGAAGTACGGCATCCGCAGCGGCTCCGGCGGGCGGGCGGTGTGCTCGTAGATCAGCTCGACCTGGTCCAGGACCTGCTCGCGCCGGCTCTCCTTGAGTACAGCGACCCGCGAGTGCGACTGTGCCAGCTGGCGCAGGCCACCGCGGTCCAGGTCGTGCCAGTGCCGGAACCGAGCCTGCTCGATCATCGCGAACAGGTTCGACTGCTCCAGGATCGGCAGCGGCTCGAACCGGTCGCTGCCGCCGCGGTGCTCCCCGAGATGGCCGTCCCCCTGCATTACCTGCCAGATCCGGCGGACCCACGGCACCACGGTGTCGGGGTTGTTCCAGAGCAGGCCGAGGACGCCGTTCGGGCGCAGCACCCGGGCCATCTCCGGCAGCGCCCGCGGGTGGTCGAACCAGTGGAAGGCCTGTCCGACGATCACCGCGTCCACCGACGCGTGCGCGAGCGGGATCGACTCGGCCGCGCCGACCATCGTGTCGACGCCGGTCTGGCGGCGGCAGACCTCGAGCATCTCCGGCGACGGATCGACAGCGATCACGTGGTGCCCGAGTGCGGCGGCGACCGCGGCGAGCTTGCCCGTACCGGCGCCCAGGTCGAGCACCTGCAGGCCGCGGCCCGGACCCAGGATCCAGGTCAGTGCCTCGAGCGGGAACGTCGGCCGGCCCGCGTCGTACGCGGCTGCGACGGCGCCGAAGGACTTGGCGCGCGCTGCGGACACGCCGTTGCCGGCAGCAGCGGCAGGCACGCCGTTGCCAGCGGCAGCGGCAGCAGCGGCAGCAGCGGCGGGGTCCCCGGCCGGCTCATTGGTGGTCATCGGTGTAAATCATGCCGTAGCGCACGGCACGAAACCCGTTACTCGCCGAGTTTCTTCTGTTCGATGTGTGCGTTCAGCGCGGCCAGCTCCGGGTGCTGGTCCAGGATCGCGACCAGTTCGGCGCAGTTCAGGTGGGTCGCGTCGAAGTCCTCGATGAGGGCGTCGAGCAACTTCCAGTCGTCCGCGGTGTCCAGCGTCAGCCGATACTGCGCCGCGTTCGGTGAGGCTGCGGCGCCGGACCACGGCAGGTTCAGCAGGTGGACGTCACCTGACCGGTTCTGGTGCAGGTACGACGTGACGTGCTCGCGGTCGGCCTTGAGCGTGGCCTTTGCGTCCGCGTCGTACAGCCGGGCGGTGGAGAAGATCTCGAAGTCCATGCCGCGCGGGTAGGTGCGCTCGAGGCAGTTCGAGACGTACAGGTCGGAGTCGTTCTCGGCACGCCACCGGTCGACGCCTGCGGCAACGATCGCCGGGTCGATCAGCGGGCAGTCGGAGGTGACCCGGACGATCCCGTCGAGCCCGTGCTCCCGGGCGGCGCCCGCGAACCGGCTCAGGACGTCGTCCTCGCTGCCACGGAAGACCGGCACGCCCCGCTCGGCGGACAACTCCACCACCGGGTCGTCGTCGTGGTTCGTGGTGGTGGCGACGACCACCGGCAGGCCGGTCTGCTGCAGCCTGTCCAGGTGGTGCTCCAGATAGGTGCGGCCGGCGACCTTCAGCAGGACCTTGGCCGGCAGCCGCGTACTGGTCACCCGCACCTGCGTGACGATGCCGACCTTCGGGTCAGCCTTCAGCTGTTCCATCGGAAGATCTCCCGGATCTCTGCGGGTCCGGCGACGTGGTCGACGCCCAGTTCGGTGTCGGTGAACTCGCGTGCGACCGCTGCCGGGACGTACGGCTGGTCCATCTCGGGCCACAGCCGCTTGATCCGCGCCTGACCGCCGAACGACGGGTGCTCGTTCTCCAGCACCATGGGATCACCGTAGACCCCTGCCCCCAGCCCGAGCGAGCCGCCGTACAGAACGGCGGAGCTGAGCCGGTTCGACGCCACGCGGTCGTGCTTGCGGAGCTCCCGGAGCTGGTTGACCAGGAACTTGGCGTTCGTGTCCCGCCAGTGCAGGCCTCGGTAGCCGTGCGTGATGACCCGGAAGCCGGCGTCCTTGTAGACCTTGCGGATCTCCGGCTTGTCGTACTCGTTCCAGTACAGGCAGACCGTCACCGGGCCGGTCTCATGATCCTTGATCGAGGCAACGATCCGGCCGTGGTCGCCGAGCACGTTCTGGCCCTCCCACCCGTGGAACGGGTAGAAGATGGTGCCCTTGGCCCGTTTCGCCGGGACGGCCAGATCGGGGTAGGACTTCAGCAGGTACAGCCAGACCGAGCCGATCACCGAGTAGTTGCGCAGGCCGAGTGCGTGCCCGCGGCGCCGGACGCTGTCCGTCCAGACGAACTTCGGCGTGCCCGGCGCGAAGGCGGTCCCGTGCGCGAACCCGTCGAGGATGTTCCACCCGTGCTGCAGGTAGCCCCAGATCCGCGGCGTCTTCTGCAGGCCGGCGTACGTCGCCATGATGTCGGCGTGCCCGTAGAAGTGATTGGCGTGGTGCATCAGCGAAGCACCTTCCGCACAGCCTTTTTGACCTTCCAGCGGGCCCGCTTGATCCGGCGGCGGACGGCGCGCGCCGGGCCGAGGACCCGGTGACCCACCTGGTACGTACGCGAACGGCGCAGACCGCTGACCGTGCCCTCGAACAAGATCGCGCGGGCGCTGGCGTGGGCCAACTCGTCGGCGATCCGCGCGACGGTGGTGAGCTGCTCGGCGCTGCCCTGCGGACGAACGACCTCGCTGCGCCGGAACTTCTGCTCGGGCACGGTGATCCCGGCCATCGACGCGAGTCGGGCGGTCAGTTGGTGCGGATCCGCCGCCGCAGGCCATGGTTGCCGCAGGCCACTTTCCAGGGAGCGCCGCGCGAACCGCTCGAGGTGTTCGACAACATCAAGGTCTTGCGGCTCCCCGAACAGCCGGTACGTCCCGCCGTCGAGGATGACGTTGTCCGGCGATCCCGCGCCACCGGTGCCCAGCCAGGCCACGTACGCAGGAATCGCGCGCCGGAGCTCCGCCTGGTCGTCACTGCGCAGCGCCGCGAACAGGTGCTCCTCCAGCAGGACACCTTCGCCCTCCGGCACGACGTCCTCGGGCAGCACGGCCGGCACCTCGGCGCCGATCACGAAGTACCAGGCGGGGGCCAGCTCGATCGCCATCCCCGCCTCGGCCGCGTCCAGCACCAGCCGGTACGGGTCCATCAGCACCGGGCCTTCGTTGCGCGAGGCAACGGCCCTGGCCGCGACCACGGCCGCGAATCCCTCGGTCGAGGCGAGCGCGACGTCCGCCTGGATCAGCGACGGGAAGACGGCGTACGTCTGCGGCACCTGCAGGCCGGCGTCACCGAGCGCGACCCGCAGCGGCTTGAGGCCGGCCGGCGCACGGTCGGCGATGTCCCGGCCCCAGTCCTCGTCGCGGGGCAGCGCCGCCGCGATGTCCGGCTGGATCAGCCGCTGGAAACCGAACGCGTTCTCGGCGCCGAGCAGGAGCCGCCCGCCCGGCCGCAGGCGCGCGGTCAGCCGCCGCAGTGCCTCCGCCCACGGGAGCGTCGCGGTGTCGGGGCCGACGAGCCGCTCGAGCCCGTCGAGCGCGACGATCACGTCGTACGTCTCATCGCCCGACCAACGGTCGAGCGAGCCGCAGAACACCTGACCCTTCGCGTCGTCCAGGAGCTCGGCGAGCTCTTCGGCGTCGGGGGCCGAGCGGACGATCAGATCGACCGACGTCGCCGTGTCGGCGGCATGGGTGATCAGCTCGGCGGCGTGCGGGCCGGCGATAAGGGCGGTGTCGTCGGGCTGGAGAGTTGCGGTCACCAGAGCGGTCGCTGCGGGTCCGGCGGCCGCGGGGCGGGCGTCGGCCGGGTGCAGATCCGACCAGTTCAGCATCTCTCCGCCGATCAGATTCGATCGGGTCACATCCGTCACGTTAGCCAACCAGGTTGAGAAGGGTCTCGATCACCCGGTCGACATCACTGTCGGTGAGCGCCGGGTACAGGGGGAGTGACAGTTCTTCGGCATAGAACTGTTCGGCGTTCGGGCACAGGCCGCGCTGGTAGCCCTGGTGCGCGAACACCGGGTGCCAGTACACGGGGATGTAGTTGACCTGCACGCCGATGCCGGCGGCGCGCATCCGTTCGAAGACCTCGCGCCGACGGCCGCCGAGTACGCGGATCGGGTAGAGGTGCCACATCGGGTCCACGTCGGCGCGCTGCACCGGCGTCCGCAGCCCGTCGACGCCCGCGAAGGCCGCGTTGTAGCGCGCGGTGATCTCAGTCCGGCGGCGCTTGAACTCCGCGAGCCGGCGGAGCTGGGACATGCCGAGGGCCGCACCGAGATCCGTCAGGCGGTAGTTCACGCCGTACTCGTGGACCTCCTGGTGCCAGGGGCCCTCGTCGGCGATCTCGAACCGGTCCGGGTCGCGGACCAGACCGATGAAGTGGAACTCGTGGGCGCGTTGGGCGACCGCCGGGTCCTTGCAGACGACCGCGCCGCCCTCGCCGGTGGTGAGGTTCTTGGTGGGGAAGAAGGACATCGTGGTGACGTCCGCCAGATCGCCCACCGGGCGCCCACCGGCTGAACCGCCTACCGAGTGCGCAGCGTCGGCGAGCGTCCGTGCGCCTACCCGGTCTGCGAGCGCTTGGAGCGCCGGGTAGTCCGCGGATTGACCTGCGTAGTCGACCGCCGCGATCACCTTGGTCTGCTCGGTGAGGGACGCCTCCACACTGGCTGGATCGATCAGCCCGGTGTCGTAGTCGACGTCGGCGAAGACCACGCGTGCGCCGAGCAGCGCGGCGCAGGAGGCGGTGGCCACGAAGGTCATCGGGGTCGTGACGACCTCGTCGCCTGGTCCGACGCCGAGAGCGGCGTAGGCGATGTGCAGGGCGGCCGTTCCCGACGTACAACTGACGGCCCGATGGCCGCCGGACAGCTCCGAGATCGCGTCCTCGAAGGCCGTGACCGACGGCCCGGTGGTCAGCCAGTCACCGCGCAGGACAGCGGTGACCGCCTCGATGTCGGCGTCCGAGATCGACTGACGTCCGTACGGCAGCACGCTCAGTCGCTCTCGAGGATCTTGCGGATCTCGTCGATCGAGTACCACTGGTCGTTGGTGTCGGACGCGTAGTGGAACCCCTCCGGGACCGCGACGCTGCCGGGCGGCGGCTGGTAGCCCCAGCTGGCGAGGTCGGGCTGCAGCACGTAGCGATCACCGACCGAGACCGCGCGGCGGCCTTCCTCCGGGCTGATCATCTCTTCGTGCAGCTTCTCGCCGGGCCGCAGGCCGATGTCGTGCATCGCGGCGCCGGGCGCGATCGCCTCGGCCAGGTCGGTGACCTTCATCGACGGGATCCGCGGTACGTACAGCTCGCCGCCGGTCATCAGGTCGAACGAGTCGACGACGAACTCGACCGCCTCCGGCAGCGTGATCAGGAACCGGGTGCAGCGCAGGTCGGTGATCGGCAGCGACTGACCGGCCGCGTGCAGTGCGCGGAACTTCGGGATGATCGAGCCGCGGCTGCCCATCACATTGCCGTACCGCACCACGCTGAAGCGGGTGTCGTACGCGGCCGCGTAGTGGTTGCCGTTGATGAACAGCTTGTCGGCGGTCAGCTTGGTGGCGCCGTACAGGTTGATCGGGCTGGACGCCTTGTCGGTGGACAGCGCGACGACCCGCTTCACGCCGCAGTCGATGCTCGCCTCGATGACGTTCTGCGAGCCGACCACGTTGGTCTGGACGAACTCCCACGGGTTGTACTCCGCGGTGTCGACCTGCTTCAGCGCGGCCGCGTGCACGACGTAGTCGACCTTGTGCATCGCCCGCTCCAGGCGCGCGCGGTCGCGGACGTCGCCGAGGAAGAACCGCAGCCGCGGGTCGTCGCCGAACGACTGCCGGACCTCCCACTGCTTCAGCTCGTCGCGACTGAAGACGATGATCCGCCGCGGGTCCAGGTGTTCCAGCGCATGCCGTACGAACGTCCGGCCGAACGATCCGGTACCGCCGGTGACCAGGATGTCGGAGCCGGTGAGGATTGACACTCGAGCGGGACCCTTCTGACGGACGGTTCCGAACCACGCAGATGCGAAGCGGCCCTCGAAACAATAGCTGCCTTGTGAGCAACCGCCTCAATCACAGTCTCGGGCACTGTCTCGACGAACCGCCCCCAACCGTACGCGAGTGTCCCCTAAGCGGTGTGACTTGATGCTATCGGCGCCCAGGCACGCACCTCGCGGCACTCACCTGGACACCGCTATCCCTCAAGCCACACCGCTTAGGGGACACTGACCCGGTGAAACGCGTGGGCGTGCGGTGTGATGTGGGGCCGGCCAGGGGGGTCGGGCATGTGATGCGCTGCCTGGCGCTTGCCGAGGAGGTGCTGCGGCGCGACGTCGAGGTGCTGTTCATCTGCGACGCCCACACGGTGCCGTGGGCGGCCGAGCAGATCGCGGCGCGCGGGATCGAGGTTCGCCCGGCAGTGTGGGAGCCGGACGAGCACGTGGAGCTGTTCGGGCAGCTCGCCCTGGACGCGGTGGTGTTCGACTCGTACGACCTGGACGCGTCTGTTTACCCGGCGGTGCGAGCGAGCGGGCTGCCGACGCTGGCGATCGTCGACGGCGACCTCCGTGGCGCCGACGCCGACGTACTGGTCGACCAGAACCTCGACGCCGAGCTTGATCACCCGCAGTTGCCGGCCGGATCCACTCGGTTGGCGGGCCTGCCGTACGTGATGATCCGCGACGAGATCCTCGAACACCGGCCAGCGGCACCACCCGCCGACCGGCAGAACGCCGTACCGAAGGTCTTCGCGTTCTTCGGCGGCACGGATGCCTTCGGAGCTGGCCCGTACGTCGCTCAGGCGCTGGCCGCGACCGGCCTGCCGTTCGAGGCGACCGTGGTCGCGCCGGGATCCGACCTGGCCGGGCGGATCGCTGCCGTCGAGCTGCAGCCGCTTCAGAGCCTGGACGTCATCGGCCCGACGGACCAGCTGGCGGCCCGCGTCGGTGAGGCCGATCTGACGATCAGTGCGTCCGGTACGTCGACGTGGGAGTTGCTCTGCCTCGGTGCCACGGCCGGGCTGGTGTGCGTCGTCGACAACCAGGTGATGGGGTACGAGCGCGCAGTCGACACCCGCGCCGCGGCGGGACTCGGGCTGCTGAGTGCACTGAAGACAGACGTCTCGTCGGCAGACCGGACCCTCAAGTGGTTGCTCACCGATCCGGCGGAGCGCGGTCGGCTGGCGCGGGCCGGCTGGGAACTGGTAGACGGCCGAGGCCGCGAACGAGTCACCGACGCACTGCTGGGTCTTATCTGAGTTCGTAGATCGTTGCGTCCAGCGTGGCGTGCCGGAGCCGGACGTAGTTGCGCAGGGCCGGTGAGATCCCGCCGGCGCGGTTGTCTGCGTACAGCCAGCGGACTCCGGCCTGGTGCAGCCGCTCGATCGCCGCCGGGGACGGCGACTTGAACGCGAGGTCGTTCGCGGCGAGCTCCTCGCGGTCCCAGTACGGGATCAGGCTCGGGTTGCCGTCGTTCGCGAGGGCGATCCGGTTCGCCTGGTTCGAGTACGACCAGCCCTCGATCAGGACCGGGCGTTCGGACAGCGCCGCGAGCCAGAAGTGCCTGCTGTCGCACAGCCCGTCGCGCTCGATGATGCAGTGTGCGTTGGTCGCGATCAGGTCGCCGGGCTTGCTGTTCCGCCGCAGCCACTGCGCGGCGCCGGCCTCCGCGGCCGTCGCGCCGCCGCGGAACGGATGCGCGAACACCAAGTTGGACGACTTGTCCGACACGAACGCCTGCAGCGGCACCAATGCCGCCCCGATCATGCACGTGGCGACCGCGCCGCCGAGCAATGCCACAAAGAAGTTGCCCGGCCGCCGTGCCAGCTTCCACCCCACGGCGACCAGCACCGCGACGACAGCCACCGCAGCAGCCGTCCACAGCCACGGGCCTTTGATACCAAGCAGATCGGCCGATTCCGAACGCGCGATCGCGAACGCCGCGAGACCGAGCAGCCCTGCCGCGCCGACGAGTACCACAGCCCGCCGATCCCCGAGCCGGCCGACCAAGTTCGCCAGCCCAGCAGCCGCGAGTACGGCGATCACCGGGAATGCGGTCCGCAGAAAGTACAGCTGACTGACGCCGGACTGGGTGGTCAGCAGTGTGCCCAACAGGCCCGCAACCGCTACGCCTGCAAGGAAAACCGCGCCGGAGTCCCGCCACTTCCGTCCGAGGAAGAACAGCCCCGACGCCGCCAGCGCCCAACTCAGCAAGGTCGTTGCCCCAGACAACAGCTGTGCATGCGGGTTCGAGATCAGCATCGGGAACGGTGCCAGCTGGACGAACGTCTCGAACGGCTTGATCTGCGTCCCCCACGTACTGCCACCGAAGATCGTGATCAACGCGGCCACGAACATCCCCAGCGACAGCAACCCACCCAGGAACGCCGGCCGGGTACTGCGCCGGGCGAGCCCGAGCTGCAGGAACGCGAACGCGAACCCGACGCCCACCACCGGCAGGATCGTCGACTTCGCCCCGGCCGCGATCAGCGCGAGCAGCACCAGCAGCACCCACCGCGCCCGCGGGCGTCCGTCGGCGCGCAGCAGGTCCACTGCCACCACACAGATCGCCAGCGCGATCAGTACGCCGAGGTTCTGCGTCGGGCTCAGGTACGCCGCCACGGCCGTCGAGATCCCGCCCAGCCCGGCCCCCGCCAGCGGCTGGACCGCTCCGCCGAGCCCGGCGACGAACACCGCGAGCGGCCCCGCCCACGTCGCACCGGACTCGGCCGCCGGGGTGAGCCGGGTGGTGAGCGCGAACACCAGCCCGCACCCGGCCAGGAACAACGGCAGCCAGCTCAGCGAATGGATCAGATCGGTCAGGTCGATCCGCGTGCCCCACTGCGTCGCGGCGGTCGCCTGGTGGAAGAACGTGTGGTACTTCATCGGCTCGCCACCGAGCCACAGCGTCGAGATCGGTACGTCGTATTTCGCGCTCGCAGCCAGCGCCTGCTGGAACGCGAGATCCGGATAGGCCCGCAGCGGATCCGTGTACGCCGGGAGGAATTGCCCCGGTCCGCGGCGGTACACGATCAGCAGCACGACCGCGGTCGACGCCGCGAGCAGCCACGCCTGCAGCGGGCGCAACGGCCGCTCGACCCGTCTCCAGACCCGCGCCCGGGCGTCGCGGTCCACGAACGCGATCACCAGTACGACCGGCGCCCACACCCACGACCACGCCTGCAGCCCGATCGAGGCGCTGGCCAGGTACACGAGCACCTGCCCGGCCGTACCGACCGCAAAGCCGGCGGAGAGATCCTCGACGAGGTTGCGTCCGTATCCACCGATCAGGCGCCAGAGCGCGAACCCCGGCAGGGTCACCGCGACCACGGTGAACAGCACGAACCGGGCCAGCTCGAAGACCGTCGAGTGCAGCGCGAGCAGCACGATCGTCAGCGCAACGACGGCAAGACCGGCGACCAGACCGGAAAGGGAAGGCCCCGCAGTTCGCGGCCCCCGCCGCCTCGCTTTCGCGCGCATGTCGTAACACTAATGTGAAATCCGTTGCGCCACGAACGCGTCAGGTCACTGCGTGTGAGACCTCAGGTCTTCGTCATCCCCGGACCACGCTGCTTGGCTTGTGTCTGCGACGCGGCGTTCGTCGCTACCGGTGTCTCGGCCGGCTTGGTCACGCCGCGCTTGTCGTGCGTCGGGTTCGTTCCGGCGTGTATGGCGGTCGCAAGCTCGGTGTCGAGCGGCATCCGGACCGGTGTGGTCGGCGCGTTGCCACCGGTTGCCTCGGCAGCTTTGGCCTTGTCCAGCTCGTCGAGCCCCACGCTGAGAGCGCGCTCGTTGCGCTGGCCGCTGACGACGAAGGGCTGGCCGCCCCTGCGTGGCTCGAAGGCGATCGCCCGCCTGACCGGCCTCGGATCCTGCGCCGTCCCCTCGGCCTCCTGGTACGTCAGCCGGTGCGATGCACCGAATTTGTACCCGTTCGGCGCGTACTCCTCGTCCACCTCGAGCTTGATCTCGGCATGGTCGCCGAGCTCGCCGTACTTGTCCTGGATCGAGTGCATGCGCTTGCCGTCGAACTCCGCCTCGCGGCCTTCTTCCAAGGCGTCCAGGCCGTCTTCCAGCGCGTTGAACAGCTTGGCATCGCGCCCGGTCGGGTCCTGCGCCGCGGCCGTCTCGAGAGCCTTTCGCTCCGCCTCCAGATCGGGATGCAGGCGCAGCACATAGGGGTCAGCCATCGGAGTCCTGCCGCTCGCCGCTCACCCTCAGGCGGGAGCGTTCGCGAGGGACGTAGGCCTCCGGTGGGGTGTCTTCGAGTCGCTGCCGGGTCGTTTCCTCGACTCGCGCGGCAGCGGCGGCGTCCTCGACCAGCTCCTGGTACTCGAGCCACTGGGCGAAGGAGATCACGACGCCCTCAGGTTCGCCGGTGTCGCTGAAGACCATCGGCTCGGTCCTGCCTTCGCGGAACCGCTGCAGCATCGTGCTCAGGTGCCCGGAGGCCGACTCGGTGTCGATCACGATCACGTGATTGCCGTCAGGAAGCTCGTGGTTCCGCTGGGGTGCCATCCGTGTCTCCCTTGTTCCTCCGTTCGCGCAGGCAGCGCCCTACTACCGTACGTGCTGATGGGTGTTTGTCGTCGTGCCGCTCAACCAGCGCCGGGATGGCTGTCGCTGAGTGTGCACCCCTGTACGCCTAGTAACGCTCTTGTCACCGTGATGCCTTAAGCTCGACGGCCTATGAGTTGGTACGACGCCCTCGAGGCCGGTGAACTGACCGTGCGCCCGTCCGTCGACGCGGCCAAGCGGTTCGGAGTCTCGATCGACCGCATGTCGGTATCCGCTTCCGCCGGTACGCCGCTGGCCGAGGTGCTGGCCGCGGTCGAGAATTCGACCGCCGACGTGATCGTGCTCCGGTACCCGGCGCGCGAGACCACCTGGTTCGCCGCGCTGGCGAGCGGGCCCAGACAGGCGCTGCTCGCCGACACGGTCGTCTGCTGGGCGCTGCCGGTCGGCAAGGGCCGGCGCCCGGCGCCGCTGGCCGGTTTCACCACGCAGCGCGAGGACGAGATCGACGGCGTCCTGGTCGACGACCTGGTCGCGGACGTCTTCGGCGACTCCGGCAACCACTACTGCTCGAACCCGGTCTTCGACCGCGGACACGCGCTGGCCGGACGGCAGGAGTGGGCCCGGCGCCGGATCGCCGACGCCGGTGCCGTCGTACTGCGCGGCCCGGACCGCCGCGTACTGGCGCTGGCCGCGATCGACCAGCAGCGCTCCTGGAGCGAGCTCCAACTGGCCGGCGTCGTGCCCGCCGAGCAGGGCCGCGGGCGGTACGGCCACCTGCTGGCCGCCGTCGAGGACGCCTGCTCGACCCGGCGTCTGGTCGTCACCACCCAAGCGCACCAGACCGGAATTCAGCGAATCTGGTCGCGATACGGATTCGAGCCTGTGCATAACCTCATGACGGTGCACCTCGTTGCCGCTACGTAGTGAGTTGACTGCGTAGGGCGTGACTCCTGATCCCACGCCTACTGCGCGGCACTCGGCGGGCACCTCGCCGAGCACCTGCTCGCTACGGCGTGGAATCAGGAGACACACCCTGGCGAGGAGGGCCCACCGGAGTGACGCCGCGGTTGAGCGTTGTGGTGCCCTTCTACGGCGTCGGCGAGTACCTCGGAGACTGCCTGGAGTCGATCGCCCGCCAGGCCTGGCCGGACTTCGAGGCGATCCTCGTCGACGACGGGTCGCCGGACGACAGCGCGGTGGTCGCGAAGCAGTTCTGCGCCCAGGACGCCCGCTTCCGGCTCATCCAGCAGGAGAACGCCGGCCCCGGCCCGGCGCGGGACGCGGGGATCCGGGAGGCGACCGGCGAGTACCTCGCGTTCGTCGACGGCGACGACCTGGTCTCGCGGTACGGGTTCGCCGCCCTGGTCCGGACACTGGACAAGACCGGTTCGGACTTCGCCGGCGGCAACGCGCGGCGGTTCAACAACAGCTTCGGCGTCCGGCCGTCGTGGCTGCACAAGCAGCCGTTCGCCCGGGTCCGGCACGCCACCCATGTCACCGAGTTCCCCGATCTGGTCCTGGACCGGATGCTGTGGAACAAGGTCTACCGGCGCTCGTTCTGGACCGAGTTCGGGTACACCTTCCCCCCGATCCGGTACGAGGACTATCCGGTCGCGCTGAAGGCGCACCTGGACGCGGTCACCGTCGACACGATCCCGCAGGCCGTCTATTACTGGCGCGAGCGCGAGTCCGGCGAGTCGATCACCCAGCAGAAGTTCCAGCTCGGCAACATCCGGGACCGGGTGACCTCGGCCGGCCTGGTCACCGACCTGGTCGCGGACGCCGTCCCGGTGGTCCGCCGGCGCGTGCACGCGCACCTGGCGCAGATCGACGTACTGACCCTGATGTCCGCGTTCGGGTCCGTACCGGCCGAGGACGAGCAGGCGCTGGTCGACCTGTCGCGGGAGCTGCTCGGCCGGCTGGACGAGGACGTCCTGGCCAAGACCCACCGGTACGACCGGATCCAGCACGCGGCGCTCCGGTCCGGGGACGTCGACCTGCTCCGCCGGCTCGCCGTCTTCCGCAACTCGGGCGGTCTGCGCGGCGGCGCACGGGCGGTACCGCGGCCGCGCCGCTCGAAGCAGCTCGAATACAACTACCCGGGCCTCGGCGAATCCGCCGTGCCGCGAGCTCTGTACGGCCTGCGCGAGCAGGATCTGACCCTCGCGACGAGCGTGCGCCAGGTCGGCTGGGTCGACGGCAAGCTGTCGGTCAACGGCACCGCCGAGATCCGCCACCTGGAGACCGGCAGTACGTCTACGCTGGAGATCTCGCTGCTTGTCGGCAAAACCGCGTACCCCCTGGACGTCCGTCGGTACGACGCGCTGGATCTGCACGGGACGAGGACGCTCGTCGGCTTCGAGGTCCTGCTCGACGAGGAGCAGCTCGGCGAGTGCACGGGCGAGCCGGCGCATTTCGAGGTACGGATGCAGTCGGGCCGTCGGGAGCGCAAGGGCATGCTCGGCAGCCAGGGCCCCGGGAGCCCGGGGTGGCCGCCCGGAGCGTGGATCGACGCGACGAACTGGATTCAGCCTGGTCCGGGGAAGCACGGCTGGTTCTCGCTGCGCCGGCTGACGGACCCGTGCCGGCTGACCGCGGTCGAGCAGACCGGCGACGAGCTGGTGCTGCATGGCCGGGCGTCGTTCGACGAGCCGGAGCTGTACCTGAGCCGGCCGATCGTCGGCGGCGAGGAAGCGGTCGCGCTGGCGGTCGACGGGCGCGATTTCACCGCCCGGCTGCCGATCCGGGAGCTGCTCGACGCGGCCAACCCCGACGATCCGTTCGGGCAGCGGACGACCCGGATGTTCCGCGTCCGCGGGCCGCTGCGCCAGGAACGCGTGCTGCTCTGGACCGCCGGCGACGACGCGTTGGCGCGGACCGAGGGCGATCGCGTCCTCACACTGACTCGATCGACCGGCGGGTACGTGAACCTGCACGAGTCGCCGATCCGGACCACGGCTGTCGCGGCAGTTGCTGAGGGCAATCAGTTGGTCGTGCGCGGCTCGGAGGGTGGCGAGCGTACCTTCAGCTGGCGGCGGTACCTGGCCGATTCCGACGACCACCTGGACGTCCCGTGCCGCCGTACGTCGGCCGTGGACGGCTGGTCCGTGACCGTTGATGTGAACGCCCTGATCCCGGTGACCGCAGTACAGGTCTCCGTCGATCCACTGGCCGCGCTGGCCGACTGGATCCTGTTCGCGACCGCCCCCGACGGTACGGCGCATGCCGTGCAGTGCGAGCCGTTCCTGTGCAGCCGGTTGCCCTTGGCAATCACCTCCGGCACCGGAACGCACGCGCTTGCCGTCCGACCCCATGCCGGCACTCTGCACGTCGAGGTGCGCTGATGCATCACCACAACCACTACTACGGCCAGGCGCACATCCTCTCGCGGTACGCCGGCTTCGACTTCGATCACCCGCCGCGGCTGCGCGGGTACCTGCAGCACGGCTGGAACATCGGCTGCGGCTGGAACCCGGTGCACGAGTTCTACGACGGCGCGTGGCGGTTCACCTGGAGCGACGCGCCGCGGCGGCGCGGGCACTCGCTCGGCCGGCGGAACTACCACAGCGTCGGTGCGCCGTTCCTGTACCTGACCGAGCTCGAGCCGGAGCCCACCGTGCAGGACCAAGACGAGCCCGTCGAGCGCGAGGGCACCCTCTGGTTCCTCTTCCATGGTTGGGAGGGCGGCAAGATCCACGGCGACCACCGGCGGCTGATCGACGAGATCCGCGAGACCGAGCCCGGCCCGGTGACGTTCAGCCTGTACTACACCGAGTACGACCGGCCCGAGGTTCGTGGGTTCTACGAGGACGCCGGGTTCCGGGTGGTGTCGTTCGGGCGTCGCGGCTTCTCGTACGAGGGGACCGAGCGGCAGTTCCTGTACCGGCAGCTGGCCGAGCTTCGCAAGCACAAGCGGGTGGCCGCCAACCGGTTGTCGACGGCGATCTTCTACGGCATCGCCGCCGGGTGCGAGCCGGCTGTGTACGGCGACCCGATGGAGATGGACGGCGAGAACCCCCTGTTCGGCGGACAGAGCCGGATCGAGCGGCTCTGGCCGGAGCTGCTCGGCAAATCGATCGACCTCGAGGCCGCCCGGGCGACCACCGACCTCGAGCTCGGCCGCCCCTGGATGATGCCCGCCGCGGAACTCCGCAGCCTGTTCGATTGGAGAGAACGTGTCTGAAGTCCAGGTGGTTCGCGGGGAGATGCAGCCGTGGACGGATCGTACGGTGGCGCGGCCGGCGTTGGCGGCGTTGCTGACCGACGTGATTCCGGCCAATCGGCGGACGTTGGTGCTCGGGCCGCATGCGCCGCAGCTGATCGAGTCCGTGCTTGCGCACTCGGCGGACGTGACGATCCTGGTGCGTTCGGTTGCGGATGCGCAGCAGTTGGGTGACGAGTTCGGTCCGTGTCTGCAGGTGATCGCGGGCGCACTGGACGGGCTGCAGACCTCGCCGTACGACGTGATCATCGCGTCGGACGGTCTGGACCGCGTCCTCGGGTACGACAGCGCGGACCTCTCGTGGACGGAGCGGTTGGCGGCGGTCGGTGCGCTGGCGACTCCGGACGCGGTTGTCGTTCTCGGCCTGGAGAACGAGTTCTCGCTGCTGAACCTGCTCGACAGTCGTCCTGCCGAGGAGCGGCACGGTGACGACGAGTGGCGGCCGGTGCACGACGACCCGACGCGGCCGGTGTCGGTCGACCAGCTCCGTACGGCGCTGCCGTGGGCGGTTGAGGTGTACGCCGACTTCGCGTCGAGCGCCTTCGTTCGCGCGGACGTGGCCGCGGCCGGCCGTCCTGGCGAGCTGCCGACGCGGCTCGCGGTCGGTGCGCTGGAGCCTGCTGACGTACCTCTACTCTCCCCGTCACATGAGGGCATCGACACCGCCGCCCGCGCCGGGCT
The DNA here is from genome assembly GCF_043197975.1 of Kribbella sp. NPDC048928. Lineage (NCBI taxonomy): Bacteria > Bacillati > Actinomycetota > Actinomycetes > Propionibacteriales > Kribbellaceae > Kribbella > Kribbella sp. NPDC048928. The sequence continues at coordinate 167,515 of NZ_JBICUC010000002.1, read as the reverse complement.
GCTCGCCGCGGTCCCCACCGGATGGCTGGCGATCGCAGGAGCACCACCCGCACACGACATCTACGCCGAGACCGCCGGCGCAGTCCTCACTGCCAACCAAACCCTCACCGGCTGGGACACCACCATCACCGGCGACCCCACCCCGAACGAGGCGCCCGCCTCCGAGCCCGCGACGGACTCCGCGTCCGAGCCGACGCGTGGGCACTCACTCTCCTTTGACCCCGGCGTTGTTCCTGGTGCGATCTCGTCGGGTGTGGCGGTTGAGAGTGTGTTGTTCCGGCTCGCTGCGGCCGAGGACGTGCCTGGGTTCCGCAAGCTGGCGGCCGACCTCGGTGACTGGGTGAGCGAGACACGGGTGATCGTCCGCTGGGACGACATCATCTACGACGGCGACACCTTCAGCTACGGCGTCTCAGGCTGGACGACCCAGGCGCCCGTACAGAAGGAAGATTTACTGGCGGCAGCCTGGGTACGGTTCCACGACCGCCTGATCGGCCAGCACCGCCGGCACCCCTGGCCGCCGTGGATGCTGGGCGACGATCTCGTCTCCGCCTGGCTCGGGATGTCCGGAGTCGAGCCGCCGGAGCAGATCCAGGCAACCGACCCCGACACTCTCCCCGCCACCTCACAACAAGTTGCCCGTGGCAAAGAACTCGCCACCGCGCTCGCCGCTGTACTGGGAACCGGCCCCGGCACCGTCGACGTCCGGACGGCGCTCGCCGACGCCGAGGCCGCCAAGCACGAGCTGTTCGAGCTGAAGGGCCACGTCTACGGCCTCGAGCGCACGCTCGGGTTCCGCAACAAGGCGATGAAGACCCGCGAGCACCGGATCCGCGAGCTCCGCGGCCAGCTCCAGCGGGTGACCGCCGCGCACGACCGGATCCGCGACTCCCGCACGTACGCCGTCTCCCGCGTGATCTTCCACGCCGCCCAGGTCCGCAAACCGAAGGTGGTCGCCCGGAAGCTGGCCCGCAAGCTTGACCGCCGATTGCGAAGGCGGTGACGGCGCCACGCCTCAGCGTGGTAGTGCCGTTCTACAACGTGGGGGCTTACATCGGGGACTGTCTCGACTCGATCGCGCGGCAGACGTTCGCCGACTTCGAGGCGATCCTGGTCGACGACGGTTCGCCGGACGACAGCGCCGTGGTGGCGAAGGAGTTCTGTGACACCGACGCGCGGTTCCGGATCGTCGAGCAGCAGAACGCCGGGCTCGGTCCGGCGCGCAACACAGGCGTCGAGCACGCCACGGGGGAGTACGTCACGTTCGTCGACAGCGACGACCTGGTCACGCGGCACGGGTTCGGCCTGCTGATCAACTCGCTGGACCGGACCGGGTCGGACTTCGCGGGCGGGAACGCACGGCGGTTCAACAACAGCTACGGCGTACGGCAATCGTGGCTGCACGGGCAGGCGTTCACCGCGGATCGGCCGGCCACGCACATCTCCGAGACGCCGCAGCTCGTGCTGGACCGCATGGTGTGGAACAAGGTCTACCGCCGTTCCTTCTGGGACGAGTACGGCTACCGGTTCCCCGCGATCCGGTACGAGGACTACCCGGTCACGCTGAAGGCCCACCTCGACGCGGTCACCGTCGACACCGTCGCGGCGCCGGTGTACTTCTGGCGCGAGCGTGAGTCCGGCGACTCGATCACGCAGCAGAAGTTCCAGCTCGCGAATATCCGCGACCGCGTGGTCTCGGCCGGCCTGGTGCTGGACGAGATCGAGGACGCGCTGCCGGCGATCCGGCACCGGGTGCACGCGCACTTCCGGCAGATCGACCTGCACGCGATCCTCTCGGCGTTCGGCACCGTCCCGCCGGAGGAGGAGCAGCATCTGGTCGAGCTCACCACGGGGCTCCTGGACCGGCTCGACGAGGAGGTCCTGGCGAACTCGCCGCGCCTCGCCCAGCTCCAGTTCGCGGCTGTGCGCGCGGGCGATCTCGAGCTCCTGCACAAGGTCGCGGTCGATCCGGACGCGGCGGAGAAGCACCTCCCGCGGACGACGGCCGACAGCACCCTTGCGACCAGCGTCCGCGAGGTCTCGTGGATCGACGGTGACCTCTCGATCCGCGGCACCGCCGAACTCCGGCACCTGCAGTCCGAGCCGTCCAGTCTCCGCATCGGCCTGGTGATTGCCGGCCGCAACCATCGTCTCCCGGTACGGCGGTACCCGGCTCCGGACCTCCGCGGCGAGCCGAACCTCGTCGGGTTCGAGGTCCGCGTCCGTCGGGAGCTGCTCGCGAAATGCCCGGCCGGGCCGTCGCACTTCGACGTCCGGCTCCGTGCCGGTGGGATCCGCCGACGCGAGCTGCTGCGGGGGCAGAAGGCAGGCAGTCCCGGCTGGCCGCCGGGGGCATGGATCGACGACCTCAACTGGATCCAGCCCGGTCCGGGCAAGGACGGTGCGTTCGCCGTCCGGCGGCTGTCCGATCCGTGCCGGTTGACGTCGATCGAGCAGACCCCGGACGCGCTGGTGCTGCACGGGCGGTCGGCGTTCGACGAGCCGACGCTGTTCGTGAGCCGGCCGTTGTCTGGTGGGGAGGTGGCGCTGCCGCTCGAGGTGCATGGCCGCGACTTCACCGCCCGGCTGCCGATCCGGCCGATTCTCGAGGAGATCAACCCGGACGACCCGTTCAGCCAGCGCACCACGCGCGCGTTCCGGATGCGTGATCCGGAAGGGCGCGAACAGGTGCTGCTGTGGACGGCGGGCGAGCGCCTCGTCTCCCACGCGGAAGGCGGACGGGTCGTGATGCTGACCCGCTCGACCGGCGGCTATGTGAACCTGCACGAGTCGCCGATCCGCACGACCGCGACGGCTGCCGTTGCTGCGGGCAACATGCTGGTGGTGCGCGGACCGGACTGGGGCGATGTCGACTTCAGCTGGCGGCGGTACCTGCCCGACTCCGACGACCACGTGGACGTCGAGTGCCGCCGTACCGTCTCGGACGACGGCTGGGCGGCCGTGGTCGACCTGGCAGCCCTGGAACCGGCCGACTGGATCCTGTTCGCAACCCTCCCGGACAGCACCTCATTCGCAGTCCAATGCGAACCCTTCCTCTCCAGCCGTCTTCCGTTGACGCTCACCCGAGACGGGCAGACCTTCGCCGTACGCCCACTAGCCGGAACCCTCCACCTAAAGGCCACGTAACCACCCCACCCACCCAGGCCCAGCCCCCCACCCCCGAGCCCGCCCCGAGCGCGCCCCGAGCCACCGCGCATCTGAGGCTCTTGTGTCCGATGTGTGGGTGCCGACCACTCCATACTGAGCTGTGCACCGGGATCGGGCAGCGGGATGGGGTCGGTTCGGTGATGCGGCACGCGAGCCGCGACACCCTTGTCCTACCCTCCAGGCGGGCTCGCGCCGAGTCGTGGCGTCCGGCTGGCCCCCAGGACACCGAGTCGTGGATCGAGGCTGCATTTGCCCCGTATTTCACTACCAAGATTCACGACTCGACGAAACCTGGCGCTCGCGTTGAGGGTTCTCGACCGGTGTGCGAGCAGAGAACCCACACCACGAGTAGATGACCGGCCCTCCTACCTTCTGCGTGTGGTCGGGGGTGGCGGGGCGGACAGTTCGACAGGACATGTCGGTCGGTGGCTGGCCGGTGGGTAGTGCACCTGAGCGTGAAAGTGCGCTGCGCGTACGGTGTCTCAGGGTGCACTACCTGTCGAAATGTCCATGCCGGCCGGTCGGTTGGTCGGTTGGCTGGTGAACTGGGCGGCGTGCGACGGCGGTGGCGGAGGGTTCGGACAAGCAACGGTGGGTTCGGACAAGCAGTGGTGGGGGTGGACAGGCAGCCTGGGGCGTGGAGAGGTCGTGGCCTGTGGGCGGCGCCGGTTACCTGTGCCAGCCCTCCAGTTCCGTCCCGGAATCGCCACGCCCGTCCGCCCTCGGTCCACCCACTCATGCGACAGGAGAGCCGCATTTGATGGGTGAGCCAGGCAAATTGGGAGTTCGGTGTGGTCGGGTCAGGGCCGCATGTGAGCACAGCGTGCGTTAACGGCGCGTCTGTTAGCGGCGGGCAATCAGGAGTTGGTGGGTGACTGGCCAGTCGATCGGTGTGCCATCGCGGGTGGTGATCGAGGCGACCGGCGCGATGCGGTTGTCGATGACCCAGTCGTTGCGCCAGGCCTTCGATGACGGGTCGATGATGAAGCCGGCGCGCTCGGCGACCGCGGACCAGCCGGCGAAGCTGAGGCCGCAGAACTGTTCGTGAGTCTCGCTCAGCCAGTTGTCGACGTAGTCCTTGCGGGTCAGGAAGTCCATCGCGTCGGCCAGCCTGATCACGATCCCGTCGCCGTCCACGGTGTACTCGAACGGCACCTTCGCGTTCCGCCGGAAGTCATGGGCGAACTGGAAGAACCGCGCCCGCGTCGACAACTTCCCGACGTACGCCGCGGGATCGTCGAGCACCTCCAACGAGGACACCTCGTTCGGGTTGATGCCGTCGCTGTCGTCCAGTTGCAGTACGACGGGGTAGTCGGGCTCGTCCGGACCACAGACGTCGGAGTTGATCCAGACGCCGTTCGGGGCCGTATGCGCGTACAGGGCGTCGGCGAATCGCTGGACCGTCTCCGGTCGCGATCCGTTGGCGTACGACCAGATCTCATGCGTGAGCGCGAGCGTCAGCGTGGTGTCGATCGATCGCTTGGGAAAGACCGAGGAGCCCAGCATGTTGCGCTGGTAGAAGTAGACGTTCGGGTTGCTGAAGAGGCCCTGCTCCTTCTTGTGCACGCACTCGGCGTACAGGTGCCGGGCGACCTCGACACCGATCAGATCCGACTCGTGGAAGCGCGGGTCGCGGTCGACGAGCTGCAGCGTCGCGCCGGTCGCGCAACCGATGTCGAGGATGCGTCCGGGACGTACGAAATCCTTGATCTGCAACCACTTCCGGTCCGCGGCGGTCTCGAACGCATCCGCGTACGTCTTGTAGTCGCGGGTCGTGGTCAGCCCGCCGTCGTCGCCGACCACCGGGTCGTTCACGCAGCGCGCGACGTGCGCATCCAGCGCGTACCGTTCGAACACGTCGACGGTCGCCGGGTGCGCGAGCTCCTTCCACTGATCGTTGCCCGCAGCAATCATCAGCAGGACGTCCCACGGCCGCGCCGTACCCTCGGGCTCGACGTCGATCACCTCGTACCCGAGCCGCTCGTAGAGCTTGCTCACCTCAGGCGTGGAACACGCGACGATCGTGTTCGCCGGCGTCAACCGGACGAGATCGTCGGTCCCCGCCTCGATCGCCTTCACCGTCACCTCGGCGAACTCGTCCGTCGGCGGCGTGTCCACCACCCCCACCACCAGCGACCGGATCCCCGTCGCCACACTGAACCGCTCGATCGCCGCCTCCCGCCGATCGAACCCCACCGGATTCCGCTTCGTCGTCCGGTGATTCGCCGACGTCACCGCCCACACCACGGTCCGCTCCGCATGCCGCCGCAGAAATTCCCCCTGAAACCGAGTCAACACATGATGCCGCCCCGGAAACAACAAGTACTCGGTCACTGCAGCCAACCTTTCCTGCGTAGCATGCATCAGACAGGACATGATCCCAGGGGGAGGGGTTCGGTGACTCGCCGGCCGTTGGCGGTCGGCTGCCTGGTGCTGGTGCTCGCCGGTTGTACGACGCGGACCGTCGACATCGCCGTCACCGAGCGCCAGGAAGTCAGTGTGGCCGTCGTCGAGCTGGATCCTGCGCTCGGTGACCGGCTCATCGATCAGCGTCTGCCGACTCCACCCGAGTGTGCGCACATTCTGCTCGACGGCCGGGAGCGCGCCTCGGTGGTCGAGCACGCGCTCCCCGGGTACGGCGTCCGGGCGCGCTACCTCGTCCGCACGTTCCCGGTCGGCGACCAGATCTGCACCGAGCGCACGCTGCAGTACCGCACCGATCGGTACGTCGTAGTTATCCGCCTGGACGCCTTCGCCAACCCGGAGCCCGCGTTCCTCGCCTTCGCGGCGAAAACGCGGGACGGACTCAGATCGCTCTAGAGCAGGTCCCAGGTGAGGGCAGTGCCGGCCTTGGCGGCGATGCGGAACGGCCGACCTTCGACCTGGGTGAACATGTCCGGGGCGAGGCCGCCGGCTGGGCGGATGGAGCGGACGTTCTCGAAGGTGATGAGGTCGCCGGCCTCGACGTCCTGGGTGACGTAGAGGGAACGGCGGAAGCGCAGGACGTTCTGCTCGGCCTGCTTCGGGCCGATCACCGGCTCGCCCAGCGAGAGCTGCGCGACGCGGGTGCTCTCGACGAGCATCTCCAGCTCCCACGGCTCCAGCGAGAACGCCGAGTCGACGCCGCCGTCGATGCGCTTCAGCGTCACGTGCTTCTCGATCACGGTCGCACCGAGCGCGACTGCGGCCACGGCGGCACCGATGCCCATCGTGTGGTCCGAGAGCCCGATCTGTACGCCGAGGGCGTCCCGGAGCACCGGGATGCCGCGGAGGTTCGACTGCTCCGGCGGCGCCGGGTAGCTGGCCGTACAGGACAGCACGATGATCTGCTCGTTGCCTGTGGACCGGGCGGCCCGGACCGCGGCGTCGATGTCCATCAGCGTCGCGGAACCGGTCGAGATGATGATCGGCTTGCCGGTCGCGGCCATCCCGCGGACCAGCGGCAGGTCACCGATCTCGTTCGACGCGACCTTGTACGCGGGGACGTTGAGCTTCTCCAGGAAGTCGATCGCGGTGGCGTCGAACGCGGACGAGAACGCGACCATGCCGAGCGACTTGGCCAGCTCGAAGATCGGCTCGTGCCACGCCCACGGCGTGTGTGCCTCCTCGTAAAGGTCGTAGAGGCGCGCCTCGCTCCACAGCTCGTGCTCGGCCGGCAGCCGGAACGCCGGCAGGTCGAGGTCGAGCGTCATCGTGTCCGCGGTGTACGTCTGCAGCTTGAGCGCCTGCGCGCCCGTCTCCGCGACCGCGCGGACGATGTCGAGCGCCCGCTCCAGGTCGCCGTTGTGGTTCCCGGACATCTCGGCGATCACGAACGGCTGGTGGTCCGGCCCGACCGGCACCCCGCCGATCTCGATAGTGCTCATGCCATGCCTTTCGATTCGCTTCGTTGCTTGCGGCGGTCCTGTTTGCGCAGGCTGATCGGTATCACGATGATCTCGCGCCCGTCGACGGACCGAGTCTCCGGTGTCCCCTCGGCGAACCGGAAGCGCCGGTTCATCTGCCGGACGACGGCGTTGTGCTCGAGCACCTCACCGGTCAGTACGTCGAGACCGAGCTCGTCGAACGCGTATGTGGTGGCCTCGCGCATGATCTCGATCCAGGCCGGCAGCGTCTCGCCGCGCTCGGCCAGCCCGTCCGCGTCCAGGAAGAACCCCCAGGCGCCGGACCTGGCGTCGAGGTCGAAGAAGTTCACCACGCCGGCGGTCGCGCCGTCGCGGGTGTAGATCAGCACCCGCCGGGACGGATCGACCGACGTCTTCGCCCACCACGCTGCGTGTTCGTCCGCGGTGATCTCGTGCGCGGTGATGCTCACGTCCCGGTTCGCCTGCTGATTCCGCAGTTGCCGGATGAGGTCCAGGTCGTCTTCGGTCGCGGCGCGCAGCATGCACCTAACCTAGGTCATGGCTGATAATCCAGCGCCTACTGCGGGGCACTCGGCACGGCACCTCGCCGCACGGGTGCAAAGGCCACGATGCTCCGCATCGAGACCTTCGCCCCCGCACACCGAGCTACCGCACCGAGCACCTCCTCGCTACGGCGCTGGATTATCAGCCATGACCTAGCTCCAACCGATTGAGTGCTGTTCTTCAAGCACCTGGATGTGTAAACATCTTTCGACTTCACCTTGAACGACGGTCGGAGAGTGACATGAGAGTCTGGCGAACCATGGGTGTTCTGGGCGTGACCGCGGGATTGTTGCTGGCCGGGCTCGCGGGTCCGGCGTCCGCCGCGCCCACCCGGTCGGAGCAGCAGTCGGAGCAGCAGCGCTGCGCGCCGAGTACGACCACGCCGCTGCGGCAGTTCCGGGCGAGCTGGATCTCGTCGGTGGTGAACATCGACTGGCCGTCGAAGACCGGGCTGAGCGCCGCGCAGCAGCAGGCCGAGCTGATCGGCTGGCTCGACGACGCGGTCCGCCAGCACCACAACGCGGTCGTCCTCCAGGTACGTCCGACCGCGGACGCGTTCTGGCCGTCGAAGGTGGAGCCCTGGTCGCAGTACCTGACTGGCCACCAGGGCGGCGACCCCGGCTACGACCCGCTGAAGTTCGCGGTCGCCGAGGCGCACAAGCGGAACCTCGAGCTGCACGCCTGGTTCAACCCGTACCGGCTCTCGATGGGCACCGACATCAACGCGCTCGTCCCGACGCACCCGGCGCGCCAGCACCCGGACTGGGTCGTGACGTACGGCGGGAAGCTCTACTACAACCCCGGCATCCCGGCCGCCCGCAAGCTGGTCGAGGACGCGATCATGGACGCGGTCGCGAACTACGACATCGACGGCGTGCACTTCGACGACTACTTCTACCCGTACCCGGTGGCGGGCCAGACGTTCGACGATGCGGCGACGTTCGCGCAGTACGCCGACGGCTACACCGACCTGCAGGCGTGGCGGCGGCACAACATCGACCTGCTGATCCACGAGCTGAGCCAGAAGATGCACGCGATCAAGCCGTGGATCAAGTTCGGCATCTCGCCGTTCGCGGTCTGGCGGAACAAGGCGACCGACCCGGAGGGCACCGACACGACGGCCGGCGTGCAGACGTACGACGACCTCGCGGCCGACACCCGCAAGTGGGTCCGCGACGAATGGATCGACTACATCGTCCCGCAGGTGTACTGGGCCGGCGGGTTCGCACCGGCCGACTACAACAAGATCGTGCCGTGGTGGGCCGACCAGGTCCGCGGGACGCACGTGCACCTCTACATCGGCGAGGCGACCTACAAGGTCGGTACGTCGACGCAGTCGCCGGACTGGGCGGACCCGAAGGAACTGAGCGACCACCTGGCGTTCGACAGCACGATCCCCGAGGTGAAGGGCAACATCTACTTCTCCGCGAAGGACGTCCGCGCTGACCGTCTCGGTGCGACCACGCTGCTCAACGACACCTGGTACACGCGGCCCGCGCTGATCCCGGCGATGCCGGCGCTCGACTCCCGCGCACCGCTGCCGGCGCACGCGGTGCACGCGTCCCGGACCGCGAACGGCGTCCAGGTGAAGTGGTCGCGGACCTCGAAGGACACCACCTCGTACGCGATCTACCGGCGCGAACTCCTGGGCGGCGACCACTGCCCCGACAACGACGCGCGCAACCTGATCGCCACCGTCCGCTCGACCGGCGCGGCCCAGTCGTACGTCGACACCACCGCAACCCCGGGCAAGGCGTACATCTACTCCGTCACCGCCCTGGACCGCCTCGCCAACCAGAGCGTCGCGATCCCGGCCGTCTCGCTCCGCTGAACCTCTACGGGCTCCTGAGTCCCGGCGTGGTCGTCACCTGCGTCGGGACCGGGCCCGTGGGGTAGGTCGGGGACGTCGGGATGCTGGTCGGGAAGGATCCGGTCGGGAACGGCTGCGTCGGCTGGGTCCCGGTCGGGATGCTCGGGGTCGGGAAGCTCTGGGTGGAGCCGCCCGGGGTCGGGAAGCTTGCGGACGGCCCGGTGGGGAACCCGGTCGCCGACGAGGTCGGAAAGGGCGTCGACGGACTCTGTGCGGACGGGTTCTGGGTCGGGAACGTCGGCGTCGGCGACTTCGTCGGGTACGGGTTCGCCGGCGGCGGCGGGTAGATCTGGTACACACGGACCGTCCCGAGCTGGAACCGGAGCTCGGTCAGCTTGTCCAGGTTCTTCGGCGGTGCACTGACCCGTTCGTCGAGCAGCAGCCACTGCACGTCGTACTGCGTCCGCAGGGTCTCGATCGTCTGCCGGGTCGGGTTGCTGAACACCTCGTCGTTCAGCCGGAGCAGGTCCTGGTTCCAGTACGGTCCCTGAACGGCGGCGGGGTACGTGTCGTCGACCCGCGCCTGGTACGACCAGCCCTCGACGAGCACGCGCCGCTCGGCGTACCCGGAGATCCAGTACGAGCCGGCTTGGCAGTGCGACGCCCGCGCCTGATGGCAGTGCACGTTGGTGGCGATCCGGTCGTCCGACCCGGAGTTCCGGCGGATGAAGCCGGCCGCTTCGATGCCGCCCGGCGCGATCGAGTCGTACGAGGTCAGCGGCGGGTTCGCGAACCGCCGGATCGACGCGACCGTCGGCGACACCGTCGTACCGACGAGCACCGCGACCGCGATCAGCGCCCAAGTACGCCGGGAACCGCGCAGAACCAGCCCGAACACACCGATCCCGAGCGCCGCGATCACCAGCGCCACCGCGACGCCCTGACCGAAGCAGGTGGTCGACGTGCACGAGCGCGGCGTCTGGTGCCGGCCCCAGTAGATCGCGGCGACGCCGATCGCGATCGCGACGCCGGCGATCCAGTACTGCCGCCGCTCGAGCGACCCGAGACCCCAGGTCGCGAGCAGTACGCCGAGCACAAAGCCCGTACGGACGAAGAACAATTGGGTGTCCCCACGATCGGCGAGCAGCGTCGCGCCGAGCACCGCGGCCGCGAAGCCGGCCAGCAGGAACAACACCATCGGATCACGGGGGATCCGCCGCTTGATCAGCAGCGCGCCGACCAGCGGCATCGCCCAGCCGGCCACGACCACCGCAGCGATCACGGTGACCGCGGACCCGCCACCCATCCGGTCCGCCAGGCTCCGGAACGTCGCTCCGGGGTCGATGCGCACGGTCGACGCCGCGCCCCGCAGCACCAGGAAGAAGACCAACGCGTAGGCGGCCGCGACGCCGACGCCGAGCACCAGGGCGCGCAGGTTCAGCCGCCCGCGCCGCACCGTCAGGTAGATCCAGGCGACCGCGAGACCCGTCGCGTACACAGGCAGCGTCGTCGACTTGGTCAGCGCCAGCGCGGCGACCAGGACCCCTGCCACGACGAAGAGCCGGAACAGTTGGCTGCGTGTCGTCCCCGGCTTCCGCCGCAGCAGCAAGGCGGTGACCGCGATCAGCGGAAGTAGCAAGACCGTCGAGAACGCCTGCGGCGGGTTCGTCAGCTCGCCGAGCGAGAACGGCCCGTCCGCGAAGACGCGGTCCGAGACCGCCCACGGCCAAGCGACCAGGTCGCCGCCGGCCACCACGAGCCCGGCGCCGATCGGAGCGGCCACCGCGCGACCCGTCAGCACCATTCCCACCGCGGCCGCGCCGAGCACGGTCAGCAGGATCCAGGCGAACGGCACCATGCGGTGCGTCAGGACGTCGAGCGGCACGCTGGTGATCCAGTGCGCGGACGCGATGTGCTCGTACGCCGCCCAGTGGCTCGTGAGCCACTTGCCGTCGGCGTACGGGATCCGCGGCGGCACATGGTGAGTCAGCTCACCTGCCAGCGCGAGATTGTGCGGGGCGTCCGAGCCCGGCCGGAGCGCGTCCGGGCCGTTGAGTGGGATCAGTTGCGAGCCGACGCGGACGAACCAGGCCGCCGCAACCCCGACCGCGACCATCGCTCCGGCCATCGACCACCACGGGGTCGGCCGTTCGACCGGTCGGTGCCGCGGGAGCGTCCGCCACACCCCGAACGCCAGCGCGGGCATCAGGAGCGCCGCGAACGGCATCTTGAAGAGCATCCCGATCGGGTAGAGCAGCGCCTCGACGGCCATTCCGAACGCCGTACCGAGGACGACGTCCGCGGACAGCCACCCCACGCCGCCGGTCAGCCGCCGCCAGAACATGGTGCCTGGTACGACGATCACGACCAGCAGATAGCCGAGATAGGCGGCCGGCATCCACGGCGGATGCTCCTGCAACGCCACGAACCAGGCGAGCGGAAGGACCGGAAGACTGACCAGCGCTGCGGCCCGCTTGCCACGCGCCGTGCGGGCTCCTGCGGCTACGCGCTGTCCCCGGCCCGCTCTGATCATCGGGGAAGTCTATGGGTCGGGCCGGGTGGCGTGACGAGGTCGGTGTGGGAACCATTGGTGAGTGGTGGGGGTCCGAGGCTAGGCTTCGGGACTATGAGTTCGGTGGATCGGAGTCGGGTCAGGGAGTTGATGGGTGAGGTGATGACGGCCCAGGGCCGTGCATTGCCCGCCGAGGACACGGCGGATCTCCGCGAGATCGGGTTCCGCTCGCTGGACTTCTCCGAGCTGGCTCTCCGGGTGGAGGACGAGCTCGGTGACGAGTTGAACTTCGATGCCCCTGGGCTGCGCCGGATCGCGACGGTCGGCGACGTACTGGACTTCATCGAGCAACTCCAGTCGGCGTGAGCGGCCGCCGCAGCACCGCGCTGATCGGCGACGACAACACCGTCGTCGTCGCCGGGCAGCGCCTGACCTGGCGGACCCTGCGTAAGCTGCCCCAGCTGCCGTCCCCCGCGGCCGTGCTCGTCGGCAACGGCGCGGACGCGCTCGCGGCGGTCCGGCACCATGCCGTCCACGGCACCGAGCTGCTCGTCGCGACCGAGGCTCGCGTCGACGAGCTGATGCGCGAGGAGCTCGGCGAGTCCGGGTTCGCGATCGTTCTGCCCGACGGAACGGTCACACCGGCCCGGCTGAAGCGCGTCGAGGAGTCCGGCCGCGCCTGGCTGCTCACCTCCGGCTCCACCGGCCGTCCGAAGCGCATCGGTCACACCCTGGAGTCGCTGACCACCGTCACTGCCGACCAGCCCCCGCGCACCTGGCTGCTGCCGTACTCGCCCGGGACGTACGCCTGGTGGCAGGTCGTCACGCTCTCACTGACCCAGGCCGACCAGGGTCTGGTCGTCATCGAGCCGCACGAGCTGGAGGACTGGCCCGCGATCGCCACCGAGCACGGCGTCACGGCCGCCTCCGGTACGCCGACGTTCTGGCGGCAGGCGATCTACCGCGACGCCGAGGCGCTGGCCGGCGTTCCGCTGGAGCAGATCACGCTCGGCGGCGAGCCGGTCGACCAGGCGATCCTCGACCAGCTGCGGGAGATCTTCCCGGCCGCGCGGATCTCCTGGATCTACGCCTCCTCCGAGGTCGGCGCGTCGATCGTGGTGCACGACGGCAAGGCGGGCTTCCCGAAGGCCTGGCTGGACCGGCCGGCCGAGCCCGAGCGTCCGGCGCTGAGCGTCGAGGGCGATGAGCTGGTGATCCGCTCTCCGCATCACGGCGCCGGCCAGATCGGTGCGGTCCGCACCGGCGACCGGGTCGAGTACGACGGCGATCGCGTCCTGATCACCGGCCGCCTGGACAGCGACGAGATCAACGTCGGCGGGTCCAAGGTGTCGGCCGGTGTGGTCCGCAACGTACTGATGGGCCATCCGGGCGTCTCGTGGGCCCGGGTGTTCGCCCGCAAGGCGCCGCTGGTCGGCCGGATGGTCGCGGCCGAAGTGGTGCCGAACCGTTCGCTCGGCCCGATCACCGACGCCGACCTGGTCCAATGGTGCTCGAACCGGCTGCCGGACTACGGCGTTCCGCGGCGGATCAAGTTCCTCGACGAGATCCCGCAGAAGGAAAGCCTGAAGAGTGATGTCTGAGACTCCCGCTGTCGTCCCGCCCGCGTCGGTCGTCCTGGTCTCGGGCGGGTCTCGCGGCCTCGGCCTGGCGATCGTCACCGACCTGCTCGCCGCGGGCGTGAAGGTCGCCGCGTTCGCCCGTACTGTCACACCTGAACTCGGCGCCCTCGCGGAGAAGTACCCGGACCACCTGCACCACGGCTCCGTCGACATCAACGACAGCGCCGCCACGCAGGCGTTCGTCAAGGCGGTCGAGGCGAAGCTCGGCCCGATCGATGCCCTGGTCAACAATGCGGCGATCGGTCAGGACTCGTTGCACGTCCATACCTCCGCGGAGCACCTGGCCGAGATCATCCAGACCAACCTGACGGCGCCGCTGGTGCTGACCCGGTACGTGCTGCGCCGGATGCTCGCGAAGGGCTTGAAGGGCCGGATCGTCAACATCACCTCGATCTGCGCCCAGCGCGGCTACCCGGGCCTGGTCGCGTACTCCGCCACCAAGGGCGGCATGGACGCGGCCACCCGTTCGCTCGCCCGCGAACTCGGCGGCCGCATCCTCGCCAACGCCATCGCCCCCGGCTTCTTCGCCTCCGAGATGTCCGCGGTCCTGGGCCAGACCCAACTCGACCAGATCACCCGCCGGACCCCCACCGGCCGCCTGACCGAACCCGAAGACGTACTACCCCTGGTCCGCCTGCTCCTCCTGGAGAACACCAACCTCAACGGCCAGGTCCTGGTCGTCGACGGCGCCGCCTCGATCTAGGGCGTGCGCCGCACGGTGACAAAGAAGTCGGTGGCGGCCTCGGTCGCGGCTTCGTTGGTGTCTTCGTCGACCATGGCGGCCACGTGCAGCCCGGCCTCCGCGCACAGGCGGCGGAACGAAGCCGGGGTGTGCCAGTGGATGATCCACTCCCGGTCGGCAACCTCCGTACCGTCGGGAGTGATTCGCTCGTACCGCGAAGTGGTGATGCGCGTGCGCTGCTCCCGGTCGTAGCTCTCCGACAGCGGCGTGTACCGGAGCTCGACACCCGGTCCGTCGTCCGTCGTGCGGCTGACCCCGAGCTCGTCGGCCGGCGTGGGGTCGGGCACCCAGAGCGGGATCAGCGCTGCGCCGTCGTCCGTGAGCTGTGCGCGGATCGCGACCAGCGCCCGCAAGGCAGTCTCGTCGTCCGCCAGGAGGTTGAAGGTCGGTCCGGCGAGGTAGATCGACGCGTACCGCCGGTCCAGACTCAGGTCTTCCATCCGCTGATGGAAGACCTGGGTCCGAACCCCGCGTTCGGTGGCATTGCGGCGGCACCGCTCGACCATGTCGAGGGACGAGTCGACTCCGTCCACGTCGAGCCCGGCCGCGCACAGCTCGAGCAGCGGCACCCCGTCGCCGCAGCCGATCTCCAGCCCGGGCTCGCCCTGCGCCCGGACGAACTCCAGGTACGGCCCGGCCTCGAAGGTCTCCGATTTCAACTTGCTGTACGCGTCGACCACGATGCCGGAGTAGAAGTCAGCAGGATCCATGCGTCGCACCGTTTCACGCCGAGCAGGCCGGCTGCGAGGCAATTATCCGCGGCTCCTGACGGCCGCGGATCCGGTGCGGAACCAGGTCCAGGGGCGGACGGTGAGGGTGATGATGGTGAGGCTCACGGCCGCGTAGATCAGGGAACCGACGAAGGCTGCGTGGACGCCGTCGGCGAGGACCTCGCGCGGGACGGTCGAGGTGGAGTTGCGGCTTGCGGTGCCGAAGATGGTGACCAGGATGCCCAGGCCCAGCGCGCCGCCGACCTGTTGTACGACGTTCAGCATGCCGGAGGCTGCGCCCGAGTCTTCCGGTGCGACGCCGGCGATGGCGCGGCCGACGAGCGGGATGAAGATCATCCCGGCGCCCGCTCCGAACAGCAGCAGCGGACCGACCACGTCGTGCAGGTAAGTGCTGTCCGGCCCCAGCCGAGTCAGCCAGATCGTGCCGAGCGTGACCAGGGTCGATCCGGCCAGCAGCAGCTTGCCGCCGTCGATCCGGGCGATCAGCTTCGGTACGACGCGCGACGCGGTGAACAGCAGCCCCGTCATCGGCAGGAACGCGAGCCCGGCCGCCAGCGGGTTGAGCGCAAGCACACCCTGCAGGTACTGCGTGAGGAAGAAGAACATCCCGAACATCGTCCCGACCACGAGCAGCATCGTCAGGTACGACGCCGAGCGCACCGGTGACCGGAACAGCCGCAGCGGAACGATCGGGTGGCTCACCCGCCGCTCGACCAGCACGAACGTGACGAGCAGCGCCACCCCGACGGCGAACGAGACGAGCACCTCGGGTGACGACCAGCCCTTCTCGGCGACCCGGATGAACCCGAACACCAGCGACGTGATGCCGAGTGTCGAGGTGAACGCGCCGGCCAGGTCGAACCGGCCGGTCTCCCGCTCGGTCTCGGTCAGCACGCGGCGCGCGGTGATCACCAGCGCGATCCCGATCGGGACGTTGATGAACAGGCCCCAGCGCCACGACGCCCAGTCGGTGAGCATGCCGCCGAGCACCAGGCCGAGGCTGCCACCACCGGACGACACCAGGCTGTAGTACCCGAGGGCCTTCATCCGGTCGGGACCTTCGCGGTACGTGAGCATCAGCAGCGTCAGCGCCGCCGGAGCCGCGATCGCACCACCGATGCCCTGCAGGACGCGGGCGGCGAGCAGCAGCTCGGCGTTCGGTGCGAGACCGCCGAGCAGCGAGGCGAGCGTGAAGATGCTGATCCCGGTGACGAACACCCGGCGGCGGCCGAGCAGGTCGCCGGCCCGCGCGCCGAGCAGCAGCAGACCGCCGAACGCGAGCGCGTAGGCGTTCTGTACCCAGGACAGGCTGGACGGGCTGAAGTGCAACGCCTGCTGGATGTGTGGCATCGCGATGTTCACCACGGTGCCGTCCAGGATCACCATCAGCTGGGTGACCAGGATGACTGCGAGTACTACCCCCGGGCGCCGGGCAGGCGTGGCCGGAGCGGCGCCGGGCGGCGCCGTGGATGTTGCCGACATAGTGCTCCTCAGCCCAACGGGCTACAGTTGTGAGAGAAAGCGGAGAGTTCCTCCGGATACGATACGGAGGCATCCTCCGCTTTGCAAGGGATATTCTGGGCCGACCCGCGAGGAGGGCTGGATGGCGCCACAACCACTGCCGTGTACGCGGCCGACCCGCGCGGACGCGGCCCGGAACTACGACCGCCTGGTGACGGCCGCCCGGGAGACGTTCGCCGAGCACGGGACCGACACCTCCCTGGAGGAGATCGCCCGCCGGGCCGGCGTCGGCATCGGCACGCTCTACCGCCGCTTCCCGCACCGGACCGCGCTGCTCGAGGCCGTCTACGTCGACGAGATCCAGACCGTCGTGGACCGTGCCTACGAGTTCGACCGCGAGCTGGAGCCGTTCGACGCGCTGGCCACCTGGTTGCGCAGCTTCGTCGGGTACGGGCTGTCCAAGAAGAGCCTGTCCCACGAGTTGACGCTTGCCATCGGCGCGGAGTCGCCGTTCTTCCAGGCCTGCAAGACGAACGTACAGGCAGCCGGGAATCTCCTGCTGGACAAGGCGAAAGCGGCCGGTGCGGTGCGACCCGAGCTGGAGCTGATGGACGTGTTGCGGCTGGTCGGGGGCATCACGCACTCACCGGACACCCCGCCTGAGCAGGCGCACCGCCTGCTCGACATCGTGCTCTGCGGACTCAGGCCGGCCGGCGCACCCGCGCAAGCGAAGGGTTAGCCGCGTCCCGCTCGGTGTACTTCAGCTGCTCGACCGGCCACTCGATCGCCAGCTCCGGGTCGAACAGGTCGACAGCGACCCGCTCCGGCGACCAGTGCTCGTTCACCAGGAAGTTGTACGTCGTGTGCGGCGTCAGCGTGCAGAACGAGTTCCCCACGCCGCGCGGTACGTAGAGCGCGTCCGACGTACCGAGCTCGAAGGTCTCGACGCGGCCGAACTCGGCGGTGTCGCGCAGCTCCACGAGCGCGACGAACACCCGTCCCGACGACGGCGACAGGTACTTGTCCCACGGCTCCGCGTGGATCCCGCGGACGACGCCCGCATCCTCGAAGTACAAGACGTTGTGCTGGACGACGTCCATCCCGAGGTCGGCGAGCTTCGCGCGGTGGAAGTTCTCCTTGAACCAGCCGTCGTCGTTCGGCTTGACCTCGAGCTCGATCCGCAGCACGCCGTCGATCGACGTCGGGTGGGCCCTCACCGGCGGACCTGCCGACGGGCGTCGAGCTGGGCCTGGTCCGCGGCGGTCAGGCCCGCCTCCCAGCCTTCGCCGTTGGTGATCCGTGTCCGCCGGGTCGTCGTGTTCGGGAACAGCCTGGTGTACAAGGCCTCGACCTGCTCCTCGCGTTTCGCCAGCACCGGCAACAACCGCTGCGCATCGGACTCCGGTACGGCGGCCTCGGCTGCGGAGGCGGTCGCCTGCAGCCGCTCACCGATCCGCATCGCGTACGCCATCAGGAACGACTGCCGGAACGATCGGGTCCGGGACTCCCCGCGCCGCCCGATCTGCTTGCCCGAGGCAAGCATCGCCCGGTTCGCCTGCACCAGCAGGGAGGTGCTGAGGATCTCGGTGTGTTGCAGATCCAGCTCGGCGCCCACGATCGTCACGACAGCCAGCGTCTCGATCACGACCGTACGGCACCGGTTCGCGGCGGCGACCGCACCGACGAGCTGCGCCTTGGCCGACACGTACGGCGTCTCCACCCACAGGCGTCGCGCGGCCGAGTCGTCCGGGATTTCCACGTCCGCCTCGACCAGCGCGCTGTCGAGGGAGAACTTGGCCATCAGCTCCTGCGCCTTGCCCGACAGGGCTTCGGCCTCGTCCGGGAACTCGGTCGCCTCCGCCTTCGCGAGCAGCGCCCGGATCCGCGCGAGCATCTTCCCGTTCGCCGGTGCGACGGCGTGCTGCTGACGGGCCGGCGCACCGGGCAGCGGGAACAGCTTGGCCATGATCGGCAACGTCTGCAGGAATCCCGCGACGGCGAGCGCGTGATGCAGAACAAGGTAACGGCCGACCCGGGCGCCGGCGGCCCAGGAAGTGAGGCTCAGGGGTGTGAAAGGCTGCGCGACGCCGACGTCGGTGAGCTGGTCGAGCCAGCGCGGATCGATCGTCCCGGCGGGATAGGTCTGATGCTCCGCGGAGATCGCCGCGAGCAGCAGCGGCTCGGTTGCGGCGTCCAGCTCGCGACGACCGTACTGAACGACGTCGGCCGGCGCCCAACCACGCTCCCAGGCGCCGCGGATCAGCCCGCCGAGGAACCCCTGCACACAACGATCCACCTGCGCCCGGTCGCGCTCGTCATACGCACCGAGGCGCGCCAGGGCAGCGTCTGCCCGATCGTCGCTGCCGGCAACGCTCGCAGCCGCAATCGGTAACAAATGCAGGATTTCCTCGTCACTCACGCGGCAGAGTCTGGCACCGGGAGTATTTCCCACCAAACCAGGACTCCGTTCCCTTGTGGATAACCGACCGGCTCTGGATGCTGTTGCGCGGGGATCAGGCATTCGGCCTGATGGCAACACATCGGGGAGGGCCAGTCATGACGCAGCTTGCGGAGGGATTCGACGGCCTGCGGGCGGGACTGCGAGGAGCAGTACTTGCACCAGGCGACGAGGGGTACGACAACGCGCGGCGATTGTGGAACGCCGAGCACGTCAAGGAACCGGCGGTGATCGTCCAGGTACGGTCGGCCGGGGACGTCCAGGCCGCACTCCGGTACGCGGTCGCCGAGGGGCTCGAGATCGCGGTTCGCGGCGGCGCACACCACATCGCCGGGCTGTCGTCGGTGGACGGCGGACTGATGATCGACCTGAGCCGGCTGAACCAGGTCACGGTCGATCCGGAGGCGCGGCGCGCGCGGGTCGGTGGCGGCGCGCTGCTCCGGGACCTCGACGCGGCCACCCAGGAGCACGGCCTCGCGGTTCCGGCCGGCATCGTCAGCCACACCGGCGTCGGCGGTCTGACCCTCGGCGGCGGGATGGGACTACTGACCCGGTTGCACGGCCTCAGCATCGACAACCTGGAGTCGGTCCAGGTGGTCACCGCGGACGGCAGCATCCTGCGCGCCGCCGAGGACGAGAACACCGACCTGTTCTGGGCGATCCGCGGTGGTGGCGGCAACTTCGGTGTGGTCACCGAGTTCGAGTTCCGCCTGCACCAGGTCAGCCCGATGGTGAACTACGGCATCGTGTTCTGGGGACAGGAGCAGGGCGCGCAGATGCTCCGCGCGGCCCGGGAACTGATCCCGGCGTTGCCGCGCGAGGTCAACGTGGTGATCGCCTGCCTGAACGCGCCGCCGGCGCCGTTCGTCCCGCCGGAGCACCACTTCAAGCTCGGCTACGCGCTGCTGATCGTGGGCTTCGGGTCCGCCGAGCAGCACGCCGAGGCGATGGCACAGGTCCGGGGCCTGCTGCCACCGCTGTTCGAGTTCGCCACGCCGATGCCGTACGTCGCCGTACAGCAACTGCAGGACGAGCCGAACGCGTGGGGGACGTACCACTACGAGAAGGGGACGTACCTCGACGACCTGTCCGACGAGGCGATCGACACGATCACGGAGTACCTGCCGCGCAAGACGTCACCGCTGTCGGTCGCGATGTTCTACCACCTCGACCACGGCTACCTCGAGACCGCGGACGACGCGACCGCGTTCAGCGGGCAGCGCACCGAGCGGTACATGATGTTCGTCATCGCGACCACGCCGGTCCTGGAGGCGCTGGACGCCGAACGCGTCTGGGTGCGGTCGTTCTGGGACGCCCTGCAGCCGCACGCGGCGAACATCGGCAGCTACGTGAACGGCATGGCCGACGCGGACGAGGTGCGGCTGCGGGCGTCGTACGGCGACAAGTACGACCGGCTCGCTCAGATCAAGCGGAGGTACGACCCGGACAACGTGTTCCACCGCAATCTGAACATCAAGCCAGCGGCCGCTGGTAGTTGACGAACTTCTGATGGGTGGTGAAGCCGAGGCTCTCGTACAGGCCGAGCGCACCGGTCGGGTTCTCGGCGTCGACGCCGAGCGACACCCGCTGGTAGCCGGCCTGTGCAGCCGCGGCGAGGACCTTCGCCAGCGCCGCACGGGCGAGCCCGCGGCCGCGGTACGCGCGCCGGGAGCCGACCTGGCCGACGTACAGCTCCCGGATGCCGGTCGCCTCGGTGTCGGCCGGGTACTCGTACCCGTTCACGTACGCCGCCACGGTCCCGCCGTCGAGGACCACGTACGACTGTGAGCCGCGGAACGCCCGCGACCCGACGTTGCGGGCGCGCCACGTCTCCACGGTGGGACGCGTCCACCCCCAGTGGTCGGAGAACGCCTCGAAATGCGCCTCGCGCAGCTCGTCCTCGTAGGACGGGTCGTACGCGCTCAGCTGGAGCCCGTCTGCCAGCGGTGTATCTGGCACCGGCTCGTCGAGCGGGCGGCGCATGTCGAAGAAGTACCGCACCTCCTCGAAGCCGAGGCTCCGCATCAGGGCGGTCGCACCGTCGTTCGTACTTACCGCGCCGGAGCTCACGTACCCGGGGGCCTCGGGGTGCTTGGCAGCGTGCAGCTCGCCGGCCCGGTTGATGAGCCACTGCATCAGCTGCGTTCCGAGACCACGCCGACGCCACTCGGGGTCGATGGTTCCCTCGGTCCGCACCCGGTCGACGTCGACGACCGAGTGCGAGACCTGCGTGAAGCCGTACCCGATCAGCCGGCTGTCGACCCACAGACCCATGCTGTCCGTGGAGAGGTCGACGCCGGGCACCTGCATGTCCTCGGCAAGATCCCCGGCGTCGAAGTTCTCGCCCTCCTGGTCGACCTTCTCCTTGGCGGCCAGCAGGGCCACCAATGCGTCGACGTCGTCCAGCGTCAGCGGACGCGCCTCGATCCCATCCGGCCAGTTCATGGGTCGAAGGTACGACGTCCGCCCGGACACCGGCACGTCAATTTGCGGTGAGTTGCTCCGCGAGCCACTTCACCGCCATCGGGTAGCGGTACTCGATCCCGCCGTGCGTCCCCTCGAACAGCTCGAAATGCAGCCGCGCGTCCGGCACGCCGGCCTGCTGCGCCGCCTGGTGGAACGCCGTCGCGCCCAGATCGAGGTAGTACTCGTCCTGCCGTCCGGCGTCTATCCACACCGCGCGCAGGGAGCCCAGCGCGTCGGCGTACTGCGGTTGCTTGGCCATCTCGACCGGGTCGCGGGACATCCAGCGCGCCCAGATGTCCGGGATGATCGACCCGAGCTCGTCGAACGGCAGCAGCACAGTGCCGTCGGGCTCCGCGGAGTACGCCGACGCGTACCCGTAGATCTCCAGCAGGTGCAGGTCCTCCATCGTTGTCCGCCCGGCCTTGGTCTCCAGCACCTCGAAGTACTTCTCGTAGCTGCCCTCGTACTTGTCCCGCAGCGTCCGCGCCCGCTCCGGGAACTCCGGCCGGTAACAGACGTCGAACAGCGCGTCACCCGCGTGCGTAGCAAGCGCCCCGAACACGTCCGGCCGCATCAGCGGCGTCACCATCGCCGTGTAGCCACCACTCGACTTGCCGGTGACGGCGCGGTGGTCGCGGTCGGCGATGGTCCGGTACGTCGCGTCAACCCACGGCACGATCTCGTCGCACAGGTACGACTGGTACTGCCCGGTGCCCGGGGAGTCGAGGCACTGGCTGCCGCCGTACCGCGTCCAGGAGTCGACGAACACCACGATCGCCCGCGGCACGCTCTCGTCTTGGAACATCGCGTCCAGCAACTCCGGGTACGGCTGACGGAACGGGGCCCGGTTGAACCACATGCCGAGGTGACCGGTGTACCCCATCGTCACGTAGATCGACGGGTAGCGGTCCGTCGAGTCGTCGTAGCCGGGTGGCACGTAGACCAGCACAGGGCGCTCATGCGGGTCGCCGAGCGGGTTGCCGCGCAGCAGTTCGCTTGTGTACGTCGTCTGATCCAGGCGTCCCTTGTACTCGGCCGACCACGGCAGCATGCGGTACCTCCAGGTGAGTCACATCGCGTCGGGGGCCTCGAGACCCAGCAGGCCGAGTCCATCCTGCAACACCTTCCGCGTTGCTGTGCAGAGGGCAACCCGGCTTGCCCTGGTCGCACCTGTACTGCTCAGCACCGGACACTGCTCGTAGAACGTGGAGAGGGCGGATGCGACGTCGTACAGGTAGGTACAGAGCCGGTGCGGTTGCAGCGTCTCTGCGACCTGCTCCACGGTGGCGGCGAAGCCGGTGAGGAGGAGCGCGAGCCGCTGCTCGGCCGGGTCGCGGAGCTCAGTCACCTTGCCGCTCGGTTCCCCGGCCTTGGTGAGCAGCCGGGTGAGCCGGGCGTGCGCGTACTGCAGGTACGGTCCGGTGTTGCCCGTCATCGCGACCATCCGGTCCAGGTCGAACATGTAGTCGTTGCCGCGGTCGCCGGCCAGGTCGGCGTACTTGACCGCGCCGATTCCGACCGCCCGCGCGGTCGCCTCCCTGTCGACGCCCTCCCGTCCGGCCAGCAACGCGTCCGCCCGTGCGACCGCGCTGTCGAGCAGCTCGACAAGCTTGACCGTGCCGCCTTCCCTTGTTTTGAAGGGCTTTCCGTTCGGCCCGAGTACGGTGCCGAACGAGACGTGTTCTGCCGGTACGTCCTCGGGCAGCCAGCCGGCAGCCCGCGCGAGCGTGAAGATCATGTCGAAGTGCAGCGCCTGCCGGTGGTCGACCACGTACACGATCCGGTCGGCATGCAACGTGCCCACCCGATGACGTACGGCGGCCAGATCCGTTGCGCTGTAGCCGAAACCACCGTCCGACTTCCGCACGATCACGGGCAGCGGCGCGCCGTCCCGTCCCGCGTACCCGGGCAGGAACGCACACATCGCGCCGTCCGACTCGGTCAGCAGTCCCTGCTGCTCGAGCTCGTCGACGACCCGCGGCAGATCGTCGTTGTACGCACTCTCGCCGACCACGTCCGCGCGCTGCAGATTCGTACCGAGCAGCGCGTACACCTTGTCGAAATCGTCCAGCGACACGTCGACCATGTGCCGCCACATCGCCCGCGTCTCCGGATCACCCGACTGCAGCGCGACAACTCTCAACCGGGCCTTGTCCGCAAAGGTGCCATCGGCATCGAAATTCCTCCTGCTCCGCTCGTACAGATGCTGCAATCCCTCCAGATCAAGGGACTCCGCGGCTAGGCCCTCCTCGAGCAGCTGCTCGATCATCATCCCGTACTGGGTGCCCCAGTCGCCGACATGGTTCTGCCGGATCACGTCGTACCCGGCGAATGTCAGTACGTTGCAGACCGCGTCGCCGATCACCGTGGACCGCAGATGGCCGACGTGCATCTGCTTTGCGACGTTGGGTTGCGAGTAGTCGACGACGACCCGTAGACCATTGTTTTCGAACGTCTGCGGCGCATTGACCGCGTCGGCCAATGCCTTGGGCAACAGTGTCAGGTTGATGAAGCCGGGGCCGGCGATCTGTGGCAGCTCGCACAGATCGGCGAGCTGGAGCTCGGCGACCAGGCGTGCGGCAACGGACCGCGGTGATTCGCCGAGTGCGTTGCTGATCCGGAGCGCGACATTGCTCTGGTAGTGGCCGAACTCGGGCTTGGTCGCCGACCGGAGCTCCGGATCGTACGGCGCACCGAAGACGGCCTCCGCGGCAGCGGTGATTCTGGCAGACAGGACAGGCAGCAATGCGGACATGACAGAGTCCTTTTAAGGAGACGCGACTGGAACAGGTTGGGGTGTTCAGACAGTGCGTCGTCGTCGCAGGCTGAAGCGCACGCGAAGGGCGTGGGACGGCTTCAGGCTGATCGACATGTCAGCCATTATGCACGAAGTACGCCGACGGCGCCGGGGTCCGGTCGGCCAGCGGCACGATCGCCGGTACGTCGGTCTCGCCCAGGAACACCCGCCGGACGACCCGTTCGGCCGCGTGCCCGTCGTCGAACTCGCAGAACTTCTCCCGGAACAGCTGCCGGTGCTTGGCCGCCTCGGGAGCGGCGAACGTACCGTTCCGGAGCACGGCGAGCAGCTCCTCGGTGGAGTGCGCGACCACCCCCGGCGGGAACTCGGTGACGTCGAAGTACGTGTTGTGCCGGTCGTGGTCGGGCTGCAGGACGATCGGCCGGTCGAGGTTCGCATAGTCGAAGGTGATCGGCGAGCAGCCGGCGATCAGGACGTCGGCGGCCAGCATCAGCTCCTCGACCGGTGCCTCCGGCAACAGTACGCGCGTGTTGCCGCCCGCCACGGCGGCCAGCTGGCCCGGGTCGGCGCCGCCGTCGTCCGGCGCGACGTACAAGATCACCAGGTGCGAGTCGTCGAACCCCAGGCCGGCGCGGATCGCGCGGACCTGGTCGAGGGTGGTGGTCAGCAGCCGGTCGTTGCGCGGATACCCGTACTCGAGCTCCTCGAAGTAGGCCGGGTAGGTGCGCTCCCAGATCTCCGAGGAGTACCGGTTCGCGGACAGGTTGAAATCCCAGCGGTCGACCTCGCGCATGAACTCGTCCTTGCCCTCTTCGGGAAGGTTCAGCGTGGTCAGCGGCGTACCGTGCTGGGTCTGCAGGTGGATCTGGCCCTCGCGCTTGTCCAGCTCCTTCGGCCAGTTGGTGTTGCTGACGAAGTACGTCGCCTTGCTGAGCAGCTTCTCGTACGCGGGGGACTCGGCGACGACGTACTCGACGCCCTCCGGGATCGCGCTCAGGTGCTCGCCGTCGACGACCCAGACGCCGCGCAGGTGCGGCGCCAGCTCGGCCGCCTTCTCATAGATTGCCCGCGGGTTGCCGGCGTACTGCGTGAACCGGCCGGCCGCGTACGTGACCAGGTTCGGATCGAGCTTGCCGCGACGCAGCAGCTTGCCGACCGTCTTGCGCGGGCTCGGCACCTGCAGCATCCGCTTGCTGAGCTTGAGCGTCGAGTAGGTCGCGTAGTCGTCGTGCATGATCAGCCACCGCTTGAACCCACGGGCCGTCCGGTCGGTGCTGTAGCCGTCGGGCTTCCAGCGCTTGGCGAACGCGTACGCGGCGTGGAAGAACTCGGCCCGGTCGTCGGGGTCGATCCGCTCGGGCTTGGCCAGCACGGCGAGGATGTGGTCCACCGACCGGTCGAACGCGAACCGGCGCCAGCCGGCCAGCTCCGGGTCGGACTGGATGAACGCGTGCACCCGGTCGTACTGGTCGAAGATGTCCCACTGCCGGCGGCCGCTGGTGGCGTGGATGTTGCCGCCGGTGCGGTGCTGGCGGTAGTGCACGACGATCCGGTCGAGCGTCGCGATCCGCTCGGCGGTGAGCATCGTCGAGTACGTCCACGGGGCGTCCTCGTAGAAGCCGCCGGTGAACGCGAACCCGTGCCGGGTCAGGAAGGCCCGCCGGTACGCCTTGTTCCAGACGACCTCGAGGAAGGTCAGGAAGATCGGCCGCTCGGCCGCCGTGAACATCCCGGCGCCCTCGCGCGCGAACGCGTCGTGGCGCTGACTGCCGAGCACCCGGCCGTCCCAGAAGATCCGCTCGTAGTCGAACATCACGATGTCCGGCTGGCCCCGGAAGGTCGTCGCGTCGTCGATCCGGGTGGCGATCGCCTCCAGCGAGCCCTGCGTGTAGCTGTCGTCGGCGTCCAGGAACAGCACGTACTCGCCGCGGCACTCCCTGAGCCCCGCGTTCCGCGCCGGGCCGAGGCCGACGTTCTCGTCCAGGTGCAGCGCCCGCACCCGCGGGTCCGCGGCGGCGTACTCGTCCAGGATCCGGCCGGAGCCGCCCGGGTCGGCGTCGTCCACGCCGATCACCTCGAAGTCGGTGAACGACTGACCGAGCACCGAGTCCAGGCACGGCCGCAGCCACGCCCGCGAGGCATGGCAGGGGACCACGATGCTGAACCTGGGGACGGTGCCGAGCGCCATACCGCGTCATCCTAGGCTGCGGTCATGAGTGATGACGTGTTCGCGCCGTTGGCGGGGCTGGAAGGGGTCGGGTCCGCGGCACAGGCGGCTCGGGACGCGGTCGACGTACTGCTCCGGGATCGTGGCCTGCGGCGGGTCGGTTCGGACATGACTGCCGAGGCGTTGCTGCGCGGTGCGCATGCGTCCGCCGCGCTGGCCGGCAGCACGTCGGCGGTGGAGGACGTACGGGCAGGTAACGCGGACGGACTCGCCTCCGGCGCCGTACGGATCACCGGTGAGCTGATGGCGCTGGCGTCCCAGGTGGACAAGGCGCCGGTGCAGGTCTGGACCAGACTGCACCAGTTGGCCGCCGCCGACCTCGGGCCCGACGCCGAGCTCGGGCACCTGCGAACCGCCGCCGAGCCGATCCCCGACGACATCCCGGGCCTGCCGCCCGCGCCGCCGGCCGGCGAGATGTGGGAGCGGCTGAGCGCGCTCGCGCAGAACCTCACCCGCCCGACGAAGGCACCCGGTCTGGTGGTCGCCGCGATCGTGCACGCCGAGCTGGCCGTACTGCGGCCGTTCCCGACCGCCAACGGACTCGTCGCCCGGGCCGCCGAACGCTGCCTGTTGGTTGCCCGAGGCATCGACCCGGTCGCGGTCACGGTGCCGGAAGGCGGTCACTATGTGTTGCAGGCGACCTATGTGCCGGGGCTCGTCGACTACACAGCGCGAGGTTTGACCGGAGTTCGTGATTGGTTGCTGCGGTCCTGCGAGGTTGTGACAAAAGGTGCCGAGCTGTCGCCGCTCGCCCCCTGAACGTGCGAACGGCGCTCTCACGGGGAGAACGCCGTCGCTGACACGTCACCCTGGTTACCATGCGTGCACCGGTATGCCGCCACAGGACGAAGCCTGGGTCGCGCTGCCCCTTTGGGATGGGCTGGTCGCCGCGTGGGTGCCTGGGTTCTCGTGCAATCTCTACCGGACCCGAAGGTCCTTTGTTGATTCCTTTGTACTCCTGAAACCCCTTTCTGTGAAGGGGATACGCCGTCTTCATGGAGTTGAGAACAATGAAGCTATCTTCAGCTTTCAGTCTTGGTGGGAGCGCCGGCGGGAGGCCAGGAACAGTGCTCCGGCGGCCACGGCGGCGACCGCGACGGCGGCTACAGCGGGTCGCCGTACGGCCGGGAATCCCTTGCGTTCCGAGGGCTCCGCGAACTCCAGCACGGGCCAGCCGCGCTCGATCGCGATCCGGCGCAGCGCCTTGTCCGGGTTGACCGCGTACGGGTGCCCGACCGCCGCCAGCAACGGCTCGTCGGTGATCGAGTCCGAGTAACCGTAGGAGGTCGCCAGGTCGTAACCCTCGGCCGCGGCCAGGGCCTCGATCGCGGTCACCTTGTGCGGACCGTACGCATACTCGGCGATCTCGCCCGTGTACTTGCCATCGGCAACGACCATTCGGGTGGCGATCACCCGGTCGGCACCGAGCATCTCGCCGATCGGCTCCACCACCTCGGCGCCGGACGAGGAGACGATCACCACGTCCCGGCCGGCCCGGTGGTGCTGCTCGATCAGTTCGACGGCCTCGGTGTGGATCATCGGCCGGACGATGTGGTCGAGGGTGTCGGCGACGATCGCCTTCACGGTCGAGACGTCCCAGCCGGTGCACATCGCGGAGATGTACTCGCGCATCCGCTCCATCTGGTCGTGGTCCGCGCCGCCGAGCAGATAGACGAACTGCGCGTACGCGCTCCGCAGTACCGTCCGGCGATTGATCAGTCCGCCGGCGTAGAACGGCCGGGAGAACGCCAGGGTGCTCGAGCGCGCCAAAATGGTCTTGTCCAGATCGAAGAAGGCCGCCGATCGAGGTGTCCCGGAGTGCGCCATGCAGTCGAGGATAGGAGCTACGGCGAAACGCCGGGGGACCCGGGCTTTTGTGTGGGCCGGTATCCCGTTAGACTGGTTCGTAGTGTGACAGTGACACTGGCTCGAAGCGCCCGATCGGGTGTGAACAGCACCCGGGTGACACGCCGTCGGTCGAAATCGAACCGAGATGTGTGAAGCCTGGACTTGGGGGGTACATACCCCCTGACAGTGGCAGACTGTCGCCTCCTGAACGGCCCCCGGCTCCTCCCCCCGAGCCCGTGGCCGAAGACGGCCCCCGGTCACCCCCCCGCCGGGGGCCGTCGCCTTTCTCCCTCCAGCCAAGTAAGCGTAAAGATTTTCGCTTTTCTGTGCGTGGGAGCGTTCCCACTTTATGTAGGGTCTTGACAATGTAATTGCCTGGTCACAGGTTGTAAGGCATGAAACCGCCTGCACACCGCCCCCAGGCAGCGGTCGTCATCAGCCTGCTCGCCGTAGTCATGGCCTTCCTGGTCCCCGGTTCCGCTACCGCATCCACCAATCCCGTCGCCGAAGCCGGCAACCTCGTCACGAACGCCGGCTTCGAGTCCGGCTCGCTCTCCGGATGGTCATGTCCGGCCGGCGGCGTCACCACCTCCGCGCCGCACTCCGGCTCGTACGCCCTGTCGGCGACACCGAGTTCGAGCGACATTGCCCAGTGCTCACAGTCGATTGCGGTCCAGCCCAATACGGCGTACACGCTGTCGGCCTGGGTCAAGGGATCGAACGTGTACCTCGGCGTGGACGGTGGTGGCTCGACGTGGACGACCAGCTCAGGTTGGTCTCAGCTGACCGTCCCGTTCACCACGGGCAACGTCTCGTCGGTGACGATCTACGTGCACAGTTGGTACGCGCTACCGGCGTACCAGGTCGACGACGTCGTACTGGACGGACCGGGCGGGGCTGTGGACACGACACCGCCCTCGACGCCGGGTGGTCTGGCCGTCGGCAACCCGACGTCCAGTTCACTGAAGCTGACCTGGTCGGCCGCGTCGGACGCGAGCGGCATCGACCACTACGACGTCGTCCGGGGAACCGGTGCGGCGCAGAGCGTCGGCAACGTCACCAGTTGGACCGCGACCGGTCTGGCTGCCGCGACGACGTACTCGTTCAAGGTGCGGGCGTGTGATCCGAGCGGCAACTGTTCGCCGTACGGCGCCGCGGTCTCGGGAACCACGTCCGACGGCGGGACGAACCCGCCGGTCAGCAATCTGCCGGCGCACGTGCTCACCGGGTACTGGCAGAACTTCAACAACGGCGCGACGGTCCAGAAGATCTCCGACGTCCCGGCGGCGTACGACCTGATCGCGGTGGCCTTCGCGGACGCCGACGCGTCGAAGCCGGGGGCGATCACGTTCAACCTGGACAGCGCCGGGCTCGGCGGGTACACCGTCGACCAGTTCAAGGCGGACATCGCGGCGAAGCAGGCGGCCGGTAAGAAGGTCATCCTGTCCGTCGGCGGTCAGAACGGCACCGTCTCGGTCGCCGACCCGACGGCCGCGGCCAACTTCGCAGCGAGCGCGCTGTCGGTGCTGCGTACCTACGGGTTCGACGGGATCGACATCGACCTCGAGAACGGGGTCAACGCGCAGTACCTGGGTCAGGCGTTGCAGAGCCTGCAGAGCCAGTTCGGCAGCGGCCTGGTGATCACCATGGCGCCGCAGACGATCGACATGCAGAGCACCTCGACGGAGTACTTCAAGCTGGCGCTGGCGATCAAGGACATCCTGACCATCGTCAACGTGCAGTACTACAACTCCGGTTCCATGAACGGCTGCAACGGACAGGTGTACTCGCAAGGCTCGGTCGACTTCATCACCGCGCAGGCGTGCATCATGCTGCAGGGCGGCCTGCGACCCGACCAGGTCGGACTGGGCCTGCCGGCGTCGTCCCGGGCGGCCGGCAGCGGGTACGTCGACCCGGCCGTCGTCAACAACGCACTCGACTGCCTTACGAAGGCCACCGGGTGCGGCAACTACAAGGCGAGCTCGCCGTGGCCGTCGCTGCGTGGGGCGATGACCTGGTCGACCAACTGGGACGCCGCGAACGGGAACCAGTTCGCCTCACAGGTCGGCGGCCATGTGCACAGTCTGCCCTGATCATGCACAACTATCGTCCGGCTCCCCTTCTGGAGGCGCTCGGTGTCTGCTCGGAGGACGAGCAGCTCTACCGGGTGCTTCTGGCCCGCCCGGAGTCCACTGCGACTGACCTCGCTGCATCCGTCGACTGGCCCGCCAATCGGGTCAGCCGGCACCTACGCTCGCTGTTGTCGCTCGGCCTGGCGTCCCGTACGCCAGGCCGACCGGCCCGCTACCTCCCCGCCGTACCGGAGGCTGCGGTCGAGCTGCTCGCGCTCCGGAAGCAGGCCGCGATCGTGGAGGCCCGGCTGGGCGCTGCGGTGCTGACTGCCGAGTTCCGGCAGCCGGATGCGTTCACGGTGATCCGTGGGACCGAGGCGATCGCGCAGCGGTTCTACCAGGCTCAACAGTGCGCCCAGGACGAAGTACTCGTGCTGGATCAGCTGTTGCTGTCGCGCCGTCCTGGGGTGACCTATCGAACGATCTACGACATGGCGTCGCTGTCGTCGCCGGGCGATCTGGTTGCTGCTCGTTCGGCGGGCTGTTGCCGGATGCTTCGTGACGTACCGCTCAAGCTGGTCGTCGTCGACCGTCGAACTGCGTTGCTGCCGACGGGTACGGATGTCGTCGTGGAGCTAGGTCCTTCGAGCCTGCTGGATGCTCTGCTGCGTTTGTTCGACCTCCTGTGGCAGCAGTCCAGCCCGCTGGCACCGTCTGGCTCTGAGGGGCCGTTGACCGCCGAGGACCAGCAACTGCTGTCGCTGGCGGCCGCGGGGCTCACGGACCAGGCGATCGCTCGCCGGTTGGGAGTGGCTCAACGAACCGTGGAGCGCCGAATGCAGCGCATCCTGAAGACTCTCGACGCCACAACCCGCTTCCAAGCAGGCC
Source organism: Kribbella sp. NPDC048928 (assembly GCF_043197975.1). Classification (NCBI taxonomy): domain Bacteria; kingdom Bacillati; phylum Actinomycetota; class Actinomycetes; order Propionibacteriales; family Kribbellaceae; genus Kribbella; species Kribbella sp. NPDC048928. The sequence goes on along the minus strand of NZ_JBICUC010000002.1, from coordinate 136,325 downwards.
TGCGAGCCGGTCAGCAGGGCCTGCTCGTCTAGTCGGTCACGTCCGCAACGGTGGCGCTCAGGGCCTTGGTGAGGGCTTGGGCGTCCACCGTGATGCCGACGCCGTGGTCGCCGCCGCCGATCGAGATGGTGCCGGTGATCCGCTCGTCCGCGATCACCGGCCAGTTGTGCGTACTGCCGAGCGGTGTGATCGTGCCGCGCACGTACCCGGTCACGTCGAACGCGGTGTCCTTGTCGGGCATCGAGATCCGGTTCACGCCGAGCAGCCCCCGCAGCTTCGGCCACGCGATCTCGCGATCGCCCGGCACCAGGACGAACCGGTAGTCGTCGTCCGACAGCCGCACCACGATCGTCTTGATCAGCCGGGACGGCTCGATACCGCGGGCGGCCGCGGCCTCCTCCAGGGAATTCACCCGGCCGTGCTTGGTCACCTCGTAGCTGAGCCCCAGCTGATCGGCGGCATCGGTAGCTTTCGTCACGTGGCTAGTTTGGCACTCTGCTGGGAACGTTCCGCAGGAGCAGAGCGAGAACCAAAGCCACCACGAACAGCACACCGGCCTCTCCTGCCACCCCGATCCATTGCGCGCGGCTCCATGCCGTGCCTGCCAGTCCTCCGAACACCGAGGAGCCCAGGTAGAAGAAGAAGAGATACATGCTCGAGGCCTGGCCGGTTCCGACGCCGCTGGCATGCGCCCGGGCCGGCACCCACCCGCTGGCTACGCCGTGGACCGCGAAGAACCCGGCCGTCATCACAGCCAGCCCCAGCACGATGAGGGGCAGCGGGGCGGCCAGAGTGATCGCGACACCGGCCAGTGTGATCAGGCAGCCGATCGGAACGACGGCCCGCCGCCCGTACCTGTCTGCCAGTGTTCCCGCGGTGGCTGAGCCCGCGGACCCGAGCAGGTAGACACAGAACACCAGTCCGGCGGCTCCTGCGCTCAATGCGTACGGCGAGCCGGACAACCGGAACACTGCGCCGTTGTAGACGGCTACGAAGGCGCCCACCGCCGTCGCGGCGATCCCGTACAGGGCGATCAGCGCAGGGTCCCGCAGTACGCGGAACAGGTCGCGCGGCTGCGCAGCACTCGGGTGGAAGTTGCGCGACTGGGGGAGCAGGAGCCAGACGACGACCGCGCACAGTACGCCGACCACGGCGATCCCGCCGGTGGCGAAGCGCCAGCCGCCGAGGTCTGACAATCCGCCCGCGATCAAGCGGCCCGCCATACCGCCGACCGCCGTACCCGCGATGTAGAGGCCGCTGGCGCGTGCATGGCTGTCCTGGTGCACCTCTTCACGCAGGTAGGCCATGGCCACCGCCGGGAGCCCAGCCATCGCGATCCCCTGCAGACCGCGCAGCGCGAGCAGCAGGTGCCAGGTCGGCGCGAACGCGCTGAGCAGTGCGAAGACAGAGGTCGCCGCCACCGACCAGCGCATCAGGTTGGTCCGGCCGAGGACCTCGGACGCCGGACCGGCGACCAGCAGCGCCAGACCGAGGCCGAAGGTGGCGAACGAGACGCTGAACGCACTCTGACTCGGCGATACGTGGAAGGCATCGACCAGCTGCGGCAGCAGCGGCTGGGTGCTGTAGAGCAGGGCGAACGTCGCGAGACCGGCCGCGAACAGGGCGACGGAGAGCTTGCGGTACTCCGGGGATCCGGGCAGGTACCCGGTCTGCTGCGCGGCCGATTGGTGCATGTCTTCGACAGTCGCACGCCTGGGACGATACGTAAAATGTCGACCTCAGCGACAACCGATACGCTTTTAGCATGCATGTCGAGGATCTGCGGTGGTTCGTCGTCCTCGCGGAGACCGAGCACCTCACCGAGGCGGCCGCCGCGCTCGGCACCAGTCAGCCGAATCTGTCCCGGTCACTGCAGCGCGTGGAGCGGGCGTTCGGCGTGCCGTTGTTCGAACGAGAGCGGCGCGGCGTACGGCTCAATCCGTACGGACGGCTGGTGCTCGAGGCAGCGCGGGCCAGTACGGCGGCGGTCGACCTCTCCCAGCGCCGGATCGACGCGCTGCTCGACCCGGACTCCGGCACGGTGCGGCTCGCGTTCCTGCATTCGGTGGCGACCACGCTGATGCCGGACCTGCTGAAGGCGTTTCGCGCAGTGGCGCCGCACGTGGAGTTCGAGCTGCGGCAGGAGCCGGCGCACGACATCGTCCAGGACCTGGAGAGCGGCGAGGCGGAGATCGCGATCATCGCGCCGCGGCCGGACCCCGAGCGCTTCGGCTGGCACCTGCTGGAGCGGCAGCGCGTCTGCCTGTACGTACCGCCGGGCCATCCGCTGGCGTCCCGGCGGCAGGTCGAGTTGGAGGCGGCGCGGGACGAGGCGTTCGTCGGGCTGCAGCCGGGGTTCGGATTTCGGCGGGTGACCGATCGGTTGTGCCGCGAGGCCGGGTTCAGCCCCCAGTTGGCGTTCGAGGCGACCGACCTGGCGACGATCGACAGCATGGTCGGTGCGGGGCTCGGCGTGGCGATCCTGCCGGCCGGGGCGGTCCGTGGCAGCGACAGCGGGGCGGTGTCCGTCCCGCTGGCCGGCGTCCGGGCGCGTCGGGAGATCGGCATCTCGTGGCGGCTGGGGACGCCGTTGACGCCCGCTGCGGAGCGATTCCGGACGTTCGTCCGGTCCCGGCCCGTGACGGCCACTTGACCGTTCGGAGGCCGACTTCTGTAGCGTTCGTCCCATTTTCGCGGTGTCGACTTGCGAGCAGGGGGCATTCCGCCGCACTCTTTCCTCCGTGAGGAAGCGTCTGGGTGGGTTTCGGCCGAGTCGCCGGCTGCTGTTCGCGGCCGGGACCGCGGCGGCTGCGTCGACGGTCGCCGTCACCACTGCCGAGGCGGCGTCGGGATCCCCGGCGGTCGCGGGCGCTCCGCGCGTGTCGCTCGGGGCCTACGGTTCCGGCGTGCTCAGCGACTGGGAGCGGTTCGCCCACGCGACCTCGAACGAAGCTCAGATCCGCAAGGCGCGGGAGACCGACGGCGTCTTCATGTTCGGCGACAGCATCGGCGTCCAGGACGCCCCGCCGTTGGCCCGGCAGCTGGCCCAGCTGGGGATCAGCATGGCCGTCAACAACTGGGCGGGCCGCCCGGTGGAGCCGGCCGTGGACGTGCTCGACGCCTGGGCACAGGAGTACGGCCTGCCGCACCGGATCCTGATGTCGGTCGGTTCCAACGACATCTTCGCGCCGCCCGCCGTCCAGGAGCAGGTCGACCGGACCATGCAGATCGTCGGCGACGAGCGGACCGTGTACTGGGTAAACGTCCAGGCGGCGCGGACCGGCGTCATCCCGGAGGTCAAGGTCGCGGACCAGCGCAACAGCGCGTGGATCAACCTGCAGCTGGCCGAGGCGCAGAGGCGCTACGACAACCTGCGGATCGTGCACTGGGCCGAGCACCTCGCCTCCAGCCCGAACCGGCTCTCCCGGCTGCTCCGCGACGGCCTGCACCCGTCGGTCACGCTCGGCCAGAACGCCCGCAACGGCCTGATAATCTCCGCCCTCAAAGCCGGCTGAGCACGGCCCCCCACGCCGCACCCAGCCGACCACCGTTCGCAAACCTCTTAGAAGCCTGCGGCCTCAGCTTCCCGACCTTCTCAGAAGCCTGCGGCCTCCCCACCTCACCTTCTTTTTCTTCTTTTTCTCAGAAGCCTGCTGTGATCCGGGTGAAGTCCCAGTCGCCCTGGGCGATTCCACTGCAGTTCGACACCACGCCACCCCCGGCGCAACCGCGATCGCGGTTCACCGACCAGAACGCCAGCCGGGCGAGCCCGTTGCTCTTCGCCCAGTTCGTGATGTTCTGCCAGGTCGCGGTCGTCGTCATCTCCTGCTGATCGGACAGACCGTTCATCCCGGAGATCCCCTGATGCGCGTACGCCTCCGCGGCGGACCACCCGAACGTCGCCTTCAGCTTGTTGTTCAGCCCCTGCGACGCCCCGACCGTGTCGTTGTAGATGTTCGAGCTGCCGAAGTCGAACGGCATCAGTGTGAAGATGTCGATGTTCGCGCCGAGCTCCTTCGACCGGTCGATCAGCCGGTTGCCGTAGTAGTTCGGCCCGGTCGTCGACGTACCGAACGTCAGGATCGTCTGGATCCCCGGGTTGTTCTGCTTGACGATCTTCAGCGCGTTCAGGATCCGGTCCTGTACGGCCTCGTTCTCGAACTCGTCGGAGTTCTCGATGTCGACGTCGATCGCCTTCAGGTTGTAGGCGTTGATCACCTGCTGGTACGCGCCGGCGAGTGCTTCCGGCGTACTGCAGTTCGGCCCGAGCTTGTTGCCGCTCCACCCGCCGATCGACGGTACGACGTCACCGCCGGCCGCGCGGATCGCGGCGATCGCGTTCGCGTCCGTACCGCCCTGCAGCGGACGGCTGCCGTCCCACGCCGGGTTGCAACCACCGGAGGCGAGGACGAACGCCATCGTGAACCACTTGATCCCGGTCGCGTTCATCACGGTCGCCGGGTTCGGCGGGTCGCCCCAGCCCATGTAGAGGTACGGCGCGGCCTGCTTGGTTCCGGTGTTCCCGCCACCGGTGCCGGTCTTGACCGAGATGGTGCCGCTCTTCGGCCCCTCACCGGCGCTGTTGGACGCGCTGACCTGGTAGCTGTACGAGGTGTTCGCGGACATCCCGGAGTCGGTGTACGACGTACCGGTCGGACTGCCGACCTTGCTGCCGTTCCGGTAGACGTTGTAGCTGGTCGCACCGGAGGCGGCCGACCATGTGAGGCTCACCGACGACGCTGATGCCGTACCGGAGAGACCGGTCGGCGCACCAGGGACGGTGCCGCCACCGCCGCCCGAGCACGAGCCGCCGTTCAGACGGCAGGCGGCGAGGCCCGGGAAGTTGCCGGGGCTGCCGTTGAAGCCGAAGGTGACAGTCGCGCCGGGGGCGAGCGGACCGGCCCAGCTCGGCGGGGTGAATGTGTGCGTCTGTCCACTGCTGGTGTGGTTGGCGTCCCAGGCGGAGCTGACGCTGTAGCCGGACGGGAAGTCGAGTGCGACCGACCAGGTGCTGAGGGAGCTGGTGGTGCCGTTCGTGACGGTCACCTTCCCCTCGAAGCCACTGCCCCAGTCGGACACTTTGGTGAAGCCGGCAGTGACGCCTGCCGCGCTGGCCGCCTGTGCGGTCAACAGAGCGACGACCACCGCGGTGATGGCGGCTATCGCCAGAGAGATGCGTTTCATGATGCTCCGATCAGTGGGCGGTACGTGATCAGACCCGTCCCCAGAGTGCGGGGACGTTCGGCGGTTCCCAGCCGGTCAGGGAGGTGTGCCCCTGGATGCACTTGTAGGTGACGCCGTCGTACGTCACGAGCGCACCGGTCGCGTACGCCGTGTTCGGCGCCCACGGCGACGCCTGCCCCGGAGGTGTGGTCGGGGGAGTCGTGGGAGGTGTGGTTGGCGGAGTAGTAGGCGGTGTGGTCGGCGGCGTCGTGGGAGGCGTCGTCGGCGGTGTGGTGGGCGGGCCGCTGCAACCTGCGGTGCCAGCGTTGACCGAGTCGACCACGTTGTTGAAGAGGGTGACTCCTGGGTCCAGTGCCTCGAGCGAGTACATCATCGCGCCGGCCAGCCCGTTGCAGTGCTGGTAGTCGGCCTTCGCCTTGATCGACTGGGCGTTGTCACCGGACCAGAAGGTGCCGTTGCTGTAGAACCAGCTCGACTTGGTGGTGTCGTCGAAGAACGTGGCGGACGGGTTGTCGACGAAGCCGGTGAGCTCCTTGTAGAACGACACTCCCGGCACGTTGCCACTCAGCGCGTGTCCGTCGGCCGGCCCGGTCGCCGTCTGGTACTTGCCGTTGTCGGTGGCGGGTACGCCCTTCCATCCCCTGTAGTAGAAGGGATATCCGATACTCAGCTTGTTCGCCGGGAAGCCGCCGGGAATGCCGTACGCCGGGTCGCCCGTCGTCCACGCCTTCACTGCGGCGTCGACCGAGTACTTGCCCTGACCAGGTGGGATGGGGTTGCTGGGATCGTTCGGTGCCGTGTACAGCGGGTCCTGGAAGTTCGTCGGACCCGTGGCCTCCCAGCCGCCGTGCATGTCGTACGTCATCACGTTGTTGTAGTCGAGGTACTGCCCGATCTTGTCGGTCTCGATCGTGGCGATCTTGTCCTGGCCGGCCGGGGTGGCAGCGGTCAGGTAGTACTTCCTGCCGGTCTGGCCGCCGTACGCGTCGAGTTGCGCACGGAACTCGGCCAGCAGCAGCGTGAAGTTCTGCTTGTCCGCGGCGCTGTAGTGGTTGCCGACGTGACCGTTGGGCGAGCCAGGGTACTCCCAGTCGATGTCGACGCCGTCGAAGATTCCGGCCGCCGAGCCGGCACCGCCGAAGCCGTCGATGACCGGCAGGTCGCCCTTCAGGAACATGTTCACGCAGGAGCTCACGAAGGCCTTGCGCTTGGCGTCGGTGGAGGCGGCGTCGGAGAAGTACTTCGAGTACGTCCAGCCGCCGATCGAGATCAGGATCTTCAGGTTCGGGGACTTCGCCTTGAGCTTCTTGAGCTGGTTGAAGTTGCCCTGGATCGGCTGGTTCCAGACGTCACCGACACCGTCGACGCTGATGTCCGCGCCGTACGACTTGCCGTAGTCGGCGAACGCATCGCCGGCCCCGTCACCTGCGTTCGGGTTGTTCTCGTCCTGGGACGCGGCCTTGTTGGCCATGAAGCAGGTGTGGTTCACCGGATCGATGTTCGCGAAGGCGTAGTTCAGGATGTCGAGCTTCCCGGCGGCACCGGTGGTGACGAGGTTCTTCGGGTAGAAGGCGTTGGCGTAGATCCCCCATTGGGTGAAGTACGCCGTCTTGACACCACCGGTGGTCGCCTGAGGCGCCGCGGTGGCTGCGTTGGCCGTCGTGGCGTCCGGGGTCGCGAGAGAGACGCCGGCGGCGGTGATCAGGGCGGTGGCCGCGACGGCGGCGGTGGCTGCGAGCGTGCGTAATCGACTCATCTGGTTCCTCCGGAGCATGGGACGGAAGCGGTCCGGTGAAATTTAGTTAAAGACGCTTCGAAAGGAACCGTAACCGTTCCCGGCGGGTTGGTCGCGGGCTCGTCGTGGCGGGTTCCCGCTGCTGACGGGAATCCGACAGCCCTTTGTCCACAGGGATCCGATGCCGTGTCGGGAACGACCCGAACAACGGCATGTTCTAGGCATGGACACGAACTCACCAAGCTCATCGGTGCTGATGGCAACCACCAACGACGATCTCCTCGACGACTTCCTCCGGCTGGCGGCGGCCGCGTCCGTCACGCCCCAGGTCGTGGCAGACCTGGTCGATCTGCGGCGTTTCTGGCACACCGGCTCGCTGGTCGTGGTCGGCCGCGACCTGGCCGAGCGGCTGGCGCGCGTGCAACCCGCACACCGGCCGAATGTCGTCGTGGTCGGTTCGGCCGCCGACGGCGACGACCTCTACCGCTCCGCCTTCGACATCGGTGCCGACGTGGTCTGCCGGTTGCCGGCCGACGAGCCCTTGCTGGCCGGCAAACTCGCCGACGCCCTCGACGGTTCCCCGCGCACCGCCGTCACGCTGGCCTTCGTCGGTGGCTGCGGGGGAGCGGGCTCGACCACGCTGGCCGCCGCGGTCGCCGTCGTGGGCAACCGTCGCGGCTTCCGGACGACCCTCATCGACGGCGACCCGCTCGGTGGCGGCATCGAGCTTGCCCTCGGCCTCGAACGCGATCCCGGCGACCGCTGGCCCAAACTGCTGAACGCTTCGGGCCGGGTCGGCGCCGCCGCGCTCCGCTCCGCCCTGCCGTCGGTCGACGGCCTCGCGGTCCTGTCCTGGGACCAGTCCGACGTCACGGTCCTGCCACCGGACACGATGAGTTCGGTGATCGGCGCGGCCCAGCGCAGCGCCGACCTGGTCGTCCTCGACCTTCCGAGACGCGCTGATCCCACCGTCGAGGAGGGCTTCATCCGCGCCACAGCCACGCTCCTCGTCGTCCCGTGCGACGTCCGCTCGGTGGCCGCCGCCAAACGCCTGTCCGGCCCGCTCCGCTCTGTCGCCGGAGACCTCCGCGTCGTCGCCCGCGAATCCCGCCCGGGCCTCGCCGCCGACGACATCGCCGCGCACCTCTCGTTGCCCTTAGCAACAAAACTCGCGATCGACCCGCAAATCCCCACCGCCATGGACCAAGGCCGCTTCGCCCTCCGCCGCCGAAGCCCCCTGACCCGAGCCGCCACCAATATCCTCACCCTCTTCACCCCCACCACCCCGCAACCACCTCACCCCGCCCACCCATCTGACCCCGCTGCCCCGCGCACACACCTGACCGCGACGCCTGCCCAGCCACCTGACAGGACGCCCCGCCCACGCACCTGATCACGACGCCCCGCGCATCTCGGCCCGCCATTTCCGGAGCCCGCATGACTACTACTGCTGTTCCCACTGACCTTCTCGACCGCGTCCGCGGCACGCTCGCCCTCACCGGCGCCGAACCGACACCCGTGCACGTCGCAGCAGCGCTCCGTGCCGATGGCACGATCTGCGGCGACGCGATGGTCCTCGCCGTCGTCACCGCCCTCCGCCGCGAAGCCCTCGGCGCCGGACCCCTCGACAGCCTCCTCGCCGAGCCCGGCGTCACCGACATCCTGGTCAACGGCCCCGACGAGGTCTACATCGACCGCGGCAACGGCCTCGAGTTCATCGCCATCCGCACCGGAGACGAACAAGCCATCCGCCGGCTGGCCACCCGCCTCGCCGCCGCAGCCGGCCGCCGCCTGGACGACTCCACTCCGTACGTCGACGTACGCCTCTCGGACGGCACCCGCTTCCACGCCGTCCTCGCCCCGATCGCCGCCCCCGGCACCTGCCTGTCCCTCCGCGTCCCGTCCCGCAAAGTCTTCACCCTCGACGACCTGATCGCCCTCGGTGCCTTGCCGCCCGCAGGCGCAGAGATCCTCCACGACCTCCTCGACTCCCGACTGGCCTTCCTGATCAGCGGCGGCACCGGCACCGGCAAGACCACCCTGCTCAATTCTCTGCTCTCATTGGCAAATCCCGCCGAACGCCTCGTCCTCGTCGAGGACGCCAACGAGCTCCGCCCCAACCACCCCCACGTGGTACGCCTCGAGGCCCGCCCACCCAACGTCGAAGGCGCCGGCGAGATCTCCCTCCGCGACCTCGTCCGCCAAGCCCTCCGCATGCGCCCCGACCGGCTGGTCGTGGGCGAAGTCCGCGGCGCCGAGGTGGTAGATCTCCTGACCGCCCTGAACACCGGCCACGAAGGCGGCTGCGGCACCATCCACGCCAACTCAGCCTCCGACGTCCCCGCCCGTCTGGAAGCTCTCGGCGCCCTGGCCGGCCTGTCCCAAGCCGCCGTCCACAGCCAGGCAGCCTCTGCCTTGCACGCCGTCGTCCACCTGACTCGAACACCCGCAGGTCACCGCCGCATAGCCGAGATCCACACTCTCACCAAGCCCTCGGACGGCCCGCTGACCACCTACCCCGCGGTGACGTTCCACCCCGACAACACGCACACCCTCCACCCCTCAGCCCAGCGCTTCACGTCCAGAGCCGGTGCCGCATGACCCCAGCCGTCCTCGCCGCACTCCTTGCACTCGTGGCCTGCACCCTCGCCCTCCCACTCCCATCGCCCGGCCTGCACCGCCTGACACCCCAACCGTCACAACGCGAACACCCACCAACGAATCCCGACCCATCCAACTCCTCCTCAAGCAGCCGAAACTCGGCATACGTCGGTGGCAAGCCCGCACCGCGCTGGAAACGCCATCTCGGCCGCCGCCCCACCCGAGCCTGGCTGCTGATCCCCCCGGCCGTCGTATCCACGGCCTTCTTCGGCATCCAAGCTCTGGTCTCGACCCTCGCCATCACCGTCGTACTCGCCCTCATCGCCAACCAGCGAACCCATCACCAACAGCAGAAGGAAATCGCAGCCCGCCGCGCCACCATCATCGAGGCCCTCGACGTACTGTCCGCCGATCTCTCCGCCGGCCGCCCGCCCATCGCCGCCTTGGAAGGCGCCGCCTCGATCAGCCCCGACTTCGCACTTGCGCACGCCGCCGCCAAACTCGGCGCCGACGTCCCCGCCGTCCTGACCCGTTCCGCAAACACCCCAGGCGCGTCCAGCCTCCGCGCCCTGGCCGCTGTCTGGCGCGTCACCGAACAGTCCGGCGCAGCCTTCGCCACCCTCACCGAACGCCTCGCCAACGCCCTCCGCGCAGACGAAGCCATCCACCGCCAAACCGAAGCCAGCCTCGCCGGCGCCCGCTCCACCGCTCGAATCCTCGCCACCCTCCCCATCGCAGGCATCGCCCTCGGCTACGCCCTAGGAGCCCACCCCCTCACCTTCCTCACCACCACCCCACCCGGCTGGCTCTGCCTGACAACAGGCCTCTCCCTGACCGCCCTAGGCCTCCACTGGACCACCCACCTAGCCACTCCCCACCCCTAACCCACCCCGATCCCACCTGCACCTGTGTACGTGTCCACCACTCATGAGGCTCCGCATGCCCCACGCCGTAGCCGCCGCAGCAGCCATTGCCCTCAGCACCTATTTCCTGCTTCCCGCCCACCCGAATCTCCGCCGCCTCACCCGGCCCCAATCACCCACCAAGCCGCGCACCCCACGCGCCCATCGCCTGGCCGCGACCGCCGTCGCCCTGTCTGCCTTCGTCCTGATCGGCGTCCCGTGGGGCCTGATCCCAGCACTCATCGCGTACTACGCCATCCCCCGAGCAACAGCACGCCTGGAACCGGCCGCCACCAAACAACGCAACCACCGAATCGCCCACGATCTCCCCCTGGCGATCGACCTCCTGACCGCCTGCCTCCGCGCAGGCCGCCCGCCCCAACACGCCCTGGCCCTCGTAGCAGAAGCCCTCCCAGGCCCTCTCGCCGACATCTTCACCAGGATCGCCCACCACCTCGCCCTCGGCGCCGACCCGACCACCGCTTGGTCCCACCTACAAGCCGAATCGTCCTGCGCCCCCATGTCCCGAGCCATCACCCGTTCCCTCCGCTCCGGAGCCCCCCTCTCCAAAACCCTCGAACACCTCGCAGACGAAACCCGCCGCTCCCACCACCACGCCGCCGACCAACAAGCCCGAGCCGCCGAGTCCCGAGCCACCCTCCCGCTAGGCCTCTGTTTCCTCCCCGCCTTCGTCCTCCTCTCGATCGTCCCCACAATCGCCGACTCGCTGATCCCCTACCTCCTCCACCCCTGACCGCACCAAACAAGCACCCACCACCACACCAAGCCCCAAGCCCACCGCCGAACCGCGCCGTACCCGCAGGAGGCCAGATGCCCAAGACAGCAACAGCCACCAGCAACCTTCCGACCCTCCCCCCGACCACTCGCCGCGCCCTCAGCCAGCGCCTGTACGCGAAATGTCTCCAGCGCGTACGCCGAGCCTGTCACAGAGGCATCACCCGCAGACGTGCACGAACACAACTCGGAGCCATCACCGCCGAGTACGCGATCATGATCGTCGGCGCCTGCGCGATCGGCGGCGTTCTGGTCTCTCTCCTGAGATCACCCGCCATGCAGAACGCCCTCAAGGCGATCATCAACTACGGCCTCAAACTCGCCGGCGTAGAAGGCGTCCACCTTTAACCGCCCGGCTCGCACCCGACCCTCGATCCGGCGGCCGGCTGGTTCCCCCTCCCCGGCCGGCCGCCACCTCCAAGGAGCCGAATGCCCCTTCACCCGTTCTCCAGAACACCACCCGCCCTCACGTCGTCCCGACCCACCCGAAGACGCGTACCTCACCACCGCCGCACAAGCCGGAGACGTGCGGAGCGCGGGGCTGTAACGGCGGAGATGGCCTTCGCGCTTCCGGTTCTGATTTCCGTTCTGCTGTTGGGGATGTGGTCCATCGGTCTCGTCGTACTGAACATCCGCTGTATCGACGCCGCCCGAGATGTGGCCCGCGCAGTAGCCCGCGGCGAGTCCGTCGACCAAGCGAAAGCCATCGGTCAACACACAGTCCCATCCGGCACGATCACCATCACTCGCGACGGCTCAGACATCCACGTGACTGTGTCCAGCCCGCCTGCCCACAATGCGCCGCTCCTGACCTTCATCACCCCGACACGCCTCACCGCAACCGCCACCGTTCAAGCCGAGCCGGAGGTCCCATGAGCCGTTCCGAACGAGGCAGCGCCACCCTGCACGTGCTGTTCGCCGCAGTACTCCTCTTCACAACGTTTGCCGGCGCCATCCTCTGGTCAGCCATCTCCACGACCCGCCACAAACTCGCCGCCGCAGCCGACCTCACCGCCCTCAGCGCAGTCCAATCCCTCGGCGCCGCCCAATCCCTCGGTGCCTCCCACCCCGTGACCGCGTGCGGCGGCGCGGCTCGGGCGGCGGCGCTCAACCATGTTCAGTTGAGAGCGTGCGAAGTAACTTCCACGGCAGTGACCGTGGAGGTTTCGCTCGAGCTCGACCTCCGGTTGGCTCGCCCGACACTGACTGCGATCGCGCGCGCCGGGCCGGTGTGACGTTGTGGAGTCAGGCATCCGCACCGACCCGGGTGCACCTGTGGTCGCGATCTGGTCGCAATCTGATAGAGATGCCGCGTTGATGTGGACGGCGCGCGCGGCGGCGCTCCATCATCGGGAACCGAGTACTGCTCATTTCCCCGGACGTACTTCCCCGGCGCCCGGAACGGTTACCTCGGAGGCTCGCTTGCCCGACCCGATTCGGCTGCTGCTGGTCGACGACCAGATCCTCAGCCGAGGCTTGCTTCGCAGCGGACTGGAGCGTGAGCGCGATCTGGAGATCGTTGCCGAGCTCAACCGTTCTGACGACGTCGTGGGTGCCGCAAAACGGCACCGGGCGAACGTCGCGCTGCTCGACGCCGCCGGTCCGGGCAATGACAGCATCACGGTCACCACCAGGTTGCGTACGTCGATGCCGGAGTGCCGGGTCGTGATGCTCACGACGTACGGCAGGCCGGTGCACATGCGCCGCGGGCTCGATGCCGGCGCGAAGGGGTTCGCGTTGAAGGGCTGTCCGGCGCCGCAGCTGGCGGATGCGGTGCGACGCGTGCACCTGGGGCTGCGGGTGGTCGATGCCAATCTCGCGGCGGAGAACCTGATGTACTCGGAGACTCCGCTGAGTGACGACGAGACGGACACACTCCGTGCCGCACGTGACGGTGGATCGGTGTCGCTGATGGCGCGGAAGCTCGACGTGTCGGAGCGGGTGGTGCGTACGCGCCTCTGGTCTGCGATCGGGAAGACCGGAGCACGGACCCGCTCGGACGCCGTCCAGATCGCCGACCGGAACGGCTGGCTGCTCGACTAGCGCCTGGCTCCCTTGGGCAGACGCATGTCGACGCTCGCCACGAGGCGTGTCCGACCGGTGTCACCGCCGACCGGTGTCGGTGCCGAGTGGGTTCGGTGCGGAGCGGCTCAGCCGACGATTGCCGCGATGACTTCCTGCACGACTTCGTCGACGGCCTTGTGCGTCGTGTCGAGGATCAGCTCGTCGGGGAAGCCGGCTTGGTCCAGGATGCTTGCCAGTACGGGGTGACGCTGCACGTGCCATTGCAGCCCCGCCTCATCGTCGTCGTGTCGCCTCGCCAGGCGGGACCGTATTGCGTCGGACGCTGCAGTCAACCGAACGTGCAGCAGACGGTTGGATCCGAGCGCGGTTGCGTTGCGCTGCAGTTCGTCGAGGGTTTCGACGACGGTGGCCGCGACGAGCACGCGGGCGCCGGCGCGCCGGAAGTTCGAGGCGATCGTCTGCAGGTTTTCCAGCGCCAGTGTCGTCTGGAATGGATCGTCAGCGGGCGCCGGCCACGCCCGACGCAGCCAGTCGACGTCGATGACCGCGCCAGCGACACCACGCCGCTCCAACTCGTCCCCGAGCCTCTCAGCGGTCGTCGTCTTCCCAGTACCGACGCTTCCGTTGATCAAAACGGCGTCGAACCTCAGGTCAGGCATTACCCGATGCTACCGACCGCCAGGCGATGCGGACGCTCGTCGCGATGGAGATGCGGACGTTCGTCGGGACGGGGATGCAGACGGTGGTCGGGAAGGGGATGCGGAGGTTCGTCGGGACGGGGATGCGGACGGTGGTCGGGAGGGGGATGTTGGGGAGTTTGGTGTTCGGGGCGTGCAGACTGGGGTGGTGGATGGTGGGCGGAGTCGAGTGGTTGTCGTTGATGCTGCGAATGTTGTTGGGTCGCGGCCGGATGGGTGGTGGCGGGATCGCGTGGGGGCGGCTCGGCGGTTGCTGGTCCGGTTGGCTGCTTTGCAGGAGCAGTTGACTGACACGGACGTCGTTGTGGTGCTGGAGGGTGCCGCATGCCGGGCGGTGTCGGGGGCGGATGCGCCGGAGGTCGGTGGTGTGCGAGTGGTTCTGGCGCCGGGGTCCGGGGACGACACGATCGTGAGCGTGACAACGGAAGTCGTTGCCCAGTCGCATCATCCGGCCGTCACAGTCGTCACCGCAGACCGCGGCCTCCGCCAACGAGTAGAACCCACCGGCGCAGTCACCACCGGCCCCCGCTGGCTCCTCGACCAACTCGACGCCCTACCCCAGTAACCACCCCCTAACGACCTCTCAACCCCATCCACGACAACGCCCCCAAGAGTGCAGGCCGTGGGCGCACGCCGGGCGGCACTGCGGGCGGTGGTGTGGGCGGTCGACCGGGGCGGGCGGTGGTGTGGGCGGTGGTCTGGGCGGTGGCGCGGGCGGCCGACCGGGGCGGCGGGCGCTCGCCGGGTGGGGCAGTGGGGCGGCGGGTGGTTAGTTGCAGGCTGATAGGAGCTTGCCGGTGTGGGTTATGAGGAGGTGCGGGCCTTTGGTGGCGGGGAGGCGCGCGACTGCGGTGCGGACGGGGTGGCGGGTGCCGTCGGGGGAGATGACGAGGGTATTTGGGGCGTCGATGGCGATGAGTTCGTCGTCGGCGCGGACCAGTACCGGTGCCGTGTAGGACCAAGAGAGTGCGGTGCGGCCGGCGGCGAGGCCTTCGAGGGTGGCTGCGGGGAGTTCGTCGGGGCCTTCGGCTGCGGCGTCGACGGCGATCCAGGTGGTGGGGCTGCCGGGCGGGGTGATGGAGGTCGGGTTGTGCCAGTCGCTGCCGCCGATGGGGATGGTGCCTTCGAGGCCCCACGCCTGCCACCAGGCGATCGGTCCGCCCCAGGTGTGGTCGAGCCAGGACGAATGCCAGATCTCGGCGAGCGGCGGGTGTTCTGGGAGCGGGTGGCGCCAGGAGCAGTCGCCGCCGAGCGGATGGTTGATCGACAGCAGGCCGCCGCGGCGCGCGACCTCCGAGACCCAGGTGGCGGCGGGGCGGCGGAAGTCGATGAAGCCGATCTCGCCGAACGCATTCGCATGGCCGGTGTCGGTGGTGACTTCCTGGCCGGGGATCAGACCGAGGCCGAAACGACTGCCGACGCCCGGGAGTTCGGCGTGGTGGGCGACGGTGTTGTGGTCGGTGACGGCGAGTACGTCGAGGCCGGCCGAGACGCCCAGCGCGGCCAGGTTGGCGATCGGAGTGGAGCCGTCGGAGTGCAGTGAATGAGCATGGAAGTCGCCGGCGATCCACTTCAGCCCTGACGAAGCGGGCAGCGTACGGCGAGGTGGTCGCGGCGGTACGGCGATTGCGGCCGATGCGTCGGCGTACTCGGTCAGACCGGGGATGGAGTCGACCGGGCCGGTGACCGCTTCGACCAGGAGTTCGACGCCTTCGACGGGTACTCGGTGAAGGCCCAGGACGACCCACCAGGTGCCCGGTTCGAGTTCGCCGGGGAGGTAGCCGGGGGTGGCGGCGTCGGGGGTGATCGCGAACGTCTGGCGGGCGCCGCCGGACCAGCCGCGCCAGCCCGCCGCACCTTCGCAGCCGAGGTCGATGACGGCACCTTCGGCCGGTGGGACGGTCAGCGTGACGAGCAGACCGGGGCAGTCCGCCGGGATGTCGACGGGCAGTGAGTGCCAGACGGACTCGGCGCGGTCGTCGAGCGTCCAGGTGCGGCGGTACGACGTAACTGCCATCAGTTCGCGTTCTCCAGGCGTGGGGATCGGTCGGTCGCGGGAACAGACAACGCCGGTGGTCAGCCGACGCGGGCCGGTTGGCGGGTGAGGAGTTCGCCGGATTCACGGTCGTAGAGCAGGACTCGCGAGCGTGGCGCAGTCAGGGATACCGCGGTGCCGGGAGCAGGTTCGTCTTCCTCGGGGACGGTGACGCCGACGAGGGTTCCGTCGCAGTCGACCGTGACCAGCGACTGGGTGCCGAGGTTCTCGGCGACGACGACCGTGCCGCGCAGGGCGGGACCGGTGGCGTCGCCGGACGTGAGGGTCAGGTACTCCGGGCGGATCCCGACGGTCACCTCGGCGTCGGCCGGCGTCGAGACGGTTGTCGCGGGCAACGAACCTCCTGTGACCGACACCACCCCGACAGCGTCGTCCACGCCACCCGGTGCGGCGGTCACCTTGCCGGGGAGCAGGTTCATCGGCGTGGAGCCGATGAAGTTGGCGACGAAGGTGTTGGCGGGGCGGGCGAAGACCTCGCGTGGGGAGCCGAGCTGGCGAAGCCGTCCGGATTCCATCACGGCGATCCGGTCGGCGAGGGCGAGCGCCTCGGCCTGGTCGTGGGTGACGAAGACGGTGGTGATCCCCAGGTCCCGCTGCAGCTTCTTCAGGAACGTACGCGCCTCGAGCCGCAGACGGGCGTCGAGGTTCGACAGCGGCTCGTCGAGCAGCAGGACCTTGCCTTCGGAGGCGATCGCGCGCGCCAAGGCGACCCGCTGCTGCTGGCCGCCGGACAGCTGGGCCGGCTTTCGTTCGAGAAGTCCGTCCAAAGACAGTTCGCCCGCGGTACGAGACGCAACTGAAGCGCGCGTGGCCGCAGCAACCCGCCGTACCTTCAACGGGTAGGTGATGTTCTCGGCGACGCTCATGTGTGGGAAGAGCGCGTAGTCCTGGAACACCATCGCGACGCCCCGCTTGCCCGGCTCGGTGCGGGTGACGTCCGCGGCGTCGATGCGGACCGTGCCTTCGGTCGCCGCCTCCAGCCCGGCGATCGTTCGCAGCAGTGTGGTCTTGCCGCAACCGGACGGGCCGAGGAGAGCGAAGAACTCGCCGTCGGCCACGTGCAGGTCCAGCCCGTCGACGGCGCGGACGCCGTTCGGGTAGACGGTTGCGAGGCCTTCGATGTCGATGCCCGCCATCAGCTCTTGATCCCTCCATGGAAGCGGAACCCGTAACGCGAGTTCACCAGCAGGTACAGCACGACGACCGGGATCGAGAACAGCAGCGAGAAGACCGGCAGCACCTGCAGGTTCACGCTGCCGCCTTCGTCGGTGAGGGTCTGCATCAGCACCGCACCGGGCTGTTTGTCGATCGACCGGATGAGCAGGAAGGGCACCAGGAAGTTGCCCCAGGAGTTCACGAACGCCCAGACCATGATGGTGGCCAGGCCGGGACGGGCGACCGGGAGTACGACGTCACGCAGGATCTGCAGCGTGGACGCGCCGAAGACCCGCGCCGACTCCTCGTACGACTTCGGGACCGCGTCGACGAAGTCCTTCAGGATGAAGATCGCCGCCGGCAACAGTCCGCCGGTCATCACCAGCGCGACGCCGAACCGCGAGTCGATCAGCCCGAGCTGGAACATCATCACGAAGATCGGCACCATCGCCGCCGTACCGGTGACCACCGACGACAGCAGCAGCAACCCGTACAGCAACGCGTCCCGCCCCGGGATCCGTACCCGCGACAGCGCGTACGAGGCGAGCGCCGCGAAGGCAGTCACCGCCAGTGCGGTGGTGATGCAGATCAGCAGCGAGTTGACCATCGAGTGCATCGCATAGGGATGCGCGAAGGTCTTCCGGAAGTTGTCCAGCGTCCAGTCCGGCCAGTGCACGCCCAGACCGGGGGAGGAGTCGAACGGTGCCGACGCGATCCACAGCATCGGTACGGCGAAGAACAGCGTGATCGCACAGATCAGCACGTAGAAGCCGATCCGGCGCACGACATATGCCCCAGTCATGAGCGCCTCCGTAGCAGCCGCAGATAGACCAAGGAGACGAGCAGGTTCGCGATCAGCAGCAGGAACGAGATCGCCGACGAGTACCCGAGCTCACCGCCCTGCAGCGCCACGTTGTAGATGTAGACCGGTACGGTCTCGGACTCGTGGTTCGGCCCGCCCTTGGTGAGCAGGAACGGCGAGAAGTCGTTCGCCGTCCACAGCGAGATCAGCAGCGTGTTCGTCAGCACGTGCCCGCGGATGTGCGGGAACACCACGTCCCGCAGCGTCTGCCAGCCGGACGCCCCGACCATCCGCGCCGACTCGAGCTGCGACGGCGGAACGGCCTGCAGCGCCGACGAGTAGAGCATCATCGAGAACGCCGTACCGCGCCACGTGTTGAACACCACGAGACAAGCCATCGGGTAGTCGATCAGCCACGCCGTTCCGGGTGTGCCCAGCAGACCGTTCAAAGTCCCGCCGTCGCGATCGTAGAACGCGACCCACAGGTACGCGACCACTGTCGACGGCAGGATCCACGCGAGCAGCGTGAGCGCCTCGACCGTGCGCCGGACCGCCGGGCGGGCGCGCCGCAGTACCCAGGCCAGTGTGAAGCCGAGGATGTTCTGCCCGATGATGGCCGACCCGAGTACGAACAGCAGCGTCAGCCACAACGCGTTGTGGAACAGGGCGTCGTTCAGGGCGCGGGTGTAGTTCGACAGCCCGACCATGGACGGCGACACGGCTTCGACGCCGGTCAGCCGGTAGTTCGTGATGCCGATGTAGATGGTCCAGACGGCCGGGAAGATCAGGAACGCGCCGATCAGCAGCAGCGCGGGCGCCAGGAAGCCCAGAGCCCGGCCGACGCCGAGGCCCGCGACATCGCTCGCGGGTCCTCGGGAGCCGGCCGATCCACGTCCCGGCGCCGGTTCGGCGGGCACCGGAGGTGCGGAAGCAGACGTCATCAGTTGCTGGTGACCTTGTCCTTGCCGCCGGCCGCGGCCTCGACCGCCTTCTCGTACGCCGTCGCGGCGGCGTCGGTGCTCTTGCCACCGACCACGTCCGCGGTCGCCTGCTGCAGCGCAGCCGAGACCTTCGGGTACTCCGCGAGGCCCGGACGGAACTGCGTGATCGGCAGCACCTTGTCGGCGATGAACGTCAGCATCGGATCACTCTTCAGTACTTCACTGTTGACGTCGGACCGCTGCGTGATCTTGGCCGCGCCGGCCAGCGACTCCTTGACCATCTCCTGGGAGTTCATGAACTGCAGCAACTCCCACGCCTGCTGCGGGAACTTGGTGTTCGGGTTGATCACGGTCGCGCCGCCACCGGACATCGAGACGAAGTCCTGGCCCTTCACGCCACCGCCCGGCTTGCTGGCCGGGATCAGCGCCCAGCCGACCGCCGAGTCCCGGTCGGCCATCTTCGCGACGCCTTCCTTGGGCTCGACGACGCTGCGCCAGAAGTAGTCGCTCTCCAGCAGGATGCCGATCTTGTTCGCGGCGAACTCGGCGAACGACTTGTCCCGGCCCTTGGCCTCACGCTGCAGCACCGGGTCGCCGAGGCCGGTCGAGTAGATCTGGTGGTAGAAGTCGAGCATCTGCCGCAGTTGCGGCGTGTTGCCGAGCCACTTGCCGTCGGTGTTCACGGCGGCGCCGGTGCCGACCAGCAGCGGCAGTACGCCCTGCATGGTGGTCGCCTCGCCCATCGCGGTGCCGGCGTTGATCTGGATCGGCGTCACCCCGGCGATCTTCTTCAGCGCCTGACCTGCGGAGATGATGTCGTCCCAGGACTTCGGCTGCCAGTCCGCGGGCAGCCCGGCCTGCTGGAACAGCTTCTTGTTGAAGTACAGCACCCGGCCGTCGGTGCCACCCGGTACGCCGTATCGCTGGCCGTTGTAGCTGCCGAGCGCCTGGACCGACTCCGGGATCTGTTTCCAGCCGTCCCAGTCGTTCACCTTGGCGGCGTCGCCGACGGTGTCGGTGAGCGGCTTGATGTAGTTCGCCTGGGCGAACTCGCCGACCCAGATGCCGTCGATGCTGAACAGGTCCGGTCCGGCCTTGTTCGACAGGTCGAGGGACAGCTTCTGCTTGTAGACCTCGTCGTCGGAGCCGTCGCCCTGGAACTTGACGGTGACGTCGACGCCCTTGCCCTTCTGCTCGGCGACGAACTTCGGGATCAGAACGTCCTCGGTGAAGGTCGCGCCGGCGCTGCTCTTGCCGCCCTTGACCGAGTTCGCGCCGATGGTCAGCGTGACCTGCTTGGCCTCGGCGTTCCGGTTCGCGTCCGGCGCGTCGCTGCTCCCGGAGCCGGACGAGCCGAGGCATCCGGTCAGCAGCGCAAGGGTCGCGGCGCCGAGGACGCCGGCGGTGGTCAACCGCGAGAGAGATCGCATCAGGGCTCCTAGCAGAGTGGTCCAGCGAGAGTGCGGTCAAACATTGGCACTCATCCGCGACTTTGTGAAGACTTTTACCCAACGCTCGGGAGAACGTTGTCAGGTGCTGTAGGCAACCAACCGCGGACTGTCAAGCCGGGATCCCGCGGGACGCATTGCGAAACAGTTAAAGGTCACTCAAGGTTCTGTGGCAACAGGTAGTTGACTAGATACAGACGGTGATCAGTGGAGCTACTGTCATGCCGATCGGTTCGAACGGATCGGAGGTGAATGACGTGAGACTGCTCCACGGAGTCGCTTGCCTTGTCGACGACCTGCTCGGGCATTGCTGGTGCTGGTGGTGACCAGCCGGCCGCGCGGTGACGAACCCGGCCACCCGCTGACGCGCAAGCAGCGGGCAATCCGGTACTCATCCCCGAGCACCGCCTGGCTCCCCAACAGACACTGAGAGACGCTGAGAGACAAGGAGAGAAAAACGGCCGGCCCCGACGATGTCGGGGCCGGCTGTCCTCTCGTTGGCTGGTTGGTTCGGGATCAGCTCTGGGCCAGTTCCATCATCTGCTTCGGCAGCGTCTCCATCTGCGCCGGAATCGGTACCTGTGGCCGGACCAGCGTCAGCAGACTCGCGGCCGCACCTGCGATCGGCAGGGGCAGCGCCAGGCCCAGCGACGACAGCAGGGCGTTCACGAGTGCCAGTACGGCGCCCAGGATGTCCAGGCTCGGCACCGGGAGCCCGGCCCAGGCCTGGATCGGCGTGCCGGCAGTGCTCATGCTGCCGGTCGGTTGTGCTTGCTTGGCCTTCCCCTTGCCAAGCAGCGACGTCAGGGCGAGCCCACTGGCCGCGTTCACGAACGTGCCGGTGCCCTTGTCGTAGCTCCATTTCTGTCCGCTGCCGTCACGGCAGGGCAGCACCAGGAGCGGCGCCGAGGACGGGACCTTGGCGAGGTCCGCACCGCTGTCCAGGCAGGCGCCGGTCGTTGCAAGGGCGCCACCGACGCTCTTGCTCATTGCGACCTGCAGCTGGCCGGACTCGGTGTAGATCCACTCCTGGGTCTTGCCCTCCTTGCCGGGCGCGCACGCCATCATGACCGCCATCGGGACCTTGTCGGCCGCGACGAACGTCAGGCAGTAGCGGGTGTCGGACCGGACGGCGATCTGCTGGGCCACGCCGACCGTGACGCCCGGAGACTTCGAACCGCCGGGTGCGGGGTTCGCTGCCTGGGCCGGTATGGCCGTGGCGATGGCGACGCTGACCGCGAGCACCACTACGCCGGTGCGGCTGAACAGCTTTCGGATGATCAAGACAACCTCCAGAGGTCGTGCTATCTCACGGCGTCAGGTCGTCGGGACCCGTGGCGCGAGCCGGTATGCCGGCAGTGACTCAGCGCGACGTTGACGCCACAACAAGTAATGCACAGGACCGGCCGTGGAGGTTATGCCGATTTCGCGAAACTTGATGCCAATGGCAACTAACTGCCAGGCAAACGTCGTTGCGCGAGGCATCGATATCGACTCGCCGGGTCGCTGTGCGATCACCGTGTGGAGGCTGTGAAACGTTCGAGATATTACAGCAATGCCAGGGATTTCCGGCAATGGCTGATGCCAACGGCAACGAGTGGGATCAGTGCGGCTGGTGGGTCTCCGAGGGGTCCTCGGCACGCTGTTGCGGCAACTCCGGCCGCTCGTCGGCGGGTACTTCCGCGCGCTCCGCCGGCACCTCGGCGGGCGTTTCGACGCGCTCCGCGGGCACGTCGGCGGTGGCCTCACCGTCGGTGACCTTCGCGCGCAGGTCGCGCATCTCCTTGCGCCGCCGCAGTCCGCGGCCGAGGCCCTTCTTCAGCAGCCACAGGCCGGCGACCAGGGCCGCGCCGGTGATCGCGCCGAGGAAGAACACGGTCGACACCGAGACGCCGAAGTCGACGCCGAACACCTCGAGCGTGGTGGACGCGCCCGACGTCACCGAGACGCCGAGTCCGAACAGCACCGCGAGGGCGATCAGGACGATTCCGAGAACGGCCATGGTGACCTGCCTCTCTGCCGGCCGGCGCCGGCCCTTCAGGCCTCACTGCTCAGAACTACTCAGAACTACTCAGAACTACTCAGCAATGCGGTGAGCAGCGCCACCGCGCCGCTCTTGTCCAGTGGGTTGTTCTGGTTCCCACATTTCGGTGACTGTACGCACGACGGGCAGCCATCCGTACATTCACAGTGTGCAATCGCCTGGCGTGTCGCAGTCAACCACTCGCGCGCCGCTGCGTACCCGTGTTCGGCGAAACCGGCTCCGCCCGGGTGGCCGTCGTACACGAAGACCGTGAGGCGGCCGGTGTCGGCGTGCTTGGCGGTCGAGACGCCACCGATGTCCCAGCGGTCGCAGGTGGCGAAGAGCGGGAGCAGTCCGATGGAGGCGTGCTCGGCGGCATGAGCCGCTCCCGGTACGTCAGCCAACCCGAGCGCTTCGACAACGCTGTCAGGGATAGTCCACCAGACCGCCTTGGTCTGCAGCGTCCGCTCCGGCAGGTCCAGAGGCTGTTCGTCGAGTACGTCCCCGGTTGCGATCAGCTTGCGCTGGTACGAGATGACCTGGCTCGTCACCCGTACCCAGCCGCGGGACAGCTCCGCCGTACCCCAGGTGCAGGTCTCCTCGGTCGCGAGGATGCTGATCTCGGTGACGTCGCGCGCGAACGTCGTGTAGTCCGGCGACGCCTGCTCGACGACCGCGGCGTGCTCCTCGAGGTCGAGCGAGCGCACCAGGTACGACTCGCCGGCGTGGACGTACACAGCACCCTCGTGGACCGACGAGTGCGCCGAGCCGCCGTCGACGGTGCCGAGCAGCCGCCCGGTCCGGTCCTCGACGATCTGCACGGTCTTCCCGCCCGCGGACCGGATGTCGATCGCGTCGACGGCCCGCTCCCGCCGGGTCCAGAACCATCCATGCGGTCGCTCGCGCAGCAGCCCCTGCCGGACCAGTTGGGCGATCACCTGCGGCGTCGTGCTGCCGAAGATCGCGTAGTCGTCGGCCGTCAACGGGACCTCCTGCGCAGCCGCGCACAACTGCGGCCCGAGGATGTACGGGTTCTCGGGGTTGAACACCGTGGCCTCGACGGGCCGGCCGAAGATCGCCCTTGGGTGTCGCACGAGGTAGGTGTCCAGCGGGTCGTCACGGGCGATCAGCAACGCCACCGCGTCCCCACCGGCCCGGCCGGCGCGTCCCGCCTGCTGCCACAGCGATGCGCGGGTCCCAGGCCAGCCGGAGAGCAGTACGGCGTCCAGCCCGGCAATGTCGATACCCAGCTCGAGAGCGTTCGTCGCGGCCACCCCGGTGAGCTCCCCGCTCTGCAGCATGCCCTCGAGCCGGCGGCGTTCCTCAGGTAGATAACCGGCGCGGTAGGCCGACACCTGGTCGATCAGCGACGAGTCGACCTCGGCCAGGTTCTCCCGGGCGGTGATGGCGACCGACTCGGCACCCCGTCGTGAGCGCACGAAGGCGACTGTGCGGACGCCCGAGACAACCAGGTCGCTCAGTAGGTCCGCTACCTCGGCTGTTGCGGACCGTCGTACCGGGGCGCCGTTCTCACCGTGCAGGGAGGTCAGGGGCGGCTCCCAGAGGCCGAAGGAGATACCGCCGCGCGGAGAGCCGTCCGCGACGACCTCCTCCATCGGCAGCCCGGTCAAGCGTTCGCCTGACACCGCGGGCTCCGCCACAGTCGCCGATGCACACACAAAGATCGGGTGGGCGCCGTACTGCGCGCACACCCGGCGCAGTCGCCGCAGCACGCCGGCCACGTGCGCGCCGAACACCCCGCGGTAGTGGTGGCACTCGTCGACGACGACGTACTGCAGACAGCCCAGGAACCGTGCCCAGCGTTGATGATTGGGCAGCACGGACCGGTGCAGCATGTCCGGATTGCTCAGCACGTACGTCGCGTGGTCGCGCGCCCAGTCCCGCTCCGTCAGCTCGGAGTCGCCGTCGAGCGTCGTGGCGCGCAGGCCAGGCACGGTGTACGACGAGACCGCTCGCAACTGGTCGTGCGCCAACGCCTTGGTCGGCGACAGGTACAGCACGCTCGCCGCGCGGCGATGTGGTGACGCGGCCTGCGCGATGCTCAACGTGGCAAAGGCGGGCAGCAGGTAGCCGAGCGACTTGCCCGACGCGGTCCCGGTCGCAACGACGACATGCCTCCCGCCGTACGCGGCCTCAGCGGTCGCGACCTGGTGGGTCCAAGGAGCCGTGATGCCGGCGTCCCGCAACTGGTCGAGGACCTCCGGCGGGACCCAGCGCGGCCAGTCGCACGTCTGCCCGGGACGCGGCGGGACCGACTCGACGTGCGTCAGCCGGTCGTCGCGACCGGCGGCCAGGCGCTTCAGAACGGCCGCTGCCTCACCACCGGCACGCATAAGCCGCCTCACCAACCGCACGCATACCGGGAGCGTAGCCGTCGCCACGGACAGCTCTTCGCCCAGTCTCGGCCCAGTCTCAGCTGAGTCCCCGCTGAGAATGCACGTTCCGATGCACGCGGCATTTTCCGGAGGGGAATCGACTTCCCCGGGCCGAGATGAAAGAGTTTTCCACAACGGGTCTACTCACGGTCCGTACATGGTTGAATGCAGCAGTTCACGGGATCGGAGGCCGAAGTGGATCTGTCGCTGACCGCGCGCGCCGAGGGCGGGCGGACCGTCATCGAGGTCGCGGGGGAGATCGACGTCTACACCGCACCGAAGCTCCGCGAGAAGATCGCCGCGCTCGTCGACGAAGGGGTCTTCGACCTGGTCGTCGACCTGGAACGCGTGGAGTTCCTGGACTCCACCGGCCTCGGCGTCCTCGTCGGCGGGCTGAAACGAGTGCGTACCCATGACGGATCCCTGTCCCTGGTCTGCACCCAGGAACGGCTGCTGAAGATCTTCCGGATCACCGGCCTGACCAAGGTGTTCGACATTCACCCGGACGTCGCGTCGGCCATCTGAACGGGTCCGAAGGCGCCTGCGCAAGCGAAAACGTAACTCCGATACTACGTTGAGTGACTCCAGTGCCCGAGTTCCGGCACGGGACTTGCCGTTCCGGTCCGGTATGGCGTAGACCACCCTGTCGTCAGGTCTGGTCGGGAACCGGTTAGAGTAACCCACCGCGCCAGTCCCCTGGCGCTGTGTCGTATTTCCCCAACCCTTCGGTTGCGGCAGACGGGGGCCGTCATGCCTGGATGGGTTGCCTACAAGGAGGACGGATGTCCGCGCTGCTTGCTCCACAAGCGGTGGATCTTTCGTCGAGCAACACCACACTGGTGATCGTTGTCGGGGTGATCGCGATTCTTGCGGTCGTCATCGCGATGGTCTTCCGGGGCCAGGTGCTTGCCGCGAACGATGGCACCGAGAACATGAAGACGATCGCCGCGGCGGTGCAGGAAGGCGCCTCGGCGTTCCTGAACCGGCAGTTCCGGACATTGTCGATCTTCGCCGTGGTCGCGTTTCTGTTGCTGTTCCTGCTGCCGGCGCACACCGACGGCGGCAACGAGACCACGCTGAAGATCTTCCGCTCCGTGTTCTTCCTGGTCGGCGCGGGCTTCTCCGCTGCGATCGGCTACCTGGGTATGTGGCTCGCGACGCGCGCCAACGTCCGGGTCGCCGCGGCCGCTCGCGACGAGGGCCGGGAGCCGGCCATGCGGGTCGCGTTCCGTACCGGTGGCACCGTCGGCATGATGACCGTCGGCTTCGGCCTGTTCGGCGCCGCGCTCGTCGTGCTGCTGTTCAAGGACGACGCCCCGACCGTGCTCGAGGGCTTCGGCTTCGGCGCCGCGATGCTCGCGATGTTCATGCGGGTCGGCGGCGGTATCTTCACCAAGGCCGCCGACGTCGGCGCGGACCTGGTCGGCAAGGTCGAGCAGAACATCCCCGAGGACGACCCCCGGAACGCGGCGACGATCGCCGACAACGTGGGCGACAACGTCGGTGACTGCGCCGGTATGGCGGCCGACCTGTTCGAGTCGTACGCCGTGATGCTGGTGGCCTCGCTGATCCTGGGCAAGGCCGCGTTCGGCGAGCAGGGCCTGATCTTCCCGCTGATCGTGCCGGCCATCGGCGCGCTCACCGCGGTCATCGGTGTCTTCCTGACCCGCCCGCGGGTCGGCGAGAACGGCCTGCGCACGATCAACCGCGCCTTCTACATCTCGGCGCTGGTCTCCGCGATCCTCTGTACGGTCGCCGCGTTCGTGTACCTGCCGAGCAGCTTCAAGGACCTGACCGGCGCCACCGACGCGATCGCCGCCTACGACGGCGACCCGCGACTGATCGCCACCGTCTCGGTGATCATCGGCATCGTGCTGGCCGCGATCATCCTGGCGCTGACCGGCTACTTCACCGGTACCGAGGACAAGCCGGTCAAGGACGTCGGCAAGTCGTCGCTGACCGGTGCGGCCACGGTCATCCTGTCCGGTATCTCGGTCGGCTTCGAGTCCGCCGTCTACACCGCCGTGGTGATCGCGGCGGCCGTGTACGGCGCCTTCCTGGTCGGCGGTTCCGGCGTGGTCGCGCTGTTCGCGATCGCGCTGGCCGGTTGTGGCCTGCTGACCACCGTCGGCGTCATCGTCGCGATGGACACCTTCGGCCCGGTCTCCGACAACGCGCAGGGCATCGCCGAGATGTCCGGCGACGTGGACGGCGAAGCGGCCCAGATCCTCACCGAGCTGGACGCCGTCGGCAACACCACGAAGGCGATCACCAAGGGCATCGCGATCGCGACCGCCGTACTGGCCGCGACCGCCCTGTTCGGTTCCTACACCGACGCGATCCGCATCTCGCTCGCCGACAACTACGCCAAGTTCGAGGCCGACGCGCTGGTGTTCAACCCGGGCACGCTGGTCGGCCTGATCCTCGGTGCCGCGGTCGTGTTCATGTTCTCCGGTCTCGCGATCAACGCCGTCGGCCGCGCCGCCGGTGCGGTCGTCTACGAGGTCCGTCGCCAGTTCCGCGACATCCCCGGGATCATGGAAGGCACCGGCAAGCCGGAGTACGGCAAGGTCGTCGACATCTGCACCCGGGACTCGCTGCGGGAGCTCGCGACGCCGGGTCTGCTGGCGCTGACCGCCCCGATCGCCGTCGGCTTCGGCCTCGGCGCCGCGGCGCTGGCCGGCTACCTGGCCGGTGCGATCGGCGCCGGCACGCTGATGGCGGTCTTCCTGGCCAACTCCGGTGGTGCCTGGGACAACGCCAAGAAGCTGGTCGAGGACGGCAACCACGGCGGCAAGGGTTCGGACGCGCACGAGGCCACCATCATCGGTGACACCGTGGGTGACCCGTTCAAGGACACCGCCGGTCCGGCCATCAACCCGCTGATCAAGGTGATGAACCTGGTCTCGGTGCTGATCGCGCCGGCGGTCGTCGGGATGTCGTCGATCGGCGACAACACCAACACCGCGCTGCGGATCGTGATCGCGGTCGTCGCCGTGATCATCCTGGCCGCGGCCGTGTACGTCTCCAAGCGCCGGGAGTCGGTCATCGCCGACACCCCGGCGGAGGCGAAGGCTGCTGCCTGACGCACTGCTGCAAACGCAACGGCCCGCCGGTCTCACCGGCGGGCCGTTCCGCATCTCTGGACCCGCGCCGCGTGCCCGTTTACTGTCGACGTACGACGGAATGCGGGGAGGTACCGTGATGTCTCGACGGCTACCGGCCTTGCTGTTCCTGGTCCTGGTAGGACTGCTGGCGACGGTGCAGCCGGCGAACGCGGCGACTCCGCAACCGGACTCGGCCTATCTCTACGCCGCGCATCAGCACAACCTGACGATCATCGCGGCCGCCCACGCGGCCACGACCCATGGCAGTACGTCGTGTGTGCGCAAGGCCGCCGCGCAGCTCGAGCGCGATCATCGCAAGCTCGCCGCGCAGGAGCTCGACATCGCCACCCGCTTCAGCATCGTGCTGGTGACGGTGCCCTCGCTGGCGCAGCGCAAGCAGCTCGAGGCCCTCGGTGCGAAGGCCGGGAAGTCCGGGTACGACGCGGCGTGGATGGCCCTGCAGCGGCAGGAACACCAGCAGTACCTGACGCTGGTCGAGGGCGACGTACCGAAGAACGCGTCGCCTGCTGTCGAGTCGATCGCCGACGGCGCCAAACCGGTGATCGAGATGGATCTGCGCCTGGTGGCGGGACCGTGCCGTACCGGGACCGGTACGCCGGTGGTGTCGACCGGGGAGGGCGGTCAGCACGCCGACCAGCAGAAGGCCCGTTCGCGGGCTGCGCTGATCCTGCTGGCGATCGGCGTGATCCTGCTGCTGGTCGGCAAGTCGATCTCGTTCCGGCGGCGCCTGCTCGGTATCGCGGCGCTCGCGGCCGGCCTTGTGATGCTGTTCGGCGGGCAGTCCTCCAACACCGGCAAGGTGCCTGATCAGGGCAAGCCGGCGTCCGATCGGGAGGCCGCCGTGCCGCCGGTGAAGCTGAAGCTGCCCGGATACCTCGAGGCGACGGTGCGTCCGGTCGCGACGGCCTCCAACGGGCAACTCGACGTACCGAAGTCGGCCGACGTCGGGTGGTGGGCCGCGGGTGCGGCGCCGGGTGCGTCCGGCGGTACGGTGCTGCTCGCCGGTCATGTCGACACGACGCGCGGGCTCGGGGTGTTCGCGCCGCTGTCGGAGGTGCCGGTCGGCACCAGGGTTGCCGTCACGGCGGGGACCGGTGACGTGCACTGGTACCGGATCGTGGCGCGCAAGACGTACCTGCAGAGCGCGCTGCCGGCGGACCTGTTCCAGGGAGCTGTGAAGCCACGGCTGGCGTTGGTGACCTGTACAGGCGCGTACAACCACAAGACCCATCGCTACAGCGAGAACCTCGTGCTCTACGGCGTACCGGTGGATTGAACCGTTTGGTGGTGACTTCCAGGTTCGTAGCCGGAAGTACGACGCCCGTCGACTTTCGGCTGATGTGCCGGGCCGCGGGATCGGGGATCGTCGGGGTTGTGGTCAGGGTTTCAACCGATGGCGACGGCCGCCGGGCGGACGGCAGAATCAACCCAGGGGTGGACACACCGGATCCGTCCGGGGTCCGATGCCTGGCCCCCTGTGGACCTGGATACTGATCTCATCAGCACCGACCCGCCCGCCCGGGGGAACGATTTTTCACGCCACACCGAACGAGGAGTACGGCGATGATCGAGGCAAAGGGCCTCACCAAGCGATACGGCGAGACAGTTGCCGTTGACAACCTGTCTTTCGAGATCAAGCCCGGCAAGGTGACCGGTTTCCTCGGTCCGAACGGTGCCGGCAAGTCCACCACGATGCGGATGATCCTCGGCCTGGACGCCCCGACGGGCGGGTCTGTCACGATCGACGGCCAGCTGTACCGCGACCTGAAGCGGCCGCTGACCAAGGTCGGTGCGCTGCTCGACGCCAAGTGGGTGCACCCGAACCGCTCGGCCCGCGCCCACCTGACCTGGATGGCGGCATCCAACAAGCTGCCGAAGGGCCGCGTCGAGGAGGTGCTGGGCCTGGTCGGCCTGACCGAGGTGGCCGGCAAGCGGGCCGGCAACTACTCGCTCGGTATGTCCCAGCGGCTCGGTATCGCCGGCGCCCTGCTCGGCGACCCGGAGATCCTGCTCTTCGACGAGCCGGTGAACGGTCTCGACCCCGAGGGCATCGTCTGGATCCGGCAGTTCATGCACCGGCTCGCCGACGAGGGCCGGACGGTCTTCGTCTCCAGCCACCTGCTGTCCGAGATGGCGCTGACCGCCGAAGAGCTGGTCGTGATCGGCCGCGGCAAGCTGATCTCCCAGTCCAGTACGACGGAATTCGTCGACCGCGCCAGTGGCAGCAGCATCAAGGTCCGCAGCCCGCAGCTCGACGAACTGCAGAGCGTCCTGCAGCAGAACAGCCTGAAGACCCGGATCGACGACGTCGAGGGTCAGGGACGGGTGCTGTTCA
Source organism: Kribbella sp. NPDC048928 (assembly GCF_043197975.1). Classification (NCBI taxonomy): domain Bacteria; kingdom Bacillati; phylum Actinomycetota; class Actinomycetes; order Propionibacteriales; family Kribbellaceae; genus Kribbella; species Kribbella sp. NPDC048928. The sequence goes on along the minus strand of NZ_JBICUC010000002.1, from coordinate 106,101 downwards.
TCGACGGCGAGGTGACCACCGACCAGATCGGTGAGACCGCCGCCGCGAAGGGCATCACGCTGCACGAGCTGAGCCTGCAGCGCGGCTCGCTGGAGCAGGCGTTCATGCAGATGACCGGTGACTCGGTCCAGTACCACGCGACCGATGCGACGCAGGTCCCGGCCGTCACGCAGACCGAGGCGATCGTCGCGCAAGAGGAGCAGATCTGATGTCCCTGATCACCGTGGAGCGGATCAAGCTCTTCAGCACCCGGTCGCCGTGGTGGTGCATGGTGCTCGCGCTGGCCCTCGCCGACGGGTTCGTCACGCTCGGCTTCATCTTCGCTCCGGACAACATCACCCGGGACTTCCGGCCGGTCGACACCATCAGTACGTACAACTTCGGCCTGATGGTGATGATGGTGATGGCGGCCCTCGCGGTCACCACCGAGTACCGCTTCGGCACCATCCGGACCAGCTTCCTGTCGGTCCCGCAGCGGACTCCGGTCCTGCTCGCGAAGACCGGCGTCGCGGCCGTGCTGAGCGGCCTGATCGGCCTGATCTCTGCCTTTGTGGCTCTGGGGCTCGGCAACATCCTGGTGCCGGACGCCGACCTCGGGCTGTCGACCGGCGCCGACTGGCGGGCGATCGTCGGTGTCGCACCGGTCTACCTGCTGTCCGCGGTGATCGCCGTCGCGGTCGGCATCATGGTCCGGCAGAGCGCCGGCGCGATCGCGATCGTGATCTGCTGGCCGCTGCTGATCGAAGGCATCGGCCGCGCGATCCCGAAGGTCGGCGACTTCATCGGCGACTGGGGCCCGTTCTCCCGCGTCGACTGGTGGCTGACCGGCGACCAGAAGCCTGGCGGGAACGCCGGTGCGCCGTCGGCGCACGCTGCGGTGATGGGTCCGACCTGGTCACTGGTGTACTTCGCCGCCTGGGCGATCGGCCTGCTCGTGATCGCCCTGGTGATCGCCAAGAAGCGCGACGCCTGACAAGAACGACCCCGGCCGAGGTTGAGGGGCCTCGGCCGGGGCCACGTGCCCGGCCGGGCTGAGGGGTCCTGGTCGCACCCGGCCCGTGGAGTTCCGGTACATCACCGGACCTCCACGGGCCGTTCTGTTGTGTCAGCCGCGACAGTTCTTTCCGTCGACGATCTTCCAGCCGCCCTGATTCGGCACAATGCGTTTCTGATAGCACGCATAGGCATTGATTTCGCCCAGACTCTTCAAGGCGTTCAGAACATTCTTGATAGTCGCTGCGGCGGCGACCGCCGGGACCTTGCAGAGCAGTTCGACGACCTTCTTCACTTCCGACGGAAGCTTCGCCAGACCCTTGCAACTCAGGTACGCGGCCGCCCCACCGCCGGCGATCAGGAACGCCAGCATGCCCTGCACCTCGACGCCGCTCAGGTTCAGGTAGATCCCCCGGCCGAAAGTCAGCCTCGGGTCGGCCGTGATCGGGTACGCCGCCCCCGCTGTGCCGACACGCTGCACGAGCCGGTTGCCCGGCGCTGTCTCGTACCAGGTCGGCAGCGAGCGTCCCGCCGCGTCGATCGCCCACGGAGCCGCCACGCTCCCCACGAGGTCCGTACCCGGTTTGGTGATCAGGAGCCCCGCGCCGGCCTTCTGCAGCGTCCACCCGGGCGCGAGCGCCACGTCGTACCGAATGCTGTCCCCGTGCCGCAGGACCGTGATGACCTGACCGCCGTCAGCCAGTCGGCGAACCTCCGAGTTCCGCCGGTCCGTTGCCCCGATGGTGTGCGTCACCCCACCGGCCACCACGCTGACGCTCTTCGCCCCGTCATCGATCCGGACCCCAGGACGCGCCTGACCAACCACTTCCGGTCCGCGAACCCCAAGCGCCTGCCGAACCACCTGCCCGGTACTCCGCGGCGCAGCCGCCGCTGCCTGAACGCCGGTCGCGGCGACCGCGAATGCAACGGCCGCGACAATTACATGCCGAATGATTTTCATCATTCCCCCTTTGTCGAAATTGACGATTCGAGATTAGGCCTGCGCTCGATTCGGGTGGCAAGGGTAATTGCAGCAACCTGCAATGAATCGCGGTACGGCGGTGCAATCGTGTCGCGTTCGCAATGCTGCTGGGATTGCGGTTGCGGCAGATGTGGGTAGCCAGGTGGGGTGGTGGGCGTTTAGCCTGCCGCGCATGACGGACTGGGCGCAGGTGTGTGAGGCAGGTTTCGCCGTACCCGAGGGGCGGCCGCTGGGCGAGTTGGTGGCCGAGCTGGTGGGGATGCTGCGGTCGCCGGATCCGGTGGTGCGGGACCGGCAGGCGTACTCGATCCTCGCCACCTGGGCCGGCCGCGGGGTGCTGTCCGAGCAGGAGTTGCGTGAGCTCGGCGACCAGATGATCCCGCGGTTCGGGGATGCCGAGCCGCAGGCGCGGACGTTCGCGCCGCTGATCCTGGACGTGATCGTCAGTTCCGGCGTCTACGAGCCGGAGTGGGTGCCGCCGTTCGAGCGCTGGTACGTCGCGGAGCAGGACCTGCGCGGGTACGACGAGAAGCTCGGCTGGCTGCATGCGGTGGCGCACGGGGCCGACCTGCTCGGGACGCTCGGGCAGCACCCGGCGGTCGAGCCTGTCCAGATGCTCCGGCTGGGGATCGGGCGGTTGCTGACGCCGACGCCGTACGTGCTCCGCGACCTCGAGGACGACCGGCTCGGGTACGCGCTTGCTGCGACGCTGACCCGGCCGGACCTGACCGACACCGACGCGACCGACTGGCTCGACCCGGCGATCCGGATCCTGGCGAACCCGCCGACCGAAGGGTTCCCGCCCGAGGTGACGAACACGCTGCGCACCTTGCGGGTCCTGTACGTGCTGGCCGACCACGGTCTACGGGTCGGCGATGCGAAGAAGCTCACACGGATCCCGCAAGCCGAACAGGTCAAGACCAAACTGATGGACGTGTTCCGGGTCGTCACGCCGTACTATCTCTGAGCTGACCGGCGTCGCCGTCGTCACGGGCAACAAACCGGTCGTTGCGGCCGTCCGATGAGTATGGCGCATCCGACTTTCGTCTGGACTTTCCCTGAATCCTCCCGGAGGAACGGCATGTCGTGATCCAGGGCGGAGTACAGGTGGTGTCAGGTGGCAGTCGGGGCTCGGTCCGTGGCAGGGTCTCTGCTGGCACGCCATGGCCCCCTCCCATGGTGGTGCCAACGCCACTACCCGAGTAGTGCCAACACCATCAGTTCTGGTCCCTGACGACGTTAACTTTGAGCTACAAGAGCCGTTCGGGGGCGCAGTCGAGAGAGGGCGCGTAGAAGTCATGGTTGCGACATACCTGAAGCGTTGGGTCGGCAACCGGATCCTCAACAGGACCACCCGTAAAGGTGGTCTCGATCTGTCGAAGATGCGGATGTTCCCCAGCGCGGTCTCGATGCCGCTGCGCAGGCAGGGTCTGGACCCCGTGCCCGAGCTCGGCGCCGTGCGGGAGACCGAGCCGGTGCACAAGCTGGCCCACCTGTTCGGGCTGAACGTCTGGGTCGTGAGCGGGCATGCCGAGGCCAAGTACGTGCTCTCCAACGAAGAGGACTACAGCCACGACATCCGCCCCCTGGTCGGCTCGGATCCGAACAAGCCGTCCGAGGGGATCGGCGGCCTCGGGTTCACCGACCCGCCGGACCACACCCGGCTGCGCAAGCTGCTCACCCCCGAGTTCACCAAGCGCAAGCTGGCCCGCCTGGAGCCGGCGATCGAGAAGATCGTCAACGACCAGCTGGACCAGATGGAGGCCAAGGGCTCGGTCGTCGACATCGTCTCGGACTTCGCGTTCAACGTACCGTTCCTGCTGATCGCGGACCTGCTCGGCGTCGAGGAGCAGGACCGGGACCGTTTCCGGGCGCTCGGGCCGGCCCGGTTCGACATGTCCGGCGGTGGGATCGGGCTGTTCGGGTCCGCGAGCGAGTCCCGCGAATTCCTGTTCGAGATCGTCCGGAAGCAGCGCGCACACCCGGGTGACGGGCTGATCGGGTCGATCATCCGCGACAAGGGCGACGCGATCGACGACGTCGAGCTCGGTGGGCTCGCCGACGGCGTGTTCCTCGGCGGGTACGAGACGTCGGCCAGCATGCTCGCGCTCGGCACCCTGGTGCTGCTGCGCGACCCCGAGAACTTCGAGCGGATCCGGAACGAGCCGGGTGCCGTCGACGTGATCGTCGAGGAGCTCCTGCGGTACCTGACCGTGGTGCAGGTCGCGTTCCCGCGGTTCGCCCGGCACGACCACGAGCTGTTCGGGCAGCAGGTGAAGAAGGGCGACCTGGTCGCGGTGTCGTTGTCCGGCGCGGATCGGGACAAGGGCCTGTTCGGTGCGGACGCCGAGGAGTTCTACCCGCGCCGTACGGTGTCGTCCGCACACCTCGCGTTCGGCCACGGCATGCACCGCTGCGTCGGCGCCGAACTCGCCCGGATGGAGCTCCGCGCAGCGTTCACCGCCCTTGCGCACCGCTTCCCGGACCTCGCCCTCGCCGTCCCGGAGGAACAACTCCGCTTCCGCGACTTCTCGATCGTCTACGGCATCGACACCCTCCCCGTACGCCTCCGAGCCACCACCCCCGAACAAGCCGCCGGCTAACCGCCCACCCCCACCCACCCGCACCCCCGCCCGCTCCGAACAAGCCGCTCTCCTCGCATCGCGGCGCACCCACCACGTGCGCGGTCAACCTCTGACCTTGTGGGTTGGCACTGGGCTTGCAGGCCGCCAACCCACAATCTCGGGGGTCAACCTCTGAGCTGGTCGGCGCGGCCCGACCCACGCCAGCCGGATGTGCCGGCCCCGGCCCGCGCCAGCCGGATGTGCCGGCCCCGGCCCGCGCTGGCCGGATGTGCCGGCCCGGGCCGGCCGGAGATGTCAGCCCCGGCCCGCGACCACGCCGGCCGGTACTTTCGAAGACCAACGCCCAACTCCCGACCCGCCATGGCCTGGATCAACCCGCTCCCGTCGCATCGCGGGCGAACCCACCGTCTCGGAGGTTGGCCTCTGCGTTTGCGGGTTGGCGCTTGGCATGCGCCTCGCCAACCCGCCACCTCAGAGGTCAAGCTCTGAGACGGTGGGCCTGGCGCGCGGGTCGGCTGACTCGAGCGGCCCCGAGATCGCGGCTAGCCCCCCGGGGAATGGCGATAGGCCATTGCTACTCGTAGGTCGCCGTCTGGTGATACCGGTGAGCGACGACGGCGCAGTTGGCGGTGCGGGCGCGCGCGGGTGCGGGTGCAGGCGTTTGGTGCGGGTTTGGGCTCGGCGGAGGGATTGGATGCGGGGTGGTGTTCGAGCGCTGTGATGGGGGGTGAGGGCGTACACCCTGTGCGGTAGTTGTGGCACTAGGTGGTCGTTGGCCGGATCGGGTCGTGACAGGACGCGGGGTGGGTGGTCACAATGGGCGGTCCGGCCCGAGGTACGGGTGTCGGATCAGGGAAGGGCCGTCGGCGGGTATGGGCAATGGCGAGATGGCGGTGGGTGCCGCACTGACCGCCCGGATCGCCGCCGCGATGACCGCGGCACAGTCGGGTGGGCACGAGAGCGCGGCCGCCGAGATCGACGCGATCCGGGCCGAGTTGGGCGGCGTACCGAGCTACGCGCTGGCGGCTGCGGAGTACGTGCGTGGTGTGACGGCGCACCACGCCAGCGACGCGGACGAGGCGCTGCGAGCCGTCGACGCCTGTGTCGAGATCGCCCGCGCGATCGACGAACCGGGCTGGGAGGCGAACGCCCTCCCGGTCCGCATCATCAACCTCGCCCGCAGCGGCCGCGGCGGCGACACCGTGAACGACCTGGTCGCGGCCGAGGCGGCGTTGAACCGGACGAAGGACGCCGGCCTGATCGCCTGGGCGCACACCGGCCTCGGTTACGCGTACGACGTGCTGCGGCTTTTCGAACTGTGCATTCCGCATTACGAGCTCGCCACCCAGTTGGACGACGACGTGTTCGACCTGGCCGAGTCCGAGGCGATCGACCGCCTGAACCTCGCCGAGACGTACCTGCGCTGGGCGCACGAGCTCGAGCGCCTCGGTGATCCCTTGTATACAAAAGAGATCGAGGAGCGCCTGGCCTCCGCGGCGTACTGGTCGCGGGAGGCCGAGCGGGTGATCGTCGACGACGAGAGCCAGGAGTTCTGGCGGCTCAGCGCGCGGCTCTGGCTCGCGGCGGCCGTCACCGCGGAGGATCCGGAGCAGGCGGTCTCGGACCTGACCGCGATCCGCGACGAGATCAGCAAGCTCGGCGAGACCGAGCGGCTCGCGATCGCCGGCGCCTACCTGGCCAGGGCGTTGCGCGCGCACGGGAAGACCGACGAGGCGAAGGCAGCCGCGGACCGGGCCGCCGACGACCTGATTCCGTTGGCCGATCCATCGACGCACATCCTGGTGCTGCAGACCCGTTCGGAGATGGCCGCGATCGACGGTACGCCAGGATCGGCCGCTGGGCTGGCGTACGCGCGTTCGGTCGCCCAGGGTTGGTGGAAGGAACGGCAGCGGGCGCTCAACGCCGTACGGCATGCGCTGGCGGCGCACGATCTGCCGGCCCGGCACGACGCCGAGTGGCACGCCGCGCGGCAGGATCCGCTGACCGGCGTGGGGAATCGTCGCGCGCTCGACGAACGACTGACCGCGGCCCGGGACTCGGGCCGCGCCGTGACGCTGCTGGCGATCGACGTGGACCGGCTGAAGGTCGTCAACGACACGTTCGGGCACGCCTGCGGGGACGAACTACTGCAGGTTGCTGCAAATCTGCTCGTAGAACAAGCGCGAGCGACCGATGCCGTGGTTCGATCGGGTGGCGACGAGTTCTTCGTGGTGCTCGACCAGCCGGACGCCAAGGGCGGTGCGCAGCTGGCCGAGCGGATCCGGGTCGCGGTCGAGGCGATCGCGGCGACGACGGACAAACCGTGGTTGCGCCGGCTCGGGCTGAGTCTCGGGTACGCCGCGACCGCCGAAGGACTCGGTGTCGAACAGCTGATCAACAGGGCCGACCTGCGGCTGTACGAGGACAAGCGCCGGAAGAGCTGAGAGGGGGGTGTGGTGCGCGAGACGTCGGGGGTGACGGCGCGAATCGCGGCGGCGATGACGCGGGCCCAGTCGGGCCACGCGGTCGAGGCGATGGGCGACATCAACGAGCTGCTCGCCGAGCTCGATCCGGATCCGAGCCACGAGCGGGCCGCCGCGGAGTACGTCCGCGCGGTCGCGGCGCATCACGCCACCGACTCGGTCGAGGCCCTGGATGCGGTCGACGGCTGTATCCGGGTCGCCCGCGCGATCGACGAGCCCGGCTGGGAGGCGAACGCGATCGCGCTGCGGATCGTCACGCTGATCCGGACCGGCGAGGGCGGTGACTCGGTCGCGGACCTGGTCGCCGCCGAGAATGCGCTTTCGCGGACCAGGGACCTCGGCCTGGCCGGCTGGGGACACACCGGCCTCGGGTACGCCTACGACCTGCTCCGGCTGTACGAGCTCTGCATCCCGCACTTCGAGCTCGCCGCCGCGGGCGACCACGATCCGCTGGGGCTCACCGAGTCGCCGGCGATCACCCGCCTGAACCTCGCCGAGTCGAACCTGCGCTGGGCACACGAGCTCGAACGGCTCGGCGACACGTCGTACGACGAGGAGATCCGGGAACGCAAGCGCGCCGCGCACCGCTGGGCGGGGGCGGCGGTCGAGGTGATCGTCGCGTCCGACCTGCTCGGGTACTGGCCGATGGCCGGACGGATGTGGCTCGCCGCGAGCAACGACGACAGCGACGCGGCCGGAGCAGCGGTGATCCTCAAGGACTGCCGCGATCAGCTGGCGAAGCTCGGTGACCTCGAGCTGGCCGCGATCGCGGGAACGTACCTGGCCAAGGCATACCTGACGCTCGGCCGGACCGGTGACGCGATGGAGACCGCCGATCGGGCCGCGAGCGACCTGCCGCTGACGTCGGATCCGCCCGTGGAGGCGCTGGTCCGGCACACCGTAGTCCAGGTGATCGCGGCGTCCGGGGACGACGGCGCGGCGACCGGCCTGCAGTACGCACGGGCGATCAGCCGCGGGTGGTGGGCGGAGCGGCTGCGCGGCCTGTACGCCGTACGCAGCGCCCTCGCGAACCACGAGCTCTCGATCCGGCACGACGCCGAATGGCGGGCGGCCCGCGAGGATCCGCTGACCGGTGTGGGGAATCGGCGCGCGCTCGACGAGCGGATGGCGGCCGCGCAGGCCTCTGGCCGTTCGGTCGGGGTGGTCGCGATCGACGTCGACAATCTGAAGGTGATCAACGACAGCTTCGGGCACGCCAGCGGCGACGAAGTCCTGCGCCGGGTCGGGTCGCTGCTGGTCGAGCAGTGCCGCGCGGAGGACGTGGTGGCACGCGCGGGCGGGGACGAGTTCGTCGTCGTACTGGACAATCCGGACGAGCGTGGTGCGCGGGAGCTGGTCGAGCGGATCAAAAGCGCGGCGGATCGGGTGGCGGAGCAGGCCCAGGCGCTCGGAAGCACGCCGTGGTTCGCGATGCTGCGGCTGAGCGTCGGGCAGGCGAGCAGCGTCGACGGTACGCCGATGGCGGAGCTGCTGCGCGAGGCCGATCGACGAATGTACGCCGACAAGCGCCGCCGCCGAGGTTAGGGCGCCTCTGCTATCCCGCGCCTACTGCGCTTGGCACTCAGTAGTTCAGAAAGCCTTCTACGACGAGGTTTCTGATCTGTGGGAGGTAGTCGGCGAGGACGTCGACGATCGGACGGTCCATCAGGTCTGCCAGTGCGGCGAGGATCTGGCCGGTGCTCAGCTCGCCGTCACACGCCCCGACGAAGCCGGCCAGGACGGTGTCGACCTGTTCCGCGCGGCGCATCCCGCGCTGCCGCCGGAGCACGATGGTCGCGGGGTCCTCGGCGCCCGGTTGGCCGGTCGTCTCCTGGATGACGTCGTCGGCGACCCGCAGATGCAGGGCGGTCAGGTCGGCCGGCAGGCCTTCGCGGCGTTCGAAGCGGTGCAGGACATGCGGGCCGATCGGGCGTTCGATCTCGTACGGCCAGGACTCGGCGTCGAGCGATCCTTCGACGTTGTGCAGGGTGATCCAACCCATACCGATCGCCTCGACGTTCTGCTCGTCGAGGTAGCGCGTCCACTCGTCGTACCTGGTCGTGTACTGCGGCGTGCCGTGCAGGCCGGCGTCGCGGAGCCAGAGTTCGACGTACTCCGACGGGTCGAGTTGCTCGCGCTGCACGGCCCACGCGGACCGGTCCGCCGTCCACGCGGCGATGCGCTCCTGCCAGTCTTCGCCGCGTACGCAGGTCCAGTTGGCGAGCAACTGGCACCAGCCGCCGTCGGTCAGGTGCTCGGGGGCCTGCCGGACGAGCTGCTCGACCACGGCGTCGCCGGTGAACTCGGTCTCGCGGTACGTGAGGCCGCCGCCCGGTGGGGAGATGACGTACGGCGGGTTGCTGACGATCAGGTCGAAGCGCTCGCCGCGGACCGGCTCGTACAGGCTGCCGTCGCGGAGGTCGAGGTCGATACCGTTGAGTGCCGCTGTCGCCGCCGCGAGTTGCAGGGCCCGCGGGTTGACGTCGGTCGCGACCAGTTGGTTGACGCGATCCGCGAGGTGCACCGACTGGATGCCGCAGCCGGTGCCGATGTCGAGCGCCCGGTCGGCCTTGACCGGCACGGTCAGGTGGATCAGGCTGAGGCTCGCGGGCGCGATGCCGAGCACGTAGTCGGAGCGCATCGGCTCGCGTCGCCCGTCGAGGCCCGGGGTGAGGTCGGCAACCACCCACCACTCCCGCTCGTCTTCCGCGAACGGCCGGACGTCCAGCAGCGCCTTGACGTCGGATCCGCTGCGCTCGAGGATGCCCAGGGCAACTAGATCGTCGGCCGGAAATGCTTTACTGACAAGATTTTCCGGGACAGCACGTTGCAGCAAGAACAGCCGGATCATCGTGTCGAGCGCATCGCCCGAGCCCGTCCGCCGCGCCGCCGGCGCCGTCTCGTTCCGCGCCAGCGCCGCATTCGCCCGCTCCCCGAGCCGCTCGGCGACCCCGTCCACGGTGTACCCCGCCCCGGCAAACGCCGTCCGCAAACCCTCCACAGCATTCCCCGTCAACATGCACCCATCCTCCCACCCACCGCGGCCGCAGCTCGACAGGTAGAGCACCGCGAGACACCGTACGCGGGCTGAGCTTTCACGCTCAGGTGCACTACCCGCGGGGTCCACACATCCTGTCGAGCTGCCGATCGCGAGGTTATGGATTGCAGGTGAGCTTGGCTTCGGCCCAGTCGGCGTGGTCGCTGGTGTTGCCGTCGCCGCCGTCAGTGACCTGGAGAGTCAGGGTCTGGGCGCCGGTGACGTCGACCGAGGTCGAGGCGGTGGGAGATGTTCCGGTCAGTTGATCGGAGGTGTATCTGGCGGTGCCGTCGGTGAGGACCTTGAACGTGACCTTGCCGCGGTCCTCCATCTCGTCGTCGATACCCAGCTTGCTGGTGAACGTCGTGCAGTTCCCGCCGAGCCGCACCGAGACCGATGAGGGCGCGTGGGCGCCGAGTCCCTTCGCGTACTGGGTGCCGTCGAGTGTGATCGGCGCACCGTCGCCGGCCGCGTCCTCACCGTTGCTGTGGTCGCGTTCTACCGGTCCCCAGCCGTTGGTCGAGTCGAGGAACTCCAGGTCGCTGACCCAGTTCTCCCCAGTAGGTGCCGGCGGCAACGGCTTGTCCGCGATCGTCGCCGCGAAGAATCCGAGTCCGCCGCCGGGCAACTCGATCGCCTTCACCGTCTTCCCCGGATCCAGTGGCACGGCGGTGTAGAACACCCGGTAGTCCGTCGTCGTATTACCCAAACCGCTCGGTGTGTAACGCCCCTTGACCGAAACGGCAAGCGCGGCGCCACCGGTGGTCGGGTCCTGGCAACACCAGTTCGGCAACTGGAAGGTGCCTTCGGACGTGGTGCCGTCGGTGTAGATGATCGTGACGGTCCCACGAGCGTTGAGGCTCGCGCCGGCGCCGAGTAGTGCGAGGTGCGAGCCGGTGCCCGAGACCAGGATCGGCGCGGACTGGTTCTTCACCACGTTCGGTGTACCCGGCGCTCCGGTCGGCCAGGTGAAGTCGGCGCCCTGGACCGTTACCTTGGCGCCCGGCGAGTAGCCGGCGGCCGCGAGTGCTTCGCCATTGAAGCTGTCACCGGATCCGTCGAAATTGCCTTGTGTATAGGTGTTTGCATCGCTGATGCCGACCAGGTTGGCTGCCTGGGACAACGATGCGTACGGCAGCTCGGCAGTGGCCGAAGCAGAGCTCGAGTAACTCTTGCCTTGAGCAACGTAACTTGCCTTGAGCTGCAGAGTGAAGCTCGCAGGCTTGACGTCCGCGCCGGGCGTCACCTGCAGCTTGGCGGTGACAGTCCGGCCGGAGCGGACCGAGGCGAACTGGTCGGCGCCGCTGACAGTCCAGCCGGCCGGAACCTGCACGGCCAGGGCAACGTTGCGGAGGGTGCCGGGCGTGTTGTTGCGGAACGTGGCGGTCACCTCCGTTGCCTGGCCAGGGGCGTTCCAGAGCGACGGTGTCATGAGCTCCGGGGTGCCGAAGGTGTTGCTGACATCCGGTCCGCCGACCGAAGAGGTGCCGGAGAGGCGAACCACGGCAGACCGTGAGGTGGCGATCGACCCGGTCTGTACGGTGACGACGCCGTTCGCGAAGCTCCACTTGGCGGGATGCCCGTCGATGGTGACGTCGTGCGGCGCGGTGCCGGTGTGCAGAGTCAACTCGTACGGGCGCGCCGTCGGCTTGCCGTCGTACGAACCGTTGCTGCGACCGATGTTCACGGTGATGTCGCCGCGGCCGCTGGTCGGCGCGTCGACCGCGAACGTCTGCGTCGCGGACTTCGTCGAGCGGGTCACGCGGTCGTCCTCATAGAGGTTGAACGACGACTTGCCCGACGGGTAGATGTCGACGCTGACCGGGTCGCCCGGCTTCTGTTCGGCGGCGTTGTTGATCCCGGACTTCCACATCGGCACCACCGCGCCCGCCTTCACGAACAGGGGCAGCGTGTCGAGCGGTGCGTGGTACCCGTTCACGGTCGTCGGGCCCTGGTACACCCGGCCGCTCCAGTAGTCGACCCATCGGCCCTTCGGCAGGTAGATCCCGTTCTTCACCTCGTCGGCGCCGTACATCGGCGCGACCAGGAACTCCTTCCCGGCCAGGAACTCGTACTTGGTCGTGTCGTCCCAGGTGTGCGGGTCGTCCGGGTACTCCAGTACCAGCGACCGGTTGAGCGGCGCGCCGGTGCGGTGCGCCTCGGCGGCGTACGTGTAGAAGTACGGCAGCAGCCGCTCGCGGAGCTTCAGGTACTTGCGGTTGATCGAGGTGTACGGGTCGCCGTACGCCCAGGGCTGCTTGTACGCCGGCGTCGACCAGCCGGACATGCTCATGAACGCCGGGTTGAACACCTTCCACTGCAGATCGCGGACGTACGAGGTCGCCGAGCCGCCGAAGATGCCGTCGATGTCGCCCGCGCTGTAGGCGATCCCGGAGTTGCCGGAGCCGGTGATCGCCGGGATCTGCCACCTGATCGCATCCAGCGAACCGCTGTGGTCACCGGTCCACTGCACCGCGCACCGCTGCGCGCCGGCCCAGCCCTCGACCATCCACGCGAACCCGCGGGCGTTGCTGTACTGCTCGATCCCGTCGTGCGCGGTGTCGCAGGCGCTCAGCGCGTATCGGTACCCGGGGCCGACCCAGGCGACATCGAGCTTCCGGACCCGTACACCGGCGTCGCCGACCTCGGCCTGCTGCCGGTCGAGATTGGACTGCGTCCACAGGCCCATCTGGAGGTTCCGGGCTCGCAGTTCGTCACCGGTCTGCTTCAGGGCGGGGATGTCGCGCTTGCCCCACCAGGTGCCGTCCACCTGCTCGGAGTCGGTGGTGGCGGAGTACCCGCAGCCGTAGTCGTCGTTGACGAGCATCCAGCCGCCGGGCATGTCCTCGTCGTGGAACTTCTGCGCGACCTTCACCGCGTCGAGCGTGGTGACCTTGTCCGGGTTGACCTTCCAGTCGTTGCTCGGATCCGGGTCGGTCGCGTAGTGACCGCGGTTGTAGCAGTCGGAGTCGCCGTACTCGAGTCCGTAGATCGGCGGCATGAACGGCCGGCCGGTGAGTTCGGTGTAGCGGTCCAGCGACGTCTTCAGGTCGCCGACGAAGTAGTACGCGTCGAAGCGCTTCTCGTCGTGACTAGTTACAACCGGACTAGTGAAGGTGTAACTACCCGGGCTGAACGTGTTCCGGAGAACGCCGTACCCGGCGGTGCTCATGTAGTACGGCGACGCGTTCGGGTTGCCGCCGTCCTCCCAGTTGAAGTCCTTGGAGATCTTGATCGTCTGGTCGCGGTGCGAGAACCGGCCGTTCTGCATCCCGCCGCCGAAGAACTGCTCGTTGGCGGCGCGGCCGAGCGTCTGGGTGGTGGAGGTGTCGGTCCACGACAGCGGTGCGGTCTCGGACCACACCAACTGCCCGTTGGAGCGGTAGAGCGAGAATTTCAGCGGGTGCTTCTGCGCCCGTACCTCGATCTTCCCGGTGCTCAGCGAGTAGTACGTGCCGCGGTCCCGCCACGTGGTCCGGGGCGTCCCGTAGTCGGTCTTGGTGACGATGTTCGACGCCGGAGCGCCCGGATCGGTCGGTGGGGTGTTCGCGGGGTCGGTGAAGTTCCCGTCCGGGGCCATCCACAGGCGGAACACGTCGTCCTTCAGGAACACGACGCGCACCTTCGCCGGACCGGCGCTGAGGGTGTACGTCGCGTGGTCGGCCGCGAACCCGGTCACGTCACCGAGCGTGGTCGCGGCTGCCTGGGCGGCAGGCGCGGTGTACACGAGTGCGCCTGCCAGCAAGGCCAGTGCGACTACTGAACGTTTCATGCGGACAAAGATGCTCATGATTGCCTCACTTCACGCACCAATGAACAAGATGCCCACAGTGAAGCTCACCGGCTGCGGATTGTCATCAGGTCAGCTTCATCAAGTTGAGACGGTGTCTCCATCACGGAGTGAAACAGGGCAATGACGATGAGCGCATGGTGAACTTGCGTCCCACGAGCCCCACTGACCCCGTTCTCACCAGGCGTCACCTGCTGACGGCGGGTCTGGCGGCCGGCCTCGCGGCAGGAGTGACAGCAGGCGCGCCGGGCCTGGCGCACGCGTCACCGTACGACCCAGGAACCTCCCTCGACGTGGGGAGCGCCGCCACCCCGGACGGGATACACGCTGCGGGCGACCCGGACTTTCACCCGGTGAAGTTCCGGCTGCCGGCGCCGACCGGGCGGAAGGCACTCGGGACGACCACGCTGCACCTGATCGACCGTTCCCGCCCGGACCCGTCGATGCCGAGCGGCCAACGCGAACTGATGATCAGCCTCTGGTACCCCGCGGAGATGTCCAGATCGCCGTACGCGACCTATATGCCGGCCCGCACCGCGGTCGCGGTCGACGACGTGTGGACAGGCGAGTACGGCCTAGCGCTGCCGCCCGGCTCCTTCGACTTCGGTAACACCGTGACGCATGCACGCGTCGACGCGCGCATGCAGCGGCTGCCGCACCCAGTCGTACTGTTCTCGCCCGGCTATCAGTACAGCCGGTTCGTGAACACTGCGCAGGTGGAGGACCTGGCCAGCCGCGGGTACGTCGTCGTGACGATGGACCACCCACACGAGACGCCGGTCGAGTACCCGGGCGGCCGATTCCTGCCGGGTCTCGTCTCGGACGAACCGCCACAGCCGTCGGACATCCGCGCGGCGGTCGAGACCCGGACCGCCGACGCGCGGTTCGTCCTGGACCAGCTGGAACGGATCGCCGACGGACAGAATGTCGATGCCGAGGGCAAGGAGTTGCCGGAGGGCGTAGCGGAAGGCCTGGAACTGCGCCGGACCGGGATGTTCGGCTTCGCACTCGGCGGCTACACGGCCGCGAACACGATGCTCGCGGACGAACGGGTCCTGGCCGGCGCGGACCTGGACGGCACCTTGCAGGACGACCGGCTGAGGGGCCCGCTCGGCGATGTCGCGGAGCACGGGCTGGATCGGCCGTTCCTGCTGTTCGGCTCCGGCGAGACCCAGCGGACCGAGCCGGGCAAGGACTTCTACGACAAGTCGTGGGCAACCTTCTGGCAGGCGCAGCAGGGCGGGAAGCTCAACCTCGCGCTGACGAACACCAAGCAGAAGGCCTTCACCGACTTCCAGTTCATCTTCTCCCAGCTGTTCCACGAGATCTACGGGACCGATCCGATCATCACCTCGGTGATGAAGGCGCTCGTCGGCAGTGCGAAGCCGGCCCGCAGCGTGCTGGCGCAGCGCGAGTACCTCGGGGCGTTCTTCGACCAGACGCTGCGGCATCGCCCGGAGCCCTTGCTGCGCGGCGATTCCGCGCGGTATCCGGAGGTGCGGTTCGTCCGGTGAATCCCTCGGGAGAGGAAGGTACTTCCCTCGCGGGAGTGATCCGCTCGAGGAGACGGTTGGACAGGGTTTCAGCATGACCACGATGACTCGCCGTACGATGCTCGCCCTGCTCACCGCCGGCGCCACCTCGGCCGCTGTCCCGCAACTGGCTCAGGCGGCGCAGACCACAGCCCGTACGGCCTATAGCCCAGTACTGCCCGAGCCGACCGGTGCGTACCGGATCGGAACCACCGAGCTCCACCTGGTCGACAAGTCTCGCCGGGACCCGTGGGTACCGGAGCGGGTGCGCGAGCTGATGATCAGCATCTGGTACCCGGCGCTGCCCGTCCTCGGCGGTCCTCGCGCCCCGTACGCCCCGGCGCACGCGGCCGGACCGCTGGCGGACCAGATCGGCGACGTACTCGAGCTCAAGCCCGGCAGCATCGACCTCGCCCGTACGCTGACGCACGCCCGGACCGGCGCACCGGCGCTCGGACGGCACCCGGTCCTTCTCTACTCGCCGGGCATGGGGACGTCCCGCCTGATGGGCACAAACCACGTGGAGGAGCTCGCCAGTCGCGGGTACGTCGTCGTCGCGATGGACCACACCGGTGAGGCGCCGGTGGAGTTCCCCGGCGGTCGTGTCGTACCGCTGACCATGCCCGCCTCCGAGGACGTGATCAAACCTGCGACCGCGGTCCGGGTCGCCGACACGCGGTTCGTCCTCGACACCCTCGACCGGCTCGCGGCCGGCGCGAACCCCGACGCCGAACGGCGGCCGCTGCCGATCGGTCTTGCCGCGGCGCTCGACCTGCGCCGGACCGGGATGTTCGGCTACTCGCTCGGCGGGTTCACCACCGGCGAGACGATGCTCGTCGACCGCCGGATCGCGGCCGGGGCGAACCTGGACGGCACCCTGCAGTACGGGCATCCGGCCCTGGAGCTCAGCGACGTCGCCAAGAGCGGTCTGGACCGGCCGTTCCTGTTGTTCGCCAGCGAGCACCACACCCACCTGCCGCAGCCCGGCTCGCCGTACGAGGACGGATCCTGGATCAGCTTCTGGAATCATCAGCGGGGCTGGAAGCTCGATCTGCGGTTCCCTGAGGGAACGCACGGTGCCTTCGCGGACTACCAGTTCATGATCCCGGCGATCGCGAAGGCGTCCGGCGTACCGCAGGCGAAGGTCGAGGAACTGCTCGGTAAGGTCGATCCGGAGCGCAGCGTGGCGGCGCAGCGGGCTTATCTCGGTGCATACTTCGATCAGTTCCTGAAGGGGCGGCCGCAACCGCTGCTGCGGCGCGAGTCACCCCGGTTCCCGGATGTGGAGTTCGTCCGCTGAGGGGGTTGACGGCGGTGTCTTCGGCCACTTTCTGAAACCCTGGGAGGCGCGCAGGCGGCTGCACCGGTTACCGTGCGTTGAGAGACGCGATGCGAAATGCGTTGCCGTCGGCCGTACTCTGTCCTCGGGCAGGTCGGTCTGTGCTCGGGGGAACAGACGTCGGGACAGGGGCGTTTCGTCAGGACGAGAACAGTAGGGAGCGCAGTGGCAGGGGCAGCAGGGACAAAGACAGCGGCAGGGACCCGTTTGGTGATCGTCGAGTCGCCGAAGAAGGCGCGGATGATCGCCGGCTTCCTCGGGTCCGGGTACGTGGTGGAGTCCAGCTTCGGCCACATCCGGGACCTGCCGAGCGGGGCGGACGAGATCCCGGCGAAGTACAAGGGCCTGCCCTGGGCACGGCTCGGGGTGAACGTCGACGAGCACTTCGATCCGCTGTACGTCGTACCGGCGGACAAGAAGGCGCAGATCCGTAAGCTCAAGGATCTGCTCAAGGGCGCCGACGAGCTCTTCCTGGCGACAGATGAGGACCGCGAGGGCGAGGCCATCGCGTGGCACCTGCTCGAGGAGCTGAAGCCGAAGGTCCCGGTCAAGCGGATGGTCTTCCACGAGATCACGCCGAAGGCGATCCAGGACGCGGTCGGCAACGCCCGGGACATCGACGAGGACCTGGTCGACGCCCAGGAGGCGCGCCGGATCCTCGACCGCCTGTACGGGTACGAGGTCTCCCCGGTGCTCTGGAAGAAGGTCATGCCGCGGCTGTCGGCGGGCCGGGTGCAGTCGGTCGCGATCCGGATGGTGGTCGACCGCGAGCGCGAGCGGATCGCGTTCCGCAGCGCCTCGTACTGGGACCTGGACGCCACCCTGGACGCCGGCGAGAACCGGAACCCGCGACTGTTTCCCTCCCGCCTGGTCTCGGTGGACAGCAAGCGGGTGGCACAGGGCCGCGACTTCAGTTCGATCGGTGAGCTCAAGGGCGCGAACACCGTCCACCTGAACGAGGCCGCCGCGACCGCGCTGGCCGGCGCGCTGCGGGACTCGCAGTTCACCGTCCGGTCGATCGAGTCCAAGCCGTACACCCGCAAGCCGTACGCGCCGTTCCGGACCACCACGCTGCAGCAGGAGGCCGGCCGCAAGCTCGGCATGTCCGCGTCGCAGACCATGCAGGTCGCCCAGCGGCTGTACGAGAACGGCAACATCACCTATATGCGTACCGACAGCGTCACGCTGTCGGACACCGCGATCACCGCCGCCCGGGCGCAGGTCCGCGAGCTGTACGGCGCGTCGTACCTGCCGGACAAGCCGCGCGTCTACACCTCCAAGGTGAAGAACGCCCAGGAGGCGCACGAGGCGATCCGGCCGGCCGGCGAGACGTTCCAGACCCCGGCACAGACCGGGCTGAGCGGTACCGAGTTCCGGTTGTACGAGCTGATCTGGATGCGGACCATCGCGTCGCAGATGCGGGACGCGATCGGCAACAGCGTCTCGATCAAGATCGACGCGACCGCCTCGACCGGTGAGAAGTGCGAGTTCACGTCGTCCGGCCGGGTGATCACGTTCCACGGATTCCTCAAGGCGTACGTCGAGGGTGCGGACGACCCGTCCGCGGGGACGGACGACCAGGAGACGCGGCTGCCGGACGTGTCCGAGGGTGACGTACTGCCCGCGTCCGAGGTGGTCGCTTCCGGGCACGAGACCAAGCCTCCCGCGCGCTACACCGAAGCCACGCTGATCCGCGAGATGGAAGAGCGCGAGATCGGCCGCCCGTCGACGTACGCGACCATCCTCGGGACCAACGTCGCCCGCGGGTACATCTACAAGAAGGGTCAGGCGCTGGTTCCGGCCTGGCTCGCGTTCGCGGTCGTCCGGTTGCTCGAGGAGCACTTCACCCGGCTGGTGGACTACGCGTTCACCGCGACGATGGAGGACGTGCTCGACGAGGTCGCCGCGGGTGACCTGCAGCGCGAGGGTGTGCTGGCGCGGTTCTACTTCGGCGACGACAACCTCGAGGGCCTGAAGTCGATGGTCACCGACCTCGGCGACATCGACGCCCGGCAGATGTCCACCTTCCCGGTCGGCGGTGACGACTCCGGGATCGTGCTCCGTGTCGGCCGCTACGGTCCGTACGTCGAGGACAAGGACGAGCGCCGCGCGAACGTCCCCGAGGACCTGCCGCCGGACGAGCTCACGGTCGAGAAGGCGCAGGAGCTGCTCGAGCAGCCGTCGGGCGTCGAGCACGAGCTCGGCAATGCGCCGGACACGGGCCTGAAGGTGGTCGCGAAGGCGGGCCGCTTCGGTCCGTACGTGACCGAGGTGCTGCCGGAGGACGCGCCGAAGGGTGCGAAGCCGCGGACCGGTTCGCTGCTGAAGTCGATGACGCTGGACGCGATCGGGCTCGACGACGCGATGAAGCTGCTGTCGCTGCCGCGCGTGGTCGGGAAGGACCCGGAGTCCGGTGACGAGATCACGGCGCAGAACGGGCGCTACGGACCGTACCTGAAGAAGGGCACGGACTCGCGGTCGCTGTCGACCGAGGAGCAGATGTTCGACATCACGCTCGAGGAGGCTCTTCGCATTTACGCCGAGCCGAAGCAGCGTGGCCGGCGGGCTGCGGCGCCGCCGCTGAAGGAGCTGGGCGAGGACCCGGAGTCGAAGAAGCCAGTGGTCGTGAAGGAGGGGCGCTTCGGTCCGTACGTCACCGACGGGGAGACCAATGCGACGCTCCGCAAGGACGACTCGGTGGAGACCATCTCGCTGCTCCGCGCGGCCGAGCTGCTGGCGGACAAGCGCGCCCGTGGCCCGGTGAAGCGGCCGGCCAAGAAGGCACCCGCCAAGAAGACCGCCGCCAAGAAGACTGCGGCTGCCAAGAAGACGACTGCCAAGAAGGCGACGACCAAGAAGGCCGCCGCCAAGAAAACCACCGCAAAGAAGGCACCCGCAAAGAAGTCCTGAGGACCTCACCACTTCCCGGAACGCCGGACGAACACAGGAGCGCGGATGACGAGTGCGGTGCAGGTCGGCGCGCTCCGGCTGGGGGAGCGCAGATGACTAGTGCGGTGCGGGTCGGCGCGCTCCGGCTGGGGGAGCGCAGATGACTAGTGCGGTGCGGGTCGGCGTGTTGCGGGTGGGGGTGCGCGGATGACTAGTGCGGTTGAGGTCAGTGCGCAGCGGTTGCGGGAGCGGGGGGAGCGGGTGACTCCGGCGCGGCTTGCGGTCGTTGAGGTGCTCGCGGGGACCGAGGAGCATCTGAGTGCGGAGCAGATCGGCGAACGGGCCGAGCAGCTCCGCCCGGGAATCCACCGCGCCACGGTCTACCGCGCCCTCGACGCGCTCGGGGAGTTCGGTCTCGTCACGCACGTCCACCTCGGTCGGGCCGGCACGACGTACCACCTGGCCGGCGACCTCGCCCCCCGGCACCTGCACCTGCGCTGCTCCGAGTGCGGCACCGTCTACGACGCCCCCGGCGACACCCTCGAATCAGCCCGCAAAAAGCTCGCCCGCGACCTCGGCTTCCACCTGGCCCCCGAACAAGTAGCCCTAGTAGGCACCTGCAAAAACTGCCAACCCCCAACCTAAACCCCACCCCCCGCCCCCGCGCCCGCGCCCGGGCCCCGCGCCCGCGAGCTCCGCCCGCGCGCGCCCCCCGCGCCGCGTTTCCGCTCAGCTCGGGTGGATATCCACTCGAGCTGGGGGTTCTTCGGTGGTGTACCGGTAGAGAACGCTCAAGGGGCGTGGATATCCGCTCGTGTTGGAGACCCGCGCCGCCGCGCCCCGCACCGCCGCGCCCGCACCCCCGCGCCGCCCGCGCCCGCGCCCGCCCCGCGCCGGCCGCGCTCTGCGCCGGGCCGCGGCGCCGCTCCCGCGCGGGTGGATATCCACCTGTGTTGGGGGTTCTTCGGTGGTGTGCGGGTAGAGAACGCTCAAGGGGTGTGGATATCCGCTCGTGTTGGGGACGTGCGCCGTCGTGCTGGGAGGATGGCCGGCGGGTGGGGTTGTCCATATCTGTTCATCGGTGTGGAGTTGTGAACAGTTTGGGCTTAGGGTCGACTTCTGTGACTGACTACGTCGAGGACTTTGGGTCCGGGGCGAATGTGCTGCCCCCGCGTTCGTGGCTGGATGACGACTCCGGGCGGGTTGCCCTCAGCGGGGACTGGAGCTTCCGGCGCTCCCCGACCGTGGCCGCCGCACCGGACGACCTCGACAACCCGGACACCTCCGGCTGGGACACGATCGTGGTGCCCGGCCACTGGCAGCTGAACGGGTACGGCAAGCCCGCGTACACGAACGTGGTGTACCCGTTCCCGCTCGAGCCGCCGTACGTGCCGACCGACAACCCGACCGGCGACTACGTCCGTACGGTGACGGTGCCGGACGACTTCGCCGGCGCCCGGATCGTGCTGCGCTTCGAGGGCGTGGACTCCCGGTTCGCGGTGTACGTGAACGGCGAGCAGGTCGGCTGGTCGTCGGGTTCGCGGCTCGCGTCCGAGTTCGACATCACCTCGTTGGTTGCTCCGGGCAAGGAAGCGCGGATCGCGGTCCGCGTCCACCAGTGGTCGACCGGCAGCTACGTCGAGGACCAGGACATGTGGTGGCTGTCCGGGATCTTCCGCGAGGTCAACCTGCTCGCGCTCCGCCCGGACGCGCCGACCGACGTCTTCGTCAAGGCCGCCTGGGACCACATCGACGGCGCGGGCACGCTGCTCGTCGAGTCCGACGTACCAGGCACGGTCAGCATCCCCGAGCTCGAGCTGGAGCTGCCCACCGGCGAGCACACCCGGATCGACGGCGTGCAGCCGTGGAGCGCCGAAGTACCTCGCCTGTACGACGCCGTACTGCAGACCGCCGGCGGCGCGGTCCGGCTGCGGATCGGGTTCCGTACGGTCGCGATCGTCGACGGGATCTTCACCGTCAACGGCAACCGGGTGCTGTTCAACGGCGTGAACCGGCACGAGTTCCACCCGGATCGCGGGCGGACCGTGAACGAGCAGGACATGCTCGACGACGTACTGATCATGAAGCGGGCCGGCATCAACGCGGTCCGCACCAGCCACTACCCGCCGCACCCGCACTTCCTGTCGCTCTGCGACGAGTACGGGCTGTACGTGATCGACGAGTGCGACCTGGAGACGCACGGCTTCGGGTACGAGCCGCAGCCGCCGAAGCTGCCGAACCCGGTGATGGATCCGCGCTTCCGCGACGACATGGTGCAGCGGATGCGCCGGACCGTGCACCGCGACAAGAACCACCCGTCGATCGTGATCTGGTCGCTCGGCAACGAGTGCGGGATGGGTTCGAACCTGAAGGACATGTACGACCTGGTGAAGGAGCTCGACCCGTCGCGGCCGGTGCACTACGAGCGCGACACCGAGGCGGAGTTCGTCGACATCTACTCGCGGATGTACACCTCGCCGGAGGGCTGCGCGGAGATCGGCGCCGACACGTCGAAGTACCGGAACCTGCCGTTCATCCTGTGTGAGTACGGGCATGCGATGGGGAACGGGCCGGGCGGGCTGCTGGACTACCGCGAGGTGTTCGAGAAGTACCCACGCTGTCAGGGCGGGTTCATCTGGGAGTTCATCGATCACGGTCTGCGGACGACGATCGACGGGCGCGAGGTCTACGCGTACGGCGGCGACTTCGGGGAGACGATCCACGACGGGAACTTCGTCTGCGACGGGCTGCTGTTCCCGGACCGGACGCCGTCGCCGGGCATGCACGAGTACGTGAAGGTGATCGAGCCACTCCGAATCGTTGCCGACGGCAACCGCGTGTCGATCACCAACCTGTACGAGGTGCTCGACACGAGCCACCTTCGCCTCCAGGCCCGGGTCGAGGCCGAGGGTGAGATGGTGGCCGACGGCAACCTGCCGTTCCCGGTGATCGCGCCCGGCGAGACAACCTCGATCGAGTTGCCGCCGGGGGTGCTGAAGCAGAGCGAGCGTACTGAGGCCTGGCTGACAGTCACGGCCGAGTTGGCCGAGGCGACGCCGTGGGCCGAGGCCGGTCACCGGATCGCCTGGGGCCAGATCCGCCTGGACGAGCCGGCGCCTGCTGCTCCTGTGGTTGCTGGTACTCCGGCTGAAGGTACAGCTGGTGTTGACGGGATCTCCGTTGCCGGTGTGCGGAATGCTCGGGTGGAGGTGTGGCGGGCGCCGATCGACAACGATGCGATTCCTGGGGTTGCGGCCAAGTGGCGTGAGGAAGGGCTGCACCGCGTGCAGCACCGGATCGTTTCGCAGGGCGAGCGCGACGGTGCCTGGGAGGTCGTGACGCGGACCGCGCCGCCGCAGCTGCAGTGGGGTCTGCGCAGCACTTGGCGCTGGACCGCGGTCGACGGCGCGGTCGTGCTGGAGCTCAGTGTCGTACCGGAAGGCCTGTTCCCGGAGGTGCTGCCGCGGTTGGGCATCACGTTCGAACTGCCGAAGGCCGAGCGCGTCGAGTGGTTCGGAACCGGCCCGAACGAGGCGTACGTCGACACCCGCGCCGCCGCCGCGGTCGGGAAGTACTCCGCAACGGTCGCCGAACTGCAGACGCCGTACGTCCGCCCGCAGGAGAACGGCCACCGCATCGACACCCGCTGGGCGACGATCGACGGCCTGCGCATCGAGGCGGTCGACCAGCTCTTCGGCCTCACGGTCCGCGACTGGACGACCCAGGACCTCGAGAACGCCAAGCACACAGCAGACCTGGTCGCCGGTGACACCACCTACGTCACGATCGACCTCGCCCAAACGGGCGTCGGCACCGCCGCCTGCGGCCCAGCCCTCCCCGATCGCGACAAACTCAAGACGGCCCCGGCCAACCTCACCCTCCGCTTCACCTCCTGACCTGGACCGCCACGCAGGCACAACCCCCGTTTTCGGCCCCGAAACCGGCCGAAACCGGGGGTTCTGCCTGCCTGGAGATCCGCCGCCGCTCAAATGGCGATGGTTGGGCGGGGGTGGGGGTGGGTGGCTGATGGGTTGTAGGTGGTCCAGGCCTGGGCCAGGCGGTGGACGGCTTCGGTGAGGGCGTTCGGGTGGGCTCGGTAGTGCAGGCGGATGTGGGCGTTGCTGGTGCCGGTGATGTCGAGGCCTGCGCCGGGAAGGATGGCCAGGCCGTGGCGGAGGGCGGTCTGGGCGAAGGACGTGCCGTCGCCGTACGGGAGGCGTACCCACAGGCACTGGCCGCCGTGGACGGTCGGGATCTCCCATGTGGGGAGCGCCTGGGTCAGCTGCTTGTACAGGTGGTCGTGGCGGGTCTTGAGGGTCTCGCGCAATTCCGGAGCGTCGAGCAGCGGTAGTAGGTGGACTGCGGCCAGCTGGGTCGGGATGTTGCCGCCCAGGTCGTGTACGGCGCGCAGGCGGGCCAGGCGGTTGACCAGTGGTGTCGCCGCGCGCACCCAGCCGATCCGCAGACCGCCCCAGATGCTCTTGCTCAGTGAGCCGATGGAGATGACCGCATCGCCGTACGCCGCGATCGGCATCGGCTCCGGCTCGCCCGGGAACCCCAGGTCGCCAGGCACCTCGTCCTCGATCAACGGCACCCCCGCGCCGGCCAGCCGCTGACGAGCCAGAGCGGACAGCACCGAGCCAGTCGGGTTCTGGTACGTCGGGATCACGTACGCCACCGCGGGACGCCGCTCCCGTACAGCCGCCTCGAAGCCGTCCAGCCCCACTGGCAACCCACGCAGTACAGCGCCCTGCTCCCGGAACACCTCCAGAGCACCTGGGTACGTAGGCGCCTCCACGAGCACCTGGTCGCCGGGCGACACCAGCGCGTGCGCCAGCAACGAGAGCGCCTGCTGGCCGCCGTTGGTCACCAGGATCTGCTCAGGTCTCGTAGGAACCCCACGAGCCGTGTAGCGCTCCGCCAGCGCCTGCCGGAGCGACGGGTGCCCGTACGGGTAGTACCCGATGTCGTCGTCCACGTGAGCCAACTCCGGCGCGATCCGTGCGAACGCCTCCGCCAGCTGCGGCGGCGGATCAACCGGTGCAGCACAGACAGCCAGCAGTACGCCGTCGTCGCGGGCCTCTAGCGAGTCGAGGAAGAGCGGGTCGACCGGGGCGTCCTCCTGCTGTCCGTCCGTCGCCACGCCGGCCACGCGGGTGCCACTGCCCTGGCGGCGGGTGATGCGCCCCTCGGCCCGGAGCAGGTCGTACGCCGCGACCACGGTCGTACGGCCGACTGCCAGTGCGCCGGCGAGCGCGCGGTCCGGTGGCAGCAGTACGCCGGGTGGGAGCTCACCGTCGTCGATGAGCCCGCGGAGCCGGGCCGCGAGCAGCACGTACAGCGGGCCGCGGCCGGACGACCAGCGGCCCAACCGGTCCACAACCTCGATTGGCCTCATCTGCGAACCAATTCTGCCGGATTGGCTCTCCAGTGGCGAGCGGATGCGCTGAACGATGGAGGCATGCCGACCTTTCCGCGCCACCAGATCATGTCCCTGACCGCCGAGCAGTCCCGGCACGAGCTGGGCGAGAGCTACGGACCGGACCTGCGGCTCGCAGACCTGCTGGGGTCGGAGCTGGACGGTCTCGAGCTCGGGTACGGCACCGCGGCCGGTGATCCGCGGCTGCGCAGCGCGATCGCCGAGCGTCACGGCGTACGGCCCGAGGAGGTGGTCGTCACCGTCGGAGGGATGCACGGAATCTTCCTGCTCGCGTACCTCCTGGTGGACCAGGGCGAGTTCGTCACGACGGCCCCGCTCTTCCCGATGACGCAGAGCATCTTCGACACGGTGGGAGCGTCGGTTCGCGTTGTACCGCTGGGGTTCGACGACGGATACCAGCTGACCGCCCAGGCAGTCCGGGCGCAGCTGACGCCGCAGACCCGCCTGGTCAGTCTGGCCACGCCGCAGAATCCGTCCGGTGTCGCCGTACCCAGGCAGGTGCTGCGCGAGATCGTCGAGGCGATGAACGAGGTCTGCCCGGACGCTTGGCTGATGGTGGACGAGACCTACCGCGTCGCGTCGTACGGCGAGGAGCCGATCGCGGAGACCGCAGCGACTCTAGGGCCGCGCGTGGTGGTCGCCGCCTCGTTGTCGAAGTGTCATGGGGCGGCAGGGTTGCGGATCGGATGGGTGATCAGCACGGATGCGGCGCTGGTGGAGAAGTTGACGACGGCTAAGTTCAGTACGGTCGTTTCTGCTTCCCCGGTGTGCGAGGCGCTGGCGGTGCGGGTCTTCGCGCAGGAGGACGAGATCCTCAGCCACCGCAAGAACTGGCTGGAGGAGAACCTTCTGATCACCCAAGACTGGGTTGCGGCCAACAGCGAGGTCGTGGAGTGGGTCCGGCCTGACGGGGGCGCGCTGTGCGTCGTGCGGCTGAAGGCGGGGCTCGACCTGGAGCGGTTCAAACGGGCCGCTGTCGAACTCGACGTACGGCTGGCGGACGGGGACTGGTTCGGGGACGATCCGCGGGTGTTCCGTCTCGGCTTCGGGTTCCTGCCCGCAGGCGAGCTGAAGGCCGCCCTGGATGCCCTGCGCGAGGCGCTGCACACTGCGCACTAGATGCAGTGCAGTGGGCTGTCCATGCCTCCTACTAGGCTGGCGCTGTGCCGGAGGCCTATGACCCGTTGACCGATCCTGCACCGGCGCACGACGTGCGCGCGGTGTTGCGGATCCGGGCGTTCCGGCGGCTCTGGATCGGGTTCGGGCTGTCCAGCCTCGGTGACTGGATCGGGCTGCTGGCACTGACCGCGATGGCGAAGTCCTTCGCCGGTGACAACTACCAACTGGCGAACTTCGCGATCGGCAGCGTGCTGTTCCTGCGCGTCCTGCCCGCGCTGGTGATGGGCCCGGTGGCCGGCTGGATCGCGGACCGCCTCGACCGGCGCTGGACGATGATCCTCGGCGACCTGATCCGGGCCGCGTTCTTCGTCACGATCCCGATCGTGCACACGCTCACCTGGCTGCTGGTCGCGACCGTGCTGATCGAGGTCGTCAGCCTGATCTGGGGCCCGGCCAAGGACGCCAGTGTGCCCAACCTGGTGCCCCGGCACCGGCTCGAGGCCGCGAACCAGATCAGCCTCATCACCACGTACGGCTCCGCGCTCCCGGCCGCCGTGATCTTCACCGCGATCACGCTGGTCACCCGCTGGGCCGGCGACTTCTCCATCGACCTGGCCGTGTACGTGAACGCCGCCACCTTCGCGATCTCCGCGTTCGCGATCGTGTCGGTCGCCGAGATCGGCCGCGCGGTGCACGACCACGAGGACCATCCGACGCTGTGGCGGACGATGGTCGAGGGCTGGTCGTACGTCACCGGTACGCCGGTGGTGCGCGGCCTGGTCGTGGGCATCTCCGGAGCGTTCGCGGCCGGCGCGGTCGTGATCGGCCTCGGCCGGACGTACGTCGAGGATCTCGGCGCCGGCGATCCGGGGTACGGCCTGCTGTTCGGTGCGGTGTTCGGCGGTCTCGCCCTCGGTATGGGGTTCGCGCAGCGGATCTTCTCCGGGCTGTCCCGGCGCCGGCTGTTCGCGGCCGGGCTGGTCGGGTCCGGCATCTGCCTGGCCGGGCTGGCGCTGATCCAGCAGATCGAGATCGCCACGATGATCGCGATCCTGCTCGGGTTCTGCGCCGGCGGCTCCTGGGTGTCCGGGTACACGCTGCTCGGTCTCGAGGTGCCGGACGCGGTCCGTGGGCGGACGTTCGCGTTCGTGCAGTCCGCGGTCCGTACGGTGCTCGCGGTCACGCTGGCGATCGCGCCGTTCGCCGCGGGCGCGATCGGCCGTCACACCTGGACGATCGGCGGCCGTTCGGCGACGTACAACGGCGCCTCGATGACGATGGTGATCGCTGCGGTGGTGGCCGGCGTGATCGGCCTGCTCGCCTGGCGGCAGATGGACGACCGGCCGGGCGTGCCGTTCTGGCGCGACGTCCGGCGGAGCTTCGGCAAGACCCGTGGCGACTACCCGACGACCGGGCTGTTCATCGCGCTCGAGGGCGGCGAAGGCGCCGGCAAGTCGACCCAGTCCGCGCTCCTGGTGAAGTGGCTGGAAGAGCAAGGCCAGCAGGTGCTGCTGACCCGCGAGCCCGGCGCCACCGACCTGGGCAAGACGCTGCGCCAGATCGTCCTCGACCCGGCGACCGGCGACATCTCCCACCGCGCCGAGGCACTGATCTACGCGGCGGACAAGGCCGAGCACGTCGACTCGGTGATCAAGCCGGCGCTCAAGGCAGGTGCCGTCGTGATCACCGATCGGTACGTCGACTCCGCGCTGGCCTACCAAGGCTCCGGGCGGGACCTCGATGTGTCCGACGTCGAGCGGGTGAATCGTTGGGCCACCAACGATCTCCGCCCGAACCTGACGATCCTGCTCGACCTGCCGCCGAAGAGCGGGCTCGGCCGGTTCAAGGAACGGGACCGGATCGAGGCGCAGGGCGACGCGTTCCACGAGCGCGTCCGGCACGCGTTCCTCGAGCTCGCCGCCGCCGAGCCGCAGCACTATCTCGTCCTCGACGCGTCCCAGGACCGCGAGGACATCGCAAAGCAGATCCGCGCCCGCCTCCAACCGATCCTTCCGAAGGTGACTCCATGAGTGTTTGGGACGATCTGGTCGGGCAGGAGCCCGCTGTGGCCGTGCTGCGGCGGGCCGTTGACGGAGCGGCCGCCGTGCTCCGTGGCGAGGGCGGAGCCGCAGTCGCCGGCATGACGCACGCGTGGCTGATCACCGGCCCGCCCGGGTCCGGCCGGTCCAACGCGGGTCGAGCGTTCTCCGCCGCGCTGCAGTGTGCGAACGACGGCTGCGGCGAGTGCAACGACTGCCGGACGGCTCTCAGCGGCGCGCACCCAGACGTGTCCTTGATCCGTACGGAACTGTTGTCGATCCGGGTCAGTGAGGTCCGCGAACTGGTCCGCCGCGCGGCGATGAGCCCGACGCAGGGCCGGTGGCAGGTGATGGTCGTCGAGGATGCGGACCGGTTGACCGAGCAGGCCGCCGACGCGTTGCTGAAGAGCATCGAGGAGCCGGCGCCGCGGACCGTCTGGGTGCTGTGCGCGCCGACGGTCGAGGATGTCGTACCGACGATCCGATCGCGCTGCCGGCTGCTGGTGCTGCGGACGCCGCCGGCCGCCGCGGTCGCGGAGATGCTCACCCGGAAGCTCGACGTGGATCAGGACCTGGCCTGGTTCGCGGCGCGGGCCGCGCAGGGGCACATCGGACGGGCGCGGGCACTGGCGCGGGACGCGGAGGTGCGCGAGCGGCGTACGAATGTGCTGCAGGTGCCGTTCGCGCTGCGGGACCTCGGGTCGTGCCTGAAGGCGGCGCAGCAGTTGCTGGACGCTGCCAAGGTGGAGGCGAAGGCCAGCGCCGAGAAGGTCGACGAGAAGGAACGCGCTGCCCTCGAGCAGGCGCTCGGCGTCGGCACGAAGGGCGCCAAGCCGCGGGAGGCGAACGCGGCGCTCAAGGAGCTCGAGGACCAGCAGAAGGCCCGCGCCAAACGCTGGGAGCGCGACGTGCTCGACCGCTCGCTGGTCGATCTGATGGCGCTCTACCGCGACGTACTGGTGGCGCAGACGCGGTCCGGGAGCGAGCTGATCAACGCCGAGCTGCAGCGCCCGATCGAGCAGCTCGCGGCCCGCACCACGGCCGAGCAGACCGTCCGCCGGATCGACGCGATCGGGATGTGCCGCGAGGCGATCGAGGCGAACGTGGCTCCGCTGGTCGCGCTCGAGGCGATGACGGTTTCGTTGTTCGAGGGCCGCAGCGACGGCTTCAAGATCCCGCGCCGCGTGCTGCGCTGAGCCTCCGGCGGTGAGCGGGTCGGGCGTGAGGCGTGCCTCACGTCCGATTACTGGGCGATCGGTGTAACACCGAGACCAGCGAGTCCGATGACTGGGTGTCCGGGCGAAGTGGACCGCCCGGCATTACTTTCGAACGGACAGCGATGGACCAGCCGCCCTCACCGATCCAGCCGGCACGGCAACCGTTGCCGTCGGCGGAGTCGTGGCTGGAGGGCGTCCCGGATCCTGTGCAGCAGCGACAGGACGGGTACGCGATCGCCGCGTTCGCGGTCAGCCTGCCCGGACTGGTGCCGATCGCGGTCGTACTGGCCGGGGTCGCGTTGCGCCGGATCAAGCGGCTGGGCAGGCGTGGCAAGCGGCTCGCGTACGGCGCGTTGCTCGTCTCCCTGTGCTGGGTACTCGCGATCGGTACCGCCGTCACGCTCAACCTGGTCGCCGAACACCGTCGCGGGATCGGCCGGACCGTGTCGATCTCCCAGGTCGACGTCGGGCGCTGCTTCGACGCGGACCTGGAGTCGCAGGCGCTCCGCCTGGTACGGATCGCGGACTGTGCGCAACCGCATACCGGCGAGGCGTACGCGAAGGTGCAGGCGGCCCTGGTCGGCCTGACCGCCGCGCAGACCGGCGCGACCGCGACCCAGCAGTGCGCCGACGCGTTCGTCGATTTCGTCGGGAAGCCCTACGAACGGTCGGAGCTCGACATGTATTACGTGGTCCTGGAGGACCGCGCGGTTGCTGACGGCAACGTCCTGTGCCTGTTGGGGATGCCGGGCATGCACCTGAGCGGTACGATGCGCGGATCGCAGCGTTAGCGCCCGCGGGGGATGTGGGGGGACAGCGTGACTCAGCCACCGTACGAACCGGGGCCTGTCGAGCCGAGGCCTCTTGACTCGGGGCCCGTTGAGCCGGGGTCGGTTGAGTCGGCGCGTCCGCAGGACATTCCGCACGATCCGACCCGCGGTTTCCCGACCTACGGCCGCCCCCAACCGCCACCGGCGCAACCGCAATACGGACAAGGGTCTTGGCAACCGCCGTATGGACCGGGCCAGTACGGGCAGCCGCAGTATCCACCGCAGTACGGGCAAGCGCCGGCCCCGTACGGGCAGCCGGCGGCATACGGCTACGGCTATGGGTACGGGCAGGCGCCGAGCGGGACGAACGCGCTGGCCACGGCGGCGCTTGTCTGCGGCCTCGGCGGGATCGTCTTCGGGCTGTCCGCGCCGGTAGCGGTCGGGCTCGGGATCGCGGCGCTCGTCCAGATCGGCCGGCGGCCGCAAGGCGGCAAGGGGATGGCGATCGCCGGGATTGTGGTCGGGGCGTTGGTGACGCTCGGCTACGCGCTGCTGATCGGGCTCGTGATCGCGATCGGCACCTCCGACAGCTCCTCCGGTGCACCCGACCCGGGTTCGTCCAGCGTGTACATCGACGAGCTCGACATCGGCGACTGCTTCGACGACACCAGCTCGGACGACGAGGTGACCCCGCGCGACTGCCCAGACCGGCACGACGCCGAAATGGTTGCGATCGTCAGCCTGCCGGCGGGTGCGTACCCGGGCGACAACGCCATCGAGAAGGCCGCCGACCGTGCCTGTGCGCCGCCGTTCGGCGCGTACGTCGGCAAGTCGCGCGACGAGTCCGAGCTCTATCTGTCCTGGTGGACGCCGGACAAGTACACCTGGAACTCCGGCGATCGGCGGGTGTTCTGCGTCGCCTACGGCCCGGACAACGACAAACTCGTCGGCACCGTCAAGAACAGCCATCGGTAGCGCGGTTGCCCGCGGCAACGTCGGCCGCCCGGGAACCCGCTGGACCGGTACGATGCGCGAAGCACAGCGTTCAACGGCCCGCTTGGTACCACTGGGAGTAGCGTGACTCAGCCACCGCACGGTTCGGAGCCAGAACGGCCGCAGGACCGGCCGCACGACCCGACCCGAGCCTTCCCGACCACCTCGGGCCAGAACCTGCCCGCCGTGCCGCAGTACGGCCAGCCTGGGCAACCCGGGCAACCCGGGCAACAGCAGTACGGCCAGCCTGGGCAACCCGGCCAACAGCAGTACGGCCAGCCTGGACAGTCGCAGTACGGACAGAGCCAGTACGGGCAGGCGCAGTATCCGCCGCAGTACGGGCAGGCGCCGGCCCCGTACGCCCAGAGTGGGTATGCCGGCTACGGCTACACCGGCTCGGGTGGCACCAACGGACTGGCGACCGCGTCCTTCGTCTGCGCCCTCGGCGGCCTCATCATCGGCCTCTCCGCGCCGGTCGCCATCGGCCTGGCCATCGCGGCCCTCGTCCAGATCAAGAAGCGCAACCAGGACGGCAAAGGCATGGCGATCGCCGGCCTCGTGATCGGCTCGCTGATCACCCTGGGTTCGATCCTGCTGTTCGTCTTCCTGATCGTCCTGGGCACCTCGTTCAGCGACACCAACTACGACGGTGCCCCCACCGCGCCGCAACCCACCAGCACCACAACCACCTAATGCCGCGTCAGCCCACGTCCTGGACGTAATGCCTTCGCGGGGACAGATCTGTGGGCGAGGAGCGGCCGGGCGAGAGCGTGAGGGCAGTGGTCTTACGACGCGTCCGTTTCTTGACGAAGCACTAGCCCCCACCCAGGTGGGGCTGGGGGAAGTAGTGTGGCGGGGTGGGCATGGTCATGGCGGTGTCGTTCGAGCGGTACGGGCGGCTGTATTACCTTGATCCGGGAGAGTTTCGGCCCCGGGTAGGGGACAAGGTGCTCGTGCCCACCGACGACGGACCTGAGGTCGCGGAGTGCGTGTGGGCGGCGCAGTACGTCACCGAGGAGGTCGGCGGGCTGCCGCAATGTGCGGGGATCGCGAGCGCGGGTGACCTCGAGCGGGACGAGCAGAACCGGCAGCGGCGTGCCGACGCGCGGGTGATCGCGAAGCGGACGATCCGGCAGCACGACCTGCCGATGAAGGTGGTCGGGATCGACTTCGTCGACCGGCGGCCGGACATCGACCAGTTGGTGATCGTGTACTTCTCCGCACCGCACCGCGTCGACTTCCGCGAACTGGTACGCGATCTGGCCCGCGCGCTGCGGGCGCGGATCGAGCTCCGGCAGGTCGGGGCCCGCGACGAGGCGCGGTTGCAGGGTGGGATCGGGCCGTGCGGGCGGGACCTGTGCTGTGCGACGTTCCTGAAGGACTTCGAGCCGGTCAGCGTACGGATGGCGAAGGACCAGGACCTCCCGTTGAACCCGCTGAAGATCTCCGGGGCGTGTGGGCGGCTGATGTGCTGCCTGAAGTACGAGCACCCGCTGTACCAGGAGTTCAACGCGAAGGCGCCGGCGCTCGGATCCGCGGTGGAGACCCCCGCGGGTGATGGAGTGGTGGTCGGGCACAACGTGCCGAGCGACACCGTCGTCGTCCGGCTCGCGGCCTCGGGACGGCGCTGTGCGTGCAGCCGGGCGGACGTCTGCTCCCCGCGGCAGCAGTACGAGGCCTCCGGTACGACGACCCCGGACGCCCCACCCGTCGTCCCAGAGAAGCCCGCCGCACCCGAACCACAACAGAACGCCGCCACACCCACCGCAATACCCGAGCACCGCTCGGAACCCGAGCACCGCTCGGAACCCGAGCACCGCTCGGAACCCGAGCACCGCTCGCAAACCGAGCACCGCTCCGAACCCGAGCACCGCTCGCAAACCGAGCACCGCTCGGAATCTGAGCAGCGCTCGGAGCCCGAGAAGGGTGTCGGCGAGCCGGAGAGTCGGGAGGAGCGGCGGGCCCGGAAGCCGCGCCGGCGCCGCCGGCTGCATCACGACGACGAGGGAGACACCGCCCAGTGAGATTCCGCACTCAGCCCACCCCTCGCTTCGCTCGGGGCGGGGTAGGTGGGTGGCCGACCGTACTGGTGGCAGCTTTTGCGGTGCTCGCGAGTGGGTGTGGGGTGGCGAGCCGCGCGCAGAACGCGGGCGACGGTGCGGTGCCGAGCATCGGCAGCAACCCGCCGAGCGGACCGGTGGGGCCGATCCCGGCCGGGCTGGAGAAGTACTACCAGCAGAAGCCGGACTGGGAACGCTGCGGCACCAACCAGCAGTGCGCGACCATCTCGGTCCCGCTGGACTACACCAAGCCGGCCGGTGAATCCATCGAGCTGCGCGCGCGGAAGGTGCTGGCCAAGGACCGCGGCGGCCGGATCGGCACGCTGTTCATCAACCCGGGCGGGCCGGGCGCGTCCGGGCAGGAGTTCGCGGCGCAGGTGCCGATGCTGTTCGGGTCGCCGCTGTTGCGGAAGTTCGACATCATCGGCTGGGATCCGCGGGGTGTCGGCGAGTCGACGCCGGTGAAGTGCCTTGACACGGCGGGCCTGGACGCGATGATCGCCTCCGACGGCAGCCCGGACAACGCCGCCGAGGTCGCGGACCTCGACAAGCAGGCCAAGACGTTCGCGGCCGCCTGCGAGCAGCGCTCCGGCAAGCTCCTCCCGCACGTGAACACGAAGGACGCGGCGCGCGATATCGACGTACTGCGCGGCATCGTCGGCGACCCGCAGCTGTACTACCTCGGCATGTCGTACGGGACATACCTGGGAGCGACGTACGCCGAACTTTTCCCGAAGAACGTCGGCCGGATGGTCCTGGACGGCGCCGTCGATCCGGCGACCACGTCCGAGCAGATGGGGATCGCGCAGGCGAAGGGGTTCGACAAGGCACTGGACGCGTTCGCGGAGGACTGCGCGCAGCGGTCCTGCAAGCTCGGCAGCAGCAAGAACGAGGTGCTCGCGAAGGTCGACCAGCTGATCAAGAACAGCGACGAGCACCCGCTGCCAGGTGACGGTCAGCGTCAGGTGACGCAGGCGCTGGTGATCCTCGGTCTGGTCTACCCGCTGTACCTGAAAGAGTTCTGGCCGCGGCTGGAGGATGCGGTCGCCGACGGGCTCGCCGGGAACGGTTCGCGGCTGCTCGCGCTCGCGGACGAATACACCGACCGCAAGCCGTCCGGGTACGCCGACAACTCGAACGAGGCGCAGATCGCGGTGAACTGCAGCGACCGGCCGGACTTCACGTCGATCGCGCAGATCCAGGCGAAGGCGCCGGAGTTCAAGGCGGCGTCACCGCGGTTCGGCGAGTTCATGGCCTGGTCGTCGGCGGCCTGCCTGAACTGGCCGGTGAAGCCGACGAGCAAACCGCACCCGATCAAGGCGGCCGGTGCGAAGCCGATCATGGTGCTCGGGACGACCCGGGACCCGGCGACGCCGTACGAGTGGGCGGTCGGCCTGGCGCACGAACTGGAAAGCGGTGTCCTGGTCACGCGGGACGGCGACGGACACACGGCGTACCTGTCCGGAAACGCCTGTGTGAAGAACGTCGTCGAGAGCTACCTGGCCCAGGGCAACACGCCCGCTGCCGACATCAAGTGCTGACCCGAGCTAGTTCGGGCGGTTGTCGCCGGGCGCCACGGGGAGCTTGAGGGTGTCGGTCGCGTGCTGCAGTACGGCGCGCAGGCCGGCCTCGTCCTGCGGGCGGCCGCCGACGGTGATCTCGACGGCGGTCGACTTGCCGTTGTCGAGCGAGATCCAGCGCGACAGCCCCATCCGCGGCCCGCGGGCCTTGTCGGTGTAGGTGTAGACGAGCAGGCCGTCGTCGCGGTTCAGCACCCGCAGGTCCTTCTCGTCGATGCTGCGCTCGCGGTTCTTGACCAGCTGGTCCGGGCTCTGCTTGCTGCCCCGGGTGTCGAATCGGAGCTGCCAGACCCCGGTCGGGTCGACGTACTTCGGCCGGGTCCCGCCCTGAGAGCTCTTCCAGCCGGTCGGCACCTCGGCCGACACCGGGTCGTCGTCGGTGCCGAAATTCTGCAGGACGTACTGCAAATTGTCGCCCGCCAGCCCGTCTCCGTGGCTCGGCGTACTCGACGGGCTCGGACTGACGATGCTCACCGGCGCATCATGCGCTGCGAACGGATTACCGCCGTTGACGGCGACGACGGTGCCGAACGCGACCACGCCGACGGTCATTCCCGCCAGCGTCATCAGCAGTGCCTGGTGCCTGGGCGTGAGCATCCCGACCTCGCTTCCCTCTCTCCCGCCCGATTATCGCCGACGAGAGGGGCGTCTCCGCAAACCGCCGCGTACGCTGGCACGTCGTGGAGATGTCAGACACCGCTTTCCAGCAGGCTTTGCAGCATTACGACGCCGGTACGGCCGAACGTGCCGAGCTGAAGCTGCTCACCAAGGAACTGCTGAACCGCCTGGTCGCGAAGGCGCCAGGGCATGCGGTAGAGGTACGGATCCCGCCGTACGGCGCGGTGCAGTGCATCGAGGGCCCGCGGCACACCCGCGGTACGCCCGGCGCGGTGATCGAGATGCCGCCGGAGCTCTGGATCGACGTCGCGCTCGGCCGGATCACCTGGGCGGATGCGCGGATGAGCGGCAAACTCCGCGCCAGCGGCGAACGCACCGACCTCACAGCCCTACTCCCACTGCTCTGACATTTGCCTGGCAGACCCACCAATTTGCCTGGCTGACCCATGAAATCGGGGGTTCCACACCCGGGCTGCGGGTGTAGAACCCCCAATTTGCTGGGTCTGCCAGGCAAATGGGTCTGCCGGGCGGAGGGGTCGGCCAGGCGAAGGGGGTCTGCCGGGCGAAGGGGGTCTGCCGGGCGAAGGGGGTCTGCCGGGCGAAGGGGTCAGCGGCCGCTGGTGTTGCTGGACCAGATGGGCGTACGGCCGTAGACGACCACGAGGTTGCCGTCGTCCTGCATCTGCAGTACGGCGCCGTGGCGGACCGTCTTCGTCGACCAGAGCGGCTTCTTCGCGGCGCTGTAGACGACGAAGTTCCCGTCGGTCTGCATCGTGGCGTACCCGCCCTTGCTCGTCGTCTTGGTGCTCCAGATCGGCGTCGTGGCGTTCTTCACGATCACCAGGTTGCCGTCGGACTGCATCTGCAGCCGGTAGCTGCGGTTGTGCGAGTAGAGCGCCGACGGCCAGGTCAGGTTGCGGCCCGAGCCGAGCGTGACCATCACCATGTAGCGGTTCCAGGCCGCCTTGTGCCGGACGTTGTAGATCACCAGGTTCGAGTCGTTCTGCACCTCGAGGTGCGCGCCGGTGCTGCCGTTCGTACCGGTGGCCCACACGGGCGTACGGCCGGAGATGATCACCAGGTTGCCGTCGGGCTGCATGATCAGCGTCGAGGCCTTGCGGTTGGTCATGCTGGCCCAGATCGCGGTCCGGCCCTTGATCAGGACCGCGTTGCCGTCGGTCTGCATGACCAGGGTGTACAGGTTGTTCTTGGACCGGCGGTACTGGCCGGGCTTCAGGTACTGCCCAGGCAGCAGCATGTCCGAGACGGCGGTCGCACCGGAAGCCGCCGAAGCAGTAGAGGCGGCCGCGGGAGCGGCGTGCGCGGCCGTCGGCACAAGCAGGGACGGAACAAGCAGGGTGGCACCGGCGGCGAGCGAGGCGAGCATCCGGGAACCGGCCGACTTGATCGAGATCATGCGGGGTGTCTTCTTCCTGTCAGCGAGAGGCCGGCCACAGGCGTTCCGGGCCGGCGAGATCGGCGCCGTGGGCAACCAATCGGTTCCACGCTAGGACGGAACCGGGTCCGGTCCGGATCCATTCGATACTGATGGAAAAGGTGGCGGACAATAAGGTTCGTCCAGGCCGGTCGGACCTGTCAGTATGTGACGGTGGCAGCAAGTCTCCGCACGCGTCTGGCCCGGTTGCGTGTCGATCTCACCCCGTGGCGCGGTTCCCGGGATTTCCGCATCCTGCTGGTCGCCGGCTCGGTCTTCTTCCTCGGCGGCATGGTCGGGTACGTCGCCCTCCCGTACCAGCTCTACCAACTCACCGGATCGAACTTCGCGGTCGGCGCGATGGGTCTGGTGACGATCGCGCCACTGATCGTGTTCGGCCTGTACGGCGGTGCGCTCGCGGATCATGTGGAACGCCGCAAGCTGCTCGTCGGCACCGGCCTGGCCCAGGTGCTGATCTCGGCGCTGATGGTCGTGAACACCCTGCTCCCGCACCCGCAGGTCTGGCTGATCTACGTCTGTGGTGCCCTGAATGCGGTCGCGTCCTCGCTGCAGCGGCCGTCGCGGGAGGCGCTCCTGCCGCGGGTGGTGAAGCACGCGGAGATCCCCGCCGCGGTCGCGCTGAGCTCACTGACCTCGCAGGTCGGCCAGCTCGCCGGACCGGCGCTGGGCGGTGTGCTGGTGGGTTCGGTGGGCGTGACCTGGGCTTTCTCGGTCGAGCTCACCGGCATCGTGTTCGCGACACTGCTCTACGCCCGCCTCGGGTCGTACCGCTCGCGCGAGCACGCCACGGCGCCGAGTCTGCGGGCGATCGGCGGCGGGATCGTGTACGCGTTCCGGCGCAAGGACCTGCTCGCGACGTACCTGGTCGACATGGTCGGGATGTTCCTGGCGA
The DNA here is from genome assembly GCF_043197975.1 of Kribbella sp. NPDC048928. Taxonomy (NCBI): domain Bacteria; kingdom Bacillati; phylum Actinomycetota; class Actinomycetes; order Propionibacteriales; family Kribbellaceae; genus Kribbella; species Kribbella sp. NPDC048928. Next base: position 68,287 of record NZ_JBICUC010000002.1, on the reverse strand, counting down.
TGCCGATCGTGCTGTTCCCGGCGTTCGCGACCGACGTCCTGAAGGAACCGAGGCTGCTCGGGCTGCTCTACAGCGCCGAGGCGATCGGGGCGATGTGCGCCAGCCTGACCAGCGGCTGGGCGAAACATGTCCACCATCAGGGACGGGCGGTGGTGCTGGCCACGATGGGCTGGGGCGCCGCGGTCGGGATCGCCGGGCTGGCGCCGAACATCTGGTTCGCGATCGGGTTCTTCGCGCTGGCCGGCGCCTTCGACATGGTGTCGGTGCTGTTCCGGTCGGTGATCTGGAACCAGACCATCCCGGACGAGATGCGTGGCCGGCTGGCCGGGATCGAGATGCTCGGGTACTCGCTCGGCCCGCTCGGCGGTCAGGCCCGCTCCGGTCTGGTCGCGGACCTCACCACCGTCCGGACCGCGATCGTCAGCGGCGGCGTGCTGTGCGTCGCGGGCGTGATCGCCACCTCGGTCTGGTTGCGCGAGTTCTGGCGGTACGACGCCCGCACCGACGAACACGCCGTCCGCGAAAGAGAGCTCCGCGCCGCGAGCTAGTCTCTGTCATCATGCGTATCCGCCGTGTAGTGACCGCTTCCGGGCTGGCCGCCGTACTGCTCGCGGGCTGTGGGAGTCCTGGGCAGGAGACCGCGCCGAGCGTGCCGCCGCTGGTCTCGGTCAGTACGCCCGAGGACACCCCGTCGGAGACGCCCTCGCAGACCCCGTCGCAGACTCCTTCAGGGACCCCGAGCGATCCGTCGAAGATCGCGGACACCCTCTGCGTACGGATGGATGCCACGCTCGTACGGACCACGCTCGCGACGCCTGTCGCGAACATCCAGCCCACGACGCCACCGGTCGACTTCGGCCTCCCGACGTACGACGTCTGTCAGTTGACGCTCAGCGCAAGCCGGAACGGTCCGGTGCTGAACGTCGAGACCTCGGTGCTCCCGGCAACAGCGGCGACACTGGCGGCGAGCCAGAAGGCGTACGCGGCGACGAAACGCGAGAAGGCGTTGCCTGCGGTCGTCGGCCAGGGCGGGTACGGGACGAGCACGTTCGTGGTGTTCTTGCTGGGCGGGAAGCTGTACAAGATCGCCGGGCCGAAGGCGACGCTCGCGAAGTACGTCGTCATCGCCCAGAACGCCGTCTCCCAGGTGTCCGGGCTGCCCGATCCGGGACAGTCGATCACTCGCCAGGAATGCGATCGCGGATCGTCCGCGGCCGAGAAGGTGATGGGTGCGCCGGCGATGTCGCGTCGCGACAGCCAGACCATCCTCGGCGACATCGTCTGCGGCTGGATCACCTCGACGAGCGTGCTGTCGACCTCGGTCCGCCGGACGCCGAACGCGAAGGCCCTGATCGCCCCGCTCGGCAAGGCCGCCACGTCGCAGTCCGTACCGCTCGGCGACGAGGGCTACGTCGACACCGCCACCGGCCGCACGACGATCCGCGTCGGCGACGACAAGCTCGTCGACCTGGTCCCGCTCCCGGCACGCGCGATCAACCCCGACCTGATGACCCAGTTCGCCCTCGCGATGTCATCGCTCTACACGCGCTGAGCTCAGCTTGCCGATGGTCTCGATCGCTTCGGTGATCTCGGTGGGGGTGCGGGCGGCGTAGCCGAGGACGAGGCCGGGGGTGTGTGGGAGCTGGCAGTGCCAGGAGAGCGGGTGGCATTTGACGCCGGCCTCCAGGGCTGCGGCGGCGAGGGCGGCGTCGTTCTCGTTCCCGGCAAAGGTGATCGTGAGGTGCAGTCCGGCGGCGGCGCCGTGGATGGTTGCTGTTGGCAAATGTTCGCGGATCGCGGCGACCATTGCGTCGCGGCGGGTGCGGTGCCGGCGGCGGAGGAAGCGGAGCTGGCGTTCGAGTTCGCCGGACTCCATCAGGTGCGCGAGCGTGAGTTGCGGGAGGCTTGCGTTGCCGAGGTCGGCGAGGCGCTTGCGGGCGATCAGTTCGTCCGAGTACTGCGGGGGTGCGAGCATCCAGCCGATCCGGAGCGCCGGTGCGAGCAGCTTGGAGACGCTGCCCAGATAGATGACTCGGTCGGGGAGCATTGCGCGGAGGGCCGGCACCGGCGGGCGGTCGTACCGGTGCTCGGCGTCGTAGTCGTCCTCGATGATCAGGCCGCCGTCGGTCGCCCACTGGATGAGTTCGCGCCGGCGTTCACCGTCGAGCACCACGCCGGTCGGGAAGTGGTGGGCCGGGGTTGTCATCACAACGGGTGCTTTGGACTCGCGCAGTACGTCGACGCGCAGCCCGCGGTCGTCGACGGGGATTGGTGGCGTCTGCATGCCCCAGCCCTGCAGGTGCTGGCGGGAGCCGAGCGAGCCGGGGTCCTCGACAGCGATCTCGTGGAAGCCGTGCCGATCGAGCACCTGCGCCAGGATGCCGATCGCCTGCGCGACCCCGGCGACGACGATCAGGTCCTCCGGGTCGGCCACGATCCCGCGGTAGCGCGCCAGCCACGCCGCCACTGCTCGCCGTAACGCCGGAGTCCCGGCGGGATCGCCGTACCCGAACTCTGCTGACCGCAGCTCCGTCAGCACCGCCCGCTCGGCGCGCAACCATGCTGCACGTGGGAACGCCGCCAGGTCCGGGACCCCCGGCGTCAGGTCGATCCGCGCCGGCGCCGACCGCAGGCTGTCGAAGATCTGGAGGTCATCTGCAGGAGGACAGGAGGTGTCGGTGAAATCGGCGCTCCCGGCCGCGGTCTCAGGCGTGCGAGCTCGTATACGTAGACGACTACGTCCTGTCGAGCGGTCCGCGACCGACGCGGCGCCAACGACTGTTGCCGGCCGGCTGCGGCTGGGGGTGATCGGTGCGGCGAGGACTACTGTTCCGGAGCGGCCGTGGCCGGCGACCTGGCCGTCTTCGGTGAGGCGTTGGTAGGACTCGGTGACTACGCCGCGGGAGATGCCTAGGTCGGCGGCGAGCGTGCGGGTCGCGGGCAGGCGGGCGCCGATCGGGAGGTGGCCGCTCGAGATCGCCGTCCGCAGGCGGTCGGTCAGCCAGTCGGCGAGGCCGCCTGCGGGTGCCTCCGATGGGTCGAGCTGAAGGAAGTCTGCGCCGCCTATGGACCTGCCACTTCCACCCGGATTGGACCTGTTCACAGGACCATTGTGGCGCGACCGTGGAGGTATGGGAACCGACTACGTCCACGGCTACACCCCGGCGGAGACCCGCCGGCTCACCGACCAGGCCGGTACGCTCGCCGACCTCCTGCACGGCGGCACGACCTATCCGCCCGGCAGCCGCGTACTGGAGGCCGGTTGCGGCGTCGGCGCGCAGACCGTCCAGCTGGTGACGCGCAACCCCGGCATCGAGCTGGTCTCGATCGACATCTCCGAGGAGTCGCTCGCCCAGGCGAAGGCCAGAGTCGCCGAGCACGCGCCGGACGCGACCGTCGACTGGCGGCACGCGGATCTCCACGACCTGCCGGACGAGAAGTTCGACCACGTCTTCGTCTGCTTCGTCCTCGAACATCTCGTCGACCCCGTCGCTGCCCTCACGCGGCTCCGGGGATTGCTGAACCCCGGCGGCACGATCACGGTCATCGAGGGCGACCACGGGTCGGCCTTCTTCCACCCGCGCAGTCCACGGGCGCAAGCGGTCGTCGACTGCCTTGTCGACCTACAGGCTGCGGCGGGTGGCGACTCACTCATCGGGCGACGGCTTCAGCCGCTGCTCGCACAGGCCGGGTACGACGACGTACAGGTCGGGCCGCGCACCGTGTATGCCGACGAGAACCTTCCGCACCTCGTCGACGGATTCACCCGGAAGACGTTCATCGCGATGGTCGGGTCGGTCCGCGAACGCGCGATCGCCGCCGGGCTGCGGACCGGGCCCGAGTGGGACGCGGGCATCCGCGACCTGGAGCGATCCGCCGAACCCGGCGGCACCTTCCACTACACGTTCTTCAAAGGAGTGGGCCGCACATGATCGGACTGGTGATCCTGATCGCGCTCGTCTGCTGGGGACTGAACCGCAACCGGCGCCGCCAACTCCGTCCTCCCGCCGGACCGGTCGCCGATCGCGATCTACAACGATTGGCAGACGAACTCAGGGAGTGTTCATGAACGGCTGGTAAACAAGGGGGATGGGAGCGACCGAGCAGCTCGAGATCGAGACGAAGTACGACGTCGACGACAGTGTGGTGCTGCCGGCGCTGCACGAGCTGCCCGGTGTTGCGAGCGTCGCGCAACCGGTCGAGCTGCATCTCGAGGCGGTGTACTACGACACCGCCGACCTCGACCTAGCCGCCCACAAGGTGACGCTCCGGCGCCGCACCGGCGGCGAGGACGACGGGTGGCATGTGAAGTTCCCCGGTGCGTCCGGCCGGCTCGAGGTGCATCATCCGCTCGGCCGATCCGTCCGTAAGGTGCCGATCGCCGTCGTCCGTACGGTCCGGGTGCACGTCCGCGACCGCGAGCTGCTCCCGGTCGTGACGTTGCAGACCTGGCGCATCGTTCACCGGCTGCTAGACGCGGAGGGCGATGTGCTTGCGGAGGTTGCCGACGACCAGGTGACGGCGACGGTCGAGGGCGACGAGCCGCAGACCTGGCGCGAGTGGGAGGTCGAGCTCGTCGGCGGTGACAACCTGCTGCTGGACGACGCGGGCGAGCTGCTCCGGTCCGCCGGGGCCCGTCCCGCGAGTGGTCCGAGCAAGCTGGCCCGGGCGCTCGGCGATCGTGTACCGGCGTACGACGATTGGGCGCTGCCGAAGAAGCCGCGGACCTCCGACCTGTTCCGCGCGTACGCCGGCGCGCAGCTGCAGGCGATCCGCGATCGCGACCCCGAGGTACGGCGCGACGTGCCGGACTCGATCCACAAGTTCCGGGTCGCGACGCGGCGCCTGCGGTCGGCGCTGGCGACGTACCGCCCGGTGATCGACCGCACCGCGGGCGACGAGCTGCGCGCGGAGCTGAAGTGGCTCGCGGGTGAGCTGGGTGCCGCGCGGGACGCCGAAGTGCAGCGCGAACACTTCGCCGCCGAGGTCGCGGAGCAGCCGGTCGAGCTGGTGATGGGCCGGGTCGCGGGACGGATCGACGATCATCTGCGCGCGGTGTACCGCGACGGACGCACCGCGGCGCTGGCCGCATTGGAGAGTACGCGCTACTTCCGGCTGCTCGACGCGCTGGACGAGCTGGTCGCGCAGCCGCCCGTCACGAGCGACGACCTGAAGGCCAAGCGCCAGGTGGGAGAGCTGCTCGCGCACGACTACCAACGGATGCGGAAGGCGGTCCTTCGCTCGCAGGACGCGGACACGGTCGCGGAGCAGGACCACGAGCTGCACGAAGTACGAAAGGCCGCCAAGCGCCTGCGGTACGCCGCCGAGTCCGCCGTACCGGTGCTGGGCGACGATGCGTCCGCTCTGGCCGCCCGCTCCGAGGAGGTCCAGGAGATCCTCGGCGAACACCAGGACTCCGTCGTCTCCCGCGAGCTCCTGCACGCCCTTGCCCTCGAGGTCTACGCCGAAGGCGGCAACCCCTTCACGTACGGCCGCCTGCACGCCACCGAGGAAGCCCGAGGCAACGCCTCCCGCAACGCCTTCTACGAACTCTGGCCCACCCTCGAATTCACCCTGTAGCACTCGATGGCGTCTGCGATGCTGTTGGCGTGGAGTACGTGTCCAGAGTGCCCCGGCCGCCGCTGGACGGGTTGATCGACGACCTCTACTACCTGGAGGGCGCGCCGCCGTACGCCCGGCTGATGCTGCCGCCGACGCCGTCGGCGTTGCTGATCGTCAACCTCGGGGCGCCGTTCCGGATCCGCGGCGGCCGCGATCTCGAGGCGGCCGAGTACGCGGACGGTTGTGTGATCACGATGCCCACCCATGCGTACGAGTTCAGCTACCCAAACCCGACGCGGTCCGTCGGCGTGCACTTCAAGCCGTGGGGTACGGCACCGTTCCTGCCGATGCCCGTGGGCGAGCTGTGCGACCGGCCGGTGACGATCGAGCAGGTTTGGGGCCGGTATGTCGTTGCGGAGCTGCAAGACAGGCTGGCCATGGCAGGCGGGCCGCACGAGATGCTGGCACTGCTCGAGGAGGAGCTGAGCCGCCGGCTGTCCGAGACCGCCGGCCTGGGGCTGGTCCGCGAGATGAGCAGCGTCATCGCGTCGACCGGTGGGGCAGTGGCGATCAGCGACCTGAGCGTGGCGGCCGGTGTCAGCAGTACTCATCTGGCACAGCGGTTCAAGGAGGTCATCGGCGTCACGCCGAAGCGGCTGGCCCGCTGCTACCGGTTCACCGCCACCGTGTTCGCGATCGACCCCGCTGGACCGATCGACTGGGGCGACCTGGCGGGTCGGGCCGGCTACTTCGACCAGGCACACTTCGGCCACGAGTTCCGCGAGTTCACCGGGCTCACTCCGACCCAGTACGTCGAGGTCCGGCGCCGGTTCCTGCGCGAGCATCCCGGCAGTGTGCTGAACAGCTGGTCGCTGCCGGCCGATTGATTTCTTACAAGAGCGACGGCTCCCGACGCGCTACTTTTTGGGACATCCCCAAGCTGAGGAGAGTTCCGTGGGCAAGGTTGTCATGTACAGCTCGGTATCGGTGGACGGCTTTGTCGCGGACGAGAACGATCAGCCTGGACCGCTGTTCGAGTGGCTGTCCAACGGTGACGTCCCGTTGGACGACAGCGGATTCGTGAGGGTGTCGCAGGTGTCGTACGACTACACCCGCCCGTACTGGGACCAGATCGGGGTGACGGTCGCCGGTCGGCACGTGTTCGACCTGACGGACGGCTGGGACGGGAAGCCGCCGGCCGGGATCGATCACGTGATTGTCGTGACGCACCGGCCGGAGCCGGAGGGCTGGGACCTCGAGGCGCCGTTCCACTTCGTCGACGGCGTCGAGGCCGCCATGGCGAAGGCGCAGGAGCTTGCAGGCGACCGCGTGGTCGAGGTCGCGGCCGGCGACGTCGGCGGCCAGATGCTGGCCGCGGGTCTGGTCGACGAGGTGCGCATGGACGTCGTACCGGTCGTGCTCGGGTCCGGCAAACGCTACTTCGGATCGGTCCAGGCGCAGCATCTGCTGGAGGACCCTGACGTGGTACTCCAGGGCAATCGGGTGCTGCACCTGAGCTATCGCGTACGCCGATAGTTGGGGCTGTCAGGCAGGACCGCGTCACTTCAGCAGGGCCTGCCTGACAGGTCTTCAGGGTAGAACACCTGCTAGTGCTGGACCGCCTTTTCGGCGCCGGCACCGGTGAGGGAGCGGACCTCCATCTCGGCGAACTTGTCGACGTCGACCTTCTCCTTGCTGGTCACGGTGCCGAGCCAGCCGAGCAGGAACGCGAGCGGAATCGTGACGATGCCCGGGTTGTCCAGCGGGAACCAGTGGATGTCGATCCCGGTGTCGGTGATCATCGACAGGCTCGCGCCGGTCTTCTTGTCCACCTTGCCGGAGACGACCGGGCTGAAGATGATCAGGATGATCGTCGAGGCCAGGCCGCCGTAGATGCTCCACAGTGCGCCGCGGGTGTTGAACCGGCGCCAGAACAGCGAGTACAGGATCGTCGGCAGGTTCGCACTGGCCGCGACCGCGAACGCGAGCGCCACCAGGAACGCGATGTTCTGCCCGTTCGCGAAGATGCCGCCGAGGATCGCGACGATGCCGATCACGACCGCGGTGTAACGCGCCACCCGGACCTCGCCGTCGCCGGTGATCTGGCCCTTCTTGATGATCTGGCCGTAGATGTCGTGCGCGAACGACGTACTCGCGGTGATCGTCAGCCCGGCCACCACGGCCAGGATCGTCGCGAACGCGACCGCCGAGATGACGCCGAGCAGCACCTCACCACCGAGCTCGAAGGCGAGCAACGGGGCGGCCGAGTTCGCCTTGCCGGGAGCTGCCTTGATCCGGTCCGGCCCGACGATCGCGGCTGCGCCGTACCCGAGGACCAGCGTGAACAGGTAGAAGATGCCGATGATCCAGATCGCCCAGCTGACGCTGCGACGCGCCTCCTTGGAGTCCGGCACGGTGTAGAAGCGCATCAGTACGTGCGGCAGGCCTGCGGTACCGAGGACGAGGGCGAGCGCGAGCGAGATGAAGTCCAGCTTGGTGATGCCGGTGACGCCGTACTGCAGGCCCGGGCCGAGCAACTTGTCGCCGGCGGCCGGGCTCTTGTCGACGGCCGCGCCCATCAGGCCGGAGAGGTTGAAGGTGTACTTCGCCAGCACCCAGAGCGTCATGATCCCGGCGCCGATGACGAGCAGTACGGCCTTCACGATCTGCACCCAGGTGGTGCCCTTCATGCCGCCGACCAGTACGTACGTGATCATCAGGATGCCGACGACGGCGATCACGAGTCCCTGACCGGTCTTGCCGTCGACGCCGAGCAGCAGGGCGACGAGACCGCCCGCGCCGGCCATCTGTGCGAGCAGGTAGAAGAAGCAGACGACCAGGGTCGAGATCGCCGCGGCCATCCGGATCGGCCGCTGCTTGAGCCGGAACGACAACACGTCGGCCATCGTGAAGCGGCCGGTGTTCCGGATCAGCTCGGCGACCAGCAGCAGCGCGACCAGCCACGCCACCAGGAAGCCGATCGAGTACAGGAAGCCGTCGTAGCCGTTCAGCGCGATCGCGCCGGCGATGCCCAGGAAGGACGCCGCGGACAGGTAGTCGCCGGAGATCGCGATGCCGTTCTGCGGGCCGGTGAACGAGCGGCCGCCGGCGTAGAAGTCGGCCGCGGTCTTGTTGTTCCGCGAGGCCCGGAACACGATCGCCAGCGTGGCCAGCACGAACAGCGCGAAGATCACGATGTTCACGGTCGGGTTGCCGATGTCTGTTGCCAGCGGCAACATCAGGGGGGCGGTCACTGCGGTTCTCCCTCGATCTGGTGGCGCAGCTTCTCGGCGTCCGGGTCGAGCCGGCGGTCCGCCCAGCGGACGTAGATCATCGTGATCGCGAACGTCGAAACGAACTGGCCGAGGCCGAACAGCAGCGCGACGGTGATGTTGCCGCCGACCTTGTGCGACATGAACCCGTGCGCGTAGTCGGCGAGCAGGACGTAGACGAAGTACCAGACCAGGAACAGTGCGGTCATCGGGAACACGAAGCGGCGGAACCGGCGGCGCAGCTCGGAGAAGTCCGGTGACAACTGGACATCCCGGTACGTCGACAGGTCCGGATCGCGGGTATCACTCATCGCGTGGGACCTCCAAAGGGGAACGAGCCGGGCGGAGTCGAGGCCGGCGAGGTTGCTGGCTCGTACTGTGGCCTGGGTCACGGCCGCTCGACAGCACCGGCGCGCACCGGTCGCTCAGCGGAGCAGACCAGTCGACCGGTGGATCACCCCGCTGCGACGAGCGGTCGGAACCACACGACGAGCGGCGGACGCCCAGCACTCACCAACGTCCGGCGGGCGGCGGTGTTCAGGCGTGCGGGGGCGGCCGGAGGGGGCCTGTGGCGCGGTTGATGAGTGCTGCAGGTCCGGGTCCGCGATCCACGTCGACCGCTTCCGGGGTGTGCAGGCGCACCATGCTGCGCTTGGCGCCGGCCGGGATGCGGTGCGGGGTCAGCTTGGAGACCACGATGACGGTGAGGAACGCGAGCGGCATCGTCCACGCGGCCGGCTGGCCGACGAGCGCCCGCGGCCAACCACCCTGCGGTCCACCGGACACGTTCACCAAGGCGGCCGCACTGGCAGCGATTCCGCCCACGACCAGCCCGGCCGCTGCGCCGGTCGTCGACATCCGTCGCCACCAGATCCCGAGCACTAGCAGCGGGCAGAACGTCGACGAGGCCAGCGCGAACGCGAGTCCGACAGTGTCCGCGAGGCTCAGCGCGCCGGTGCCCGTGAACGCGAGGTACGGCACGATCATCGCGAGCAGTGCCGCGATCCGGAAGCTGTTCACCGCGACGTAATCCCCACCGGTCCACCGGTGCAGCCTGCTCCGCAGCAGGTCCTGGTCGATCACGCCGGCGATCGCGACGGTCAGCCCGGACGACGTCGACAGGAACGCCGCGAACGCGCCCGCCGCGACCAGTGCACCGAGCAGATCCCCTGCTGTACCAGGGAAAACTCGCCCGGGCAGCTCGAGCACCACGGTGTCGCCACCGGTGGCTACGAGGTCCGGCGCGAACGTCCGGCCAAGTACCGCGTACATCGGTGGGAAGAGGTAGAACAGCCCGAGTAACGCCAGGACGACGACAGTTGTACGCCGGGCCGCGCGGCCGTCCGGGTTGGTGTAGAAGCGGACCAGTACGTGCGGGAGCCCCATCGTCCCGAAACAAAGGGCCAGGAGCAACGAATAGGTCGCGTACAACGGGTGGTCGCGACCACCCGCGCGGGACAGCGGCTCGGCCCACTCGGCGGCCGCTCCGTGCAGTGAGTCGAGGACACCGGTCGGCTGGTGCCAGAGGAGCAGGATGATGAAGATCGGCGCGGCCAGTGCGGTCAGCTTGAGCCAGTACTGGAAGGCCTGCACGAACGTGATCGAGCGCATCCCGCCCGCGGCCACGTTGATCACCACGATGACTGCTACGACCGCGGCTCCGACCTGTGGTGACGCCCCCGTGACGGTCTGGACGGCCAGACCGGCGCCCTGCAACTGCGGCAGCAGGTAGAGCGTTCCGATGCCGACGACGAGGCCGGCGCAGATCCGCCGTACGGCAGCTGACTCGAAGCGGATCTCGGCGAAGTCCGGCAACGTGTACGCGCCGGATCTGCGCAGTGGCGCCGCGACCAGGATCAGCAGCATCAGGTACCCGACGGTGTAGCCGACCGAGAACCACAGCATGTCGGCACCGTTCACCAGTACGAGTCCGGCGACGCCGAGGAACGACGCGGCGGACAGGTACTCGCCGCTGATCGCTGACGCGTTCCACCGCGGTGAAACCGCCCGGCTGGCCACGTAGAAGTCGCTAGTGGTCCGGGAGATCCGCAGCCCGAACAACCCGATCCCGATCGTCGCTGCCACCACCAATCCGATAGCAGCCACACTGATCGCCGGAGACATCTCTACTGCCTCCCTACGAACTCGGTGAACTCGGCTTCGATGCGTTCGGCGTTGCGGACGTAGATGCGCGCCGCGACGTACACCACGGGGTACACCAGGATGCCGAGGATCACCCAGGGGAGCGGCAGGCCCAGGACGGACAGCGTGCGCGTCGGTGGGACCAGCCAGAACAGCAGGGGGATGCTGCCGAGGACCAGTACGACACCGCCGATGACTGCGAGCGTGAGGCGCAGCTGCGACTGGATCAGCGACTGCATGTACACCTGGCCGAGACGGGTCTGCTCGTCGATCTCTCGCGTACCCGTGGGGGTGAGCGGGCGACGGGCGGCGCTCGCGCGCGGGCTGGTGACGCGGACCCGGCGCGGGCCCTCCGGGGTACTCATCGCGGCCGCCGTCTCATCGCAGTGAGGTCGAACGAACCAGGAGGTCGCGGAGCTCCCGCGTGTGCCGTCGACTGACCGGGAGCCAGTCGTCGCCCACCCTGACCGCGCAGCGGCCGCCGTCCACCCTCATCTCGTCCACGTGCTGCAGCGCGACCAGTGTGCTCCGGTGGATGCGTGTGAAGCCCGCATCGCTCCAGCGCTCCTCCAGTGTGCTCAGCGGGATCCGTACGAGGTGCGAGTTCTGGCCGGTGTGCAGGCGGGCGTAGTCGCCCTGGGCCTCGACGTACCGCACTGTGGAGCGCTGGATGAACCTGGTGACGCCGGCCAGCTCTACCGGGATCACCTCATCCTCTGTCTCGTCCGGTGACTGCAGTGCGGTCGGAGAGCCCTGTGTGACCACGCGGCGTACCGCTTCAGCCAGTCGCTCCTGCCGGACCGGCTTCATCACATAGTCCGTAGCCTCCAGGTCGAACGCCGCGACCGCGTGCTCGTCGTACGCCGTCACGAACACGATCTGCGGCCGGCTGGCGAACTTGGAAAGCACTCTGGCCAGGTCGATGCCGTCCAGACCAGGCATCTTGATGTCGCAGAACACCACGTCCAGGTCGGTCGCCTGCAGGATCTTCAGCGCGTCCGGCCCGTTCGAGGCCGTGCGGATCTCCCCGATCCGGCGGTCCTGCCCCAGCAGGTACACCAGTTCGGCCAGCGCAGGCTCCTCGTCGTCCGCAACCAGCGCGCGCAGGGGAGAGTCGGCCATAGAGCGCACTCTAAGGGGACGCATGCACTCCTGAGGAGTATTTGGGGATCCGGAACGTCACCTTGGTCCCGGCGTCCACGGCGGTCTCGACAACCAGCCCGTACGCGTCGCCGTACACCTGCCGCAGCCGCGCGTCGACGTTGCCGAGGCCGACCGAGTCGCTGCTGGACTCGCCGGACAGCGCCGCGCGGATCACCTCGGGGTCGCTGCCGGCGCCGTTGTCCTCGACGCTGATCTCCGCCTCGCTGATCCGGTCATGCGCGCGGATCGTGATGTTGCCGACGCCGCTCGTACCTTCCAGACCGTGCCGTACGGCGTTCTCGACGAGCGGCTGCACGACCAGGAACGGGATGACCACCGGCAGCACCTCAGGAGCGATCTGCAACGACACCTTGAGCCGGTCCCCGAATCGGGCCTGCTCCAGCACCAGGTACCGCTCCACGTTGCGCAGCTCGTCCGCCAGCGTGGTGAACTCGCCCCCACGTCGCAGTGCGTACCGGGAGAAGTCAGCGAACTCCAGGAGCAGCTCACGCGCCCGCTCCGGATCAGTGCGCACGAACGACGCAATAGCGGCGAGCGCGTTGTAGATGAAATGCGGGCTGATCTGCGCCCGCAGAGCGCGCAGCTCGGCCTCCATGGCGCGGGTGCGCTCCTTGTTCAGCTCTGCGAGCTCTACCTGTCCTGAGACCCAGCGAGCGACCTCATCAGTCGCCCTGACCAGTGCGGCCGACGTGCTGTTGCTGTAGGCGACCAGTACGGCAACGACTCGCTCCTCCGTGACGATCGGTGTGACCACCGCAGTACGGATGGGGCATTGCGGGTCGCCACACGCCACGTCATGCGCACCCAGTACCGCAGTACGGCCCGAGCGGAGCGTCGGCGCGGCCAGGTCCTTGGCGTCGCGGCGGTGGTTGCTCTCGTACGGCCCGCCGACGCCGTCCCAGGCCAGTACGCCGGAGGAGTCGCAGATGGCGATGGCCGCGGTACCGAGGAGGTCCCTGAGGTGGCGGCTGGCCTTACCGGCCGCGGCGGGCGTCAGGCCTTCGCGCAGGTGCGGGCTGGCCAACGAGGCGGTATGCAGGGTCGCATACGTCGCCTTGTCGGCCGGAGTCCCGAAATGCTTCCGCCGGCGCGCGAACACCCCCTGACGGTAACCGCTCAGACCTCCGCACGCGGCCTGAACGCCTCCAGCGCCTCCGTGTCGGAGTAGGTGCTCAGGAGGTACTCCTCCACCCAGCCGGTACGTCCTGGGTAGGTCGACTCGCTGACGGTCCGCTGTGCTGCCTTAGACGCGTCAAGCGCAGCCCTTCGCAGCTGTACGCCGTTTGACGTCAGGAGCGCCCAGGACGGACCAGGTGCGCCGTACGGCATGCCGACGCTGCCCGCGTTCACCACGAGCCGCCGGTCGACCTGACGGGCGAACGGCATGTGCGTATGCCCGCACACCACCGTCCTGACCTCGTCCGGCAGCCCGGTGAACACCTGTTCCCATCGGGAGATCGGACTGTCGACGAGCACCATCTCCTCGTCGTCCCGCGGAGTGGCGTGGCAGAACAGCACGTCCCCGATCGTCACCGTGGTCGGCAGCGCAGCCAGTAGTTCCACGTGGTCCGCATGCAACTGCTCAGCCGCCCACGGGCTCACCGCGTCCGGCGGCTCCGCGGCGTACGTCCCGTGAGCCATCTCCACGAGCTCCCGGTCCGCGTTGCCCCGTACCCACACCACGCGGTCGCCCAACGAGGTCAGGAGGTCCAACGTCTCCACGGGCTGTGGCCCACTGGCAATGTCCCCGGCCAGCACGATTGCATCGGCCGACCGTACGTCGTCCTCCGCAAGCACCGCCTCCAACGCAGGCAGTACCCCATGAACGTCAGCAAGCACAGCGATCCGCTCCATGCGCGCCAGTCTGCTGCCAAACCCCTTGTTCTGCTGGGACATCTGCTCAGGGCAGATCAGGCGCCGATCCGCAGGTCGCCCTTGGCGAGCGGGGTCGCGAGCTCGCAGGCGCCGCTGGAGATCGTGCAGCGAATGATCGACGCCGGGGTCTGTTCGCCGTCGTCGGCGAGCAGCAGAAGGTGCTGGTCGTCCTCAGGAATCGCCTGCCGGAACACGCCGGACCACTCGTGCAGCGGTGCGCCGTTCTTCGCGTCGAGAACAGCCGCGATGCCGTCGCCGTAGCCGTCCTGGTACTTCGGGCCGGCGATCACGGTCGCCGCGTCCGGCGTGAAGCCGGTGATCATGTAGTCGCAGGTCCGCCACAGACGCGTGCCAGCCGGAACGGCGAGGAGGCTGCTGCAACTGTTCTGGTCGGACAGCGTGGTCAGCGAACCCGCCGTACCCGCGCTGGACATTGCCAGCGCATTCGGGATGCTCTTGATCGCGATGGCCTTCGGTTCGCCGGGCTTCCACCGATAGAGAACGGTGGCCCCGGACTGCGTCGGTGCCGCGTCGAAGTAGACCGTGCCGTCGAAGTAGCCGTGGATCCTGGCGTTCCAGACGCCTGGGACGGTGATCGTCCGCGGCCAGACGTCGCTGTTGGCCTCCTCGGCGTAGACGGTGGCGCCGGCCGTCTCCTCACCGGTCTCCTTCACGTGCGTGGCGATGTACGCCGCGGCGCTGCCGTTGTCGGTGGTGACGATCTGGGTGACATCAGGCGTTCGGCGGGTGACTTCGCCGGTGACGTTGTTCAAGGTCAGCAACTCGGTGCCGAACTTCTTGGTGACGACGGCGAAGGAGGAGCCGCCGAGGCGGGCGACCGCCTGGATCTGGGCGGTGCCGGGGACCTTGACGTCCTCGCCGGCGCCGCCGCGGATCGTGCGGCCGGCCAGGTACGTGATCTGGGGTGCCCTGCCCTGGGTCAAATTCTTCAGGACGATCTTGGTCTTCACCAGGCCGGTCGGTGTTGTGGAGGGCGGCACCTTGGTAGGCGTCGGCTTCGCCGTGGTGGTGGTCGGTGCCGGCGTACTGGGGGCGGTCGACGGGGACGTCGAGAGCGGGGTTGCGGAGCCGTTCGCGTCGGCCGGGCCCTGGCGGGAAGCGAGGGCGCCGCCGCCGGTGATGGCCGCGACGGCGACAGCTGCGACCAGGGCGACCAGGCGGCCGTTCTGCACGCTCATCGGTGTTCTCCTAGGAAATTCCGTCGGTACTTCCTGGTCGGACGCCGGAAAATGCTCCTTTGTTCACTCCAGCGAACCGGTCGCAGAACGGATCGAGCATAATTGCGCCATGGACCAGCCACCCCGGATCGGCCGGTACTCCCTGGTCCGCCGGGTGGGTGCCGGAGGTTTCGCGACCGTCTGGCTGGCCCGCGACGAGCAACTGGACGCCGAGGTAGCGGTCAAGATCCTCTCCGAGAACTGGGTCGAGGACGAGGATGTGCGCCGCCGGTTCCTGGCCGAGGGCCGGTTCCTGCGCAAGGTCGACTCGCTGTACGTGGTCGGCGTCCACGACATCGGTGAGGCCGACGACGGCCGCCCGTTCATGGTGCTGACGTACGCCGACGGCGGCACGCTCGCGGACCGGATCAAGGCCGGGCCGCTCGAGTTCGGTGAGGCGGTCCGGATCATCGGCCAGGTCGGCCGCGGCCTGAAACACCTGCACGCGCGCGGCGTCCTGCACCGCGACGTGAAGCCGGCCAACGTCTTGTTCCGCAGCGATCCGAACGGCGACCGCGCAATGCTGTCCGACCTCGGGCTGGGCAAGTCGCTGGCCGAGGTCTCCCGGATCACGATGCCCGGCGGCACCCCGGCGTACGTCGCTCCGGAACAGGTGATGGGCGAGCGCCTCGACCACCGCGCCGACCTGTACTCGCTCGGCGCGGTCGCGTACGCCGCCTTCACCGGCCAGGCCCCGCACGGTGTCGCCACGCTCGGTGCCGTCATGCAGATCGAGAAGCCACCGCCCTCGATGAGCACGCTGCGCGAGGACATCCCGGACGCGATCGACGTCGTCGTACGGCGTGCCCTCGAGCCAGACCGGGACCAGCGCTGGCCGGACCTCGACAGCTTCCTCAACGCGCTGCGTGAGGCGTACTCCACCGGCAAGGTTCCAGCCAGGCTGGTGCCGGCCGCAGAGATGCCCGCGCCGACCGGGACGACCGCACCGGTCGACCAGGCGACCGCCCTGGCCGGCTCCAACGAGCCAACGGTCGCCGCGAAGCCCAAGCGTTCCCGCCGAGCCGGTGTCCTCACAGCACTGGCCGCCGTGGTCCTGGCTGCGGGCGGTGGGTACGGCGGCTACGAGTACGTCCTGACCCGTCCGGTGAAGGTCGAGAACCCACCACTGTCCGTGAAGGTCCCTCGCGAGTGGGACGAGAAGGCCACCGGTGACCAGTCGTTGCTGGTCAGCACGGACGCCGCCGACTGGCAGTCGGGTACGCAGACCGAAGGCGTCTACCTCGGAGTCGTCAACGCCAACCAGCTACCGGTGAACCCCACGGTCCCCGAGGGCTGCAGCTCAGCCGACCGGGAGCCGTCCGGGAAGGTCGTCACCTTCACCTACACCTGCGACAACCTCTCGCCTGTTGTGGAGCAGTACGAGCTGGTGAAGAACGACACGCTCCTCCTCCGGATCCAGGTCCGGGCCAAGGACGACAAGACCCGGCAGCAGGTGCTGGACTCCGCGCAATACACCCCCTAAGGGACCAGGGACGTCAGCGAGGAGATGGTTGCCTTGTGCATGCGCGGGATGACGTTCAACGTGGCCGGGTCAGACGCGTACAGGTGCGACCCGGACTCGTAGACGACGTACGCGGTCCCGTTGTACTCCGTGATGCCCTCGGTCATGCTCGGCGCGCGGAAGCAGCTCAGTGCGGCCGCGTCGAGGTCCTTCTGACCACGCTTGACCACGTAGATGTTGCTGCGATTCCCACGCCCGTACGAGGTGCTGTAGATGAAGTGGTTCGCGGTGACGGTCAGGCCCTGCGTCTTGGTCGGGATCTCCCAGGCGCCGGCCATGGTGGTCAGTGTGCCGTCGTCGGCGATCTTGTACTCGTACATGGTCCCGCGGCCGGTGTCGTTGAACGTCCCCGCGAACAGCGAGTCGCCGTAGCTGCCGATGAACGACGAGCCGGCCACGTCCCGTGCAGTACCGACCTGTCCGAGGTACGGCGTACCGGCGGCCTTCAAGGCGTCCCGGAGCTCAGTCAGCCGGTACTTGCGGATGCTGCTGCCGGCGCCGGACACGAACGCCCAGCCCTTGCTCACAGTGATCCCGCCGACGTGCGACTCCGCGATTGCGACCACACCGACCGTGGACCCGTTGGCCGGGTCGATGCCGTAGATCTCGGAGTCGGCACCGGCGCGGTACGCCGCGACCAGCAGCAGGTTCTTGCCGGAGCCGTCCCAGTTGTACCAAGTACCGGCGCCTTGTGGGGTGTACGTACTGAGGTTGGGGATGCTCGCGCTGTTGCTGAAGCGGGCGTCGTACTTCTTCGACGCGGACGGTCCGTCGTAGAACGTGGACCCGCCGGTGGTCGCGGTGTCGCAACTGATCGCGGCGTACGACGGTGTGGCGGCGGTGAGTCCCGCGGCCAGGACCGTGACGACGATGGCAAGGGGGCGGTTGACCATGGTGATCCTCTTCGGTTGTGGGCGAAAACCTACGAGAATTTCAGAGTAAATCGGTAACGAGTAACGCGCGAGGGCCAACTGGGCGTCAGCTCCGCGAACGGACGCCGTACGGTTGTCGCATGACCGATCTGTCAGCGGCGATCGACCGCGTTCTGCCCAGCGTCCGTGCCGACCTCGAGGACCTCATCCGGATCCCCTCGGTCAGTTACGAACCGGCCCGTGCGGCCGACGTCCAGCGGTCCGCGGAGGCGACCGCCGCGTTGTTCGAGGCCGAGGGCTTCACCGTGAAGATCGTCCGGGCCGGCGACGGTGCCCCGGCCGTGATCGCGAAGAAGCCGGCCCCGGCCGGGAAGCCGACCGTCCTGCTGTACGCGCACCACGACGTCCAGCCGACCGGCCCGGTGGAGCAGTGGACCTCCGACCCGTTCGTCCCGACGGAACGTGACGACCGCCTGTACGGGCGGGGCGCGGCCGACGACAAGGCCGGGATCGCCGCGCACCTCGCCGCCGTACGGGCCTTCGGCAACGATCTGCCGGTGGGCGTGACGGTGTTCGTCGAGGGCGAGGAGGAGATCGGCTCGCCGACCCTGCTGCAGCTGCTCGACGAGTACACCGAGGAGCTCGCCGCGGACGCGATCGTGATCGCCGACTCCGGCAACTGGGAGGTCGGGCACCCGGCGCTGACCGTCTCGCTGCGTGGCCTGGTCGAGGCGTACGTCGAGGTTCGAACGCTTGATCACGCAGTGCATTCGGGCCTGTTCGGCGGCCCGATCCCGGACGCGCTGTCGACGCTGTGCCGGCTGCTCGCGACCCTGCACGACGACAAGGGCGACGTCGCGGTCGACGGCCTGCACGCCTCGCGCGCGGCCGACGTCGTGTACCCGGAGGACCGGCTGCGGGCCGAGTCCTCGGTGCTCGACTCCGTTCGGCTGACCGGCTCGGGTTCGCTGGTCGACCGGCTCTGGACGCGTCCGGCGGTCGCCGTGGTCGGCATCGACGCACCGTCGGTGGCCGAGGCGAGCAACACGCTGGTGCCGGTCGCGCGGGCGAAGGTGAGCCTGCGGGTGGCGCCGGGTGACGACGCCGCGAAGGCCAGTGACGCGTTGCGTGTCCACCTGGAGAACCACGCGCCGTGGGGCGCGCAGGTCACCGTCACCGAGGGTCAGAACGGCCAGCCCTGCAGCGTGAACGCGCGCGGCGCCGGCTACGAAGCGGCCCGTTCGGCGTTCCAGGAAGCCTGGGGAGTGGCGCCGATCGACATGGGGATGGGCGGCTCGATCCCGTTCATCGCCGAGTTCCAGCAGGCGTTCCCGGAGGCGACCATCCTGGTCACCGGCGTCGAGGATCCGGACACCCGCGCACACGGCATCGACGAGGGCCTGCACCTCGCCGAGTTCCGCAAGGTCTGCCTCGCCGAGGCCCTGCTGCTGCAGAACCTCGCAAACCAGTCATGACCGGGCTTTCCGGCGACCCAGTGTTTGGCATAGGTTTCGGCGAGTGAAGATCGCAGTCGTACGGGAGACCAGACCGGCCGAGCGCCGGGTCGCACTGGTGCCGGAACAAGTCGCGAAACTGATCGAGCTCGGCTACGAGGTCGCGGTCGAGCCGGCCGCCGGCGAACGCGCGCTGTTCTCCGACGACCAGTACCGCGACGCCGGCGCCGAGGTTGCCTGGGGCGCCGACCACGCGGCGACCATCGTGGCGTCGGTGCAGCCGCTGGAACGCGAACGCCTGCTGCGGTTGCACGCCGGTACGGCGCTGATGTCCTTCCTGCCGACGAACCCGCCGGATGTGGTCCGCACCGCAACGCGGGCCAAGCTGACGGCGTTCGCGATGGAGCTGGTGCCGCGGATCTCCCGGGCCCAGTCGATGGACGCGCTGTCGTCGCAGGCCCTCGTCGCCGGCTACCGCGCCGCGATCGTCGCCGCCGAACGCCTGCCCCGGTTCTTCCCGCTGAACATGACCGCCGCCGGTACGGTCCCGCCGGCCCAGGTCCTCGTCCTCGGCGCGGGCGTCGCGGGCCTGCAGGCGATCGCCACCTGCAAGCGCCTCGGCGCGGTCGTGAAGGCGTACGACGTCCGGACGGCCGCTGCCGAGGAGATCGCCTCGATGGGCGCCGTACCGATCGAGCTCGAGCTCGGAACCCTCGACGGGCCCGGCGGCTACGCCCGCGAGATGACCGCGGAGCGTGCGCAACTCCAGCGTGAGCTGCTCACGCCGTACGTCGCCGCGGCGGACGCGCTGATCACCACCGCCTCGGTCCCGGGCCGGACCGCCCCGATGCTGGTCTCGCGCTCGATGGTCGAGCAGATGAAGCCCGGCTCGGTGGTCGTCGACCTCGCGTCCGAGCAGGGCGGCAACGTCGAGGGCTCGGTCGCCGGCACCGAGCTGACGATCGGCGACGCACTGGTCTGGGGCGGCGCGAACGTACCGTCCCAGATGGCCGGCCCGGCCTCCCGCCTGTACGGGCAGAACATCGCGAACCTGATCCGGTTGATGACGCGGAACGCCGCCTTCGACCCGGACTTCGACGACGAGATCGTCCGCGGCTGCTGCGTCACTCACGACGGCGCCGTACTGCACGAGCCAACCCGCGAGCTCCTGAAAGGAACGGCCTCGTGAGTGAATCGATCGCGTTGCTGACGATCTTCGTCCTGGCGGCGTTCGTCGGGGTCGAGGTGATCAGCAAGGTCTCCTCGACGCTGCACACCCCGTTGATGTCCGGGGCGAACGCCATCCACGGCGTCATCCTGGTCGGCGCCATCATCGTCACCGGCGCGACCGACTCGGTGATCGTGATGATCGTCGGGCTGCTGGCCGTCGTGCTGGCGACGGTGAACATGGTCGGTGGATTCGTGGTGACGGATCGGATGCTGGAGATGTTCAGGGGTCCGGCGGCACGCAAGAAGGAGCTGCACAAGTGATCCCCACCTGGGCCCAGATCGGCTATCTGGTCTCCGCGGTCTGCTTCATCGTCGCGCTGAAGGCGCTGTCCTCGCCGCGGAGCGCCCGGACCGGCAACCTGATCGGTGCGGCCGGCGCGGTGCTCGCGGTGATCATCACGTTCGCGGCGTACAAGCCCGACCACCTGGCGCCGATCCTGATCGCGCTGATCATCGGCACCATCGGCGGCGTGATCGGCTCGCGGCGGGTGCAGATGACCCAGATGCCGCAGCTCGTTGCCTTGTTCAACGGTGTCGGCGGCGGTGCTGCCGCGCTGGTCGCGCTGCTCGAGCTCGACGAGGTCTCCGCGGACGCTACCGTTGCGGCGATCGCCACGGCGTTCACGATCCTGGTCGGCGCGATCAGCTTCTCCGGTTCGGTGGTGACGTTCGCCAAGCTGCAGGAGTTGATGACGACCCGGCCGGTGACGTTCCCGGGGCTGCCGGTGCTGTTCGTCGCGTCGTTGCTCGGCGGTATCGCGCTCGGGGTGTGGCTGGTGTCGGACCCGCGCGTGTGGGTCGGCGTACTGCTCTGCCTGATCGGTCTCGCGATCGGCGTGATGCTCGTCCTGCCGGTCGGCGGTGCCGACGTACCGATCGTGATCTCGTTGCTGAACGCCTTCACCGGTCTGACCGTGGCCGCGGGCGGTTACGTCCTGGGCAACACGCTGCTGCTGGTCGCGGGCACGCTCGTCGGCGCGGCCGGTACGTTGCTGACGAAGCTGATGGCGGACGCGATGGGGCGGTCCGTGTTCAACATCCTGTTCGGGGCTGTGCGTGGCGGGTCGACGTTGGGTGCCGGTACGGCGTCGGATCGGCCGGTGATCTCCGCCGGGCCGGAGGACGTCGCGATCCTGCTCGGGTACGCGAACAAGGTCATCATCGTGCCCGGGTACGGTCTCGCCGTGGCGCAGGCGCAGCACACGCTCCGCGACCTCGTTGAGGAGCTGCAGGGCCGGGGCGTGAAGGTCGACTATGCGATCCATCCGGTGGCGGGGCGGATGCCTGGTCACATGAACGTACTGCTGGCAGAGGCCCAGGTCCCGTACGAGCAACTGCGCGAGATGGACGACATCAACGGCGACTTCAAGACCACCGACGTGGTGCTCGTCGTCGGCGCCAACGACGTCGTCAACCCCGCCGCCCGCACCACCCCCTCGGCCCCCATCTACGGCATGCCGATCCTGAACGCCGACGAGGCGCAACGCGTCATCTTCCTCAAACGCTCCATGCGCCCCGGCTTCGCCGGCATCGAGAACGAACTCCTCTACGACCCCCGAACCACCCTCCTCTTCGGCGACGCCCGAGACTCCCTAACCAAACTCCTAACCGCCCTAAAAACCGTCTAACCCCACACCCCCGCCCCGCGCCCGCGCCCCGCACACTCGGGGCGCAGCGCACCCGGCGCCTCGCGCGACCAGGTACCCGCCCCACGCGTCCCGGGGGTACCCGCCCCCAACGCGTCCTTGGGAGCACCCACCCCATGCGCTTCCGGGGTGCCCGCCCACGCCTCCGGTGGTCCCGGGACATCGGCCCCGCGACCCACCGGCGCTCCCGGGGGTACCCGGCCCAGGCGCTACCGGGGTACTCGCCCCCACTCCTCGCGCTCCCGGGGCCTCGCTCTCGTCCAGCGCAGCCGGGCCAGGCGCACCGGGGCTCGCGGGCCCGCGCCCGCCTCCTGCGCCCGTACTCGCGCCCTGGGGGCCTGCGGTTTGTGCGTCCTGCTCGGGCTTGTGCGGCTCCCGGTTGGGTGTTGGGTTCTCGGGTGGGGGATGGGGATCTTTGCGGAAACTTTTGTGCGTCTGCTGGCAAGAATGTTCCGCAAAGGCGACCTGGGCGGGGGCGGGGTGTGGTTGGTGCGCTTGGCGGGTGGGGTGTGCAAGGTGAACAGGACGTATACGTCTACTGGCGGGCAATTGGGATGGTGCTCAGGCGGGCGAACAGCAGGTGCCAGTCATATACGTCCTGTCCACCCTGCAGGCACCTGGCCGCCCCCGGCCAACGACCTCCCCCGGCCAGGGCGCTCCGTTGCCCGCACCCTGATTCATCTGTTTGACTTCGATACCGAGAGTCCGGGTGGCGCACCCATTCCTCTCGCCCTTCCCGCGCCCCAAGGAGAACACTTTGTCCTGCCATGCGTTGTCCCTTTCCCGAGCCTGGGACTGGGGCTAATCCACCCACCCGCGCTGCGCCGCCCGAACCCCCAACTCGAACCGCCCCGAAGCCCCCACCTGCTCACTCAACTTAGCCGCAATCCGCCGCACAGTCCGCAACGAAACCCCCAACTTCCGCCCCACCTGCTCATCAGTAGCCCCATGCACCAGCAGCCGCAAAAACTCAGCCTCCTGCCCGCTGATCCCACCCTCGCGAGCCCACTGCTCGCCCGCAAACGGCGTGAACCCCTGGTCCCACAGCCCGAGGAACAGTTCTTCCGCCATCCGCACCACAGCCCGGCTGTGATGAACGACAGCGCCGACAGCGTTGTCTTCCGGATCGATCCCCATCACCGCCGACTCGTTGTCGAAGATGATCAGCCGGAACGGAATCGACGGGGCGATCCGGATCTTGCCGCCCAGGCCCGCGATAAACTCCAGAATCTCCCGGGCACCCGGCCGCTTCCAGTACGACTCCGCGTAGATATATCGCATCTCTACGCCGTTCTCAAGATGATTCCTATCGGGAAAAGCCTCGGGATTCCAGTTAGCTGTGCTGCCATCTTGCATGAGTCCCCACATTGACTTCGTGGGGCGGAATCGTTGCATTCTTTGATTCGCGAGTTCGCGTCCTTGAAGAATCTCGACGTCGCGCGTCGTCCGTTGGACCAGGAAATTCGCAAGGTTGGCGGTGAACTTGCTAGCGGCGAGTTGATCGGTGCGAAGTTGCGCAGTCAGCTCGTCAATCTCCTGCTGCCGGTCAGCTGCCAGCTGACCGAAGGTAACCGCCGGATCCAGCGGGTACTCAAAGCCCTCAATCATGCTCGGGACAACGAAACCGAGGTCCCGCAATCTCTGCAGATCCCGCGAGGTCTTCTCGACGGTGAGTTCGAGCTCGGATGCGAGCTCGTCCAGGTGCTTTGCGTGACCGAGGTCCGGTCGTTGCAGCAGGACCCGGTACACCGCAAGCAGGTCCTCAGTCAGACCCGACGAGTCGAACAAGGCGTTAGACCCAGCCGCGTTTGGCTGCGGCTACTCCGAGTTCGAAGCGGCTGGCGGCGTCCAGGCGTTCGGAGAGGTTGGCGGTGATGCGGCGGGCGGTGCGGAGGGAGATGCCTAGGAGGCGGGCGACCTGTTCGTCCTTCGCGCCACCGGCGAGGAGGCGCAGTACTTCGGACTCGTGGGGCGTGAGGGGGGTTTCGTCGTCGCGGTCCTCGGGATCGAACATCTCGCTGGCACGGGACCAGTAGGAGTCGAAGAGGGCGAGGGCGACGGAGACAACTGCCGGCGTGCGGTGGATGACTGCGCCGGCGGTCGGGTTGTCCGGGTCCATCGGCATGACCGCGATCTCCTGGTCGAAGAGCAGCAGCCGCATCGGGAGTGTCGGAGTCACCCGAACTTCGCCTCCCAGACGGTGCATCGTCGCGGCGTACTCGATTGCCAGTTTCGACGCTGTCATGCTCTGGAGGTAGACAGTTCGCATCTTGAGGCCGCGGCCCAACAGCTCGAAGTCAGGCGATCGCTCCGACTTCGGCAGCGAGTCGTCGAAGTGCGCAGGAACCAGACCCCAGAAGGTGTCCTTGGCTTTTAGCGCCAGCTCCTCGATCCGGCGCGCCGCGTTCGCGCGGCCTTTGAGTACCTCAACGTCTCCGCTGCTCCGGGACGTCAGCAGCTCGTTGTACTGCTCCGCGATGATCTCTGCGGATGCTTCGGCCTCTTTGAGTTCGCCGAGGGCTTTGGTCAGCTCGGTGCGGCGGCGCTCAGCCAGACCGCTCAGCCCGACGCGAGGGTGAACTGCGTGCTCGCCATCGGGATTCGTCCAGGTCGGGACCAGGAGCTCCAGCCTTCGGAGCCTGTCCATCAACTCCTCGACTTCGCCGGTCGAACGCTCTACTAGCGCTGCTATCTGCTCGGGCGTACTGTCGGGACGGCTGAGAAGGGCGTGATAGACCGCGAAAGTGGCTTCGTCCACCCCCAGCGGTTCAAGCACGATCCCTCTTCTCCAGAACTTGTCGGAACCGACCATATACAGACAGCGTCGACAAAGTGCACACGATGGGCGGTTCCGGATTGTTTCGAAGGGAAGAATTGTGATCAAGAAGTTGCTGACCGTAGCCGCGATCGCGGTACTCGGGATTGTCGTCCCGCCGTCGACGGCGTCGGCCGTCGGTGCGAATCCAGCCTGCCAGCTGATTCAGACCTGCTGGTAGACGTTGGTCGTTGGGCGGTGTGGCGTCCCGTAGACTGCGGGGGTGGCTCGTGGCGATGGTCGGCTTACTGATGAACTCGACCCGCAGGATCTGGGTCCGCAGGACGCTTGTGGCGTCTTCGGGGTCTGGGCGCCGGGTGAAGAGGTTGCCAAACTGACGTATTTCGGTCTCTACGCCCTGCAGCACCGGGGGCAGGAGTCGGCCGGGATCGCGGTCAGTAACGGGAACCAGATTCTTGTCTACAAGGACATGGGGCTGGTCAGTCAGGCGTTCGACGAGGCGACGCTGGCGTCGCTGCGCGGGCATATCGCGATCGGTCACTGCCGGTATTCGACGACCGGGTCCAGCGTCTGGGCGAATGCGCAGCCGACGTTCCGGTCCACCGCGACCGGTTCGATCGCGCTCGGTCACAACGGGAACCTGACCAACACCAGCGAGCTCGCCGCCAGCCTGAACGGTGAGGGCGACCTGGATCTCGGGCTGGACGCCGACGTCGATCACGCGAAGGCGAACGCCAAGCACGGCGCGTCCTCCGACACCGACATCCTCACCTCGATGCTGGCCGGCTACCCGGACCTCACCATCGAGCAGGCCGCGGCCAAGATCCTTCCGAAGGTCAAGGGCGCGTACAGCCTGATCTTCATGGACGAGAACACGCTGTACGCCGCCCGCGACCCGCAGGGCATCCGCCCGCTGGTCCTCGGCCGGCTGGAGCGCGGCTGGGTGATCGCGAGCGAGACCGCCGCCCTCGACATCTGTGGTGCGAGCTTCATTCGTGAGGTCGAGCCGGGTGAGATCGTCGCGATCGACGCGGACGGCCTGCGGTCGACGAAGTTCGCCGAGCCGGACCCGAAGGGCTGCCTGTTCGAGTTCGTGTACCTGGCCCGCCCGGACACCCAGATCTCCGGCCAGCGGATCTACTCGACCCGGGTCGAGATCGGCCGCAAGCTCGCCAAGGAGCACCCGGCCGAGGCCGACCTCGTCATTGCCACCCCCGAGTCCGGTACGCCGGGCGCCATCGGGTACGCCGAGGCGTCGGGCATCCCGTACGGGTCCGGCCTGGTGAAGAACGCCTACGTGGGCCGTACGTTCATCCAGCCGAGCCAGACGATCCGCCAACTCGGCATCCGCCTGAAGCTGAACCCGCTCCGCGAGGTGATCGAGGGCAAGCGCCTGGTGGTCGTCGACGACACGATCGTCCGCGGCAACACCCAGCGCGCCGTGATCCGGATGCTGCGCGAGGCCGGCGCGAAGGAGATCCACGTCCGGATCACCGCGCCGCCGGTGAAGTGGCCGTGCTTCTACGGCATCGACTTCGCCAGCCGGGCCGAGCTGATCGCGAACGGGCTGAACACCGAGGAGATCTGCCGCTCGCTCGGCGCCGACTCGCTCGGGTACATCAGCCTGGACGGCCTGGTCGAGGCGACCACCGTCCCGATGGACCGGCTCTGCCGGGCCTGCTTCGACGGGGTGTACCCGGTCGCGCTGCCCGAGCCCGAGCAGCTCGGCAAGCACCTGCTCGAGGAGCCGGCGCGGACCGACGCGGACGGTTTGGCGACGATCTCCGGCGGTGCCGGCGCGGCGGACGCGCTCAGCCGCCCGTAGCCGCCCGGAAGCGCTGGAGCCGAAGGAACCGAACCGGGACCGGGCGAGCTGCAAGCCGGAGGAATCGGACCGGGCGCCGCGCCGTGGGGATCCGTCCGTCAGACTGGATGCCGCCAGGAGGATGTCGTGACAGGCCGTGACAGGGAGACAGAACAGTGAGCGAAGGGGCGAGCTACGCCGCCGCCGGGGTCGACATCGAGGCCGGTGACCGGGCCGTCGAGCTGATGAAGGAGTGGGTGGCGAAGGCGACCCGCCCCGAGGTGGTCGGTGGTCTCGGCGGTTTCGCCGGGCTGTTCGACGCGACCGCGCTGACGTCGTACCGGCGTCCGCTGCTGGCGACCTCGACCGACGGGATCGGGACCAAGGTCGCGATCGCGCAGCAGCTCGGCAAGCACGACACGATCGGGTTCGACCTGGTCGGGATGGTCGTCGACGACCTGGTCGTCTGCGGCGCCGAGCCGCTGTTCATGACCGACTACATCTGCACCGGCAAGGTGGTCCCGGAGACGATCGCGCAGATCGTGAAGGGCATCGCGGAGGCGTGTGTCGAGGCCGGTACGGCGCTGGTCGGCGGCGAGACCGCGGAGCACCCGGGCTTGCTGGAGCCGGACGAGTACGACGTCGCGGGCGCGGCGACCGGTGTGGTCGAGGCCGACGAGGTGCTTGGCGCGGAGCGCGTCACAGCGGGTGACGTCGTCGTGGCGATGGCCTCGTCGGGTCTGCACTCGAACGGCTACAGCCTGGTGCGGCATGTGTTCTTCGACCGGGCCAAGTGGACGCTGGACCGGGTGGTGCCGGAGCTCGGTACGACGCTCGGCGAGGTCCTGCTGACGCCGACCCGGGTGTACGCGAAGCACTGCCTCGAGCTGATCCAGGAGCTCAACGGCGACGACGACAAGCCGCTGCACGCGATGTCGCACATCACCGGCGGTGGCTTCGCATCGAACCTGGCGCGAGTGATCCCCGACGACCTGTCCGTACGGATCGACCGGTCGACGTGGACGCCGGCGCCGATCTTCGGGCTCGTCGGACTGCTCGGCGACGTGGCGCTGCCCGAGCTCGAGAAGACGCTGAACATGGGCGCCGGGATGGTGGCCGTATTGGACCCGGCGTCCGCGGACGCCGCGATCCGGGCACTGGCTGCCCGTGACATCCCCGCCTGGGTCTGCGGCGAAGTCACCGCAACCGCCGGCGGCACCGTCACCCTCGAAGGCACCTACGCCAAATAGCGCGGCAGTCCACCTACGCCAAGAAGTGCACCGCGGCCACCTGTGGGCGGGTCTCGATCGGGCAGTCCGACGCCTCGGGCTCCCCGGTCTGATGATCCGCCACAGGTGGTGCTGGTGTGATGGAACACGTCGGGCGCACGGTGAACTGCTCAGCCACCCGCTAGGGGGCGCCTGAGCAGCTCAGCCGGGCTGATGTCTTACCGACGGGGGTGGTAGTCGTCGGCGTCGTCTCCGTCGCCGTCGTTGTCACCGTTTGCAGAACGGTCGCCACCCTGGTCACCGGACAGCTCACGCTTGAGCTGGTCCAAGTCGGTGTCCCAGGTGCGGTACTTCAGGTCGCGTGCGACCTTCGTCTGCTTGGCCTTTGCACGGCCGCGCCCCATAGCGTCGACCCCCTCGCACAAGTCAACCGGGTACGCTGCGTGGCGCCCACGGATCAGTCGTCAGTAATCGTGGTTCAAGGATACCCGGAGCGGCGGATCGACACACGCACCGCCCCCTGCCGAACCCCCGGAGAGGTCCGATCACAGCATCGGCGGGGTGGGCCGATCCCCTCAAACCGGCCCACCCCGCCGCGTCCGACCCCGTTACTTGACCTCGCGACGTGAGCTTGCCCACAGTCCGACGACGGTCGGGAGAACGATCCAGACGCCGACCGCGACCAGCGTCTCCGGCACCATCCCGTGCAGGTCACGCTCCGCGATCCGGCCGAGCGCCCCGAACACGTCCAGCCAGTTCGCGTTGTCCTTGAACAGCGCCGGCCCGGCCAGCGACCAGGCGGTCGGCGCGATGAAGTACGCGAGAATCGCGACCGCCGTCTGCGGGATCACCGCACCGAACGCGGCACCCATCACGACGTTCAGCGCGACGGCCAGGTACGCGCCGGCGAGCTGCCCGCCGAGTCCCGCGTACGACGCTGTGTGGTCGGTGAGCGCACCGGCCAGCGCCGTGCTCGCCAGCGCCAGCGCGACGACAACGGTCATCACGACCGCGGTCAGGACCACCGCGGAGACGAACTTGGCCAGCTGCACGCGGATCCGCCGCGGCGACAGCGTGAACGTGGTCAGCGCCGTCCGCTGCGTCCACTCCGACGTCATCGCCATCACGCCGATGACAGGAAGTAGCAGCAGTACGCCGGTCGACGCGGCGCCGATGAAGCCGTCGAACCCGGCCGGGCCCTTCGGCAGGTGGGTGAGCTGCCACGCCAGCGCGGCGAGTGCGATCAGCAGGATGGCGGCGATCAGGACCCGGCCGCTGCGGGTGTTGACGGACTTGCGGAGCTCGATCGCGACGAGCTTCAGGAACGACTGGCCGCGTGCGGGCGGCAGGCTCGTCGCCACCTCGCTGCGGTGCTTGGCGGTCGTCGCGGGCGCGACGTCGGTCACGGTGGTCATCGGGCCTCCTGGCCTGGACTGAGGAGCGTAGGGAGCGAAGCGACTGGAGCGACGAGGGGAGGCCAGGAGGAAAAGCCCGATGGCCCGCCGCGACGGAGTCGTGGCATCAGTACTGTCATAGAAGTCTCCCGGAAGAAAGTCGGTGGGTCAGGCGGCAACGGGCAGTTCGGTCAGCTGGAAGAACAGGTCCTCCAGGCCGGCGCCGTCGCTCTGGCGAAGCTCGAGAAGGATCTGACCGGCAGCGGCGGCGGCGCGCCCGACCTGCTCGGCGGTGGCATCGACGCGCAGTGCGCCGTCCTGGGCCGGCTCGACCGGCAGGCCGGCGGCGGTCAGCGCCTGGCTCAGGCCGGCCGGGTCGAGCCCGCGGACGAGCGTGCCGGAACCGGCCAGCAGCTCCTCCAGTGAGCCGTTGGCGACGATCCGGCCGCCGCCGATCACGACCAGCCGGTCGACGGTCGCCTGGACCTCACCGAGCAGGTGGCTGGACAGGATCACGGTGCCGCCGCGGGCCGCGAAGTCGTGCAGCAGCCCGCGCATCCAGCGGATGCCCTCCGGGTCCATGCCGTTCGCGGGCTCGTCAAGGATCAGTACGGCAGGATCGCCGAGCAGTGCGCTCGCGATGCCGAGCCGCTGCCGCATACCGAGCGAGTACTGTCCGACGCGGCGCTTCGCGGCGTGGTCCAGGCCGACCGCTTCGAGCATCTCGTCGGCGCGCGCCTTCGGCACCCCGAGCAGGCTGGCGTTCAGCAGCAGCGTCTCGCGGCCCGTACGGCCCGGGTGCTGCGCGGCGGCGTCGAGCATGACCCCGACCACGCGACCCGGGTTCGGCAGGTCGGCGTACCGCTTGCCGGTGATGGTGGCGGTGCCGGAGGTCGGCGGCGTCAGCCCGGTGAGCATCCGCAGCGTGGTGGACTTGCCGGCCCCGTTCGGCCCGAGGAAGCCGGTGATGCTGCCCGGCTGGACGGTGAACGAGACGTCCTGGACAGCCGTGGTGCTGCCGTAGCGCTTGGTCAGGTTCTCGACGGTGATCATGGCAACGAGTCAACCGTGCGTGACCCCTGCCGCACATCGGACGACCGGCTGCACCGACCCCCTACGAAAGTTGTCGATCGGGGTCTGGAACCTAGCCGCAAGAGGGAGGAGATCACGCCAGGCGCCGAACTACAGTGACGGAATGCGACGGTTGCGCCGGTGGTACGCCTGGTGGGTCAGGCATGCCCCGCGCCTCCGCGACATCCTGTACGTCTGCTTCAGCTTGCTGACGATCGTCCTGCAGGCGGCGTCCGGTCCCGGAGGCTGGAGCCCGCACGACTGGTTCGTGCTGGCGGCCGGAGTGGTTGCCTCGGGCGCCCTGTTCTGGCGCCGGCGCTTCCCGGTCACGGTCACCGCGATCACGGTGCTCGCGATGCTGGTCGCGTCGATCTTCGTCCCGATGGGCCTGGCCCTGCTGACGCTGGCGATCCGCCGCCGCGACCTCGCGCTGGCGATCCTCGGCCTGGCCGCGTACGTCGCCTACGTCCTGAACAGCTGGGGCGGCGACGGCCAGCTCTGGGTCTCCCTGTTCACCGGTCCGTTCCTGGTCGGGACGTGGATCGCGATCGGTGCGTACGTCGGTGCGCGCCGCGACCTGATGGCGTCGCTGCGGGACCGCGCCGAACGGGCCGAGGCCGAGCGTGAACTGCGCAGCGAGCAGGCCCGCCTCGGCGAGCGCTCCCGGATCGCCCAGGAGATGCACGACGTTCTCGCCCACAAGGTCTCGCTGATCGCGCTGCACGCCGGCGGCCTCGAGGTGAACCCGACCGTCGGCCCGGACCGGGTGGAGGGCTCCGCACGGCTGATCCGCGAGACGGCGCGGCAGGCGATGGAGGACCTCCGCGAGGTTCTCGGCGTACTGCGGACCGACGTCAGCGTCGACGGCGCCGACCTGTCGCCGGTCCCGAAGGCGGCGGACCTCGAGCGGCTCATCAGCGCCTCCCGGGACGCCGGCGTGACCGTCGGGTACGTCGGTACGCTGCCGGACGACGTACCGCCCGCGGTCGGACGGACCGTCTACCGGGTTGTGCAGGAGTCGCTGACCAACGTGCACAAGCACGCTCGCGGCGCCGCGACCGACGTACGGGTCCAGGGCGCCCGTGGCGAGGGAGTGACGGTCAGGGTGACGAACGTCCGGCCGGTGGCTGCTGGTTCACTGCTGCCAGGTGCCGGTGCCGGGCTGGTCGGTCTGCGCGAACGGGTGCAGCTGGCCGCCGGCCGGTTGACGACCGGGCCGACCGCGGACGGCGGGTGGCGGGTCGAGGCGTGGCTGCCGTGGGACGACCATCGGCAGGACAGCGAGCCTGTGCTCGTGGAAGGAGAACGATGACACGGCTGCTGATCGTGGACGACGAGGCGCTGGTCCGGGCGGGACTGAAGATGATCCTCGAGTCCGACGACGACCTCGAGGTGGTCGCCGAGGCGGGCGACGGCGCGGACGCCGCGGCGATGGTGAAGGAACACCGCCCGGACGTCGTACTGATGGACATCCGGATGCCGCGGCTGGACGGCCTGGCCGCGACCCGAGAGGTGCAGGCGCTGCCGGATCCGCCGAAGATCGTCGTCCTGACGACCTTCGACCTGGACGACTACGTGTTCCGGGCGTTGCAGGCCGGGGCGAGCGGGTTCCTGCTGAAGGACACGCCGCCGCGCGAGCTCGTACAGGCGATCAAGGTGGTCGCGGCCGGGGACGCGATGCTGTCGCCGGCGGTCACCCGGCGGCTGATCGGGCACTTCGCCGGCGACCCGCGCGCCGACCGGCGACGGACGGCGCAGGCGCGGATCAGCAAGCTCACCGACCGGGAGCGGGAGGTGCTCGTCGCGGTCGGCCGCGGTCTGCAGAACGCCGACATCGGCCGGAGGCTCTTCATGAGCGAGGCGACCGTGAAGGCCCACGTCTCCCGGGCCCTGGTGAAGCTGGACGCGACGAACCGTGTCCAGGTCGCGATCCTCGCCTACGAGGCCGGTCTGCTCGACGACTGAGGAGCGGGCAAAGGAAACCGGCCCGTGCCGTCGGAGGGGTGGGGGGGTCGACGGCCCGGGCCGGTTCCGGGAGTCAGCGTGCCTGGGGGAGAGGACGCTGACGACCGGCCGGCGCCCAATGGGGGGAAGGGCGCCGACCGGTCAGGACTCAGATGCGGCCGAAGGCCACGCTGCTGGTCCAGATCTTCGCCTTGGCAACCGGGCGACCCGGCTTCGAGGCGTGCCACAGCATGTTCCCGCCGGCG
Organism: Kribbella sp. NPDC048928; assembly: GCF_043197975.1. Classification (NCBI taxonomy): domain Bacteria; kingdom Bacillati; phylum Actinomycetota; class Actinomycetes; order Propionibacteriales; family Kribbellaceae; genus Kribbella; species Kribbella sp. NPDC048928. The sequence goes on along the minus strand of NZ_JBICUC010000002.1, from coordinate 35,826 downwards.
TAGATGCCGACGTGGTACACGCCGCCGCCACCGTTGCGGAAGAACACCAGGTCGCCGGGCTTGGCCGAGCTGCGGCTGATGTGCTTGGTGGCGCTGTACTGCTGGCGCGACGTACGGGGCAGCTTGTGGCCGGCCTTCTTGTACACGAAGCCGGTGTAGCCGGAGCAGTCGAAGCCGCGGCTCGTCGTGCCGCCGTAGCGGTACGGCGTGCCCTTGAGCTTGGCCGCCTCGCGCAGCACCTTGGTGCGGAACGTACCGACCGAGCCGCTGGACTTGCCGTACGGACCGTAGAGCACCTTGTGCTTCGCGGCCCAGGTCAGCCGGCCCCAGGTCTTCTTGTCGGTGTAGCCGGTGGCCTTGAGACCCCAGGAAGTCTGGAACTTCTTCAGGATCCGGACGGTGCTGTTGCCGAAGTAGCCGTCCGGACCGAGGTGCAGGGCCTTCTGGACGTACTTCACGGTCGGGCCGCGGTCGCGGAACCGAAGCAGCGGCCGGCTCGGAATGCTCCAGTACCCACGCGGGACGCTGGTCGCGGCCGTGGTGGAGCTGGTCGCCGCCTGAGCGGTCGGCGTGGTCGTCACGGAGAGCGCGGCTCCACCGCCAACAGCGAGACCGACCGTGAGAACGGCGGCTGCGGCCCGGGGAGCACCCGGACGGTTGGACTTGCGGTGCTTCGCCAGGGTCCGGCCGATCGGCCGGTCGGTACTGGATTCAGCGGGCTGGCTGACGGCGCGCGAAAGCGACGTCCGTCGGGCAGTGACGGGCATGGTGGTCTCCCGACGCCTGTGAAGTTAGCTGTCGGGTTCGGGCTGGGATTCATGGCCCGGTCCGCTCCCGCGGACTTCACCCCAGGGTTTCGACCACTCACGGTCGAGACCCAACTTCCTGGGTCCCCCACCTCTGCCATTGGTATTCGAGGGGAGCACACGGGCCTGGCAGAGCTCGGCGTTGACTCGCGTGCGGTTCGTGTTATTTACCGAACCGCCGACGACTGTATAACAGGATGATCACGACGCAAACCCTTAGATCGGCAGACTCGTTGCTGAATGGGCCTGAAAGGCTCGCTGACGGATCAGCGAGCCCGGGTGAACACCAGGTGTCCTGAGCGCGTCTGAGCGGGGCGCAGGGGTCGACTGGCGGCTTCGATGTGGCCTCGGTCACATTCGACGGTGGCTTTCTGTGACAACCGGCACAGAGGGTGGTCAGGGCACCCTAAAGTCCTTGCGAATTCAGCTACTTCCGAGCAGCTCGCGGAACCGCTCCAGGCCGACGTTCCCGCCTGACAGCACCACTCCGACGCGCTCCGGCAGGCCGTGGATCCGCCCGGCCAGCAAGGCCGCCAACGCGGACGCCCCGCTCGGCTCCAGGACGATCTTCAGCCGCTCGAACGCGAATGCCATCGCAGCCACGATCTCCTCGTCGCTGACCAGCTCGAACGACTCCACCAGCCGCCGATTCACCGCGAACGTCAGTTCGCCCGGCGTCGCGATCGCCTGACCGTCCGCGATCGTCCGCGGGATGCCGATCTGGACCCGCTCGCCGGCCGCCAGCGATCTGGCGTGGTCGTCGCCCGCGGCCGGCTCGACCCCGATCATCCGGATCCCCGGCGACATCAGCGTTGCGGCGGTCGCGCAGCCGGCCATCAGTCCGCCGCCGCCGACCGGAACGAGCAGCGCACCGAGGTGCCCGACCTCCTCGATCAGCTCGAGTGCCACCGTCCCCTGCCCGGCCATCACGTCGTAATGGTCGTACGGCGGGATCAGCGTGCACCCACGTTCCGCGGCGAGGGCCTCGCCCAGCGCGGTCCGGTCCTGGGTGTACCGGTCGTACGTCACCACCTCGGCGCCGTACCCACGGGTCGCGGCGAGCTTCGTCGGCGGCGCGTCCTCGGGCATCAGGATGACCGCGGGCGTACCGGCGAGCCGTGCCGCCAGCGCGACCGCCTGCGCATGGTTCCCGGACGAGTACGCCGCGACGCCCGCCGCGAGCTGCTCCGGGCCGAGCCGGCTGACCGCGTTGTAGGCGCCGCGGAACTTGAACGCACCGATCCGCTGGAAGTTCTCCGCCTTCAGGAACACCTGCGCGCCGACGCGCTCGTCGAGCGTCCGCGAGGTGAGGACCGGCGTCCGGTGTGCGACCCCGGCGAGCCGGCCTGCAGCGGCCTGGACATCTGTGAAACTCAGCCCATTCATGGGAAGAAAGTTAGAGCATGTCAAGACGCACCGGACTGCTCCGTACTGATGGATGAAGGCGCCCGATCCGCGGGGGCCGGGTCTGAAGGAGACATCGTGAAGTACCTACTGGTCCTGAATGTGAACCCCGACGTGATCGCCGCGCTGCCCGAGGCGGAGCAGCAGGCGATCGGTACCGGTCACCAGAAGTTCATGGACACCATCAAGGCGTCCGGCGAGTTCCACAGTACGGTCGCGCTGCAGCAGCCGGCCGACTCTGCGGTGGTCCGGGTCCGCAACGGCGTACCGGCGGTCACCGACGGACCGTTCGTGGAGTCCAAGGAGTTCCTCGGCGGCTACTACCTGATCGACGTGGCGTCCCGGGAGCGGGCCTGCGAGCTGGCCGCGATGATCCCGGACGCGAGCATCGAGGGGCTCGGCGTGGAGATCCGCGGGGTCGAGTTCGCGGACGGTCTCTGAGCTCCCGGCAGGCCAAGGGGGTTTCTCCGGTACGCCGGCGAAACCCCCTTGTTTTCTTGGGTTCTCAGTCGGTCTGGTCGTCGACGTTGGCCTCGGCCGCGTTCCGCTTGATCGAGTCGATCCCGTTCATCGCGGAGGACTTGGTCTTGTAGCTTTCGCTGCTGGTCGCGATGACCTCGCCGTTCCCGGCCTTCAAGCGGAACCGGAACTCCCCGGACTTGTCCTTGTACAGCTCGAACTTCCCCGCCATCGGTGTACCTCCATATGCAGTGGTATCGCTCCGTTCCGGAGCGTAGTCCTCTCCTGCCGTTCAGGCACTCAGGACACGAGCAGGCCGCGAATTCCGGCAACGGCGAGCTCCACGCCGATCAGGTAGTACCGGTCCTGCGACGCCGGGCAGATCAGTGCGCCGGCGGCCGAGGTGATCAGCGGGTACTGCTCCGGGGAGAGAGCGGCGAGCCCTGCGCGCTTGCGGCGCAGTGAGGCCTCGCGGGCCTCCGGGTCGCTCACCTCGCGGGCGACCGGGTCGGTGGTGACGAGCGCGATCAGCGAGCAGATCGACTGCCGGCCGATCTCGGCGGCGTCGTCGACCGGGAATCCGCCCTCGATCAGCAGTTCCAGCGCACGCTCGGCCAGCGCGAGGCCCGGCTCGGTGACCAGAATCCGCGCCAGGGTGAGGTCCGCCAGCCGCGGATGGGCGCGGAGCGCATCGACGAAGGCGGTCAGCAGCGCGTGCAGCTGCATGTCCCACGGCTCGTCGGTCGGCTCCGGCAGAACGATGTTGGCCAGCACGCGGTCGCCGAGCGCCGCCAGCAGGTCGTCCTTGTCTTTGAAGTGCCGGTACAGCGCCATCGGCGTGACGTCGTGGTGCGCGGCCAGCTTCCGGAACGAGACGGCGGCCGGTCCCTCGTCGTCGGCGATGGCCAGCGCGGTCTCCACGACCCGCTCCGGATCGAGCCGGCGGGCGGTCTCTTTGGTGATCACGTTGACAAGTCTACACCGTAGACCTACTGTCTACTCCGTAAGCTTACAGCGTATACATACACCGTAGACAAAACTTCCGAATGAGGTACGGCGATGCGACGCAGTCCTTGGGCCACCCTGGCGGTACTGGCTCTCGCGCAGTTCATCGTGGTGCTCGACGTGACGATCGTGAACGTCGCGCTGCCCCACATCCAGGCGGACCTGAACTTCTCCGCCGACTCCCTGCAGTGGGTGATCAACGCGTACACCCTGCTCTTCGGCGGCTTCCTGCTGCTCGGCGGCCGGATGGCCGACCTGCTCGGCCCGCGCCGGGTGTTCACCGCGGGCCTGGTGCTCTTCGGCGCCACCTCGCTGATCGCGGGGCTGGCCAACTCACCTGAGTTCCTGATCGCGGCGCGGGCCGTTCAGGGTCTCGGCGGCGCGCTGCTGTCGCCGGCGGCGCTGGCAATCCTGACCATGACCTTCGCCCACGGTCGCGAGCGCAATATCGCGATGGGCGTCTGGGGCGGTCTGGCCGGCCTCGGCGGCACGCTTGGTGTGGTCGCGGGCGGTGTGCTCGTCGACTCGCTCAGCTGGCAGTGGGTGTTCTTCGTGAACGTTCCGATCGTGATTGCACTGATCGCGCTGATCCCGGTCTTCGTACCCGATCTTCGGCACAGTGCCGGTCGCCGGACGTTCGACACTCTTGGGGCTGTTCTGGGTACAGCGGGGCTGATGGCGGTTGTCTACGGCGTGGTGCGCTCGGAGCCTTCCGGATGGGGTTCGTTCGAGGTTGTCGGCGTACTGACCGCGGGGGTCGTGCTGCTGGCCGCGTTCGTCTTCGTGGAGACCCGTTCGGCGGCGCCGCTGGTTCCGCTGCGGTTGTTCCGGTCGCGGGCGCTGAGTGTGTCGGGTGCGACGCTGGCGCTGAATGGTGCCGGGTTCTTGTCGATGTTCTTCCTGACGGCCATCTACCTGCAGCAGGTGCGCGGCGACAGTGCGCTCGACGCCGGCATTCACTTCCTGCCGATGGGCGGCGCGGCGATCGTCGGCGCGGTGCTCGCGTCGCAGCTGGTGCAGCGGCTCGGTACTCGTACGGTGCAGTTGATCGGCGCCGTACTGAGTGTTGCGGGTCTGCTGCTGCTCTCGCAGGCCGACGCAACCGGCAGCTATGTCAGCCAGCTGCTGCCCGGGCTGATCGTCTTCGGCTTCGGCATCATCGGCGTCGGCGTACCAGGGCAGATCAACGCGGTCTCCGAGGTCCGTCCGGTCGAGGCCGGCGCAGCGTCGGGTGTGGTGAACGCGATGTACCAGGTCGGCGGTGCGCTCGGGCTGGCCATCGTCACCACGCTGTCCATCACGCACACCACGAACGAGCTCACGCATGGTGCGACTCAGCTCCAGGCACTCCAGGCCGGGTACGAGCGAGGTCTGTTCGCGGCCGCGGTGTTCGCCGTCGCCAACGTCCTGCTGACTCTCGCCACTCCGCAGCTGCAGCCGACCTCGGAGCAGCTCACCGAGGCGACCGCCGCCGCATAACTTGCCGACGGCAACCTCTCCTCGTCCTAGAGTGGTTGCCGTGCGCAAACTGAACTGGCCGGACTGCAGCAATGTCAGGGATCTCGGTGGACTGCCTGGAGCAGCCGGCGAGGTGCAGGTGGGGAGGCTGGTTCGAAGCGACAACCTCGACCAGCTCACCCCCGCCGGCCTCGCCGCCATCGAGGAGTACGGCATCACCAGGTTCGTCGACCTGCGGAGCGTCTGGGAGTGCGAGAAGTACCCCTCCCCGTACGGTGCGGACCCCCGCTGGCGGAACCTCCCGCTGTGGGATCCGGCGGACGAGGACGTTTCCGGGTTCGACCTGTACGAGCAGTACCGCATCCTGATCGACGACTTCGCCGATCGGGTCGCGCCCGCGGTCGCAGCGATCGCCGACGCGCCGCCTGGCTGCGTGGTGGTCAACTGTCACGCGGGTATGGACCGCACCGGCATCGTCGTTGCCCTGGCCCTGGATCTGATCGGCGTACCGCTCGACCTGATCACCGCCGACTACGAAGCCTCCGGCTCCCCAGGGGACCACATCCGCCGCCTGCTGACCCACATCCGCCAGCAGTACGGCAGCACCGAGGAATACCTGCTCGGGTCCGGAATGACTGCCGAACAAATCGAAGCAATACGTCGCCGGTTGCTCCTTGTTTCGTGAATCCTCGAAGTGTTCGAGAAAATCTCTGCGCCCGCCGGACGCGAACCCTGATGGCTGTTTCGGGGTGCGACATGCCTGCCGGGCCCTGCGATCCGGCTCCCCGGGTGCCGATCGAGTTCGGCACTCCCTGAGGTGAGCCAGGGGCATTCCTGATGTGGTGGGCCGTTCGGTGCCCTGATGCTTGAGGCAACGGATGGACGACAGAGGAGATCGGGATGTTGATGGCATGGGTGACTGCCGCGGCGCTGGCGGTGGGACCGGCGGTTCCGGCAGGCGAGCTGCAGAAGGGGCTCGACGGCGTCGTGGCGATCGGGGCGGTTGCCGAGGTACGGGACAACGGCAAGGTCTGGCGGGGCAGTAGCGGGGTCGCGGAGCTGGGCAAGACGCGAAAGGCTCCGGTGGCGGGACGCTTCCGGGCCGGCAGTATTTCGAAGACGTTCGTCGCCACCGTCGTACTGCAACTCGTTGCCGAGGGGCGGATGCGGCTCGACGATCCGGTGGAGCGGTACCTGCCCGGTGTCGTACCGAACGGCGAGAACATCACCGTGCGGCAACTGCTCAACCACACCAGCGGTTTGTACGACTTCAAGAAGACGCTGGTGATGCCGCCGGGCGCGGAGTTCTACACCTACCAGTACCGGACCTGGACGGCGGCCGAGCAGATCGCCCGCGCGGTCGCCAACCCGCCGGTGTTCAAGGAGCCCGGTTCGCAGTTCGACTACTCGAACACGAACTACCTGGTGCTCGGCGAGATCATCGAGAAGGTCACCGGCCGGACGTACGGCGAGGAGATCGAGCGTCGCCTGATCCGCCCGCTCCGGCTGCACGGTACGTCGATGCCCGGTACGTCGACGCGGATCCCTGGACCGCACATGCACGGGTACGTACCGAAGGACGACGAGATGCTCGACTTCACCGAGATGAACCCGTCGCTGTTCGGGGCGTCCGGCGAGCTGATCTCGACGACGCACGACCTGAACACGTTCTTCGGCGCGCTGCTCGGTGGGCGGCTGCTCCCGGCGCAGCTGCTCGCGGAGATGAAGGAGGCGGGTACCGAGGACGGCACGTACGGGCTGGGGCTGTCGTGGCACGACACCGCCTGCAAGGTGCGGGTGTACGGCAACGACGGTGACGCGCTCGCGTACCAGGCCTACGCGTTCTCCACCGAGGACACCCGCAAGCAGGTCGCGGTGGCGGTGACCCCGAACCTCCCCGCGAACCCGGACGACTCCGTCGACGCGCTCGTCGACCGGGCGATCTGTGGCTGAAACCAGACACCGGGCGTGACTTATTGTGACATTGTCGACGCGGCGGTTTGGTGATCGGGCGAAACGGCGACACTGGTATGGATGCCTTGTTGCCATCTCCCGAAGGGGTCCGGGACCTTGGAACTCGCCTTGCTCGGTGCCGATGACTGGCCGCTCGCCCGGGAGGTTCGCCTCCGGGCTCTGAAGGATTCACCGACGGCCTATCTCGCGGACTACGAGATCGAGGTGACCGTCGGTGAGGACGGCTGGCGGGAGCGGTTCACCCGGATGCACTGGGTCGTCGCCCGGGACGCGGAGCGGGTGATCGGGATGGCGAGTTCGGTACGGGTGGTCGGCCGGCCACCGGACGAGCGGCACGTCGAGTCGGTGTGGGTCGACCCGCGCTACCGGCGTACCGGTGTACTGCGCGCGCTCCTCGGCCAGCTGGCGGCCGAGGAGCCTGCGGTCGGCGAGTGGCGGGTGTGGGTGCTGGACACGAACACGGTCGCGTTCGAGGTGTACGACCGGCTCGGGTTCAGCCCCACGGGAGAACGCCAGCTGCTGTCAGACGGCTCCGGCCGCCGCGAAATTCGTCTCCGATGCGGCCGGTAGGCCGTAACCACAGGACGCCCACTGGGAGAGCTGCAGCTCGGTCAGCGCGTCGCGGTTGCTCAGCCCGGACGGCAGGTTGCAGAGCATCTTCTGCCACATCGTCTCGTCCTGCTGCCAGCTGTCCACGAAGTCGGCGCAGAGCTCGGGTGAGATGCGGTTCGCCCACTCGTTCGCGGTGTCCAGCGACTTCTTCATCTTGGCGTACTCGACGACGTCGAGGCGTCCACCGACCCGGTCGAGCCGCTGGATCGTCTCCTCGATCGTCTGCAGCCGGTCGTCCTTGAAGTCCCGCCACAGGCGCGGTTTCGTCGCGGCGGTCAGATGCTCGTCGAAGCTCTCCGGACCGCGTTCGAGCTCGGCGTACAGGCCCTCGGCGAGCAGGTCGCCGAACTCCTCCCGGGCGGCCCGTTCATGATCCGCGAACGGGTCGTACTCCTGCTGCAGGGCATCACCGATCCTCGGCAGCTGTCGCTCCGCGGCGTGCCGGGCGAAGAAGAACCAGTCCTCGTTGTAGACGTCGGCGAAGAACGACAGCTCCGGATGCTTCAGGTTCACGCCGAGCGTGGCGCCGCTGACGAACACGTCCTGCCTGAACCCGACGATCCGTCGTGCGTGACAGACCACGGAGTTGTCCGGGAACTTGGTGCTGGCCATCGACGCGACCGGGTGCCGGTCGAGGTATCCGGCCAGCCGGCCGATGTCGCGCGGGCCGAAGCCGTACACGTCGTCGTCGAGGAACAGGATCTTGCTCCAGCCGCGCAGCCTGCCGAGCAGCAGACCGATGTTGCGCTTGGCGCTGAGATCGCTCGACCGGCCCGCCGAGGCGAGCTGAAACCTCTCGGCCGAGGTCAGCGGAGCGGGACACGGCGGCCGGTAGTCGTCGGGGACCTGGACGACCAGGGCGCGGGCGCCGAACGTCCTCTTGACGCGGTCGACGACCTGCGTGAGCTGTGCCTGCCTACTGCACAGGATGACGAGCGGTACGTTCAGCCGGGCGGACAGCTTGATCACCGGCAGGAGTGCGGACGCGGGCCGTGCCGTCGGTACGACGATCGCGTCCAGCCGGCTGTTTGCACTGGTGGCAACGGGTGCCGAGCCGTTCAGCAGCAGGCCGGCGTGGGAGAGCGCTTGGGTCTTTCTGGGGCTCATGTGTCTGCATCCTCGGGAGACCACTCGAAGAGGCGGTTCTCCGAGATTTCCAGGTCGGGAGTGACAGCTTCACCATTGATCACTGGAACCCGCATGAGTAGACCGAAGATGCCGTTGGGGAACCTGTTGGCCAAGTAGGCCTCGTTCCGCTCGCGGACGGAGTCGTCGGTGAGCGTCCGGACAGCGCCGAGGACACCCCGGCTGTAGACGCCGTTGCAGATCGTGATGGTGCGGCTCTGATTAAAGGGGTTTGGAAGCCGGGCGAGCAGGGCGACGTCCTCAACGAGCTCCCGCGGTGAGTCGCCCTTCCAGGCATCCTGGGCCTGATCCGCCTCGAGCTCGGCCTTGGACGGCGCGTCGGGGTCGGCGTCCTTGATCGTCTCCCAGACCGGCAGGTACTCACGTCCGTCGCGGGACTTGAAGATCTCGCCGTCGGCGAGGTCGGGCACCTGCAGTTGCCGGATCGGCAGATTGTCGAGGACGCGAAGCAGCCGGCTGGTGACGTTGTTCCAGGCGATGCCGCCGATCAGGATGAGATGGCCGGACAGGTGGTCCGCGCTCACCTCCGACGGCAGCCGGTGCCGCACGCGGAGCTCCGGATTGGAGGCGCGTACGTGACCCCACATCTCGATCAGAGCATCGAGGTCGGCGTACTTGTAGAGACGGGTGTGGTTCGGGTTGGCGAGGTCCGCGAGCGGCGAACGCCCTTCTTCGGGGACTTCCGGGCAGATCAGTGTGATGCGACCGGACTCGAAGTCGAACGTGTAGGCACCGCCGGACGACGGGGCGGTACTGGTCTGATGATGGCGGATCTCGTCGCGGAAACCGACCAGTTCGCGGTGCAGGGAGGTGAAGCGTTCCCGCTCGTCAGCCGCCAGATCCTGCTCGCGCGGGATCCGGTTCGGCAGCGGGGACACCGCGAAGAGCAGGGCGTACGACCGCAGCCGCTCCTCCGGGGGGAGTTTCGGGTTGGTGTGCGACTCCCAGGAACTGATCGTCGCCACCGCGACCCGGCTGTCCGGGAGCGTCAGCGCGCGGGACAGATCCTTCTGGGTCAGGCGCGCGGACTCGCGGAGGTCGCGCAGGCGCCTGGCGAGTCGTACGGCCTCTGGTGAAGGGGCCACTCTCACTCCCGAAAATGGTTGATCATCGGTGCGGGCGGCGGACCCGGGCGATCCTACACCCAGCTCTACCGACTTCACCGAGCCCTGTTGTACTTCGGCCTTCGGGGGTCGCCCGACCGCCTTGCCGCGCATCGATCGGTACGTCCGCCTGCGCTGATCCCATCGTCGTTACTCTTTACAAACTGACGATTGACCCTGGTTACACCGTAGCTCTACCGTAGTACTGAAGTCGACCTGAAGCCAGTTGAAGTCAACGCGTGGCGCTGACAGATCGGAGAAGCCGAGGATTCGGACGGGGTTCGTTCAACCTGAGCAGGTGCCCGATGCGCAGATCATCAGCCACACCGACGATCGCCGCAGGCGATCTCGACGCGATCGGCGCATTGGAGTCAGGGAACTGGCGAGCGGCCCTGCGGATGCTCGGTCCGGGCCGGGTCGGCGATGCGTACGTCGGCGCGAACCTGCGGACCGTGGCGCGCGCGATGGCGTACCGAGCGGCCGGCGACCACAGCGGCGCCTGGGCGGCGCTCGGAGTCGCGGCGGCATCGATCGTCCGGGTTCGCCCCGGGATCCCGTTGGTCCGATCCTCTGCTCCTGGGGGGATGCCCGGCGGGGTGGTCAGGCTGGCGTTGCCGCCGGAGCACGACGGGTCGGCGTACCGGATCGTTCGGCTGGTCTGGCGTGAGCAGAGCGAGCTCGGCCGCCTGCATCGGCTGGCAGCGGATCGGCCGAGCGGGATGCCGCAGGACCGGCACATCCTGGTGCTCGCCTTCATCGAGTACCTGTCCTGGCTGGAGCTCGACCTCGAGACCGGCCTGACCGAGCCGGCCGAGGACGAAGGGCAGGTCTTCGAGCTGCGCGAGCGCCGCCGGGACGGGTTCCTCCGGAGTGCGACCGACCTGCGGCACCTGCCGCTGCCGCGCGCGGGATCGATGACGAAGACGGTCTGGGACCGCGCCGGCGGGTACCACGGCCTGCGCCGGCTGGCCCTGCTGGAGCTGGGGGATCGTCCCGAGCCGCCGTGGACCGACTCGCCCGCGCCCGCCTCGTGCCCGGCGCGCAGCGGTGCCCGGCTGGCCTGGATGCTGGCTCGGGCGAGCTAGGGCACGTCTCCCAATTCCACGCCTACTGCGCGGCACTCGGCGGGCACCTCGCCGAGCGCGTGCTCGCTACGGCTTGGAATTGGGAGACGCACCCTAACTGCTTTACCAGGGGATGTTGTGGTCTTAGTCTTTTGGGATCGTCTTCATCCTCAGGGATCGTTGACTTCGACAACGATGTCGAGCGGCGCGAAGGAGGGGGTCAGCCCTGATGCTCGCCCTTCAGACTGCGCCCGGGACCGACGTACGGCTCGCCTCACCGACCGCCGCCGACCTGGTCCGGACGACCGAACTCGCGCCCGGCCTGACCGTCGAGATCGACCTGGCGGATCCGTCGCGCTGGCATGCCGTCGAGGTACGGGACTGGGCCGCGGCGGATCCTGCGCTCCTCAATTCGGTGCTCGGACGGCCCGCAGTTCGGCTGCTGTCTTCGGGGATGCCGCACATTGGTGAACCCATCGACGTCGTTCCCGCACCGGCGTGGCGGCGGCTGGCGGTTCTGGATGCGTTGGACTGGTGGCTGCAACTGCCTCTGAACCAGGGGCTGCTCGATGCCGAGCGGGCGATCGCGCGGGCCCGTGCGGCGGCGTCGCTCCCGGCCGGGCTACTCCGGCATTCGCTTGTCGACCGCGCCGTCGTCCACGCCCGGCGATCGGCCGACGACGTGACTTTGTACCTGAACGGCCTCGGCGACTCTTCGTTGCCCAGGGCCCTCTTTTCCGGTTTGGCGCGCTTGGCGACCGGCTATGCCGCCTTACGACAGGAGGTCGACGGCCCGGACGCTGCATTGAGCGCTGTACTGACAGCCTGGAACCGCGTGAAGTCCACCGACCCAGTCGGTCATCCGTCGACCTTCGAGCTTGATGACGTCCGGTTGGCGGCGTCTGGGCCTGCTGTTGATCCGCGGCAGTTGCGCGCTCGCATCGCCGGCGACGTACAGCTGACTCCGGACCCGTACGGTACGTCGGTGCGCGTTGTCGTGCCGGCCTTCGTGCCGATGCCGTCGGCGCTTGTCGCGGATCGGGTGATGGTACGGCTGGTCGACCAGCGATCGGGCGAGGCGCAGGAGCCGATGCTACTGACGTTGCGTTCCGGCGCATTCACCGAGACAGTCCCGCTGCATGGCACGCCGGTGGAGTATGTGCGGGCGGACGTGTTCGATCCCGACAGCGCTGTGCAGCCCGCACAGCCGGCCGATCTCGTACGGGCACGGCGAGCGCAGCTCGTACTGAGCGAATGGCGGCGAGCGGTAGCGGAGTCGCGTCTGTCCCGCAGCGTGCGTGTGCGTAACCGGCGGATGGTGCGGCTGGCCGACGTGCCGTCCGAGGAGCCCTTGTTTTACGGGGGTCCGTCGACCGTGGATATCGCGCGCTTGATCAAGGGGCGGGGCGAGCACGCGTGGTTCCGCAGTACCAGCAGGGCCGGCGAGCCGCTTGTCGCGGAGCTCGCCGCCGTCTACGATGCCGCGGCGGCATCGTAGCTGGATCTGCCTGCATCGCCCGTCGCGTAATGGGGTCAGCCAGTTAGTGAGGAGCCCGACCCCATGGCCGTAGTAACCAGAAGAGCGCCCCGCCGCCACCTGACACCGGTCATCTCCGAAACCCCACGTCCGGTGCTGATCCCACGCCCACGCGTGAAACCACCCGTCATGCTGTGGTTCCTGATGTCCGCGGACCTGGCCACCGTGATCTGGATGTACACCCTCGGCCCGTGGCTCGACCACACCTCCAAGTTCACCGCGACCGCCACGCTCGGGGGCCACCACGTCATCCTTCTGGTCATCGCCGCCGTAGCCTTCCTCTCCCTGGCAACGGTCGCCGTCCTCACCGACGGCTTCACGACGTACGACACCCGCCTCTCCCTCGCCAAGAACCTCGCCTGCGTCATCTCCGTCATCGCCCTCACGGGCCTCGTAGCCCTCATCCTCGGGGCCCTCCTCAGCCGGCTTCTCTTCGGCGCGCTGCGCCCTTGACTGACTACGCTTCGGTTGTGGACTACGAGACTCTTGACGCCGAGATCCGGGCCCTGTCCGACCGGATGGAAGATGCCGACGAGGCCACGATCGCGGCCGAGGTCGAGCGGCTGAAGCGACTGGCGGCCCAGATTCCCGACGAGCTGGGCCGGGCCCGCGGCCTCGCCAGGGCAGAGAGACTCCCGGAACTGATCGTCGGCCCGGCCCCCGGCACCAGCGAGCAGTACCTGCGGGCGACACATCTGCTCGGCATTGCAATGGGCTCCGACGGTACGCCTGCGGAGCGTATCGACCTCGCCGAGCGGACAGCCACGGAGATCGCACTGCTCGCGGAGGCGGCGCCGTACCGCGAATCGAACACCATCCTCCGGATGAACTCCGCGCTGGCCCGCCTGATCCACGAGCTCAGCGCAATCCCGGAGAGTTGACATGGCGGTCGGCCCCGAGCTGACGCCGTCGTCACCGGAGTACCAGTGGGTCCAGTCAGTGATCCAGTCCGTCGAACGCCGTACCGGCACCTGGTCCCGCTGGAACGGACGCGTCTACGAAGAGCCCAACCCGAAGTACCTGGGTACGGCCTAGCCGGACGGCTCGATGACTGTCAGCCCTACGAAGGTGCTGGACCCGATCCGGATGGCGCACACGGAGCAGCGCGCGTTCACCCCCGACGAGGCCTTCGGCATCCGCGACGCCGCGGCCACCGTCACCCACGAGGCCGTCCACCTCACGTCCCACTTCGGCGACCAGACCGCCCCCGGCCGCCACCCCGTCGGCGACAACTCCGACCGCGCCCTCGAGGAGGGCCTCGCCGAGCTCTGGACCCACCGCAACCTCGATGACGTCCTGGCCGACGTCGGCCTCGACCTGGTGGCTCCGGAAGTGCGCACCGAGGAGACCGGAAACTCGTACCCCGCCTACATGGCTGCCGCGTCCAGATTCACCAAAGGCATCGCCACCCGCACCGGATCAACAAGCGACGACGTAGCGCAAGCTCTCATCTCGACCTCGAGAGCCGACCGCTGGAACAAAGCAGCCGACCTCCTCCTCGACTCCCACCTCCCCAACCGCATCCCTGAACCCGACCGCCAGTCCGCCCGCGACCAACTGATCGACGCGAGCCGCCCCGACTTCGCTCCCCTGGTAGCCATCACAGCCGACACCGCCCGCGACTTCCCCACCCAAGAATCCGCCGGCGCACAAACAGCCACCCAAGCCCTGACCCACCTGGACACAGAACTAACCACACTAGAAACCACCTATCCCCCCGACCCAGAGCCCGACCCGGACCCAGAGCCGGACCCAGAGCCAGAACCCGAGCCCGAACCTGAGCCGGAACCTGAGCCCGAGCCCGAACCTGAGCCGGAGCCGGAACCTGAGCCCGCGCCGGAACCCGAGCCGGAACCCGAGCCCGCGCCGGAACCCGCGCCGGAACCCGAGCCCGCGCCGGAACCCGCGCCGGAACCCGAGCCGGAGCCTGAGCCCGCGCCGGAACCTGAGCCGGAACCTGAGCCGGAACCTGAGCCGGAACCTGAGCCGGAACCTGAGCCTGAGCCCGCGCCGGAACCTGAGCCGGAACCTGAGCCGGAACCGGACCCGGAATCTGAGGCCGGTGCAGAATCAGAGGGCGCCGACACATACGAGGACCAGGCAACGTACGACGATGCGCGAGTCGCGGAGTCAGTGGAGTCAGAGGAAAGCGGCGGGTACGACGAAGGCGACTACGACTCCAGCAGCTACGAAGCCTCCTCCGACTCCGACATGGACTCCGCCTAACCCCAGCCCGCACCGCGAAACCCTCGGCCAGTTCCGCCGCAGGTTCCGACGCCCGAACGCCCCAACCTCAGGCCCCGGGTCAGGTCGCGGTGTGCCACTCGATGTAATCGGGCTCCGGATCTTCCTGAAAGCGGACCGCGTCGATCGCTGTCAGCCCGTTGAGCCAGGCCTTGGCGATGCGGTGACCACCGTCCATCAGCCGCCCGTCCGCCGACAGGATGACCGGATAGCTGAGATCGGCCTTCTGGATGCGACCGGCATGCCGAGCAACCATCCGGCACGTCACCACCGACCCGCCGAACCAGCAATCCTCGTCGAACTCCGCGATCGCATCGATCGGCACCCGCTCAACCGGAAGCCCGCGAGCCAACCCCCAAAGCCGCTCCGTCAAAAAGAACGCCCGCCCACCAGGCACCGCCCGCGAATGTCGCTCAACCATCCCGACAGCATCCCGCGCTCGCCCCACCCACCGCACACCCTTTCCCGCGGGGCGCCGGCCATACTTCTAGCGGAAGCCCTCCGGCAACTGAAGCCCGAAGTGTTCGCACAACACAGCGACATCGTGTCGATCGACCTCACGCTGCTGGTAGCCGGTGTGATTCTGCAACGCGAACTCAGCACGCTCGCATCGAACGGAAAGACCGGCAATCTCACCCTCGCCCGAGAGGTCCTCCTCGGCGAACAGGAACGGCGCGTTGACACTGCCGTACTGAAATCGGCCGTCGCTCAAAGTCTCGTACAGGTGCAGATCCACGCGCCGACTGTCCCCGTCATGCAGCACGAAGTTCCAGGGCCGGTCGCCGGGCCACGGGTAAAGCCGATCGACCCCGTGATCGACAAAGGCCGCGACAAGCCCTTCGAACTCGACCGCCTCCACCCAAAGATCCAGATCCGAATGCCGCCGAGTCTGCCGCCCAACCAACGCATCGACAGCCCACCCACCACCGACACAAGCATTGACCCCGTACGCCTGCAACTCCGCGATCAACGCACGCGCAGTCTCCGCCGGCATGGCGTACTCGGTCACGCCCTAACCCTCCCAGACAATGCAAGCAGATTCCTCACCACGCTCGACCACCCCGACGTCACGCCGGCCAACCGACCCCCGCCCGGCCCTTCCCGCCCGACCCCACGCCCCACGGCCCGGCCCGGCCCCGTCCCACGGCCCGGCCGGCCCCGTCCCACCGCCCGGCCCGTCCCACTGCCCGGCCCCCGCGTCCCTACGCGAGCGGATATCCGTTCGTCCGGTGGGTTCTCCACTCGCATACGAGCAGAGAACCCACCACGCGAAGGGATATCCCCGCACGGGGGTGTCGGATCTGGGACGTACCGTTCGTAGGACTTGTGAACGGTAGTCAATCGAGGGCAGGACAAGGAGTTAGGCGATGGTGCGTTCGCGGTGTCTGTGTCACACGAATCTGGCGGACTCGACTCGGGAGGCGTTGTGAAGCTTCTTCTTACATCTGGTGGCGTTACGAACGAGAGCATCCGTGATGCGCTCGTCGAACTGCTGGGCAAGCCGGTCTCCGAGGCCCGCGCGCTCTGCATCCCCACAGCTCAGTGGGGCCACCCGATGCTCGGGCCAACCACGGTGCGGAACACCATCACCGCCGAGCCTCCGTTTCACCGGATGACCGGTCTGGGCTGGGCGTCCTTGGGCGTACTGGAGCTCACTGCGCTGCCCAGCATCGGCGAGGACCGGTGGGTCCCGTGGGTCCAAGAGGCTGACGTACTGCTGGCAGACGGCGGTGACGCGACATACCTGCATCACTGGATGCGGGAGTCAGGCCTCGCGCAACTCATGCCGTCGCTGCCCGACACCGTCTGGGTAGGAATCAGTGCCGGCAGCATGGTGATGACACCGCGGATCGGCACCGACTTCGTCCGCTGGCCTTCCGCGCCCGACGATCGCACGCTCGGCGTCGTCGACTTCTCGATCTACCCGCACCTGGACCACGAACAAATGCCCGACAACACCATGGCCGACGCCGAACGATGGGCCGCCGACCTAGCGGCCCCCGCCTACGCCATCGACGACGAAACCGCCATCAAAGTAGCCAACGGCACCATCGACATCATCTCCGAGGGCCAATGGAAAGCCTTCCCCGCCTAACCATCCCAGCGGCCCGCCGGGAACGGTCAGGGTCGGGGATTAACCTGGACTAGTATTGCTGTAAGTCCAGGTTAGGTGGTTAACCTGGACTTAGCGACGAGGAGATCCAGGTTGAGTCAGCAGATCACCGCAGTCTGGCAAGCCAATCCAGATGCCTACGGACCGCGCAAGCACAGGCGCCCGTGCGAGTACACAGCGTACGTGCCCGACCTCCTCAGCGCCCACGCGTTGGATCTCAGTGCTGAACTCGCGGCGGATATCGTCGATGCCGAACGAGCCTTGGCAGCGTTTGGCGGACCCGGCGAGCACCACCTGGAGCAACTGGCGCGATTCTTGCTTCGAGCCGAGGCTGTCGCTTCGTCCAAGATCGAGGGCCTGCAGGTCAACAGCCGCCGGCTCGCCAGACATGAAGCGAGAGTCGCCTCCGGAGTGCAGGACAAGGATGCGACCGCCGACGCTGTTCTAGGCAACGTCAAAGCTATGAACCACGCAGTGCAGTCGGTTGCGGTGCTCGACAGCGTCGAGGTGAAGGATCTCCTCGATATCCACCGGGCTCTCATGGAGCACTCGGATCAGCCCGAGATCGCCGGTCTGATCAGAACCAAGCAGAGCTGGATCGGTGGCAACAACTTCAACCCGTGTCAGGCGGCTTTCGTGCCACCGCCACCCGACTACGTCGAAGCCCTGCTCGAGGACCTGTGCGCGTTCGTCAATCGCGACGATTTGCCCGGCACGGTGCAGGCCGGAATGGCTCATGCACAGTTCGAGACGATCCATCCCTTCGCGGATGGGAACGGCAGAACGGGTCGCGCCCTGATCCACGTGATCCTCAAGAGGCGAGAGCTGACAAAGGACTTCATCCCACCGATCAGCCTTGCGCTCGCGACTCGAGCATCAGCGTACGTCGACGGCCTCTCCAGCTTCAGATATATAGGTCCCCCCGACGGACGAGCGGCTCTCGATGGCCTCCGCGACTGGCTCGACCTGTTCCTGACCGCAACTAGGCGGGCCACCAATGACGCCGCCGCTCTGCAGGCAAGCCTCGCGGAGTTGGAGTCGGATTGGCGAGCAACACTCAAACCACGCAAAGGTAGCGCAGCCGAACGCCTGCTTCCTGAGTTGATCGGGCATCCAGTGATTGCCGCAGAAGACGTCATACAATTGACGGGGGCGAGCAGATCAGCCGCGTTCGCGGCCATGGAGAGTTATGTCGGCGCCGGAATCCTCCAGCCGATCGGTAACCAGCAGCGCGCTCGTCTGTACGAGGCTCCGAGGGTGTTCGCGATCCTCACCGACTACGAGCGTGCGTCCGCCACCGAGTCAGGCAGTACGCGGGGCGAGCAGCCGAAACGAGCGGTCCCTTATCGCCAGAACCATCCCTGAGCGCAGATAACTGAACGCAGCCACGAAGCCCCGCCGCCGCAAATCAGGCAGCCGCGTCAGCGCGGGAGTGGGGTCGTCGCCGGCGGCTCAAGCAGCGGAACAGGGCGCCGGCGCGTGGAAAGACAAAACCCTCCCCGGTGCGCGGAGAGGGTGGTGGTGGTCAGGGGCGGTCTCGAACCGCCGACCTTCCGCTTTTCAGGCGGACGCTCTACCAGCTGAGCTACCTGACCGGGGAGAAAGCTCGGCGGCGGTGTTGTGGACACCGCCGCCTTCTCCTGGCGACCCAGACGGGACTCGAACCCGCGACCTCCGCCGTGACAGGGCGGCACGCTAACCAACTGCGCTACTGGGCCAAATGACTCGATGATCCTACAGCATCTTCGAGGTACTTCTTGCACCGGCCTTTCGGCCGTATCCCCAACGGGATTCGAACCCGCGTTACCGCCTTGAAAGGGCAGCGTCCTAGGCCACTAGACGATGGGGACTCGGACCCGCGGGAGCCGAAGCTCCAGGGACAGCCGTAAGCATAGAGGAGACCGCGCCAGCTTCCAAAACGAGATACTGGCCGGGTGATCGAGATGAGCCGGGACGATTTCGAGCTGCTCGTGTCGCAGGCGCTGGACGAGGTTCCGCCCGAGCTGGCGCAGCTGATCGACAACGTGGCGGTGTTCGTCGAGGACGATCCGCCGGCGAGCGATCCGGACCTGCTCGGGATCTACGAAGGCGTCCCGCTGACCGAGCGCGGGCACTATTACGGCGGCGTACTGCCGGACCGGATCACGGTCTACCGGAACCCGACGCTGCGGATCTGCGAGAGCGTGGACGACGTGGTCGAGGAGGTGCACATCACAGTCGTCCACGAGATCGCGCACCATTTCGGCATCGACGACGACCGGCTGCACCAGCTCGGTTACGGCTGAGGCAGAGGGCCAGGCCGAGGACATGACCGAGGGCAAGGCTGAGGGCAGGCTGAAACCGCCGTACGGCGAGCCGGTACGGCGGTTGGTGCTACCCAGCGCTCAGGAGCGCCCGAAGAGGAGCTTCCACGGCATCAGCGCGGACTCGAGCTGGACCTTGAGGGACATCTTCGAGACGCCCTCGGTACGTTCCTCGAAGCGGATCGGGGTCTCGGCGATCTTCAGGCCGCGCTTGACGGTGCGGTAGTTCATCTCGACCTGGAACGAGTACCCGTTGCTGGCGATCGAGCCGACGTCGATCCAGCGCAGCGTGTCCGCCTTCCACGCCTTGAAGCCGGCTGTGGCGTCCTTCACATGCAGCCGCAGGATCGCGTTCACGTAGAAGTTCGCGAACGCGGACAGCGCCCGCCGGTGCCAGCCCCACTCGTCCGCGGCCGAGCCGCCCGGGACGTACCGGGACCCGATCACGACGCCGGCGTCGGTGGTCCGCAGCATGTCCACCATCGTCGGCACGACCGAGGCCGGGTGCGACAGGTCGGCGTCCATCTGGATGACGATGTCGGCGCCCTCGTCGAGCGCGCGGGTGATGCCGGCGATGTACGCGCGGCCGAGGCCGTCCTTCGCGGTCCGGTGCAGTACGCCGACCTTCTCCGGCGACTCCTTCGCCAGCTCGTCGGCGACGTCGCCCGTGCCGTCGGGGGAGTTGTCGTCGACAACCAGGAGCTCCAGGCCGGGCAGGTTCAGGTCGGACAGCAGTCCGGCCAGCACGGGCAGGTTCTCCCGCTCGTTGTAGGTCGGTACGACGACCACGATCTTCGCTAGCTCACCCATGACTTTCCTTCGTCGGAGACACCGGAGGCTACCGCACCGGGCGGCCCCACCGGTTCAACGACCTCACAAGTCCGCGAGTGCCTCAGCGGCGGTGCCGTAGATGCGGAACTGGCCGCCGAGACCGGTGACGGTGAGCGGGCGGTCGACCGGTCGACCGACTCCGACCAGGGCCAAGGGGATGTTGTGCCGGCCGGCGAGGTTGCGGGCCTCGACCAGGTTTCCGAGGCCGGCGGAGCTGCAGAACGTCACGGCGGAGACGTCGATCAGCACGAGCCGGGCGGGCGGCGCGACTGCCGCGCGGATCGCCTCGGCGGCGAACTCGGTGCTCGCGATGTCGATCTCACCGGACATCCGGACGAGCAGGACTCCGGGCTCCAGTTCCTCGGTGACGGCAGCGAAGGTGGTTTTGATCATGTCGCCGTCCCGCGGCTCTGGCTGGCTTGTCACGCGGGTGTCTCCCCCGGGTTTGCGCCACGAACGCGGGTCCTGGCGGAAATGGAACTGCCGTGCACTCACACCGTATGCCTGATCGCTCAGCAGTCACAACGGGTCTGTGGGCGATGGGCCCCGGAGCGTGACCTCAATCCTGTAAGCGCTGCCAGCACAAGGCTCCGACTGGTAAACATGGCGCTATGAGTACGGAGCAGTTGCTCGCCGACGTCGACGCAGCCGCGGATCCGGCGACGGCCGCGGTGCTCGCGCGCTACTTCAAGCTCGGCCCCGGTGAGTACGGCGATGGCGACCGCATGATCGGCGTGAAGCTGTCCACGATCCGCGGCATCCTCAAGCCGTACCTGCGCGCCGACCTGCCGCTGCCCGAGCTCGAGCAGGCCCTGACCAGTCCGGTGCACGAACATCGCCTGACGATCCTCTGCCTGCTGGCCGATCGGGCGTCGCGCGCCCTCAAGCCCCGGACCGCAAACCCGGCCGAGCTCGAGGCCATCTATCAGCTCTATCTGCGCAGTACGGCACACATCAACAACTGGGATCTGGTCGACTGCAGCGCCCCGCAGATCGTCGGTGGCTACCTGCTCGACAAGCCCCGGGACCCGCTCTACGTACTGGTCCGCTCTGCCTCCCTCTGGGAACGCCGGATCGCCCTCGTCGCCACGCAGTTCCTGATCAACCAGGGCCAGACCGCCGACACCTACAAACTGTCCGCGGAGGTCCTCGGCGACCGCGCAGACCTGATCCACAAGGCCTCCGGCTGGATGCTCCGCGAGGCCGGCAAGCGCGTCTCCGAGGACGAGCTTCGGACGTTCCTCGACCGGTACGCGACCCGCATGCCGCGCACCATGCTCCGCTACTCCATCGAGCGTCTCGACCCGGACAGCCGCCGGCACTACCTGCAAAGATAAGTCGACAAATCAGTTCTTGCTGTCGGCGAACGGCGGCGCCTCGAGGGCGCAGTGCGTGTGGTGCCGGACGACGTGCTGGAACGGCCGGCCGCGTTCGCCGAGCGTGACCCAGGCGATCACACCACCGGCCGCGGCGAGGACGGCGGAGATCCACAGCGCCTTGCCGAATCCGTTGTGGAAGGCAACAGGATCGCGATAGCTGTCGCCGGTGATGCCGGCTGCCATCGGGATCGCTGCGACCGCCATCAGCTGGGCCGACCTGGCGACGGCATTGTTCACGCCGGACGCGATCCCGGCGTGATGGTCCTCGACCGACGACAGTACGGTCGCGGTCAGCGGCGCCACCGTCGAGACCAGGCCGAGTCCGAGCAGTACGACGGCCGGCAGCACGGCGGTGAAGTAGTTCGAGTCGATGTTGATCCGGAGCATCAGCAGGAAGCCGCCGGCCATCAGTAGCGGTCCGACCGTCATCGGGATGCGCGATCCGATCCGATCCGACAGACCACCGGCGTACCCCGACAGCGCGAGCATCAGTACGGTCATCGGCAGCAACGATGCGCCTGCCCAGAGGGCGGAGTAGTGCAGTGCGGTCTGCAGGAAGACGACGACGAGGAACGTCGCCGTACCGAGCGCTCCGTACACGACGACCGTCACCAGGTTCGCGCCGGTGAAACGGGCGTTCGCGAAGATGTTCAGCGGCAGCATCGGGTACCGGCTGCGTCGTTCGACCTCGATGAACGCGGCGAACGCGAGCACACCGATCGCCAGGCTGGACAGGATCACCGGGTCACTGAAGCCGTGGTCGCCCGCGCTGATCAGTCCGTACGTGAGTCCGGCGAGACCGACGGTCGCTAGCAACGCTCCGTTGATGTCCAGCCGGCCGCCGGCCTGCTCGTCGCGGGTCTCGGGCACATGTCGCAGCGTGACGAGCACGGTCACGAGCGCGAGCGGCGCGTTGATGAGGAAGATCAGTTGCCAGTAGCCGCTGTCGACCAGGGTGCCGCCGACGAACGGGCCGACCGCGGCCGCGACCGACGTGAGGCCCGACCAGGTGCCGACCGCCTTGCCGCGATCGGAGTGCTGGAACGTGGTCTGCAGGATCGCCAGGCTGCCCGGAGTCAGCAGCGCGCCGCCGATGCCCTGCAGGATCCGGCCCGCGATCATCACCTCGAGGGTCGGCGCGATCGCGCAGACGATGGACGCCACCGCGAACCAGATCACGCCGACGACGAACGTCCGCCGCCGCCCGAGCCGGTCGCCGAGCGAACCGCTGAGCAGCACCAGCGACGCGAGCATCAGCATGTAGCCGTTGACGATCCACTGCAGCCCGGCCATGCCGGAGTTGAGGTCCGCCCCCATCGCCGGGAGTGCGACGTTGACGACCGTCCCGTCCAGGAACGCCATCCCCGACCCCAATGACGTCGCCGCCAGCACCCACCGGCCACGGGCCGTGCCTAGAGCAATTCGATCTTCGGTCATGGGGCCTCCCGGTCTGGACTGAGGAGCGTAGAGAGCGTAGCGACCGGAGCGACGACGGAAGACTGGGAGTCACCGCCCATGACCACGCCGGCGCCGAAGGCCCGGCCGACAGCACAGCTCAGCGTGGCAGATCGAGTTGCAGGACGACGAGGGCCTTGCCTGCTGGGATGCCGGACTCGATGGTGAGGTGGGGTGGATCGCCGGCGGCGCAGCGCGGTTCGGGTAGTAGCGGGCAGATGGCGTTCAGCAGGCCACTGGCCACCTTGACGTCGGTCGGCAGGGTGCTCGAGGCGTTCGCGGTCAGCGGCCGGATCGCGGCTCCGGCGCGGACCGACTCGGCCGGGGTGGCGAGGACGGTCGACCCGGACAGCCGGTACGTCAGCCGGATCCTGGTGGCCGCGACGCTCAGCGGTATGTAGTCGGCGCCCGGCACCGTGGTGTTCTCCAGCGGTACGGACTGGTCGTCGGCGAGCACCTTCAGGTTCGTCACTCGCGGCTCAGTCGCCGCCATCATCCCCGGGAGTTGGTCGCCCGACGGCGGCAACTGCAGCGGGAGCATGTCCGCGGGCGCGGACAGCATCACGTTCTCACTGACGTCGAACGAGCCGTCCCGATGCGGTACGACCGTGAGCTCGATCCCCGGGACGGTCGTGCCGGGACCAGGCGTGACCGTGGTCCCCACGCCGACCGGAGCGGCGGGCCGGGTCGTGTTCAGCCCCGGGCTCGGAGCCGTCGGTAAGGCGGAGTCGCCCGAGCAGCCGACAGCCGCGCTGTACCCCAGCAACAGCGCGGCCACCGCCACAGGCCTGGTCCCGGAACGCCGGCGCTCCTCCACCCCAGCACTCACCCCCCAGCGAGCCGATCAGGCCGTGCATTACAAGACCGCCGCGTCCCCTGGCGGCCGGGCCCAACAGTTGTTTACGATACGCCCGAATTCGTGGGGACGAACGTTTCTTTCACTATTTTCCGGTGAACTCCGAGGGGGAGAACAATGCGGAGACGGAGTGTGCCCGAGCAATTCCGGGCAGTGTACAAAAATGTTTCGAGAATTCGGGGTCCGGTAATTCGGAAGGTACTGCCGGTGATGCTGGCGGCACTCGTCGCGGCGGGCCCGGCGCTGGTCGCGGTGCCCGCCGAGGCCGCGGCCGGCGCGAACCTGTACTTCGTCCAGGGGCTGCCCGGTCGCACACTGGACATCAGTGTGGACGGGCGCCAGGTTGCTGCCGGTGTTGCCGGTGGCAAGCTGGTCGGGCCGTTCGCGGTCGGAGCCGGGAAGCGGATGATCACCGCGGAGCAGGGTGGCAAGGTGGTGATCCGGCGTGCGGTGACGGCGGGGTCCGGGGCGAGCCTGGACGTCGTCATTCATCAGCCGGTGTCGCCGACCGGCGCGCCGCTGCTGACGACGTACGCGAACAAGTTGACCGCGGTACCGAAGGACAAAGCCGGATTGCGGGTCGCACATGACGCCGCGGTAGGTCCGGCTGACATTCGGGTGAACGGAAAGGTACTTTTCCAGAACGTCGCGAACGGGGAATCACTCGATGTGGTTGTTCCGGCGGGGACGTACAAGGTCGACATCGTGCCGACCGGTGCCACCTCGCCGGTCGTGCTTGGCCCGCTGGATCTGCCGGTGCAGGCCGGCTACCTGACCCGGGTGTTCGCGATCGGAGCACCGAGCCAGAAGACGATGACCGTCGCCCTCGGCACCATCAAGGTCCCGGCGGCCGGGTCTGACAAGCCGGGCCTGGTGAACACCGGTACCGGTGGGCAGGCGGCAGGGCTCGACCAGGTGCAGAGCTCCGCCGGACAGTCCGGTCTGTTGATCATGGTGCTCCTCGGCGCGCTCGGGGTCGCGGTCGTCGCCGGCCGGAAGGTGGTCCGTCGCTGAAACGGTGTTTGCTCGCTACGACGCTGTGCTGTCTCGCCCTGGCCGGTTGTTCGGCCGGGGCGGGCAGCGCGCTGCCGACGCCGACCGCAACGTTCAGCTTCCAGACCACCGGCACGCCGTCGCAGCCGCCCGCGCCGACGACGCCGTTGTCCGCGCCGCCGGGACGGATCGGTACGCCCGCACCCAGCCAACGGATCCGGTTCGTCCCGCAACAGGTCGTACTGCCCGGCGGCGCGCACGCATCGGTGCTCACGGCAACTACTGTCGCGGGTCAGCTCCAGGTGCCGGCGAAGGCCCAGAACGTCGGATGGTGGGACGGCGGCGCCGAGGCCGGTGACCCGTTCGGTTCGGTCGTGCTCGCCGGACACGTGGACACCAAGACCGAGGGTCTCGGGTACTTCGCGCGGCTGCTCGACGTACGGCGCGGTGAGGTCGTCGTACTGAACGGATCCGGGCACACGGCGTCGTACCGGGTCGTCTCGATCGTGTCGGTACGGAAGGACGCGCTGGCGACCAGGAGCGGTGCGTTCGACCAGACCGCTGACCATCGGCTCGTGCTCATCACCTGCACCGGTGCGTACGACGCCTCCCGTGGTGGTTACGAGGACAACTTGGTGGTGACCGCTCTGCCGATCGGCCTGGCCAAGTAGCAGCGCAGTAGGCTCGACCGTCATGGCCAGGTATTTCGACATCCATCCCGAGAACCCTCAGCGGCGGTCGATCGGGCAGGTGGTGGACCTGCTGCGCGGAGACGGACTGATCGCGTACCCGACCGACTCCTGCTACGCGCTCGGCTGCCAGCTGGGCAACCGGGACGGCATCGACCGGATCCGCACGATCCGGCACCTGGACGACCGGCACCACTTCACGCTGGTGTGCGAGAACTTCGCGCAGCTCGGGCAGTTCGTGCACATCAGCAACGCGGTCTTCCGCTCGATCAAGGCGGCCACGCCGGGCAGTTACACGTTCATCCTGCCGGCCACCAAGGAGGTCCCGCGGCGGCTCCTGCACCCGAAGAAGAAGACCGTCGGCGTCCGCATCCCCGACCACATCATCACCCAGGCACTGGTCGCCGAGCTCGGCGAGCCGCTGGTCTCCAGTACGTTGCTGCTGCCCGGCCACGAGGAGCCGATGACGCAGGGCTGGGAGATCAAGGAAGAACTCGACAACCAGATCGACGCGGTCATCGAGGGCGAGGTGGGCATCGAGCCGACCACCGTCATCGACTTCTCCGACGACGCCCCCGAGATCGTCCGCGTCGGCGCCGGGGACCCCGCACCGTTCGAATAGCAGCTCAGCGGAACCGCTCGGCGAATCGTGCGGTGAACAGGTCGGATCCCTTGCGCTCGATGACCGCCTCCAGCGGCGCCGCCATGGCACCGCCGTCCGGGCGCGGAAGCTGGCCGACGCCGGCGCGGGTGCCCAACGGCAGCAGGATTCTCGGTACGTCGGCCGGCCGGTAGACGGATCCGGGCTGCTCGCCGCGGAGCTGGGCCCGGATGTTCTCGATGACGACCGGCGCCTGCGTCTGGGCGTGGGTCGCCATCTTGGCATCGGGCAGATCGGCGATGTCTCCGAGCGCGTAGACGTTCCGGCGGCCGGCCACGTTCAGATGCTCGTCGACCGGTACGGTCCTGCGCTCGGTGAGTTCGACCAGAGCTCCATCGTCCAGATAGCCGGTGTTCACGCGCGCGCCGAAGCAGCGGAACCAGATGTCTGCGGTGATCGATGCGCCGGTGTCCGTGGCGACGGTGAAGGTCGACGCGATCCCGGCCCCGACGGGCGGTGCGGCGATCAGGTTCGTTCCGAGGCGCAACTCGATCTTCAGCTCCTCGAGTTGGCGGTGGAGCTCCGCGCGGACTTCGGGGAGGAAACCCGGGAGCAGCTCCGGCGAACGGCCGACGACCGTGATGTGCCTGTCCGGCCACACCTCCCGGATCTCGCCCGCCAACTCGAGCCCGACCGGGCCGGCGCCGAAGATCAGCACCCGCTCGGCGCCGGCGAGCTGGTCGTTCGTGAGGCGCAGGTCCGCGATGGCCTGCGTGGCGCTGGTGGCTGCGCGCTGCGGATGGACCGGGTGCGCGTAGCTCGATCCGGTGGCCAGGACGAGATAGTCCGCCTCGACGCGGGCGCCGCCGGCCAGTGTCACGCCGGCGGGATCGGCCGACGTGACCGTGTCCCGGATCAGGTTCCCGTGCTCGAGCAGGGTTCCGTAGTCGAAGAACGGGTTGTGGGCCCACTCGGGTCGCACCAACGCCCGCAGCGAACCCGCGAAGTTCACGAACGCGTCCCGCGGATCGATGAGCGTGATCCGTGCGTCACTGTCCAAGGACTTCGCGACGAGAGTGCCGGCGTACCCACCACCGACGACCACGACAGCTGGGCTCATGGGCATGCCTTTCTGCTGCAATCAAGAGTTGATGTGACAACTCTATGAGTGATGAGTTGTCTCGTCAACTCTTACTCGCTAGAGTTGCAGTCATGGTCGAGACCGGGTCCCTGTCGCCGGACGAATGGGCGTTCTGGGACATCTGGATGCAGGCACAGCGGCTGCTGGCCAAGGAGGTCGACCGGGTCCTGCAGCGCGACTTCGGGATCTCCAAGGCCGAGTTCGGCATCCTCGTGAAGCTGCACGCGGCTCCCGACGGGCGGATGCGGGTCACCGACCTGGCCGACACGCTCGACTGGGAGAAGAGTCGCGTTGCACACCAGCTCACGCGGATGGAGCGCCGCGGGTTCCTCGAGCGCAGCGAGGCGGGTGCCGCCGGCCGTCGGACCGGGATCGCGCTGACGGCGTCCGGTACGGAGTTGGCCGCGCGCGCGATCCGCGTCCACGCAGACAACATCCGCCGGCTCGCCTTCGACCGGCTGTCGCCGGAGCAGGCTGCGGCGATCGCGACCTGGAGCGAGGACCTGATCGACCACCTCGCGCCCTGAGCCCGCGGCGTACTGCCTGTAGAAATGGTCGTGTGACCGAGACTTTGGACTTGAGCCCGGACGAACTGCTGACCACGACGCGGACGGTGCGGAAGCGGCTGGATCTCGAGCGGCCGGTGCCGATGGAGCTGATCCGGGAGTGCATCGAGATCGCGCTGCAGGGGCCGTCGGGGAGCAATCGGCAGACGTGGCACTGGCTGGTGATCACGGACGCCGAGAAGCGTGCCGCCGTCGGTGAGTACTACCGGCGCGCGGTGGAGTCGTACCTCGCCGGTCCGGGCGCCGCTGGGAAGCTGCATGCGGACGACCCCGATCGCGGCCCGGTGCAGCGTCGCGTGGGGGACAGCGTCGCGTACCTCGGCGAGCGGATGGGAGAGGTGCCGGTGCTGGTCATCCCGTGCCTCCAGGCCCGCACCCTGCCGGCTGGGAACCAGTCCGGACTGTGGGGTTCGATCCTGCCATCGGCGTGGAGCTACATGCTCGCCGCACGGGCCCGCGGCCTCGGTACGGCCTGGACGACGCTGCACCTGGCCTACGAGCAAGAGGTCTCGGAGCTGCTAGGTCTCCCCGAGGAGATCCGTCAGACCGTACTGATCCCGACGGCCTACTCGATCGGCACCAACTTCAAGCCCGCCGCCCGCCAGCCGGTCGACGAGGTCCTGCACATCGACGGTTGGTGAGCCGTAACGACAGGAGGTAGTCGCCTCCGAAGGTCCGAGTCCGCCGTGCTCAGGCGGGAACGGGTCTATACGTACACGACTACGTCCTGTCCTTAGGGACGGAGTCCGCCATTTCCTCGATGGTCAGGCCGCTGAGCACCGAGCGGGGTTGGGTGGCGGTGACGTCCAGGGCGGGGTCGGCGTCGGCGTCCTTCACCTTGACCAGCAGCCAGTCGGCTCCGGTCCGGGTGAACGCCCACGCGCCGTTCAGCTTCACGCCGTGCAGTTGCACCTTCAAGTGCCCGCGCTCGATCGCCTCGGCCGGGTCGACGAGCTGGTGCCGGTCGTCGCGGGTCAGGTTCGTGTAGACGCCGGCGTCCCAGACGATCACCGCTCCGCTGCCGTACTGCGCGTCGCGGTGCACGCCCTCGTACGACGCGTACTCCAGATCGTGGTCCGTGGTGAATACCGCGAGCCGCTTCACGATCGGGTCCAGCGACGGCCCGCGCGGCACCGCCCACGACTTCAGCACCCCATCCACCTCGAGCCGTACGTCGTAGTGCAGCCGCCTGGCATCGTGCAGTTGCACTACGAAAATCGGCTTCCCCACGGGGGCTCCTGACGAATAAGAGTTACGGCTAACGGTCTGTCACGTTGCGGTTGTAGGCTTGCCTCTGGTTGGGCAACCAACCTCCCAAACCCTCTCCATCATCCGCCCCTGTCCAGAAGCAGGTGCCATGCCCGTAGCCCCATCCCCGGCGCGGCCGATCGCCGTCCAGATCCGCATCGGCGGACGCTGGATCGCCGGCCAGGAGCTGGGTCGGCGCACCGGGACGGCCGGGACCGACGAGGTTCTCGTCAGTCACCACGGCCATCTCGTCTGGGTCGATCAGAGTTCCGTGCGCGAAAGCTGAAACCCTTTACCGCAAAGGCTTTTCAGCAAAGAGTTTTCGCAACCAGGTTGCCGATCTCGACCGCCGAGCCGGACCCGGTCGGGTCGAACAGCGCCCTGGTCAGCGCGAACGTGACGCCTGCGCGCGTGTCCGCCCAGGCGACGCTGCCACCCATGCCCGGCCAGCCGAACGATGCCGGGCTCTCCTCCGCGCTCGACCCGAGCCGCCCGATCGCGTAGCCCATCGCCAAGGTCGCGGGGTTGCCGAGCAGTTCGTCCTGCGCGGTGAGAGCCGGCCTGGTTACGCTCGGTACGGACTCCGGGCGGAGCAGCCGGACACCGTCTACCTCGCCGATCAGGCCGGCGTACAGCTTGGCGATCCCGTGCGCGTTCAGGATCCCGCTCGACGGGTCCTCGACCGCGAGTTGCTCAGGCTGGTTGAGTACGGCGGCGCGCGGCTGCATCGCCGGCGGCATCACCTTGGCGAACATCCCGGCCAGCGTCGTGAACGTCTCCTCCGCGTCCGCGGGTTCGACCAACGGAACGAGCCGGTGCCGTTGATCGGCCGGCAGCGCGAAGAACACGTCGTCCTGGATCCCGAGCGGGGTCGTGACCTCTCGCAATACGTCGGAGATCGTCCGACCGGTCGCGCGCCGGACGATTTCGCCGACGAGCAGCCCGAACGTCTCCGCGTGGTACGTCATCTTCGTCCCCGGCTCCCACCAGGGCTTCGCGGCCGCGAACCAATCCGCCTTGCCGGCGAGCGTCTCGCGGGTGGTGTCCGGCGGCAACGCGGGCAGGCCGACGGTGTGCGTCAGTACGTGCCGCAGCGTCGCCTTGTCCTTCCCGTGCGCGCCGAACTCGGGCCAGACGTCCACGATCGGCCGGTCGTAGTCCAGGACGCCTCGGTCCACCAGGACGTTCGCGACCGTCGCGGACGCGCCCTTGCCCGTGGATGCGGCGTAGTACAACGAGCCCGGCGTGACGCCGTCGCCGGCCACCGCATCCACCACCAGCCGACCATGCCGGTACGCCGCGACCTGCATCCCGAGCTCGGTCTCCACCAGTTCGTCGATCCGCCGCTGCACCACGTCCTGTAGCTCCATACCGGTACGTCGTACCAGAAGCTAAGCGCTCTACACGTATTCGAGGGCGAACCGGATCGTGCGTTCCCGATCCGCCTCGGTGCCGACCGGGCAGAACAAGAACTCCGTCGTACCGGCGTCCTTGAACTGCTGGAGCTGCTTCGCCACCGCCGCCTCGTCCCCGAGCACCGCGGTGTCCTCAGGGCCTGCGTTGCCGCCACGATCGAGCACTGCCCGGTACGCAGGCATGCCGCCGGCTGCTCCGTAGTTCGTCCGGATCCAGTCGCGGGCGCTCTCGGCGTCGTCCGTGACCACGACCGTCGCGCCCGCGATCACCTGTGGTTGCGGCCTCCCCGCCGCGGCAGCCGCCTTGTCGATCGTCGGGCGGATGAAGCTCTCGATCACGTCCGGCCCCGCCCAGCTGGTCGTCGTACCGGCGGTCAGCTCGCCGGCGGTCTTCAACATCCGCGGCCCGAGTGCGGCCAGGATGAGCTCCGGGGCCTCGGCGCCTGCGATGGTGATCTGGCCGCGGGCGGTCAGGCGTTCGCCGGCGTAGTCGGCCGGTTCACCGGCGAGCAGCGGACCGAGCGCCTCGACGTACTCGCGTACGTACGCTGCCGGACGCTCCATCGACTGCCCGAGCATCCCCTCCACCATGTGCGGGTGGCTCGCGCCAATCCCGAGCGTCAGCCGGTTGCCGATCAGCGCCTGCACGCTGAGCGCCTGCGCCGCGAGCGCCAGCGGATGCCGCGGGTACACCGGCACCACGCCGACGCCGAACTCGACACCCGACGTGTACGGAGCGACGCCGGCGATCAGCGTCAACGCGTCCCAGCCGAGCCGCTGACTGAACCAGATCCGGTCGATCCCGGCGTCCTCGGCGGCCTTCGCGGCGGCGCCGAGCTCGGGAATGCTCCGGCCTTCTTCGTCCATCCACAGTCCGATCCTCATGTCCACCAGTCAACGGTTCCGGGGCCCGCCAACCCAGACGCAGTTACGCTGTGCAGCGATAAGGAGTCGTGATCGCCGGAGGGTCCGATGGAGCTGCGGCAGCTGCGGTACTTCGTCACGGTCGCCGAGGAACTGCACTTCGGCCGGGCCGCCGAGCGACTGAACATCGTCCAGCCCGCGGTCAGCCAGCAGGTCGCCCGGCTCGAACGTGAACTCGGGCTCCAGCTCCTCGACCGGTCCTCGCGGCATGTTCGCCTGACCGGCGACGGTGAGCGGATGCTCCGCGAGGCCCGGGCCGTACTGGCCGCAGCGGACCAGGCGTCGGAGGTTGCCGCGGACCTCGCCTCCGGCCGGGACGGCTTGTTCCGGATCGGTGCCGCTCCGGGCCTCCGGGACCGTCTCGAACGCGGCCTCAGCACGCTCCGCGCCCGTACGCCCAACCTCGAGGTGCAGATCAGTTCCGCGTCGACGGCCGAGTGCCTGACCGCGCTGCGTTCGGGCGAACTGGATGTCGCGTTCGTGCGTGGTGAGGTCGCGGCGGCCGACCTGCAGGTCGTCGAGTTGTGGCGCGATCCGCTGTCGGTTCTGCTTCCCATGGAGTACCGGTGTGACGACGGGGTCAAGCTGATCGATCTGGCCGGGCTGCCGCTGCGGCTGGCCTCCGATCCGTGGTTGCGCGACGAGCTGGCGGCGGCCTGCCGGGCCGCCGGATTCGAGCCGACGATCGGACGGCCGGCGGACGATCTGGAGGCCGCGATCGTGGAGATGTCGACCGGAGCGCCGGCCTGGACGGTCGTCTACGGGACGGCGTGCGAGGCTGCGGAGGGCGCGCTCTGGATGGGGCCGTTCGCGCCTCCGATGAGTGCGCCGGGCCAGCTGGTCACAGGCGACGGCCACTGCCTCGACGAGCTGGTCGCAGCGTTCGGCTGAGGTTGGCTGAAGGGTTGGCTGAAGGTCTCCGGCGGGCCCTGACAGCTCCGCCGGAGACCGGTGTGTTGATTGCTCAACAAGCACCGGATCGTAACCGGGAAATCGTGTTCCGAGAAGTGTCCGTCTCATAATTCATCCGATGTCCGTTTGATGCCTCCCGGTGACGAGTTGCTGACAGCGCGGGATTAAAGTTGGTAGTTGCAACCAAATACTCGGGCTGGGTGAGGACCCAAGTCAGCCGTTTCCGCCTCGGGGCAGTGCACGCCACTGCCCCGGTCGATGCGTTCCCGCCGTACGAAACGGAAGCTGATGTCAGCCACCCAGACCACGCCGGCCACACCTCCCGGCACCACCTCACCCGGCGCCACACCTCCTGACGCCGAGTCACAGCGCTATCGATCCCGGTACGCTGAGCCGGAGACCTCACCGGCCACGCCGCCGCCACCCGCGCCGCCGTCGGCCGGCAATCCGGAGCTCTCGCACCGGGAGATCCTGGAGATCCTCGCCGGGCTGCTCGCGGCGCTGTTCACCGCCGTCCTGAGCTCCACGATCGTCAGCAACGCACTCCCGACGATCATCGCGGACCTCGAGGGATCCCAGACGCAGTACACCTGGGTGGTCACCGCCAGCCTGCTCGCGATGACCGTGTCGACGCCGGTCTGGGGCAAGCTGTCCGACCTGATCAGCAAGAAGCTGCTCGTCCAGCTCGCGATCGTCGCGTTCGTGATCGGCTCGATGCTGGCCGGCATCTCGCAGAGCGTGCCGTTCTTGATCGGCGCCCGGGTCCTGCAGGGCCTCGCGATGGGCGGGCTGATGGCGCTCGCGCAGGCGATCATCGGCGCGGCGATCCCACCCCGTTCGCGGGGCCGGTACTCCGGTTACATGGGCGCCGTGATGGCGGTCGCGACCGTCTCCGGCCCGCTCGTCGGCGGTGTCATCGTCGACACGTCGTGGCTCGGCTGGCGCTGGTGCTTCTACGTGTGCGTCCCGCTGGCCGTACTGTCGCTGATCATCCTGCAGAAGTTCCTGCATCTGCCGGTGACGAAACGGCGCGTACGGATGGACTACCTCGGGGCGATCCTGATCGCGGGTGCCGCGAGCCTGCCGCTGATCTGGGTCTCGTTCGCGGGCGAGCACTTCGCGTGGTGGTCCTGGCAGACTGGTGCGTACCTGGGCGGTACGGCGGTGCTGGCGATCCTGGCTGTCGTGGTCGAGACGCACGCGGCCGAGCCGCTGGTCCCGGTGCGGGTCGTCCGGCAGCGGACGACGGCGCTGGCGATCCTCGCCAGCCTCTCGGTGGGGATCGCGATGTTCGGCAGCGCGGTGTTCCTCGGGCAGTACTTCCAGGTCGCCCGCGGCTACAGCGCGACCGAGGCCGGGTTGCTGACGATTCCGATGATGTTCGGGTCGTTCCTCGGGTCGGTCGGATCCGGTCAGTTGATCACCCGCTTCGGCAAGTGGAAGCGGTACCTGGTGATCGGCGGGCTGTTCCTCACCGCGGGGCTCGGCGTACTCGGGACGATCGACCACGAGTCGCCG
Source organism: Kribbella sp. NPDC048928 (assembly GCF_043197975.1). Lineage (NCBI taxonomy): Bacteria > Bacillati > Actinomycetota > Actinomycetes > Propionibacteriales > Kribbellaceae > Kribbella > Kribbella sp. NPDC048928. Next base: position 2,070 of record NZ_JBICUC010000002.1, on the reverse strand, counting down.
TACTGGTACGTCGGCCTCGGGATGCTCGGCATGGGCCTCGGGATGGGCATGACGATGCAGAACCTGGTCCTCGCGGTGCAGAACACCGTCGACGTCAGCGAGGTCGGGGCCGCGAGCGCGACCGTCACGTTCTTCCGCAGCCTCGGTGGTGCGGTCGGGGTGTCGGTCCTCGGGGCGGTCCTGGCGACGCGGGTCACCCACCTCATCACCGAGCACCTGCGCGAGCTCGGGGCGGGCGCCGCGACGCAGGGCGGGTCCGGCTCCGTACTGGACGTGAACTCGCTGCCCGGTCCGGTGCAGGAGATCGTGCGGCATGCGTACGGGGACGCGACCGGGCGGATCTTCGTGATCGCCGCGGGCGCTGCTGTGGTGAGCCTGATCGCGGTGCTGTGCATCCGTGAGGTGCCGCTGCGTCGTACGGTCGCGATGGGGGCCTCCGCCGAGGGCGCTGACGGGGCTGTCGGGGCTGACAGTGCTGACGGGCCTGGCGGTTCGGGTGCGGTGTCGTACCGGGAGACTGTGTCCGATGATCCGGCTGAGCGTGCGGCTGTTGTCGCGTTGGACGTGATCACCTCGGCCGAACGTACTGCGCGCGAGCGTGAACGTGAGGCAGCCGAGCGCGTCCAGGCGGCCGCGCACACGATCCGTCAGATGCGTACAGACGTGGCAGACCTGTTCACACGGGTCGACCAGCAGATCGCGGCGCTCGAGACCACGCTGCCGGACGCGGACATCCCGCAACCCGCGGCGGCGATCCTGGACTCGCAGCGGCCGGCCGGCGAACTGGTCGACGAGCTCCGGCGGTACGAGCTCAGCGTGCTGAGCGCTAGTCAGCGGACCGCGGACCATCTCCGCGAGACCGCGAAGACCGACGCCGAGAGCGTACGGACGACCGCCCACGCCGACGCCAATCGCCTCCGCACCACCGCCGAGGCCGAGGTCGACCAACTCCGTACGACAGCCCGTGCCGAGGCGGAACACCTGCTCACCGAGGCCCGCGCCGAAGAACACGAGATCCGCACCCGCATCACCGAACTGGAAGCCGTAGAAACCCGCCTCCTCGGCACCATCCGCGACAGCCTCTCCAACACCCCCCACCCACCCGCGACCCCCCACACCACCGGGTCGCACAGCGCCACCTCCGCGAGCTCCACGCCGACGCACCCCACCCCACCCGCCACCCCGCCCACAGCCGGCCCCGCCTCCCACGGCGCTCCGACCTCGGGCGTCGTCTCACACGACGTCTCGGCCACCGGCTCCCCGGCGAACGGCGCCACAACAGCAGGCAACGGCTACCCAGAAGAAGCCCAACACCGCCAACCCTTCGGCTAACCACAACTCCTCCACCGCGGCCCCATCGGTCCACCCAACCTGCCCCTCGGTCCGCCGAACCCGCCCCTCGGTCCACCGAGGGGCGGCCTGTTCTCCCCGAGCCGTGGCGAATGGTCCTGCCCCCTTCGCCGAGTCGTGGAGAACGGTCGGCCGAGCGCGCCAATATCCACGACTCGACGAACACCGAACAAAGCCCGCCACGAAGCGCGGACCGCCGGGCCGTACGACACTTAGCCGCGGGGCGTGGTGGGCCGGACCACGTCGACCCGCGGGCCGCGCCGACCCCGTGGGCCGCACCACATTTACCCGCGGGACGCGGCCGATCGCGCCAGGTCTAGCCGCGGGGCGCGCCGGACTCGTCCGTTGGCTGGCCGCGAGATGTCCGGTCGGCTGTGCGACCTGTCCCCTCGCAGGTCGTGGTGCGGGCCCGCTTGTGGCGAGTCGTGGCGAATGGTTCGGACCCCGTTCGCCGAGTCGTGGAGAAAGGTTGCCAGAAGTCGGTCTGGGGCGCCTGAATCCACGACTCGGCGGACGACCTGCGGTGGAGTGCCAGCAGGTGACGCGGCTCCCACCCCACCCTCGCCTAGGGCGGGCAAATCAGCTAGTGCGGTGGCGTGCAAGTGGCTGGGGGGGGGGGGGGGGGGGGGGGGGGGGGGGGTGGGGGGGGGGGTGGGGGGGGGGGGGGGGGGGGGGGGGTCGGGGGGGGGTGGCGGTTGGGGTGGGGGGGGGGGTTAGGAG